>CAVRLH010000010.1:0-48901 GCA_963721925.1 uncultured Actinomycetota bacterium | reverse complement strand
ACCCGGTCTCGTCGCGCACAGCTCGGTCTGCCACGAGGAGCGCAGACGCCGGCACGCCGAGCAGCATGGCCGTGAGGGTCAGGATGCACCCGGCGACGAGCGACACCGTGCGGCCCGTCATCCACCCGGTGCCGGCCGAGGTGGGGCTCCCGCCACACCAGACGCCTGCGGAGGTCGCCCGTCGGCCGCATCGCCCTCGGGGTCGCCGGGTTCGCGGCCGCCTGGTCGAGCCGGAACGGTGGGTACTCGTCGGTCATCAGAGCGGCGTAGCCCGCAACCCTGAGGACCCATCGGTCGAGTCCCAGGACGAGGTCGAACAGTGGACGTGGGTAGCGACCGGTGACCAGCAGGACCACGCCTGCCACCAGCACGAGCAGTGGGATGAATCCCAACCCCCCAAGCGGGAGCGACCGTCATCGGAGACGGCGTAGTCCCCGACGCCACCCAGCAGCAACCCCACCACGGTAGTGCGGCAGCGCGAGCAGCCACCACTTGACGAGGACCAGGCCGCGCGGAGGTCCTGCGGGTAATCGACCTCGAGCCGCGCCGGGTAGTCGGGCACGTCGGCAAGGGTGAACGGCGGATACCGATCCGTGCCGAGCGCGCCGTAGGAGTAGAAGGCGACGCGCCACGACCACCGGAGCACCCCGACGTTGAAGTCGAAGATCGCTCGCGGGTAGCGCCCCGTCACGAGGATCGAGAAGAAGGCGACCACGGTCAGGACCGTGAAGGCGACCCACAAGAAGACCAGGACGACGGCGTGGGGGAGGACGAGCAGCCACTTGACGAGCCACAGGCCGCGGCTCACCTCGGGGTCCAGCCGGGCCACCACATGCGCCGGGTAGGCCATGACCATCAACTCCTCTCGGCAAGCCGCACCGGGTGACGGGTGCTCGCGATCAGGGCCGGTAGATGTCTGTGGGTACGACGACGGCACGCCCGCGCACCGTCCCGTGGGCCAGGTCCTGGTAGGCCTGCGCGGCGTCATCGAGGGTGTACAGCGTGGTCTCCGCCTTGAGCAGCCCGCGGGCGGCCAGGTCGAGGACCTCGACCAGCTCACGTCGGTTGCCCCGGCAAGTAGTGTCGTCTGCACACTGGCCTCGTCGGGCAGTCCGAAGAACGACACGGGGAGCGTCCCGCCCGCGATCCCGACGATCGTCACGTCGGCGAGCGGCCAGGCGCGCCCTTGCCGGACGCGGCCAGAGTCTCGTCGGACCCCACGAAGTCGAGGACCACGTCAGCACCCAGCCCACCCGTGGCCTCGCGGATCTCGTCGACCAGGTCCTCGTCCGGAGCCAACGCCAGGTCGGCACCGCAGGCCATGGCCAGGTCACGGGCCGACTCCCGGGGATCGACGGCGACGATGCGTGCGGCTGAGGTGGCTCGCAGCACCTGTACCGCAAGGTGCCCGAGGCCGCCCACGCCGATGACGACCGCCGTCGACGTCGCGACCAGCTTGTCCTGGGAGCGCCGGACGGCGTGGTAGGGAGTGAGGCCGGCGTCGGTCGGGGTGCCGCCTGGGCGGGGTCGAGCCCGTCGGGCAGCGCCACGAGATGGCGGGCGGCGGGGACGAGCAGGTAGTCGGCCATGCCACCGTCCAGCCCCAGACCGCCCCCGCCTCCGGGGACCGGAGCGAGGTCCGGCCGGTCGCAGTACGTCTCCAGCCCATCGAGGCAGCGGCGACAGGTGCCACATCCCCACGCGCCGACGACGGCGACCGGTTGACCGGGCTCAACCCCACGGCACCCCCTGGCCGACGGAGTGGACCCGCCCGGCGTCCTCGTGACCGAGGGTGAAGGGCGGCGCCCAGGGCAGCACGTCCTCGTCGAAGTCGTGCATGAGGTGCAAGTCGGAGTGGCAGGCGCCCGCACCGCCCACCTGAATGACGACCTGGCCCACACCCGGGGGTGGGGTCGGGCACCTCCTGGATCATCGGCTCGCTCTTCCACGACATGAGTCGCATGACTTCATGGGGACTCCTTCGGTGGGCTCGTGCTGGTAGCTCGACAGTCGCGCGCCCGCGGCCCGGGTGATCAGGGTCTTCTGACCACCAGGACAGTGGCCCTTCGTCCCTAGAGCGGGCACGAGCATCGGCGCACGGTTGAGACACAGCCAGCGAATGCACCGGGAGGCCGTCATGACCGAGCAGAACCCTAACCCCGTCGTGGTCGCCGTCGGCCACGATCCGACGGGCAGCGGCCCTGACGTACGCCGCGGGCGAGGCCTCGCGAGCCGGGTGCGGGCTGCACCTCCTGCACGTCGTCCACCGTGTTGCGCAAGGGCCGGAGACCGTCCTGGTGAGATCCATCGATCTTGAGCAGGTGGGCCGTTCGGCGCTCACCGCGGCCGCCGAACGGCAGCCGACCTCGTAGCGGCGGACGTGCCCATCACCACCGAGCTCGTGCGGGTGGCCGGGTGGCCACCGCCATCGTCGAGCGGGTGGCCGTCGACGCTCGGATGGTCGTCCTGCAACGTCGGTCGCTCTCGCGGCTGCAGCGGGTGGTCACCCGGTCGGTGTCCAGCGGGGTGGCAGCGCATGCGCTGGTCCCGGTCGTGTCGGTGCCGGCTGACTGGTCGCCGCGCGAGTCCGGGCGCAGAGCCTCCCACGGTGACCGTCGGAGTGGACGCGCCCGAGCGCGCCGAGCACGTCCTCCGGGTAGCGGCCCGAGCGGCGGCCGGCCGGGGTGCACGCCTGCGGGTCCTCCACACGTGGTCGTTCCTGGCCGCCTATGACGACCTGATCCTGGACCGCACCGAGGAAAGGGAGTGGGCCGCGCGCGCCAGCGACAGAGGTCCAGGCGGCTCTCGACAAGATCGGAGACGACCTTGCCGGCGTGGACGTCGACATCGTGGCGCGACACGCCTACCCGAGCGACGCCCTGATCGAGGCCGGCGAGACTTCCGAGCTGCTGGTGATCGGCCGGCACGACGCGGTGGTGCCCCTGGGCTCGCACCCTCGGCCCGGTCGCTCGCGCCGTGCTCCGGGAGGCGACCTGCCCGGTCCTGCTGGCAGACCCAGCGGCCCCGCGCCGTGCTGGTTCGCTCGACACCAGCGCGCCGAGGGCGCGGAGCTCGACCTGAGGGGGTCCGGAGTGCTGGTGCGAGAGGTCATGAGCACGCCGGCCGTCACCGTGGCCGGCACTGCCAGGGTCACGGCGGCCATCGCCCTGCTGGACCTGCACGACATATCGGCGATGCCCGTGATCGGCCCGTCAGGTCACCTGACCGGTGTGCTCAGCGAGGCCGACGTCATCAGGGGGATGGTGGCAGCCGACCCACCCGGCAGCGAGATCCTGGTCCCTCTCACGGCGGCACCCATCCATGCCGTGGTGGCCGACCTCATGAGCGCCCCTCCCATCACCGTGTCCGGCGATGCCGATCTCGCGGTGGCCGCCGACCTGATGGTGAGGTCAGCGGTCAAGACCCTGCCTGTCGTCGACGACCACGACGGCGGAAGCCTGGTCGGTGTGGTCAGCCGGCACGACATCATCCGGGTGCTCGCGCGCCCGGACACGTGGCTCAAGTCCGAGGTCGAAGAGCTGTTCTGGCAGGCGGGCCTCGACTGGCGCGTGGACCTCATGGACGGTGTCGCCCTGGTCGACGGGCCGGGAGCCGGGTCGGATCAGGACCTGGCCGAGGTCCTGGTGAACTCGGTGCCCGGCGTCATCGGCGTCAGGTTCCGGTCGCCATCTCGATGAGGTCGGACCACCGGAGGACGCCGGCGACGTCGCCCCCAGGGTCGAGCACTCCCACCGCGTCGACGCCGTAGGTCATCATCAGCGACGCTGCCTCGGACATCGATGATCCGGGGGACAGCTGCACGGCAGGGCCGGCCGCGACGCCCTCCAGCGTCGGCCGGGTGGAGACGGCGACCGCGCTGGAGGGAAGGACGCCGAGGAAGGCGCCGTGACGGTCCACGACCACGAGGTGCCTCTGCCCTGAGGCGAGCATGGCCTGCAGGGCTGCCCCGGGAGTGCTCCCCACCGATGCGACGACGACCTGCCGGCACATGTGAGCGGCGACCGGCCTGTTGGGCACCCCGGACCGGTCTGCCTGCGGTCCGTCACCGGCGCGCAGGGACTCGGTCATGCGCCTGGGTCGACCGGCACCACTGCCACCGGGCAGCTGGCGTGCTCGACCACGACCAGCGCGACCGAGCCGAAGAGCAGCGCGGCCGCCGTACCGCCGGCATGCCCGCCGACGACGACCAGATTCATCCGGGGTGCCTTCGCCAGCAGGCACTCGCCGGGCAGGCCACGTGCCAGCTCGCTGCGCATCTGCACGTCGGGGTACTTCTCCTGCATCCCGGCCAGCGTTTCGGCGAGCAGCAGCCGTTCCCGCTCGATGTCGTCTGCCCGGACATCGAGGACCGGCACACCGACCCCGCTCGCGCCGGTCCCGACGAGGATCGGGTCGATGAAGGTGTGCAGCACCGTCAGCGGAAGCCGGTGCAGCGACGCCTGGCGGCACGCGAACTCGAGCGTGCTCTGGGACCTGTCGCTGCCGTCGACGCCGACGAGCACCCCGTGCCTCACGAGGCCGGGGTTTCCGGGTCGTACGACGACGACCGGACACGAAGCGTGCCGGGTCACGGCGACGCCCACGGAGCCCAGCAGCAGGCTGCGCACCGGTCCGCGACCGCGCGACCCCACGACGATCAGGGCTGCGTCCGCCGAGAGCTTCAGCAGCAGCTCGCGCGGATCGGCGACCACCATCAGCTCGTGGACGGCCAACGCCGGTGCCCGGCGGGCTACATCGTCGCGGGCGTGCTCCAGGATCTTCGATCCGTCGCCATGTCCGACCGGCGCCTCGGCGTACACGAGCGTCAGGGTGCGATGCTCGGCCGACGCCTGGTCGACCGCCCATCTCAGGGCTGTGTCGGACGACGACGAGCCGTCCACACCTACGACCACGGTGCCGGCGGGCACTCCATGGCTCTGCTTGACCTGCATGGTGATGTCCTCTCGTCGCCTCCACCCTGGACGCTCCCCAGCGCGTCGCCAGGGCTCAAGGCACCCTGCTGGAGGGACCAAGGACCCTGCCGAGTCGCCCGGGACCTTCGGCCGCCAGGTCGGGCCCATCGGCACTGAACCCGGACCGGCACCGGGCGGGATGCTGGGCGCGAGGGAACCATTCCCGACCGAGGAGGGCATCATGACCACGATCGACCGCAACACAGCCCACGGAGCGAGTCGCGACGCTTCTGACGTGCCGGCCGCAGAACAGCCGTCCTCGTTGGCCCGTCGTGTGCTCGCCGTGCTGCGCATCGCCTTCGGGCTCACCTTTCTGTGGGCGTTCTTCGACAAGGCGTTCGCTCTCGGGTTCCACACCGGGTACGACCAGGCCGGCACCCTCGACCGTTTCGGCGACGCGGCCTGGATCAACGGTGGCAGCCCGACGGAGGGCTTCCTGGCCTTCGGCGCGGACGGGCCCTTCACGTCCTTCTACAACGGCATCGCCGGCGCAGCCTGGGCGGACTGGCTGTTCATGCTCGGGCTGCTCGGCATCGGCCTCGCACTCACCTTCGGGGTGGGCATGCGTCACGCGACGGCTGCGGGTGCCGTGATGTACGTGCTGATGTGGTCCGTCGTCCTGCCTCCGGAGAACCACCCGATCCTCGACGACCACCTCCTCGGCGCGCTCTCGATGGGGGTCCTGCTGCTCTTCCACGCCGGCAACACGTGGGGGCTCGGTCGCTGGTGGTCGCACCAGGGCGTCGTCCGCAGGTATCCCGCGCTGCGATAGCGGGGGACCGCACCACTACCGCCTGCTCACGCAGCAGGCGGTCGTGTGGTGTGCCGATCGCTGATCGTGCAGTGGGAGGCGAGCTCTCGCAGGGGTCCCGCCGATAGGGGACCAAGGCCACTGCTCCCAGGTCGCAGCCGTGGCTAGCGTCGAAGCACCAGACCAGACGTAGGGAGAGAGCCATGAAGAATCTCGTCATCCTCGGCGGCGGAACAGCCGGGACCATGATCGCCAACAAGCTCCGCACATCGCCTGGACCGCAAGGACTGGTCCATCACCGTCGTCGACCGCGACGACGAGCACCACTACCAACCCGGGCTACCTGTTCGTGCCGTTCGGTGGGTACACCCGGGAGCACGTCGTCAGGTCCCGGCACGCCTTCCTGCCCGACGGCGTCGACTTCGTCATCGGCTCGGTCGACAAGGTCGACGCGAGTGCAAGCGTCGTCGTCCTCGACGACGGACGGAGTCTCGACTACGACCAGCTCGTGATCGCCACGGGCACGACACCGCGGCCGGACCAGACGCCCGGCATGCTCGGCCCCCAGTGGCGGCGCAGCATCTTCGACTTCTACACCCTCGACGGCGCCGAGGCGCTCGCGGAGGCGCTGGAGCGTTTCGACAGTGGGAGGCTCGTCGTACACATCACCGAGATGCCGATCAAGTGCCCGGTCGCTCCGCTGGAGTTCACCTTCCTGGCCCAGGCGTGGTTGCAGGCGCGGGGGCTCGGCGACCGGGTGGAGCTGGTCTACGTGACGCCGCTCGACGGTGCGTTCACGCAGCCGGTGGCGTCCGCCCACCTCGGCGGCATGCTGGACGAGCGCAAGGTGCACGTCGAGACCGACTTCCTCGTCGAGCGGATCGACGACGAGCGGAAGGTGCTCGTCTCCTACGACGAGCGCGAGGTCCCGTACGACCTGCTCGTGACGGTGCCGCTGAACATGGGCGCCGACTTCGTCGCCCGCTCCGGTCTCGGGGACGAGCTCAACTACGTGCCGGTCGACCGGCACACCCTGCTCTCGAAGCACTACGACAACATCTTCGCCGTGGGCGACGCCAGCGACATCCCCGCTTCCAAGGCGGGGTCGGTGGCGCACTTCGCGACCGAGGTCTTCGTCGGCAACTTCCTGGAGCACATCGCCGGGCGGCCGATGACCGGCTCCTTCGACGGACACGCGAACTGCTTCGTGGAGTCCGGCAACGACAAGGCGTTGCTGATCGACTTCAACTACGACACCGAGCCGCTGCCGGGGAAGTACCCGCTGCCGCTCATCGGGCCGATGGGCCTGCTGAAGGAGACCCGCGCCAACCACCTCGGGAAGCTCGCCTTCCGCTGGATCTACTGGAACGTCCTGCTCCCCGGGCGTCCCCTGCCCCTGCCCGCGCACATGTCCATGGCCGGCAAGGTCACTCCCCGAATCAAAGAGAAGCAGGAGGTATGACGATGCCCAGCACCACGATCGACGGTCACCAGATCCACGTCAACGACGAGGGGTTCATGACCGACTACGACGAGTGGACCGAAGAGCTGGGCACTGCCCTGGCCGGCCAGATCGGCGTGGCGATGAGCGATGACCACTGGCAGGCGATCCGCTTCCTGCGCAGTGACTTCCCAGAACAGCAGGAGACAGCGACCTTGCGTCGTGTCTCGACCGTCGGCGGGATCCCCACCAAGCAGCTGTTCGCCCTGTTCCCCAAGAAGCCGGCCAAGAAGATGGCCTACATCGCCGGGCTCCCCAAGCCCCGCGGTTGCGTGTGAGCGCCGAGAAGGAGACCGACATGACAACCACCAGCCCAGCACCCCTCGTGCCGACGTTCGACGACGACGCCGGATCGGAACGCAAGCTCGCGATCATCTGCTCCAAGGGCACCCTCGACATGGCCTATCCGGGTCTGATCCTGGCCAACGCGGCCCTCGGCGAGGGCATCGAGACGCATCTGTTCTTCACGTTCTGGGGCTTCGACATGATCAACAAGTCGACCATGGGTGACCTGAAGTTCACGATGCTCGGCAACACCGCGACCCACCTGCCCCAGGGCCTGGGTGGTCTCCCCGGCATGACGACGATGGCCACCCACCAGATGAAGAAGTCGATCGCCGACGTCGGCGTCCCCGAAGTGCCCGAGTTCCTCCAGCAGATCGTCGACTCCGGAGGGCACCTGTGGGCCTGCAGGATGTCGGCCGACATGCAGCACCTGGAGGAGAAGGATCTCTACGACGAGGTCGAGGCCATCATCAGTGCCTCGGACTTCATCGAGAAGACCGACGGCGCACAGCTGCTGTTCATCTAGGTCGGCCCAGCTCCGACTGGGCGCCCGCACCTGCGCACGCGATCTTTCTCCGCAGTCCGGGGCTGGTGTCCTTGTGAACCGGGCGACTCATGGGCACACTTTGTGGATGGGAGGGCGCGTGCGCGCGCCTTGAGGCAGTGGAAGTGGGACATGGCCGACGAGGTTGGCGCGATCGCGTCTGAGATGACCGCGAGCTTCGCCGCGCTGGGGCAGTTCGTCGTCTCCGAACAGTCCCTCCAGGAGTCGTTGCAGCGGGTCGCCGAGCTGTCGGTACGCGTGGTGGACGGCGCGGACGGGGCCGGGGTGACCTGGGTCGTCGATGGCAAGGCGAGCACGGTGACCGTCGCTGGGGACTTCGTACGGCGGATCGACGAGATCCAGTACGCCCTGGACGAGGGACCCTGCCTGCAGGCGTATCGGACCCAGGAGCTGGTGCTGGTCGAGAGCCTCGAGCTCGAGAGGCGCTGGCCCCGGTTCAGCCCTGCTGCCCTCGGGCACGGGCTGAGGGGTGTCGTGGCCGTGCCCCTGACCGCTCACGGTGCTCGGCTGGGTGCCCTCAACATCTACTCGCTGCGCGCCTGGGCCATGGACGAGGCCTCGGCCGGCACGGCATCACTGTTCGCCGAGCAGGCCGCGATCGTGCTCGCGAACGCCGAGGCCTTCACCCGCGCGCGAACGGCCGCTGTCAACCTCGGTGAGGCACTCTCCTCGCGGGCGGTCATCGACATGGCCAAGGGCATCGTGATGGCGCAGCGCGGGTGCGATCCGGACGAGGCGTTCGACCATCTGCGCCAGCTCTCCCAGGCGCAGCACCGCAAGCTCCGCGACATCGCCATGGACCTCGTCGCAGAGATGTCGCACGGCAACCGGCAGGACGCCGACCAGCCGGCGAACGACGTGGATTGACCGTCTCTCAAGGGTTGCGGTGGGCTTGGGGGTCGCTACACTGAAAGTGGTTGAATCCACAGCCGCCCATGGGCCTCGGTGTCCGAGTCCCGCGACCAGCGCTGAAAATCCGCGCATCGGTCGGGCTACGCGTGCATCCCGCAGCTCGGACGCGAGACGAGTAGATCCATGACCGCCACCGTCGATGTCGCCGCCGCACACCTCCCGCTGCCACGCCTCCACGC
The DNA here is from genome assembly GCA_963721925.1 of uncultured Actinomycetota bacterium. Lineage (GTDB taxonomy): Bacteria > Actinomycetota > Actinomycetes > Propionibacteriales > Nocardioidaceae > Nocardioides. Next base: position 39,735 of record CAVRLH010000010.1, on the reverse strand, counting down.
CCGCGGGCGCTCGACGATCCTGTCGCTGTGTGGTGAGTGCGACCTGGCCACCCGCGGCCAGCTGCAGGTCGAGTTCACCCAGGCGCTGGCCGGTGGAGTCGAGCACCTGTTGATCCTCGACCTGAGCCGCCTCGACTTCTGTGACCTGGGTAGTGCGCGGCTGATCTATGAGGCCAGCCACGCCGACCGTGTCGTGGTGACCGGCATGTCGGCCAGCATGTCCAAGATGTTCGACATGCTCGACCCCGACCTCACCCTGTCCCGCGCAGCGGCCCGCACGACGACCCTCACCCGACCTCCCATGGCCGTGGTCTCAGCACGTCGACCACGACGGTCAGCCCCTCCCCAGACACCGATGGAGCTCGTCTCGAGAGCACCGGCGAAGTCCGCTACCCCACCCCTGATGTAGTGGGCTTCGTCGGCCTCAACGCCCCCCCAGCAAGGCGGGCTCCATCGGCCTACGCCTGACGGCGCGGCGGGGCTGAGGTGGTCCGCCGACCGGCGTGGACCCGGGACGACGACAGCGGGCCCCGGCCCCCTGGCATGATACTGGCCTCATGATGATCAGACCCGCCGAGCTGGCGGCCATCGTGAGGGGTGAGGTCGACCTGGCCTTCCGGCGCTGGGCGCGCCCGCGCGTCAAGGTCGGCACCCGGATGCGTACGGCCGTGGGTCTGGTCGAGGTGACGTCGATCGACCAGGTCGAGCCGGCTTCCCTGACAGAGGACGACGCCTGCCGAGCCGGCGCGCACTCCCTGACCACGCTTCTCGACGCCCTCGCCGCCCGCCCCGACGACCCCGTGTTCCGGGTGGGGCTGCGGCACTCCGGGCGAGATCCCCGAGAGGTGCTGCGCGAGACGGTGCCCGACGACGACGAGGTCGCGACGCTGAACGCCTGGCTGGACCGGCTCGACGCGTCGTCCTCCGAAGGCCCCTGGACCCGCGCGTCGTTGGACCTCATCGACCTGTTCCCGGGTCGACGCGCGCCCGAGCTCGCCGAGCAGGTGGGTCGTGAGACGGCGAGCTTCAAGCGCGACGTACGCAAGCTCAAGGAACGCGGGCTGACGGAGTCCCTGGACATCGGCTACCGGCTGTCGCCTCGCGGCAGGGCGGTCGTCGACCACGGCAGGCAGCCGCGCGACCGACCCGCGCCTCCCCTCGGCACGCCGTTGCCGCGCACCGGGGCACCGGCCTCGCGGGCGCTGACGGCTGCCGGACACACCACGCTCGAGTCGCTGACCGGGGTGAGCGAGCGAGAGGTGTCCGACCTGCACGGTGTCGGGCCGTTCGCCATGGACCGGCTGCGGGAGGCCCTCGCCGGGGCAGGCCTGTCCTTCCGTCGTGTTTGATGAAGCCATGACGACGCCCGAGGCGACCACGCTGTCCACTCACGACCCGGCGGGCGAGGTAGTCGACATCTGTCACCGGCTGATCCGGATGGACACGTCCAACTACGGTGAGGCCGAGGGCCCCGGGGAGCGCCAGGCGGCGGAGTACGTCGCCGAGCTGCTCGACGAGGTCGGCATCCCCTCCACCCTGCACGAACGCACGTCTGGCCGGACCTCGGTGGTCGCTCGGTGGGGGTCCGGCGACCGGGAGCCGCTGCTGCTGCACGGCCACCTCGACGTCGTGCCGGCCGCCGCGGAGGACTGGCAGGTGCACCCGTTCTCGGGCGAGGTCCGCGACGGTTACGTCTGGGGCCGCGGTGCGGTTGACATGAAGGACTTCGACGCGATGCTGCTGTCGGTCGTGCGGGCCCGCGCCCGCGACGGTCGCGTCCCGGACCGGCCGATCGTGCTGGCGTTCACCGCCGACGAGGAGGCTGGTGGCCATCACGGAGCCGAGGCGCTGATCGAGGACATGCGCGACGAGCTCGCCGACTGCACCGAGGCGGTCGGCGAGGTGGGCGGCTTCAGCACGACGGTGCGGGGCAAGCGGGTCTACCTGATCGAGGCGGCCGAGAAGGGCATGGCCTGGATGAAGCTGACCGCCCGCGGCCGCGCCGGTCACGGCTCCATGATCAACCGCGACAACGCCGTGACCGAGCTCGCCGGCGCGGTGGCGCGGATCGGCGCCTACGAGTGGCCGGTCCGGCTCACCCCCACCATGGAGGTGCTGCTCGCCTCGGTGGCCAGCCTGGCCGGCACCACCGCCACCCCGGAGAACGCCGAGGCGCTGATCGAGGAGTTCGGCGACGCCTCCCGGATGCTCGGCGCGGTCATCCGCAACACCGCCAACCCGACCCAGCTCGATGCCGGCTACAAGGTCAACGTCATCCCGACCGAGGCGAGCGCCCACATCGACGGCCGGTTCCTGCCGGGCTACGAGGACGAGTTCTTCGCGACCCTCGCCGAGCTGTGCGGGGAGAACATCAGCGTCGACTTCCTCTCGCGGCAACCGCCCTGGGAGACGCCGTACGACGGCAGCCTGGTCGACGCGATGACCCGCTCCATCCTCGCCGAGGACCCCGGCGCCGTCGTCGCGCCGTACACGATGAGCGGCGGCACCGACGCCAAGCACTTCAACAAGCTGGGCATGAGGTCCTACGGGTTCGCGCCCCTCCGGCTGCCCTCCGACCTCGACTTCACCGCGCTGTTCCACGGCGTCGACGAACGGGTGCCGGTGGATGCGCTGGAGTTCGGGGCGCGGGTGTTCGACCGGTTCCTCGACGACGTGTGATGGCTGCGGTTTGGTCCCAAACCGCAGACAACTGACCGCTGGACTTGCGGTTTGGGACCAAACGACGCTGCGGGCCCAACCCGTGCCGCCGTGGGGCGGCTGAGACTCAGGCCGGGAGGCTCAGCCGCTGCCGGATGATCTTGCGCCGCAGTACGACGCGCCGGGTGCCGTCGGGGCCGATGCGCACCCGGTCGAGCTCCCATCCGCCGTGCTCGGCCCGTTCGACGAGCAGCTTGGTCACCACGCCGCGCGGGAACTCCCGGGAGAACGTCACCTTCTGGAACTCCCACTCCACCCCACGCGTGGTGGGCGGCCGGGGGTGGGCGCTGCTCATGACGTCATTCTCCAGAGACGTCGTCGAGTGCCTCGACGATCTCGGTGGGCAGGACCAGCTCCTCCACTCCCAGGGCGCCGGACAGCTGACTGGCGGTGCGAGCGCCCACGATGGGCGCGGTCACCCCGGGCCGGTCCCGCACCCACACCAGCGCGACCTCGAGCGGCGTCCAGCCCAGCCCCTCGGCTGCGCGGCACACGGCCTCGACGATGCCGCGGCCGCGTTCGTCGAGGTAGGCGCCGACGAAGTTCGCGAAGTGCGGCGAGGCGCCGCGGGAGTCCGACGGTGTGCCCTGGCGGTACTTCCCGGTGAGCACGCCACGTCCCAGCGGCGACCACGGGAGGATGCCGAGACCGAGGGCCGCGGCCGCGGGCGCGACCTCGTGCTCGATGCCCCGGCTCAGCAACGAGTACTCGACCTGCGTCGAGGCGAGCGGGGTGCGCCCGGGCACTGCGCGCTGCCAGGTGGCCGCCTGCGCGGTCTGCCACCCGGAGTAGTTCGAGACCCCGACGTACGACGCGCGGCCGGTGGTGACCGCGAGGTCGAGCGCGCTCAGCGTCTCCTCGAGCGGCGTCTCGTCGGTCCAGACGTGGACCTGCCACAGATCGACGTGGTCGACCTTGAGCCGGCGCAGCGAGGCGTCCAGGCTGGTGAGCAGATGGCCACGCGAGGTGTTCGTGACCCGCTCGCCGGTGCGCCGGGAGATGCCGGCCTTGGTCGCGAGCACGACCTCGTCGCGCGCGACCACGTCACCGATCAGCGTGCCGATCAGCTCCTCCGACGCGCCGTCGCCGTACCCGGCGGCGGTGTCGATCAAGGTCCCGCCCGCCTCGGCGAAGGAGATCAGCTGGTCGCGGGCCTCGTGCTCGTCGGTGTCACGTCCCCAGGTCATCGTGCCGAGGCCGAGCCGGGAGACCTTGAGCCCTGTCGAGCCCACTGAGCGCTGTTGCATGGCGCCACGCTAGCGACCGTCCACCGGACCACCGAGCACCCGGCCCGCCGCCACGCCGGGCCGGTGCGTCGGCCATGCGCCGGACGCGGTGGGAACACCCGTAGGCTTCGCGCCGTGCTCGATCTCTTCAAGGCCGTGGTGCTCGGCGTGATCCAGGGACTGACGGAGTTCCTACCCATCTCCAGCAGCGCCCACCTGCGGATCTTCCCGGAGCTCTTCGGCTGGGGCGACCCTGGCGCCGCGTTCACGGCGGTGATCCAGATCGGCACCGAGCTCGCGGTGCTCATCTTCTTCCGCAAGGACATCTGGCGCATCGGCTCGACGTGGGTGATCTCGCTCTTCAAGCCGGAGTACCGCGGCCACATCGACGCTCGGATGGGCTGGTTCATCATCATCGGCTCGCTGCCGATCGTCGTGCTCGGCGTACTGCTCAAAGACGTCATCGAGCGCGACTTCCGCAACCTGTGGATCATCGCCTCCACCCTGATCGTGCTCGGCATCGTGCTCGGCATCGCCGACCGCACCAGCGCCAGCGACAAGCAGATCAAGCAGCTCACCCTGCGCGACGCCATCCTGATGGGTGCGGCTCAGGCGCTGGCGCTCGTCCCTGGCGTCTCCCGCAGCGGCGCGACCATCTCGATGGGCCGGTTCCTCGGCTTCGAGCGCGAAGCGGCCACCCGCTACGCATTCCTGCTGGCGATCCCCGCGGTCGTCGGTGCGGGGCTCTTCGAGCTCAAGTCGATCCCGGACGGCGACAACGCCTACGGCTGGGGCCCCACGGTCGTCGCGACGATCGTGTCGTTCGTCGTGGGATACAGCGCGATCGCCTGGTTGCTGCGCTACGTCTCGACGAAGTCCTACACCCCGTTCGTGCTCTACCGGGTCGCCCTCGGCGCCGCCACGCTGCTCCTGCTGGCGACCGGCGTGCTCGCGGCCTGAGCGGATCTACAACCAGCCCGACCGTTTGAACAGCCTGAGCAGCACCCCGGTCGAGGCGATCATCAAGACCACCGCGAAGGCGAAGCCGTAGTCCCAGTCGTTGCTGGGGACCAGCTCGAAGTTCATGCCGTAGACGCCGGCGATCATGGTCGGCACGACGACCAGCGCCGCACCCGCCGAGATCTTGCGCATGTCGTTGTTCTGCTGGACTGAGATCTGCGCCAGGTGTGCGTCGAAGGCCGTCGACAGCAGCAGGTCGAGTGCGTCGATCGTGTCGGACACCCGGGCCAGGTGGTCGCCGACGTCGCGGAAGTACGGGCCGGCCTCGGCGTCGATGCCACTCACCATGCCGCTGGTGAAGCGAGCGATCGGGTCACGCAGCGGCAGCACGGCACGGCGTACCTCCGCCAGCTCGCGCTTGAGCACGTAGATGCGGGCGGCGTCCTGGGTGCGGTCAGGGCTGAACACCGACTCCTCTACCTCGTCGACGTCCTCGGTCAGCGCCGCAGCCACGTCCTCGTAGTGGTCGACGACCTGGTCGCACACCGCGTAGACCACGGCCGACGGGCCGTGCACCAGCACCTTCTGACGCTGTTCGAGTCCCATCCGCGCCGCGTGGAGGTCGCCGCCCCGGCCGTGCCGCACCGAGACGACGAAGTCGTCGCCGACGAACAGGCTGATCTCGCCGGTCTCGACGGCGTCGTCGTCGTCGACGTACCAGAGCGTCTTGAGGATGAGGAACAAGGAGTCCTCGTAGCGCTCGAGCTTGGGACGCTGGTGGGCGTGGACCGCGTCCTCGACGGCGAGCGGGTGCAGGGTGAACGCGTTCGCGACCTCCTCCATCTCCTCAACGGTCGGCTCGTGCAGGCCGACCCACACGAAGTCGCCGGGACCGATGCGCTCACGCATCGCCGCCAGATCGGCTATCTCGCAGTCGACCGGGACCCGGACCCCGGCGCGGTACAGGGCGTTGTCGACGATCACAGCAACGAGGCTAGTCCTCGCGGCACCCGGCTACAGTCGCCGCCATGGCAACCGTGATCCTCGTCCGCCACGGCCGTACGACGGCCAACGCCACCGGCGTACTGGCCGGAAGGACGCCCGGCGTGCTCCTCGACGAGGCCGGCGAGCAGCAGGCCAGGACGACCGGGGAGCGGCTGGCAGCAGTGCCGCTGCGCGCCGTCGTGACCAGCCCCCTGGAGCGTTGCCGGCAGACGGCTGCCGCGATCGTGGCGGCCCATCCCGACGCGTTGCGGGCCAGCCGGGACTCCAAGCTGACCGAGTGCGACTACGGGGACTGGCAGGGCCGGGCGCTCAAGGACCTCGTCAAGGAGCCGCTGTGGAAGCTCGTCCAGCAGCAGCCCTCGGCTGCCGCGTTCCCCAGCGGCGAGTCGATGCGGGGAATGCAGGACCGGGCCGTGGCGGCCGTACGACGACGCGACGCGCAGATCCGCGACGAGCACGGGGACGACGCGGTGTGGGTCGCGGTGAGCCACGGCGACATCATCAAGTCGATCCTCGCCGATGCCCTGGGAACGCACCTGGACCAGTTCCAGCGGATCGTTGTCGACCCGGCGTCGGTGAGCATCATCAGGTACACCGACATGCGTCCGTACGTGCTGGCCAGCAACACCCACGCCGGCGACCTGTCCTGGCTCAGGCCGCCGAAGCCGACGAGGCGGACGCGCCGCAAGGCGGACACCGACGCAGCCGTCGGTGGGGGAGCGGGCCCCACGCCGCCTGGAAGGCGGTCATAAGGTGGACGGCATGCCCGTCGTGCACGCCTTCGACCCACCTGACCGCTTCGTCGTGGGCACCGTCGGTCTGCCCGGCCAGCGCACCTTCTTCCTCCAGGCGCGCACCGGACCGAAGCTGGTGACGGTCGGGCTCGAGAAGCAGCAGGTCGCCGCGCTCGTGGAACGAGTTGACGAGCTTCTCGACGAGCTGATGACGACCGAGGACACCAAGGGGCTCATCCCCGCCGTCGCGCCGGTGGACCTCGACGACGACCACCCCCTCGAGCAGCCGATCGAGGAGGAGTTCCGGGCCGGCACCATGACCCTGTCGTGGGACCCCAGCGACGAGCGCATCGTGATCGAGGTCTTCCCCTACACGGAGGCCGCCGTCGTCTCGCCCGAGCAGGTCGACGAGGACCTCGAGGAGCCCGAGCCCGACGAGATCTTCCTGGTCCGGCTGCGTGCAGGGATGGCCCGGGCGTTCGTGCAGCGCTCGGCGCGGGTCATCGAGGCCGGACGCCCGCCATGCCCGTTCTGCGGCAACCCGCTCGACCCGGACGGCCACCTGTGCGTACGCGCCAACGGGTTCCGCCGGCGTGATCCCTGAGGCACGCAGATGCCTGAGCTGACGATCGGGGCCGAGGACCTGCTCGAGGGTGACCTGGAACTGCACGGGCGGGTCATGCCCGCCTCCAACGCTACGTTCATCGGCACGCTGGGCGACCTCAAGATCGTCTACAAGCCCATCGCGGGGGAGCGGCCGCTCTGGGACTTCCCGGACGGCACCCTGGCCGCTCGTGAGGTGGCGGCGTACGCCGTCTCCGAGGTGCTCGGCTGGGGCGTCGTGCCGCCCACGGTGCTGCGCGATGGGCCACACGGTCCGGGCATGGTGCAGGCATGGATGGAGCCCGACCCCGAGCAGGCCCCCGTCGACATCGTCCGCACCGGCAGCGCCCCGAAGGGCTACCTGCACGTCTTCGACGGCGTCGACGAGCGGGACCGGGCGGTCTCGCTGGTGCACGAGGACTCCGCGGCGCTGCGCCGGATGGCGGTCTTCGACGTCCTGGTCAACAACGCCGACCGCAAGGGCGGGCACGTGCTCCCGATGGTCGACGGACACCGCTACGGCGTCGACCACGGCGTGAGCTTCCACGTCCAGGCCAAGCTGCGCACCGTGCTGTGGGGGTGGTTGGGCGAGCCGTTGTCGGACGAGGACGTCTCCGGGGTGGCCGCCGTGCTGTCCCGGGTGGGCGACAGCGTGCTCGCCGACCTCCTGGCGAAGGACGAGGTCGACGCTCTCGAGTCGCGGGCCCGTCGGTTGCTCGCCGACCCGGTGATGCCCGCGCCGCACTCGCGCGGACCGGCCATCCCCTGGCCGCCGTTCTGAACCCAACCGCTGGGTAGGCTGCCCGCCATGCGTGCCTGGTCAGCCCCCGATGTGCCAACCCTCCCCGTCGACGGTCCACCGGTGCGGATCCACGACACCGCCACCGGCACGCTCGTCGAGACGCGGCCGGAGGGACCGGCACGGCTCTACGTCTGCGGGATCACGCCGTACGACGCCACCCACATCGGGCACGCCGCGACGTACGTCGGATTCGACCTGCTGAACCGCGCCTGGCGGGTCGCCGGGCACCAGGTCAGCTACGTGCAGAACGTCACCGACGTCGACGACCCGCTCCTCGAGCGCGCGCGGAAGGTGGGCATCGACTGGGTCGCGTTGGCCGAGCGTGAGACGGAGCTGTTCCGCCAGGACATGGAGGCGCTCCGGGTCCTGCCACCGGAGCACTACGTCGGGGCTGTCGAGTCCATCCCGCTCGTGACGGCCCTCATCAAGCGGCTCGAGGCGGCCGGGTCGATCTACCGGGTCGACGACGACCTCTACTTCTCGGTGACGTCCGACCCGCGCTTCGGCGAGATCTCCCGCATGGAGCGTGACGAGATGCTCCTGGTCTTCGCCGAGCGGGGCGGCGACCCCGAGCGCGAGGGCAAGCGGGACCCCCTCGACTGCGTGGTCTGGCGCGCCGAGCGCCCCGACGAGCCCGCCTGGGACAGCCACTACGGCCCGGGCCGCCCCGGCTGGCACATCGAGTGCACGGCGATCGCCCAGGAGCACCTCGGCGAGTCGTTCGACGTGCAAGGCGGCGGCTCCGACCTGATCTTTCCGCACCACGAGATGAGTGCCGGGGAAGGCCAGGTGGCAGGCGGTTCCTCCTTCGCGCGTGCCTACGCGCACGCCGGCATGGTCGCCTACGACGGCGAGAAGATGTCGAAGTCGCGCGGCAACCTGGTCTTCGTCTCCGCCCTGCGCAACAGCGAGATCGACCCGATGGCGATCCGGCTGGTCCTGCTCAACCACCACTACCGCGACGACTGGGAGTGGACCGACAAGGGTCTCTTCGAGGCCGTCGACACGCTGCAGCGCTGGCGCTCGGCCCTGGCCCTCGGCGCCGGTGCTCCGGCCGGCCCCGTGGTCGCGGCGGTGGTGGCGGCGCTCGCCGACGACCTCGACGCCCCGACCGCAGTGGCCGTCGTCGAGTCGTGGGTGGACGCCACGCTGGGTACCTCTGGGCTCGCCGACACCTCCGACCGGACCGCCGCCGGCGTCGTACGCGATCTGCTCGATGCGTCGCTGGGGCTCTCGCTGTGAGCCGCGCCTGCGGTTGAGCCCAATCTGCGGTTTGGGACCAAACCGCAGGTGCTGAGCGTCGAGACCTGCGGTTTGGGACCAAACCGCAGCCACAGACCCCGGGAGCTACTCCGGCTCCTCGCCCCGGCTCCGCTTGAGGTACCGCTCGAACTCCCGCGCGATCGCTTCGCCGGATGCCTCCGGCAGGTCGGTGGTGTCGCGGGTCTCCTCCAGGGCCTGGACGTACTCCGCGATGTCCTCGTCCTCCTCGGCGAGCTCGTCAACGCCCCGCTCCCAGGCGCGGGACTCCTCGGGCAGCTCACCCAGGGGGATGCTGGCGCCGAGGAGCTCCTCGAGCTGGCCGAGCAGCGCGAGCGTGGCCTTCGGGCACGGCGGCTGCGCGACGTAGTGGGGGACGGCCGCCCAGTAGGACACCGACGGGATGTCGAGCCGCACGCAGGCGTCCTGGAAGACGCCGACGATGCCGGTCGGGCCCTCGTAGGTGGACTGCTCGAGCTTGAGGCGGTCGACCAGCTCGGGCTCGGTCGCGGTGCCCGTCACCGGGATCGGCCGGGTGTGCGGGGTGTCGGCGAGCAACGCGCCGAGCGTGACGACCATCTCACCACCGAGGTCGTCGCAGGCGGCGAGCAGCTCGGCACAGAACTGCCTCCACCGCATGTTCGGCTCGATGCCCCGGATCAAGATGATGTCGCGGTCGAGGTTCGGTGGTGAGGCAACCGCGATCTGGGTCGTCGGCCAGATGAGCCGCCGGTAACCGTTGTCGTCGGTGGAGACCAGCGGGCGGTTGACCTGGAAGTCGTAGAACTCCTCCGGATCGATCGCGCCCACCACCTTGGCCCCCCAGACGTCGATCAGGTGGCCGACCACCTGGGAGGCGGACTCCGCGGCGTCGTTCCAGCCTTCGAAGGCGGCAATCACCACGGGGTTCACCAGGTCGGTCAGGTCATCGATCTCGATCACCCGGTAACCCTAGTGCGGACGTGGATTTCACCGGGATGTTTGGGCGATGTCACGATGCGGGAACGCCGTCCGGCACATGGATGGCCTCCCTAGGCTGGGACGAACCGCGCTCGTGCGGTCGCCCGAGAGGAAGCCCGTGACTGACCGCCGGCCCGATGCCACCGCGGTGCTGACCGCACTGCTGAACGAGCGCGTGCTCGTGATCGACGGTGCGATGGGCACGGCGATCCAGCGCGACCGGCCAGACGAGGCGGGCTACCGGGGCGAGCGGTTCGCCGACTGGCCGAGCGACCTGGTGGGCAACAACGACCTCCTGACGCTCACCCAGCCCGACATCATCCGGAGCATCCACGAGGAGTACCTCGAGGCCGGCGCCGACATCATCGAGACCAACACCTTCAACGCCACCGCGATCTCGCTCTCGGACTACGGCATGGCCGAGCTGTCCTACGAGCTGAACGTCGAGTCGGCCCGGCTGGCGCGTGCCGCCTGCGATGCGGTCTCGACGCCCGAGCACCCGCGCTTCGTCGCCGGAGCCCTGGGACCGACGACCAGGACCGCGTCGATCTCGCCCGACGTCAACGACCCGGGCGCCCGCAACGTGAGCTACGACCAGCTCGTGGCGGCCTACCACGAGGCGGCGCGCGGCTTGGTCGACGGCGGCTCGGACCTGTTGATCATCGAGACGATCTTCGACACGCTCAACGCCAAGGCGGCGATCTTCGCGGTCGAGCAGCTCTTCGAGGACCTCGGCCGGCGGTGGCCGGTGATCATCTCCGGCACCATCACCGACGCGTCGGGGCGCACGCTCTCGGGCCAGGTCACCGAGGCCTTCTGGGACTCCATCCGGCACGCCCGGCCACTGGCCGTCGGCCTCAACTGCGCGCTGGGTGCCAGCGACATGCGGCCGTACCTCGCCGAGCTGTCCCGCCTCGCCGACTCGTTCATCTCCTGCTACCCCAACGCCGGCCTCCCCAACGCCTTCGGTGAGTACGACGAGGCGCCGGAGGAGACGGCCGCGGTGCTCGCCGAGTTCGCGGATGCCGGGTTCCTCAACCTGGTCGGCGGCTGCTGCGGCACCACCCCCGAGCACATCACCGCGATCGCCGACGCGATGGGCGGCAAGCAGCGCCGTACGCCGGTGGCGACCTCGCCGGTGATGAGGCTCTCGGGTCTCGAGCCGCTGAACATCACCGAGGAGAGCCTGTTCGTCAACATCGGTGAGCGCACCAACATCACCGGTTCGGCTCGCTTCAGGAAGCTGATCAAGGACGGCGACTACGACGCGGCCCTGTCCGTGGCCGTGCAGCAGGTGGCCAACGGCGCACAGGTCATCGACGTCAACATGGACGAGGGCATGATCGACGGCGTCGCCGCCATGGACCGCTTCACCAAGCTGATCGCCTCCGAGCCCGACATCAGCCGGGTGCCGGTGATGGTCGACTCGTCGAAGTGGGAGGTCATCGAGGCAGGCCTCAAGAACGTCCAGGGCAAGCCGATCGTCAACTCGATCTCCATGAAGGAGGGCGAGGACACGTTCCGCGAGCATGCCCGGCTGTGCCGCAAGTACGGCGCCGCAGCGGTGGTCATGGCCTTCGACGAGGACGGGCAGGCCGACAACCTCGAGCGTCGCAAGGCCATCTGCGAGCGCGCGTACCGGATCCTGGTCGACGAGGTCGACTTCCCGCCCGAGGACATCATCTTCGACCCCAACGTGTTCGCTCTCGCAACCGGCATCGAGGAGCACGCCTCGTACGGCCTGGACTTCATCGAGGCGACCCGCTGGATCAAGGAGAACCTGCCCGGCGCCAAGGTCAGCGGCGGCATCTCCAACGTCAGCTTCTCCTTCCGGGGCAACAACCCGGTGCGCGAGGCGATCCATGCCGTCTTCCTCTTCCACGCGATCCGCGCCGGACTCGACATGGGGATCGTCAACGCCGGTGCCCTCGTGGTCTACGACCAGGTGGAGCCGGAGCTGCGCGAGCGCATCGAGGACGTCGTCCTCAACCGGCGACCGGATGCGGCCGAGCGGCTGCTCGAGATCGCCGAGGCCCACAACCGGGTCGGCGAGGTCGACGAGGCCGCCGAGGCGGAGTGGCGCTCGCTGCCCATCGGCGAGCGGATCACGCACGCGCTCGTCAAGGGCATCGACGCCCACGTCACCGACGACACCGAGATCCTGCGCCAGGAGATCCTGGACCGTGGCGGCCGGCCCATCGAGGTGATCGAGGGCCCGCTCATGGACGGCATGAACGTCGTGGGCGACCTCTTCGGCGCCGGCAAGATGTTCTTGCCGCAGGTGGTCAAGAGTGCGCGCGTCATGAAGAAGGCGGTCGCGTACCTCATCCCGTTCATCGAGCAGGAGAAGCTCGACAACCCTGAGTTCGCGACCGTCAAGGACACCAACGGCACCATCGTGATGGCGACGGTGAAGGGCGACGTCCACGACATCGGCAAGAACATCGTGGGCGTCGTGCTGCAGTGCAACAACTACGAGGTGATCGACCTCGGGGTGATGGTGCCGGCGCAGAAGATCCTCGACACCGCCGCCGAGGTGGGCGCGGACATCATCGGTCTCTCCGGGCTGATCACCCCTTCTCTCGACGAGATGGTCAACTTCGCGACGGAGATGCAGCGCCAGGGGCTCACCATCCCGCTGCTCGTCGGTGGCGCCACCACCTCACGGGCCCACACCGCAGTGAAGGTCGACCCCAAGTACGACGGTCCGGTGGTCTGGGTCAAGGACGCCTCCCGCTCCGTGCCCACCGCAGCAGCCCTGCTGCACGAGACGGGCCGCGACAAGCTGATGGCTGACGTGAAGGCGGACTACGACTCGCTGCGCGCCCGCCATGCCACGAAGCACGACCGACCGATGGCCACGCTCGAACAGGCCAGGGCCAACGCCACGCCGGTCGACTGGGAGGGCTACCAGCCCCCCGTGCCCGCGCAGCTGGGCGTGCACGTGCTCGAGGACTACGACATCGGCGAGCTGCGCGAGTACATCGACTGGCAGCCGTTCTTCAACGCCTGGGAGATGAAGGGGAGGTTCCCCGACATCTTGAACAACCCGGCGACGGGCGAGGTCGCCCGCAAGCTGTACGACGACGCGCAGGAGATGCTCGACAAGATCATCGGCGAGAAGTGGCTGACCGCGAACGGCGTCTACGGGTTCTTTCCGGCCAGCGCGGTCGGCGACGACGTCGAGGTGTACGCCGACGACTCGCGCACCGAGGTCCGCACCACGCTGCACCACCTGCGCCAGCAGGGACAGCACCGCGAGGGCGTGCCCAACCGCGCGCTGTCCGACTACGTCGCGCCGCGCGACACCGGCCTTGCCGACCACGTCGGCGGCTTCGCCGTGACGACGGGGATCGGCGTCCAGGACCGCGTCAAGGCGTTCAAGGCCGACCTGGACGACTACTCCGCCATCCTGCTGGAGTCGCTGGCAGACCGGCTGGCCGAGGCGTTCGCCGAGCGGCTGCACCAGCGGGTGCGCACCGACTTCTGGGGGCACCAACCAGCCGAGGAGCTCAGCAAGGCCGACCTGATCGCCGAGCGCTACACGGGCATCCGCCCGGCGCCGGGCTACCCGGCCTGTCCCGACCACACCGAGAAGACGCTCCTGTGGGAGCTGCTCGACGTCGAGACGAACACCGGCATCCAGCTCACCGAGTCGATGGCCATGTGGCCGGGCGCAGCGGTTTCGGGGTGGTACTTCTCGCACCCGAAGTCGCAGTACTTCGTGGTCGGTCGCCTGGCGCGCGACCAGGTCGCCGAGTACGCCGACCGCAAGGGCTGGACCCTCAAGGAGACCGAGCGCTGGCTCTCTCCCAACCTCGGTTATGACCCGGAGGACTGATGAAGGCCGCACTGTGGGACATGGACGGCGTGGACCCCGGATTGATCGGCATCGAGAAGCGTTGAGGTTCACGTCACCGCAGGTCAGCGGGCTGATCGACCGATCGTGACGGCATCGGGGAGTATCTGGATGCAATGAGATTCCGGCCACTCCGTTGCATGGGACGTTGCATGGTCACGCGGCGTCGTGGTCCGCCGGATCCCGACCTCAAACCGGGCCGCAAGAGCGGTGGGTCAGTCGATCGAGCGGCTGACGTCGGTAATCGAGTCGGACCGGACTCCTTCTCGGACGTGGAAGACCACCGTGGACGACCCGCAGGTCGTGGTCTGCGGGCCGGTCAACCACCAGGTGCGGACCAGCTGTGAGCCTTCGCGACCTCCGGGTACCCGGGCGATCCCCACTGCTAGCGTGTCGTCCGCAACCAGCAAAGGCGATGGAAGGAACTCGGGAATGTCTGCGCAGCTGGGGCTCGAAGCGATTGCTTTCGACCTGGACGACACCCTTGTGGAGAGCACGAGGGCCATATACCTCTGGCAGGACGAGCTCGTCCTCGAGCACGACCTGGGCGAGCCGGGCCGTCAGTTCCTGCGGGAGCAGCAGGCGAGCCCGGACCCACCCTCGGTGACCTTCCACAAGATCGTCACGCAGTTCGACCTGTCGGACACGGCCGCCGAGCTGCGCGCGGCGTTCATGGAGCGCTGGCCCGACCTCGTCGAGCCCGTCGAGGGTGCGATGGACGTCCTGGCGGAGCTGCGGGACCGTGGGTGGCTGCTGGGCCTGGTGACCAACGGCCCCGAGGGACTGCAGACCGCGAAGATGGGTCCGGAGATGCTCTCGCTCTTCGACGCTGTCAGCTTTGCCGGAGGTGACGTACCCGCGAAGCCGGACCCGCAGCCGTTTCGTCACCTGTCCCGGGAGCTGGGAGTCGACCCCGCTGCGTGCTGGATGGTCGGCGACTCGCTCTCGTTCGACGTCGAGGGCGCGCGCCGTGTGGGGATGCGCCCGATATGGCTCACGACCGGGTCCGAGGCCGGGTCGGAGACGACGCTCGACACCGCGGTGGCCCTGACAGACGTCCTCGACCTCGTGGGCCGGCCCCACACTGCTCGCTGGCTGGTCCCGGCGGACTCCCGTGCAGACGGCTGAGGCCACCACGCCGCAGATCGACGTGCGGCGCGGGATCTTCTTCGCGAGTCTCATCGACTCCGTCGGCACCGGGATGTACACCACGGCCGGCGTCATCTTCTTCGCGCGTCACCTCCAGCTGAGTGGTGCGCAGATCGGTCTCGGCATCTCCATCGGGGCCGTATTCGCGCTGGTGGCCGCGCTGGTCATCGCCCGGGTCGCCGACCGGCTCGGCGTGGGTGGCACGCTCGTGATGCTGCAGCTGGTCAGCGGCGCTGGGTACGCCGGCTTCCTGCTCGCGGACGACTTCGCCTCGTTCGTCCTCCTCGCCTGCGTCGTCTCGGCGGCGGACCGGGGATGGCAGCCCCTGGCCGCGACGGTGGTGACCGCGGCGGCCGCCCCGGGGGAGCGGGCCCACGCCCTGGCGACGCTGCGGGTCATCCGCAACGTGGGCTTCGGGATCGGCGGCATCCTCACGGCCGGAGCCCTCGCCGTCATCGGCGACACCGCGCTCCCGCTCCTCGTGAGCGCGAATGCTGCGACGTTCCTGCTCAGTGTCGCGCTGCTGCTGGCCGTCGGCATCGCCGGCCCGAAGACGCGAGCGGTGCTGGACGCCGTACGCAGCGAGCAGGAGCGGGAGAGCGTTGACGGCACGCTGCCGCACTTCCGGTGGTCGCAGCGGCTGCCGTACATCAAGGTCGCGGCCCTGGACGGCATCGCGACCCTCCACGTCAGCGTCCTGTCGATCGGCATCCCGCTCGTGATCGCCCAGGGCGCCATGGCGGACTGGTGGATATCGGTCATCTACGTCAGCAACACGGTGGGTGTTGTGCTCCTGCAACGCATGGCCACCGCGCGTCTCGGCGGCTCACTGCGAGCGGGGCGGAGGACGATGGTCCTCGGGATGTTCCTCCTGGCCTCGACGTGCGCGTGCATGGCCGCCGCCGTGTCGGCGCAGCTTCCCCTCGTGTACGTCTTCCTGGCGGCTCTGGCGTTCCTCATCACTGCCGCCGAGCTCGCACAGGCGACGGCGTCCTGGACGATGGCGACCGGTCTTGCGCCGCACCAGGGGTCCGCCGACGTGTACGCGACGTTCGACCTCGGATTCAACGCGCAGCTGGTGATCGGTCCCACCTTGATCGGAGCGGTGGCCACCTACGGGTCGCCGGCATGGCTGGGGCTGGCCGTCTGCATCTGTGCTGTCGGTCTGGTGACGCGACCCCTGGTGACCTCCGCGGGGCACCGCCTCGGCGCGGTGATGGACTGAGCTCGGGGCGACGCGGGCCGGTGCCAGGCTCCAATTTGCGAGCCTTGTCGGCCGCGGCTAGCCTGCCCAGGATTCCTAAAGCAGTCTCGGGCAGGGGGAACTCATGGCTGCCGCCATGCGCTGCGGACGATCGTCCGCGCGGTTGTACGTCGACCTCGTCGTCGCGTCGTCGACGGTGCTGCGCGCCGCGGCGCCCGCCCGTGTCGGCCACCTCGACCGGCCGTCCATGCCGCGAGCGGGGGGTCCGCGATGACGCACCTGGTGGTCGTGGGAGGCCGCGGATGGGTGCTCCGCGAGGCCCTGCGCAGTGCCCAGGAACGCGGGTGCCTGGTGACGCTCGTCCAGGAGCATCGTCACGTGCGCGACGACTACGCGCGAACTGCCCACGAGGTGTGCCCGGTCGACAGCCTGCGAGACGTGGACGAGGTCGAGCGCGTCGTACGCGACGCACATCAGCGCACTCCCGTCGACAGCATCTTCTCCCTCATGGAGTACGGACTCATGTCGGCTGCGCTCGTGGCAGAGCGCCTCGCGCTCCCGACCTCTGTCAGCCCCGTCTTGGTGGACATGCTTCGCGACAAGGGTGCGCTCCGCGACTTCCTCCGCACCTGCGACGCACGGTTCCACGTCGGACACGCCGTGGTGTCGTCCGCGCCGGAGGCAGAGGCGGCGCTCGCCCGCGTCGGCCTTCCCGTGGTGGTCAAGCCCACCTCGGCCGCGGGGAGCCTCGGCGTCACCGTCGCCAGGACCCGGGCCGAGGTGCGCGAGGCGTTCGAGAGTGCCCGACTGGTGTGCTCCGAAGTCGTCGTGGAGGAATACCTGGAAGGTCCCGAGTTCAGCGTCGAGGCGTTCAGCCACCGAGGACGCCACCTCGTCGCGGCCATCACGCGCAAGCACGTCGCCAGCAGCCTCGTGGAGATTGGCCACGTCATTCCCGGAGCCACGGGCGACGACGAGGAATCGATCCGGCACTACGTCAGCGACTTCCTCTCCGCCATCGGGCTCACCGACGGGAGCTCGCACACGGAGATCATCGTGACGGCCAGGGGACCCAGGATCGTCGAGACGCACAACCGCCAGGGCGGGGACTCGATCCCGCTCCTCGTGCTGCACTCCACGGGCATCAGCCTCCCGGACCTCGAGATCGCGTCACGGGCACACGATCCTGCGTGGACCCTTCCCGGCGAGGCGATCCCGCAGCAGGCAGCGGCGATTACGTTCTGGGCGTCCGAGCGGGCCGGGACGGTCGTGGCCCAGCCGGCCGTGGCCGGCCTCTACCCCGAGCAGCAGGAGGTCACCCTGACCGCGGACCTCGGGGACCGTGTGGAGCCGCTGCTCCACAGCACCGACCGTCTCGGCTGGGTCATCACGCTGGCCGACAGTCCCCGGGACGCCTACAGCCGTGGCGAGGACGTCGTCCGTCGCCATCCCTTCGCCGTCGAGACCGACCTCGGGGACGATCCTCGACGTAGTCGATCCCGCCGCCTCCGGCAGTACGCCGCCGAGGCGCGATAGTCCGCCAGACATGACCATCGTCGTCCCACCTCAAGGAGCAACTCGTGATCGTCGTCCTCAACGGAGGATCAAGCTCGGGCAAGACCTCGATCGCCCGCTGCCTCAAGGCAACGCTCGGCACGCGCTGGCTGAGCCTGAGCGTCGATGACTTCGTCGACGCGCTGTCGGGTTCGCTCTGGGGCGCACCGGAGGGCCTGGTCATCGAGGACAGTGGTGACGTACGCCCGGGTGCGGACTTCAGGGCGCTCGAGGTCGCGTGGCTCGCGGGGGTCCGCGCCATGTCGGAGGCAGGCGCCAACCTGGTGCTGGACGACGTGTTCCTCGACGGAGGGGAGTCGCAGGCGCGCACGGCCGAGCTGCTGGGGGATACCGACGTCGTGTGGGTCGGCGTGATGTGCGACGCCGAGATCGCGGCCGGTCGGGAGATCGCGCGCGGCGACCGGCAGTCCGGGATGGCGGCCAAGCAGGCCGCCCGGGTCCACCGGGGCGTCGACTACGACTTCTCGGTCGACGCAGGCGCGGACGAGGCGTACGTCTGCGCAGCCGCGATCGCACAGTTCATCCGGGAGCGCTGACAGCTTCGGAAAGCCCAGTCGGCCAGCGGTCGGCGCCGTGGGACCAGGGAAGCCCTGGCCACCAACAACGTCCTGTCGGACACACTCGGGAGTGATGACAGATGAGCGTGAGCGTGCTGCCGGTCCACCGACCGCCACTCGACACGATGGCGCAGATGCTCGCCAGCGCGGTCGTCGAGCCGGACGTGAACCCGTTCCTGGCCTGGAGGGTCGGTCGTCACCTGCGCGATGACGTCCTCGCCCGCCTGGCCCACGTCGAGTCATGGGTCGACGCGTGCGGTCTCACCGACGCGCTCCACCGCGTCATCGGCGAGGAGGCCAGCCGCTCGGGGCACGTGCACCGCCATGACAGTCCCGAGACCGACGCAACGAAGGTCGCCCAGTGGTTCCGCGCGCACAAGCCGCTCGCGCCGTTCGCGGTCATGCGGGTCGACGTGGCGGTCGTGGGTGACGACCTCGTCATCGGCTGCCGAGTGAACCATCTCGTGGCCGACGCCGTCGACGCGTGCGACGTCTTCGCCAGCGTGGGCGATGTCCTCATGGCGCGGCCCCCGCGGCTGACGACGTACGCGCCGATGGTGCCGGTCTGCGACACCGGCTACTACAACGAGCCGGCTGCCGAGGACGACGTACGAGCCGCTCTCCCCGCGAGCAGCGCGGCAGAGGGAGCGGGCGGCGCCGGGCGGCTGGGAGCCGTCTCCACCATCCAGGTCGCGGTGCAGCGCGGCGACGTCAGGTTCGACGAGGTCCTGCGCGCGTGCTCGGCGGCCCTGACGGACCTGTGCGGCGACGTCCAGGTATGGCGGTACCCGTTCGTGCACCCCGAGCACAGGGGCCTCCGTGGCTACCACTCGCAGCTCAAGATGATCGGGGTGCAGGCCCACGAGCCGCTCGAGGACATCCGTGCGCGCCGAGCCGCCCTCGAGGGTGCTGGCTGGTTCACCGAGCAGCCGGACGAGAAGTGCGCGCAGGAGGTGGCCGCAGCCGGATACCCGCGGCTCGTGCTCACCGAGACTCGCTTCTACGAGGGCCTGTGCCCGGAATTCGAGGACCTGAGGACGAGCAGCCCCCGTTCCGTCGACGACCTGCAGGTGCAGATGCAGCGCGACGGGTCCTCGTGCCGGCTGCGCCTGCAGTACAAGAACCGGCTGATGGGCACCGCCGAGGCCGAGGAGATGGCTCGTCAGGTGGGTGCTGCCCTCCGCGATGCGTGAGACCTGTTGACGAGAGAGCGTCCTGCGACGCCACGACCTGGAAAGCGAAGCTGAATGGCCATCTTTGACAACATCCTCGACCTGGTGGGCTCGACCCCCATCATCCGACTGCCCCACATCGCACCGCCCGGGACCGAGCTCTATGCCAAGGTGGAGTGCGTCAACCCCGGTGGCTCCGTCAAGGACCGACTGGCGCTCTCCGTCGTGCTCGATGCCGAACGCCGTGGCGAGCTCCGTCCCGGAGACACCATCGTGGAGTGCACCTCGGGCAACGTCGGGATCTCGCTGGCGATGATCGCGGCCGCCCGGGGCTACAAGTTCGTGGCCGTCATGGGCGACACCTTCTCCATGGAACGCCGGAAGCTGATCCGCGCCTTCGGCGGCAAGGTCCTGTTGTTCGAGGTGCCCGAGATGGGGAGCGCCGGCGGTAATGCCTGGGCCGACGAGCTGGCGGAACGGCACGGCTGGTGGCGACCGAGACAGTTTGACAACCCGGCCAACCCGGCGTTCCACCGCGAGACGACCGCTTCGGAGATCCTCACGGACTTCGCGGGCAAGCGTCTCGACTACTTCGTGAGCGGGTTCGGGACGGGCGGCACCGTCACGGGCGTGGGCCAGATGCTGCGTCACGCGCGGCCCGGCGTACGCATCGTCGCGTTTGAGCCGGCCAACGCGGCCCTGCTGGCCGGTGGGGAGTGGAGCCGCCACAAGATCCAGGGACTCGCGCCCAACTTCACCCCCACCGTGCTGGACCGGACGGTGATCGACGAGCTGGGCGCGGTGACCGAGGAGGCAGCGAGGGACACGGCGCTCCGCCTGGCCACCGAGGAAGGCGTCCTCACCGGGATGTCGGGGGGGGCCAGCATCGCCATGGCCCTGGACGTCTGCAGCCGGGCCGAGGAGGGTGCGGTGGTCCTCGCCATGCTTCCCGACTCGGGTGAGCGCTACCTGTCGAGCTACCTCTTCGAGGACCTGCCCGAGGGGTCGGACCACGACTGGTTGGACAGCCTCGAGCCGGACCTCGCCGACCGGGGGGTCCGACCGTGAACCGGGTGTCAGGCAACGCCCGGGTGCTCGAGGTCGACGGCGACTTCTCGCTCGCCTCCGGCGGACGGCTGTCGGGCGTCCAGCTGGCCTACGAGACGTTCGGCCGACCGGGTGCCCCGTGCGTGGTGATCCTCGGCGGGCTGTCCGCGAACCCCCATGTCACCTCCAGCGGCGAGGACTCCTCACGCGGGTGGTGGGAGACGGTCGTCGGCGACGGCCTCCCCGTGGACACGCGCGAGCGGTTCGTGGTGTGTATGGACTACCTCGGCGGTTGTGCCGGATCCACCGGACCGGCCTCGCTCGACCCCGCATCCGGGGTGCCGTACTCCCTTGACTTCCCGACGCTCACGCTGGACGACCTGGCCCAGGCCGCGACGCGCGTGCTGGGCGCGCTCGACATCACCGATGTCGACCTGCTGATCGGCACCTCGATGGGTGCGATGGTGGCGATCCCCTTCGTGAGCGGCTTCGCGGGCACGGTCCGGCAGCACGTCAGCGTCTCCGGCTGCCTCCGCTCCTCGTCCGCCGCCCTGGCCATGCGCGGAGTCCAGCGGGACCTGGTCCGCCGCGCCTTCGACGGCATCGACGGTGCCACCTTCGACGACGAGCTGGTCAAACTGGCCCGCAAGATCTCGCTGCTCAGCTATCGGCCCTCGACGGCGTGGGACGCACGCTTCGGTCGGCGACCGTCGAAGGCGCCGGGGGACTGTGAGAAGTTCGAGGACTCCTTCGAGATCCAGTCCTACCTCGAGGGTCACGCCAGCAAGTACGTCGAGACCTTCGATCCACGGTCGTTCGTCGTCCTCAGCGAGGCCCTGGACCGGTTCGACGCCTTGGCGAAACTAGTGCGCGCGCCCCGTGCCACCCCGCAGCGGGTGCTGGTGCTCGGCGCCCGGACGGACGCGCTCTACCCCCCGCAGCAACAGGTCGAGCTCGCGAGCTACTTCGAGGCGCAGGGTGCCTCGGTGGAGCTGCAGATCATCGACAGCCCGCACGGTCACGACTCGTTCCTGATCGACGCGGAGCTGTTCGGACGTCACGTCCGGCGGCTGTGCTCGACGCGGTCCGACGTGACCGCGAGGAGCGCCTAGCGCGCGGACACAGTCCCACGTCACCCGCGATGGCACGTGCCATCGCATTCGGACAGGAGAGACATTGCCATCCCATGTAACAACCATCGAGGATCTGCTGGCCGCCCCAGCACTACGCCACCGAGGCGTTCTTCGACACCTTCCGCCACCTGCGAGCAATGGGCGGTGTGGCGTGGACCGAGGAGACGGAGGGGCCGGGTCTCTGGTCCGTCGGCAGCCATGCGGGCGTCAGCCAGGTGCTCCGGGGACGCTCCCGATTCACCTCCGAGAAGGGGATGATGCTCGGTCTCGACCGTGAGAAGGGCGACCCCGCCGCGGGGAAGATGCTGGTGGTGACCGACCCGCCCCGTCACACCGATCTGCGCTCGCTGATCAGCGCGGGGTTCACCCCGCGACGGGTGGCGGAGCTGACGGACTCGGTGGCGGCCGCAGTCGAGCAACGCCTCGAGGGTCTGCTCGACCAGGAGGTGGACCTCGTCCCGGCGTTCTCCGCATGGATCCCGTGCGCGACGGTGTGCGCGCTGCTCGGCGTACCCGAGTCGGACTGGCAGAAAATGTACGAGCTCACCGCCATGGCCTTCGGTGCCGAAGACCCCGAACTCGGGTCCGCCACCAACGCTCGAGCAGTGCGGACCCGCGCCCACGCCAGCCTGCTCAACTACTTCGCAAGCCTGGTCAAGGAGCGTCGGGTCCGTCCTCGCAACGACCTCGTCAGCGTCCTGACCCACGGCGAGGTCGGTGGGCGCCGACTGTCCGACGAAGAGATCTTGCTGAACTGCGACAACGTCATCATCGGCGGCAACGAGACCACCCGACAGGCCATCAACTGGACCATGATCAGCAGGGCCAGGCAGCCGGACATGTGGCCCGACGAGATCACTGAATCGTTCGCTCGCACGGCCGTGGACGAGATCCTGCGTTGCTCGTCCCCGGCTCTTCACATGCTGCGCGTGGCGACCCAGGACAGCGTGATCGGCGACGTGACCGTCCGCGAGGGAGACACGGTCGCTCTCTGGCTGCCGAGCGCCAACCGGGACGAGTCGGTGTTCGAGGATGCCGACGAGTTCCGCCCGACGCGTGAGCCCAACCGACAGCTCGCCCTCGGCGTGGGGCACCACTTCTGTCTCGGATCGGCCCTGGCCAAGGTCGAGCTCGAGTGCGTCATCCGAGCCGTCACCCGGGTGGTGGGGTCCATCGACCTGGTTGGCGAACCCACGCGCCTGCAGTCGTTGTCCACCCTCGGCTACACCCAAGTCATCGCACATCTGCACAGCAGAAGGGATCGAACCTCCTCATGAGCATCCACGAAACCACACTGGCAACGCCGCGGCTCGGCGAACTCCTCGGTGATGCGTTCCGGCAATTCGCCTCCGGGACCGCACTGGAGTCCGGCGACCAGCTGCTGACCTACGGCGACGTCGACCGGGTCACCGCCGCACGGGCCGTGTTCCTGGCCGAGCACTGCACCGGACGGCGCCGGGTGGCACTGATCGGCGATCGC
This sequence comes from uncultured Actinomycetota bacterium, assembly GCA_963721925.1. GTDB lineage: Bacteria > Actinomycetota > Actinomycetes > Propionibacteriales > Nocardioidaceae > Nocardioides. The sequence goes on along the minus strand of CAVRLH010000010.1, from coordinate 16,291 downwards.
AGCGTGGACGCCGTCATGTGGGCACTGGCGATCATGCGGGCCGGCCTCACCTACGTCCCCCTCGGGGAAGCCATGCCCGAGTCCCGTCGGGCTCGTTTGCTGGACATCGCCCAGCCGAGCATCGTGGTAGTCACCAGCGACGCGGTCGAGTCCACCGACCTGCCCAGCGAGCCGGTCATAGTGCCGGACGGCCTCAAGTCGGCGGCGTCGGTGCACCGGTACCTTCCCGGGGCCGAGGCCTCCTCCCTCCCCGGGGACGGTGACGTCGCCTACTGCATCTTCACCTCGGGGTCCACCGGGCGCCCGAAGCTGGTGCAAGTCGGGCACGAGGGCGTGCCCGGGTTGGTGGCCGAGCAGTCACGCCTCTTCGGGATCCAGGAAGGGACGCGGGTCCTGCAGTTCGCCTCACTGTCCTTCGACGCGTCGATCTCCGAGGTGCTGGTGACGATCGGCGCCGGGGGGCGCCTCGTCGTGCCCCCGCGCACGTCGACCACCTGGATCGACGCAGTGGCGGCGAGCATCGCGGAGCACGGCATCGACGTCATCACCCTGCCGCAGTCGGTCTACAAGGCGCTCGGCTCGTCGGCCCGGCAGCGGATCCGCACCGTCGTCTTCGCCGGCGAGGCCCTCTCCGAGAGCGTCTTCGACAGCGCCCGGACCCACAGCAGGGTCCTCAACGCCTACGGGCCGAGCGAGACCACCGTGTGCGTCAGTGCGACCGAGATGTCCACGTTCACGACCAGCGTCGGCTTTCCCCTGAAGGGCCTGTCGGTCCAGGTCAAGGATCCGGAGAGCCAGGTGCTGGCAGACGAGGGCCCCGGAGAGTTGGTGGTGCTCGGGGCCGGCGTGGCCCTGGGCTACGACGCCCGGGGGGACCAGCCGGCTGCGGCGCCCTTCGACGAGAAGGACGGCGTACGGCGCTACGCCACGGGCGACCACGTGGTGGTGCGCGACGGCGAAATCTTCTACGTCGGGCGTGCGGACGACCAGGTCAAGCGGCTCGGCCACCGGATCAACCTCGGCGGGATCTCCAGCAGGGCCCACGCGCTGCTCGGCCTGCCTGCCGATGCCCAGCTCATCGACGGGAGGCTGCACCTCGTCGTCGCCGGCGACGTCGACGTATCCGCACTGCGGCAGGCCCTTCGCGACAACCTGCCGGCGTGGGAGAACCCGGACGAGGTCACCGTCATCGACTCGATGCCGCTCACCAGCAACGGCAAGGTCGACCACAAGGCCGTGGCGGCCATGGTCGAGCAGGACCCAGAGGACGTTGGCGGTGGCGACGACGAGCTGGAGTCCTTCGTCCAGGGTGTGGTCGACAGGGTGGTGGGCACCGAGGTGGACCCGGACGTCTCGATTTATGACGTGGGTGCGACCTCGATGTCGCTCGTCCTGATCCAGGCAGATCTGGGCGAGCGCTGGGACGACGAGCTCGTGGAGAGCGTCCTTGACGAGCTCGGGCACGACTTCTCGGTGCGGTCCTTCGTCCACGCCTACCGCGAGAAGACGACCCCGTCGACCGACCTGTCGGCGACGGACGAGGTCGACTCGGCAGAGGGCGCCGGGGCACCGCTGCACGAGCTGGTCAGCGGGGTGCTGGCCGACCTCCGGACGCTGGCCGGGTCCATGTCCACAGCACCGGCGACCGGGCCGGTGGGTCACGGTCCGGGGCGCCCGCTCGCGATCACGGGCGCGTCCGGGTTCATCGGCGGACGGCTCGTGGACCGAGCCCTCACCGAGGGGCACGACACCGTCGTGATCTCCAGCTCCTCACCGGAGCACTTCCTGAAGGAGCAGCACGCCACCCGTTTCTCGAGGGGGGCCGAGGCGGTCGCTGCGATCACGGTCCAGGGCTACGAGCCCGCCCAGTGGAGCGCCGCTGGCTGGGACGCAGTGCTCCATGCCGGGTTCCACGTCAACCACGCGCTGCCCCTGAGGAGGCAGCTGACCACGAGCGTGCAGTCCACGCGGGCACTGGTCGCGCACATGGCGCGCACCGCCGACCCCCGCATGGTGGTGCTCTCCTCCTCGTCGGTGGGGAGCAAGTTCGAGCCGCTCTCGGAGCAGGCACTGGAAGCAGTTTCCGGGCCGTACTCGCGGGCGAAGTTCGTCCAGGAGGAGTACGCGCTCCTCCTGCGCCGCTTGGGGGGAGTCGTGCACCGTCTTCGACTCCCGCTCGTCTACGGGCACGGGGCCTCCGAGCGACACTTCCTGGACGACGACGTTTTCGCCTCCATCGTCCGCACCTCCCGCAACCTCGGCCTGGTGCCGAGGTTCGAGGGACGGATCCCGTTGGTCGATGTCCAGACGGTCGTCGATCACTCGTTCGCGTCGCTCGACGAACGGCCCGAGTCCGAGGACACCATCCTCGTGGACGAGACGGTGCGCCCGGAGGAGATCGGCGCGGCGCTCGGACTCGATCCGAGCCGGGTGGTCGACGCCGGCGAGTGGCTGGCGCAGTCGCAGCGCGACCCGAGCCTAAATCCCGCCATGGCCAAGCAGCTCGGTCCCTGGCTGAGCGCGCCGGGTTGGGACGAGGACTTCGCCACCGGCAAGGACGTGCTGACGCGGTTGGTGGAGAGCCTGCGTGGGAATGCCTAACGCGGATCACGCCGTGGGGGCCGAAGGCGCGACATCGGCTGCACTCACGCAGTCGCGCCCCCACGTCATCCTCGTCGGCTGTCACGCCGCAGACCTCGACCAGGTCCGGGACCAGGGCTGGCGGGTCTCGCTGATCAGCCGCCGGGGAAGCCTGGAGCGCCTGCCCGACGACGTACGGCGTCACTTCGCCGGCATCGAGGTACTGGACGGAACGGACGACGGGAGCCTGAGCTTCTACGAGGACCACGCCGCCGACGTGATCCGGGCAGCTGAACGACTCGTCGAACGGCTCGGTCCGCCCAGCGCGGCGATCGGCCTCTACGAGCACACCGTGCTCCCGGCGGCGACGGTGCGGCAGCACTTCGGTCTCGCCGGCCTCTCGGTGGACGCGGCCCAGCTGTGCCGGGACAAGGTGCGCATGAAGCAGGCGCTGGCCACGCACGGAGTCCGCGTGCCGCTTTTCGCCGAGTTCACGTCCGATCCCAAGGACGTCGAGGGCGCGGAGGCCTTCTTCCGCGAGTGCCCGGGCCGTGTGGTCGTCAAGCCGAGGCGGCAGGCCGCGGCACGTGGTCTTCACGTCGTCGAGACCCATGACGACCTCCGTCGGCTGGCGGGCCAAGAGGACCTGCAGGACTACGAGATCGAGCAGTACGTCGACGGAGACATCTACCACGTCGACGCCGTGGTCCGGGACACCTCGATCGCCTGGCTGTCGGCGGGAAGGTACGTCGGTTCGTGCGCGGACTACGGCGCTCCAGACGCGGCGTTGGCATCGGTGGTCGAGTCCGACCCAGTCCTGGTCGACCACATTCGGACGTTCACCCGCCGGGTCGTCGATGCCCTCGACATCACCGACACCGTCATCCACCTGGAGCTCTTCCACGTCGGCTCGGGCGAGCTGGTGTTCCTCGAGGTCGCGTGCCGCCCGGCCGGGGGCCCGGGCACGCCGTGGATGTACCGGGAGCTGTTCGGGGTCGACCTGGTGCACGAGCAGGTCCTCACGGCGACGGGAAGCCCGACCGGCATCGGCCCGGCTCCGCGACCCACCAGTGAAGGGTCTCCGCACATCGGTTGGCTCATGACGCCCGCGCCCCTCCCGCGCGACGGCCGGGTCATGGCCATCCACGGGACCGACGACCTGCCGGACGTCGTCGTGGCGTCCACGATGCTCGCGCTCGAGAGCACGATCGCCGACTCGGACCCAGTGTGGCCCAACTCCGGTGTGTTCCTGCTCCGCGCCGCCAGCCCGGGAGAGCTGGACGACGCGATGGCGAGCATCCTGCGGACCTTCTGGATCGAGGTGGCCGGTGCCGAGGGTTGACAGCAGAGCAGGTCTGTTGCTGGTTGAGGAGGCCGTGGCCGGTGTGGCACACGTGGTGGAGGGCTTCGGCACGCTGCGTGACGACCTCTCCACCTGCTACCAGCTGCCGGACAGCATGAGCGCCGCTCGGCGCGACGAGTTCCTGTCGGCACGCACGTGTGCTCATCGGGCGTTGGTCAAGGCCGGCTGGCGGGACCGGCACTTCCTGCCCCGGGGACGTCACAGGGAGCCCGTGTGGCCGCACGGTTTCACCGGCAGCATCACCCACGCGCACGGTCACCATGCGGCTGTTGCCGCTCGGTGTGAGGACCTGTCCGCCATCGGCATCGACCTCGAGCGGCGGGACGTCCTGACCGAGCACCATGCTCCGTTGGTCCTGCGACCGGCCGAGCTCGCGACGCTGGGCGCCTGCTCGTTCCTGGACCAGGCCTCGCTCCGCGCCGCCCTCTTCAGCGCCAAGGAGTCGACCTACAAGGCGTGGCACTCCGTGTGCGGTGTCCCGGTGCGAGCCCTCGACATCGAGGTCACCCTCGCTGCCGACCTGACCTTCACCGCGGTCGTCGCCCACGGACGTGTTGCCCCAGCGGTGTTCGACGGCCGCGCGGCGCTGGACTCTTGCCACGTGGCGACGGTCGCGGTGCCCGCCCGGCAGCTCGCGCGGACCCGGGCGGTCAGCTGACGGTGCGGGACGCGAAGGCGTCCGAGAGGGCGTGTGCCAGGCCTGCCAGCATCCGGTCGACGTCACCGACCGTCGAGATGAGCGGGGGTGCGAGCAGGAGGTGCGCGCCCCGCTCACCGTCGAGCGTGCCGCTACCCGGGTAGAGCAGCAGTCCGTGGGCGAGGCCGGTCGCCTTCAGGCTCGCGGCGAAGGCTGCAGGGGACTCCAGTGGCGTCGACCCCCCGTCTGCCTCGACGAACTCCAGCCCGAGCAACATTCCTCGACCCCGGACGTCGCCGACGAAGGGCAAGGAGTCCCGCAGCTCCTCGAGACCGGTTCGCAGGTGCGCCGCGACGGGCAGGGACTGCTCCAGGACGCCCTCCTCGCGGACCACACGCTGGACCGCGAGGGCCACGCGGGCGCCATGGGGGCTGTTGACGTGGGTCTGCCCGTTGTTGAGCACGCCCGATCCCTCCCTGATGGGGCTGATTACGGCGTCGGTGCACAACAGCCCCGACATCGGGACATAGCCGGCACCGAGGCCCTTGCCGACCACCACCATGTCGGGCCGGACCTCGTCCTCGTGGAAGGCGAAGTAGTGCCCGGTGCGACCCAGCCCGCACATGATTTCGTCGAGCAGGAGCAGGGCGCCGTGACGTTCGCACACCTCCCGCACGGCTGCAAGGTACCCCTCGGCGGCAGGGACGGCTCCGGAGGTCGAGCCGACGACCGGTTCGGCGACGAAGGCAGCGACACGACCACTCCCGATCCGGCTCATCGTGTCGTCCAGCTCTCGTGCGAGCCGGGCGGCGAACGCGGCGGTGGTCTCCCCGGCGCGCTGGTCGCGGTACTCGTAGCAGGGACTCACGAACTCGACGGGTGGGGAGCCGAGCAGCGGTTCGTAGCAGGCCCGTCGTTGAGAGTTCCCGGACAGCGCCAACGTGCCGAGCGTGCTGCCGTGGTAGCTCTGGCGTCGTGACACGAAGACGGTGCGTTCCGGCTCGCCTGCCTCGACGTGGTGCTGGAGGGCAAGCTTGATCGCCACCTCCATGATCTCCGAGCCGCCCGACATGAAGTAGGCGTGGTCCAGCGTCCGGCTGTGCTCGGTGAGGTAGCCGGCCAGCTCGTCCACAGCAGGGGTGGTGAAGGAGCCGGCGTGCACCCATGTCACCTCCTCGGCGGCTCGGACTGAGGCCTCTGCGATGCGAGGATGTCGGTGGCCCAGCGCCGAGACGGCGACACCGCCGCACGTGTCGAGGTAGCGCTTGCCGTCGGCCGCGACGAGGGTCACCCCCTCGCCGTCGACGATGGTGATGGGCGGGGTCGTCAACGACTTGCTGAGCAGGCTCGAGGTGACCGTGCCGTTCCGGAGCGTCATCCGCGGTCCGGTCCCGCCGTGACCCAGGTGGTGGTCGACGTCCCGAACTGCGAGGTGCGTCGGTTCTGCCGGAGCCGGGCCAGGGCCCACGGCGTGACGTAGCGCACCGCGAAGAGGCAGGTGTAGGTCAGTCGTCTCATGCGTCCTCAGTCCAGTGCGATGGTCGAGCGCCAGTCGGCGTCCGGGTCGTCGAAGCCGGGCTGGTCCTTCTTCAGCAGCACATAGGGACCCATGACGAGGGCATCCATCTCCGTACGCATGAAGCAGGTGTAGGCGTCCTCGGGTGTCATCACGATGGGCTCGCCTCGCACGTTGAACGAGGTGTTGACCAGGAGTGGACAGCCGGTGGCGTCGCGGAACGCGCTGAGCAGCGCGTGGAAGGTCGGGTTGTCGTCCTCGGTGACCATCTGCACCCGCGCCGAGTGGTCGACGTGCGTCACCGCCGGGATCGTGCTGCGCACCTCGTCGATCGAGCCGAGCGTGCCGCGCGCACCACGTCGCAGCTCGGGTCGGACGGGGGAGACCAGGAGCATGCTGGGGCTGGGACTGGCGACCTCGAAGTAGTCGGCCGCATCTGCGGCCAGGACGGCCGGCGCGAAGGGACGGAAGGACTCGCGCTGTTTGATCTTGAGGTTCATCGTGCGCTGCATCTCCGCGCTGCGAGGGTCGCCCAGGATCGAGCGCGCGCCCAGGGCCCGGGGGCCGAACTCCATGCGTCCCTGGAACCAGCCGACCACGTTGCCCTGGGCGAGCAGGTCGGCGGTGCGCGCCGACACGTCGTCGCCGCAGTCGACGTAGGGAGCGGCGTATGAGTGCAGCACGCGGGCTATGTGGCCGGGCGGGTAGGCGGGCCCCAGCAGGGCTCCGCCCATGGCATCACGACCGGTCCCCAGGTGCGGACGGGTGCCCACCTCCTCGACCGAGGCGAGCAGCGCTGCGCCGAGCGCGCAACCGGCGTCTCCGGCGGCGGGCTGGATCCACAGCTCGTCGAAGACGCCGGCCCGGTCCAGCACGCCGTTGGCGACGCAGTTGAGCGCCACCCCGCCCGCCATCACGAGTCGGTCCAGACCCGTCATCTCCCGGCAGGTGCGAGCCAGGCCGAGGACGGCCTCCTCGGTGACCTGCTGCACCGAGGCGGCCACGTCGCAGTGGAACTGCTCCACGGTGTCCTCGGGCTGCCGCGCCGCCCGGCCCCACACGGCCTCGAAGTCCGGACCGATCATTTGGCGCCCCCGCGCGAACTCGAACCGGTCCGTGTTGAGCTCGAAGGAGCCGTCCGCCTTGAGGTCGACCAGGTGTTCGCGGATGCGGGACGCGTATCGCGGGGTGCCGTAGGGCGCGAGGCCCATCAGCTTGTACTCCCCGGAGTCCACCTTGAAACCGCAGTACTGGGTGAAGGCGGAGTACAGCAGGCCCAGCGAGTGGGGATAGTGGATGCTCGCGAGCTTGTCCATCGTCGTGCCACGGCCGGCCCAGATCGACGTCGTCTCCCACTCGCCCACGCCATCGATGGTGAGGACTGCCGCCTCCTCGTACGGCGATGGCAGGAAGGCCGACGCAGCGTGGGAACGGTGGTGCGTCGACGAGCGCACCTCACACGTCTCGCCGGGCCACGTCGCTGCCAAGGTGTCCGCGACGTGCGAGACGGTGTCGCGCTTCCAGCCGTGCCACTCGGGCATCACCGTGACGAAGGCGTCGTAGGCCCTCGGGCCGGCGGATCGGAAGTTGCTGCGCACGCGGTCGTACTTCAGCTTCGGGTCCTCGTGGTAGACCGTTGCCGTGAGGTCGCGCAGCGACAGCCCTGCGCGCTCCAGGCACCACCGCACGGCGTGTCGCGGGAAGTCGCGGTCGTGCCGGCGACGGGTGAACCGCTCCTCCTGGGCGGCGGCGATGATGCGTCCGTCCACCACGAGGGCGGCGGCGCTGTCGTGGTAGAAGGCCGAGATCCCGAGGAACGCGTTGCTCATCGTCGTACTCCCGACTGGGGGAAGCGTGCAGCGAGGCTGCGACGCGACGGTCCGGCGAGGGGCTCGTTGTGTGCGGCCACGAACCCCTGCGTACGTCGGGTCGTGGCGGCGTCGCGCTCGGGGGAGCTTGCGTCTGCGTGGGTGGCGGCCCCCCGCGTGAGTCTCCACAGCGTGTCACCGACCCGTGATCCGGTGAAGACGAACCGCTTCGTGCGGTCGGGGTCCAGCGACGCGAAACCGGTGCGCACGCGTCGCCAGAGGGTCTCCAGGTCGTCCGGTGTCCCACCGAGTGCGCGAGCGTTCTCGACGTAGGCCTCGACGGCCTCGGCCGCCCATGCCGAATGTCCCGTGGAGACGTTGTCGATGGTGTTGTGGATGTCAACAAAGACCGTCGGGAAGCCGTGCGCGCTGAGGGCACGGTGGGCGGTGCGATAGGTGCCGCCGACCCCGGACAGCTCCATGGCGAGGTTGAGACCCAGGACCTCGGGCTGCCGACGGAGCGGGAACCGTCCGATCGCCAGCCAGTAGACCGGCAGCTCGAACGCCTCGTCGCGCAGCAGCTCGCTGTGCGCGAAGGCGGGCGAGTGCGTCGGGGGGAGGTCGACGTCCATTCCATCGAGCACGTCGCGGTAGAGCTTCGGATGGTTGATCTCGATGTCGCCGTTGCCCAGCTCGTCCCAGTAGGTCTCGAAGAGCGAGAACCCGATGCGGGTCGAGGCCAGCGACAGGTCGCTGAAACCCATCAGCCAGCTGCCGTCGATCAGGGTGAGGGGAGCGAGCTGGATGGTGGAGTTGACCAGGTCCTCGCGAGAGGGCAGGTGCTGGTCGCCGTCTTCCGGGTCGACGGCGTCCGCGTGCTTGTCGTGCGCGGCCAGCAGCCACTCGCGCAGGTCGCCCGGCGAGGGGATGTCCTCGGGCAACGGGAACGGATGTCGATCCAGGCTGTGCCGGGCCAGGGAGAGCCAGTGGTCCACGTAGTCCTCCGCGAAGCGCAGGACTGCTGGGCTGCAATGGCGTCCCTGGAGCGCGACGTAGGCCTCACGGATGCTCTTGGGGCTCTCGCCCTGGTCCGCCACGTCGGACACGGCGGCCAGGTGCCGGCTAAGGTCCGGCCCACGGGGTGCTGCGCGTCTCGAGTTCGCGGCGACGTCGACCGGCGCTTCGTCCGCGAGCGAGACGATCCAGCGGGAGATGATCTCGCAGTCCTCAGGCGAGAAGACACGGAACATGGGGGAGCCGAAGTCGGTCAGCGTGGTGAGCAGGTGACTGCGCTCGGGCTGCCCCGGTCGGACGTAGCGAGAGCGTCCGATGGCATCGACGAAGGCTCGCGGGTCGTGCCTGGCTTCCTCGAACCAGCCCTGGATGCTGCGACCCTCCAGGCGCGTCGTGTCGTGGTAGACGAGCGCCTCGCGGGAACGCCGCCGGATGAGGTCGACAAACGCCTCGACGGGATCGGCTGTCGACGCGGTCCACCGCCACAGCGCCGCCTCCCACTGGCCGTGAAGCGTCGCCGCCGCCTCGGCTCCCCACCTGACCCGCGCCGGGTCGAGATCCGCAGCCTCGATGCACCACATGATCTCCACCGCCAAGCCGTCATCGCCGTCGTCGGTGCGCCTCAGGTCCAGCCGCTCCCAGTCCCCTGCGATGCCTGCGTCTCGCAACCAGGCCCAGGGTGCGAGGAGGCCCTCGGAGCGGATGTGGTGGTCCCAGCCGAGGAGCTCTGCGGCGAAGAGGTCCGGCCGCCGGCTCAACGCCATGACGAATGTCGGTGCCGCGAAAAGGTCGTCCGGCAGCCGCGAGTCCGGCAACTGCGGACGCGGCCTCGCCTCCTGTTGCAGCCGGTGGACGGCCATCACGCGGTGGAAGTCGTCGTAGCGCGAGGCTGTGGGACGCCCGACTCCGACGTCGCGGGCGAGCACTGCCATCACCCTCAGGTGCACGGCGTCCTCGAAGACTCCGGGAGCGCTTAAGGAGGCGAGTGCACCTCCGAGGGCGGCTGCCATCGGCTGCGAGCCTCTGAGGACCGCCGCTGTCTCCGGGGCCCCGGGTGAGGGACGTGAGGCCCAGCTCGGTGCACCGGCCTCGCAGTCCTCCAGCAGCTGATCGGCACCGGCCACGATGGCCCGCGTCTCGCGCAGGGACAGTTGGCACTCGGGCTCGACGGTGCGTCGGAACCAGTTGCGCCAGGGTGAGGAGGTGCGGTCAGCAGGGCTCTGGTGCATCAGAACATCGGGTAGATGGAGCTGTCGTTCTTCGGCTGCTTGCGGGAGGTGCGCCGCGTCAGCATGCGCCGGATGGACGCCAGGAAGTTGTGCACGTGAGGTTCCTCGTTTCGTGGACGGTTCGGGGTTCACAGGCAGTGGTTCATGAGCAGGTCGGTGAAGGCCGCATGTCCGCGGTCGGTGAAGTGGATGCGATCGACGTACATCCAGTCGTCGGGGCCGACGGCCTCGGCGAAGGGCACGACGCTGTCCAGGTAGCGCACGCCGGCAGTGCTCGCCGCACCCTGCAGGCCCCGCGAGTACGCCGCGTGGACCCCGGCGTCCAGGATGTCGCCGTACTCCTGGGTGAAGCCGCCGACCTCGTCGAGCTCGGCGAAGATCTCGGCCTCCTCGCTGCAGGGCTGCGTCCGCACCCAGCTGGCCAGGGGCTGGAGCACGAACGTGAGATCCGCGCCGAGATGGCGAGCCAGCGCGCCCCACAGGGCGAGTGAGCGCGCCACGGTGTCGACGGCGAAGGTGATCTGCTGGTCCAGCGGCAGGACCGAGCCCTGCGCGGAGGTCGCCGGGGGTCCCTGCCCCCGACGCAGCAGCCTCGGCAGGAGACCCCCGTCCCCGCGCATCGACTCGTAGCGCTGTCGCATGAAGAAGGTGCCGTGATCGTCCAGGACGGCGGAGGGCTGGCGCGACAGCCCCAGGTTGTTGAAACCGCTGAGCAGGACGATCCGGTCGACCTGCTCGAATCGGTGGTGGTGCAGCGCGCCGAGCAGGTACTCCTGCACCGCGTTGAAGCTACGACCTGCGAAGTTGAGCCACGTCCCGGCGGATCGCTCGGACGACGACAGGAGCGAGGCGAGGGTGTGCTCGTCCGAGCTCGAGCCGATGCCGAAGGCGGTGGAGCTCCCGGCGACGAGGTTGACCGGACCGTCACCGGGTCGGGCTACCGAGACCGGAGCTCCTCCCGGGCCGGCGCCGAGCCGGAAACCGAGCTCGTCGGTGTTCACGACGGGGGAACGATGCCCCGGCGGGTGGAAGAAGATCGTGTACGGATTCCACGCCACGTCGCCCGAGTCTGAGAACGCCTCGGTGTAGGCGGTCATGTAGGGCAGCAGCGCATAACGCCGTGGCGTCGCGAGCATCACATCTGTCACCTCCCGAGAGTGTGCCTCCCGAGGGCACACCAGCGAGGCTAGCGGGGGGAGTCGTCATAACGAAAACGCACCTTCCGCCGCACGTGCACCCTGACGAGAGCCCGTAAAGCGGCCGCCGGGGCCAGTGCCACCGCGACGAAGCCGGTCGAACAGCGGCTCGTCGGGCATCCTCGCGCCGGTGCTACATTCCCTGCCGACAACCTGCTCGGGAGGCAACGAATGTCATCTGTGAACATCCACAACGAATGGGATCCGCTGGAGGAGATCATCGTCGGCATCGCCGACGGCGCCCGCGTCCCGTCCGCCGATCCGGGGCTGTGGGCGGTGGACTACGCATCGCAGCTCGACAGCCCTGACCAGATCCCTACAGGGGGCTACGCGCGACAGGTCATCGAGGAGGCGCAGGAGGACCTCGACGCCCTCAGCTCCGCCCTCGAGACCCACGGGGTGCGTGTGCGTCGGCCTGAGCCCACCCGGCACGAGGCCAGGTTCGGCACGCCCGAGTGGGAGGCCGACGGCGAGTACAACTACTGCCCCCGCGACGTCCTGCTCCCCATCGGCGAGACCATCATCGAAGCACCCATGGCGCTGCGCACCCGCTACTTCGAGTCCCATGCCTACCGGCACCTGCTGGAGGAGTACTTCGAGAGCGGGGCGCGATGGGTCGCGGCCCCGCGACCCCGACTCCCCGAGGACACGTGGATCTCGTCGCGGCCCGGCGAGGTGTCGCTGCGCGAGGGGGAGCCGATCTTCGATGCCGCGAATGTGATCCGGGTCGGCGAGGACGTGCTCTACCAGGTGTCGTGCAGCGGGAACGAGACCGGGCTGCGATGGCTCCAGCGCGAGCTGGGCGAGCGCTACCGGGTGCACGCCGTCCGCGACGTCTACTCTGGCACGCACCTCGACACCACGATCGCGGTGGTGCGGCCCGGCCTGGTCGTGATCTGTCCCGAGCGGATGCGTCCGGACCAGGTGCCAGAGATCTTCGCCAGCTGGGACATCATCTGGTGCCCGGAGATGGTCGACACCGGCTGGCACGGCGACGTCCCCCGGGCATCGATCTGGCAAGGCATGAACTTCATCATGCTCAACCCGGACTGTGCTGTGGTCGGGGACGCCCAGAAGCCCCTCATGGACGCACTCGCCGGGCACGGCGTCGACGTCCTGCCGGTGTCCATGCGCCAGGCGCGGACGTTGTCGGGCGGCGTGCACTGCGTGACCGCGGACGTGCGTCGCACAGGCACTCTCGAGGACTACCGGTAGTCCCGTGTCGGCATTCGAACCGGTTGCAGTTGCCGTCTTCGCCGTGGCCACGTGCGGGACACCCGGCCCCAACAACACGTTGATCATGAGCAGCGGCGTCGGGTACGGCTTCCGCCGATCGATCCCCGGCATCATCGGCATCAATGTCGGGTTCCCCGTCATGGTGCTCCTGGTGGGCGCGGGTTTCGTCGAGTCGCTTCCGAGCCACGAGCGGCTGCTCTCCGCCATGAAGATCCTGGCCGTGGTGTACCTCCTCTGGCTGGCGTTCGGTATCGCACGCTCACCGGGGCCTACGGCCGACGAGGCGAGCGCGCCGCCGGGGTTCTGGCGCCTAGCGCTGTTCCAGGGCATCAACCCGAAGTCGTGGATAATGGTCGTGGGAGCGCTGGCGGCGTTCACCGCCCCCGGTGACGGCTACCTGTCCGTCGTCCTGGTGGCCGCGATCTTCCTCGTCTGCGGCACTCCTTGCACGGTCGCGTGGTGCCTGCTGGGCACCACGACACGGCGCGTGGTCGACAACCCCCGCGTCTTCCGGGCGATCAACTGGGTGATGGCCACTCTGTTGGCGGCCAGCGCGATCGGGATCGCTCTCGGCTAGCGCCCCGAGGGTCGAGGACTCAGCCGCCCACGGCGTTCGCGAGGGCCGCCAGGGCGGACTCACGGTCGGTCGCGTCGACGACCGGCCAGCGCCGCTCGGCGGCCTGCGCGAGCAGCTGCTGCCGCCCCTTCAGGACCCGCGGGTCACCTCCGCGCTCCTCGATGATCCGCGAGATCACCGCGGTGACGGGCGTTTCGGTGCGGTGGTGTAGCCGATCCAGGAGGACGTCGGGCGCCACGTCGAGGACGACACTGGCGTACGTCGCTTGCCCTCGGCAGCGGCCGCCTCGAACCTCTCGGTCTGGCTCGGCGTGACGATGAGCTGGGGGAGGACCACGTCGCGGCCGGTGCGCAGGTAGGCCGTCTTCAGGGCCAGCGCGGTCTGCCGGACGGCCTCGCCGGTGCCGACGAAGTCGTCCTCCCACCCGGACACCCACGACCGCAGCTCGTCGATGTCGCAGACGAGCGTCCCCTGGTGGGCGGCCGTTCTGGCCAACAGCACGACGACTGGGCCGAAGGCCGCCGCTACTTCGGACTCGACGTCCTCGCACGCTCCCGCATCGTCCCTGATCAACACCGACGACTCCTCCGCCGAGAAGGAGGACCTGACACGCGCCGCACTCACTGCTATAGCGCAGCCACCGGATCACGCGGTGGCCCCTTCATCCAACACGACCGTGGACTCGACCCGCGCAGACCTCAGGATGATCGACGACTAACCACCTGTGGACCGCATATCCGTCTTCGTGTAGAGCCTCGACGGTGAACCTGGCGGGTCTCTCGGTGCGGTGTTAGGTCGGTTGGCCGCAGTCGTTTTGTGACCGTCGGAGTCCGCTGACACGAGGGCTCGGAATAAGCTCGCTTTGATTCACAAAGGCCGCAGCGCCGCTCCAGCGCCCGCAGTCCAGTCCCCGAGGACGGCATCGCCGCAGGTCAGAGGCCGGTGCCCGCCTCCTGCGCGCAGCCGACCGCAAAGGATCGCGCTCAGGCTCAGTCCCATCGGTGCCTTCCCGATGACGCACCATGTCGAGTGCGTGGCGCTGTTCACGAAAACCTGACCTGGCGGGAGGTGATGCGATTCCGGTTCTCGGGGCGAACCGCCCCGAACAGGGCTTAGGGCTCAGTTTGGGCTCACATTGGGGACGCCGAGGAGCGATCTAGATGTACCCGGCCATCAGGTTGGTAGCACTAGAAGCGCTCCCCGTTCGACCGGATGAAAACGTCCTCCGGACTGTCGCGAGATGAGCACACGGCCGTTTGCCACTACGCCATGTACAGCGCTGAGCGAGGACGGCGCGCGAGGAGCGAGGGTTAGTCCCCGTGAGCCACCTTGGCGCAATTGCGTGAATCGTCCGAGGTGTCTCTTTCGCAGGACCTAACATCGGCCGGGTGCGTCTTCTGTCCGCGGTATTCGGATTCCTGCTGCGCAAGACGGGAGTCTTCGTTGCCATCTTGGTGTCGCTGTTCCTTGTTGTCGTTGTGACATCGGCGCTGATTCCGCCACTGAAGGAGGCGTTGGCGGATCAGGACCGGCTGGATGCAGTGGTGCACGATCGAGAGCGCCTTGAGCACGATCTGGACGACCTGAAGACCTCGCCCTTCCTCTGCAGGCTGGCCACCGCTGGCTGTTGATTGGTGACCACAACCAACTCCCGCCGTATCGGTACGAGGACTATCTGCGCGGACTCGACGCCCTCAATGAGGTTGTGGAAGCGCTGCAAGGACTACCCGATACGGGGCCGTGAATCGCCCCGGGTCTGATGGAGGCTCTCAATCCATGGAGGATGAGAGTCATGGCAGCACCCAGGAAGTACGGCGACGAGCTGCGTGAGCGCGCAACCCGGATGGCCGTCGAGTTGAGGCGTGACCCTGCAACGAGGTCTGGCGCGATCGCTCGAGTGGCCGGCCAGCTCGGCATGCATCCGGAAACCCTGCGCAACTGGGTCCGGCAGGCCGAGATCGACGGCGGCAACCGGCCCGGCACCACGACCAGCGATGCGGAGCGGCTGGCGCAGCTGGAGCGCGAGAACCGTGAGCTGCGGCGGACCAATCACATCTTGAGGACGGCCTCGGCTTTCTTCGCGGCGGAGCTCGACCGCCCCACCAGCAGGTAGTCGCCTACATCGACGCCCATCGCCACGACGTGGTCGATGGGCGCGAGGTCGGGGTCGAGCCGATCTGCGCCGCGCTGAAGGAGGCCGGCGTGCAGATCGCCCCGAGTGGCTACTACGCCTTCAGGACCAGGCCGCCGTCGGCGCGCACTATCCGCGATGCCGAGCTGGTCGAGTACATCAAGGTCGCGCACAGGGTCAACCTCGGTGTCTACGGTGCCCGGAAGGTCCACGCCGAGCTCAACAGGGAGGGCGTGAAGGTCGCCCGCTGCACGGTCGAGCGGTTGATGCGTGCCGAGGGACTGCGTGGGATCCCGCGGGAGAAGACCCGCAAGACCACCATCGGCGACGGTGCCGAGACCGAGCGCCCGGAGGACTTGGTCGAGCGGAAGTTCGTCGCCACAGCACCGAATCAGCTCTGGGTGGCCGATCTGACGTATGTCCGCACGCACGCCGGGTGGACCTACGTCGCGTTCGTTCTTGACGTCTTCAGCAGGATGATCGTCGGCTGGCAGGTGTCCACCAGCCTGCGCACCGATCTGGCGCTCGACGCCCTCGACATGGGCCTGTGGACCCGGCAGCGAGCCGGCCAGGACGTCACCGGCCTGGTGCATCACAGCGATCGCGGAGTCCAGTATCGAGCGATTCGCTACACCGAGCGGCTCGCCGAAGCCGAGGCCGTCGCGTCAGTCGGCAGCCGCGGCGACAGCTACGACAACGCGATGGCCGAGGCGCTCAACTCGCTCTTCAAGGCCGAGTGCATCCGCAACCCGGTCATGCGTCCCAAGAGCGGCTGGAAGTCCGTCGGTGACGTCGAGATCGCCGTCGCCGAGTACGTCGACTGGTTCAACCACCGACGCCTGCACGGCGAGATCGGGCTCGTCCCGCCCGCTGAGTACGAGGCCAACCACTGGACCCATCGGCAACCCAGCGTCACACCCCAGCACTACCCTCAGACACCGCTCCCGATCGGGGCTGGTTCCAAGTAACCGAGCCTCCACGAAACCCGGGGCGATTCAAAGCTC
>CAVRLH010000009.1:0-927998 GCA_963721925.1 uncultured Actinomycetota bacterium | reverse complement strand
GTTGCGCAGCCGACCTTCGAGCTGGCCGCGGGTGAAGTCGTTGGGAACGGCGATGATCGCGGTGCTCTCGTGCAGCGTCACCGGAGCACTCGGGCGCAGCCAGGCGCGCTGGTTGGGCTGGAGGTCCTCGACGATCTGCTGCCACGCCGTCCCGAGATCTGCCTGCTGGTCGTCCACGGGACCGCCTTCACTGACTCTCGCCATTTGTCGTCTCCAGGTCACGCCGGGATTTCCGCGCTCACCTGAGTCCACAGAGTTCTCCACAAGCTGTGAACTGCTGGTCCCGGGTGCTGGGACCGGCACCCCCGAACCACTCACGTGACCGGTTCTCGCGACATTTCTGCAGGTCAGACGACCATTTCCGGCTGATGCGACTCCGGTGAACGTCCCCGCGCAGTGTTGCTGAACCGGGACTGGAAGAGGCCTCGGAGAGGGCGAACGTAACAACCATGGGACGCTGTGGGCAAGACGTCATCCACAGGCACGACCGGATCTGGTCGTCGAGGGTTTGACCCCCTCTTCGGCCACCGCGTACCGTTGACCGGTCACTCCACCTCGACGGGTGCCGCATGTCCACGATCCGCCACCGGCGGCCGCGTGGGTGGGCGGTGCCGGCCGAAGCGCCAGACACCGACCTGTTGTGGAGTGGACACCCCTCGAAACCTTCGGAGATATAGCCGTGAGCAAGCGTACCTACCAGCCGAACAACCGTCGCCGTCACAAGGTGCACGGCTTCCGTCTGCGCATGCGGACCCGCGCCGGTCGCTCGATCCTGTCGAGCCGGCGCCGCAAGGGCCGCAAGGAACTGGCGGTCTGACGGCCAGAGCCCACGGCATCCGCCGTGTTGCCTGCCGCTCAACGCCTGGTTGACAGCGACGCGTTCCGTCTCGCTGTTCGATCGGGCCGACGTGCCGGGTCGCCGACCCTCGTGGTCCACCTCTGGGTGGACGCGAGCGCGACGACCGGCCCCGTCCAGGTCGGTTTCACGGTGAGCAAGGCGGTGGGCAATGCCGTCACACGCAATCGTGTGAAGCGACGTCTGCGTCACCTGACCCGGGAGCACCTCCCTGTGCTGGAGGAGCTGTCGGGTCGTGCTGCGCTCGTGGTGCGTGCGCTGCCCGCCTCGGCAGAGGCGTCGTACGCCGAGCTCGGTGCGGACCTCGCCCGTAGTCTGGGGCGGGTGATGGCCTGATGAAGTACCTGATGATCGGCTTCCTACGGGCGTGGCGCTACGCGATCAGCCCGCTCTACGGTCAGGTGTGCCGCTACCACCCCAGCTGTTCGGCGTACGCCCTCGAGGCGGTCACCGACCACGGGGCGATGCGCGGTGGCTGGCTCTCGTTGCGTCGCCTGACCCGCTGCCACCCGTGGGCAGCCGGTGGCTATGACCCCGTTCCCTCCCGCGCCGTCCCGGCGGCGGAGACCCCTGCAACTCGAGGAGCTTGAGTGCTCGACTTCTTCGGTGGTATCGGCGGCGCGATCATGGCGCCGCTCTACTACGTCATCTCCGCGGTGCTCGTGGGCTTCCACAAGCTGTTCGGCGGCATCTTCGGCGAGGCCTCCGGTGTGGCGTGGGTGCTGTCGATCATCGGGCTGACCCTGATCATCCGGATGGCGCTGATCCCGCTCTTCGTCAAGCAGATCAAGTCCAGCCGCAACATGCAGCTGATCCAGCCCAAGGTCCGCGAGCTGCAGAAGAAGTACGGCCACGACCGGGAGAAGCTCGCCCAGGAGACGATGAAGCTCTACAAGGACTCGGGCACCAACCCGTTTGCCTCGTGTCTTCCGATCCTGCTGCAGATGCCGATCTTCCTGTCGCTGTTCCGCCTGATCGACCAGGCTGCCAAGGACCCGTCCCACGAGCGCGGGTTGATGACCGAGCGGCTCAACACGCAGTTCGGAGACGCGATCTTCCTCGGCGCGAAGATCTCCGACACCTTCATCCGCACCGACGACGTGGGTGTGCGGGTGCTGGCAGCGGTGCTCGTGCTCGCGATGACGGCGACGACCTTCTTGACGCAGCGACAGCTGATGAGCAAGAACATGCCCGCCGACGCCCTCTCCGGGCCCTACGCCCAGCAGCAGAAGCTGCTCCTCTACGTCCTCCCGGTGGTCTTCGCGGTCGGTGGCATCGCGTTCCCGGTCGGCGTCCTCTTCTACTGGACCACCTCCAACCTGTGGACCATGGGGCAGCAGTTCTACGTCATCCGCAACAACCCCGCTCCCGGCACTCCGGCCGCCAAGGCCAAGGACGACCGGGACCGGGCCAAGGCGGCACACAAGGGCATCAAGCTCGAGCCTGAGGTGGTGGACGAGACGCCCGTGATCACCGAGGTCAAGCCTGCGCGTCAGCAGCCGCAGCGACAGACCAAGGCCCAGCGCAGCAAGAAGAAGAAGCGCTGACCCCCTCGATTCTCTGCGAGCCGCCCGCGGCGTCGCACCCCACGAATGAGCAGGAGATTGACACGTGAGTGAGCAGCTGACCGAAGGCACCGAGACCGAGACCGACCTCGTCGAGTCCGACGATGTGCAGGCTGACGACGCCCGATCCGCGATGTCCAGAGAGTCAGACGACGATGTCCAGACCGACGATGTCCAGACCGACGATGTCCAGACCGACGATGTCCAGACCGACGATGTCCAGACCGACGTGGACAGTGACGGGTCGGCCGCGGCCCCCCGTCCGTCGAAGGTGGAACGCCTCGAGCAGGAGGGCGACATCGCCGCCGACTACCTCGAGGAGCTGCTGGACATCGCCGACCTGGACGGGGACCTCGACATGGACGTCGAGGGCGACCGCGCCAGCGTGCAGATCGACGGGTCCAACCTGGACCTGCTGGTCGGTGCGAAGGGTGAGGTGCTCGAGGCGCTGCAGGAGCTGACCCGGCTGGCGGTCTATCGCGAGACCGGCGAGCGGTCCCGGCTGATGCTGGACGTCGGCGGCCACCGAGCGGCGCAGCGGATCCGGCTCGTGGAGCTGGCCGAGACGTCCATTGCCGAGGTGCGCGAGTCCGGTCAGCCCCTCGCCCTGGACGCGATGAGTGCCTTCGAGCGCAAGGTCGTCCATGACGCCGTGGCCGCTGCCGGCCTGACCTCTGAGTCGGAGGGTGCCGAGCCCCGGCGCCACGTGGTGATCCTTCCCGCGTGAGTGAGCACGTTTCACGTGAAACACAGCGGCCACAAGGTTCGCTGACGCCCCCCGCCCCGATCTCGATGCCCGAGACGGCGCGGGGGGTCTTCGCGTCGGACCGCCTTGCCCTGGCCGAGCGCTACGTCGAGCTACTGGCCACCGAAGGTGTCGTGCGGGGTCTCATCGGGCCCCGGGAGGCTCCTCGCCTGTGGGACCGGCACATCCTCAACTCCGCCGTGCTGGCTGAGGCAATCCCGGACGACGCCACGGTCTGTGACATCGGCTCGGGAGCGGGACTGCCCGGCCTGGTGCTGGCCATTGCCCGGCCCGACCTCACCATCACCCTGGTGGAACCCCTGCTGCGACGGACGACCTTCTTGTCCGAGGTCGTCGACGAGCTGGGCCTGACGTCGGTGACCGTCGTTCGCGGTCGCGCTGACGACCTCCACGGCGTCGAGACGTTCGACGTCGTGACCTCGAGGGCGGTCGCTCCGTTGGAACGCCTGCTGGGGTGGTCGATGCCGCTGGTGGCGCCGACCGGGGCGCTCGTGGCCATGAAGGGGCAGTCGGTGAGTGACGAGATCACCGAGGCCGAGAAACTTCTCCACACCTGGCGTTGCGGGGTTCCAGAGGTCTTCGAGGTGGGTAGGGGAGTCGTGGATCCGCCCACGACCGTGGTGCGGGTGGCTTGGGCCGATCCGGCGCGGGTAGGTTGGCCCCTTGCGCCTGCAGCCCGTCGTCGTACGAGTCGGCGTACCCGAAGTGACGGGAAATCGAAAGGTGCCTGAAGTGACCGAGGAATCGCACGAGAGCCCCCATGGGAGTGGCCCGGCGTCTCCGTCCACCGAGTTTTCCACCGGGTCGACTGCGCCTGACGAGCGGGTCCGTCCACAGGAGCAGGGCAGTTATCCACAGGTGGCCGACTACGGGGACGTTTCACGTGAAACGGGCACACCTACTGATGTTTCACGTGAAACGCGCCCCAAGTGGAACGTCCGCACAGCTGCTGACCTCGCGGATCAGGAGCCGTCGTACGACGATCACGCCACCCCGCTCGCCCAGGCAGCCCAGCACTCGGTCCTGGCTCGCACCGGTGGCTTGCGACGACAGGGCATGCCTCGGCCGGAGGCCACCCGCGTGTTCGTGGTGGCGAACCAGAAGGGCGGCGTCGGCAAGACCACGTCGACAGTCAACGTCGCCGCGGGGCTTGCCCAGCTCGGCCAGAAGGTGCTCGTCATCGACCTCGACCCCCAGGGCAACGCCTCGACCGCGCTGAGCGTGGAGCACCACCGCGGCGTCCCGTCGACGTACGACGCACTCGTGGACGGGCTCCCGCTGGCTGATGTGATGACCGCGTGTGCCGACATCCCCGGGCTCTGGGCCGTGCCGGCCACGATCGATCTCGCCGGCGCCGAGATCGAGCTGGTCAGTCTCGTGGCGCGGGAGCAGCGCCTGGCCAAGTCGCTGGCCGCCCACCCCCTCATCGGCTCTGCCGACGACATCGGGGACGACCGCTTCGACTACGTCTTCGTGGACTGCCCGCCGTCACTCGGGCTGCTCACCCTGAATGCCCTGGTTGCCGGTCGCGAGATGTTCATCCCGATCCAGGCGGAGTACTACGCGCTCGAGGGGCTGGGTCAGTTGCTCGAGACGGTGGAGATGGTGCGACAGCACCTCAACCCACACCTGATCGTGTCGACCATCCTGCTCACGATGTACGACGCCCGCACTCGTCTCGCCGCCGGCGTCGCCGACGAGGTGCGCAGCCACTTCGGCGACCAGGTCCTGAAGACGGCTGTGCCGCGCTCGGTCCGGGTGTCCGAGGCGCCGTCCTACGGTCAGACCGTGATGACCTACGATCCCGCTTCGGCGGGTGCGTTGTCCTACCTCGAGGCAGCGCGAGAGATCGCCACCAAGGGAGCCCCCGCATGAACGCCAATCCGCCTCGTCGTGGGCTCGGTCGTGGACTTGGCTCGCTGATCCCGACCGCGCCCTCCCAGCAGATCGACGCGTCGACGGCCGACGGAGGGGTGGGCTTGGCCACCGCTGAGCTGTCCCGGGCGTCGGGCTCGACGAGTGCCGGGTCCGCCGTCGCGGGTGGTGTGGTCGCCGGCGCCTACTTCGCCGAGCTCCCCATCGCGCAGGTGCGTCCCAATGCGCGCCAGCCACGCCAGGTCTTCGAGGAGGAGGCACTGGCGGAGCTGGTCCACTCCATCCAGGAGGTGGGCCTGCTCCAACCGGTGGTGGTCCGCAAGACTGGCACCGACGAGTACGAGCTCATCATGGGCGAGCGTCGCTGGCGTGCCTCGCAGTCGGCTGGTCGGGACACGATCCCGGCGATCGTGCGCGAGACCGACGACAACGACATGCTGCGCGATGCGCTGCTGGAGAACCTGCACCGCTCCCAGCTCAATCCGCTCGAGGAGGCTGCGGCCTACGGACAGCTGCTGGAGGACTTCGGCTGCACCCACGACGAGCTCGCCCAGCGCATCGGCCGGTCCCGACCCCAGATCTCCAACACCCTCCGGCTGCTGAAGCTGTCCCCTGCGGTGCAACGGCGGGTCGCCGCCGGCGTACTCTCCGCCGGCCACGCACGAGCGCTGCTCAGCGTCGACGACGCGGCCCTGCAGGACAAGCTCGCGGCGCGAGTCACTGCCGAGGGCATCTCGGTGCGCGGCCTGGAGGAGATCGTCTCCCTCGGCGTGAGCAACGACGGGCCGGAACGGGTCGTCCGCCGCAAGCCCGTCGCGCCGGGCCTGGCCGAGCTGGCCGATCGCCTCTCCGATCGCTTCGAGACGCGCGTGAAGGTCGACCTGGGCAAGTCCAAGGGAAAGATCACGGTCGAGTTCGCCAGCCTGGACGACCTGCGCCGCATCACCGACATCATGGATCCGCGCAACCGCCAAGACCGGCCGATCTGACCATCGGGCACAGCCTGCCCTGGGCTCCGCGCCTGACCGCGTGATGGGGGGCGGCAAGGTGCCGGCAGCCCCGGCGTACGCATCTCTGGTGGCGGGCCGTCCCGCGCGTCGCCGGGCGGGGTTTGCACCCAAGTTTCCTGCTTTGTGGCTGATACATCGGCTACACACCAGGAGAGTCCCCGGATATCCGGGGAGTCCGTGAGTCCATATGTCGACAAAGCGACATGTCGATCAGCCGACAAAGCGACTAGTCGTCAGCCCTGACCCTTCCGCTTGGCCGCACGCCGCGCAGCCCGCTCACGCTTCTCGGCCATGTCGAGCTCGGCGGCCCGGGCCAGGCTCGGCGCGGAGCCACCGAGGCGCTCGGGGACCCACCACGACCCGGGCGGCTGCTCGTCCTCCGGGTAGGCGGCGATGGTGGCATCGAGCATCTCCGACATCCGGCTCTTCAGCAGCGCGGTGTCGCCGATGGGGTCACTGCCGTCGGGGTGCAACGCCTCACCGACCGTGATCGCGATCGTCTTGCCGCGGGAGAAGTCGCGCGGATGGTCCTTGGTCATCATCCGCTGGGTGCCCCACAGGATCACGGGCACGAGGGGTACGCCGGCCTCCGCCGCGATGCGTACGGCACCGGTCTTGATCTCCTTGAGCTCCATCGCCCGCGAGATGGTGGCCTCGGGGAAGATCCCGACCGCCTCGCCCGCCTTGAGGTAGTCGAGAGCCGCCTGCATGGACCGCTCGCCCGAGGCCCGGTCGACCTCGATGTGGTGGAGCGATCGCATCAACGGGCCGGACGCCTTGTGGTCGAAGAGCTCACGCTTGGCCATGAAGCGCACCAGCCGGCGGGAGGGGCGCGCCGCAAGGCCGCCGTAGACGAAGTCGACGTAGCTGATGTGGTTGTAGGCGAGCAGGACACCGCCCGTTCGGGGCACGTTCTCGGTGCCGGTCATCGTGAAGGTCTGGCCGAGGGCCTTGAACCCGGTGAGGGCGGTCCAGATGATCGGAGGGTAGGTGAGGTCGCGCATGCGCGGAGCCTACGGCTCCCCGGTCATCGGCGAGTGGCCAGGAAGTCCGCGATCCTGCCGATGGCCTCCTCGAGGACGCTCGCCTCGGGCAGCGTGACGAGACGGAAGTGGTCGGGCTCGGGCCAGTTGAAGCCGGTGCCGTGGGTCACCAGGATCTTCTTGGCCCGCAACAGCTCGATGACGAACTCCTGGTCGTCGTCGATGGGGTAGACCTCCGGGTCGAGGCGCGGGAAGCAGTAGAGGGCACCGCGCGGCTGGACGTTGCTGACCCCCGGGATCTCGTTGAGCAGGCGGTGGGCCAGCATCGACTGCTCGTAGAACCGTCCACCCGGGCCGATCAGCTCCTCGATCGACTGGTAGCCGCCCAGGGCGGTCTGGATCGCGTGCTGGGCGGGCACGTTGGCGCACATCCGCATGTTGGCGATGAGGGTGAGGCCCTCGAGGAAGTCGGTCGCGATCTCCTTCGGACCCGAGATCATCACCCAACCCGCCCGGTAGCCGCAGACGCGGTAGGCCTTCGACAGCCCGGAGAACGTCAGGCACAGCACGTCGTTGTCGGCGTACGTCGCGGCGTGGTGGTGCACCGCGTCCTCGAACAGGATCTTCTCGTAGATCTCATCGGCCATCACGACCAGCTGGTGGCGGCGGGCGATGTCGACGAGTCCCTTGACGGTCTCCTCGCTGTAGACCGCTCCCGTGGGGTTGTTGGGATTGATGATGACCAGGGCGTGGGTGTTCTCGGTGATCTTGGCCTCGATGTCGGCCAGGTCGGGGTTCCAGTCGTCGGCCTCGTCGCAGCGGTAGTGGACGGGGATGCCGCCGGCCAGGGTGATCGCGCCGGTCCACAGCGGGTAGTCGGGCGCGGGGACGAGGATCTCGTTGCCGTCGTCGACGAAGGCCTGGAGGACCATCGAGATGAGCTCGGAGACGCCGTTGCCGATGTAGACGTCCTCGACGCCGACATCGCGGAGCCCGTGGGACTGGTAGTAGTGCATGACGGCAGTGCGCGCCGACCAGATGCCCTGCGAGTCGGCGTACCCCTGGGCCTCGGGCAGGTGGTGGATCATGTCCGCGATGATCTGCTCGGGCGCCTCGAACCCGAAGGGGGCGGTGTTGCCGATGTTGAGCTTGAGGATCCGGTGGCCCTCGGCCTCGAGTCGCTGGGCCTCGACAAGGATCGGACCGCGTACGTCGTAGCGGACTCCCTGCAGCTTCTTGCTCTGTCGGATCTGGCGCACGCCCTCATCCTCGCAGGCCGTCGGCGGGGCTAGCATCGAGTCGTGTCCCGCAAGACCGTGCGCCTGACCGTCGACCACCTCGCGGAGATGGCCGAACCGGCTCGATCCTGCCTCTTCTGGGAGCTGAGCCCGGTCGACCGTTCGCGGCTCGACGCGGCCGAGCGCGTCGCGGAGAAGGAGACCTGGGTCTCGAGCGTGCTGCGCGACTGGGGGTCGTGCGGGCGGGTGCTCCAGGTCGACGGCCGCACCGTGGGCCACATCGTGTACGCCCCGGCCGCGTGGCTGCCCGGCGCCGCCACCCTGCCCACCGCACCGACCTCTCCCGACGCGATCGTGCTGGCGACCGCGTGGGTCGACCCGCAGCTGCGCCGTGGCGGGCTGGGCCGGGTCCTCGTCCAGGCGATGGCGGCGGACCTCGTGCAGCGCGGACACACCGCCATCGAGGCGTACGGCGACACCCGGGGGCGTCAGGACGGGTGCGTGCTGCCGGCGGAGTTCCTCGGCAGCGTCG
This sequence comes from uncultured Actinomycetota bacterium, assembly GCA_963721925.1. Lineage (GTDB taxonomy): Bacteria > Actinomycetota > Actinomycetes > Propionibacteriales > Nocardioidaceae > Nocardioides. The sequence goes on along the minus strand of CAVRLH010000009.1, from coordinate 919,173 downwards.
GCTTCAAGACGCAGCGGGCGCACCCCACCTCTCCGCGGATGCGGATGGAGCTGCGCTCGGCGATCACGTGGAAGGACGAGGTGGAGGCGGCGCTGGAGCGGATCTGGGGCGTCGTACGCCCGACGCAGAAGGCGACCCGCCCGATCGGATCGGTACGGGCCGCCTCAGGCGATCAGGGCTCGAGGCTCAGATCAGGCCTTCGAGCTCCTTGAGGAGCGCGGCCTTGGGCTTGGCGCCCACGATGGACTTCACGACCTCGCCGCCCTTGTAGACGTTGATGGTCGGGATGCCGGTGACGCGGTAGGACGAGGGGGTCACGGGGTTCTCGTCGACGTTCATCTTGAGGAAGGTGATCTTCTCACCGTGCTCGGTGTTGAGCTCGTCGAGGATCGGGGCGACCTGGCGGCACGGGCCGCACCACTCTGCCCAGAAGTCCACGAGGACGGGCTTGTCGGACTTGAGGACCTGCGCCTCGAACTCGGCGTCGGTGACGGCGGCGATGTTGCCCACGGTGATGCCCTTTCGGTAGATCGGATGACGTCTGTAGTCAAGTGAACACCACCCCGGGGACAGATGTTCCCGGTCACGCCCGGGATGGGTAGAGCGTCGTGGTGGAGTCTGTCCGCCGGGGGTTTGCACCCAAGACTCACGGTTCGGTGCTGATGCATCAGGTGCGAACCGGGAGAGTCCCCGGATATCCGGGGACCCAGCGAGGCAGAGAGCGGCCTCAAGCCCCGGCGGTCTGCACCTCTTCGGCGATCGCCTGGACGGTCGCGGCGGCGTCGCCGGCGGTGGACGCCTCGTGGTCGAGGGCGGCGATGAAGCGCTCGGCGTCGAGGGCAGCCGCGCAGCCGGTGCCGGCCGCGGTGATCGCCTGGCGGTAGTGGTGGTCCACCAGGTCGCCGGCCGCGAACACGCCGGGGAGGTTGGTCGACGTGAACGGGTGGTTGACCAGGACGTAGCCGTCGTCGTTGACGTCGACCTGGCCGGTCAGCAGCTCAGAGCGGGGGTCGTGGCCGATCGCGATGAACATGCCGGTGACGTCGAGCTGGCGCTCGTCGCCGGTCACCGTGTCGCGCAGGGTGATCGACTCGAGCTTGTCGGCGCCGTTGATCGCCGCGACCTCGGAGTTCCAGACCATCTCGAGCTTGGGGTCCGCGAACGCGCGCTCCTGCATGATCTTCGAGGCGCGCAGCTCGTCGCGGCGGTGGATCAGGTAGACCTTCGAGCCGAAGCGGGTCAGGAAGGTCGCCTCCTCGATGGCGGAGTCGCCGCCGCCGATGACGGCGATGGCCTGGTCGCGGAAGAAGAAGCCGTCGCACGTCGCGCACCACGAGACACCGCGCCCGGAGAGCTCCTCCTCGCGGGGGAGGCCGAGCTTGCGGTAGCTCGAGCCCGTGGAGAGGATCACCGAGCGCGCGGTGTAGGTGTCGGTCGCGGTCTTGACGACCTTGATGTCGCCGGTCAGGTCGACCTCGACGACGTCGTCGGAGATCAGCTCGGCGCCGAAGCGCTCGGCCTGCGCGCGCATCTCGTCCATCAGGGCCGGGCCCATGATGCCGTCGCGGAAGCCGGGGAAGTTCTCGACCTCGGTGGTGTTCATCAGGGCGCCGCCGGCGGTGACCGAGCCCTCGAAGACGAGCGGCTCGAGGGCGGCGCGGGCGGCGTACACGGCGGCGGTGTAGCCCGAGGGACCGGAGCCGATGATGATGACGTTGCGCGGCGTCGACGTGTCGGGGGCGTTGGTCTCGCTCATGTGCTGGATGACTCCTGGGTCGGTGGGCTGGTCGCGTCCTGCGACAGGCACAACCGATCGTAGGCCAGCGTTCTTCCCCGCGAGCGCGGAGCGGCGTCAGGGAGCGGGCAGGATCAGCGTACGAACCGGCTCCGGGTCGCCGCAGAGGTAGACGTCCGCCGCCTGGCGGGAGTCGCTGGCGGGGCGGAACACGACGAGACCGGCCTGGCCGTCCACCTGCACCAGGACCTGGCGCCCCTGGCCCACCTCGCCGACCTGGCAGGCCACGAGGGCGGTGTCGGCCGACAGGGCGGGCTGGCGCCGCGAGTCGGAGCGCAGCGTGGTCAGTACGTCGTCGAGGTCGGCGTCGAGGCTCACCTCGGGGAGCAGCCGGGGAGCCACGGACTTGCCGGTCATCGCCTCGGGGGCGGACTCGGCGGCTGCGTCGCCACCGCCCTCGGCGCCACCGGCGTCGGAGTCGTTGCCGGCACCGTCGTCGAAGGTCGCCGCGGTGCTGCTGTCGCCGCTGTCGGAGCCGCCCTGCGGCAGGACCTGGCCCAGGGCCACGCCGGCGACGACGACCGCGGCGGCCGCCATGACACCGACGCCGACCAGTCGGCGACGGCGGGCGCCGAGATCGATGACGGGCGCGCGCTCGGTGACCTCGACGCGCTCGGTCTGCAGGCCGCGGAGGGTCTCCTCGAGGCGGGCGACGACCTCGGGCGGCGTCGGCTCGTCGTGGCGCGCGTCGGCGAGCAGGCGTCGTACGGCGTCGTGCTGGGGTGTCAGGTCGGGAGACTCGGTCATCGGTTCACCTCCTCGGGCGAGCTGGTCGTGGCGGCGGGACGGGTGCGGTCGCGCTCAGGGCGTGGGCGGCCCTCGGGGTCGTATGGATCCTTGGACGGGGGCGTCCGGGGGCGGGTTCCCGTGAGGGGCGTCACCGGTGGGTAGGTCGAGGTCGAGCAGGAGGCTCGCCAGCTTCGTCCGCCCGCGCGAGCACCGCGACTTCACCGTGCCCTCGGCGCACCCGAGCATCTGGGCGACGTCGGCGACGGGGTAGCCCTCCATGTCGACCAGGACCAGTGCCGCGCGCTGGTCGGTGGGGAGGGTGGCGAGCGCGTCCAGCACCCGGCGTCGGCGCTCGGACGCGACCACGGCCGCCTCGGGCTCGTCGTCGTGGATGGCCGTGGCCACGAGCGTGCCGCGGTCCTCGACGTCGTCGGGCAGGGAGTCGAAGCGGCGGATCTTGGCCGCGCGCAGCCGGTCGAGGCAGGCGTTGACCACGACCCGGTGCAACCAGGTCGTGACGGCTGCCTCACCGCGGAAGGAGGAGGCGCGACGGAAGGCCGCGATCATGCCGTCCTGCAGGCCGTCGGCGGCGTCCTCGGGGTTGCCCATCGTGCGCAGCGCCACGGCCCACAGGCGGTCACGGTGCCGCGCGAAGAGCTCTCCGAACGCGTCGGAGTCACCGTCGATGTGCGCGCGGAGCAGGTCGTGGTCGGACCGCCCGCCGGGGGTGTCCTCGTGGCCGGCGCCAGCGGTCATCCCAGCACCTGCACCTCGGTGAGGGTGCCCCGGAAGCCGCCGTCGACGGCGGGGAGCAGCGTCAGCCAGACGGTGACGAACTGCCCCGACACCGCCTCGTCGACGCTGATCGTGAGGTCGCCGCTTCCGGACGCGGTGCCGATCGGGGTGAGCCCGGCGATGCCGGTGGGTGCGGTGGTGGTGACGTACGCCGCGAGCGAGGTCTCGCCCTCGGTCGACACGGTCACCTGCCGGACCCCTTTGGCGGCGCCGAGGTCGACGATGAGGCCGACGCCGTTCTTGAGCCCCCCGGGACCGAAGTTCTGCTTGTAGGTCGACGTCGTCCAGGACGTCGTGGCGTCGCCGTCGAGCACGTTGGGGACCTGGTCGGGGTTCTCCTCGCGCGGCTCGGCGCCCTGCGGGTCGAAGTCGACCGCGACCAGGTCGGTGAACGGCGTGGGCTCGGCGACCGACGGTGTCTCTGACGACTGCGCGGGGTCGTCGTCGTCGGGGGCGGGCGGCTTCAGGCCGAGCTGGTAGGCCGCCACCGCGGCGACCATCACCAGCACGCCCACCGCGACGATCATCGCGAGGCGGATCCAGTTGCGCCCGGGCACCTGCTCGCCGGTGTCGTCGGTCCCCTCGCCGGTGCCCCAGCGGTCGCCCGACCACGAGCTGGAGGCCCAGGAGCCGGTGTCGCGACCTGCCGGCGGTCGGACGGCAGAGTCCCGCGACGAGTCGCGGGAGGAGTCCCACGGCCAGTACTCCGGGTCGGCCTCGGCCGCGCGCGTGCCCGGCCGCGGCCGGCGTACGGGTTGACCCTCGGGCGGGTCGGGCGCGAAGAGCGGCTTGGGGGGTACGTCGGCCAGCGGGGGTGGCGGCGTGACCGGCTCGCTGCGGGCGCGCAGCCAGTCGACCTCGTCGTCGTCGTGGAAGACCGGCATCCCGGCCTGGGTGGGGAGGTCCGCAGCAGGTGGGACCGGCGCGGGCGCGGCCGGCGGGGCGGACTGGGTCGGCGCGGGCGCAGGGTCCGGGACCGCCGGCGTGGCCTCGTCCGGAGCCTCCTCCGGTGACTCCTGGGTGGACTCCTGGGTCTTCTCCGGGCTCGGTGTGGTGTCCCGCGCGACCGGGACGGCGATGTGGGTGCCGGTGAGGTCGCCGACATAGCCGTGCAGCTGGTCGGCGAGACTGCGCGCGGTCAGGTCGCCGGGGGCGTCGCCACCCTCGGGGCTGATGCCCTGGACGCAGATGGCGTCGAGCAGCCGCGGGATCCCCGCGCGCACCCGGCGCGGGCGCAGCACCGTGCCGTGCTCCTCCGGCGCGGGCGGCAGCGGCGAGTCCGAGATCCCTGGCCACTTCCCGGTGAGGGCGCAGTAGAGCAGGGCCACCAGGTCGATCTCGTCGACGCTGATGCGTCGCGGCGGCAGCCCGTGGAGGGCGGCGTCGACACCGAAGCCGATGATGCGGACCTGCCCGTGCTGGTCGATCAGGATGTTCTCGGGTGCCAGTCGCCCGTGGGCCAGGCCGACGGCGTGCGCCTCGGCGATGCTGTCGGCGACCTCGGCGACCAGCCACGCGGCCCGCCGCGGGGCGAGCGGGCCCTCCCGGACCAGGAGGTTGTCGAGCGAGTCGCCGTGGCCCCACTCGTTGACGACGTAGCAGCGCCCGTCGATGACATCGGCGTCGAGGACGCGCAGCAGGCGGCGGTCGGCGACCGGACCGGCGGTGCGGGCGGCGTCGAGCAGCTGCTCGGCGCGGTCGTCGTCGGCCGCGAGGACGTGGACCGCCACCGCCCGGTGCAGGACCTGGTCGTGGGCGCGCCAGAAGCGCCCGCCGCCGCTCTCGGCGAGCAGGTCGTCGAGGCGGTAGCGGTCGGCGAGGACATCACCGGCCTGCATGGACCCGGGCACCTCTCACCTCATCCCACAGATCTCGACCCTGGCACCGTTCATGGCCATCGTAGGGATCTTCAGCCACGACGCAGCCGCGCCGCGACGGTGTCGACGAGGCTGGTGACCTCTCCTACGCGCAGGAGCCGGGCCCCGACGAGCACCACGATGCACCCGAGGAGGCCCGAGACCCCGCCCCTGGCCAGCGACACGAGCGGGTGCGGCTCCGCCCCGAGACCCGACAGCGCCCACTGGCTTCCCCACGTCACGACGCCGGCGGCCGCGAGGACGAGCACCATCCGGGCAGCGAAGCGCAGGAGCTGGGCCCCCTGCAGCTCGCCGAGGGTGCGACGGAGCACCAGGAAGCTGATCGCCGACCCGACGAGGTAGGAGATGGAGTAGGCCGCGACGAGCATCGGGGCGGTGTCGACCGGGGGTCGCGCCCCGACGAGCAGCACGGCCGCGGTGACGTTGGTCGCCGACACGGCGCACTGGACGAAGAACGCCAGCCGGGTCGCCTCGAGGGCGTAGAAGCCGCGCAGCATCAGGTAGTGGATGGTGAACGGCACCAGGGCGGGACCGAAGAACGCGATCGTCGGCGCGAAGAGACCCGGGTCGGTGGAGCCCCAGCCGAAGAGCCCGTTGGCGACGTCGCCGGCCACCAGGGGCATCAGCACGGCGAACGGCAGCACGAGCGCGAGCGCGGTCCGCAGCGTCGACCCGACCGTACGTCCGACCGCGCGCAGGTCGCCGTCGTGGGCCAGCGCGGAGATGCGGGGAAGGATGGCGGTGGCGAGCGAGACGGTGACGATGGAGTGCGGCACCATCATCAGCAGCAGGCCGGAGGAGTAGATCATGTAGCCGGTCCCGTCGCCCCCGTCCGCGGTGCCGCCCGACGCCAGCCTGACGACGTACATGTAGGCGAGCTGGGTCACGATCACGAAGAGCACGGTCCACATCCCCAGGCGCAGGGTGTGGCGCAGCCCCGGGTCGCGGAAGTCGAAGCGGGGACGGTAGACGAAGCCCGACGCGCGCAGGTAGGGGACGAGCACGAGCAGCTGAGCAGCGATCCCGAGCGTCGAGCCCAGCCCGAGCATGACCTCGGGACCGACCGGCAGCGCGGCGTACGTGTCGGCGCTGGAGGCCCGGCCGTAGACGCCGAGGTAGAGCAGCAGCATGGCGACCGAGACCACGTTGTTGGCGATCGGCGCCCACATCATCGGGCCGAAGCGGCCGCGCGCGTTGAGGATCTGGCCGACCAGGACGTACATGCCGTAGAAGAAGACCTGCGGCAGGCACCAGCGGGTCAGGTCGACGATCGACTCGAGGTGGGCGGCGCGGTCGGGGTCGAGGAACCGACCGTCGAGGTAGAGCCTCAGCAGCAGGGGGGCGAGCACCATCAGCAGGATCGTCACGGCGCCCAGGAACAACGCCGAGAGGGTCACGATCCGGCTGGCGTAGGCGTCGCCGCCGTCGGGGTCGTCCTTGATCCGCCGGACCAGCTGGGGCACGAGCACGGCGTTGAAGATGCCGCCGGCGACCAGGATGTAGACCATGTTCGGCAGGGTGTTGGCGATCGCGAAGAGGTCGGCCCGCAGCACCCCGCCGAGGGCGGCGACGAGGAGCACGCTGCGCACGAAGCCGGACAGTCGGGAGACGACGGTGCCGGCCGCCATCACCGCCGACGAGGCGAGGATCCGCTGGTCGCTCACGGAGCCGCCTGCGGCAGGGGCCGTACGTCGTCGCCCTCCGCTGCTGCCTCGGCGGTCGCCTGCTCCTCGCGGCGGGCGCGGACCTGGCGCGGCAGGCGGAAGCCGATCGCGCCGAAGAGCACGAGCGCGGCGCCGGCCATGATGATCCAGATCAGGGCGCTGACGCCGGACGCGCGGATCGGGAGCTCGTCGAAGGAGCCGAGGGGAGTGCCCTCGGCCGTGGTGACGGCAAGTCGCACGTTGTGGACGCCGGGCTGGGTGGTCTCGGCCTGGAAGCGCACCAGCTCGCGCGAGCCCGGGCCGAGCGTGCGCACGCCGGGACCGGACAGGGTCAGCTCCCCGTCGGTGGTGGCCTCGACGCGGACGCTGACCGGCTGGTCGAGACCGTTGACCAGGGTCGCTCCGAGCTGGCCGGAGTCGCTGGACAGCGTGACGGCGGTGGGCGCCTCGATCCGGATCGTGCGGAGGTCCGCCCGGAGCGTGTCGGCGACGCGGGTCGCGGCTCGGGCCGCCCGTGCGGGGCGGTTGCGGTGCTGCTGGGAGAGCGTCACCAGCACCTCGTCGCGCACCTGGGCCTCGATCGTGGTCTGGCGCGTCAACACCTCCTCGAGCACGGCTGCGGTGGCGGTGGCGTCGGTCGCCGCGGTGAAGTTGGCGGCGTCGATCTCGTCGGCGAGGTCGGTCTCGGTGTAGGCGAGGCTGCTCGCCGGTACGCCGACCGCGGAGCGCGCGGCCACCTCGGTGACGCCGACGACGTCGAGCCACTCCTCGCCGAGGCCGGAGAACAACGAGGCGGCGTCGGCGGGCTCCCACTTGCTGGGCACCGTGATGACGAGCGGCGCCGACTCACCGGCCGCGAGGCGGATGGCTGCCTCGCTGAGCAGGCGCTGGCGCAGGGCGAGCGGGTCGTCGGCAGGGGTGGGGCCGGGGCCGCCGGACTCGGCACCGGTGCTGGTGACGACGACCTTGTGGCCGAGCAGCCGAACGACCGAGCTCGGTGAGGTCGGCGGACTGGCGAAGGCGTTGTCGCCGAGCAGCACGGTCGTGTCGGCAGGAGCGGCCATCAGCGCCGCCGGGCTCAGCACGTCGTTCTCGGGAGCCAGGGCCGGCTGCGAGGTCAGACCGAGGTCGGCCATGACGCTCGCACTGCGTTCGACGGCCTCGACGAAGCGTTCGGGGGAGTGGACCACGGCGGCGGAGACGTCGAGGTCGCCGAAGGGCAGCGCCAGGACCGTCCGGCCGGCTGCCACCGTGAGGAACCGGTTGAGCCAGGCCGACGCGGACGCGGCTAGTGCCCGCTCCTCCTCGTCCTGGTCAGCCGCGGCCACCGGCGCCCTCGGCGTCAGCGTCAGCGGCGGGATGGGATCGCTCTCGTCCGGGGTCTCGTCCGGGGTCGGGTCCGGCTCCTGTCCCTCGATCGTGGGGTCGGGCTCGATGCTGCGCGGGGGGTTGCCCGCCGACAGCTGCACGAGCGCGACCAGGATCGCCGGGTCGACCAGCCAGCTGTAGGGCGTGGCGCCGGCGGTGTCGGCGATGTCGAGCGTGGCGTCGAGGGTGCCGCCCTCCTCCAGCCAGCGCGCCCAGCGCTCGGTGCCCCCGACGCGACCCTCCGCGTCGAACCACACCCGGTGGCGGAGCGGGAGGACGATCGCGGTCTCCAGGCTCTCCTCGCCGTTGCGGGCGCCCTCGGGCAGCAGCGGGATGAACGTACGGGCACGGCCGTCGGCGACCTCGTCGCGGGGCACGGCGCCGTCGCCGAGCGCGTGGATGCCGATCCAGTAGACACCGGGCGAGTCGGGGATGCCGAGCAGCTCGACCGGCACCGAGTCGGAGAAGGGGGCGCTCTGTCCGGGCTCGAGCACCTCGACGGTGTCGAAGGTGCCGGGCGCGGTCACCCGCGGGCCGACGTACTCCGTCGGGTCGATCGCCGCGGAGGCCGCGAGGGTGGTGGCGTCGGTCAGCGGCGACTGCGACGAGAAGGCGTGCAGGTTGATGCGGGTGAACGTGTCCGGGCTGGCGTTGGTGACGGTGCCGCTGATCTCGACGGTGCCGTTGCGCGGGAGCACCGGGTTGATGGTGTCGATGTGCACGACGAGCGGATCCGCCGTCTCCGCGGGTGGCGCGGTGGCCGTGTGGGCCGCGACGGGTCCCAGGGCCAGCAGCCCGGCCACGGTAAGGGTCAGGAGCCCCACCAGGGCAGCACGGAACGAGGGCGGGCGGGGCACGCTCCGACTGTAGTTGCTGGGCCTACCCGGGCCGGCACGTAGACTGGCCTGTCGTGTCCGACGCCGCTCTGCCTCCCCTCCCGATCGTCGAGATCCAGCGCCGCGTGGGTGCCGAGCTCGACCGGATCGGGGCCGTCATCGACGAGCTGGGGGCCCGGTTCGCCGCCGCCGGCGAGGAGCTGGCCCTGGTCGGCGGTCCGGTCCGGGACGCCATGATCGGGCGCCAGCAGAACGACCTCGACTTCGCGACGAGCGCGCGGCCGGAGACCACCGAGCGCCTGCTCGCCGGCTGGGCCGACGCCGTGTGGGACATGGGCCGCGCGTTCGGCACCATCGGCTGCCGCAAGGGCCCGTGGCAGGTGGAGATCACGACCTATCGCTCCGAGTCCTACGACCCCGACTCGCGCAAGCCCGACGTCGACTTCGGCGACTCCCTCGACGGCGACCTGGGCAGGCGGGACTTCACCGTCAACGCGATGGCCGTACGGGTGCCGGACCGCACCTTCGAGGACCCCTTCGGTGGCGTGGTCGACCTCGCCGAGCGCGTGCTGCGCACGCCGGGCACACCCGAGGACTCGTTCTCCGACGATCCGCTGCGGATGATGCGCGCGGCCCGCTTCGCCGCGCAGCTCGGCTTCACCGTGGCCCCGGAGGTCGTGGCGGCGATGACCGCGATGGCCGGCCGGATCGAGATCATCTCGGCCGAGCGGGTCCGCGACGAGCTGGTCAAGCTGGTCTGCGCCCCCCACCCCCGACTCGGCCTGAGCCTGCTCGTCGAGACCGGGCTGGCGTCGTACGTCATCCCGGAGCTCCCGGCACTCGCCCTGGAGCGCGACGAGCACCACCGCCACAAGGACGTCTACGAGCACACCCTCACCGTCCTCGAGCAGACCATCGACCTCGAGCACCGGCTCGGCGGCGCACCCGACTTCGTCGCGCGCTTCGCCGCGTTGATGCACGACGTCGGGAAGCCGAAGACCCGCCGGTTCGAGTCCGGCGGGATCGTCACCTTCCACCACCACGACGTGGTCGGCGCCAAGCTGACCCGCAAGCGGATGAAGGCGCTGCGTTTCCCCAACTCCGACATCGACGCGGTCGCCACGCTGGTCGAGCTGCACCTGCGCTTCCACGGCTACGGCTCGGGGGAGTGGACCGACTCCGCCGTCCGCCGCTACGTCCGCGACGCCGGCAGCGAGCTCGAGCGGCTGCACATCCTGACCCGTGCCGACTGCACGACCCGAAACCAGCGCAAGGCCGACCGCCTCCGCCGGACCTACGACTCGCTCGAGGAGCGGATCGAGCGGCTCTCGGAGGAGGAGGAGCTGGCCTCGATCCGCCCCGACCTCGACGGCAACCAGATCATGGAGATCCTCGGCGTCGGCCAGGGCCGCGAGGTGGGCCAGGCCTACGCCTTCCTCCTGGAGCTGCGCATGGAGGAGGGGCCCAAGTCGGCCGAGGACGCCGAGGCGGCGCTGCGCGCCTGGTGGGCCGCGCGCCAGGCCTGAGCTCCGCGTACCCGCACCCCGCACCCCGCACCCCGGCCGACCGCGACCGACGGGCGCTGAAGGTGGCGGCATCCGACGTCCACGACCTCTTGGGTGGCGGCATGTGACGTCCACGACCTCTTGGGTGGCGGCATGTGACGTCGGATCGGACCGGAATCACGTCAGATGCCGCCACCGTCGCGTCCTGTCAGGTCAGATGCCGCCACCGTCGCGGCCTGTCAGGTCAGATGCCGCCACCGTCGCGGCCTGTCAGGTCAGATGCCGCCACCGTGGCGCGTGCCTGCGGCCGGGGACGCTGTCGCGCGCGCGCTCCGGATACGCGGAAGGGGCGGTGGCCGACCACATGTCCCAGGTCAGGAATGTGGGTGGCTCACCGCCCCCTCGGGGTCGTACGCACGGTGCGTCCGAGGCGTTGCTCAGGCCTCGACGTCGCCGCTGATGAACTTCTCCAGCTCGATGCGACCGATGTCGTCGGGCATCTGCACCGGCGGCGACTTCATGAGGTAGGCCGAGGCGGGCAGGATCGGGCCACCGATGCCGCGGTCCATGGCGATCTTCGCCGCGCGGACCGCGTCGATGATGATGCCGGCCGAGTTGGGGGAGTCCCAGACCTCGAGCTTGTACTCCAGGTTGAGCGGGACGTCACCGAACGCACGACCCTCGAGGCGGACATAGGCCCACTTGCGGTCGTCGAGCCACGCGACGTGGTCGGACGGGCCGATGTGCACGTTGCGGTCGCTGATCTTGTCGGCCAGCTCGCCCTTGAGGTTGGAGGTGACGGCCTGGGTCTTGGAGACCTTCTTGGACTCCAGGCGCTCACGCTCGAGCATGTTCTTGAAGTCCATGTTGCCGCCGACGTTGAGCTGGTAGGTGCGGTCCAGCGCCACGCCGCGGTCCTCGAACAGCTTCGCCATCACCCGGTGGGTGATGGTGGCGCCGACCTGGCTCTTGATGTCGTCCCCGACGATCGGGACGCCGGCGTCCTCGAACTTCTTGGCCCACTCGGGGTCGGAGGCGATGAAGACGGGGAGGGCGTTGACGAAGCCGACGCCGGCGTCGATCGCGCACTGGGCGTAGAACTTGTCGGCGTCCTCCGAGCCCACCGGGAGGTAGGAGACGAGCACGTCGCACTCGGAGTCCTTGAGCGCCTGGACGACGTCGACCGGCTCGGCCGCGGACTCCTCGATGGTCTGGCGGTAGAACTTGCCGAGGCCGTCCATGGTCGGGCCGCGCTTGACCTCGATGCCCAGGGTCGGCACGTCGGCGATCTTGATCGTGTTGTTCTCCGAGGCGTTGATCGCCTCCGAGAGGTCCTTGCCGACCTTCTTGTCGTCGACGTCGAACGCCACGACGAACTCGACGTCACTGACGTGGTAGTCGCCGAACTTGACGTGCATCAGCCCGGGAACGGTCGCGGAGGGGTCCGCGTCCTTGTAGTACTCAACGCCCTGGATCAATGAGGTGGCGCAGTTGCCGACCCCCACGATCCCCACTCGTACCGAACCCATGGGGCTCTCCTTCTCTGCTGTGGACTTCTCGTGATCTGTCATTGGTTGCTGGGTCCCCCGCGCTCGGCCTGGATCAGGTCCGAGAGCCAGCGGACTTCTCTCTCGACGGACTCCACGCCGTGGCGCTGGAGCTCGGTCGCATAGCGGTTGACCTCGGCCTGCGTGCGTTCGAGCTCGGCCTGGACGCGCGCGAGACGCTCCTGGAGCCGCGAGCGGCGCCCCTCCAGGACGCGGAGACGGATCTCCATGTCGGTGGAGGAGAAGAACGCGAACCTGATGTCGAAGGTGTCGTCCTCCCACGCGGAGGGGCCGACCTCGGACATGAGCTGCTGGAACTGCTCGTGGCCGGCCTCGGTCACCTCGTAGACGATGCGGGGACGACGGCTGGTGGTGATCGTCGTGGCCGCCTCGGAGATGAGGTTGGCCCGCAGCATCTTCTTCAGCGCGGGATAGAGGGAGCCGTAGGACAGCACCCGACCCCATCCGAGCATCAGGTTGAGCCGCTTGCGCAGCTCGTAGCCGTGCATGGGTCCCTCGTGCAGCAGTCCGAGGACTGCGAGCTCGATGGTGTCACCACGGCGTGCCATGCGACCTATCGTACCGATATATCCGGAGATCGAGAATCCGTGGCTTCGGGCGTAGTCGACGTACCCTGTGGCGCGTGAGTGCGAAGAGGAGAGCCGACGGTCCGGCCAAGACGCGTCGACCCAGTCCACGCCGTACGCCGCGGCAACGGGCAGCCAAGTTCATCAAGGTGTTCGCCATCCTGGGCGTCGTCGGCGCGCTGGTGGCGGCGGGCGTCGTGGTGGTCCTCTACCAGGCGATCAGCATCCCCACTCCCAACTCCGCCTTCCAGGCGCAGACGACCTTCGTCTACTACCAGGACGGCAAGCAGCAGCTCGGCACCTACTACGAGGACCAGAACCGCGAGTCGATCCCGCTGGAGGAGATGCCGCTCAGCATCCGCGACGCGGTCGTCGCGGCGGAGAACCAGACCTTCTGGACCGACAAGGGCATCGACCCCAAGGGCATCGTGCGGGCGCTCTTCTCCAACGCCACCGGCAACGCGCGCCAGGGTGCGTCCACGATCACCCAGCAGTACGTGAAGATCCTCTACCTCACGAGCGAGCAGAGCTACAAGCGCAAGATCAAGGAAGCCATCGTCTCGCTCAAGATCCAGCAGGAGCAGAGCAAGTCGGAGGTGCTCGAGGGCTACCTCAACACCATCTACTTCGGTCGCGGTGCCTACGGCATCCAGGCCGCGTCGAAGGCCTACTTCGACCACCCCGCCAGCGAGCTCACGCTGCGTGAGTCAGCCGTCCTCGCGACCGTGCTCAACAACCCGACGCAGTTCGACCCGGCGAACGGCAAGGAGGCCCGCGAGGACCTCAAGGTGCGCTACGCGTACGTCCTGAACTCGATGGCCGACCTCGAGAACATCACCACCGAGGAGCGCGACAAGGCCCTCAAGCGGCTGCCGAAGTTCCCCAAGGTCGCCGCGTCCAGCCAGTACGGCGGCCAGCGCGGCCACATGTTGTCGCTGGTCAAGAAGGAGATCCTCGAGCGCGGCATCGCCTCGGAGTCGGAGATCGACGGAGGTGGGCTGCGCATCACCACCACCTTCGACCCCCAGGTCATGAGCGACGTCGAGGCGGCGGTCGACGCCCAGAAGCCGGATGCCGGCATGCCCGGGGCGCCCGGCAACAAGGACCTCCACGTGGGTGCGGCCACCGTCGAGGTCGGCACCGGCGCGCTGCTCGGCTTCTACGGCGGGCAGGACTACCTCGAGTCGCAGATCAACTGGGCCGTGGCCGGCGGCATGGCCGGCTCCACGATGAAGGCCGCCACCGACGTGGCGGCGATCCGCGACGGCTTCTCACTCAACGACACCTTCGAGGGCAACAGCCCGATCGAGGTCGCCGGCATCGAGTTCGAGAACCAGGGCGACGAGGACTTCGGCTCCGGGGTCTCGATGATCACCGCCACCGAGAACTCGATCAACACCGCCTTCATCGACATGGTCGACTCCATGACCGGCGGCCCGCAGAAGGTCATCCAGGCGGCCGAGGACATGGGCATCCCCGGATCCGACGGCGAGCGGTGGGGCATCCCGCGCACGTCGACCGACCTGCAGGAGAACGTCGGCGTCACGCTCGGCACCGCCCAGGTCAGCCCCATCAACATGGCCAACGCCTACGCGACGCTCGCCAACGGCGGCGAGCGCAACGACATCCACGTCGTGCAGAAGGTCGTCGACAAGAGCGGCGAGACGCTCTACGAGGCGAAGGCGCGCAGCAAGCAGACCATCGACACCGACATCGCCTCCGACGTCACCTATGCGCTGCAGCAGGTCGTCGAGGAGGGCTCGGGCACCGAGGCGCTCGCTCTCGACCGTCCGGTCGCCGGCAAGACCGGCACCGCCACCAACGACGACGGTGAGGTGTCCTCGACGTGGTTCGTCGGCACGACCCCGCAGGTCTCCACGGCCGTGATGTACGTCCGGGGCAAGGGCCGTGAGGGCCTCGACGTCCCTCGTCCCGACGGCGCGGACAACTGGCTCCCGACGAGCTCGGACGGCAAGCTCGGCTACTTCGGCGGCAACTACCCGGCCAAGACCTGGACCGCGATCATGACCGCGGTCATGGAGGGCATGGACGTCGAGGAGTTCCCGGAGCCGGCGTACGTCGACGGCGACGCCCCGGAGGACGGGCACGAGTACACCCCGCCGCCGCCGCCCTCGCCGACGCCGACCAAGCAGCCGACCAAGAAGCCGACCCCGACGCCGACCGAGACCGGCGGGATCCCGACCGAGACGCCGACCGAGACGCCGACGGAGACCCCGACGCCGACCGAGACGCCCCTCCCGACCGAGACACCGGTGCCGACTCCGACGCCGACCGAGCCGGTCCCGACGACGCCCAGCCCGAGCGCGGCAACGCCACCGCCCTCACCGACTCCCCGCCTGCGCATGGCCGACAGTCGACCCTGAGTCCGGAACCGGACCCCAGCATGGAACTGCACCACCCCTCGCGGGAGGACCCGGTCGCGGCCTCGATGTCGGCGGTGGTCGGGGGTCCGCTGGGCGATCACGCCGCCCCGCACCGATGGTGGAGCGCCGCACGGGTGCTGGTCGGCGCGACGTCGGTCGTGCTGGCCGCGGGCATGGTCAGCAAGACCGCCTGCGTGCCGTCCGGATGGTCGAAGGACGCCCAGCCCTACGCCGAGCTCTGCTGGACCGACCTGGCCGGGGTCGGCTCCGACCGCGGCACCCCGCCGCGCGTCACGACCTACCTCGAACGACTCGCCGGCGCCTTCCCGGGCGAGGGGACGGTCGCCACGGCCGCGGCCCTGGCAGTGCTCCTTGCCGCCCTGGCGCTGCTCGCCACCGCCCTGCTGGTGCGGGTCGACCGCCGCCGCCCGTGGGCCGCGGCCGGCTGGGCGATGGCTCCGGTCCTCCTCGTCCACTGGCTCTCCTGGGACCTCGTGGCAGCGGTGGGGGTCGCCGTGCTGCTGTGGGGGTGGATCACCGGTCGCCGGTGGCTGGCAGGGGTCGGCGCCGGCATCGGAGCCGCCTTCGCGCTCCCGGTGGCGGCGGCCCTCGTCGGTGTGCTCGCCGTGGGAGGTCGCACCCGCGACCGCGTCGACGTGCTGCTCGCGGCGGCTGCGGCGTACGTCCTCGTGACCCTTCCCGGCCGCGCGCGCACCGAGGACCCCGATGTCGGCTCGATCTGGCAGCTCCTCAGCCAGGGCGGGTGGGCGACGCCGTCCGGCGCCGTGCGCGCCGTCATCGCGCTCGTCGTCCTCGCCGCGGCCGCGGGGGTGGTCGGGTGGCTCGTCGTCCGGGCGCGGCACCGGGACGCGGCGACGGCTGCCCGTGCCGGCCTGGTGATGCTGGCCGCCGCCCTGCTCGTCGCTCCGTCGGCGCCACCGGAGTCGGCCCTGCTCCTGCTGCCGCTGGCCGCGATCGGGGTGCGCCGCTGGCGCGACCTGCTGATCTGGCAGGGCTGCGAGCTGGTCAGCTGGGCGATCACCGGGTGGTACCTCGGGGACGTCCTCGTGCCGACCGTCAGCGGCGACGCCCGGGCCTACTGGCTGGCGATCCTGCTGCGGGTCGTCGGGCTGGCGTGGCTGGTGGGCGCGGTCCTGTGGGCCGCGGCGAACGACCCGCGATCAGGAGACGACGACGTGGTCGAAGTCGGTCGCGGTGAAGCGGACGCGGACCTCGACGCTCTCCCCGACACGGGGCACGCGAGCGCCTGAGGGCACGAACAGCATCGAGGCCTGCATGTGCGGCGGCTCCGCGAAGAGACGTTGCTTGCCGTCGATGGAGAAGGGCGAGCGGACGAAGCCGACCGCGTCCAGACCGCCTCGGGCCAGGGTCGCGGCGCGCGCCCTGAGCGACTGGTCGCCGGTGGGAGCCTCCAGGCCGATGCCGTGCGCGGTGCCGCCGCTGACCACCACGATGTGCCCGTTCTTCGGCACCGAGCGGCCGCGGTAGCCGAAGGTGTCACCCCGCTCGACCGGATGCACGTCGAGCACGGTGGCGCCCACCGCGAGTGCGCCCCGGTCGCCCAGCCAGAGGCCGGTGCCGATCCTCGGTCGGATGGTGAAGTCGGGGTGGCTCGTCGCCAGGCGGCCGAGCTCGTCGTGGGTCAGGTGGCTGACGAAGACCGTACGGGTCGACACCCCGGAGGCGACGATGTCGTTGATCAGCCGGGTGACCTCGCCGAGGTGGGAGGTGACGTTGAGGGGCAGGTGCATGGCGACACCCGCCAGGCCGGCACTCCCCGTCGCGGTCAGGGTGCGGGCTGCCTCGGCGAGGTCGCGACGACCCATGCCGTGGCGCAGCATCGACGTGATCTGCTCGAGGACGAAGTGCGCGCCCGGGTCGTGGGCCAGCAACGCGGGGAGGTCTGCGAGCCGGCTCACCGTGTGCACCACCCGCGGCGAGATCGCGGGGTCGATGTCCAGCGCCGACCCGAACGGGCGCCACGGCGTCATCACGAGCAGGTTCCCGCTGAACCGGGTGGCGACCTCGGCCAGCTCGTCGTACGTCCCGACGGCGAGCAGGTCGAGCGGGGAGGCCTGGCCGCCCTCGGTGGCGGCGTGGTCGGCGAGCCACTGGGCACGCCGGGCGAGGCGGCCGAGGGTGAAGCCGTAGCCGTTGCCCTTGGCGACCGGGACGATGCCGGGGTTGGCGCGCACGGTGGCGAGAAGGTGCGCGCGCCACCGGTCTCCGTCGACCGTCAGGACCAGGCTCATCGGCACGAGCCCATCGCTGGTCGAGGAGGTCGGGCAGCGACCGTCACGAGACCGTGCTCACTCATCCGCGCCTCGCCAGGTAGAGCTGGAACGCCTTGTAGAGCGGCCGGTTGAGCGGCAGGTCCCACTCGCCGGCGTACTCGACGGCCTCACCACCGGTGCCGACCTTGAACTGGATGAGTCCGACGTGGGAGTCGTCGGCGTCGAGGGTCTCGGTGATGCCGCGCAGGTCGTAGACCTCGGCGCCGGCCTCCATCGCGTGCCGGATCATGGCCCACTGGACCGCGTTGGAACCGCGGACGTCGCGCTTCTCGGTGGAGGACGCGCCGTAGGAGTACCACGCGTGGGTGCCGACGCGGATGGCGATGGTGGCCGCCACCAGGTCGCCCTCGTGGCGGGCCAGCCACAGCTGGATCCGGTCGTCGTGCTCGGCCAGCAACGCGTCGTACATCGTCTGGAAGTAGGACAACGGCCGGGGGGTGAACTGGTCGCGCTCGGCGGTGTGGGCGTAGAGGTCGTGGAAGGCCTTGAGGTCGCTGGCCTCGCCCAGGGACACCTCCACGCCGGACTTGTCGGCCTTCTTGATGTTGCGTCGCCACTGCTGGTTCATCCCGGCCAGCACCTCGGCCTCGGTGCGCGGGCGCGGCTCTTCGTCGCGGGTGACGAGCGGGATCTGGAAGTTGAACTGGGGTTGTCCGGCCGAGAAGCCGCCCTCGACCGACTGCAGCTTCCAGCCCAGCTCGTGGAGCTGGGCGACGACGCGCGCACCCGTCTGCGACCGCTCCAGAGGCGGGACGTCGCCGAGGCGGTGCACCGAGTCGTCGGCGATGCCGGCCTTGATCTGGGCGGCTGACCACCGGCGCGTCACCACCGGTGGCCCCATGCGTACGGCGAAGGCGCCCTGCCCCCGCAGGTGGGCGGTCAGGGGAGCGAGCCAGACGTCGAGGTCGTCGCCGAACCAGTCGATGACCGGACCCTCGGGGAGGTAGGCGAGGTAGCGCTTGAGCCTGGGGAGCTGGCGGTAGAGGACGAGGGCGACGCCGACCAGGACGTCATTGCGGAAGAAGCCCACGGACTCGTGGCGCCACTCCGACTTCACCGAGGCCCAGGCGGGCGTCTGGAGGAAGCTGGCGGACGACTGGGCCGCGATGAAGTCGCGGTGCTCGGCCGCGGAGATGGGGCGGAGCGTCAGGGGCGTCGTCACGTGCCGAGGTTACAAGGGGCCAGACACGACCCCCGTCCGTGTCTGGCCCCTATCCCTCTAGACGACGTGTCCGGGGGATCGGTTGCCCGTAAACCTCAAGTTCTGCAGCAGTTTCGTCCTATCACTCCAAGGGGGCGTCAAGATTCACCCCTAGGGGGTATGAACCGTAACCCCCGTGGGTAATTGACGGTTGTCCTACCAAGGAGCAGCAGTACGCGCCGGTTCACCCAGTCTCGGGCCTGATCGGTGCACGCGACGTGACTGCGCCCTCGTGACCAACACAACGCCCCGGCGCCCACAAGGCAGAGCCGGAACGACGGAAGAGAGCACGACATGCCCACGAAGTATGAGAACAACCGTCTGCGGACCGGCCTCGCGAGCGCGGCCGTCCTGTGCCTCGGCGCAGCCATGAGCTCGCTGGCCGTGCCCGCCGTCGCCGCACCCGGCAACAACGGCACCGTCAAGGTCGCCCCCTACGGCGACGTCGACTCGATCCCCAACAACCACCCCCACGTCGGCTGCACCTTCCAGCTCGAGTGGTACGGCTTCGATGCCGACGTCACGTCGACGGTCCTCTTCGAGGAGCAGGCGCCCACCACCGGGGTCGGCATGACCGTCGCGGGCGACACCACCGTCCAGCTCGACGGCGATCCCGGAGCCGGCGCGGGCAATGACGGCTTCGACGGCACGCAGGCCTACACGCTCTCGTTCACCGGTGCCCCGCACCCGCAGCAGGGCTACCACGTCAAGCTCACCATCGACACGCCCGAGTCCAACGGCGCGCGCGTCAAGCACAAGGTGTTCTGGGTCGAGGGCTGCGCGCCGGCGGCCCCGGAGCCCGAGCCGAACCCGAACCCGAACCCGAACCCGAACCCGAACCCGAACCCGAACCCGAACCCGAACCCGAACCCGAACCCGAACCCGAACCCGAACCCGAACCCGAACCCGCAACCCGCAGCCCGCAGCCGCAGCCGCAGCCGCAGCCGCAGCCGCAGCCGCAGCCGCAGCCGCAGCCGCAGCCGGAGGTGAACCCCGGCCAGGAGGCTGCCGAGCAGCCGCAGGCCGAGGTGCTGGGGGTCCAGGCGTCCAACAACGAGACCTCCAACGAGACCTCCAACCAGTCGTCCAACCAGTCGTCCAACCAGTCACCCAACGAGGCCGTCGAGCTGCCGACCGCAGTCAACGCGGGCGCTCCCGGCACGGTCGACGAGGCTCCCGGGTCGGGCAACCAGTCGATGCTCGCCCTCCTGATGGTCCTGCTCGGTGCTGCCGGCGGCGGTCTGGCCTGGATGCGCCGGGCGCGTGGCTGATCGACGCCCCCCGTACGGGACCCGGGCGCTGCTCGTCGTTGCTCTCGCCCTGGCCCTGTCCGGGATCTCGCTGGCCATGACGGGATCCGGGTCGGGGGACACCTCGGCCCGGCGCCCGGCTGCCCAGAGCGAGGCGGAGCCCTCGACCACCACGATCCCGGCGTCGATACCGGCCCCGGTCTCGGCGCGGACCTCGCGTCGGGCGGTGGTCGGGGGTCCGCCGCAGGTGGTCGTCGTACCGGTGCTGGACATCAGCGCGCCCGTCGACCCGATCAGGGTCGAGGCGGGTGCGCTGACGCCTCCGTCCGACCCCGGCCGGATCGGCTGGTGGGCCGACGGGGCACGGCCCGGCGCGCGACACGGCAAGGCCGTGCTCACCGGCCACACCGTGAATGCGGGCGGCGGCGCGTTCGACGACCTGGAGACGCTCGTGGCGGGTGAGACGGTCGTGGTCGAGGCCACCGGTGGTCGGGTGACGTACGACGTCACGTCGGTGCGCGTGCTGTCGCGCGACCAGCTGGCGCGGCAGAGCGAGTCCATCTTCCGGCCCTCGGGCCCGCACCGCCTGGTGCTGATCACCTGTGAGGACTGGGACGGCGTGGCCTACCGGAGCAACGTGGTCGTCGAGGCGGAGCCGCGCACCTGAGCCGGCCGGCTCAGAGCCGCTCGCGCAGCCAGGCGAAGTCAGCCACGTGGTCGTCGGCCGATCCCGGTGTCTCGCAGACCACCGGGGCGCCGGCCTCGCGCACGACGGCCGCGAACTCGTCCGCCGGCAGCCGACCCGCACCGAAGTTGGCGTGACGGTCGGCGCCGGAGTCGAAGTCGTCCCGGGAGTCGTTGGCGTGGACCAGGTCGATGCGGCCGGTGATCGCGCGCACCTTCTCCACGGCGTCGCCGAGGTCGATGCCTCCCGCCCAGGCGTGACAGGTGTCGAGGCAGAAGCCGACGTCGTCGCTGCCCTCGGCAGCGCCGATCGCGTCCCAGACGCCGGCGATCCGGTCGAGGTGTCGCGCCATCGCGTTGTCACCGCCCGCGGTGTTCTCGATCAGGAGCGGGATCGTGATGTCGATGGCCTCGACGGCCTTGCGCCAGTTGTCGAAGCCGACCTGGGGGTCATCGGTCTTGTTGACGTGGCCGCCGTGCACGATCAGCCCCTTCGCGCCGATCTCGGTCGCCGCGGTCATGTGCTGCTGGAGCAGCTTGCGGCTCGGGATGCGGATGCGGTTGTTGGTCGTGGCGACGTTGACGATGTAGGGCGCATGGACGTAGAGGTCGATCCCGGCTGCTGCGGCGTCATCCCGCAGCCCCTCGGCGCCACCGGCGTAGCGGATCTCCGGCCCCTTGTAGCTCTGCGGGTCGCCCAGGAAGAACTGCACCAGCGGCGCCTGACGTGCCTGCGCCTCGCCGATCGGGTCGGTCTGGTCGACGTGGGCCCCGATGCGGATCCCGGTGGATGCGGTCATGTCCCCCAGCCTAGGAGCACCGTCAGACAGCCCGTCACCACGCCGATCAGCGCCAGGACCGCCGCCCAGCCGAGCCAGTCGACCTTCGGCCGTCCGACGCCGACCGATGGCGTACGACCTCGAGCAGGTGCAGGCCCGAGCCGATCGGGGATCGGTGGTCCCGGCTCCGGCGCGACGTCGAGCCGACGCAGCAGGCGCAGCGCGGCATCGGCGGTGGCGAGGCGCTCCGCCGGGTCCGGCGTGAGGAGACGCTCGACGAGGGGTCGCAGCGGGTGGGACGGGATCTCGCCCTGCCTGGCCGGTGGCAGCCCGGTGAGGAGCTCGAGCGCGACCCGGCCGACGGCGTAGAGGTCCTGCGCGGGCTCCGGCGGCGCCCCGCGCGCCTGCTCGGGCGCCATGTAGCCGTCGGTGCCGATGGCCCCGGGGATCGTCGTGAAGCGACGGTCGGCGATCGGAGCCGCGACCCCGAAGTCCCCCAGGCGCAGGTGAGGGGCCCCGTCGCCGGTGGCTTCCAGCAGCAGGTTGGCGGGCTTGACGTCGCGGTGCACCAGGCCGGCGCCGTGGGTCGCCGCCAGTCCGAGCAGCAGCTGCTCGAGGAGCTGTGCCACCAGACCGGGCGGCAGCGGACCGTGCTCGCGCACGAGGTCCGCGACCGAACCGCCGGCCACGAGGTCCATCGCGAGCACCACGAGGTCGTCCTCGGCGGCCCACCCGGTCGGGGCCACGACGTGCGGGTGCCGCACGCGGATGGCCTGCTCGCGCACGAAGCGCGCGAGGAGGGCGGAGCTGTGGTGGCCGAGCACCTTCACCGCCACGTGGACGCCGGCGCGCTCGTCGTAGGCCCGCCACACCGAGCCCATCCCTCCGGACCCGATCTGGTCGAGCAGGACGTAGCGCCCCGCGACCACTGCCGGGGCTCGGGAGGCGACGCGGCTCAGCACGGCGTCGACGCTAGCCCGATCCGCCGGTGGCTCGCGGGGGTCGTCCACAGCCCTGCTCGTCCGCCGATCCGCGCGGACTCCCCGGATATCCGGGGACTCTCCCGGTGTGCACCCGATGCATCACCTACGAACCGGGAAACTTGGGTGCAAAGGATCGATGTCCGGTCGCGAGCCTGGGCAACGATTCCGGGGCCGAGCCGGTCCGCTGCTAGTCTTCGCCGGTTGCCTTCGGGCGACACCAGCAGTTGCACCACGCGGCACCCACGACCCACGTCGTACCGCCGTGACGCACAGTCCCTCCTGCTACGGAAAGCCCGTGGCCGCTCTAGCCCAGAGGAGGTGGAGACCGCTATGCGTGCCTATGAAGTGATGGTCATCCTCGACCCGAGTCTCGACGAGCGCACCATCGAGCCGTCGCTCGACAAGTACCTCAACGTGATCCGCAAGGACGGTGGCTCGATCGAGTCGCTCGACGTGTGGGGTCGTCGCCGGATGGCGTACGAGATCAACAAGAACGCCGAAGGCATCTACGCCGTCATCCAGTTGACGGCCGAGCCTGCGACGGTCAAGGAGTTCGACCGCCAGCTCACGCTGAACGAGTCGATCCTGCGCACGAAGGTACTTCGCCCCGACGCCCACTGAGGCGCCTGTGGATGAAGCCTTCCCGCTGTCGGTGACTGCCTGTTGGATGGGCAGTACACCCAAGCAAACCGGATCAGCAGAGAAGTCTGAGGAGACCTGACATGGCAGGCGAGACCACCATCACCGTGATCGGCAATCTTGTCGACGACCCGGAGCTGCGGTTCACCCCTTCTGGGGCACCCGTGGCCAACTTCCGGATCGCGTCGACGCCGCGCACGTTCGACCGCCAGACCAACGAGTGGAAGGACGGCGACACGCTGTTCCTCTCGTGTGCTGTGTGGCGACAGGCCGCGGAGAACGTTGCCGAGTCCCTCCAGAGGGGCATGCGCGTGATCGTCCAGGGTCGCCTCAAGTCGCGTCAGTACGAGACCCGCGAGGGCGAGAAGCGCACCGTGTTCGAGATCGACGTCGAGGAGGTCGGCCCGTCGCTGCGCAGTGCATCGGCCAAGGTCACCAAGACGACTCGCTCGGGCGGCGGTGGCGGCGGCTACTCCGGCGGTGGCGGCGGCTACTCGGGCGGTGGCGGTCAGTCCGCGCCGGCCGACGACCCGTGGGCCAGCCCGGCGCCCGCGCAGGGTGGCGGCGGTTGGAGCGGACAGCCCCAGGGCCAGCCCGCCCCGCAGCCGCAGGGCGGACAGCCCGCCGGCGGCGGCGCCACCAAGGACCCGTGGGCCACGCCCGGGGTCTCCGGTGGCAACGACGAGCCCCCGTTCTGAGTCAGTCACCCTCAGCCTGATCTGACAGATCCGGCAAGACATCCATTCCATTCCGTCCCTGATTGCCTCAGGGCCGGGCTCACTGAAAGGGAGCACCACAATGGCCAAGGCAATTCTGCGCAAGCCCAAGAAGAAGGTTTGCCAGTTCTGCAAGGAGAAGGCGACCGGTGTCGACTACAAGGACACCACCCTGCTCCGTAAGTTCATCTCCGACCGCGGCAAGATCCGTGCGCGTCGCGTGACCGGCAACTGCGTCCAGCACCAGCGCGACGTAGCCATTGCCGTCAAGAACGCGCGCGAGCTGGCACTGCTGCCCTACACGTCCACCGGTCGCTGAGAGGAGCACGAGACATGAAGCTCATCCTGACCCAGGAGGTCGACGGCCTCGGCGCCCCCGGCGACGTGGTCGAGGTCAAGGACGGCTACGGCCGTAACTACCTCGTTCCCCGTGGCCTCGGCATCCGCTGGACCCGTGGTGGCGAGAAGACCATCGAGTCCATCAAGTCCGCCCGTGCCTCGCGCGCGGCGCGCGACTCGGACCACGCCACCGAGATCAAGACCAAGCTCGAGGCCAACCCGGTGAACGTCAAGGTCCGCGCCGGTGAGGGTGGTCGCCTGTTCGGCGCCGTCACCACCGCCGAGATCGCTGACGCCATCGGCGAGGTCTCCGGCGAGAAGGTCGACCGCCGCACCATCGTGGTGGTCAACCCCATCAAGTCGCTCGGCGCCCACGAGGTGTCGGTCAAGCTCCACGACGAGGTGTCCGCCACGGTGGCCCTCAACGTCGTCGCAGGCTGACCACCAGCTGACACCAGCTCGGCCCGCTGCCTCCTCGGAGGTGGCGGGCCGTTCTGCGTCTGCATGGGTGCCCACTCCCGGCGGGGGGATAGTCCGCAGCGTTCGGCGGGGCTCGCCGGCTCGCGCGTGGTGGATCACCGACTCGACGTCACGCCGGTCACCACCCACCGGTCGCCGCGCGCGCGGGCGCCGAGGATGACACCCCGCGCACCCATGAAGACCAGGGTCATCGCCACCCACACCGCGACCAGGCCGTGGGGCAGGGTCGCGGCCCACAGGGCGGCCGGCGCGTAGGCAGCCAGCACGGCGAGACCGGCCCACGCGAGGAAGGCGCCGTCGCCGGCGCCGATCAGGATGCCGTCCAGCACGTAGACGACGCCCGCGAGCGGCTGCCCGATGGCGGCCACGAGCAGCACCGGGACGAGCAGCTGGCGCACGGCGGGGTCGCTGGTGAAGAGCGCGCCGACGAAGGGCGCGCTCGCGGCGAGGAGGAGGCCGGCCACGACGCCGCTGGCCCAGCCCCACCGGATCATCCGCGAGGTCAGCTGCCGGGTGACCTCGACGTCGCCGCTGCCCAGCGCCCGACCGGTCAGGGCCTGCGCCGCGATCGCGATGGCGTCGAGCGCGAAGGCGAGGAAGGTCCAGAAGGTGATCGCGATCTGGTGCGTGGCCAGGTTGACGCCGGTGCTGTCGGCAGCCACGCGGGTCACGGCGTACGTCCCCACCAACAGGCTGGCACGCAGCGCGAGCGTCCGGATGACCAGCGCCACCGCGGCATGGGCGGCGGTGCGGATGCCGGCCCGGTCGGGGGAGAGCGGTGCCCCCTGCTCGCGGGCGGCGCGCACCACGACCACGATCAGCGCCGCGGCGGAGAGCACCTGGGCGATGACCGAGCCGATGGCGGAGCCGGCGATGCCGAGGTGGAGGCCATAGACGAGGACGACGTTGAGCACGATGTTGAGCACGGTGCCGGCGACGGCGACGAGCAGGGGCGTACGCGTGTCCTGCAGGCCGCGCAGGACGCCGGTCGCCGCCAGCATGATGAGCAGCGGGGTGGTGCCGAGGAAGGCGATGCGGAGGTAGGTCTCGGCGTGGTCGGCGATGACCGGGCCGACCTCGAAGGCGCCGACGAGGGACGGTGTCAGCGCGATCCCGGCGACGGTGGTGACGACGCCGATGATGACCGCCAGCCACAGTCCGTCGACGCCCTGGGCGAGCGCGCCGCGCAGGTCGCCCGCCCCGAGATGACGCGCCACGCTGGCGGTGGTGCCGTAGGCGAGGAAGACGCACAGACCGACCGCGGTCTGGAGGATGACCGCGGCGACGCCGAGGCCGGCGAGCTCCGGGGTGCCGAGGTGGCCGACGATGGCAGCGTCGGAGAGCAGGAAGACCGGCTCGGCGACGAGGGCCAGGAATGCCGGCACGGCGAGACGCAGGATCTCGCGGTCGACGGCCTTCACGGACTCAGCGTAGGAACACGGGCTCGGCGGCGTGCTCACGGGTCGGAGCAATCCACACCAATCCACTTGTTCTGTGAGTCCGAACACACGACACCCCCGGCTCGGTCGAGTCCGGGTTGCCCGGCCCGACGCACGCACTCAGCGCCGATCCGTGCCAACACCAAGGAGTAGTGCTGATGAATCGCTCACGACCCACCAAGAAGCAGGGGGCAGTGGCCCTTGCTTGCGCCGGCGGCTTGCTGACCGCCGTCGGTTTCGCCGGGCTAGGTCCGCTCGCGGCCACCGCTTCCAGCCACCGCGAGGCGCCGCTCATCTCCGGCACCCCGCAGTACGACGCGACGGACCTCTACGCGTTCCGCAGCCCCGAGAAGCAGAACAGCGTCACCCTGATCGCGAACTGGTTGCCCTTCGAGGAGCCCGCCGGTGGTCCGAACTTCTACAGCTTCGCCACGGACGCGCGCTATGACATCCACATCGACAACAACGCGGATGCCAAGCCGGACGTGACGTTCCGGTGGACGTTCAAGGACCACTACGTCAACAAGAACACCTTCCTCGCCGCCACCGGCCCGGTGACGTCGCTGAAGGACAAGAACCTGAACTACTACCAGACCTACAAGCTGGTCCGGATCGGCAAGGGCAAGAAGAAGACCATCATCAAGAGTCGTCGGGTGGCGCCGTCCAACATCGGCGCCGCGTCGATGCCGGCGTACAACAAGCTGCGCAGCCAGGCGGTCACCCGGGTCGGCAAGAACGTCAAGTCCTTCGCCGGTCAGGCCGAGGACTCGTTCTTCCTCGACCTGCGCGTCTTCGACCTGCTCTACGGCGGCGACCTCTCCGAGGCCGGCGACGACACCCTGGCCGGCTTCAACGTCCAGTCGGTCGCGCTCCAGGTGCCCCAGAAGTGGGTCGCGAAGAACCAGAAGGCCAAGAAGAACCCGGTCATCGGTGTCTGGACGACCACGTCGAAGAAGTCGACCAACGGCAAGCGCTACCAGCAGGTGTCCCGCCTGGGCAACCCGTTGGTCAACGAGGTCGTCATCCCGCTCAAGCTCAAGGACGGCTTCAACGCCTCCAAGCCGACGCAGGACGGTGCGGCGCTCAAGTACGTCACCAACCCCGAGCTGCCGAAGCTCATCGAGGCCGTCTACGGCATCGATGCGCCGAAGACGCCGCGCAACGACCTGGTGTCGGTGTTCCTCACCGGTGTCAAGGGGCTCAACATGGCCAAGGGCAAGGTCACTCCGAGCGAGCAGCTTCGCCTGAACATGTCGACCCCCGTCACCGCTGAGCCGAACCGGCTCGGCGTCATCGGCGGCGACACCCAGGGCTTCCCCAACGGCCGTCGACTCGCTGACGATGTCATCGACATCGCGCTGCAGGTCGTCGAGGGTGAGCTCGTCGGGAGCGCGAACGACCTTGGCGACGGCGTCGACGTGAACGACACTGCCTTCGACAAGACGTTCCCCTACCTGGCCCTCCCGGCCAGCGGCAGCAACGCCGACCCGCACCCGTCCACGGGCGGATCGGCCAAGCCGTCGAGTGCCAAGGGACCGCTCAACGGCATCCTCCTGGACCGCCAGGGCTCCATGGCCGCTTCCGGTGTGGGCCTGCTGGCCCTGATCGCCGGGATCGGCGGTGCCATCCGGCGCCGTCGCGAGGTCTGATCCACCCAATTCGACCCGACCGCGCGGCGTCCACGTCGCGCGGTCGGGTCGCACCACCGCTTTGCTCCGGAAGGACGTCCCATGCGTAGAACCCTCACGGTGATCGGCATCGGCCTCGTGCTCGCCG
Organism: uncultured Actinomycetota bacterium; assembly: GCA_963721925.1. GTDB lineage: Bacteria > Actinomycetota > Actinomycetes > Propionibacteriales > Nocardioidaceae > Nocardioides. The sequence goes on along the minus strand of CAVRLH010000009.1, from coordinate 891,485 downwards.
TCTCCGGCGGGATCGGCGTCGCGACCACGTCCGACCCCTCGACCACCACTCCCGCCGGCTCCGCCAGCCGCATCATCCCGAACTCCGGGCAGGACCTGGAGGCCAGCATCGTCGCGCTGCAGGACACCTTGAAGCGCGTGCCCGGCGACCACGTCTCGTGGGCCAACCTCGCCGTCGCCTACGTCGAGCAGGCCCGCCTGACCGGCCTCGCCTCCTACTACGACAAGGCCGACCAGGCCGCCGACCAGTCGTTCAGCATCGAACCCGACGAGAACTTCTCCGCCCTCGCCGCCCGGGCCGCGCTCGCCGCGGCCCGACACGACTTCTCCGACGCCCTCGCCGACGCGGAGGCGGCGCTGGCCATCAACCCGCGCGACCTCGGTGGCCTGTCGATCCGCATCGACGCCCTCAACGAGCTCGGCAGGTACGACGAGCAGCTGAAGGCGCTGCGCACTGCCGACCGGCTCCAGCCGAGCACCGCGATCGCCGCGCGCTACTCCTATGCCTACGAGCTCCGGGGTGACCTCGACCGGGCCTCGAACATCCTGCGTCGTGCCGCAGATGCAGGCTCCCGGGCCGACGAGGCGTACACCCTGACCCTGCGCGCCGACATCCTGCGCAAGCAGGGCCGGCTCGGGGCGGCCGGTCGCGACCTCGCCACCACCCGGCGAGCAGTGCCGACCTACCTGCCCGCCCTCGTCTCCTCGGCCCGCCTGCAGATCGCACGCGGCGACCTCGAGGGTGCCGTGCAGACCTGGCGCAACGTCGTCGCACGGCAGCCGCTGCCCGAGTACCTCACCGAGCTCGGCGAGCTCCTCGTCCACCTCGGTCGACCGGACGAGGCCGACGCCCAGTTCGCGGTCGTACGGACCACGATCGAGCTGCTCGAGGCCAACGGCGTCCGCGCCGACCTCGAGACGGCCCTCTTCGAGGCCGACCACGGCTCCGCCGACCGGGCGCTCAGCCAGGCCCGCGCGGAGTGGGAGCTGCGGACCAGCGTCCATGTCGCGGATGCGCTCGCCTGGGCCCTGCATCGCGCCGGCCGTGATCGTGAGGCGCTCCCGATCGCGCTGGCCGCGACCCGGCTCGAGTCGCCCGAGGCCAAGTTCTGGATCCACCGCGGCACGATCGAGGCGGCGCTGGGCATGACGGCCGACGCCCGGGTCCACCTGCAGCGCGGGCTCGACACGGACCCCGGCTTGTCGCCGTGGCAACGCGACCAGGCCCGCGCCACCCTGTCCGAGATCGGCGCCACGCGATGAGGACCTTCTCGCGCCTCCTGCTCGCCCTGGGCGCCATCGCTGCGTGCCTGTTCGTGACGGCAGCGCCTGCCTCGGCCCACCCCCTGGGCAACTTCACCGTCAACCGCTACACCGGGATCCTCGTCTCGTCCGACGGCGTCGAGGTCGACCACGTGGTCGACCTCGCGGAGATCCCGACCGCCCAGCTCGGCAAGGCCCTGTCCGACCTGCCCGCCCTGGCTGAGCGCGAGTGCGCCACGACCGGGCGCGGTCTCGACGTGAGGGCCGGGGGTGACGTCGTACGCCTCACACTCGACAGCTCGTCGGCATCGATCGCGGACGGGGAGGGTGGACTGCCGATCACCCGCATCACCTGCTCCTACACGGGTGCTGCCGACATCACCGCCGGTGAGGTCACCTTCGAGGACAGCACGGCGCCCGGCTCGGTGGGCTGGCGCGAGGTCACCGCCGTCGGCAACGAGATGACGCTGACGAGCTCCGACGTCCCGGACGTGAGCACCAGCGATCGCCTCACCTCCTATCCCGAGGACCTCCTCCAGTCGCCGCTCGACGTCACCTCCGCCACGCTGGTCGTCGCGGAGGGCGGGCCGGCCGGGGTGCTGCCTGGCAGTGGTGACGCCGACCCGACCACCACGGACGGCGGCTGGCTGTCGTCACGCGCCACCGCGCTGCTGGGCGACAGCGGCTGGATCGCCGCCGGCCTCGCTCTGCTCGCCGCCCTCGCCCTCGGTGCCACCCACGCCCTCTCACCGGGTCACGGCAAGACGGTGATGGCCTTCTACCTCTCCCAGCGCGGCGACTCCTCCCTGCGCTCGGCGCTCGCGGTCGGCAGTGCCGTCACCGCGGCGCACACCGGCTCGGTCCTGCTGCTCGGGCTGCTCGTCTCGCTCAGCAGCGCCTTCGTGCCGGCCAAGCTCTACCCCTGGCTCACCCTCGCCACCGGGCTGCTCATCGTCGGGCTCGGCCTCTACCTCTTCGCCCGCCTCCGCTCGGACGGGGGCGCCGGGCACGGCCACGGACATGGGCACGGGCACGGGCATGGGCACGGGCATGGGCACGGGCACGAGCCCGTCGTTGCCGAGCCCGTCGCCCACGAGCACGGGCATGACGACCACGACCATGGGCACGCTGACCACGAGCACGAGCACGAGCACGGGCATGCCCACGCCCACCAGCCGTCCGGGTCGGTGGCGGTGGCCACGGCGACCGTCGTACCCGCCCCGGCGGAGCCGGAAGCCGCTCCCGGTCGGTGGGGCGTCTGGGTGATGGGCCTGGTCGGCGGGCTGGTCCCGAGCCCCTCGGCCCTGCTGCTGCTGCTCGCCGCCACCGCGCTGGGTCGGGCCTGGTTCGGCTTCGTGCTGGTCCTGGCCTTCGGCATCGGCATGGCGCTGTCCCTGGCCGCCGTCGGCCTGCTGGCCCGCGACCTGGTCCTGCGGCTCGAGGGTCTGGCGGTGCGCCGTGGCTTCCTCGGCGGCAACGTCCGCACCTTCCTGAGGTACGGCGCCGCGCTGGGCATCTGCGCCGTGGGCACCGGCGTCGTGATCCGCACCGTCCTCCAGCTCTGAGCGGCCCGTGAGAGCCGGGTCACATTTCTTTGCCCGATCAGCAATCCGCTGACGTGGGTGGCGCCGAACCACCGTTGTTGCACATCGAGTGCAACAACGACCCGGGAGGTCACGATGCACGTTCCCGACGGCTTTCTCGACGCACCCACGTCGCTGGCCACCGCAGGCGTGGCGGCGACCGCGATCGGGATCGCGCTCCGCGGGGCCCGGCGCGAGCTCGATGACCGCATCGCTCCGCTCGCCGGGCTCGTGGCGACCTTCGTGTTCGCGACCCAGATGCTCAACTTCCCGGTGGCGGGGGGGACCAGCGGGCACCTCATGGGGGGTGCCCTCGCTGCCGTCCTGGTCGGCCCGTACACCGGGCTGCTGTGCCTGACCGTCGTCATCACCGTGCAGGCCCTGCTCTTCGCCGACGGGGGGATCACCGCCCTCGGCACCAACGTGGTCCTGATGGGGATCGTCACCGTCGTCGCCGGCTACCTCGCGTTCCGGGGCGCCCAGATCGTGCTCCCCAAGCGTGTGTCCATGGTCGCCCCGGCCGCCGCGTTCGGAGCCATCGTCTCCGTCGTGCTGGGCGCCGCGTCGTTCGTGGGTCTCTACGCCCTCGGCGGAGCCGTCCCGATCCCCTACGACACGTTGCTCGCCGCGATGCTCGGCGTGCACACAGTGATCGGGATCGGGGAGGCAGTCATCACGTTCCTGGTCGTCGGCAGCATCGTCGCGGTGCGACCGGACCTGGTCCACGGCGCGCGCCGGGTGGTCGCCGTACGCCAGCTCGAGACCAGGCTGGTGGCGTCATGAGGACGCTCTCCGGACGCTCTCTCCTCCTCACCGGGCTGCTTCTCGCGCTGTTCCTGGCCGGGGTGGCCAGCTACTACGCCTCGGGCAGTCCCGACGGGCTCAACCGGGTGGCGGGCGACCTGGGGTTCGCCTCGGTCGAGCAGACGTCGGGAGCGAGCAACGGCCCGCTCGCGGGCTACGAGGTCGCGGGTCTCGGCAACGCCCGGTGGTCCGGCGGTCTCGCCGGTGTCGTGGGCTGCCTCGTCGTCCTGGGGTGCTCCTCGGTGTTCTACCTCCTGCGGACGCGCTCGCCCGAGCCGACCGCGGTCCCGGTGCGGCACGGGGGCGAGTGACGTGGGCGCCCCGCACGGACACCGGCTGCACTTCCACGGCCACTCCCCGATCCACCGGGCACCGGCCCACCTCAAGGTCGCCGGCCTGGTCGTCTTCATGCTGGTCGTCGTGGCCACCCCGGTGCAGTGGCCGGCCTTCTTCATCGCGTACGCCGCCGTGCTGGCCGTGCTGGTCGCCCTCTCCGGGGTCCCGGTGCCCTACCTGGCCCGGCGGATGGTCATCGAGACCCCCGTCCTCCTCTTCGCCGCGCTCCTCCCCTTCATCGCCACCGGCCCCCAGGTCGTCGTCCTCGGGCTCTCGCTGAGCGAGCCGGGTCTCGTGGCTGCCGGCAGCCTCGTGACGAAGGCGACCCTCGGTGTGCTGGGCAGCCTGCTGCTCGCCGCCACGACGGAGCCGCGCGACCTGCTCGCAGGTCTCGAGCGACTCCGGGTGCCTGCCCAGCTGGTGCAGATCATGGGCTTCATGGTGCGCTACCTCGACGTCGTCACCGACGAGCTCCGGCGGATGAAGACCGCCCGTGAGTCCCGCGGCTTCACCGCCCGCAACCCCCGGCACTGGCCGGTGCTCGGCCGCTCCGCCGGCGCGTTGTTCATCCGCTCGTTCGAGCGTGGCGAGCGCGTGCACCTCGCGATGATCTCCCGCGGCTACGACGGCAGCGCACGCCGATGACGACGCCGGTGCTCGACCTCCACGACGTGGCGTTCGCCTACCCCGACGGCCACCAGGCCCTCTTCGGTGTCGACCTGCACGTGCACCGCGGTGAGCGGGTGGCCGTGCTGGGGCCCAACGGCGCCGGGAAGACCACCCTGGTCCTGCACCTCAACGGCATCCTGCTCCCGGGCCGCGGCACCGTCACGGTGTCCGGCCTGCCGGTCGTCAAGGACAACCTGGCCGAGATCCGTCGCCGGGTCGGGATCGTCTTCCAGGACCCCGACGACCAGCTCTTCATGGGCAGCGTCCGCGACGACGTCGCCTTCGGGCCGCGCAACCTCGGAATCCGTGGTGCCGAGCTCGACCGTCGGGTGATGGCCTCCCTCGACATGGTCGGGATGGCCGACTTCGTCGACCGCCCGCCCCACCACCTGTCGTTCGGCCAGAGGCGCCGGGTCGCCGTCGCCACCGTGCTGGTCATGGAGCCGGAGATCATCGTGCTCGACGAGCCGTCCTCCAACCTCGACCCGGCCTCGCGCCGCGAGCTGGCCGACATCCTGACCGGGCTCGACGTCACCGTGATGATGGTGACCCACGACCTGCCCTACGCCCTGCAGCTGTGTCCACGGGCGGTCGTGCTCTCCGACGGCATCGTCGCTGCTCAGGGCCGCACCCTGGACATCCTGACCGACGACGCGCTGATGAAGTCGCACCGTCTCGAGCTGCCCTACGGGTTCGACCCGCACGTCTGCTGACGTCCCTGGCGTCAGGCGACGTACTCGCTCGCGAGGGTGGCGGCATCCGACGTACGCCTCCGCGTGGGTGGCGGCACATGACGCGTATTCGGCCGACCTGGGTGTCGGGTGCCGCCACCGTGGGTCGGTGCCGGCGTCGGATGCCGCCACCCCGCGGGGGGCTCCGGCGCCGCAGGTGGGCCCCCGGCGAGATACCAAAACCCGCCCATCAATGTCCATCCCCCGTTCGGACTACCTGTGCAGAGGGTGTGGATTCCGCACCGTCGGCGTGGCGTCGGAGGGCCTTGTCGACAAAGCAACAGGCGTCATCCAGATGTCGGACAGGTGAACGGCCACATCGCCCAACTCATTTCTGTCCACAGGGTGTGAAATGCCTTTGCGCAGGTCAAGAGCGGGTACGTCGGTCCGCCCCGGTCGTTTTCCACAGGCTCGTCCACGTTGTGTGCACATCGGGCAGCGTGTCGTCCACGATGACCAGCAGGTTGTCCACAGAGCCTGTGGACAACTAGTCGCCGCGGGCTATGCCCGGGCCTGCACATCGTCGTACGGTCTCGCGCGTCCAGTGAATTCGAGCTGGGGTCTCGTATGCGGCGACGGATCACTGTCAGTGGTCGTCCCTAGCGTGGTGAGTGGTGGTGGCGACATGGTCGCCGAACGAGCAGGACGGCGAGGGGAACAGCAGTGAGCGTCGCCTACGACAACGACTCCGACCAGCAGTGGGGCGACGGCCCGGCTGCCTACGAGCCCGGCAACGCCCCCCGCAGCCCGGGTGACCGCACTCCTCCCCAGGACAACGCCGCCGAGCAGAGCGTGCTGGGCTCGATGCTCCTGTCGAAGGACGCCATCGCGGACGTCGTCGAGGAGGTCCAGGCGGTCGACTACTACCGCCCCGCCCACGAGATCATCCACGACTCGATCATCGACCTCTACGGCCGCGGCGAGCCGGCCGACCCGATCACCGTGGCCGCCGAGCTCCAGAAGCGCGGCGAGCTCCAGCGCGTCGGCGGCGCCCCCTACCTCCACACGCTCTCGGCCAACGTGCCGATCGCCGCCAACGCCGGCTACTACGCCGCGATCGTCCGGGAGAAGGCGATCCTGCGCCGCCTCGTCGAGGCCGGCACCCGCATCGCCGCGATGGGCTACTCCGGCGAGGGCGAGATCAACGACGTCGTCGACAACGCCCAGGCCGAGGTCTACAAGGTCACCGATCGCCGCGCGACCGAGGACTACGCCCCGCTGAGCGACATCATGAGCGGCGTCCTCGACGAGATCGAGATGATCGGCAACCGCGAGGCCGGTCTGTACGGCGTACCCACCGGTTTCGCCGACCTCGACGACCTGACCAACGGTCTCCACTCCGGCCAGATGATCATCGTGGCCGCGCGTCCCGCCATGGGTAAGTCGACCCTGGCCCTCGACTTCTGCCGCGCCGCGTCGATCCACAACAACCTGACCAGCTGCTTCTTCAGCCTCGAGATGACGCGCTCGGAGATCATGATGCGTCTGCTCTCGGCCGAGGCGAAGGTGCCGCTCAACCACATCCGCAACGGCACCATGCGCGACGACGACTGGGAGAAGCTCGCCCGCAAGATGGGCCAGGTCTCCGGGGCGCCGATGTTCATCGACGACAGCCCCAACATGACGATGATGGAGATCCGCGCCAAGGCCCGTCGCCTCAAGCAGCGCCACGACCTCAAGCTCATCGTCATCGACTACATGCAGCTGATGAGCTCGGGCAAGAAGGTCGAGTCGCGCCAGCTCGAGGTCTCGGAGTTCTCCCGCAACATCAAGCTCCTCGCCAAGGAGCTCGAGATCCCGATCATCGCGCTCTCCCAGCTCAACCGTGGTCCCGAGCAGCGTGGCGACAAGCGCCCGATGATGAGCGACCTGCGCGAGTCCGGGTCGCTCGAGCAGGACGCCGACATGGTGATCCTGCTCCACCGCGACGACGTCTACGAGAAGGAGTCGACCCGCCCGGGCGAGGCCGACCTGATCGTGGCCAAGCACCGCAACGGCCCGACCCGCGACCTGACGGTGGCGTTCCAGGGTCACTACTCACGCTTCGTGGACATGGCCCAGGGCTGAGCACCCGCACCCCTCGAGATCGACTACGAGCCGCTCGGCTGACGAACGTGCTCTGCCGGCTGCTCGCGCAGTGCGCAGGTCTGTGAGAGGCCCATCGCCCAGCAGGTCGGGCATCCGCGCAGCAGGACGACGCTCGGCACCAGAAGCAGCAACGTCCAGCCGCCGAACAGGGGGATCAGCACGAACGCTGCCACCATCAACGGAAACCCGATCGCACCCCGTGCCAGGTGACGCGGCACGGTGCTGCTGGCGAACATGGTGTCGGGCTGGCTCACAGAAGGTGTTCGGCACGACGGGCCAGGTGGATGGGTCGAGTGCGGGACCCCAAGGGTCGTAGCCACGGAGTGGGCGACGGCTCACACTGGATCTCCCCCATCAAAGGACACTCACGTGACCCTGCTCAACGTCGTCGCCAGCATTCCCGTCAAGCCCGAGGCCGCCGATGAGGTCCGGGCTGCCCTGCAGACCCTGGTCGCCGCGACCCGGCAGGAGGAGGGCTGCGTGTCCTACGACCTCTACGAGTCGGCAGGCGCACCGGGCACCTTCGTGACCCTCGAGCGGTGGACTGATGCAGCTGCCCTGGACGCCCACATGGGCATGCCCCACGTCGCGGACGCCTTCGCCGCGGCTGGCGATGCGCTCAGCGGAGAGGTGCTGATCCACTCCCTCCACCCCGTCGACGTGACGTAGGAGCTCTCAGGCGGGCATCCGGGCCCGCAGGAACCGCACCGTGCGGTCCATCGCTGCGACGAACGCCGGGCCGAAGGCGTGGCCGTCGTCGTACCACTCCAGGGTGGAGTCCACCCCGGCCGCGGTGAGTGCGCGCTGGGTGGCCCGCGCCCACCGCGGCGGGCAGGTGTCGTCGAACCGGCCGTGCGCCATCAGCACCGGCTCGGTGATGTCGCCGAAGGCCGGCCGCGAGGAGACGCCGCGCCAGAAGGCCGGGTCGTCGTCAGGCAGGCCGTGCCTCCCGCGCGTGGCCGCGCGCAGCTCGGCGCGGGGCGCGTCGGAGGCCTGGAACTGCGCGAAGTTCTCCGCCTCCAGGCTCGAGACCGACGCCCACGCCACCCCGGCGGCGACCAGCCCGGGTTCGGCGGCCAGTGCCTTGAGCACCACCCCGCCCCCCATCGACCGGCCGAAGAGCGCGATGCGGTCGGGGTCGACGCGGACGTCCTGGGAGTCCTGCAGTGCGCGGACGGCGGCGATCACGTCGGCGCTGTAGCCGAGGCGTACTGCGGTCTCCACGCGCGGGTCGTCGGTGGACTCGGCATGGTTGCGGTAGTCGACGTGCAGCGCGACGAAGCCACGGTCGGCGAGGAAGCCGCGCTCGCGCGTCATCCCCTGGCCGCGGACGTAGTAGGCCGGGTCGATGTAGCCGTGCGCCAGGACGACGGCCGGGAACGGGCCCGGACCCGTCGGCACGTTGAGCACGCCGCTGATCCGCAGCGGGGTGCTGCCCGCGCCGGAGGTGGTCGAGGCGAAGGTGACGTCGTACGACGTGAAGCCGGGCGCGCGCTGGCGGACCGTCCCCAACCGGAGGCCGCCGCCGGTGAGCTCCGCCTGGGCCAGGGCGGCCACCGAGATCGGGTCGGGCGGCGCAGGGACTGGGGTGGGAGTCGCGGTCGGGGTTTCGGTCGGCGTCTCGCTGGCGGACGGGCTGGGTGTCGTGCTGGTGGGCGACCGGGGCGGCGCGTCGGGCTCCTCGCTGGGGCTCGACGTGCACCCGGCCAGGGTGAGGACGATGAGCACGGCGAGCGTCCGCACCGGTCGGAGCGCCATCATGGATCGATCGTGGCACACGGCTCCTCGTCCGGGCCGGTCACACATGAGCTCCGGCGTTCGTCATCTTCTCGACGGGGTAGGCAGGAACTGGATGGAAGGGTGGACGCCGTGGACCGGACCGAGACCTTCGAGGCCGAGCGACCGCGGCTGGTCGGCATCGCCAGCCGGGTGCTGGGCGACCATGCCGAGGGCGAGGACGTCGTGCAGCAGACGTGGTTGCGGCTGCACCGCGCGGAGGGCCAGGGCCAGGTCGAGATCGACAACCTCCCGGCCTGGCTGACCACGGTCACGACCCGGCTGTGCCTGGACCGGCTGCGGGCGCGTACGCCGGTGCCGGTCGAGCACATCGAGCTCGAGGACACCTCTCCCGACCCGGCCGAGGACATCGCACTCGCCGACACCGTCGGCGTCGCGCTGCAGGCGGTCATCGACCGGCTCACCCCACGTGAGCGGGTCGCCTTCGTGCTGCACGACAGCTTCGGCTTCGAGTTCACCACGATCGCCGCCGTCCTGGATGCCTCACCTGCTGCTGCCCGCAAGCTCGCCTCGCGCGCCCGCGCCAAGGTCGCGCAGCCGGTGCCCGAGGACCAGCTGGCCGACTGGGAGGTCGTCGACGCCTTCATGGCGGCCGCGCGGGAGGGCGACTTCGACCGACTTCTCCAGCTGCTCGCCCCGGACGCCGTCGTACGTGCCGACGACGCCGCGATCCTGGCCGGCACACCCGATCGGATCGAGGGTCGCGACGAGGTCGCGGCGTTCTTCAACGGCAGCGCGCACGCGGCACTCGCGGTCTTCGTCGGCGCCCGCCCGGCCGCCGCCTGGTTCCACCTGGGCCAGGCACGGGTGGTCTTCGACTTCGAGGTCGCGGACGGCAGGGTCCGCGCGATCACCTTCCGCGCCGAGCCCGATCTTCTCGCCCAGGTCGCTCGCCGCGACGGCGCACACCCGCATGACACCACACCCAGAAAGGCCACACCATGAAGACCATGACCTGCCGCCAGCTCGGCGGCCCCTGCGACCTCGCGCACCGTGGCGACACCCACGACGACGTGATCAACGCCCAGGACCAGCACCTCAAGCAGGCCGAGAAGGACGGCGACGCGAGCCACCAGGAGGCGCGCGACGCGATGAAGAGCCGCTGGCGCCACCCGAAGAAGTCGATGGGTTGGTACAAGGAGATGAAGCAGGCCTTCGCCGACCTGCCCGAGAGCTGAAGGGTCAGACCCCGGCGCGGCGGTCGGCCAGCAGCCACGCGGCACCCGCACTGACCGCGGCGACGCCGAGGACCGAGGGCCACACGCCGACCTTCTTCGCGATCGGGTGCGACACCCCCATCCCGGTCCAGTAGACCGCGGACAGCCCAGCCACCAGCGGCGCGCCGCCCACGGCGTACCAGCGAGGCGCGGCAGCCAGGTTGGCGCCGAGCATCACGGCTCCGCCGAGAGGACGTACGCCGGTCTGCTGGGCCAGCGCGAAGCCGCCGACGAGACCTCCGGCGAGCAGAGGAGCGGTCGGCAATCGGGTCATGTCGGGCACGCCTCGAGCCTAGCCAGCGTTACGACATCGTAAGAGGGACCGGGGCGTGTGGCACCTAGTCTCGAATGCAGGAGGTGACGGCCATGATGGACATGAGTCCCGTTGCGGTAGCCGTCGTGTTGGTGCTGGTGATCGTTGTCGGAGGGGGTGCCTTCTTCGCGATCCGGTTCTTCGGGGGCCGTGCGATCGAGGGGGACCACCCGGGCGAGCAGGGCTACGACCCGGAGGAGCACCGACCGGGCTGACGCCTCGGAGCCTCGGAGCCTCGGCCGCGGGCTCTGGCCACCCGACCCCTCTCATGAGACAAAGGGTGGATGAACAGCGACCGCAAGACCCGACCCACCGGCCACACCGCGGCGGACGTCGCCGCCCTGCTCGACCAGGCCGATGACGTGAGGCGGGCGCAGGCCGAGGAGGTCCTCGAGCTGATGCGTCGTACGACCGGTGCCGACCCGGTGGTGTGGGGCACCATGATCGGCTTCGGCCGGCACCCCTACACGACCGCCGACGGCAAGCGCCACGAGTACTTCGCGATCGGCCTGGCGCCGCGCAAGGCCGCGTTGACGCTCTACGGCCTGACCTACTACGGCACCCACACCGACCTGCTCGACCGCCTCGGGCCGCACACCACGGGCAAGGGCTGTCTCTACCTCAAGCGTCTCGACGCGGTGGACCGCGACGTCCTGACCGAGCTCATCGCGCGTGGATGGAAGGACAACCACCACCCCGAGGACTGAGCCCCGCCGGCACCACGATCACCTGCCGGTGTCTGCCGCGGATCGTCCGGATCCAGGACTAGCGTCGACGGCATGAGCAGCGACGACATGGCCGAGTGGACCCCGCCGCCCTGGGAGCCGCCGCTGGCCGGGACCGAGGTCGAGCACCTGCTCGGCGCGCTGGGGCGGCTGCGAACGACCGTCCGCTGGAAGGCCGGGAACCTCGACGAGGCGGGGCTACGGCACCGGATCCCGTCGTCCTCGCTCTCACTGGGCGGGCTGCTGCTCCACCTCGCGCTGGCCGAGGACCACACGTTCGCGACCAAGCTCCGCGGCGAGGTGCTCGTGGAGCCGTGGCGCTCGCTGGGTCACGACGACAGTCCCGACTGGGAGTTCACTGCGCCCGACACCCTCGCCGGCACCGAGGTGTACGACGTCCACGACGCCGCCGTGACCCGCAACGACGAGCGGATCGCGGCCGCCCTCGCGGAGGGCGGGCTGGACTTCGTGGCCCACGTCGACGACGGCCTCGGCAACCACCCCAGCCTGCGGCGGCTGCTGTGCGACATGCTCGAGGAGTACGGCCGCCACACCGGTCATGCCGACCTCCTCCGCGAGGCGTACGACGGCATGGTCGGGGAGGACCCGCCCGACGACTGGACGCCCTGACGGCGGCTTGCAGGGCCCCCGGCCCGACGCCGGATCAGGCGGTCACCTTGCGGCTCGCCCGCAGGACCAGGTCGGTGTGGTGGTGGGCGCCGGGGCCCTCGGGGGCCGTACGCGCGCTCTCGCCGGCCTGCTCGATCGTCCAGTCGGTAGGGGCGAGCGCGGCGAGGACGTCCTCGTGCCGGACGTAGTCGTCGGGGTCGAAACCGTGCTCGAGCGCCCGTTCGCGGTCGACGTGCGCGTGGTGCACCACCAGCAGCGTGCCGCCCTCGGCCACTGCGTCGAGGAGGGTGTCGATGACCGAGCCGTCGGCCCGGATCAGCGCCGGGTAGAACGCCGACACCAGGTCGTACGCCGTGCCTGCCGGCAGGTCCTCGAGTCCGTGCTGTCGCCAGGAGACGTCGACGCCCATCTGCGCGGCACCCTGCTGCGCGCGCGCCAGGGCCGTGGCCGAGACGTCGATCGCGTCGACCTCCCACCCCCGCTGTGCCAGCCAGATCGCGTCGGCTCCCTCGCCGCAACCCACGTCGAGCGCGGCGCCCGGCGCGAGCGTCCCGATCTCGCGGACGAGCGCCTCGTTGGGCTGGCCGCTCCACATCGGCTCATCGCCGTACCTGTCGTCCCATGCCTCTGGACTGTCGTGTTGGTGGTCGATGGCACTCGCCTCCTAGGGTGCGCTCATGACGCTCTTCATGGTCGGGTTCACGGTGCTGGCCGCACTGCTCCACGTCTACATCTTCGTCCTCGAGTCGTTCCGGTGGAGCGAGCCGTCGACCCGCAAGGCGTTCGGGGTCTCCGAGCAGGACGCCACGGTGCTCGCGCCGATGGCCTACAACCAGGGTTTCTACAACCTGTTCCTCGCCATCATCACCCTTGTCGGTGTCGCCCTGCTGAAGACCGAGCACCTCACCGGCACCGCGCTGGCGTTGGCCGGCACCGGGTCGATGCTGGCCGCCGCGATCGTCCTGGTCACCCACGACCGCAGGATGATGCGGGCCGCGCTCATCCAGGGGACGCTGCCGCTGCTCGCCGTGGTGTTCCTGCTCCTGGAGTACTAGGAGACGACCGCAGGCGTCAGCCCGTCAGGTTGTGGAGGTAGCACCAGCGCCAGCGCTCCCTGGGCTCGGCGGACTGCATGACCGGGTGCTGGGTGTGGTGGAAGTGGGCGGTCGCGTGCTTGCCGACCGAGGAGTCGCAGCACCCGATGTGGTCGCAGATGAGGCACTGCCGCAGCGACACCCAGCGCAGGCCGTCGGCGACACAGCGCGCACACGACGCGTCTGCCACGGTCTCGACCGCGGGATGGGCGGACAGGTCGACGCACTCGGTGCCGAGCAGGGTCAGCGACGACGAGCGCACCTCCTCACCTGCAGCCACGCCGATGTCGAGCATCGACTCCTCGACGTCGAGCATGCCGAGAACCTGGCGGACCACCTCCGACGGCAGGTCGCCCTTGCTCCGCTCCTCCAGCACCGTGGTGCGTTCGGCCTCGATCATCTCCAGCCGCACCCGGGCGTAGAGCGCGGACGGGGTCTCCTCGTCAACCGTCGTGGAGAGCTGCTCCCACGCCGCGAACGAGCGTTGGTCAAGACGCGTCCGGATCCGGTCGCCGACGCCGTGCTGGTCGTCGTACTCCAGCTCGGCGAGCCGGGCCAGCCCGGCGGCCCCGGCCGTCTCGATCAGGGCGGCGCGGGCCAGGGCGTCGAGCGCCGGGTCGGGGGACGGGACCTTCAGGCGACGGGTCAGCCACGGCAGGGTCAGGCCCTGGAGGAACAGGGTGCCGGCCACGACGGTGAACGCGGCCAGCAGCAGCACCTCGCGGTGGGGCGTTCCGTCCGGGATCAGGAAGGCGGCGGCGAGGGTGACGACACCCCGCATCCCCGCCCAGCCGATGAGGAAGCTCCAGGCGGCCGGCATCGGGTCCGCACCCGGGTGGCGCATGAACAGACGGGTGACGAAGACCCAGGCCAGGCGTACGGCGATCACGGTCGCCAGCGTCAGCAGGCAGACCGCGGCGACCAGGCCGACGCCCAGCTCGGACCCGGCGACGTCGGCGAGGATCCAGTCGGCCTGCAGTCCGATGAGCAGGAAGACGGCGTTCTCCAGGACGAAGGCGATGGTGCGCCACGTCATCCGCTCGGTGATCCGCGACTGCGCGGTCTGGATGATCGGGGCCTTGTGGCCGAGCAGCAGCCCGGCGATCACGACCGCGATGACACCCGAGGAGTGCACCCGCTCGGCGGCCAGGAAGGCGGCGAAGGGAGTGAGGAAGGAGATCGCGGTGTCGAGCAGCGGGTCCTTGATCCGGCGCCGCAGCCAGGCCACCAGGGCGTAGGCGGCCAGGCCGATGAGGAGACCCCCGCCGGCGGCGCGGACGAAGTCGATCCCGACCTCGGCGAGGGTGACGCCACCGCCGATGGCGGCGATCGTCGTACGCAGCGCGACCAGCGCCGTCGCGTCGTTGAGCAACGACTCACCCTCGAGGATCGTGACGACCCGCCGCGGCAGACCGATCCGGCGTGCGACCGCGGTCGCCGCCACCGCGTCCGGCGGTGCGACCACCGCGCCGATCGCGAGTGCCGCGGGCCAGCCGACGCTCGGCAGGAGCGTGTGGACCACCGCGCCGACGACGAACGTCGTCACGACGACCAGCAGGACCGAGAGCCGCAGGATGGTGCCGCGGTTGGCGTTGAAGTCCACCAGCGACGTCTGGAGCGCTGCGGTGTAGAGCAGCGGCGGCAGGAGGCCGAGGAGGACGACCTCGTGGTGCAGGTGGACGGTCGGCATGAGCGGCACGTACGACGCAGCAACGCCGACCGCGATGAGGAGCAGCGGTGCCGGCACCCGCAGCCGGTCGGCGACCGCCGTGCCGGCGAGGACGACGGCGGCCAGGCCGACGATCAGGGCTGCGATCTCCACCCGGCGAGTCTGGCAGACCCCGGCGACCTCAGCGGACGACGTCGTAGCGCTGCAGGGTGACGAGCTGGTCAGGCGGCGAGCAGGGCGTCGATCTGGTTGATCGCCGCGGAGGCGCCCTCGACGACGCCCATCGCGAGCACCTGCTGCAGGGCCTCGGCGGAGGCGTACGTCGAGACGTAGGTGGCGCGGGTGGTGCCGTCGGTCTCGACGAAGGTGAACTCGTTGCTCGAGACCGGCAGGTCGGGGTTCGGCGTGAAGGTCTCGTCGAGGGCGAAGCCGTCGTTGAACGCGAAGCCCTTCGGCTGGTTGACCGCAGTGATCTCCCAGTAGCCGTAGTACTTCTCGCCCTCGGGGCTGGTCATGAAGTAGTTCATCCGACCGCCCGGCGCCAGCGCGTGGTCGACGAACGTGGCCGGGTAGGTCGGCGGACCCCAGACCCGCTCGAGCTGACGCGGGTCGGCGTAGACCTCCCACACCCGGTCGGCGGGCGCGGCGAAGTCGGCGGTGATGGTCAGGGTGCGGCTGTCGATGTCGTGGGTGACGTCGGTGACGGGCATGTCGATCAGTCCTTCTTCGGTGTCGGGGCGGGGGTGGCGAAGAGCTCGTCCATCCGGGAGATGCGGCCGCGCCAGAGCGCCTCGAGCTCGGTGAGCATCACGCCCACCGACCGCACCGCCTCCACGTCACCGCTGGCCAGGGCTTCGCGACCCTGCCGACGCTTGGTCAGCAGACCTGCTCGCTCCAGCACGGCGACGTGCTTCTGGACGGCGGCGAAGCTCATGTCATAGCTCTCCGCCAGGGCCGAGACGGAGTGCTCTCCGGCCAGCACGCGGCGCAGGATGTCGCGCCGGGTCCGGTCGGAGAGCGCGTGGAACCAGGCATCCGCCTGGTCCTCGTCCCGCTCGGTCATGGGACTAACGTACAACCATATGGTTGTACGTTGTCAAGGTGAGTCGGCAGATACTTCCTGCCGACTCAGCGCCGCGCGGCCTCGTCCAGCAGGGCCGCGAGCGCAGCCGGCTGGGTGAACATCGGCCAGTGGCCGGAATCGATGTCGGCCAGCTCGAGCCTGCGGGCGTCGGCGAGCTCGGGCACGTCGCCGCTCTCGATCCACTCCTTGGCCTGGGCCGGGCTGAACTCCGGGCAGACCAGGGTCAGGGGTACGTCGTGGCGGCGCTCGTCGCTCCACGTCACGATGCCCTTGGTCACGCCGACCGGCACCGGGTGGGTGTTCGCCGCGACCTCCGCCTTGAGCTCGGGTGACATGTCGTCGGAGTCGGGCCCGGCGAAGGGTTCCCAGCCGGGGAACGGCACGCCGTCACCGGTCGGCTCGAAGAAGTCGGCGTACGCCGCGCCGCCGCTGGTCGGGAACCCGCCGATCAGCACGACTCCCGTGATCGCCTCGGGGCGCTGGTCGGCGCCGACCCACGCCAGCGTGCTCGCGGCCGAGTGACCGACCACGAGCGGCGCCCCCTCGGCGGAGTCGATGGCTGCGAGGACGGCGCCGGCCTGGTCGTCGTACGACGCGGCGCTCGCGCCGTCGCCCTGACCGGGCAGCGTGACCGGGATCCCGCGGTGGCCGAGAGTCTCCAGCTCCGGGAGCACGCCGTCCCAGGCGGTGCCGTCGAGCCAGAGGCCGGGGATCAGGACGATGTCCATGGGTTCTCCTTCGAGTTGGTGGCGGTGGTGGAACCACGCTAGGACCGGTTCCGGACGCTCGACAACCGGAACCGGTGCGAAGATCGTGGGATGAGCGAGATCAGCCCCACCGCGCGAGCGCTGCGATGTCTCGACCTGCTGCAGTCGCGTCCCGGGATCACCGCCGAGGAGCTGGCCCAGCGCCTCGGCGTGAGCGAGCGCGCCGCCCGGCGCTACGTCGCGATCCTGCGCGAGGCCGACATCCCGGTCGAGTCGACCCGCGGGCCCTACGGCGGCTACCGGCTGGGTCGCGGCCTTCGGCTGCCGCCGCTCACCTTCACCGCCACCGAGGCGCTCGGGCTGGTGATGGCGGCGCTCGACGGGCAGCACGCCGCCGCCGACCCGGACGACCCGGTCGGGTCGGCCCTCGGCAAGATCCTTCGCGTGCTGCCGGAGAACGTCGGCCGGCAGGCAGCGACCGTGCGCGAGCACGCGCTCCCGGTGCCGGACCGCCGCCCGACCCGCCCCGACCCGGAGGTCACCAGTGTCCTGGTGGCGGCGGTGGCAGCCCAGCAGCAGCTGCGGATCAGCTATCGGACCGCGGCCGGCAACCCGCGCACCTTCGAGGTCGACCCGTGGTCGCTGGTCGTGCGGTTCGGGCGGTGGTACCTCCTGTGCCTGGCCCACCACGCCGATGCGATCCGCACCTTCCGGGTCGATCGGGTCACCTCGGTCGAGGTCCTCGAGGGCACCTTCGAGGTGCCGGTCGGGCTCGATCCGGCGCGCGAGCTGGAGGCCAACCTGGGCAAGGGCTGGGAGTACGACACCCGGGTTGTCTTCGACGCCCCGATGAGCGAGGTGGCGCCCTGGGTCCGCCCGGCGATGGGCGAGCTCAGCGAGCTCGACGAGTCCCGCTGCCTGCTCGTCGGCAGCACGCAGAACACCCAGGCCTACGTCGGCGAGTGGCTCGCCGGCGTACCGCTCCCGTTCGTGGTCGAGGGCGGTGACGAGCTGAGACAGGCCACGGCCGTGGTCGCGGCGCGGCTGGCCCGGGCTGCCGCGGTGCCCGATCAGTACACCTAGCGACCGACGGCGACCTCCTTGGTGAGCTGCCACCCGTCGGCGAGCGGGAGGTAGTCACCGCTCCAGAACTTGCCCGGGTCGTACCAGGTGGCGCGGCGATCGTCGCGCAGCACGCCCATCTCGATGTAGCACGACGCCACGATCTCCGCGCAGAAGGCGGCTTCCGGCGTGACCCGTCGGGTGCGGTGGCGGTGCGGGACGTAGGCGTCGCGACCTCGCAGCCAGCGCGCGCCCAGTCTGGCCAGGCTCGGGAAGGAGACGCCGTCGAGTCGGGCCACCGTGCGGAGCATCCCGTCCACCTCGCGGCCGCCGACCTCCGGCTCCAGCTGGCGGATGAAGGCGTCCTGGTCGTACTCCGCCTGCCAGCGCCCCACGGCCTCGCGCAGGTCGTGCAGCTGCACCCCGCGGTGGTGCCCGCCCGTCCAGACGTCCAGCTGCTTCCTGCCCAGCTCGGCATGGAAGATCAGCGGCGGCAGGTCGTCGACGACCAGCGAGATGCCGACGTGGTTGACGGGCGCGTTGGTCACCGCGCGGATCGCCCGGTCGGGGGCACGGCGGCCGCGGAAGAGCCAGATGTCCCCGCTGCGGGTGAGGTCCACCGCCTGGTCGAGGGTGAGGGGCGAGGCCATGGGGGTGAGTCTGCCCGAGGGCTAGAGTCCCCGCATGCGCGTGTGGAAACTGATCGGCCTCGGTGGGCTGCTGGGAGCGATCGCGACCGGGGCGGCCGTGGCGCGCGACGAGCGCGTACGCCGTCACTACTCCGCCGGCGAGATCCGCGAGCGCCTCCACGCGCGCCACGACGAGGCAGTCGGCCGCGAAGGCAGCTGAACCGGCACGGGGTCAGCCGGCGGCCAGCTTCACCGCGATCGCCAGCATGACCACGCCGATCAGCACGTCGAGCACCTGCCAGGCGCGCGGGCTCGACAGTCGCGGGGCGGCCAGCCGGGCGCCGTAGCCCAGTCCCGCGAACCACCCGATGCTCGCCGCTCCCGCCCCGAGGGCGAACCACCACCGACCGGGGTTGCCGTGGGTCCCGGCGATCGAGCCGAGGAGGAGCACGGTGTCGAGATAGACGTGCGGGTTCAGCCAGGTCAGCGCGACGGCCCGGACCGCGACCCCGCCCCGTCGCTCGGCGGGAGGGTCGGCCAGGGAGAGGGCCTCCGGCCTCCGGGCCCGCAGCAGCGAGCCGACGCCGTACCAGGTGAGGAACGCGACGCCGAGCCACCGGATCAGGTCGACCGCCCACGGCGCCCGGTCCACGAGCACGCCGATGCCCGCGACACCGGCCACGATCAGCACCACGTCGGACAGCGCGCAGATGGCGACGACGAGGCCGACGTGGCTGCGGCGCAGACCCTGGCGCAGGACGAACGCGTTCTGGGCGCCGATGGCGATGATGAGGGTCAGCCCGGTCAGCAGCCCCGCCAGTACGTCCGTCGTCACCGGAACAACCTAGGGCGAGGACCAGCCGCGGCCCGCCCCCTGACGGATGTCAGGGTCGGGTCGGGGTGATATCCCATGGTCGCCCGCCTCCGCGCCCTGCGAGACTGGCGCACATGACTGAGACGACGACGGGGGAGGCGACGTCCTCCGTCGCGGCGAGCGCGCTGGACCTGGTGAAGGTCTACGGCAAGGGCGAGGCCGAGGTCCGGGCGCTCGACGGGGTGACCGTCGACCTGATGCGGGGCGAGTTCACCGCGATCATGGGACCGTCCGGATCGGGCAAGTCGACCCTGATGCACTGCCTGGCCGCGCTCGACACCCCCACCTCCGGCGAGGCCGTCGTGGACGGCACGTCGCTGGGACGGCTCAAGGACAAGGACCTCACCACGCTGCGGCGGGAGAAGATCGGCTTCGTCTTCCAGTCCTTCAACCTCGTGCCCACGCTGACCGCCGAGGAGAACATCCTGCTGCCGCTCAGCCTGGCCGGACGGAAGGCCGACCCGGAGTGGTTCGACTCCGTCATCGACGCCATCGGCCTGCGACCGCGCCTGGGCCACCGCCCCAGCGAGATGTCCGGTGGCCAGCAGCAGCGCGTGGCGTGTGCCCGGGCACTGGTGAGCCAACCCTCGATCGTCTTCGCCGACGAGCCCACCGGCAACCTCGACTCGACCAGCTCCGCGGAGGTGCTGGGCTTCCTGCGACGCAGCGTCGACGAGTTCGGGCAGACCGTGGTCATGGTGAGCCACGACCCGGTGGCTGCGTCCTACACCGACCGGATCCTCTTCCTCGCCGACGGCCGGATCGTCGACGAGCTGCGTGAGCCCGACCGCGACCAGATCCTCGCGAAGATGGCGTCGCTCCAGGACACCGCGATCAAGAAGGCGGCCGGCTGACATGCTCCGCCTGACCTGGCGCAACCTGCTCGCCCGCAAGGTGCGCCTGCTCATGAGCACGCTCGCGATCGTGCTCGGCATCGGCTTCCTGTCCGGCGTGATGACCTTCAGCACCGGCCTCAACGCGACCTTCGACAACATCGTCAAGGGTTCGACCCCGGACGGGCTGGTCCGACCCGAGGGTGACCTCCAGGCCGCCAACGCCGGCGTCGGCACGACTCAGCTGATCGAGCCGACGGACGTGGCGAAGATCGCCGCGCTCCCGGAGGTCGCGGCCGCGGACGGATCGGTCGACGGGATCGGCTCCTTCCTGCTCGGCAAGGACAACAAGATGGTCGGCGGCCAGGGTGCGCCGACGCTGGCCTTCAACTTCTCCCCGACCGAGAACATGGCCGGCGAGCAGGTCCTCGAGCTGACCGAGGGCGACTGGCCGGCGAAGCCCGGCGAGATCACCCTCGACACCTCCTCGGCCGAGCGCGGTGCGTACGACGTCGGCGACACGGTCACCCTGATCGTCCCGACCGCGGACCCGCGACGCACGTTCACCCTCGTCGGGACCGCCGACTTCAACGGCGGTGGCACGGCCGGCGCGACCCTCGTGCTCCTCGACACCGCCGAGGCGCAGGAGATCTTCCTCGACGGAGCCGACGCCTTCACCAGCGTCGCCCTCACAGCCGCCGACGGCGTCTCCCAGGCCGAGCTCGCGGCCGCCGCAGCCGCAGTGGCGCCCGAAGGGTTCACCGCCGTGACCGGCGACGAGGTGGTGGAGGAGACCCAGGAGCAGCTGGGCCAGTTCCTCGACATCATCTCCTACTTCCTGACGACCTTCGCGGTGATCGCGATCGTGGTCGGCGCCTTCATCATCTTCAACACCTTCTCGATCCTGGTCTCCCAGCGGGTGCGCGAGTCGGCGCTGCTGCGCGCCCTCGGGGCGAGCAAGAAGCAGGTCACCCGGTCGGTGCTGATCGAGGCGTTCATCATGTCCCTGGTCGGGGCGACGGTCGGGTTGTTCCTGGGGCTCGGGCTGGCGCGCGTGCTGGCCGGGCTGTTCCGGACGTTCGGCCTCGACATCTCCGGCGAGGTCCTGACCCTGACCCCCTTCACGATCATCGCGGCCTACGTCGTGGGGATCGTGGTGACCATGGTCGCGGCCTATGTGCCGGCGCGCCGTGCAGCCAAGGTCGCGCCGGTCGCCGCCATGCGCGACGACCTCGTCGTGCAGGAGCAGGGGATGGGCCGGCGGCTCGTGCTCGGCAGCACCGCCCTGCTGGTCGGCGTGGCCCTGGCGGCTGCCGGACTGATCGGTGCCCCCGGCAACGACGCGATCTGGATCGGCGTCGGCGCGGTCATCTGGGTCATCACCACCGCAGTCCTCGCGCCGGTCATCGGCCACCCCGTGCTCGTCGCGTGCCGCGCGGTGTTCGGCCGCCTCTTCGGCACTCCCGGCCGGCTGGCCGGTGAGAACGCGTTGCGCAACCCGCGTCGTACGGGCGCCACCGCTTCTGCGCTGATGATCGGCCTGGCCGTCGTGTCGGCGGTCGGCGTGCTCGCCTCCTCGCTCAGCGCGACGAACGACGCAGTCGTCGACGCGGAGTTCCGCAGCGACTTCCTCGTGCAGATGCCGGCCTTCCAGAGCTTCCCGGCGGTCTACGGCGACCAGATGGAGGAGGTCGACGGCGTCGAGCTGGTCTCGCGCCAGCAGGGCACGCCGGTGACCGTGGACGAGGACCAGACCTTCGTCATCGGCGTCGACGACGCGTTCTTCGACATCTACGAGCTCACCATGGTCGAGGGCACGGACGAGATCTCGGGCCACCAGGCGATCCTCAACGAGGGGCGCGCCGAGGACCTGGGGGCCGGTCCCGGCGACACGATCGACGTGGCCTTCCCCGGCGGGAAGACCATCGAGGTGGAGGTCGTCGGCATCTCGGAGGCCACCCCGGTCACCGGCAGCATCACCGTGCCGCTGTCGGTCTTCCGCGACGCCGGGCTCAAGCGGTCGGACTCGACCCTCAGCATCACCGTCGCGGACGGTGCCGACCGTGGCGCGGTCAAGCAGGACCTCGAGGACGTGGTGAAGGAGCTGCCGATCCTCGCGGTGCAGGACAAGGTCGAGTTCAAGGAGCTGATCTCCGGCCAGGTCAACCAGCTGCTCTACGTCATCTACGGCCTGCTCGCCCTCGCCGTGATCATCGCCGTCATCGGCATCGTCAACACCCTCGGGCTCAGCGTGCTCGAGCGCACCCGCGAGATCGGCCTGCTCCGCGCGGTCGGGCTCTCGCGGAGCAAGCTGCGCCGGATGATCACGCTGGAGTCGGTGGCCATCGCCCTGCTCGGGGCAGTGCTGGGGATGGTGCTCGGGCTCGTGATCGGGGTCGTGCTGCGCGAGTCGCTCAAGGACGACCTGACCGAACTGGCGCTCCCGCTCACCAGCCTGTCGATCTTCCTCGTCGTGGCGGTGATCTTCGGGGTGCTGGCCGCCATCGTCCCGGCGATCCGCGCCTCGCGGATGAAGGTGCTCGACGCGATCGCGAGCGAGTAGCTCAGTAGCCGCCCTCCGGCGGCACCATCTCGCCCCGGACGCCGAGCAGCCGCACCGGGCGCTGGTCGTCGAGCGCGGACCAGAGGTCGAAGGCGGTCTGCGCGATCAGCTCGACGTCGTACGTCGGCTCGCTGAGCTTGCGCACCTTGGTGAACGTGAAGAAGGGCGCGAAGCGGACCTTGAGGTGCACGCGCTGGACCGCCCGGCCCTCCTTGCGTACGTCGTCGACGACCCGCCCGGCGAGCTCGGCCAACGCTGCCCGCACCTCGTCGGGCGAGGTCAGGTCAGCCTGGTAGGTCGTCTCGCGGCCGTGGGCCCGCGCCACCCAGGGGGTGTCGTCGGGCGTCGCGCGGCCGCCGCCGCGACCGAGACGACCGAGGTGGGCTCCGCTGGACGGGCCGAACGCGGCGACCAGGACGTCCTCGTCCGTGGCCGCCAGCTGGGCGACCGTGGTGATGCCGATGTCCTGCAATCGGGCGCCGATCCTGGTGCCGATGCCCCAGAGCGCGGTCGTCGGGCGCGCGCCCATCACCTCCATCCAGTTGTCGCGGGTCAGCACGTACGTGCCCTGCGGCTTGCCGAAGTCGGTCGCGATCTTCGCCCGGACGAGGGTGTCGCCGATGCCCACCGAGCAGTGGAGCGCGGTCGCGTCGAACACGGCGGCGCGGATGGCGTTCGCCGTGGCGACCGGGTCGTCGGTCTCGACGCCGACGAAGGCCTCGTCCCAGCCCAGCACCTCGACGACGGCCCCCGGCGTGGCTCGCAGCGTCGCCATCACCCGGGCCGATGCCGCCTCGTAGACGGGGAAGTCGACGGGGAGGAAGACCGCATCCGGGCAGCGCCGCTTGGCGATCTTGAGCGCCAGCCCGGAACGTACGCCGTGGGCGCGCGCCTCGTAGGACGCTGTCGAGACGACCGCCCGCTCGGTCGGGTCCCCGCGACCGCCGACGACCACGGGCAGACCGACGAGATCGGGACGGCGCAGCAGCTCGACGGCGACGAGGAACTGGTCCATGTCGACGTGGAGGACCCACGGCTGGCTCACCTCGCCAGTGTGGCGGACGGGTCCGACGGTCGGCCGCTCGTGGGCTCATGGGCGGTGAGTGAGGGGGCTTTGGGTGGTGGTGGACCCCCCTTCACTCACCGCCGTGGCGGTCGGCGGTTCGTGGGCGGTGTGTGAGGCGGCTTCCGGGGGTGGTGGACCCCTCCTCACTCACCGCTCCGGCGGCCGACGCGTGTCGGCGGTGTGTGAGGCGGCTTCCGGGGGTGTGGACCCCTCCTCACTCACCGCTCGGATGGCGAGCGGCGGCCGCGCGGTCGGCGTACGGTCGAGGACATGACCAGCGACCACACCGCCGACCCGGACCCCTACGCCGAGCACCCCGAGGAATCCGTCTTCCCCGGCGCAGGCCGCCGGGTCAGCGACGAGGAGCGGCAGGCGGCGCTGGACGCCGAGCCCGCGGGCAACGCGACCGTGGGCGACACCGTCGACACCGACGCGATCGACTCCTCTGCACACGAGTCGGGGCCCGGGGCCGAGGAGGTCGCCGACCAGGTCGAGGGCGGACACCGGGTCGAGTGAGCTCAGATCGTGGAGCTTCGGAGTCACCCCATGACTCCAGACGTCCACGATCTGTGTCAGCCGACGAACTCGGTCAGCCCCTCCAGCAGCCGGTCCACCTCGGCGTCGTCGTTGTAGGCCGCCAGCCCGATCCGCAGCCCGGAGTCGACGGGGAGGCGTAGCGCCCGGAAGGTCTCGTAGGCGTAGAACGTGCCCGCAGGGACGATGACGTCGCGCTGCGCCAGGAAGTCGTACGCGTCGACGGCGCTCCTGTCGCGGAGGGTGAGGAACAGCGTCGAGGTGCGATCGGCAGCCCGCGAGTGGAGCGTGATCCGGTCGCCGAGCCCGGTTAGCCCCTCCTCGAGGCGCCCCCGCAGCCGCAGCTCGTGGTCCGCGATGAGCGAGTACGCCGCCACCAGCCGCTCGCGACGGGAGCCCGCACCGGGAGCGAGATCCGCGATGAAGTCGATCGCCGCGGTCACCCCCACGAGCATCTCGTAGGGAAGGGTGCCGAGCTCGAAGCGCTCGGGCACCGCATCGGACGAGGGCACCAGCTTGTCCGGACGCAGGGTCTCCAGCAGGGCCGGGTCCGCCACCAGCGCCGCGCAGTGCGGGCCGAAGAACTTGTAGGGCGAGCAGACCATGAGGTCGGCGCCCATGGACGCCAGGTCCGGTGCCGCGTGGGCGGCGTGGTGCACCCCGTCGACGTAGACGAGTGCGCCGACCTCGTGCGCACGCAGGGCGACGGTCGCGACGGACGGCCGGGTGCCGAGCAGGTTGGAGGCGGCGGTGAGCGCGACGAGCCGGGTGCGTTCGGTGACGACCTCGTCGAGGTCGGTCAGGTCGAGCTCGGCGGTCGCCGGGTCGAGCCGCAGCCAGCGGACGGTGACCCCGGCGCGCTCGGCCGCCTGGATCCACGGACGCACGTTGGAGTCGTGGTCGAGCTCGCTCAGGACCACCTCGTCGCCGGGCGCCCACGTCCTGGCGAGGGTGCGCGAGAAGTCGTAGGTCAGCTGGGTCGCGCTGCGCCCGTGCACGACGCCCTCAGGAACCCCACCCAGGAGGTCGGCGACCGCGCTGCGGAACCCCTGCACCGACTGCTCGGCGTTGTGCTGGCTGACCAGGTGGCCACCACGCTGCGACAGCGGACCGGTCAGCGTGCGGGCGATTGCCTCGCCCACCACGGCCGGCGTCTGGGTGCCACCCGGGTTGTCGAAGTGCGCGATGCCCGAGGCGAGCGAGGGGAACGCGGCACGGAAGGCAGCGACATCGAGTGGCATGCGGGTTCCTGTTCGGTCGGGGTGAGTGGTCAGCTGGCGATGTGGACGACCGCGTCGCCGGAGTTGACCAGGGGAGCCTCGGTGCGGCCGATGACGATGCCGTCACGGCTGGCGTAGACCGCCCGGAGCGTCTTGCCGAAGGAGTCGAAGAGGGTGCCCAGCCGTTCGCCCTCGCTGACCTTCTGGCCCAGGACGACGTCGAGGTGCAGGATGCCCGTACGGCGCGCCCTGACCCAGCCGCTCGACCGGCACTCCAGGCTGGCCTCGACGGGCGCCTCGTCGACCGGTTCGGTCATGCCGAGTGACGCCAGCACACGGCGTACGCCGACCACACCCGCGTCGACGGCGTAGGAGTCGAAGCGCAGGTTCTCTCCCCCTCGTAGAGCAGCACCTTCGCGCCCTGCTCCCGGGCGGCGTGGCGCAGCGAGCCATCACGGATCTTCGCGTGCAGCATCACCGGGGCGCCGAAGGCCTGGGCCAGCTCGCGCGTGCCCGGGTCGTCGAGGTCGGCGCGGATCTGCGGGAGGTTGCTGCGTCGGTCGGAGCCGGTGTGGAGGTCGATGCCGACCTCGCACTTGGCGACGACCTCGCGCATGAAGAGGTGGGCGATCCGGCTGGCGAGGGAGCCGCGCGCGGAGCCGGGGAAGGACCGGTTGAGGTCGCGGCGGTCGGGGAGGTAGCGGTCGCCGGTCATGAAGCCGAGGACGTTGACGATGGGCACCGCGACCAGCGTGCCGCAGAAGGTCTTGGGGTCCAGCGACGCCATCACCTGGCGGATCACCTCGACCCCGACCACCTCGTCACCGTGGATCGCGGCATCGAGCCAGATGGTGGGGCCGTCCTCGCGCCCGTGCACCACGCGGACGGGCAGCGTCACGTCGGCGCCGGTCACCAGTCGGGTGATGGGCAGCTCGAGGGCGCGAGCGGTGCCGGCCCGGATCCGGACCCCGGCGATGGCGAAGGACTCGCGCGCCACTAGGCGACCTCGAGGGGTCGTGCGGTCGCAGTGGTCACGCGGGTCAGGGTAGTCGGGACACGACTCACCCCGGACACCTCCGGGGACAAGGTGTCCGGCGTGGGCCGGTCGGTCAGCTCAGCTGGGTCGAGCTGTCGGTGTCGGATCCCGTACCGGGGTCGATGTCGGGCTGGCCGTCGCCGTCGAAGGTGCCGCCCTCGTCCGGGGTCTCGCCACCGGGCTGGCCGCCGGGCGGACCACCCATCGGGCCGCCGCGCCCGCCGCCGGGGGCGCCCTGGTCGTCGACGCCGAGGCCGGTCTGCTGGCTCAGCTCGGTCGTGACTCCGTCGTCGCCGACGGCGTACCCGGCTCCGAAGCCGAGCCCGCCGATGGCGAGGGCCGCGACCACCGCGCCGGTTGTCACGACCTTGCGGCTGCGGGCCATCAGGCGCCAGTCGCGCTTCCGCGTCGACTGGTCCGCGGCGGTCTCTTGGATGCTGGGGGAGTCGGTGGTTGCAGGGGCGGCGGGACGGTCGGGAGTGCTGGTCATGTGAGTTCCTTCATTGGTCGGAGGTGGCCGGGTCAGTGGCGGGTGAGGTCGATCGTGGCCGACCCACCTGTCGGGGAGATGGGCTGATCTTGTGGACCTCCTGTGAGCCGTCGCCGGGTCCGGGGAGATGCCTGTCCGCCCGGCACGCAGGAGCACCTGCAGCTCGTACTCGTACCTCTCGCCCGGCACTGAGCAGGCCCACGCGACCAGGTCCGCGGGGATGCCGCGCAGGCCGGTCTGGGTGTCGGTGATGCGACTGCGGGTGGCGGCGATGAAGAGCCAGCGGGTGACGGTGTTGCCGACCCGGCTGCGCAGGGGGACGTGACCGTGGAACGTTGGCGGGTCCCCAGCACCAGGCGGCGTGCGAGCAGAACGGCGTATGCCGGCCAGTCGGCGCTACCTGCCCCAGTTCTTGTGGCGTACGACGCGGCGGGGCCGACCCCCGACGTAGGACTGCGCCGCGTCGACCAGGAAGCCCTGCTCGAGCGCCTCGCGTCCGACAAGCAGCCGGAAGCCCATCTCGTCGCGGTTGCTCAGCGTCATGACCGTCGTGATCGTCCGACCGGCGAGGGTCACGTCGAGCGCCACGGCGTACCTCTCCTCGATCTGGCCGTTGCTGGAGCGCACCTCACGACGGTCGAGGACGGGCAGGCTCAGCTCGACGTGGTCCTCGTCCGAGCGCTGCCAGGGGTGGATGGAGAAGCGCACCCACTCCTGCCCGTCGACCTCGTGGACCTCGAGGTCGAAGGCGTGGATCGAGGACGACCGGGCGCCGGTGTCGATCTTGGCCTTCACCCAGTCGACGTCGGCCTGCGGGAGGGCCACCCACTCGCGCCACCCCACGACGACGGGGTCGGGGGCGGGGGCGGTCGCGGGCACCGGCACATCCTGACAGGTCGCCCGGCGCGGGCCGTGCTTGTATGGGCGTCCCCCGTCCCCCTTTCGTCAGGCCAGGAATGAAGCTCGCCATCCTGTCGCGCGCCCCGCGCTCCTACAGCACGCAGCGGCTGCGCCACGCAGCCGCCGACCGCGGGCACGACGTCAAGGTGCTCAACACGCTGCGCTTCGGCATCGACCTGTCGGGCGAGGAGCCCGACCTGCTCTTCCGCGGCAAGCAGCTGTCGACGTACGACGCCGTGCTCCCGCGCATCGGCAACTCGATCACCTACTTCGGCACCGCCGTCGTGCGGCAGTTCGAGCAGATGGACGTCTACACCCCCAACACGTCCTACGGCATCGCCAACAGCCGCGACAAGCTCCGTGCGACGCAGATCCTCTCGCGCCACAAGATCCCGATGCCGGCGACGACGTTCGTGCGCGACCGCGCCGACGTGATCCCGGCGATCGAGCGGGTCGGTGGGGCGCCCGTCGTCATCAAGCTGCTGGAGGGGACCCAGGGCATCGGGGTGATCCTGGCGCCGACGATCAAGGTCGCCGAGGCGATCATCGAGACCTTGCAGAGCACCCGGCAGAACGTCCTGATCCAGCGCTTCGTCAAGGAGAGCAAGGGTCGTGACATCCGCGCCCTCGTCGTCGGCGACCGCGTGGTGGCAGCGATGCGGCGGGTGGCGCAGGGCGACGAGTTCCGCTCCAACGTGCACCGCGGCGGCAGCGTCGAGCCGGTCGAGCTCGACGAGGAGTTCGAGCGCGTGGCGGTCCGCTCGGCGCAGATCATGGGCCTGCGCGTGGCGGGTGTCGACATGCTCGAGGGTCGCCACGGGCCGCAGGTGATGGAGGTCAACTCCTCTCCCGGACTCGAGGGCATCGAGACCGCGACCAAGCTCGACGTGGCGGGCGCGATCATCGACTACATCGACAACCAGGTCGCCTTCCCCGACATCGACGTACGCCAGCGGCTCACCGTCTCGACCGGCTACGGCGTGGCCGAGATCGTCGTCCACACCGGCTCCGACATGGTCGGCAAGCCGATG
This sequence comes from uncultured Actinomycetota bacterium, assembly GCA_963721925.1. Lineage (GTDB taxonomy): Bacteria > Actinomycetota > Actinomycetes > Propionibacteriales > Nocardioidaceae > Nocardioides. The sequence goes on along the minus strand of CAVRLH010000009.1, from coordinate 862,538 downwards.
GGCGAGTCCGGACTCGACGAGCGCGACATCACCGTCCTGACCCTGCACCGCGGCACCCAGGTCATCCCGAACCCGCGCAACAAGACCGTGCTGGAGGGCGAGGACCGGCTGCTGTGCTTCGGCAAGCTCGAGGAGATGCGCTCGATGATCCCCGAGCGGAAGAAGAAGCAGCGGGTCAAGCGGCTGATGAAGAAGCACCTGCCCCCCACCACGCCCTAGGCGGGCGGTGACACAATCCGTTCCTGTGAACGGTCCACTGCCTCTCGTGCTGATCGGCGCATCGCTCGTCTTCGCACTCGTCGTGCTGGTCTACGTCGCGCTCGGTCGCACACCTGACTGGGGCCTGCTCGGATTCGCCGGCGTGATCGAGGCCGCGGCGCTCGTGCTGCTGGTCATGGCTGCGGTCCAGGTGGGCGGGTCGGACCTCGGTGCTGCCGGCAACCTCACGCTCTTCGGCTACCTGCTGGCGTCCCTGGTCGCGCTCCCTCTCGGGTTCGCGTGGTCGCTGGCCGAGCGCAGTCGCGGTGCCACTGCGGTCCTGGCGGTCGTCGGTCTCACCGAGGCGTTCCTGGTCCTGCGCGCGCTCCAGATCTGGCAGGCATGAGCTCCACCCGCAGCGGTGCCGGCCGCGCCCTGATCGCCGTGTACGGCGTCTTCGCCGTCGCCGCCACTGCGCGCTCACTGGTCCAGCTGCTCACCAAGGCCGAGGAGGCGCCGCTCGCCTACGCCCTCTCCGCGATCGCCGGCCTCGTCTACATCGCCGCGACCCTCGGCCTCGCCGAGGTCGGTCCGGCTCCCCGTCGGCTCGCCTGGGCGGCCGTGGGCTTCGAGCTCGTCGGCGTGCTGACGGTGGGCACCCTGACCGTCCTGGACCCCGACCTCTTCCCCGACGCGACGGTGTGGTCCTCCTTCGGCGCCGGCTATGGCTGGCTTCCCCTGGTCCTGCCGTTCCTCGGCCTGGCCTGGCTGGTGCGTACGCGCCCTGACCGCGGGTGAGCCCCCCGATCCGCACCATCCGCGGCATCCGGCCGCTGCTGGTGATGACGTTCGCCGGCTTCAGCGGGTACGCCGTCCTGTTGCCGGTGGCGCCGCTGTGGACGGTGGAGGGTGGCGCCGACCCGGGGCAGGCGGGTCTGGTCAACGGCACGTTGCTGTTGGTCACGGTGCTGACCCAGGTGATGGTGCCGACGGCCCTTCGCCTCCTCGGATGGGGCCCGGTGCTCGTGACCGGGCTGGTGCTGCTCGGCGCCCCGGCGGCCCTGCTGACCCTCAGTGACGGACTCGGGCCGGTCCTGGCGATCTCGGCCGCACGGGGAGTGGGCTTCGGCATCCTCACCGTGACCGGGGTGTCGGCCATGGCCGCCCTGGTCGACGCGCGCCGCCGCGGTGAGGCGATCGGTGCCTACGGGTTGGCGGTGGCCGTGCCCAACGTGCTGCTCCTGCCGCTGGGTCCGTGGCTCGCCCTGGAGGTCGGCTTCACGCCCGTGCTGCTGCTGGGCGCCCTGCCGCTGCTCGGCGTACCTGCTGCGGTGCGCGTCGCCGCCGTCCTGCACCAGGAGGCGGCCGACCGGGTCGCCGACACCACGGACGACGAGCCTGCGACCGTCGCCTCGGTCTACCTGCCGCTCCTGCCGCCGGTGCTCCTCCTGCTCTGGGTCACGTTGGCCGGAGGCGCGGTGGTCACCTTCGCGCCGCAGATGGTCAGCGACCCTCTGCTGGTGACCGCGGGTCTCTTCACGATGGGTCTGGTCGGCGCCCTCGGACGCTGGCGGGTCGGTGTGCTGGCTGATCGGTGGGGTGCGCGACGGTTCGTCGCGCCGCTCGTGGTCTCGACTGCTGTCGGCGTCGCGCTCGTCGCGTGGTCGATCGGTGGACCGGGTGCGGCATCCGATGCCGGCCGGACCGTGGCCTTCCTCGCGGGCCTGCTGCTCCTCGGCCTGGGGTACGGCGCGCTGCAGAACCTCACCCTCGTCGTCGCGCTGGCCGCCGTCGGCAGACGGCACCAGCACCAGGCGAGCGCGGTGTGGAACGTCGGCTTCGACCTGGGCACCGGCATCGGCTCGGTGGCGGTGGGCGCTCTCGCCGTACAGGCGTCCTTCTCGGGCGCGATGTGGATGACGGCGGGCCTGGCGGTTCTGGTGCTGCCGCTGGTGGCGACGGTGCGGGAGACCCGACCGAGGTAACGCACAGGCGGCGCACAGGCCGGCGTCAGGTGGTGAACAGACGCGCGCGGCAGGGTCGGGGCACACCGACCTGAAGGAACATCGAATGAACACCACCTATCTCCTCGCCGGCATCGACCTCGTCGCCGTCCTGGTGCTCGCCCTGGCCGTCTACTACCCCCGCCACCGTCGCGCCGACCTCGTCACGGCATTCGTCGCCGTCAACGTCGGCGTCCTGGCCGTCACGATCGTGCTGTCCAGCAGCGCCGCGACGGTCGGCCTGGGGCTCGGCCTCTTCGGCGTGCTGTCGATCATCCGGTTGCGCTCCGACGAGCTGGGCCAGCACGAGATCGCCTACTACTTCGCCGCCCTGGCGATCGGCCTGATCGGCGGGCTCGGCACCGGCGACATCGTGCTGTCGGTGACGTTGATGGCCGGCCTCGTGGCGGTCCTCGCCGTGGCGGACAGCAGGCTGCTGCACGGCGCCGGACAGCACCAGGTCGTCGTCCTCGACTCCGCCATCACCGACGAGGTCGCCCTCACCGAGCGCCTCGAGCTCCTCCTCGACGCCCGCGTCACCCGGGTGGCTCCGCTGCGCGTCGACCTGGTCAACGACACGACGACGGTCGAGGTGCACTACGCCGCGACGTCCCGACCGGCCATCCCCCTGGTCGAGCGGGTCCCCGCCGCGAGCGCGAGCCGATGACAGCGGACGCCGTCGCGCTCCTTCCCGGCGTCACCCTGGCCGAGCTCAACGCAGAGGCCGAGCTGCTGACGCGGACGGATCGCAAGTACGTCATCCCCGCCGATGAGCTCGACGCGCTGGTCACCGGCGTGGGCGGGCTCCGGGTCCTCGACATCGACGGCTGCCGCGCCTCGCGCTACGAGTCGACCTACCTCGACACCGTCGACCTCGACAGCTGGTCCGGCTCGGCCCGCTCCCGACGCCGGCGGTGGAAGGTCCGGACCCGCGTCTACGCCGACACCGGTACGTGCTGGCTGGAGGTCAAGACGCGCGGCCCCCGAGGGGTCACCGTCAAGGATCGGCTGGCCCATCCGATCAGCGACCGGCACGAGGTCCCGGCCGGGGCCGGACCATGGGTCGTCGAGCGGCTCGGCGCGGCGGGTGTGCACCGCGTCGACCCCCGCGACCTGGTGCCGACCCTGCACACCAGCTACCGGCGTACGACGTTGCTGCTCCCCGCAGGGCACGGGCGCGCGACGATCGACCGCGACCTGACGTGGACCTCCGGGCACGGCACGGCCGATGTCGGCCCGGTGCTGGTGGTCGAGACCAAGTCGGGCACCGCGGGGCCCGGCCCGCTCGACCGTCGCCTGTGGGAGCTCGGACACCGCCCGGTCCGGATCTCCAAGTACGGCACCGGGCTGGCGCTCCTCACCCCCGACCTGCCGCGCAACCGCTGGCACCGGGTGACCTCACGCCACTTGACCCAACACCTCACCCTCCACGAAGGAGTCCTCGCATGACCTCGAAGCCCACCCGATCCACGCGCCTGGCGGCGCTCGCCACCCTGGCCGTCCTGACCCTCGCCGGGTGCGCCTCCGCGTCCGGCGAGCAGGCGGCCACCACCACCACGGGCGTCAGCTCCGCTGCCCAGACCGTCGCCGACGGCACCGGCGTCTGGGACGCGACCACGGTGCACGACATCTCGATCGAGGTCGACGAGTCCGCGGTCGCGACCATGATCGGCACCTACCTCGAGACGGACGAGAAGGAGTGGATCGAGGCCACCGTCACCATCGACGGGGAGGTCTACGAGAACGTCGGCCTGCGACTCAAGGGCAACTCCTCGCTCCGCGGGGTCAGCGCCGACGCCGACCCGGCGGACCTGCCGTGGCTGATCAGGCTCGACAAGTTCGTCGACGGGCAGGAGCTGGACGGCTCCAGCGAGTTCATCGTCCGGTCGAACAACTCCGAGACCGCCCTCAACGAGGCCGTGGCCCTGGACCTGCTCGCCGAGGCCGGTCTCGCCAGCGAGCACGCGATCGCGACGTCGTTCAGCGTCAACGGCGACGACGCCCGACTGCGGCTGGTCGTGCAGAACCTCGACGAGGCGTGGGAGGAGGAGAACTTCACGACCGACGGGATCCTCTACAAGGCCGAGGCCGGCGGGGACTGGACCTACCGTGGCGATGACCCGGACTCCTACACAGACGTGTTCGACCAGGAGACCGGTGATGACGACCTGACGCCGCTGATCGACTTCCTCGAGTTCATCAACGACAGCGACGACGACGAGTTCGCCGCCGAGCTGCCCGAGCGCCTCGACGTGGAGGCCTTCGCCCGCTACCTCGCCTTCGAGGAGGTGGTGGACAACTTCGACGACATCGACGGTCCGGGCAACAACTCCTTCCTCCGCTACGACGCCGAGTCCGGCGGGTTCACCGTCGTGGCGTGGGACCACAACCTCGCCTTCGGCGCGTCGCAGGGCGGCGGCCGGGGCGGCGCCGGCGAGCGGCCCGAGGGCGTGCCGGACGGCGAGCGGCCCGAGGGCGTGCCGGACGGCGAGCGGCCCGAGGGCGTGCCGGACGGCGAGCGGCCCGAGGGCGTGCCGGACGGCGAGCGGCCCGAGGGTGGCCCCGGCGGAGGGGCCGGTGGCGACGGCCCCGGCGGCGACAACATCCTGGTCGAGCGGTTCACCGCGGTCGCGGAGTGGGCCGAGCTGGTCGACCAGGCGAAGGCCGAGCTGACCGCGGAGCTCGTCGACAGCGGCTATGCCGAGGAGGTCGTCGACCGGTGGTCAGGCGTGCTCACCGACCAGGCCGGCGACCTGGTGGACGCCGACACCGTCCAGCAGGAGGCCGACGCGGTCCGCGAGTCGCTCACCTGACCGCCGGCGGGAGGCGGGGCTTCAGTCGATCGACGAGCGGAAGCCACGCAGCCGGAGGCTGTTGGTCACCACGAAGACGCTCGAGAACGCCATCGCCGCGCCCGCGAGCATCGGGTTGAGCAGTCCGGTCGCGGCCAGCGGCAGGGCCGCCACGTTGTAGGCGAACGCCCAGAACAGGTTGCCCTTGATCGTGCCCAACGTTCGTCGGGACAGCCGGATCGCGTCGACTGCGACGAGCAGGTCACCGCGGACCAGGGTCAGGTCGCTGGCCTCGATCGCCACGTCGGTGCCGGTGCCCATCGCCAGGCCGAGGTCGGCCTGCGCGAGGGCGGCCGCGTCGTTGACGCCGTCACCGACCATCGCCACCACCTTGCCGACGGACTGGAGGCGCTGGACCTCCGCCACCTTGTCGGCCGGGAGCACGTCGGCCACGACAGTGTCGATGCCGACCTGGTCGGCGACGTGGCGGGCGGCGGCCTCGTTGTCGCCGGTGAGCAGGACGGGTGTGAGCCCGAGGTCGCGCAGCTCGGCGATCGCCCGGGCGGACGTCGGCTTGATCGTGTCGCCGACGACGATCACGCCGCGGGCCCGGCCGTCCCATCCGACGGCGACCGGTGTGTAGCCCTCGGCCTGGGCGCGGTCCACCGCGGCGACGAGCTCCGGGGTGAGGTGTTGCGACCAGTCCTCCAGCAGGCGCGGACGCCCGACGACCACGGCGTGGCCCTCGACGATGCCCTGCACCCCGAGACCTTCCTGGTTGGCGAAGTCCTCGACCGCGGGCAGGGGGCTGTCGGTGTCGGCGATGGCCCGTCCGATCGGGTGCTCCGACGCCGACTCGAGTGCGGCGGCGAGGCGTCGTACGTCGTCAACGGACTCGCCGTCGGCGGCCACCACCTCGTGGACGGTCATCGCGCCGGTCGTCACGGTGCCGGTCTTGTCGAGCAGGATGGTGTCGACGCGGCGGGTCGACTCCAGCACCTCGGGGCCCTTGATCAGGATGCCGAGCTGTGCGCCACGACCGGTGCCGACCATCAGCGCGGTCGGCGTGGCCAGGCCAAGTGCGCAGGGGCACGCGATGATCAGCACGGAGACGGCCGCGGTGAAGGCTGCGGTCACCCCGCCACCGGCGCCGAGCCAGAAGCCGAGCGTCGCCACGGCCAGACCGATGACGATCGGCACGAAGACCCCGGAGATCCGGTCGGCGAGGCGCTGCACCTCGGCCTTGCCGTTCTGCGCGTCCTCGACCAGCCGTGCCATCTGGGCGAGCTGGGTGTCGGCGCCGACGCGGGTGGCCCGCACCAGCAGCCGGCCACCGGCGTTGACTGTCGCACCGACGACGGTGTCGCCGGGACCGACCTCGACCGGAACGGACTCACCGGTGAGCATGGAGGCATCGACCGCCGAGGTGCCCTGGACGACCTCGCCGTCGGTGGCGATCTTCTCGCCGGGGCGTACGACGAACTCGTCGCCGACGGCGAGCTGGTCGGTCGGGATCATGACCTCGACGCCCTCACGGAGCACCGCCACCTCACGCGCCCCGAGCTCGAGGAGCGCACGCAGCGCTGCCCCCGACTGTCGCTTGGACCGGTGCTCGAGCCAGCGGCCGGCGAGGAGGAACGTCGTCACCCCGGCGGCGGCCTCCAGGTAGATGTTGCCCGCGCCGTCGGTGCGGTCGATCGAGATGCGGAAGGCGTGGGTCATGCCGGGCTCCCCGGCAGTGCCGAGGAACAAGGCCCACAGCGACCACCCGAAGGCGGCGAGCACGCCGACCGAGACGAGGGTGTCCATCGTGGTCGAGCCGTGGCGAAGGTTGGTCCAGGCGGCGCGGTGGAAGGGGAGCGCACCCCAGATCACGACCGGGGCGGCCAGGGTGAGGGAGGCCCACTGCCAGTAGGTGAACTGCAGCGCCGGCACCATCGCCATCGCGATCACCGGGATGCTCAACGCGGTGCTCACCAGCAGGCGCTGGAGCAGCGGGTCGGTCGTCTCGGCCTCGGCGGGCGCGGCCGGTGCGTCGGGTGGCGTCGGCAGCGCGGCGGCGTAGCCCGCGGACTCCACCGTCTTGAGCAGCTCGTCGGTGGAGACGGTCCCGGGGAAGGAGACCTTGGCCTTCTCGGTGGCGTAGTTGACCGTCGCGGTCACGCCGTCGAGCTTGTTGAGCTTGCGCTCGATGCGGTTGGCGCACGACGCGCAGGTCATGCCGGTGATGGCGAGCTCGACGTCAGTGGTGGTGGCGTCAGTGGGCATCGGTGGCTCCCTCCATCTGGTGCGTGGGGGTTTCGGGTTCGGTGTCGATCGGGCCGACGAGCCGGCCTGCTCCGAACGCGAGGACGAAGGCGACGGCGAGGGCAGCGACGAACGCGGCCACGCGCACTGGCGTACTCATGCGATGGCGTAGCCGGCTTCCTCGACGGCTGCCTGCACAGCGGCGGGGTCGAGGGGCTGGCTGCTGGTGACGGTGACCTGACCGGACTCGAGGGTGACGTCGACGTTCTCGACGCCCTCGAGCTCGCTGATCTCCTCGGTGACGGAGGCGACGCAGTGGCCGCAGGTCATGCCGGTGACGGTGTAGGTGCTGGTCTCGCTCATGGTGTGCTCCTCTGCTGGGGGGTCAGGACTTCACGAGGCGGGCGATCGCCTCGGAGGCTTCCTTGAGCTTCTGCTCCTGCTCGGCACCGCCCTGGCGGGCGGCGTCCACGACGCAGTGCGCCAGGTGGTCGTCGAGCAGCGAGAGCGCCAGGGCCTGGAGGGCCTTGGTGGCCGCGGACACCTGGGTCAGGACGTCGATGCAGTACTTCTCCTCCTCGACCATCCGCTGGATGCCGCGGACCTGGCCCTCGATGCGGCGCAGCCGCTTGAGGTGGGCCTGCTTGGCCTCGTCGTTGCCCTCGAGGTGTCCGTGTTGCTCGCTCATGTCTCCACGATACCCCTAGGGGGTATCTGTTTCAAGCCCGAGCGGGGGTAGTCCAGTGGCGGATGGCTGCTGGGAGGGGCGTTCGACGACCATCGGCCACTGGACTACCCAAGGGTGTCGTCGGGCGATCGCACGCCGCGATCAGGTGCGGTAACCGCCGAGCAGCTCGGCCAGGCGCAGGTGCGGCTGCGCTTCGTCGGCCCGGCCCTTGCGCTGCAGGGAACGTCCCACCAGGAGGTGGGCGTAGGGCTCGTTGGGGTCGTGCTCCAGCAGCTCGGTGGCGACCCGGATGGCGCCGTCGAGCTGGGCGGAGTGGTAGAGCGAGCGCGCCAGCAGCAGGCGTACGTCGGTGAGCTCGTGCCCGACGTCGGTGGCCTCGTCGATGAGCTCGGTCAGCAGCACGGCTGCGTCGCGGTAGGCGCGTTCCTCGAAGAGAGCCTGGGCGCGCAGCCATCGGTCATGGGCGCTGTCCTCGAGCAGGCCCGCGTGTCGGCGCAGCAGGTCCTCGAAGGGCGTGAAGTCGGTCATCGTCGCTCCTCTCGCGCGATCTCTCCTCCGAGCGTGCGCCCGGACACTGCTCCAACGGCGTAACGGTGCCCGGCGATTCCGCGGAATACTGCAGGTGCCACCCCTGTTGAAGGTGATATAAACTTCAACTAACACGGAGGGAACCTCATGCAGTTCGGCATCTTCAGTGTCGGCGACCTGACCACGGACCCGACCACCGGACGGACGCCGTCCGAGGCCGAGCGCATCGCGTCGATGACGCAGCTCGCGCTCAAGACGGAGGAGGTCGGCCTCGACGTGTTCGCGACCGGCGAGCACCACAACCCACCGTTCACGGTGTCGTCCCCGACGACCCACCTCGGCTACATCGCCGCGAAGACCGACAAGCTGCTCCTCTCCACGAGCACCACGCTGATCACCACCAACGACCCGGTGAAGATCGCCGAGGACTACGCCTTCCTCCAACACCTCTCGGGCGGCCGCGTCGACCTGATGATGGGTCGCGGCAACACCGGCCCGGTCTACCCGTGGTTCGGCAAGGACATCCGTGACGGCATCAAGCTGGCGGTCGAGAACTACCACCTGCTCCGCAAGCTGTGGCGCGAGCCGGTCGTCAACTGGCAGGGCGAGTTCCGTACGCCCCTGCAGGGCTACACCTCCACGCCCGCGCCGCTCGACGGCACGCCGCCGTTCGTGTGGCACGGCTCGATCCGCAGCAGCGAGATCGCCGAGCAGGCCGCCTACTACGGCGACGGCTTCTTCCACAACCACATCTTCTGGAACAAGGAGCACACCGAGGCCATGGTGAAGCTCTACCGCCGCCGCTTCGAGCACTACGGGCACGGCGCCGCCGACCAGGCCGTCGTCGGTCTCGGCGGCCAGGTCTTCATGGGCGCGACCGAGGCGGAGGCGAAGCGCACCTTCCGGCCCTACTTCGACAACGCGCCGGTCTACGGACACGGCCCGTCGCTGGAGGACTTCACGGAGATGACGCCGCTGACCGTCGGCACCCCCGAGCAGGTCATCGAGCGCACCCTCGGCTTCGCCGACTACGTCGGTGACTACCAGCGCCAGCTCTTCCTCATCGACCACGCCGGCCTGCCGACGTCGCTGGTGATGGAGCAGATGGAGATGCTCGGCAGCGAGGTCGTGCCGGTCCTGCGCGCGGAGTTCGAGCGCCGCCGCCCGGCCCACGTGCCGAGCGACCCGCCCACCCACGCCTCGCTCGTGGCTGCCGGTCCCGACGCGCCGCACCACCTGGTCGAGCCGGCGCGCGCCGTCGCCGAGGCGGCACAGGCCCCGTTGGTCGAGGAGGCCACGGCATGACCCGCCGAGTCGTCGTGGTGACGGCGGGGCTGACCGTCCCGTCGTCCACCCGGCTGCTGGCCGACCAGATCGCCGAGGCGACGACCAGCCAGGCCACCGCACGGGGCGAGGCCGTGGAGATGGACTTCATCGAGCTCCGCGAGGTGGCCGGTGAGCTGGCCACCTTCATGGTCACCGGCGGCATCCCGACGCCGCGCGTCACCGAGCTGCGGGAGCGGGTCTCGGCGGCCGACGGACTGATCGCCGTGACGCCGGTCTTCAACGGCAGCTACAGCGGGCTCTTCAAGATGTTCTTCGACGCCCTCGACCCCGACGCGTTGAACGGGACACCGGTCCTCGTCGCCGCGACGGCCGGCAGTGCCCGGCACTCCCTGATGCTCGACTTCGCGATGCGCCCCTTGTTCACCTACCTGCACGCGGTCGTCGTACCGACCGGCGTCTTCGCCGCGACCGAGGACTTCGGCTCGCACGGCCTGTCCGACCGGATCGCGCGTGCCTCGGCCGAGCTCGCGTCAGCGGTGCTGAGCCAGGGTGGCTACGGCGTCGGCGGCTTCGCGCCCGACCTGGCTGCCCGCTCACGTCGTACGTCCGGGACGCGCGTGGCTGATGAGGTGACGCCCTTCGGCGAGCTGCTGCGCGGGCACACGGGATCGGATTGAGCGGCGTCCCACCCGGACAGGGGTTGCCCCAGCTCGACATCGCGGACATGGTCGGGTGATGAGTGAAACCGAGAACGACACCAAGCTCACCGTGGAGCGCACCATCCAGGCTCCGACCGCGGCCGTCTTCGACGTGCTCAGCAACCCGCAGCGCCACGCCGACCTCGACGGCTCGGGCTTCGTGAAGGGCGATGTCGGCTCCAACCGCATCCAGCAGGTCGGCGACGTCTTCACGATGGACATGTCGGGCCCGCACATGGGGGGCGACTACCAGACGGACAACCACGTCACCGGCTACTCGCCGAACCAGCTGCTTGCGTGGCAGACCGCCCCCGCCGGGCAGGAGCCCCCCGGGTGGCAGTGGGTGTGGGAGCTGGAGGCGCAGGGTTCCGACGCCACCACGGTCCGCCACACCTACGACTGGAGCAACGTGACCGACCAGGAGCTGCTCTCCAAGCTGAGCTTCCCGCTCGTCTCCCAGTCGCAGCTCGAGGCCTCCGTCAACAACCTCGACCAGGCCGTCACCGGTTCCTGACCGACGACGACCGACAGGACGCGACGCCCCGCCGACACGCTCGGCGGGGCGTTGCTGTGTCTCGGCCCTTCCGCAGTGTCGGGGGTCTCTCCTACCGTGGAGGCACCCCACGAGAGGAGCACCCCATGACGACGCTCAACCCCTACCTCAGCTTCCCCGACGCCAAGGCGCGCGAGGCGATGGAGTTCTACCAGTCGGTGCTCGGCGGCGTCCTCAACGTGATGACGTTCGGCGACATGGGCACCGAGGGCCCGATGGCCACCCAGGTGATGCACGGCCAGCTCGAGACGGCCGGTGGCATCGTGCTGATGGGCGCCGACGCGCCGGCGGAGATGATGCAGGTGACCTTCGGTGACAACGTCTCGGTGAGCCTGTCCGGTGGTCAGGAGGACGCCGAGGAGCTGCGCGGCTGGTTCGCCGGACTGTCCGCGGGTGGCGAGGTGCGGCAGCCGCTCGAGCCAGCGCCGTGGGGCGACGAGTTCGGCATGTTCGTCGACCGTTTCGGCATCAGCTGGATGGTCAACATCGCGGGCGCCACACAGTCCTGACGGTCGCCGTCACTCATTCCGGGGCCTTCACGGGGTAGTGCCGAAACAGCGCCTGGGCGACGCACGCCGGCCGGTCCACCGCTTCGATCTCGACGACCAGGTCCACGGTCAGCTGTTCGCCGCCGCCGAGGTCCACCACGTCCACGACGTCGGCGCGCATCCGGACCCGGGAGCCGACGCGGACGGCCGTGGGGAACCGGACCCGGTTGTATCCGTAGAACATGGCGTCCTCCCGGTCGGCGAACGCGACCAGGGACGCGAAGAGGTGCGGAACCAGGCTCAACGTCAGGTGGGCGTGGCCGATGGCTCCACCGAAAGGACCGCGCGACGCCCGCTCGACGTCGTTGTGCGCCCAGTGCCAGTCCTCGACTGCCCGGGCGAACGCGTCCACCCGGTCCTGCTCGACGAGCAGCCAACCGGACGGCCCCAGCGTGCGGCCCTTCAGCTCGAGGACATCCGTGGCACTGGGAACCTGGACACGGTCAGTGACCACGAGGCACCTCCAAGGAGTCGGTTGAATCACATCCTGATCTCCGGTCTCGATGTCAGCAAGGGCCACAGTCCTGCTGCCGCAAGGTCACCCATCCCACCACCATCCAAGCGAGGCCTACGCACACGAGGGGGATCTCGAGGAGTCGCTCGTCGATCTCCGCCAGAAGGCCGCCGACGGCAAGGGCAGGCAACGTGCCCACACCGATCCAGAACGCCAACGGGGCGGGTGCTCGGCCTCTCCTCGTGAGCGCCAGCTGACCTATCAGCAAGGCCAGCGACGACGCGGCGATCGACCCATCCCAGCCCTTGTCGAGCAGCTCGCTCGCCAACGCCACCAGCCCGGCCACGACCGCCAGCCAGGCCAAGGCCCCGACAGCTGCTCGGCGCCTCTCCCGGAGCGTGAGGTGGGCAACGCCCAAGAGGCTCAGGCCGAACAGCGGAAGAGCGACCTCGAACACCAGGGGTGGCTGGACATCTGCGGCGAGGATCGATGCGCCCTTGATGACCCAGACGAACCCGCCAGCCAGACCGGCCCATCCGCCGATCCGGATCAGCCGTGCACTGCCGCGGGTGTGGGCGGCTTCAAGGTCAGCCATGCACTACAGGATGCGCCCGACGGTGGCCGTGGCGCGAGCGGTTGCGCCGGGCCGACCGCGGTGATGACGCCCTAGGCTCGAGAGGTGGGCAACGGGGAGAAGCTGTACTCCGCACTGGTGAAGCGCGATCTCGAGGTCGAGCGCGAGCTGCCGGACGGGGTGCGCGCCGACGTACCTCCCAACGCCCTGCGGCTGATCGCCGCCCACGCTCTGCAGTCGTCTGGTGACCAGGCGACCAAGGCGTCGACCGTGCTGCCGTGGCTCTTCCACGCACTCGGCGTGCCGCCGGCGCTGGCGGGTGTGCTCGTGCCCATCCGGGAGTCGGGGTCGATGCTGCCCCAGGCCTTCCTGACTCCGCTGGTCCTGCGGGTGCGTCACCGGAAGTGGGTCTTCGTCACGGGCGCGGTGATCCAGGCGGTGTCTGTCGCAGCCATGGCGATGACCGCCGCCGTGGGGAGCGGGCTGGCGGCCGGCCTGGTGATCGTGGCCGCCCTGGCCGTCTTCTCGCTGGGTCGCTGTCTGGGCTCCATCTCCTCCAAGGACGTGCAGGGTCGCACCGTGCCCAAGGGGCAGCGGGGGCAGATCAACGGGCTGGCGACGATCGCGTCCGGGTTGGTCGCCCTCACCCTCGGCCTCGGCATCCGCCTCTTCGGTGGCGCAGATCTCCAGGCCGCTCAGCTCGCCTGGCTGCTGGCCGGCGGTGCCGCCTGCTGGGTCGGGGTGGCCGCCGTGTACGCCGGCATCCGCGAGCCGGCCGACATCGAGGCGAGTCCGGTCCATGGCGATGCTCGGGTGCCGATCGGGAGGGGCCGAGCCGGTCCGCCCAGAGCTGGGCGCTCCTGCGTGACGACCACGACTTCAGGCTCTTCGTGACCGTACGCTCCCTGTTGCTCGTGTCCGCGCTGAGTCCGCCGTTCGTGGTGACGCTGGCGGTGACGCTCGGGGACGGAGGGGCTGGCCGGGCTGGGGAGCTTCATCATCGCCTCGGGGCTCGCGGCCCTGCTCGGCGGTGGGATCTTCGGGCGATGGGCCGACCGCTCGAGCGCCAACCTGATGAGCGTCGGTGCCGCGCTGGCGTCCGCCGTGATCGTGGCCCTCCTGTTGGTCGTGGCGTTGCCCGCCTTCTCCGAGGAGTCGGGGTGGGCCGACCTCGTCTTCGTCGGCTGCTACTTCCTGCTGACGCTCCTGCACACCGGGGTGCGGGTGGGACGCAAGACCTACGTCGTGGACATGGCCGAGGGGGACCAGCGCACCACGTACGTCGCCGTGTCGAACTCGGCGCTGGGCGTGATCCTGCTCGTGGTCGGGGGGATCAGCTCCCTGCTGGCCATCGCAGCGGTGGAGTGGGCGCTGTTGTTCCTGGCAGCCATGGGGATCGTGGGGGTGTTCGCAGCGCGGAAGCTTCCCGACGTCTCCCACGGGGAGTGATGCCCACCAAGATGTGGGCGAGGTGCGGCCGGCAGCAGCTAATTTGGGGTGGTGTCCCGCAACCGAACCCTGGCTTGCGTCGTCGCGCATCCCGACGACGACGCGTACGGCGTTGCGGGCAGCGTCGCGCTGCACGCCGATGACCCGGACTTCAGGTTCGTCCTGATCCACGCCACGTCCGGCGAGCAGGGGGACATCCGAGCTGGGTTCCCAGCCACGCGCGAGACGCTCGGATCCGTTCGCCGGGGTGAGGACGAAGCCGCGTGGCGAGCACTCGGCCGCGTTCCCGAGCGTCACGAGTGGCTCGGCCTGCCGGACGGGGGCGTCGCGGAGGTTCCCTTCGATGACGTGGTCTCGGCGGTCGGGCAGATCCTCGACGAGGAGGATCCCGCTGTTGTCATGACGTTCGGGCCCGACGGCATCTTCGGGCATCCCGACCACATCGCCATCGGTGCAGCCACCGACGTTGCGTTCGCACGCCTACGCTCCGACACCAGGCCCGGATTCAGACGGCTCGTGCACGGTGCGGTCCCGCAGGCAGTGTTCGAACGGTGGAACCGCCAACGCGCCGAGCTCGGGCTGTTCTCCTTCGACCCGACGCAGACCTACCACATGCGCGGTGTCCCGGACGAGCAGATCGGGATCACCGTCGACTGCCGGGACGTCGCCGGCCGCATCGTGGCCGGCCTGCGCGAGCACCGGAGCCAGCTGCACGTCATGTCCGACGACCCGACGAACACCACTCAGTGGGAGCGGCGCGTCGGGCGGGAGTGGTACGCGATCGCCTGGCCCGAGCGCAAAGGCAATGCGCCCATGCTGACCGACCTCTTCGACGGTCTTCCGTAGGGTGCCTGCGCGAGCGCAGCCTGTTTCGGGCTCAGGTCGACCCGCTCAGGCCAGGCGCAACCGATGCTCGCTCTCGTCCTCGCCGACGTAGACGAATCCGCAGCGCTCCCAGAACGCCCGGGCCCGTGGGTTGTCCTTCTCCACACCCAGCTCCACCGGCAGCCCCTCGGCGCGCGCCTGACCGACCACCATCTCCACGACTGTGCGCCCCACCCCGCGCGACTGGTGCTCGGGCAACAGCTGGAGCCCGGCGATCTCGACGAGTCCGTCACGGCGTACGACGCGCAGCCGGCCGGCGTCCTCGCCGTCGACCTCGACCACCTGGATCGACGATCCGGCACCATCACCGTCCACCTGCTCGGCCGTCCAGGCACCGAAGCCCGCCCGGAAGTCCACCTCGTCGAAGTCGTCGGGCAGCCGTCCCTGGTCGAAGGTCGCCTCGATGACCACCTCCGTCAGGAAGACGACGTCCGCCTCCGTGGCCGGACGGGTCGTGACGTGCGCCGTCACCGTGTCCACGCCGGACCGTCGCCACCGAACTTCTCGACGAGGCGGCCCGCGACGTGCGCGGCGTTGGCACGGCGTACGTCCTCCGGAACCGGCGGCAGGTTCTCCTCCCAGTCCAGCAGGGTCGAGCCGCGCAGCTGCAGCATCCGTGCGGGACGGCCGAAGAAGAACGGGTGCACGTGGGCGCCGCCGTCGCCGTACCGTCCGAGGTGGCAGCGCCCGACGCTCGGAAGATCCTCGACGCCGGCGGCGATCGCGACCGTCAGCAGGCCCATCTCGGCAGCCAGATCGTCGGGCAGGTCCGCGAGGTCGTGGTGTGCACGCGGCCTGAGGATCAGGGCCACTGGCAGGCGCATGTCGTCGAGGACGCTGAGGATCCAGCGCTCGTTGCTCCAGGTGACGCTGTCGGCATGGTCCGCCGGCATGGGCTGCGCGCACCCGCAGTCGGCGGGGTCCTCGCCGTTGCGCGCCGGCTCCGCGTCGGCGAGCGGCTCGAGCGGCTTGATCCGCAGCCCGTCGAGCTCGAAGGGGAAGATGTCCCAGCCCGGCATCAGCTCGATCGCGACGGGGAGCCTGCCGTCGTCGTCGGTCGCGGCAGCGACGCGTGCGTGGAACTCCTCGGCGCTCTCCAGTGACGTCATGCCGGGCAGTCAACCAGTCGGGCCCGCGCCATCACCACGGCGATGGCTGGTAGTCCTTCACGAAGCACCCGAACAGGTCCGTCCCGGCCTCGCCGAGCACGATCGGGTCGTAGACGCGGGCTGCGCCGTCGACCAGGTCGAGCGGCGCGTGCCAGCCCTCGGCAGCGATCCGCAGCTTCTCCGCGTGCGGGCGCTCGTCGGTGATCCAGCCGGTGTCGACGGCCGTCATCAGGATCTTGTCGGTCTCGAACATCTCCTCCGACGACGTACGCGTCAGCATGTTGAGCGCCGCCTTGGCCATGTTGGTGTGCGGGTGGCCGGCGCCCTTGTAGCGGCGGGAGAACTGGCCCTCCATCGCGCTGACGTTGACGACGTACGCCCGTCCCGATGTCGCGGTCATCGCTGCGGCGGCCATGGCCGGGCGCAGTCGTGAGACGAGCAGGAAGGGCGCGATCGAGTTGCACAGCTGCACCTCGAGGAGCTCGAGCGGGTTCACCTCGCCGACGGTCTGGGTCCAGGAGTTGTTGAGCTGGACGTCGGGCAGCAGGCCGCCGGCGTCGACGGCGGTCCCGGCCAGGTGCGCATCGAGCGACGCGTGCCCGGCGGACAGGGCGAGCGCCGTCATCGTGGCGGCGTTGTGCGCAGCGACCGCGGACTCCTGCGACTCTCCCTCGTGGTGCGCGATGGCCGTGTCGGACAGGGCTCCGGCGATCGACGCCGGGTGGGCCTCGGAGATCCGGTCGAAGGTGACCATCTCCGGCAGCTCGCGACCTTCGGGGAGGGGAGCGGACTCGGCCTCGACCAGGGGCGCGTAGGCGCCGGGAGTGCGGCGTACGGTCTGGCAGGCGTTGTTGACCAGGATGTCGAGCGTGCCCGCGGCAGCGACGTCGTCGGCCAGCGAGATCACCTGTGTCGGGTCGCGCAGGTCGATGCCGACGATCTTCAGCCGGTGCAGCCAGTCCTCGCTGTCCGGCAACGCGGCGAAGCGCCGGACGGCGTCCTTGGGGAAGCGCGTCGTGATCGTGGTGTGGGCGCCGTCGCGGAGGAGGCGCAGCGCGATGTACATCCCGATCTTGGCGCGGCCGCCGGTCAGCAGCGCACGCTTGCCCGTGAGGTCGGTGCGCTGGTCGCGCTTGGCGTGGCTCTTCGCCGCGCAGGTCGGGCAGAGCCAGTGGTAGAACGCGTCGACCAGGGTGAAGTCCTGCTTGCAGATGTAGCACCCGCGCGGGTTGATCAGCTCGCCGGCGAAGGCCCCGGCCGCGGTCGAGACCAGCGGGATGCCCGACGTCTCGTCGTCGATCCGTACGGGCGACCCGGTGGCCGTCAGCTCGGTGATGGCCCGGTCGTGGGCGAGCTCCTCGGCGCGCTTGGCGAGCTTCCGCTCGGACTTGATCGCCTTGTACATGTGCGACGCCGCGCGCTTGACCCGGATGTGGTCGGGGTGGTCGCCCGGCACGTGGTGGAGGGTCTGGAGCACCCGCAGGGTCGTCGCCAGGTCGTCCGGGTCGATCCCGTCGGGTCCGGGCTGCTGCTCGCTCACCCGAGCAGCGTACGGGCCGCGTTGGTTTCCCCGGGTACCCGGGGAAACTGAAGCTTCCAGGCCGAAGTTTCGGGGGTGAGGCTCCAGTTTCCCCGGGTAACCGGGGAAACCGTCACGGGCGACCCCGGCGCCTCAACCAGCCTCAGCGCTCGCGCGCCGGCGACCCGTTGATGCGCACCCGGTCGGCCCGCAGCCCGTGCTCGACGCCCCAGAGGACGGCCTTCGACCGCGAGTCGACGTCGATCTTGCGGTAGGCGGAGCGGATGTAGGACTTGATGGAGTTGAGCGAGAGCAGCGTGCGCTCGGCGATCTCCTGGTTGCTCAGGCCCATGGTGATCAGCGACAGCACCTCGGCCTCGCGCGCGGTGAGTCCCTCTGCGCGTCCCGGCCAGTCACCACCGACGAGGGTGGAGCGGCCCTTGGACGGCGAGACGACCAGCTGCCCGGCAGCGATGGCGGTGAGGGCCTCGACCAGGCGGGCGGCGGGGAGGCTCTTGGAGAGGTAGCCGCGGACCCCCTGGCTGAGGGTGTCGCGGGTCAGCCAGGGCTGGAAGTTCCAGGTGTAGACCGCAACCGTGCGCACGCGCGGGTTCTCGACGAGCTGCTTGACAGCCGTGCCGTTGCCCTGGCCCATCCCGAAGGTGTCGTAGAGGGCGACGTCGACCGGCTCGCTGACCTGTTTTCCCGCGACCAGCTCGACGATCTCGATACGGTGGGCATAGTTGCGCAGCATCGAGTCGAGACCGCGCACCACCACCTCGTCGTCGTTGACGAGCGCAACTCGAATCACCATGCCCCCAACCTACGGCAGTGTGAGTATCTTGGGGGCCTTGTTTCATCCATAGGGGGGTTACGTGCATCCGAGCGCGACCGCTGCCGACGGCACCCGGGTCGGCGGCCTGGGAGTGCGCTGCGAGGGTGTCGTCCACCTCTACAAGACGTTCGGCGGGCATGACGTCGTCGCCCTCCGCGGGGTCGACCTCACCATCCGGGCCGGCGAGCGCGTGGCGTTCCTCGGCCCCAGCGGTTCGGGCAAGTCCACCCTGCTCGCACTGCTCGGCGGCATCCAGCGCCCGAGCGCCGGGCGGATCTTCCTCGGCGAGGAGGAGATCTCCCGGATGGGTGAGCGCTACCTCGCCCGCATCCGCTCCCGCCAGGTCAGCACCATGCTCCAGGGTGCCACCCGCAACCTCCTGCCCTACGCCACCGCCCGGCAGAACATCGCCTTCGCCCGGCTCTCCCTCAGCAGCAGCGAGCGCGAGAACGCCCTCCAGGACCTCGAGCTCCTCGACCGGGTCGGACTGGTCGACCAGGCCGACCAGGTGGTCTCGACGATGTCCGGCGGCCAGCGCCAGCGCCTCGCCCTGGCGTGTGCGGTCTCCACCGCCCCGCGCCTGCTGCTCGCCGACGAGCCCACCAGCCAGCTCAGCCACGCCGACCGCGACCACGTCCTCCACCTGATCCACTCCCTCGGCGACGACTTCGGCACCACGATCGTCGTGGTGACCCACCAGCCCGAGGTCGCCGCGACCTTCTCGCGCACCGTCACGATGAAGGGCGGTCGGGTCGGGGCCGAGGGGCACGGCGGCTCGGAGTACGCCGTGGTCGGCGAGGACGGCGTGCTGCACCTGCCCGGCCACATCGCCGCCGAGTGGCCGCCCGGGACGCTGGTGAAGTTCGAGGACGACGAGCAGGGCCGCATCATCGTCACCCGCGCCAGCGGTGAAGGATCCCCCGCATGAGCGACGCCACCACGACCGGCGGACTCGTCATGTCCGACATCTCGTACGTCGCCGGGCGCACGCTGCTCGACGACGTCACCGTGACCTTCCCGGCCGGCAAGGTCACCGCCGTCTCCGGGCCGAGCGGCTCGGGCAAGACCACGCTGCTCTCCATCGCCGGCGGGCTCCTCGAGCCGACCAGCGGCACCGCGCTCCTCGACGGCCAGGACATGTGGACCGGCAGTGGCGACCCCCGGCGCGAGGTCGCGTTCGTGCTGCAGGTCTACGGCCTCGTCCCGATCCTCTCCGCCCGCGAGAACGTCTCGATCGCGCTGCGCGCCCGCGGCGTACGACCGGCGGACGCCGACGAGGAGGCGGAGGCGGCGCTGGCCCGCTTCAGCATCGCCGACCTCGGCGAGCGCCAGGTCGAGGAGCTCTCCGGCGGTCAGATGCAGCGCGTGGCCTGCGCCCGCGGCTTCGTCGTCGGCGCCGACGTGCTGCTGGCCGACGAGCCGACCTCCGAGCTCGACGAGGGCAACCGCGCCGTCGTCCTGGCCGAGCTCCGTGCCGAGGCCGCCCGCGGCGCCGTCGTCGTGGTCGCCACCCACGACCCCGCCGTCGTGGACGCCTGCGACCTCCACATCGCGCTCGACGAGGGCCGCGTCCTGCGATGAGGTCCTGCTCGTGAGCCGCGTGCTGCGCGGCGCCTGGAGCCGCCGGGGTGCGCTGACGACGTTGGTGCTGATGACCCTGGTGGTCGTCGGTGGCGCCGTGACCGTCCTCCAGTTCGCGCGCGCCGCCGACACCTCTGCCGCGCTCGCCGCGCCGCTGCTCCTGCTGGGGGCGGTGGCGGTGCCGAGCATCGGCGCCGAGCTGGCCGTCGCTCGCCGCGAGGAGATCGGCCTGGCCAGGCTGCGCGGCATCCACGGCCTCCGCCTGTGGCGCTTCCTGCTCGTCGAGCCGCTGCTCGCCATCGTGGTCGGCACCCTCGCCGGGCTGGCACTCGGCGCCGCCGGCACCATGGTGACCACCCGGGCCTGGCTCGACGACGCGGCTGCGCCGCTGGGGCGTACGGCGCTGCTCACCGCCGCGGCCGTCGCCGGGGTCGGCCTGCTGATCGTCGCGCTGGGCGCGGCAGCGGCGCTGCGCGAGCCGCTGGCCGTCCAGGTCTCCTCGCGCCGCCGGCCCCGGCGGGCGACCACGCTGGCGGTCTTCCTGAGCCTGCTCGTGATCGTCGGGGCGGGCGTGGCGGCCTACCGCAGCCGCAGCACCGGCGGTGAGCCCGACCTCCTCGTGCTGCTGGGTCCGGCCCTCGTCGGCCTGGCGCTGGGCCAGGCGGCGATCTGGCTGATCCGGATCTCCGCCCGCGGCTTCACCCCGGTCACGGAGAAGCGCGGGTTGAGCGCCTTCCTCGCCACCCGACGGCTGGCCCGCGCCGACGACCTGGTGACCCCGGTCCGGCTGGTCGTCGCCGCGGCCGTCGTCGGCTCGCTCGCGCTGACCGGCGCGGCCAGCGTGGACCGGTGGACCGACGCCCAGGCGCGCGTGGAGTCCGGCGGCCCCCGGGTGATCGACGCCGGCGCCGGAGCATTCGGTGCCCAGCAGCTCACGGAGCGGCTCGACCCCGACGGGACCCGGCTGATGACCACGGCGCTCGTGCGCAACGAGCAGCGCCTGGCCGAGCGGCGCGCCTATGTCGACGCTGCCCGGTGGGACGCCGTGGTCGGCGACTTCTACGACGGCACCCCCGTACAGGCCGCTTCCGACGCGGTCTCGCGGCTGGTCACGGAGGGGGCGCCACCCGTCGCCTCCGGCTCCCGCTTCGCCGTGACCGTGTCGGCGCTGCGCAAGGGCGCGCCTACCGTCTTCACCGCTCCGGACGGCACCATCATCAGCGGCGACCCGACCGGGTCGGTCGACGTCCAGGTCGACTACGTCGCGGCCGACAACCGGTCGGGGTCGGCCACGGTGACCCTGGACGTGCCCACCGTGGGCTCCCGCTCGAGCCGTACGGCGCGGGTGCCCGAGTGCGAGGACGGGTGCGCGATGACCGGCATCAGGGTCGGCCGCAACACCGACTCGTTCTTCGACGACTCCGAGTTCGTGGTGCTGGTGGAGCAGGCGGAGCTCGGCGGACTGGACCTGCTCGAGGAGACCTGGCTGCCCGATCCGTCGTCGCTGGAGACTGCCGCCAACGACCGGTTCATCGACTTCGACCCGACGCAGACCGTCGCGATCAACCGTCCCGACGGCCTGGAGGTCAGGCTCCTGCCCTCCACGATGATGGCGCTGCTGCTCGACGACGTCCGGGCGCCGGTCCCCGTGCTGGTCGCCGGCGAGGACGAGCCGCTCGCCCTCGACCTGAGCGGCGACGACCGGGCCATCCGGACGGTCGGCGAGGCCACGACCCTCCCGCTGCTCGGCAGCGTCGGCGTGCTCGGCGACCTCCGCACCGCCGCCCTCGGGTCGGGCCCGACGGTGCCCAGCACGGAGGTCCGCATCGTCGCCGCCGCGGGGACCCCGCGGGCGCTGCTCGACGAGGTCGAGGAGGCCACGGGCAGCTCGTGGCGCCCGCTGGCCGACGTACGCACCTCGCTGGGGCGGGCCCACGGCGGCGCCCAGGCCCGGGCGTACGCCCTGACCGCACTGGCCTGCGCCCTCGTCGCCCTGCTCGCCCTCGGCGCCGGGGTGGCGCGCCACCTGCGGGACTACCGCCACGACGTGGCGTCGCTGCGGGTGCTCGGCATCGGGCTGGGCACGGCTCGGCGCGCGGGTCGTGCCGAGCTCGTCACGCTCACCGTGCTCGTGGCGGGGGCTGCGGTCGTCGGCGGCTGGCTCGCGGTCACGCTGCTGCTCGGGGGGCTGCCGCTGCTGTCGCTCCCGGTCGCCTCGCTCCCGCTGGACACCAGCGCGCGGGCCTGGCCCCTGCTGGTCCCGGCGGTGCTGGCGGCGGCTGCGGTCGTCGCGGTCGGCGGACGTGCCCGCGCGGTGCGCTCCACCACCACCCGACCCAGCCTGCTGCGCGAGGAGGAGGGTCGATGATCCAGCTCCTCGGCGCGATCCTGCGCGGCCTGCGTGCCCGGGCCCTGCTCTCGGCGGGCTCGGTGCTGCTGGCCACGCTCGCGATCGGCTCCGCCGTGCTCGGGCCGATCTTCGCCGAGGCGGTCACCAACTCCTACGTCGTGACCCGGCTCCAGGAGACCGCGCCCGGACTGACCGGCACCAGTCGCGTCTTCACGCCGGACCAGGGGTCCACCCTCGAGGAGGCCGAGCGCGACGCCCGTGCGGCGGCCGACTCCCTGTCCCGGGGGTCGTGGCAGGAGCCAGACCTCATCGTCACCTCGCGCCGCTACAGCGCGCTGCGTGGCGTCACCACGTTCTGGTCGCGCGACGACGCGTGCGAGACCCTCGAGGTCGAGGGCGGCTGCCCGAGCGCCCCGGGCGAGGTCCTGATGCTCGACATCGACCTCGAGACGACCGGCGCCGAGATCGGCGAGCCGCTGCCACTGGCCATCTTCGAGCCGCCGGGAGTCGTGGCCCTCGACCTCCCGCGGCCGTCGTTCGAGAGCGTCGTGGTCGTCGGGACCTACACCACCCCGAAGACCGGGCAGGACTGGCTCCTCCCCGGCCGACTCACCAGCGCCAGCGAGCAGACGAGCATCAGCGGCGGCTACCGGCCCTACCAGCCGTCGCCGCTGATCACGACCACCGAAACCCTGGTCGCGCTGGGCGGCTGGACCATCCGGGTCGACACCCAGCTCGACGTGCCCGCGGACCTGACCCCCGCGGAGCTCGACGTGGCCGCCGACTCGGCGACCGCGATCCCGGCCGACACCGACCTGGCGGTCGAGGGCGGCACGATCCGCGACGACGGCACCAACTCGCTGGCCGACGTGGTCTCCGAGGTCCGCTTCCAGCAGTCCACCGCCCGCAGCTCCATCGCCCCCGCGGTCCTCTCCCTCGTGCTCGTCGCGCTGGCCCTGCTGATGCGGCTGCTCAACGCCGCCAGCGAGCTCCGCGTCCCGGAGCTGGCCCTCGCCTCCCTGCGTGGCGTCACCTCGCGCCGGCTCTGGGGACTCGGCCTGGCCGAGCCCGTCGTGGTCCTGCTGCTGGCCACCCCGCTCGGTGTCGTCTTCGGCCTCGGCCTGTCGTGGCTGCTCGTCCGTTCCTGGCTGGTCCCCGGCCTGCCGGTCCCGCTCCCGGTGGCCAGCTGGCTGGCGGCGACGCTCGTCCTGCTGGCCGCCTTCGCCGTCGCGTGCGTGGCGGTCGGGCTCGTCGTCCGGGAGTCGCTGGCCTCCCAGCTCTCCGGCGTACGACGTCCGGTGGCCGCACGCCGGTGGTCGATCGTCGCCCAGCTGACCCTGGTGGCGCTGGCTGCGGCGACGCTGGTCAGCAAGCTCTCCGCGGGCGGCCCCGCCGAGCCCGACGCGACCGACCTCGTCCTGCCGGTCCTGCTGGCGGTGGTGGCCGGTCTGGCCGCCACCCGGCTGACCGCGGTGCTGGCCACGTGGTGGACCGGTCGATCACACGGTCGGTCGCTGAGCGGCTTCGTCTCCTCGCGGGCGATCTCGCGGCGCCAGGAGGGCACCCTGGTGATCCTGCCGATCACGGCGGCCATCGCGGTGGCGGTCTTCGGCGCCGGGGTCTACGACTCCGCCGCCACGTGGCGCACCAGCGTCGCGGCCACCTCGTCGCCGGCCCACACGACGTGGTCCACCCAGCTCACGCTCGCCGAGGCGATCGACCTGACCCGCGAGGTCGACCCCGAGGGCGAGTGGGTGATGGCCGCGGCCGACGCCACCAATCCCGGCGCCAACTTCTCCATCGTCGACAGCAGCCGGCTGGCTCGGGTCGCGACCTGGCCCGAGACGTGGAGCCCCGGCATCGGGGTCGCCCAGGTCGCCGACGACATCGCCCCCGGTGGCCGGGTGCCTCAGGTCACCGGCCGGAAGTTCTCGCTCACGGTCGACAACCGTGCCGAGACGGACAAGCCGCTGGCCGTCGAGGTGCGCTTCGGCACGCGCAACGGCAGGCCCATCAAGGCCTACCTCGGTCCCTTCCCTGCGGGCGAGAGCACGCTGTCCACCCGGATCCCGGAGTGCCGGGTGAGCTGTCCTCTCGAGGGGATGACCTTCGGTGGCGGCGCCGGCACCACGATGCAGATGTCGGGCTCGATCCGTCTCCTCGACATCCAGGTCGACGGCACGTCGGTCCCCGGCGGCATCGACGGGGCGGCCTGGACCCCCACTCCCGACCCCGCGGTGAAGACCTCCATCACCGAGCTGCGCGAGGAGGGCGGGCAGCTGGCGATGGACCTCGACACCGGCGACTCCGTCGGCATGGCGCGCATCACCGCCGGCGGCATCACTCGCGAGCGCCCCGCCCTCAGCGGTCCGGGCGTCCAGGAGCGCGCCCTCGACAAGCTCGACGAGGGCTTCGGCCTGATCCCGGTCGAGTCGGTGGCGGAGATCGAGGGGATGCCGTTCACCGGCCCCTCAGGGCTGCTGGTCGACTACTCCTCCTTCATCACCGACCGACCGGTCTACGACAACCTGATGACGGTGCGCGTCCTGCAGCGCGCCGGCGCGCCGACGTCGATCAGCGACGCCCTGTCCGCCGCCGGCCTGAGCGTCGAGACCAGCCTGGCGCAGGAGCGGCGGGTGCTCGACCAGAGCGCGTACGCCCTCGCGCTGCGCCTCTACGCCGTCGTCGCGGCGCTCGTCGTGCTGATGGCGCTGGCCGGCCTGTTCGTGAGTGCCGCCGTCCAGCTGCCGTCCCGTCGCCGCGACGCTGCCGCGCTCCGCGTGGTGGGAGTGCCGCGCCGGGCGGTCATGGTGGCGGTGGTGCGCGAGCTGGCCGTCGTCCTGGGAAGTGCGGCGATCGCCGGCATCCTGGCCGGCTCGCTGGCGCAGTGGGTGGTGCTGCGCACCATCACCCTGGGGTACGCCGACGACCTCACCACTCCGGCGCTGGTGGCGGCGATCTCGCCGCTGCGCCTCGCGGTGCTGGCGCTGCTCGCGGCCGCCGTCTTCGGGGCGACCGCACTGATCAGTGCGACCTTGACGGTCCGGGGCGCTCGCGGCGCGACGCTGCGCGAGACCGCTCGCTGACCCTGTTGGGCGTCCGACTCAGGAGCAGCAGGGGTCGAAGCGGAAGCCGACGCCGCGGATGGTGCGGATCCACTCGTTGTCGTCGGCGGAGCGACGGAGCTTGCGCCGCAGGTTGGCCAGGTGCACGTCGACGACGTGGGTGTTCTCCGGCACGAAGTCGGTGGCCCACACGTCGCGCAACAGCTCGTCGCGACCCACCACCACGCCGGGACGGCTGACGAGGTGGTCGAGCAGGTCGAACTCGGTGCGCGTCAGCTCGACGTGCTTGCCGGCCACCCGGACCTCGCGGGCGCGGCGGAAGAGCTGGAGGTCCTCGCACCCGAGCACACCGTCGACGGCCACCGGCGCGGCGTACCCCCCTGTGGTCGCGCCCGGGACCGGGGGCAGCCCGTCGGTCGTGCGGGGGCGTCGGAACAACGCGGCGACCCTGGCCTGGAGCTCGCGCAGCGAGAAGGGCTTGGAGAGGTAGTCGTCGGCCCCGACCTCGAGGCCGACCAGCCGGTCGACCTCGGCGGTCCGGGCGCTGATCACCATGACGTAGCAGTCGCTGACCATCCGGATCTGGCGGCACACCTCGACCCCGTCGAAGTCGGGCAGGGTGAGGTCGAGGGTGACCAGGTCGGGGAGCGTGTCGCGGATGACGTCGAGGGCCCGGGCGCCCGTACCCACGGTCTGGACCTCGAAGCCGACCTGCTCGAGGAGGCTGCCGATCACCTCAGCGATGTCGGCGTCGTCCTCGACGACGACGGCGGTGCGGTTGTCCTTCATGGCTTGTGTGTCCCTCAGTCATCCGGACCCTGGTCGGCTGTCGACAGCCCAGCAGGGAGACGGCGGCTCGCCCGACGTCACTACGTCGTCGGGAGAGGCCGACGCTCCTTCAAAGCTCCGTGGCTCAGAAGTCGAGTCCGCGGGCCCAGTCCTCGGCGTCGATCCTGGCGACGAGGTGCGGGCCGCCACCGGCGGACCGCTCGTTGCTGCCCTCGCGATCCATCCGGTAGCCGATGCCGCGGATCGTGTGGATCCAGGTGGCGTCGGAGTGCCTGCGCAGCTTGCCCCGGAGGTTGGCGACGTGGACGTCGACCAGGTGGTGGTCGTGCGTCAGGGCGCTGCTCCAGATCGCGAGCACCATCTCCTCGCGGGTGCAGACCCGCGAGAGGTGGCTGGCGAGGTAGTCGAGCACGTCGTACTCGATGCGGGTCAGGTCGACGATCGCGCCGTTGACCTCCACCTCGCGGCGGGCCGAGTTGATGATCAGACCGGCACCACAGTCGAGTGCGGACGTCTCGTCCATTGGCTGCGACTGGGCCGGCACGTGCAACGGCCTCGAGACCCCTTCGTCGGCGACGGCGGCGCCGTTGCGCGGACGGCGGAAGAGTGCCGCGACCCGTGCGCGGAGCTCGCGAGGCGAGAAGGGCTTGAGGACGAAGTCGTCCGCCCCGACCTCCAGGCCGATGAGCTTGTCCACCTCTTCGGAGCGGGCGGAGACGATGACGATGTAGCAGTCGCTGGTCTCCCGGATGCGCCGACAGACCTCGATGCCGTCCATGTGCGGCAACGTCAGGTCGAGGGTGACCAGGTCCGGCGGGTCCGCGATGGCCGCGTCGACCGCTGAGCGACCGTCAGGTGCGGCTGTGACGCGGAAGCCGGCACCTTCCAGGGTCTCGACGAGCGCTGATGAGATGTCGGGGTCGTCTTCGACGACGAGAGCATGAAGATCTTGCACCTGAGTTAAACCCCCTGCAGTTGCCGTGACAAGGACCCCACGTCCCGCCCTGGCGCCGCCCGAACGGCGTTGGTCGATGGTACGTGCCGGTGGATTGATCCGGGAGTGGACGCTGAAATCTCGAAACAGATGGTCTAGACCAGACCAATGCTTGCGGATTCCTCGTATCTCTCTCGCGGCGCTGACCAAAAACTATGTCAGGCCAGACGGATTCCACGATTTACCCAGACATGGTCGACGACCATGCCCACACGCTCG
The DNA here is from genome assembly GCA_963721925.1 of uncultured Actinomycetota bacterium. GTDB lineage: Bacteria > Actinomycetota > Actinomycetes > Propionibacteriales > Nocardioidaceae > Nocardioides. The sequence continues at coordinate 835,173 of CAVRLH010000009.1, read as the reverse complement.
TAGAGGCCCAGGGCTCCGGTGCGGGAATCGGTGCTCAGCTCCGAGGTCGTCGTCCCCGCGGCCCGCGTCGCCGCGAAGGAGTCGACCAGCAGCGCCTGCGCCAGGCCGCGGTTGCGCTGGTCGCGGCGCACGGCCAGCCGATCGACGTATCCGGTCGCCCCTTCGTCCGACACCAGCACGAGCGCGGCCCCGACCACCTCGCCCTGCGGGTCGAGGACCACCCGCAGGTTCCACGGCTCGAAGCCCGGCCGACCCCTGGTGGCCGCCTCGAAGTCCTCCCACGACTCGCGGGCACGCTCCGACCACTCCAGGAAGGCGTCCTCCAGGACGTCGTGGGCGGCCCGTACGTCGTCGGGCCCGGCCGCACGGATGGTGTAGCCCGGCGGCAGGTCGCGAACGGGGATCGACGCTCCCTCGGGGAGGGTGAGCACCCAGCTCGTCCACCGCACGTGGAAGCCGAGGGCCTCCATCAACCGGTCGCCGGGGGAGCCCTGGGGCACGGGCATGCCGAGCTCGGTCGAGCCGACCTCGCGCCCCAGCCGCTGGAGCCAGTGGGCCAGCCAGGTGCCGATCCCGCGGCCGCGGTGGGAAGGCAGCACGCTGGTGTCGGCCCGGTCGGCGCCCATCAGCTCGGCGTACGCCACGAGCGTCGCACCTTCGAACACACCGACCGAGCGTCCGGCGAGGTCGTGGCTGGGGCGCGCCCAGTCGCTGATGATGTCGGACTCCTCGATCGCCACCTTGCCGATGTCCTCGAGCTCCTGCGCGGCCATCAGCTCGAAGACGGCTCCGGAGTCGGTCCGCCGCAGCGGGCGGGTGGTGAGGCCGTCGGGCAGTGCGGGCTGCGGAGACGTTGGGCTGGGCATGGCGGAAGTGTGCTACCTCACGCCGTGCCCTGTCGCGCGGTTAAACCGCAGAACTGGTGGCCCCTGAGGAATGCCCTTATACCCGGTGAGGCCCTACCGTTGCACGCGTGAGCGACGATCAACACGACCTTCCCCCGCTGAGCTTCGCCGACCTCGGCCTCGCGCCCGAGGTGCTGAAGGTGCTGGCCGACGTCGGCTACGAGACGCCCTCGCAGATCCAGGCGCTGACGATCCCGCCGCTGCTGGAGGGCCGCCACGTCGTGGGCCTGGCCCAGACCGGCACCGGCAAGACGGCCGCCTTCGCGCTGCCGATCCTCTCCCAGCTCGACTTCTCCCAGAAGACGCCGCAGGCCCTCGTGCTCGCGCCGACCCGCGAGCTCGCGCTCCAGGTCTCGGAGGCCTTCGAGAAGTACGCCGCCCACATGAAGGGCGTCCGCGTGCTGCCCATCTACGGCGGCCAGGGCTACGGCGTCCAGCTCTCGGCGCTGCGACGTGGGGTCCACGTGGTCGTCGGCACGCCCGGTCGGATCATGGACCACCTCGAGAAGGGCACCCTCGACCTGTCCGAGCTGCGCTTCCTGGTGCTCGACGAGGCCGACGAGATGCTCAAGATGGGCTTCGCGGAGGACGTCGAGACGATCCTCGCCGACACCCCCGGCGACAAGCACGTGGCGCTCTTCTCCGCGACGATGCCCGCGCAGATCCGCCGCATCTCCAAGAAGTACCTGGAGAACCCCGTCGAGATCACCGTCAAGAACAAGACGTCGACGGTGTCCTCCATCACCCAGCGCTACCTGATCGTGTCCTACCCGCAGAAGGTCGACGCCCTCACCCGCATCCTCGAGGTCGAGAACTTCGAGGGCATGATCGTCTTCGTCCGCACCAAGAACGAGACCGAGACGCTGGCCGAGAAGCTCCGCGCCCGCGGCTACTCCGCGATGGCGATCAACGGCGACGTCGCCCAGGTGCAGCGCGAGCGCACGATCAACCAGCTCAAGGCCGGCAAGCTCGACATCCTCGTCGCCACCGACGTCGCGGCCCGCGGTCTCGACGTCGAGCGGATCAGCCACGTCGTCAACTACGACATCCCCACCGACACCGAGTCCTACGTGCACCGCATCGGCCGTACCGGCCGCGCGGGCCGCACCGGCGACTCGATCGCCTTCGTCACCCCGCGCGAGCGCCACCTGCTGCGCGCGATCGAGAAGGCCACCCGCCAGCCGCTCACCCAGATGCAGCTGCCGACCGTCGACGACGTCAACGCGACCCGCCTCACGCGCTTCGACGACCAGATCACCCAGGCGCTGACGCAGCCGGAGCGGATCGACTTCTTCCGCGACGTGGTGTCGCACTACGTCAGCGAGCACGACGTGACCGAGGTCGACGTCGCCGCTGCCCTCGCGGCCGTCATGCACGGCGAGCAGCCGCTGCTGCTCGAGCCGGAGCCGGAGCGGTCCACCCGCAGCTTCGACGACCGGCCCACGCACAGCGGCAAGGCCCAGCGTGAGCGGCCTCCCCGCGGTGACCGCAGCGACGTGCCGATGGCGACGTACCGCATCTCGGTTGGCAAGCGCCACAAGGTCGAGCCCCGCCAGATCGTCGGCGCCCTGGCCAACGAGGGTGGCCTCTCGCGCGGCGACTTCGGCTACATCTCGATCAAGCCGGACTTCTCGCTGGTCGAGCTGCCCGCCACCCTGCCGGGCGGCACCCTGGAGCGGCTGGCCGGCACCCGGATCTCCGGGAAGCTGATCGAGCTCGAGCTCGACAAGGGCCCGCAGCGGGCGCGTACCGGCGGTCACAGCAGCGGCGGCGGCTACAAGGGCAAGAACCCCCGCTGACCGGGCACATATGTCCCGCCCCTGATCGCTGAGCGGGCGCGTATCTCCCCACAAATGCGCTGACCGGGCACATATGTGCGCTGGTGCTGCACATATGTGCCCGGTCGAGGCCGATCGACATCCGGCTGAGCCTGGCCGCCCTTTTCTGGGGTATCCATGGGACCTTCCGGCCTCTTGCCCCTGGAAATGCCCCGACATCTCCCATGGATATCGCGGGGGTGGCGTGGCGAGGACGGCGCGGGGGCGGCGCGGGCGCGAGCTCCCCGACCGAGGCCGCCCGTGGAGAGCCCGTACGAGCGGGCGCGTATGTCCCCACAAATGCGCTGACCGGGCACATATGTGCGCTGGTGCTGCACATATGTGCCCGGTCGAGGCCGATCGCGGCACATTCCTGCCCGGTGGGCAGGGTGGGATCAGGCGTTGCGGATCGCCGAGACGTCGAACTCGAGCTTGATCTTCTCGGAGACGAGTACGCCGCCGGTCTCGAGGGCGGCGTTCCAGCTCAGGCCGAAGTCCTTGCGGTTGATCGTGGTCGCGCCCTCGAAGCCGATGCGGAGGTTGCCGAACGGGTCGCGGGCCGAGCCGGTCTCCTCGAAGTCGATCGTCACGGGGCGGGTGACGTCCTTGATGGTGAGGTCGCCGGTGACGGTCCACTCGGCGCCGTCGCGCTCGACGCCGGTCGAGGTGAAGGTGATGGTCGGGAACTGCTCGACGTCGAAGAAGTCGCCGGACTTGAGGTGACCGTCGCGGTCGGCGCTGCGGGTGTCGACGGAGGAGACGTCGATGGTGAGGTCGACCTTCGAGTCGGCGGGGTTGGCGGTGTCGATGTGCGCGGTGCCCTCGAAGGCGCCGAACTGCCCGCGGACCTTGGTGACCATCGCGTGGCGCGCGACGAAGCCGAGGCGGCTGTGCGAGGCGTCGATGGTGTAGGCGCCGGCGATGTCGTCGATGGCGGTGGTCGGGGTGTCGAAGCTGGTGCTCATGTAAGAACTCCTGGACGTAGGCTGTAGTAGAACTTTCAATCAGCCTAACGGAGAGAGACCCGTGGACATTCCCGCTGGGGGAACTTTCTTTGCAGAGCCGCGGAAATGCCCACGAGCCACGACCCCGAGGGGGCGTGGCTCGTGATGTCTGGGCTGGGGTCAGGCGGCGCTGCGGACCGCGGCAGCGGCCGGCAGCCAGCGTGCCTCCATGTGGGTGCGACCCGACGCGTCGGTGACGGGCACCCAGGTGCAGACCGGCCGCTCGGTCATCGTGTGCTTGCTCATGCGACACCTCCTGTTCACTTTCTGTTCACCTAACCTAACACATCCCCACCCACGCACCATCGCTTCGCTCCAAGTTGCCCGAACTCCCCCATTCGCGCCCCACCGCACCCGGTGCTGGGGCACCGACACCCCACTTGTGGCTCGTGTGGCGACTCTCAGCAGCCCATCAAGAGGGCAGAGTCGGGGGCCAGGGCATCGTTGGGGCCCGGATCTACCCGATTTCGGGCAAGAAGTTGCCACATCGGCGTGACATGTCACATCCTCGTCATGTGCCTGACTCCGAGATCGTCGCCCACGTCGTCGCGACCACCTCGCTCACCACGAGCGAGGCCGAGCGGGTCGTCGGCGACGTGATCGCGTTCCACGCCCAGGGCGTGGAGGAGTACGTCCGCCGTCGGCACGCGCAGCTCAAGACGTACGGGGCGAAGAACCCCGAGATCTTCGCGCAGATCGCCGAGGAGCTGGGTGACCGTGTCGTCGCGGCGCCCGAGCTCACCGAGCGCCAGCTGCGCCGGATCGTCCACGGCTGAGGCAGCCACGACCCCGGCCTCGCGCCCCACTGACCACACACCACCACCAAGGAGACAGACCCCCATGTGCGGAATCGTCGGATACCTCGGCCGCCAGGACGCGGCTCCCCTCGTCCTCGAGGGGCTGACCCGGCTCGAGCACCGGGGCTACGACTCGGCGGGCGTCGCGGTCCTGGGCCGCAGCGGTCTCAAGGTCGCCAAGCAGGCCGGGCGGGTCCGTGACCTGACCGAGTCGATGCCCAAGCGGTTCGCCGGCACGGTCGGGATCGGACACACCCGCTGGGCCACGCACGGTCCGGCCACCGACGCCAACGCCCACCCGCACGTCGACGGGGCCGGACAGGTCGCCGTCGTGCACAACGGCATCCTCGACAACTCCGCGGCACTGCGCGCCGAGCTCGTCGATGCCGGCATCACCCTGACGAGTGACACCGACACCGAGGTGCTGGCGCACCTGGTCGCGCGCAGCGACTCCGAGACCCTCGAGGGCAAGGTCCGCGACGCCCTGGCCGTGGTCGTCGGGACGTACGGCCTCGCCGTCGTGCACGCCGACTTCCCCGACCGCATCGTGGTCGCCCGCAACGGCAGCCCGCTGATCATCGGGGTCGGCGACAAGGAGATGTTCGTGGCCTCCGACCTCGCCGCCATCGTGCGCCACACCACCACCGTGGCCATGCTCGACGACGGCGAGCTGGCGACCGTCACGGCCGGCGGCTTCACCACGATGCGCCACAGCGATCTCGCGGCGACCGGCAAGTCCGCCACCCGGGTCGACGTCGACGCGTCCGCCTACGACGCCGGCGACCACGAGTCCTTCATGCACAAGGAGATGCTCGAGCAGCCGATGACGGCCAAGGCGGTGCTTCGCGGACGGCTCGACGACCGCTTCGGCACCGCGCACCTCGGCGGCCTCGAGATGGACGCGCGCGACCTGCGCGCGGTGCGACGGGTCAAGATCCTCGGGTGCGGCTCGGCCTACTACGTGGGGCAGATGGGTGCGGCCCTGATCGAGGAGCTCGCCCGCATCCCCGCTGACGCCGAGGCGGCGAGCGAGTTCCGCTATCGCGATCCGGTGATCGAGCCCGACACCCTCTACGTCGCGGTCAGCCAGTCGGGGGAGACCATCGACACCCTCCTCGCCGTCCAGGAGGTACGCCGCAAGGGCGGGCGCTGCGTCGGCCTGGTCAACGTCGTCGGCTCGGCGATCGCGCGCGAGTGCGACGGCGGGATCTATCTCCACGCCGGACCCGAGGTGGCGGTCGCGAGCACCAAGGCGCTGACCAACATGTTCCTCGGCTTCGCCCTGCTCGCCCTCCAGCTGGGACGGGTGCGCGACCTGTCGGTCGCCGACGGCAAGCGCCTGGTCGCCGGCCTGGAGCGGCTGCCGGAGCAGATCGGGGAGGTCCTGGCAGGCGAGGCCGACCTGGTCGAGATCGCGAAGTCACTCGCCGAGGCCGAGAGCCTGTTCTTCATCGGCCGGGTGCGCGGCTACCCGGTGGCCCGCGAGGGCGCGCAGAAGTTCAAGGAGATCAGCTACCGCCACGCCGAGGCCTACCAGACCTCCGAGCTCAAGCACGGCCCGCTGGCGCTGATCTCGCCCGACGTGCCGACCGTGGCCCTGGTGCCGGCCGACGAGCTGACCGAGCGCAACGTCGCGGCACTGCACGAGATCGCCGCACGCAGCGGCCCGCTCGTGGTGGTGACGCACGAGGATGTCGACCTGGGGGAGGTCGACGCGCGCCGGATCGTCGTACCCCGCAACGAACCCGAGCTGGACCCGATCCTGCTCACCATCCCGCTGCAGCTGCTGGCCTACCACGCCGCGAGGCACCTGGGCCACGACATCGACAAGCCGCGGAACCTGGCGAAATCGGTCACGGTGGAGTGAGCCGCACGGGGCAAGAATGTAGGCGCGCTCCTTGAGGCATGGGGTCAGCAAGGAGCGCGCCAGACGGAACTGTGTCATCGCTCCGCGACGCGCGTGCGATGTTCGACGGAAGTCAAAGCTTTCTTTGCCCTCGCGTTGCCAACCGTGGCTTTCAGCCGCCAAATGACCAGACCAGCAACTCGCTCGGCGAGCTCGCCCGCACGGTCCGCCCACCCCCGCCGGTGATCCGTACGGCGTCGGCGGCACGCAGCGGATCCCCGTCCAGCGTCACCGAACCGGTGGCCGCGAACACGTGCTGGCGGGGGTCGTCGGGCAGGTCGACCGCCTGGCCGGCAGCGAGTCGGGCGACCAGCAGCCGCGCCCCGGCCGTGCCGATCGGCAGGCCGCCACCGCCGGCCACCTCGACCAGCTCGCCGCTCGGCGGCGGCCCCTCGCCGACGACGTAGGAGGGAGTCGCGCCCGAGGTGCTGGGCGTGAGCCACGCCTGGACGAACCGGCAGCGGCCGGCTGCCGCGTCGGCGAGCTCGGAGTGCCGGATCCCCGACCCCGCCGACAGGACCTGCGCCCGACCGGCCTCCAGCTCGTGGCGTACGCCGGTCGAGTCGGTGTGCACGAGGGTGCCCTCCAGCACCCAGGTCACGATCTCCAGCTCGGAGTGGGGGTGCTCGGGATAGCCGGCGCCGGGAGCCAGGCCGTCGTCGTTGTGGCACACGAGGGGTCCGAAGCCGAGGTTGGCGGGATCGTAGTGCTCGCCGAAGGAGAAGGAGTGGTGCGTCAGGCGGCCGGGCGCAGAGGTGGACGACCTCTCCGAACCCGCGTACAGCAGCACGCTCATGCCGCTATCTTCGCCCATGTGACGGACCCTTCCCCAGCGAACTTCCCGCTGCTCCCGCCGGGCTTCCGTTTCGGAACCAGCACCGCGAGCTATCAGATCGAGGGCGCGGCTGCGGAGGACGGCAAGGGGCCGAGCATCTGGGACACGTTCACCGCCGAGGCGGGACGCATCGTCGACGGCAGCAACGGCGACGTGGCCTGCGACCACTACCACCGGTTCGAGGAGGACGTCGAGCTCATCCAGGGGCTCGGCACGGGTGGCTACCGCCTCTCGATCAGCTGGCCGCGCATCCAGCCGACCGGGCGTGGCCCGGCCAACGAGGCGGGCCTGGCGTTCTACGACCGGCTCATCGACTCCCTCCTCGCCCACGGCGTCCAGCCGATGGTGACGCTCTACCACTGGGATCTCCCGCAGGCGCTCGAGGACGACGGCGGCTGGCTCAACCGCGACACCGTCGACTGCTTCGCCGAGTACGCCCGCATCCTGGGCGAGCGGTTCGCCGACCGCGTCGAGCACTGGATCCCGATCAACGAGCCCAACGTCGCCGCCCTGCTGGGCTACGGCACCGGCGTGCACGCGCCGGGCAGGAACCTGCTCTTCGACGCCCTCCCGGCGGCGCACCACCTGCTCCTGGCCCACGGCCGGGCCGCCATCGAGCTGCGCAGGGCGGGCGCGACGTCGATCGGCTGCGCCAACAACCACGCGCCGATCTGGCCCAACAGCGACGACGACGCCGACGTCGGCGCCAGCAAGATCTTCGACGCCCTGTGGAACGGCATGTTCCTCGAGCCGATGCTGCTGGGTCGCTATCCCGCCGACCTGATGCCGCTCTTCGAGGACGTCATGGCCGACGGCGACCTGGCGACCATCCGCCAGCCGCTCGACTTCTACGGCGTCAACTACTACAACCCGATGCGCATCGCGGCGGCCGACGAGGACTCCGACGTGCCGTTCGAGTATCGCGACGTCGTCGGCTACCCGACGACCGACCTGGGCCGGCCGGTCGTGCCCGACGCCCTGCGCGAGTGGCTGGTCATGTTCCGCGCCCGCTTCCGCGCCGCCCTACCACCGATCTTCATCACCGAGTCCGGCTGCAGCTACAACATGGGCCCGGACGAGCACGGCGTGGTCGACGACCAGCCCCGCATCGACTACCTCCACTCCCACATCACGGCGGTGTCCGAGGCGATCATCCGCGGCGTCGACATCCGCGGCTACTACTGCTGGTCGCTGATGGACAACTTCGAGTGGGCCGAGGGCTACACCCAGCGGTTCGGCCTGGTGCACGTCGACTACGACACCCTGGTGCGGACGCCCAAGAAGTCCTACCAGTGGTACGCCGACCTGATCGCCGCGCAACCGCAGCACCTCTGACGGGCCTCCATCGACGGCCGCTCAGGCCAAGCGCCGCTCCAGCACCTGACCCGGCCAGGTCTCCCGGTGGGTGAAGGACCCGACCGCGGTGAAGCCGGCGGACTCGTAGAAGCGCACGACGGCGCCGTCCGCACCGGCGTAGCAGTCCACCCGCAGCAGCGTGCGCCCCATCCGCACGGCCACGTCGTCGGACAGGGCGAGCAGCCGGCGTCCGGTCCCGCGGGCCTCGTCGTCACGCCCCGAGACGAGCAGCACGATGTAGACCTCGGGCTCGGTGGCGGGGAGGACGTATGCGGGTGCCTCGCCCAGGACGAGCGCTCCGGCCGGGCGGTCGCTGAGGGTCGCGAGCACGGCGCCGCCCGACGCCACCCAGCCCCGTGCCTGCTCCGCTCGAGCCGGGACCTGAGAGAACGCCTCCGTGCCCCACTGCTCGGTGTTCCCGCGACTGTTCATCCAGCGCACCGACTCGTCGAGGAGCCCCAGGATCGCCTCCTCCTCACCGGGCTCAGCCACGTGGAGGTGGCTGGGCACGAGGTCGGCCTGGGCCACGGTCTCGGCCACGGCGACACGGAGGTCGGTCACTCGCGACATAGTGGCACCCGACCACTGAGCCCGTCGCCGGAGCCACCCCGACGGCCCCCGATAGTCTTCGCGGCATGAGCAACCGCCGGCTGGTCCTCGTCGTCGGCTCGGGCCGCAGCGGCACGAGCACGATGGCCGGGACGCTGCGCACGCTGGGCCTCCACGTGCCCCAGCCCGAGGTGGTCGCGGACGCCACCAACCCCAAGGGGTTCGGCGAGCCGCGGTGGGTCGTCGACCTCCACACCGAGCTGCTCCAGCGCAGCAACGTGCAGGTCTCCGACGCCCGCCCGCGCGCCTGGCTCGACACCGGCACCACCAACGGTGACCACGCCACCCGCGAGCGGGTCACGACCTGGCTCGAGGAGCAGTTCGCCGTCGGCGACGAGCTCGTGATCAAGGACCCGCGGGCGTCGTGGTTCCTGGGCCTGTGGCGCGCGGCCGCGGACCGCTGCGACGCGACGTCGTCGTACGTCACCATGCTGCGCCCGGTGACCGAGGTGGTCGGCTCCAAGCAGACCTACTACGGGCAGATGGGGGCCGGGTCCGACCAGGGCGCCGTCACCCGCACCGCCGCCTGGATCAACATGATGCTCCACACCGAGCGCGCGACCCGCGGCCAGCAGCGCGCCTTCGTGCGCTACGGCGACCTGCTCGACGACTGGACCCGGCCGGTCTTCGCCCTCGGGGAGGCGTTCGACCTCGCCGGCGTCAAGACCGCGATGGCCGTCGACATCGCCGAGGTGCACCGCTTCATCGACCCGTCCCTGCGCCGCGTGACGATGACGTGGGACGACATCGGCGTGCCGACCCGGCTGCGCGAGCTGGCCGACGAGACCTGGCAGGCCCTCGACGCGATCGCCGACGACGACTCGACGAAGAACCAGGAGTGGTGCGACCAGCTGCGCACCGCCTATGCCGGGCAGTACGCCGAGGCGGAGGCGTTCGCCCACTCGACCGTCGTCGCCCAACGGCGTACGGCAGCAGCCGAGGCCCGCCGGGAGGTCGAGGCCGCGCCGACGGCCGGTCGTGGGTCGGACCGGGTGCCGCACGCCGTACGGGCGCTGGTGCCGCCGGCGGCCCGCCAGAAGCTCCGCAAGGCCATCGGCCGGGAGCGCTGAGGATGCCCGACATCGCCTCCCTGGAGGGTCAGCCCGACTACGACGTGACGTGGCCGTGGTCTGCCGGCGACCCACTGGCGCCTGGGCTGACGTGCGTGTTCCGGGTGCGCAACGAGGCGCGCAACCTGCCGTGGGTGCTGCCGCCGATCTTCTCCGCCGTCCAGCACGTGCTGCTCGTGGACAACGGCTCCGACGACGGCACCGCCGACGTCGCGCGGCGGGTGGCCGAGGAGTCCGGCGCGGCCGACCGGCTGACCGTCCTGGACTATCCCCACCAGGTCGCGCGGGCCGGCGGCGAGCACCTCGCGACGCCGGCGACCAGCGTCCACTCGCTGACCCACTTCTACAACTGGTGCTTCTCCCACGTCCGCACGACCTACTCCATGAAGTGGGACGGCGACATGGTGCTCACGCCCGAGGGCGCCGGCATCCTCCGCGACCTGTCGTGGCAGCTGCAGTCGACCGACGCCATCGTCGCGATGCCGCGACACCCGCTGACCGTGGTCGACGAGTCGACCGGCTGGCTCGACCTGTCCCTGCGCTTCCTCGAGCCGTGGGTCTACCCGATGGGGCCGGGCTACACCTTCGTGAAAGCCTTCGACTGGGAGCTGAGAGAGTTTCCCCCGGGGGTGGAGCGGATCGTGCTGCAGCAGGGATTGTGCGTCGAGGTGAAGTGGCTCGACGCCGACGAGTACGCCCACTGGCGCCGCGACGGTGTCGACTTCACCAACACCCGCCTCTACCGCAAGCTGCGCGAGTTCGAGGTCGACGAGGCCATCCGCCACGGCTCGCCCGAGGAGCTCGGCGGACTGGTGAAGGTCACCGCCCCGCCCGGCGTGCACATCATCGACCACGTCAGCCGCGACTGGCTGTGGCGCCAGCCCCGCCCGCTCGTCCGGCACTCCCTCCCCGCGGCACTGAGGGAGCGGGTGCGTCCATGACCGAGCAGTCCCTCCACCCGCTCCACGACCTCCGGATGCCCGGACCGACGCTCGTCCTGGTCGACGACTCCGACAGCCTCGGCCTCGACGCCCTCCAGGGCATCGAGGACGTCCCGGGCATCAAGCCGCGGGTCGTCACCCTCTCCGGGATCGACGGCCCGTTGAAGGGGTGGGGCTCGGTGCTCGTCGTGGCCGCCGACCGGGCTCGGCTGCGCCGGATGGCGAGCGCGGTGCCCCAGCTGGGCCAGGTCAAGGTGGTGGCCTGCTGGCTCACCGACGCCCCGACGCCCTGGGTGCTGGTGCCGCGGCCGGAGTGGCCCAAGCTGGTGCACCTGGCGGCCCGGGAGGCCGGTGACCGCGGGGTGCTGACCGTGGTCCGCTTCGCCGGCGGCGCGCGCGCCCAGCTCGTCGTCATGGAGATGGCCCGCCAGGCCGCCGGTCCCGGCGAGACGACCCACGGCGGACTCGTCACGGCGTACGCCGGTCGCCCCGCCGCTCCCGGCCTCGACGCGCGCAGCATCCTGGTCACCGACGCGGCCGACGCGGGTGCTGCCGAGCGCGACGTCCCGCCCGACGTGGTCGTCGCCGTCGACGAGGTGACGATCGAGTCCCACCACGTCATCGACCGGGCGCCCACCGTGGTCACCGACACCGGCCCCGAGCCGGTGGACGAGCGGATCTTCAACCCGATGGGGTTCCGCAAGGATTGGGACCACCCCGTCGTCGAGCTGTCGCGCCTGACCAACGGTCCGGTGACCGAGGGCGTCGTGGCTGCCGCCCGGGGCTTCCAGGGGGTCTACCTCGACATGGAGGTGTCCTCGGCCGACGTGCTCGCCCTTGCGATCTCCGGGGTGCCGCTCGTCGCGGACGACCTGCCCTCCCTGGCCGCGCCGGTCGCCGAGGCACTGGCCGCCGAGGTCGACCTCGACGACCCGCTGCGCCGCGAGGAGCACAGCCTGGCCGTGCGGCGCGCGGCCTTCGACCACCACTCCACGCTCGCCTGGCGCTCCTCGCTCGCCAGCAGGTCCGGCGCCCGGCACGTCGGCCTGCCGCCGGTGAGCGCGCTGCTGGCGACCAAGCGGCCGCAGATGCTCGACTTCGCGCTGCGCCAGATCGCCCGCCAGCGCGGGGCCGACGTCGAGCTGGTGCTCGCGGCCCACGGCTTCGAGCCCGACCCCGACGTCGTACGCCGGGCGCTGGGCGACCGGCCGCACCAGATCCTCACCTTCGACGAGGGCGACTTCTTCGGCGACGTCCTCACCGGCGCGGCGCGGGCCGCCTCCAGCGGGGTGCTGCTGAAGGTCGACGACGACGACTGGTATTCCCCCGACGCCGTCCACGACCTGCTGATGGCGCGCCGCTTCTCCGGCGCGGACGTGGTCGGCATGCCCTCGGAGTTCGTCTACCTCCAGCGCGACGACGTCACCGTCCGGCGCAGCCACCCCACCGAGATCTTCGCCCGGTTCGTCGCGGGCGGCACCCTGCTGCTCGACCGTGGGCTGCTCGGCTCGCTCGGTGACTTCCGTCGCGTCAGGAAGTTCGTCGACGCGCAGCTGCTCGCCGGCGTCGAGGCGGCGGGGGGTCGGATCTACCGCACCCACGGCCTCGGCTACATCCTGCGGCGCACCGGAGACGGACACACCTGGGTGCGTGACGACGAAGAGTTCCGCCGACCTGACATCGTGGACACCGAATGGACCGGTTTCGCGCCCAGCAGGGCACTCGAGGTCGGTCCGCTCGACCGGCCCGAGGTGGCCGGACCGAACGGGGGAACGTGAGTGAGCAGTCAACCGGTGGTGCGCCACAACGACTGGGGGTCGCTGACACCGGCGACCCTCGGTGACTGGACGCCGACGCTGTCGGTGACCGTCGTGGTGCCGACCTTCAACTACCAGCACACGCTGCCCTACGTCCTTGCCGGACTTGCCGCGCAGTCCTATCCCGCGCACCTGCTCGAGGTCGTCGTCGTCGACGACCAGAGCTCACCGGCGCAGGAGCTCCCGGAGGTCCGTCCGGAGAACACCAGGCTGATCCGCGTCGAGGAGGGCTGGGGCCGCGCCAACGCGTGCCACCTCGGCGCGCTCGCCGCCGAGGGCGACGTCCTCCACTGGTACGACGCCGACATGCTGGCCTACCGCGAGGAGGTCGAGGCGCACGCCCGCTGGCACCACCTCATCGACTACGCCGTCCCCGGTGGGGACAAGCGCTTCGTCGACCCCGCGACGCTGCTCGAGCTCGAGCCCGCTGTCGTGCGGGACCGGGTGGCGGCGGGGGAGGCAGGAGATCTCTTCCCCGACCAGGAGCACGAGCTCCACCAGTGGGTCGAGGACTACTGGGCGAGGACCGACGACCTGCGCACCGCCGGTCCGCGCGCCCAGCGGTTCCACATCGGGATGACGGGCTCGGTGACGAAGGCGCTCTACTTCGACTCCAAGGGCTTCGACCGCTCGCTGCGGCTCGGCGAGGACATGGCGCTCGGCCACGAGCTCGCCCAGGCCGGCGGCGTGTTCGTCGTCGACCGGGAGGCTCGCAGCTGGCACCTCGGCCGCTCGCAGGTGCTGCGCCGGGCCGAGCAGGTCAACCGCTACAACGACCCCTACCTCGCCGACCTCGTGCCGACGATGCGTCCCAAGCGCAACCGCCACGGGCGGACCTACCAGGTGCCCTACCTCGAGGTGGTCGTCCCGGCCGGGCCGGCCGACGAGACCATCCGCGTGATCGACTCGGTGCTCGACAGCGACGTCCCCGACCTGCGCGTCGTCGTCGTCGGACCGTGGTCGTCGGTGCACGAGGACCGCGTCCAGCCGGTCGACGACCCGGTGCTGGAGACCCGCCTGGTGCACCGCTCCTACCTCCACGAGCCGCGGGTGCGGCTGGTGGGCTCGGCGCCGGCCACGACCGACGCCGAGTTCGTGCTGACCCTGCCCGACGTCTCGCTCGCTCCGCAGCAGCCGACGCTGGCCGCCCTCCTCGACGACCTCGAGCGCACCCACCACGGTGCCCGGATGCTGACCTACCCCGACGGGAGCTCCGCCCGCCTCGAGCGTACGGCGGCGCTGGCCCGGGTGCGGCGGCTCGGTGGCCCGTCCCAGACGCTGCTGGAGGAGGCCTTCGGCGTGAAGTCCTACCCGGCGACCGCCATCGGCTTCGTGCCCGTCGCCACCCGCACCGTGGAGCGCTTCACCCTCGGCGTACGCGCCCCGATGGACCCGGCGAAGTCCGAGGCGCGGCTGATGCGGGCGCTGCGCAAGGCCGACGCCGCACCGGCCGACCCCGACCTGGGCGGCGTACCGCATGCGCACGGTGGGTCGTCCGGGCGCCGGTGGATCTTCGGCCGTCGTCGCTGACGCTCCGGTCTGTTCACCATGGGATGTAGGTGACCATGCACTTCCCATGGTCAATTGACCTAGGGAAGTGCGGGTTCGCCTACATACCGTGATGAACCGTCACCACGGGGTGGCCGCCGCAGCCCCAGCACTCAGTCGGCGCCGAAGAGGTCGCGCGTGTAGACCTTGTCCGCCACGTCGGCCAGCTCGTCGACCATCCGGTTGGCGACGATCACGTCCGCGCGCGACGTGAAGGACGCCAGGTCGCGGGTCACCTCGGAGCCGAACCAGCTGTCCGCGTCGAGCTCGGGCTCGTAGACGATGACCTCGACGCCCTTGCCCTTGAGCCGCTTCATGATCCCCTGCACCGACGACTCGCGGAAGTTGTCGGACCCCGCCTTCATGATCAGCCGGTGGATGCCCACGACCGACGGCTGGCGGTCGAGGATGTCGAAGGCGATGAAGTCCTTGCGCGTGGTGTTGGCGTCGACGATCGCGGAGATCAGTGTCTGCGGTACGTCGGAGTAGTTGGCGAGCAGCTGCTTGGTGTCCTTCGGGAGGCACAGGCCGCCGTAGCCGAAGGAGGGGTTGTTGTAGTGCCCGCCGATCCGCGGGTCGAGGCCGATGGCGTCGATGATCTGGCGACTGTCGAGACCTCGGGCCATCGCGAAGGAGTCGAGCTCGTTGAAGTAGGCCACCCGCATCGCGAGGTAGGTGTTGGCGAAGAGCTTGATCGCCTCAGCCTCGGTGGGCTCGGTGAAGAGGAGCGGGATGCCGGCGGGGTCGTCGTCGGCACCCTCGACCAGCAGGTCGGCGAAGGCGCGGGCCCGGTCCGAGACCTCGCCCACGACGATCCGCGAGGGGTGCAGGTTGTCGAGCAGGGCCTTGCCCTCGCGCAGGAACTCGGGGGAGAAGATGACGTTGTCGATGCCGAGACGACGGCGTACGTCCTCGATGTAGCCCACCGGCACGGTCGACTTCACGACCATCGTGGCCTCGGGGTTGATGCGGTGCACGTCGCGCATGACGTCCTCGACCGTCGAGGTGTCGAAGTAGTTGGTGCCCTCGTCGTAGTTCGTCGGGGTCGCGATGACCACGAAGTCGGCGCCGGCGTGGGCGGCCTCCGCGTCGGTGGTGAAGGTGAGGTCGAGCTCCTCCTCGGCGAGGAACTGGGAGATCTCCTCGTCGTGGATCGGGCTCTCGCCCCGGCTGAGCTGCTCGATGCGCGCGGCGTCGAGGTCGAGGCCGCGGACGGTGTTGTGGCGGGCGAGCAGCACGGCCATGGACAAACCGACATAGCCGAGACCGGCGACGGAGATGGTGGTCACGGCGACAGTGTGCCGCACCGGGCAGGCCAGGAGGCAGACCCACGATCGCGGGGGCCTGCCTCCTGGTGGGGAGCTGCGATCAGCTCCGGTCGCTCGAGTCGCCGGTCACGACGACGTAGAAGCGCTTGCGGTTGCCGTCAGTGGTGAACTTGCCGTCGCTCAGACGGGGGCTGACCACCAGGTGGTTGGAGTTGCCGGTGCCGGGCGGGGCGCAGTTGACGAGCCCCGGCTGGCACACCGCGACGGCGATCTCGCCGGAGAACTCCGGGTTGACGTCGCTGCCGTCGGCGCGGCCGCTGGTGATCCCGTCGGCGTTCTGGTCGACGGTGTTCTGCAGGGCGATGGTGGCGAGCACCGCGTTGTTGGAGAGGTTCTCGCCGGCATTGATGTAGACGTTGCCGTTGGCACGCAGACCGGCCGCGTCGGTCGCGGTCGGGGCGAGGGTCGGGTAGCCGGCGGTCACGCTGAACCCGCCCGACTGGGCGATGATCGCGCCGGTGGCGTCGACGAGGGCCCAGCGGCCCACCCCTGCCGGACCCTGCGCACCAGCGGGACCCTGCGCACCGGCAGGAAGCTGGCCGGCCTTGAAGTCGCGCGACTTCAGCGAGCCGTTGCGGATCTTGTTGGAGCCGATGACGTTGTTCTTGAGGTCGCGGCCCTTGAGGGTCTTGTCCTTGATGTCCATGGTCGTCACCGAGTTGTTGCGGATCTCGTCGGAGCCGATCAGGCCGGCGGCGTACGACGTACCGGTCGACGCCACGAGCAGGGCCATGATCGAGACGGCCATCGAGGGGGAGGGACGGCGCACAGAGGGGAGACGCATGGTTGGAACCCTTCATCGAGTGACTCCGCCGGGCAGCGGACTTCAGTGGTTCGGAGTGACCTGGATCACGGATTGGTCGCAACCACACCGATGTCGAGATCGGGACCTTCGACCGTGGTCCCCAACGGTCGGAGCGTCTAGCGTCGAATCAGGACACACCCAGGGAGTGATCGCCATGAGCGACGAGGACGTCATCCAGCTCAGTCGCGACGAGTGCTGGCAGATGCTGCGCGAGGAGGAGTTCGGGCGGCTGGCCTTCCGTCTCGTCGACGAGGTCCACATCACGCCGATCAACTACGCCGTCGACCACGACACGCTGCTCTTCCGCACCGCGGGTGGCAACAAGCTGCTGGCCGTGGCGATGGCGTCCGACGTCGCGTTCGAGATCGATCGCTACGACGAGGACTCGGCCCGGAGCGTCGTCGTACGCGGGTCCGCGCGGCTGCTGCCCGAGGACGAGGAGCACCGCACGGAGAACATCCCGCTCCGACCCTGGGTCGGGACGTTGAAGTACAACGTCGTCGAGATCTCGCCGAAGGTCGTCACCGGCAGGGCCTTCTCGCTCTCCCGTCCGTGGCTGCACATGACGCCCCACGACTGAGGGTCACGGCTGGGACGGGGCGGGTCGACCTCCGTCGCGTCGCCACTCCCATGCGAAGCCGGCCAGGCCGAAGAGCACCGGCCACAGCGCCAGCCGCTCGAGTGCTCCTGCTGCCCGCTCGTCGCCGGACAGGATGAAGCCGACGGCGGCCGCGGCCGTGACCGCGCCCGCCGCGATGAGCGCCTTCGACAGTCGCGGCCGCTCCTCACGCACCCGTAGGCCGAGCAGCAGCAGTGCGAGCGGCTGCCCGACGAAGAGCGGCGTGGCGGCGAGCGTGTGCAGCGTGGCGTCCTGGTCGAGCGGCGCCAGCCCGGTGGCGTACGAGCTCACCCCGGAGACCACGAGCAGACCGGTCACCCACGGGCCCAACGGCTTGGCGAGCAGCAGCGCGCCGCCGGCGAGCAGCACGCCGTAGCCCATGAAGGAGCCGTTCATCACCTCGTGCCGCGGCGAGCAGTAGCCGTCCGAGCACCCGACCTCGCCGAGCTTGCTCACCGAGTCGGACACGAAGCTGTAGCCGCCCGTGGTCGCGGCAGCGGTGACGACCTCGGTCGCGATGTACGTCGGTCGCAGCAGGAAGGCGATCGCGCCGAGCTGGGCGGCACGGGAGCGGGTGTCGGGCACACGGTCAACCTAGTCGGCATCCGTCGGTGGCACGATGGCCACTCCACGAAGGGGGCCGGCATGGATCTCGAACGCTTCGTCCTGGCGCAGGACGGCACCTACGACAAGGCGCTGGCCGAGCTGCGTGCCGGGCGGAAGTCGGGCCACTGGATGTGGTGGGTCTTCCCGCAGGTGGCGGGGCTCGGACTCAGCCCGACGTCGCAGTCGTATGCGATCGCTGACCTTGCCGAGGCGCGGGCCTACCTCGCGCACGACCTGCTCGGGCCGCGGTTGCGCGAGTGCTGCCGGGCCCTGCTCGACCTGGCGGACGTGTCGGCGCGTCAGGTGCTGGGCGAGGTCGACGCGATCAAGCTGCGGTCCTCGATGACGCTCTTCGCGCAGGCCGATCCGGACGAGCCGCTCTTCACCGAGGTCCTCGACAAGTTCTACGACGGCGAGCAGGACGAGCGGACCGTCGCCCTGCTCGGCAAGGCTGCCCGCTCCGCTCCTACGAGTCCACCTGGGGGACCCTGACATGTCGTTCGTCGTCAAGCTCGTCGCACTGCTGACCGCCGGAGTCCTCGGATTCGTGGCCCTCGCCGCGCTCGGAGTCGCAGGTCTGTTCGGCCTGGTCAACCCGTTCGGGACCGAGCGGGTCGATCGCAGCCAGCCGGCCCTGCTGGAGTCGATCGAGGACGTCAGCGAGTATCGCGCCGCCGTCGGCCACTTCCAGGTGATCGTCGACGTCGAGGACGACGTGAGCTGGGTGCCCAGCTTCCTCGCCGGCCAGCGGTCGCTCTTCGTCGCCAACGGCACGGTCGACGCCTTCGTCGACTTCTCCGGGCTCGCCGAGGGCGACGTCGTGCTCTCCGAGGACGGCACGTCGGCGGAGATCCGGCTGCCCGAGGCCCAGCTCGACGAGCCCAACCTCGACCAGGAGGAGACCTACCTCTACGACCAGGAGCGTGGCCTGGTCGACCGCGTCCAGGACGCGTTCACCACGTCGGACCAGAGCGAGATCTACGTGCTGGCCGAGGAGAAGCTGCGTACGGCTGCGGCCGGGTCGGAGCTCAGGGAGCAGGCGCGGGCGAACACCGAGATCTTCCTGACCGGGCTCGGGAGCACGCTCGGCGTCGAGGTCACGTTCGTCGACCCGTGAGTCCGAGCACCGCCATGCCTATGCTCGCTCCATGACCATCCAGCAGGCGACCGAACTCACCCACGCAGCGATGCTCGGCCTCGGGGTCTACCGGCCCGAGCGGGTCGTCACCAACGACGAGATCTGCGAGGTGCTCGACTCCAGCGACGAGTGGATCCAGACCCGGTCGGGGATCAGGACCCGCCGCTTCGCCGGGCCGGACGAGACCCTCATCTCGATGGCGACCACCGCCGCGGAGCGCGCGCTCGCCGTGTCCGGCGTGAGCGCCGACCAGCTCGGCTGCGTCATCGTCGCCACCTCGACGCACCCCGAGCACACGCCCGCCGCTGCTCCGCAGATCGCCACCCTGCTGGGCTCGAAGACGGCGGCGTTCGACGTCTCCGCCGGGTGCGCCGGCTTCTGCCACGCCCTCAACCTGGCGTCCTCGATGGTCCGCTCCGGCGCCGAGCAGTACGTCCTGGTCATCGGTGTCGAGCAGCTGAGCCGCTTCATGGACCCGACCGACCGCGGTACGGCGTTCATCTTCGCCGACGGCGCCGGCGCGGTGGTCGTCGGACCGGCCGGGGCGACCGGCATCGGCCCGACGGCCTGGGGCTCGGACGGCTCGCAGTCGCACGTCATCACCCAGACTCCCAGCTGCCTCGGCGGTCACCAGGGCGCGGACCCGGTGGTGCAGATGGAGGGCACGGCGGTCTTCCGGTGGGCTCCCTTCGCGATGGCCGAGGTCGCCCACGAGGCGCTCGATGCCGCCGGCATCTCGGTCGACGACCTCGACGCCTTCATCCCGCACCAGGCGAACCTGCGCATCACCCAGACCCTGAGCCGCAACATCAAGCTCCCCGAGGCGGTGGCCGTCGCCACCGACGTCGTGGACTCGGGCAACACCTCGGCCGCGTCCGTACCGCTCGCCATGGAGGCGATGCTGCGCTCGGGCGAGGCCAAGGCCGGTGACACTGCTCTGCTGATCGCGTTCGGAGCGGGGCTGAGCTATGCGGGCCAGGTCGTGACGCTGCCGCCGCACGCGTGACAGGTCAGATGCTCAGCTCTGCCCACGCGACCTTGCCGTGGTGGGTGGAGTCGCACCCCGACCGCTTGGACAGGGTCGCGACGATGGCCATGCCCCGACCGTCCTGATCACCGGGCAGGGCGTCGTGCGCCTCGGGCCACGCGCTCGACCCGTCCTCGACGGAGACCCGCACGGCGGCGTCGCCCCGGACGAGCGATGTCGTGAAGGGCGACCTGCCGTGCGTGATGGCATTGGTGGCGAGCTCGGAGGTGACCAGCGCGACGTCCCCGACGAGATCCTCCAGGCCCCACGCCGTCAGGGCGTTGCCCACGAAGTGGCGTACGGACGCGACGGCCTCTGGGACGGGGAGGTGGACGCTGGAGAAGGCCGCGTCGGCACTGAGTGGGATCTCGCCGGCGTCCGGGTGCGCCCCGAACAGGCACACGCCGTCGTGGAGGCCGCACATCCGGGCCACGTCGCCGAGGTCGGCGCTCGCGAGCAGGTCCCCCGGGTAGGCGCACAGCAACGAGATGGGGTGGGCCGCGACGGCCGTGTCCCACAGCGCCTCGAGCTCGAGGGCAGCCCCCACCTCGCCGCGCTCCCAGAGCAGCGTCACCATCTCGCCGAAAGCGGTGAGCGGACCGCCCCCGCGCGGGACCACGGATGCGATGACCTCCGCGAACAGGTGCGGGTCAGGACGCCCGCCGACCATGAAGCGGCTCATGGTCTCCTCGGCGTCGAGGATGACGAGGGTGCCGTCCCCGTGCATCCGGACGAGGTCGACCCCCCGGTCGCCCAGCAGTCTCTCGATCGAGCGACTGATCGCGGGGCGGCTGAACATCACGACCGGTACGCCGTCCGACAGTGAGCGCGCGACCCAGCGGGTGACGCGCGCGACAAGGGCGTCGGCGTCGTCGTACGCCGCGACCTGGTGTTCGCCCTCGGCCATCGAAACCCTCCGGCAGCACCGAGCCCCGAGGTCTCGGTCTCGTGTGCGCTTTCTCGCGATTCTGCGCCACTCAGCCGCATCTGGGAAGGGTGCGAGCAGAATCGTGGCAGCACTGTGGCAAGGCTCGGACGCGTGAGCGAGGAGTCACTGGTCGCGAGAGCGCCCGCCCCTGGCCTGGTCAACGGCCCGGAGGAGGGCCCCGCCCAGTGCCTCGGCCTCGTCGATCGCGAGGGAGACCGTCTCGCCGAGCTCGCCGCGATACATCTCGATCGTGGTCATCAGGGCGCCGGCGTGGCGGAGCAGGTAGAGGTGCAGGACCTCGCGCGCCCACGTGTCGTCGCCCACCTCGACGAGCGGGCGGCGCGACAGCTCCACCTGCACGGTCTCGCCGCGACACACCTGATCCTCGGAGTAGTGCGCGTCGGTGTGACCAGTCCCGTCGAGGCACCACGGGGCGCAGGTGACGGCAGGCAGGACCGCGGCTTCCTCGTTGGTCGAGGAAGGTCGAAGTCCTGTCACGAGACCCGTGGACTGGCGCTGTGACATGTGCAGTGGCCTCTCGCCGGAGTGGTGATGCTGCATTCAACTGTCGACGGGGCCAGGTGTCACGGCAGCTGCACCCCTACGGATGGTTGGGTGCGGCCAGCCGATCCGCGACGATCCCCCACACGTCCGGGTCGATGCCCATCCCGATGTGGGTGGAGAAGACCTCGACGTGCTCGACGGAGGGTGAGGTGTGGTCGATGCAGGCCTGCCACGCCACGACCCCGTCCCGCCGGGAGAACATCGCCGTCAGCGGTACGCCGATGGGCGAGGCCGCATCGAGCCGCTGGGCCTCCCGGTGGCCGTCGGGGTCCGGCCCGCGGCTGTAGGCGCGCGCCACCGTGGTGTGGGTGGGTCCGCCGCGCACCGGGGTGCCGTAGGTGATCACCCGGCGAACGGCGTCGGGGTGCAGGCGCGCCACCTCGCGCGCCACCACGCCCCCGAGACTCCAGCCGACCAGCGAGGCGGGCATCCCCGTCTCGGCGACCAGCTCGACCACTCGCTCGGCCAGCCGCTCGACGTCGCGAGTCGTGTCGCCGATGTTGGTCCCGAAGCCCCAGCCGCGGGCGTCGTACCCGAGTCGCCTGAGATAGCGCCGCAACGGCGCTCCGGTCAGCTCTGGCGCCTTCCAGCCGGGGATGTCCACCACCAGGTGGCCGTCACCTCGCGGCGCTGCCGACAGGCGGGGCAGTGCACCGGCCAGGCGGAGGCCGCTGAGGGCGGAGCCGAGCTCGCCCAGCGCCATGCGGGTCGACGGCGGGCCACTCGGGCGCTCCAGCGTCGTCGTGTCGGGCTGCTGCAGTGCGCGGGAGCGTACGCCGGCGGCGGCCAGGAGGGTCTCGGCGGAGACGCGTTTCACCATGGCAGGAACCGTACGTCCGGGGCGGTCGCGGCTGGGTCCGGAGGGTCCAAGGTCCCGGCACGCTGCGGACCTTGGCCGCTCGCGCGAACCGGCTCCTACCCCCACGCTGGACGCATGAGCCCAGCACTCTCAGCACTCGCCCCTGCCCTGCCGACGCATGAGCGCTGGTTCGTGGAGTCGCAGGCCGCGGGCGACTGGTCCTTCTTCTTCTCGCCGTTGCCGCTGGTGCTCACCGCCGCCGTCGTGGCGGTCGCGGTCGTGTGGCGACTGATCGCACTGCGCTTCGACGAGCCGGAGCTGCCGTTCCTCCAGCCCCTGGGCCGGCTGGCTCCGTGGATCCCGCGGCTGCTGGCCATCCACCTCGGTGTCGCTCTGCTCGCCCTGGCCGCGACGGGCGCCTTCCTCACGCCCGCGGTCGACGACCTCGACGGTGTCGGCGGCAACGCGCTCCTGCTCGTCGAGGCCGTGCTCGGCATCTGGTTGGTGACGGGCTGGCAGGTCCGTACGGCTGCCGTGCTCGTGCTCGCGCTGGCACCAGCGCTCGCCCTGGCCGCGGGCTGGACGGCGCTGGGCGAGAGTGCGAACCTCGCTGCGGTCGCCGCCTTCCTGGTCGTCGTCCCTCCCGGGTCCGACGCCCACGGCGCCACCCATCCGTCTCGCGCGGAGCTGCGGTGGGCCCTCCTGTGGCTACGCCTCGGCGTCGGGATCGCCCTGATCGTGCTTGCCTTCTCCGAGAAGCTGACGAACCCCGCCATGGCGATCGACACGCTCGAGCGCTACCCGGCCCTTGACGTCTTCTCGCTCGTGGGCATCACCGTCTCGCCCGAGACCTTCGTCGCGATCGCCGGCGCGACCGAGCTGCTCTTCGGCCTGCTGGTGATCTCCGGGGCCTTCCCGCAGGTCACCGTGCTGGTGGCGATGGTGCCGTTCAACGCCACCCTCCTGCTCTTCGGGCAGACCGAGATGGTGGGCCACCTGCCCGTGTACGGCGTCTTCCTGGCGCTGCTGGTCTACGGGTCGTCGGCTGACACGACGCGCGAGGTGCGGTGGTTGCCGGGTCGGTCCGCGCGTCGCGTCGAGGTCCCGTCGGAGGCGTGAGCCGGCATCCTCCACCGCAGCCCGTCAGCGGATCAGGCAGAAGGGGTGCCCGACCGGGTCGAGGTACACGCGGAACCCCCCGTCCTGAGACGGCTGGTGCTCGTGGACACGTGCCCCGAGGGCGAGGACCTGCGGCTCCGCAGCGTCGATGTCGGCGACGCTGAAGTCGAGGTGGAACTGCTGGGGGTGCGCACCCCCAGGCCAGGTCGGCTCCACCCAGTCGTCGATCCGCTGGAACGCCAGCGTGGCCCGTCCGTCCGGGTTGTCAGGCGTGACGCCGCCACCAGGCGGACTGAGCGTGGCGAAGGCCTGGTCCGAGCCTTCCTCGAGCGGCCAGCCGACAAGGTCCGAGTAGAACTGGGCGAGCGCCATGGCGTCGGGGCAGTCGAGGATGACCAGGTCGAGCTTGGGAGTGAGATCCATGGAGCGACGCTAGACGTCGATGAGGACGATGGGCGTCCTGAATGCGCCGGACACTTGCTCACGCGGCTCGACCAGCAGCAAGAGATACGCCGGAACGCGAATGGTCGCCAGGACGGCCCGGTTCGACACTCGAGGTAGGCCAATTCACCTACTCGAAAGCAGGCCGTCATGTCTCATCACCGCTTCGCGATCGGGGCTCCGGTCGCCGTCCTGACAGCACTGTGCCTGTCCGTCGGCGGCCCGGCCGCCGCCATCCCGTGGCCGGACTTCCCGGTCGCGCCTGCCGTCTCGCAGCCCGACGTTTCGCAGTCCGACGTTTCGCAGTCCGAGGTCGAGACGGACACCACCACGCGACCCTGCTTCCTCGTGCGGTCGCACTGGAACGACGCCCTCGACGGCCCGCAGCCCCGCTGCGCCGTCCGATAGCCCGTCCACCTCCGAGCCCAATCAACCCAGGCGACCACGGGCCCCCTCCAGGGGTACCGTGGATCGTCTCTCCGCAGATGGAGTCGTCATGACCGACCTGATCCTGAACGAGCGTGAGCAGGCCGCGCTGCGTGCCTTGGCCGCCGCCGACCCGGTCCCCGGCAGTCCGCTGCCCACCGTCGAGGTGTTGACGCTGCTCGCGGAGCTGATCCGTTGCGACTACGTGGGCGTCGAGCTCTCCGACAGCCTCGGCTACTTCCTCGAATGTGTGGAGCTCGGCGCCCAGGCGGAACCTCCGCCGGGCGGTGGCGGTCCCCACTACGTCGGGGTCGTGCACTGGTCCCGTGAGCCATTGAAGGCCGAGGGCTGCAACGTCGAGGTCGGGGCAGGGGACGGGCTGTCGATCGGGTTCCGCAACGGGGCCGAGGACGTGGCCCAGCTGGACTGGGAGCGGACACGCGGTCGTTTCGGCGAGCGTGACCTCGCGATGCTCCAGCTGATCGCGCCCACCGTCCAACGGCTGCTGAGGGAGCGGCCGACCCCGCAGCTCCCGGCCAGCCTGACCACGCAGGAGCGCCGGGTGCTGATGCACGTGGCGACCGGGCAGTCCAACGCCCAGATCGCCGACGGGCTCTGCATCGCGGAGAGCACGGTGCGCAAGCACCTCGAGCACAGCTACCGCAAGCTCGGCGTGAGCAGCAGGCTCGCCGCCATCGCCGCCCTCCAGGGCCGCGACCTGCCCGACCTCGACCTGCGTGAGCGGATCGCGCGCATCGCCTGACGGGCCGACGTACAGAGCGCGTGGCATGGACAATCACTTCACTGTTTGGTTAACTGTCCAGGTGGAGTCGAACGGTCTGGACGGCGTACTGACAGCGCTGGCCAACGCGCACCGTCGCGAGATGGTCCGCTTTCTCGGGTTGCAGCCCAGCACGATCAGCGCCCTCGCGGACCTCCGCGGGTTGTCGTTGCCGGCGATCCACAAGCACGTCGCCGTGCTCGAGGCCTCGGGCCTGGTGTCGCGCCACAAGGTGGGCCGCAGCAACGTGCTCACGTTGAGCCCGGGCGGACTTCGGGAGCTCCAGGAATGGCTGGGGCAGTTCCACACCTGGTGGGCCGCGGAGGGCGCGACCTTCGAGAACTACGCCGCACATCTCGACTCGTCCGAGCCGAGCGATCGATCAACCGAGGAGACGTCATGAAGAAGTTCATCCTGTTGCACCAGGGCTTCGTGCCCCCCACCCCCGAGATCGGCGCGGGCTGGATGGCCTGGTTCGAGAAGGTCGCGCCCCACACCGTCGACCCCGGGAATCCATTCATGGCCGGTCGCGAGGTCGGCAAGGACGGTGAGAGCACCGAGCTCGACTTCTCCGGGGTACCCCTGACCGGATACACCATCGTCAATGCCGAGAGCATGGACGATGCGCAGGCGCTGCTCGACGGACTCCCGATGATCCACAGCACCCGCATCTACGAGCTCGGCCACATGTGATCGCGTACGACGTCCGCCGCGGGCAGGCGCCCCGGGTGCAGGTCAGGCTTCGCTGTCGGTCTTGAGCGCCGCGGCGAATCCGTCGAAGGAGGACTGGAAGTCGGGCAGAGACTTCACAATCAGAGGCGAGAGCGGCCCGGTGAAGTCCTCCGCCATCGTGAAGGTGCAGCTGCGGTCGTCGCGGGACTCGATCGCGAACGTGCGTCGGCCGGTGCAGAGCCCCAGCGGCATGCCGCCGGTCCAGGTCATCCGCTGAGGTTCGCGCATCTCGGCCACTGCCAGGGTGAAGCCGCGCTTGGGCTGCATCTCCGACACCAGCTTGATCTTCTCGCCCTGCTCGATCCGGCCGGTGACCTCGACCACCCCGTTCTCGGCCCGGTTCCACCAGTCGGGGTCGGTGACCAGCTCCCAGACCCGCTCGGCCGGCGCATCGATCTGGACGGTGGTGCTGGTGGTCGTCGTCATGCACCCGAATATCCTCCTGCGCCCGCAGGAACGCGAGGCCGGGTCCACTTCCACCGCCACCGGCGTACGCTGGACACGCCCCTCGCGGAGGGAGGATCTCATGTGGTGGGCTGTGTGGTTGGTCGCCGCTGTCGTCCTGGTCGCGGCTGAGTTCTTCACGCTGACGCTGGCGTTCGGCCTGCTCGCAGGCGCTGCCCTCGTCGCGGCGGTCGCTGCCGGCCTCGGCGCCTCGGTCCCCCTCCAGCTGCTCGCCTTCGTCGCCGCGGGCGGGGTCGGCATGGTCGCCATCCGCCCGATCGCGAAGCGCCACCTCGCGCTCCCGCCCCTGTCCCGCGACGGCAGCGACGCCCTGGTCGGGAAGTCGGCCGTGGTGACGCGCGAGGTGAACGCCGCCGGGGGGCTGGTGCACCTCTCGGGTGAGGACTGGTCGGCCCGGCCCTATGTCGAGGACCTGGTGATCCCTGCCGGCGTGCGTGTCGACGTCTTCGAGATCGAGGGCGCGACCGCGCTGGTGCACCCCTGTGAGCCGCTCCCCGAACCCCTGCCCGAATCCCTACCCAGAGAGACGTGAGTGTGATGGAAGTGTGGGTGCCCCTGGCCGTCCTGGCCGCTCTGGTGGCCTTCCTGGTGGCCGCCTCGATCCGGATCGTGCCGCAGGCCAGGCGCTACAACATCGAGAGGTTCGGCCGCTACCAGCGGACCCTGCAGCCGGGGCTGAACCTCCTCATCCCGCTGGTCGACCGGGTCAACACCAAGCTCGACGTGCGCGAGCACGTCTACTCCTCCGACCCCAAGGCGGTGATCACCGCCGACAACCTGGTGGTCGCGATCGACACGGTCCTCTACTACCAGATCACCGACCCGCGGGCAGCCGCCTACGAGGTGACCAGCTATCTGCAGGCGATCGACCAGCTCACGGTCACCACCCTGCGCAACCTCATCGGGTCGATGGAGCTCGAGAGCAGCCTGACCTCCCGGGAGACCATCAATGTCCGGTTGCGCGAGGTCCTGGACGAGGCGACCGGGAAGTGGGGGATCCGGGTGAACCGGGTGGAGATCAAGGCGATCGACCCGCCCGCCAGCATCAAGGAGGCCATGGAGAAGCAGATGCGCGCCGAGCGCGACAAGCGTGCGGTGATCCTCCAGGCCGAGGGCCACCGTCAGTCGCTGATCCTCACCGCGGAGGGCACTCGCGCCAAGATGATCCTCGAGGCCGAGGGCCGTCAGCAGTCGAAGGTGCTGGACGCCGAGGGCGAGGCGAAGGCACTGGAGCGGGTGTTCCAGGCGGTGCACGACAACGACGCCGACCCACAGGTGCTGGCCTACAAGTACCTCGAGATGCTGCCCCGTCTCGCCGAGAACGGCAACGGCTACTTCGTGATCCCCGGTGAGCTCAGCGAGGCGATGCGCACCGTCAGCTCGGCCTTCACCGCCGAGCGCTCCAAGGATCAGGAGGAGTCACCGGGTGAGCCGGTGCTCGACACCAATCAGGTACGCCGCCGCCCGCTGCTGCCCGAGGCTCGCCCGCCCGCTCAGCGCTGAGCGACGTAGACCGTGCTGGCCGACTCGCCTCCGGTGATCGGGTTGGCGAACGAGACCACGTGCGTCGTGCGGTGCGCGAAGGCGGCGTCGAGGTTGGCCTCGAAGTCCGGGTCCGGGGGGTCGTCGGACCAGAGCCCGAACACCCCACCCGGCGCGAGGATCGACGTCAGCCGGGCCAGTCCGTCGGGCGTGTAGAACGCGCCGTGGCTGGGGTCGAGCAGGTTCTGCGGCGAGTGGTCGACGTCGAGGAGCACGACGTCGTACGCCGGTCGCGGGGTCGAGCCGGACGCCACGAGTGCGAAGAAGTCGCCGTGGACGAGGTCGCACCGCGGGTCGCCGGTCAGTCCGCGGGTGTCGGGCAGCAGGTCGCGGACGTGCCAGTCGATGACGGCCGCCACCGCTTCGATCACCTGCGCCTGCACGACGCGTACGTCCTCGAGTGCCGCGCGCAGGGTGTAGCCCAGTCCGAGCCCACCGACGAGGACGCTGAGCTCCCGGCCGGGGTCGGTGATGCGGGCGAGGGCCAGGTGCGCCAGCTCCTGCTCGACGACGGTGAAGAGGCTCGACATCAGGAACTCGTCGTCGATCTTCACCTCATAGACGTCGTGCCCGACGACCGAGTCGAAGCGGCGGCGCAGGCTGATGACGCCGATCGGGGTCTCGGTGGCGTCCAGCTCTTCGATGCGCATGTCCTACAGGGTCGCAGGTGCGGCGTCCGTCAGAGCCGGACCATCACCTCGTCGAGCGGTTTGCGCTCGAGCGCCGGCACCGTCGCCGTGGCTGCGGGGTAGCCGACCGGCACCAGCAGGAACCCGCGCTCCTCCGGAGGGCGGCCGAGGATGTCGTTGAGGAAGCGCATCGGACTCGGGGTGTGGGTCAGCGTGGACAGGCCGGCGAGGTGGAGCGCGGCGAGCAGGAAGCCGACCGCGATGCCGACCGACTCCTTGACGTAGTAGGGGAGCGGCGAGTGCGGGCCGCGGTGGACCTCGAAGACGGCGATCAGCGCGGGTGCGTCCTGCAGGAACGGCTTGTCGGCGTCCGTCCCGAGCGGTCCCAGCGCGGCCAGCCACTCGGCCGAGGCGCGCCGCCCGTAGAACTCGCGCTCCTCCGCCTCCGCCGCCTCCCGCAGCCGCGCTCGTACGTCGGGGTCGGTGACGACGACGAACCGCCACGGCTGCACGTGGGCGCCGCTCGGCGCCGTCGACGCGACGCGGATCGCCTCCTCCAGCACGCCGTCCGGGATGGGCCGGTCGTCGAAGTCGCGCACCGAGCGCCGCCGCCCCAGGTCGTCGGCGAAGGCACGCACCCGGTCGAGCGCCTCCGCCTCCGGTACGTCGAGTCGGGGTGCCGCGATCCTGGGACCGGGTTCGGGAGTGGTCATGGCCGCGACGCTAGCGCCCGGGGCTCAGGACGGTACGTCGACCTCGACCGTCGCGCCGCCGTACCCGTTCTCGAGGTCGTGGCCCTCGATGGTGATCGTCTCGACGCCGTCGGGGATCTCCAGCCCGCTCTGCGTACGGGTGAAGGGCTGCTCGCTTGCGTGGTCGTGGGTGAGCTCCATCGTGCCGAGCTCGTTGCCGTCGGGATCGAGGACCCGCCAGCCGTCGGCGTACCGCTCGGGTGTGTCGTACTCCGAGCTCATCGTCACGTCGAGCGACCAGGTGTCTCCGTCGTTGCGCAGCTCGACCGCGATGACGTCGGGGAAGTCGGCATCCGCCGTGGACCCGGAGCTCGCGGACGCTTCAGCGGATGACGTCTGCGAGGTGTCGCCGGGAGGAGAGTCGGCGGCGTCGTCGCTCCCGCACGCGCTGAGCGCGATGAGCGGCACCACCACGGCGGTGGCGAGACGGCGGCTGGATCGAGTGCGCAGTGACATGGTGCTCCTCAGGCATCGGTTGCGATCCCGAGCCTAGGTCGGCCGGCCGAGGCGCCCCTGAGGTGGCTGGTCAGCTGACAGCAGACAGGCCGCGCGGCGCGAGCTCGAGCTCAGCGATGCGCGTGCGGAGGGTTCGCTCGGCCGAGCGCCAGAGGGTGGCCGAGTGTGCGAACTGGTGGTGCGAGCCGGTGCCGGGACGGCGCAGAGTCCCGGCGGGCCTCCTGCTCGAGGGCCCGTTCGGCGAACGCGTCCGCGACGGTCTTCAGCTCGGTGATCGTCTCGAGCCGCTCGTCGATCGTCCGCCCCCTCATCACCCAAGGCTGCAAGAAGTGCGCCTCTACATCGCTTCGAGAAGGAAAACCTGCTCAATTTGGGGGTCTGCCCCGGTCGTGAACCGTCGCCAGGAAGGCCTTGAGGTCAGCAGCCACCCGGTCGGGTTGCTCCCAGAGGACGAGGTGGCCGGTGCCTTCGTAGACCATCAGTCGCGAGCCAGGGATGGCGTGGGCGAGGTCATCTTGTTGCTCCCGAGGCAGCAGCTCGTCGCGGTCGCCCCACAGGATGAGGGTGGGCGACGTGATGCTCCCGAGGTCACTGGGTGGGGTCGCGTCGCAGAGTCCGTTGAAGCTCTCGCGCCACACGTGGGCGGGGAGGCGGACCCCGTCACGGACACGATCCTCGAGATACCACTCGGGCACAGGGTGGAACCGCGGGAACCATGTCAGCGACGCTCTGACCCACTCCTCGTCGACCGGGTCGCGGAGTCGGTCGACCTCGTCGGCGAACGGTGGCCTCCCCTGCAGGCTCCGAGGCGACCCGACCAGGACCAGACCGGCGACGCGGTGGGGGTTGAGCGCCGCCACCTGCTGGGCGACGTAGCCACCGCTCGAGGAGCCGAGCAGCACCGCGGAGCCGATGCCCAGGGCATCCATGAACGCGACGATGTCCTCCGCAGCAGCAGCCAGGGAGTACCCGTCCCGCGGCTTGTCGGCGTCCCCGTGACCTCGCTGGTCGAGCGCCACCGCGTGCACCGAGTCGGCGAGCTGCGGCATGAGGCGATCGAAGGATCCACGGGACTCTCCCCATGCGTGCAGCAGCAGCACCGGTGTCGCGGAGCTGGGACCGACCGAGACGTACGGCAGCCGCACGCCGGTCGGCAGGTCAACCCAGCTCGGGCTCTGGTCCATCGACCAACGCTAGCCCCGTCAGGAGGACTCGCGGTCCGTTGCCGCCACGAGTTCGCGGACCCTGGCGGCGAGACGGGCGTCAAAGGCCCCGGCGGGGGCCTGCCACGTCCAGTTGCCCTGGGGGGTGCCGGGTGTGTTCATCCGGCTCTGGCTGCCGAGTCCGAGGATGTCCTGGGCCGGTACGACGCTGAGTCGGGCGGTCGACTGCATCGCGAGTCGGATCAACGCCCAGGGCATCGACTCCTCGGGATCGGAGAGATTGGAGCGGACGCGGTCGCGGGTCTGCTCGTCCTGCTCCTCCCACCACCCCACGGTGGTGTCGTTGTCGTGGGTGCCGGTGTAGACGACGCTGTGCTCCCCGTGGTGGCGAGGAAGGTAGGGGTTGTCGGTGTCACCGTCGAACGCGAACTGCAGGACCTTCATGCCGGGCAGGTCAAACCCGATCCGCAGTGCGTCGACCTCTGACGTGATGACTCCGAGGTCCTCTGCCACCAACGACCCCGGCCCTGCGGTGTCGACCAGGACGGACAGGATGTCTGCGCCGGGCCCCGGGACCCACCGGCCATCGCGAGCCGTGGGTGCGTCGGCAGGCACGTGCCAGGCCGCTTCGAAGGCCCGGAAGTGATCGATGCGGACCAGGTCGAACAGCTCGCGCTGGCGCGCGATCCGGCGCCGCCACCAGCCGAACCCGTCCGCCGCCATCGCATCCCAGTCGTAGTGCGGGTTGTTCCAGAGCTGCCCCTCGGCCGCGAAGTAGTCGGGCGGGCAGCCGGACACCGTGATCGGGCGCCCGTCCTCGTCCAGCTGGAACAGCTCCCGCGACCCCCACACGTCGGCACTGTCGAGGGACACGAAGATCGGCAGGTCCCCGAACAGCAGCACGTCCTTGGACGCGGCGTACTCGCGAAGGCGCGCCCACTGCACGGCGAAGACCCATTGCTCGAAGCGCAGCGACTCCACGCGGTCACCGAGCGGGGAGAGTGCATCCGCGACGGAGCGGGGGTCGCGGTCGCGCAGGGCAGGTGCCCAGGACAGCCAGGGAGCTTGCTCGTGCAGCTCGCGCAGGACCGTGAACTCGACGTAGGGATCCAGCCAGTGGGCCTGGGCGGCGCACCACGACGAGAAGGCGGCCCGCTGATGTTCCGCCAGCGCCGAGGGAGTCTCGAGACGGTCAGCGGCCTGGTGCTCCCGGCTGATCAGCGCGGCGTTGCCCGCCATCGCGGACAGCGCGTTGTAGGGCGAGTTGTCCCCCGGGTGCGTCGGCACCAGCGGCAGCACCTGCCAGACCGAGCAACCGGCGGCGGCGAGGAAGTCAACGAACCGGTACGCCTCGTCCCCGAGGTCGCCGGCGTTCGAGGTCGCAGCGGACCCATGTCCGGGCAGGGACGTCACATGCAGGAGGACACCTGCCCGGCGACGGTCGAACGGCCTGTCCTGCCCCATGCCACTCCCTCCGTCGGAAACGCGAGCGTAGCCGAGCGCATCCGTACGCGCGGACGGCGGATGCGGTGCGTCCCTTGTCGAAGCGCTGAGCATGCCCGCGACGCATCGATTGATAGATGTGCGTCCTTGCTACGGACGTTGAAACAGCCGACGATGAGGTCGACAGAGGGCATCGTCAATGGACGGGGGAAGCGCATGCTCGCAACGAGGTGGTCAGCTCGCGGAGTGTCCTTTTGGACGCTGGTCCTGATTCTTGCCATGGCTCCTGCGCCGGCAATGGCGGACACCAAGGTGTTCGACGACCCGGTCGGAGACTCGACGTCCGTCGACATCACCCGGGTAAGGGTCGCCCATCGGGATTCGCTGGTGGTGCGCGTCCACTCAGCTGTTCCGCTAGCCGCCGGACAGCTCTATGCCTTCTGGATCGATGTCGGCCGCGGGCCACAGCCGGACTACTACGTCGCATTCAGCGCCAACACGGGCTTCGACGATCCGCTGAGGCGAGTGCGTTCGTTCCGTGATCGCCGAGCTCCCGTTCAGTGTGAAGGGATACGACTTCGCGCCGACATCTTCAGTGACAAGCCCGTGTCCATCCGAGTTCCGCGACGCTGCCTCAAGAACCCGAGGAGAGTCCGGGTCGCCGTGCAGTTCAAGGACGAGGGAACGGGCAACGTGGACTGGGCTGCCGATCGCCGAACCTTCGGGCCCTGGGTGAAGCGATAGCAGGCACGCGGAACTCCCCACGTCTGGAATCGCCGTCCGAGGACCTGCGCCCTCAGCGGTGGTGAGACTCATGTCGAAGTGCCTACCCGGTCCTGCCGTTGCGACCCGACCGACCCTCTGGATGGCCGTGAGGCCGGGAGGTGGACTGGCAGGCTGGGCCATGGTCTGGCGGTCGACCCGGACTGGTCCCGGCCGCGTTCATATGTCTGGTGGCGGCGCCTGGCATCGCTTGCGTCGCAGTACTTATGTGGAGTCGTGTGGTCGGGCCCGGTGCTCACGGGCGATCGGTCACGAGCGCCGGGATCGGTCCGCCCGCTGTCATCGTGAACGGGACCGCCAGAGGGAATCGTTCCTCTTGTGACTCGAGTCGCACCGCTCGAACGATGGTGGCCAGGCCGAGGGTTGCTTCGAGCATCGCGAAATGGTCGCCGATGCAGGAGCGGGGACCAGCACCGAAGGGGAGGTACTGCCAACGGTCGCGGGTGTGGGACAACTCGGGGAGGAACCGGTCGGGGTCGAACCGCTCCGGGTCGGACCACAGCGCGGGGTCGGTGTGCAGCGCCATGATGCCCACGATGACGTTGGTGCCGGCAGGCACTCGCCAGCCGTCGACAACGACATCACGCACGGCCAGTCGTCCCACGGCGGCGGCTGGGGGGCACAGACGCAACGACTCGTGGACGACGCGGGTCGTGAGCTCGAGGGAGGTGACGTCGTCGGCGTTGAGAGGTCGCTGCCCGAGCCTGGCGGCTTCGGCGGCGACGCGGTCCTGCAGCGATGGGTCCCGGCCAAGCGCCCAGAGGCTGTAGCACAGGGTCGTTGCGGTGGTGTCGTGTCCGGCGATCAGGAATGCGGAGAGCTCGCCTCGGATGTCGTCGTTGGTGAGCGCATGACCGGTCTCGGGGTCCCGCGTGTCGAGCAGCAGGCGGATCAGCTCCGCGGGGTGGTCCGGGTCGCGTCGACACTGGTCGACGGCCTCGTCGATGATGGCGAAGAAGCGTTCCCTGGCCCGCGCGAAGCGGCGGTTCCCGGGGGTGGGCAGCCTCGCCGGGACCCGAACTGGTGAGGTCCCGCGGTCGGTGAAGTACTCGAGCAGCGTGGCGAAGTCACCGGCCATGGCCTTCGCCCGTGGGCCGAGGTCCTGTCCGAGGACTGACCGGCCGAGCACCTGCAGCGTCAGCCGCCGGGTGAACGGGTCGAGCTCGATACGTCCGGCCTCGACGGCCCGTTCGGCAGCTAGCTGGGCCTCCGTCGACATGTGGACGGCGAACTCCCGGACGTGCTTCTTGGTGAACAGCGGCTGCAGCGCGCGCCGACGCGGCTTCCAGGCCTCGTGCGGGAGGTTGAAGATGTTCAACCCGACGTGCTTGGTCTCCTCATGGATCTGGATGCCCTTGTCCAGCGCCCCGTCGAAGCCGGCCAGTACATCGTGGGCGCCGGCGGGCGAGGTGACGATGACGAACTGGGGAGTCAGCCCCCGCGGCCCGATCGGCACGCGTACCACCGGGCCACCGTGGTCGCGCAGGAGTGCCGCTCCGGTGTGAAAATTGCGCAACGCATCCAGCCGCTCGCCAAGGCCAAGGCTATGGACCTTCGGCGGCAGCGGGGTGGTGCCAGCACCTGTCGATGCCACCAAACCATGGTGGCACCACTGTCACCGCGACACCAGACAGCGGCCGGGCGACCAGGCACTCCTGGAGAGCCGACTCCAGCGCGTCAAGGGCGGCTGTTGCCGGGCCCGCACGCGGCTACCAGACGATTCCGTTAGGACCGGCGTCTGCCCAGACGCGTGATCTGTGAATGAGCGGAGCCCGTGCCGTCCACGCCGAGTGGAGCCAATGCTGTGACGGCGACGCGCGGTCAGGCGGAGGGATGTTCTACGCCCTGGGCCCCGCGTGGTGAGAGCCTCGGCGGCGAACTGAGGACGGCGTACGCTGCCGATATGGAGTCCGTGCCAACGATGCCTACGGTCCGCGTCGCCGCGGTCCAGGCGATGCCGGTGGTGCTCGACCTGGAAGCCAGCCTCGACAAGGCGCTCGGTCTCCTTGCGGATGCGGCGGGGCAGGGCGCCCAGCTGATCGTGTTCCCCGAGACGTTCCTCTCGCTCTACCCGTCGTACGCCTGGGCTCACCTGACGGGCGGCGACGGCAACGCGCTGTGGGAGCGGCTGTGGGCCAGCTCGGTCGAGGTCCCCGGTCCCGTCGTCGACCGGATCGCCGCCGCGTGCCGGGAGCACGACGTCGTCTGCGCCATGGGCGTCAACGAGCGCGAGCTCGAGCGCCCCGGCAGCCTCTACAACACGCTGTTATTGGTCGGCCCGGACGGCTTGCTCACCAAGCACCGCAAGCTCATGCCGACCCACCACGAGAGGCTATTCCACGGTCTGGGCGCGGGGGACGACCTCCAGGTCACCGAGACACATCTGGGTCGGATCGGCGGGCTGATCTGTTGGGAGAACCGGATGCCGCTGGCCCGGTGGGCCGTCTACCAGGGCGGCCCGCAGATCTGGCTCGCTCCGACAGCCGACGACTCCGACGGATGGCAGGCCACGATCAGGCACATCGCCATCGAGTCCGGCGCCTTCGTCGTGTCAGTGCCCCAGTTCATTCAGCGTGCTGCATTCGGCGACGACTTCCCCTGGCCGCTCCCGGACACCGCCGTCTTCGGCCGGGGTGGGGCGGCCATCGTCGCCCCTGGGTCAGGCGAGGTCATCGCGGGGCCGCTATACGACGCCGAGGGCATCGTCGTCGCCGACTGCGACCTCCGGCAGACGCTCCACGCCAAGCGCTGGTTCGACGCGGCGGGCCACTACAGCCGCGCCGACGTACTGTGGCCAAAGTCGCCCCGATGACGCCGCCAGACCATCAACAAACGGCGTGGCCGCGGGCCTGCTCGCAGTGCAGACCTCTGTTCTGAGTGTCTGCGATGGGCGCGCTTTGCGGCGGTGTGCAGCGCCTTCTGGGCATGCCACAGTCGGACGGTTCGACGCGACTCCTCGACGAGCCGACAAGGTCGACGGCCGCCCAGCAATGCGGAGCGATGCTCCGTATCGCCCCTACGACGCCAGCGACCCCCCGAAGATCTGCCAGGCGAGCGCCGACTTCGCGACCAGGCTGAGCACCAGGTAGGCCTTCTCGCCGAACGCATAGCTGCGCCACGGACCGACCTGCTTGTACTGCAACCACTGGTTGAGGGCGAAGCTGTTGAAGAAGATGAAGAGCGACACGAAGATCCCGACGACAAAGCCGGGGACCTCCTCGGCGGCGATCAGGTTGTAGCCGATGGCGACCCAAGGGGTGGCGCCCGCGACGCAGCCGAACCAGAAGGGCTTCATCGTCCGGGTCGTGCTGCCCGGGGGATTGGCCGACTCCTGGAGCCAGCCGAAGAGGATCATCGCGACGTTGGCGCCGATGATGCCGATGAGCGCCGAGACGTTGTCGATCCCTGAATACAGCGCGATGAGGACGACCATGATCGTCGCGCTGAAGGAGTACTCCACCCACCGGAAGCGGTTGATCCCGACCCGCAGGTCGCGCTCGTAGGTACGCCGCATGGCCGTCGCGGTGAGCAGGTGGTCGAGGCCCGCGAGCACGAGGAACACCGCGATCGCGACACCGATCGGGAGGTCGAAGAGCGCCTCCGGTGACCCGGTCGGCGTGCCGGGCGGGCCGGCTGGGAGGGACTGGGTGATCGTGATCGCGAAGTCTGTCGCCAGCACCACCACGGCGACGGCCTGGGCCAGGTGGAGCAGCGTGAGGGCGAGGTTCCACCCCCGCAGGGATCGCAGGGCCTGGTCGTCGACGCCGGGGGCGGTCACATCGGGAGTCGTCATGACTCCATCATGCTGCACCGCGGGCGGGGGCTCAGAGCGCGGCCACGACCTCGGTCCCCTGCTTGATCGCCCGCTTCGCGTCGAGCTCGGCGGCGACATCGGCGCCACCGATCAGGTGCAG
This sequence comes from uncultured Actinomycetota bacterium, assembly GCA_963721925.1. Lineage (GTDB taxonomy): Bacteria > Actinomycetota > Actinomycetes > Propionibacteriales > Nocardioidaceae > Nocardioides. The sequence goes on along the minus strand of CAVRLH010000009.1, from coordinate 798,108 downwards.
CCCCTGCTGGTCGTCGAGCGGAGTCGAGAGCAGCCCGTCGTAGAGCCCGCGCACCGAGTCCTGGCCGGCACACACCACGACGGTGTCGCAGGCGATCACGCTCGAGACACCGTCGACGGTGACGTGCAGCCCCTCGTCGTCGATCCGGTCGTACGACGCGCCGCGCACCTGCGTGACGCCCATCTGCTTGAGGACGGCGCGGTGCGCCCAGCCCGACGTCTTGCCCAGGCCGATGCCGATCGGCGTCGTCTTGCGCTGCACGAGCGTGACCTCGCGCGACGACGTACGCGGCTTGGCCTCCATCAGCCCGCCGACGTGCAGCGCGGGGTCGCCGACGCCCCAGTGCGCCATCCAGTCGTCGAGGTCCTCGTGCTCGTGGGTGAGCCAGACGCTGACGTCCACGCCGATGCCGCCGGCGCCGATGACCGCGACCCGGTGGCCCGGCACGACACGACCGCTCAGCACGTCGGCGTACGACGCGACGCTGGGGTGGTCGATGCCCGGGATCGACGGCATCCGGGGCACGACGCCCGTCGCGACGATCACCTCGTCGAAGCCGGTCAGGTCGCCGGCGTCGGCGGTGGTGTCGAGGCGGACCTCGACGCCGAGCACCTCGAGGCGGCGGGTGAAGTAGCGCAGGGTGTCGGCGAAGTCCTCCTTGCCGGGGACCTCCATCGCCAGGCGGAACTGGCCGCCGAGCTCGGGCGCCGACTCGAAGAGCGTCACGACGAAGCCGCGCTCCGCCGCGCTGGTGGCAGCCGCGAGGCCGGCCGGACCGGCGCCGACGACGGCGACCGTACGAGGCCGTGACGACGGGACCGGCAGCAGCACCAGCTCGGTCTCGTGGCAGGCGCGCGGGTTGACCAGGCAGGAGGCGCGCTGGTTGACGAAGACGTGGTCCAGGCACGCCTGGTTGCAGGCGATGCAGGTGTTGATCTCGTCGGCGCGCTCGTCCATCGCCTTCGCGACGAACTGCGGGTCGGCCAGCAGCGGTCGCGCCATCGAGACCAGGTCGGCCTCGCCCGCGGCGAGGATGTCCTCGGCCAGCTCGGGGGTGTTGATCCGGTTGGACGCGCAGACCGGGACGTCGACGAGCTGCTTGAGCCGGGCCGTGTGCGAGCGCCACGCGCCGCGCGGCACCTGGGTGATGATCGTCGGCACCCGCGCCTCGTGCCAGCCGATGCCGGTGTTGAAGACCGTCACGCCGGCTGCCTGGAGGTGCAGCGCGAGCTCGGCGGTCTCCTCCCACGTCTGCCCGTCCTCGACGAGGTCGAGCAGGGAGATGCGATAGATGATCGGGAAGTCGTCGCCGACGAGCTCGCGCGAGCGGCGTACGACCTCGACGGGGAAGTGCATCCGGCGCGCCGCCGAGCCGCCCCACTCGTCGTCGCGGTCGTTGGTGCGCGTCGCGAGGAACTGGTTGAGCAGGTAGCCCTCGGAGCCCATGATCTCGACGCCGTCGTAGCCCGCCTTGCGCGCCAGCGCGACGCTCCTGGCGAAGGCGGTCGCGGTGTTGTCGACCTCCTTGGACGACATGGCGCTGGGCTTGAAGGGCGTGATCGGCGACTTCTTGTCCGAGGCGCTCTGCGAGAGCGGGTGGTAGCCGTAGCGCCCGGCGTGCAGCACCTGGAGGGCGATCGCGCCGCCGGCGTCGTGCACCGCACCGGTGACCCGCGTGTGGCGCGCGGCCTGGATCCGGTTGGTCATCTCGGAGGCGAAGGGCTTGAGCCAGCCGCGCTTGGTGGGCGCGTAGCCGCCGGTGATGATCAGGCCGACGCCGCCGCGGGCCCGCTCGGCGAAGAAGGCGCCGAGCTTGTCGATGTCCCAGGGGTGGTCCTCGAGGCCGGTGTGCATCGACCCCATCACCACCCGGTTGCGCAGGGTCAGCGCGTCGGGTCCGCTGCCGAGCGTCATCGGCTCGAGGAGGTGGGGGTAGACGGGGTGGCTCATGCGTGTGCCTCCAGGCATTCGGTGATCCAGTCGATCCAGAACTGCTCCAGCCGGATCCCGCCCCGCAGGACCAACCACTGGTCGCGCTGGGCGGCATCGAGCCGGTCGGGGTGGGGGAACTGCTGCTCCTCCATCGCGCGGTAGTGCGCGAGGCGAAGGGTGTGGTCGGCGCGGGTGTGCGCCAGGTTGGCGAGCACTCCGGCGCGATCGCCGTACGACGCCCCGCGGAGCTTGACCGCGACCTCGCTGCGGAAGGTCTCCATCGCCATCGGCGTGGCCAGCCACGCGGCGAGCGCCTCGCGGCCGGCGACCGACGGGGTGTGGACGCGCTTGTCGGGGCGGCCGTCCTGCTCGACGACCTCGACGGTGACCCAGCCGTCGGCCTCCATCCGCGCGAGCACGCGGTAGATCTGCTGGTGGGTCGCGTGCCAGAAGAAGCCGAGGGACTTCTCGAAGCGCTGGGTCAGCTCGAGGCCGGACGCGGGTCGCTCGCTGAGTGCGACGAGGAGGGCGTGCTCGAGGGCCATGGGAGCAGTGTGCCGGACCTATGCAACGAGTTGCAATGGCTCAGGTCACAGCACGCCGGCGCCGGCCATCTCCTCGAAGACCAGCTGGGTCTCGGTGTGCCGGACGAGGGGGTGCACGTTGAGGTGCTCGAGCACCAGGTCGCGCAGCTGTGCGGTCGAGGAGACCGCGACGTGGATCAGGTAGTCGTCCTCGCCGCCCACGTGGAAGATCCGCAGCGCGCCCGGCACGTGGGCCAGGGCCTGGTGGAAGCTCGCCACGTGGTCGCGGTTGTGGCTGCCGAGCCGCACCTTGATCACGGCCTGGATCGGGTAGCCCAGCGCGGCGAGATCGATGTCGGCGTGCACGCCGCGGATCACGCCCCGCTCGCGCAGGGAACGTACGCGCTGCAGACAGGTCGACTCGGCGATGCCGAGGCGCTTGGCCAGGGCCGCGTTGGTGATGCGTCCATCCTCCGCGAGCTCGGTGAGCAGGAGACGATCGACGGCGTCGAGCGATGCAGGATCCACGGACGGGGCGAGCGGCTTCATGGTCATTTCTCCGTCTTCTTCGGTGTGATCGCGGTTGGCGAGCGGATCCTTCATCGAAGGTTCCACTCTGCCGAGGATTCCACGACGATGGCGCCATGACCAGTCTTGACACCCTCGCTGTCCACGCCGGCCGTGCCGACCTCACCGGGCTGGGCGTGCACGCGCTCCCGCTCGACCTGTCCACGACCAACCCGCTGCCGAGCATCGACGCCGGCGGGGAGTCCTACGAGGCGATGGCGACCGGCGGCCACCCGGCCGACGGCGGCATGGTCTACCAGCGCCTGTGGAACCCCACCGTGGCGCGCTTCGAGGAGGCGCTCGCGCGGCTCGAGCACACCGAGGCCGCGGTGGCCTACTCCACCGGCATGGCCGCGGTGACCGCCGCGGTGCTGGCCGCCCTCGCCGAGGGCGACGGCCGCCACGTCGTCGCCGTCCGGCCGCTCTACGGCGGCACCGACCACCTGCTGGCCTCGGGGATGCTCGGCGTCGAGACCACCTACTGCGCACCCGACGAGGTGGCCGCCGCGATCCGCGCCGACACCTGCCTGGTCGTGCTCGAGACGCCGGCCAACCCCACGCTCGAGCTCGTCGACCTCGAGGCGGTCACCGCGGCCGCCGGCGGCGTACCGGTGCTGGTCGACAACACCTTCGCCACGCCCGTCCTGCAGAACCCGGCCGACCACGGCGCGACGCTGGTGCTGCACAGCGCCACGAAGTACCTCGGCGGCCACGGCGACGCGATGGGCGGCGTGATCGCGTGCTCGGAGCAGTGGGCGGAGGCGCTGCGACGCGTACGCGCGGTGACCGGCGCGCTGCTGCACCCGATGGGCGCCTACCTGCTGCACCGCGGGCTGGCGACCCTGCCGCTGCGGGTGCGGGCGCAGCAGGAGGGTGCCGGCAAGGTCGCCGCCTGGCTGTCCTCCCACCCGCACGTGCGCGAGGTGATGTGGCCGGGCCTGGCCGAGTGCGACCCCAACGGGCTGGTCGGGCGCCAGATGCGCGGACCCGGCGCGATGCTGGCCTTCCGGGTCGAGGGCGGGTACGCCGCCGCCTCCCGCGTCACCGAGGCCGTGCAGCTCTTCACCCACGCGGTCTCCCTCGGTGGTGTGGACTCGCTGATCCAGCACCCCGCCGCGCTGACCCACCGCCCGGTCGCCGCCGAGGCCAAGCCCGACGCCGACGTGCTGCGGCTCTCCATCGGGCTGGAGGACCCCGAGGACCTCTGCGCCGACCTGGCGCGGGCACTCGGGGTGTTGGGGTAGCTCCCGCCGGCCCGCTGGCGTAGTCCAGTGGCGGATGGTCGTCTCGGGCCCCTGCCGCGGTAGTCCAGTGACGAACGGTCGTGGTTGGCCCCTCGGGACAGCCATCCGCCACTGGACTACCGCGGCGGGACGACCATCCGCCACTGGACTACCGCGACCCGGACGCCTCCGCCCTCCCGACCCCGACACCGGCGGTGTCACAATCCACCCCATGACGTACGAGCTGGGTCGGGGCACCGGTCCGCTGCGCGGGGTGAAGGTGGTCGAGATCGCCGGCATCGGGCCCGGGCCGCACGCGTGCATGATCCTGGCCGACCTCGGGGCCGATGTGATCCGCGTCGACCGACCGGGCGGCGGGATGTTCGCCCACGGGCGCACCGACCTCCTCAACCGCGGCCGGCCGAGCGTGGCGCTCGACCTCAAGCGACCGGAGGCGGTCGAGACCGTCCTCACGCTGGTCGAGGGGGCCGACGTCCTGGTCGAAGGGATGCGGCCCGGCACCCTCGAGCGGCTCGGCCTCGGACCCGTCGAGTGCCACGCCCGCAACCCCTCGCTGGTCTACGGCCGGATGACCGGCTGGGGGCAGGACGGCCCCTGGAGCCAGGCGGCGGGGCACGACATGAACTACATCGCGGTCGCCGGCGCACTGCACGGGCTCGGGCAGGACCGCGACCGGCCGCACTTCCCGAGCAACCTCCTCGGCGACTTCGGCGGCGGCTCGACCTACCTCGTCATCGGGATCCTCGCCGCCCTGCTCGAGGCGCGCATCAGCGGGCAGGGCCAGGTCGTCGACGCCGCGATCGTCGACGGCACCGCCCACCTCAACGCGATCGGCTCGACCTTCGCCGCCCTCGGCCTCGACGACGGCACCCGGCGCTCGGGGCTGCTCGACGGCGGCACGCCCTACTACGACCTCTACGAGACGGCCGACGGCGAGCACATGAGCGTCGGCGCGCTCGAGCCGCAGTTCTGGGCCGAGCTGGTCCAGCGGATCGGCGTCGACCTCCCCGACCGCGACGACCCGGCCAACCACGCCACCATCCGCGGCACCCTGATCCGCCGGTTCCGCGAGAAGACGCAGGCCGAGTGGGCCGAGATCTTCGGCGGCACCGACGCCTGCGTCGCGCCGGTCGTACGCCTCTCCGATGCGCCGCAGCACCCGCACCTCGCCGCGCGCGGGACGTTCGTCGAGCGCGACGGCGTCACCCAGCCCGCTCCGGCGCCGCGCTTCTCCCGCACCGAGGCCACGCTCGGAGAGGCCCCCGCCCTGCCCGGCGAGCAGACCCGCGAGGCGCTGGCCGCATGGGGGATCGACGACGTCGACGCCCTGCTGGCCAGCGGCGCCGCGACCCAGGCCTGAGCCGGTGCGCCCCTTCCTCTTCCTCGGCACCCGTGCAGAGGACGCCGTCGCGCAGCAGGAGTACGACGCCGTGCTGGCCGGTTGCGGCCTGCGACCCGACGAGCTGGTGCGCATCCGCCTCGAGCAGCGCCCGCTCGGCGACATCGACCTCGCCGACTGGTCCGGGGTCATCCTCGGCGGCGGCCCCTTCAACGTCTCCGACCCCGACGAGCACAAGCCGCCGGCCCAGCGTCGCGCCGAGGCCGAGCTCCACGACCTCGCGATGAGGGCCGTCGCGACCGACACGCCCTTCTTCGGCGCCTGCTACGGCATCGGGGTGCTCGGCACCCTGGCCGGCGGGGTCGTCGACCGGACGTACGGCGAGGCGATCGGCGCCCTGCCGGTGCGGCTCACCGCCGAAGGTCGGGCCGACCCGCTCTTCGGGACGTTGCCGGAGGTGTTCAGCGCCTACCTCGGCCACAAGGAGGCGGTCCTCCGGCTGCCGGAGGGTGCCGTGCTGCTCGCCTCCACCGACACCTGCCCGGTGCACGCCTTCCGGCTGGGCCGCCACGTCTACGCCACCCAGTTCCACCCCGAGCTCGACGCGGCGGCCCTGTGCGACCGGGTCGACGCCTACAGCGCCCACGGCTACTACGAGCCGCACGAGCAGGAGTCGCTGAAAGCCGCTGCCCGTGCGGCGATGGTGACCGAGCCGGTGCGGTTGCTGGCGCGATTCGTGGAGCTGTACGCACGGGGCTGAGAGCAGTGACCGGTCCCACAGACCGCGGATTCCACGGAACACGGCCGCAACCGCTAACGTTATGTCCACGCAGCTCGGCAAGTCTTGCACCGGGCGCAGGTCTCGTTTCACGAGATCCTCCCTCACTTCTGAGGCACGTACGCCGCTCTCACAGCGGCTCACGTTGGCGAGACGCCAACCGAAAGCATCCACATGAACTTCGCCGAACTCGGCGTGCCCTCTTCGCTTGCTCGCATCCTCGAGCAGCAGGGCATCACCACCCCCACTCCCATCCAGGCCGCGACGCTGCCCGACAGCCTCGCCGGCCGCGACGTCCTCGGCAGGGGCCGTACCGGCTCCGGCAAGACGTTCGCCTTCCTCCTCCCGCTGGTCGCCCGGCTCGACAAGAGCAAGATGCCCGCGATGCCGCGCAAGCCGCGCGCCGTGATCCTCGCGCCGACGCGCGAGCTGGTCGGCCAGATCCACGCCGAGCTCCTCCCGCTGGCCAAGGCGTTCGGTCTCTCGACCGTCGTCGTCTACGGCGGCGTGGGCCAGGGCCCGCAGACCACCGCGCTGAAGAAGGGCGTCGACATCGTCCTCGCCTGCCCCGGTCGCCTCGAGGACCTCATGGGCCAGGGCTACGCCGACCTCTCCGCCGTCGAGATCACCATCCTCGACGAGGCCGACCACATGGCCGACCTGGGCTTCCTGCCCGGCGTGCGCCGGATCATGGACAAGACGCCGCGCGAGGGCCAGCGACTGCTGTTCTCCGCGACCCTCGACAAGGCGATCGACGTCCTGGTCAAGCGCTTCCTCACCAAGCCGGTCACCCACGAGGCCGACTCGGCGCAGTCGCCGATCTCGACCATGCACCACCACGTGCTCCACCTCAGCCGCGAGCAGCGGGTGCCGGTCCTGGTGGACCTCACCAGCGCGCCCGGCCGCACGGTCGTCTTCACCCGCACCAAGCACGGCGCCAAGGCGCTGGCCCGCCAGCTCAACAAGTCCGGCGTGCCCTCGGTCGACCTGCACGGAAACCTCAGCCAGAACGCGCGTACGCGCAACATGGAGATGTTCCACTCCGGCAAGGCCACGACCCTCGTCGCGACCGACATCGCCGCGCGTGGCATCCACGTCGACGACGTCGCGCTCGTCATCCACGCCGACCCGCCGACCGAGCACAAGGCCTACCTGCACCGCTCGGGTCGTACGGCGCGTGCCGGCGCCGAGGGCACCGTCATCACCCTCATGACCGACGAGCAGGTCCGCGACGTGCGCGACCTGACCCGTCTCGCCGGCATCAAGCCGACCACCACGAAGGTCAGCGGGCCGGGCCACGCGATGCTCGAGCAGCTCGCCCCCGGCGTACGCAGCACCCCCGGCGGCCTCGTCATCGAGGTCGTCAGCTCGGGCGGCGGTGGCGGTCGTTCCAACGGCGCCAACGCCCAGCGCAAGCGGGCCCGCAGCACCGGCCAGACCAACGGCCAGTCGCGTCGGGGCAACCCGACGACCTACACCAGCGAGAGCGGCGGCGGCGCCTCCACCGGTGGCGGCCAGCGTCGTCGCTCCGGCGGCGGCCAGGGCGGCGGTCAAGGTGGTCAAGGCGGTCAGGGTGGTCAGTCCCGCGGTCGCTCCGGCGGTCAGGGCGGCCAGCGTCGCGGCAACGCCGCTGCGAGCTCGGGCGGCAGCCACAGCGCGTCGTCGTTCTCGCGCGGTCGCTGACCTCTCTCCACTCCGTTCCTTGCCCTTGAGTCTCCTGGAGACTCAAGGGCAAGGTCGTCTCCGGGGGGACTCGCGGAATGCCCGAGGACGGCAGTTCGTTCATCCTTCAACGACATGAAGGAGCCTCATGCCTGACTTCGACCACACCGTGCTCGGCACCCCCGAGCACCCCACGCTGGGCCTCGACACCTTTGGCGACGCGCCGCTCGACGGTGCCCCGGGCAACCATCCGCAGGCCCTCCGGGAGGTCGTCGCCGAGGCCGCGCTCGCCGACCGGGTCGGTGTCGACTACATCGGCCTGGGCGAGCACCACCGCCCCGACTACGCGATCTCGGCCCCCGACGTCGTCCTGGCCGCGATCGCCGGCCAGACCGAGCGGATCCGGCTCGGCACCGGCGTCACGGTGCTGTCCTCCGACGACCCGATCCGGGTCTACCAGCGCTTCGCCACCCTCGACGCCGTCTCCGGTGGCCGCGCCGAGGTCCAGCTGGGGCGCGGCTCGTTCATCGAGTCGTTCGGCCTGTTCGGCCTCGACCTCGCCGACTACGACCGGCTCTTCGCCGAGAAGCTCGATCTCTTCGCCGCGCTCCAGCACGAGCAGCCGGTCACGTGGGAGGGCAGCATCCGACCGCCCCTCGCCGACCAGCAGGTCTACCCGACGACGACCGCCGGCAAGGTGCCCGCCTGGATCGGCGTCGGCGGCACGCCACAGTCCGTCGTACGCGCGGCGCGCTACGGCATGCCGCTGATGCTCGCGGTCATCGGCGGCTCGCCGGCGGCGTTCGTGCAGTTCGCCGACCTCTACCGCGACGCTCTCGGCCGGCTCGGCACCCCCGAGCTCCCCATCGGCATGCACTCGCCGGGCCACATCGCCGCGACCGACGACGAAGCGCGTGAGCAGCTCTACCCGCACCAGGCCGAGCTGGTGACCCGGATCGGTCGCGAGCGCGGTTGGGGTCCCTACAGCCGGATCGCCTTCGAGCAGGCTGCCGGTCCGCAGGGCTCGCTGTTCGTCGGATCGCCCGAGACCGTGGCGCAGAAGATCGCCTGGGCGGCGCGCACCCTGGGGCTCTCCCGTTTCCAGCTGAAGTACTCCGTCGGCGCGCTGCCACACGAGCAGCGGCTCGAGTCGATCCGGCTCTACGGTCGGGAAGTGATCCCTCGGGTCCGCGAGCTCATGGCCGGCTCCTAGGCTGGCTGGCATGCGCACCTGGATACGTCGGTCGTTGTGGGAGGTGGTCCCACGCGACCAGCGCGACACCCCGTCGGCGCTGCGGCGACGCCAGATGGTGGCCGCCACCGTCGTGCTGGTCGGCGCCGTCGTGCTCGGCTGGTCGTTGCGGCTCGAGCCCGGGGCCGGGATCTTCTACGTCGCCGCCATCCTCCTGGCAGGCGTCTGGGCCGTCGGCGCCTTCGTCTCCGGACGACTGCACCTGGGCCGCATCTCGCGGCACGAGGCCCTCATCCGTCCGGTCGTGGAGCCGATCCTGATCGGACTGGCGCTCGCCGGCATCTTCGTGCTCGGCTCGCTGGTCGTGCGCGAGATCGACCCGCTCGCGGCCTACGTGAGCTCGGTCCTGCAGTACGCCGACGAGGGCTCGCTGGCCGTGCTGGCCGTGATCACCTTCTTCAACGGCATCGCCGAGGAGCTGTTCTTCCGCGGCGCCATGTATGCCGCGATCCCGCGCCACCCCGTCGCCTGGACCACCCTCGCGTACGTCGTGGCGACGCTCGCGACCGGCAACATCATGCTGGCCTTCGCGGCGATCCTGCTCGGCGCGGTCTGCGGTCTGCAGCGGCGCGCGAGCGGCGGCGTACTGGCACCGATCCTGACCCACATCACCTGGTCGCTGACGATGCTCTTCGTGCTACCGCTGCTCTTCTCCTGAGGCCAGCACCGCGACCCCCGGGGATCAAGCGCGCAGTGACGCCTCGTCCAGGTCGACGCCGACGACCCGAGCGACACGGTCCATGTCGATGTCCCACGAGAGCAGTGCTGCTCCGCTTCGGTGGGCGACCGCCACGATCAGGCAGTCGACCATCCCGCGAGGAGTGACGCCCGCCTGCCGACACCGGCGGTAGATCTTCGCGGCGGCTTCGAAGTCGGTGACCGAGTCCAGGGGCACGAATCCGAAGCTCAGCAGCAGGCGGCGCAGATCCGCCTCCCGCGCCTCACTGCGCGCGCCGGCGAGCACCTCCATCAGGACTGGTTCGGTCACCATCAGCGGGCCGTCGTCAACAATCAGCGCGGCAAGACGTTGGTCCGCCGAGCTGCCGGTGGCGCGGTCATATTCGACCCACGCCGACGTGTCGGCCAGGATCACGCCGCGCCACGCGGAGAGGCGTCGCCCGGTACGTCGTCGAGTGCACGACTGCCGCGCATCGCCAGCGCCTGCTCGCGGGTCATCGGCTGCCCCGCCAGGTGGCGCAATGCCAGTGCGACCGCCTCGGTCTTGGTGTGGACGCCGTAGCGGTCCATGATCGCGCGGACGTGGTCGTCCTCGATCTCGATGTTCGTGCGCACCCTCGCCATACACGCATCGTACACGTCACGTGTGGACAGCGTGTGGAGCTGGCTCTCACGCCCCTGAGGCGGCGCGCTCCGCCAGCGCGCGGCGTACGGACTCGGCGTAGGTCATCGTGTCGCCCGGCACCACGTCGCGGATCGACGTGTCGGTGACGACGACCTCCGTCGACATCGAGTCGATGAGGTTGCGGCCGGTGGTCGCGTCGACGTCGGTGACCAGCGCCAGCCAGTACGACGACAGCTTCGGCGTCAGCACCGGGACGGGGACGACGGGGATCTTGCGGCCGTTGATCAGCTCGGCGGCGACCTTCATCATCTCGAGGTAGGTCAGCTGCTCGGTGCCGCCGATCTCGAAGATCCGATCCTTCGCCTCGTCCTTGCCGACCACGCCGGCGAGGTAGCGGATGACGTCGTCGAGCGCGATCGGCTGGGTGCGGGTGCCGACCCACTTGGGCACGACCATCGCCGGCAGGTTCTTGACCAGCTGCCGGGTGATCTCCCACGAGATCCCGCCGTGGCCGACCACGATCGCGGCGCGCAGCACCGTGACCGGTACGCCGTCCTGGCCGAGGAGGCCTTCGACCTCGCGCCGCGAGCGCAGGTGCGCGGAGAGGTCGCCGTCGTCGGCACCCAGGCCGCCCATGTAGACGATCTGGCTCAGCCCCGCCTCCTTGGCGGCGGCGCTGAAGTTGCGCGCCGCGTCGGCGTCCTTGCGCTCGAAGTCGGGGTCGTCGAGGGAGTGGACGAGGTAGATCGCGACGTCCACGCCGTCGAGCGCGCGAGCGCAACGACTCCTTGTCCATCACGTCGGCACCGACGGGCTCGCCGGGGCCGTCGTAGGCCTCCGGGCGGCGCGTCATGGCCCGGACGGTGTGACCGTCCTCGATGAGTGCGGGGACGAGTCGGCGCCCGATGAAGCCGGTGGCGCCGGTGACGAGGACTGTGGACATGGATGAACCCTCCCATCCGCAGCCACACACGGCACCCCCTCGATGGCGGGTCTGGACCTCAGGCCCCGCTGGTCGAGGAGGGACGAAGTCCCGTCACGAAGCCTGACGGTCTCGGGTCGGGTCTCGTGACAGGCGCCAGGGCGCCTTCCTCGACCAACGGACGCGCGGCGCCTTCCTCGACCAACGGGCGCGCGGCGCCTTCCTCGACCGGCGGTGGTGGGCTGGTCAGGCCTCGCCGTTGCGCCGCGCGTCGAGGCGAGCCATCACCGGCGTGGCCGTCACGCCGTGGAGCAGCACGGACACGATGACGGTGAAGGCCACCGTCGACCACAGCCACCCCTCGCCCGGCACCTGCTCGTGGCTGGTCGCGTAGGCGAGGTAGTAGAGCGAGCCGACGCCGCGGACCCCGAAGAACGCCACGGTCATCATCTCGCCACGGTCGAGACTGCCGACGCGGTCGGTGTCGCGGGGGAGCACGGCCAGCGCGGCGTATCCCGCCAGCGGGCGTACGACGAGCACGAGCGCCAGCGCGATGACCACACCGCGCCAGTCGAGGTAGTCGAGCAGGCCGCGCGTCATCGCAGCACCCAGCACCAGCAGGACCAGCAGGGTCATCAGTCGTTCGAGCCGCTCGACGACGCCGTGCATGGCGCGTTGATAGCTGTGCCCGCGCTCGGACGCCCGCACCCGCATCGCGCAGGCGAAGACGGCGAGGAAGCCGTAGCCGCCCACCAGCTCCGCGGCGCCGTACGCCGACAGCAGTGCGGCCAGCGCGAGCAGGGCTTCGCCGTGATCGGCCAGGCGGAGTGAGTCGCTGCGGGCGTGGAAGGCCTGCCGGCCCAGCAGCCAGCCGATGCCGACGCCGATGCCGACGCCGAGCGCGATCTTGCCCACGACGTACCACCCGATCCAGGTGCCGGCGTCCGCGAGCGTGAACCCGCCGGCGAGCAGGAGCAGGGCCAGGTGCACGAACGGGAAGGCGAGGCCGTCGTTGAGGCCGGCCTCCGCCGTGAGGGAGAAGCGGATGTCGTCGTCCTCGTCCGGGACGTCGTCGGTCTCGTCGCGGTCGTCGATGTCCTCGGTGAGCGGTTCGCCGACCTGCACGTCGGAGGCGAGCACCGGGTCGGTCGGGGCGAGCACGGCTCCGAGCAGCAGGGCCACCGCGGGTGCGAGGCCGGCGACCCACCAGCCGAGGACGGCCACGCCGAGGATGGTGAGCGGCATCGTCACGCCGAGCAGCCGCCAGACGGGTGACCACGTACGCCACGAGCGCCAGGACCGCAGGTCGAGCGCGCGCTCGATCGCCAGGCCCACGCCCATGAGCGAGACCAGCACGGTGAACTCGGTGACGTGCGTGACCAGGATGGGATGGTCCTGCGGCTCGAGGCTGACGCTGTCGACCAGCGGCAGCAGGCCGATGGCCATGCCGACGGCCACGAGCACCATCGGCGGGGAGAGGGCGATGCGCCGGGTGGCGTGCGGGAGGACGATCGCGAGCAGGAGCGACAGGCCGAGGATGAGGTAGACCGCGGCGCCGTTCACCGGATCCGCCGAGCGGGCATCGTCGCGGGTCTAGGCACCAGCACAGTCTTCCAGCGCACTGGCTGCCCTGTCGCGTGGTGCCACCCCGATGGGCGGGCCGCCGGGCAGCGCCCGGCACACGACCTAGTGCGGGCGCTTGCCGTCGTACGTCGCGACGCTCTCGTCGATGGCCTGCTCGTAGGCCGTCACCAGCCCGGCGACGGTGAGCGGCTTGAGCCGGTGGACGAGCTCGCGCAGCTGCTCGACGGTGCCGCCGGCATCGCGGAACGGCGGCCAGACGAGGGTGCGGACCACCTCGGAGAGCTCGGCGGCCACCTCCTGGCCGTGGCGGGCGTAGACCTGGGCCACGGTGCTGGCCGCCTCGGGCGGGATGCCGAGGCCGGCGAGCCCCTCGGCCACGTCGAGGTCGCGCTCACCGTCGACCGGCGCGAGGAGCGAGAGGTGCAGGGCGATGTCGGAGGGCGTGGCGGTGGCGGGGATGCGCTCGACGTACTTCTCGATGGCCGCGAGGGTGAAGCCGTGGCCCTGGAGCTCGCGGACGAGCTCGAGGCGGGCGACGTGGTCGGGGCCGTAGAACCCGGCTCGTCCGCGGCGGATCGGCGGCGGCACCAGGCCGCGGCTGGTGTAGAAGCGGACGTTGCGAACGCTCATGCCGACGCGGTCGGTGAGCTCCTCGAGGGTGAGCTGCACCTCCGGTTCCATCCGGCCATCCTTCCGTTGCACGACGCGTGGCGGGCGTGGGTGTCGACGTGAGCCGCGCCACACACCTTTGACTGTGACAGTGATGGTGTCACAATCGCTGGTATGAGTGTGAACAGCACGGAGGCATTCGTCTACGACCACATCCGGACCCCTCGCGGGAAGGGCAAGGCCGTCGGCTCCCTCCACGAGGTGAAGCCCATCGACCTGGTCGTCGGACTCCTCGACGAGCTCACGACCCGCAATCCCGGTCTGGACACCTCGCGCGTCGACGACGTCGTGCTCGGCGTGGTGACCCCGGTCGGTGACCAGGGCGCCGACATCGCCAAGACCGCCGCGCTCAAGGCCGGCTACCCCGAGACCGTCGCGGGCGTCCAGCTCAACCGCTTCTGCGCCTCCGGGCTCGAGGCGGTCAACCAGGCCGCGCAGCGCGTGCGCTCCGGCTTCGAGGACCTCATCATCGCCGGTGGCGTCGAGTCGATGAGCCGCGTGCCGATGGGCACGGACGGTGGCGCCTGGGCGATGGACCCGGCCACCGCGCTGCAGACCGGCTTCGTGCCGCAGGGCATCGGCGCCGACCTGATCGCCACGGTCGAGGGCTGGACCCGCGCGGACGTCGACGCGTACGCCGCCGAGTCGCACCACCGCGCCGCCAAGGCGTGGGCCAACGGCTACTTCGACGGCGCGGTCGTGCCGGTGCGCGACCTCAACGGGATCACCGTCCTGGACCGCGACGAGACCGTACGTCCCGACACCTCCGTCGAGGGCCTGGCCGGCCTCAAGCCGTCGTTCGCCGGCATGGGCAAGGACGCGGGCTTCGACGACGTGGCCCTCGAGAAGTACCACTGGCTCGAGAAGATCGACCACGTCCACCACGCCGGCAACTCCTCCGGCATCGTCGACGGCGCTGCGATCATGGCGATCGGCACCGAGGAGGTCGGCACCTCGCTCGGGCTGACCCCGCGGGCCCGGATCATCGCCACCGCCGTCTCCGGCGCCGACCCGACGATCATGCTGACCGGCCCGGCTCCCGCCGCCCGCAAGGCGCTGGCCCGGGCAGGGCTGGAGGTCGAGGACATCGACCTCTTCGAGATCAACGAGGCCTTCGCCGCGGTGGCCATGCGCTTCATGCGCGACATGGGCATCAGCCACGACATCACCAACGTCAACGGTGGTGCGATCGCGATGGGCCACCCGCTCGGCGCCACCGGCGCGATGATCCTCGGCACCCTCATCGACGAGCTCGAGCGCCGCGACCAGAAGCGCGGCCTCGCCACGCTGTGCGTCGGCGGCGGCATGGGCATCGCGACCATCGTCGAGCTCGTCTGACCTTTCCTCCACGGCCCGGGGTAGTCCAGTGAGAATTGGCTGCCCCGGAGCCGCGAGAACGACCACTTGCCACTGGACTACCCCGGCAGACAGGACCTCCGCATGAGCACGACCGACACCCAGACCTCCGTCCGCTACGACCGGGACGCCGACGGCATCGTCACGCTGACCCTCGACGACCCGACCGCCAGCGCCAACACGATGAACGAGCTCTACCAGTCGTCCATGGCGGCCGCCGTGCAGCGGTTGTACGACGAGCAGGACGACGTGATCGGCGTGGTGCTGACCAGCGCCAAGAAGACCTTCTTCGCCGGTGGCGACCTCAAGAGCATGGTCACCGCGACGCCCGACGACGCCGACGAGATCTTCGCCATGGGCGAGGCGGTGAAGGCCAGCCTGCGCAAGCTGGAGACCTATCCGCGCCCGGTCGTCGCGGCGATCAACGGCGCCGCCCTCGGTGGCGGCCTCGAGATCGCGCTCGCGGCCAACCGACGCATCGCGGTCGACGACCGCTCGGTCAAGATCGGCCTCCCCGAGGCGACGCTCGGCCTGCTGCCCGGCGGCGGCGGGGTCACCCGCGTCGTACGCATGCTCGGGCTGCAGTCGGCGCTGATGGACGTGCTGATGTCCGGCACCCAGTTCGACCCGCAGGGGGCGCTCGCCAAGGGGCTCGTCGACGAGCTGGTCGCGACTCGCGAGGAGCTCGTACCTGCCGCGAAGGCCTGGATCGCCAGCGTCGAGGACGACGCCGACGCGGCGAAGAACCCGTGGGACCGCGCGGGCTTCAAGATCCCCGGCGGCACCCCCAAGACCCCGGCGCTCGCCCAGTTCCTCCCGGCCTTCCCGGCACTGCTGCGCAAGCAGACCAAGGGCGCGGTCTACCCCGCCCCGCGCGCGATCATGAGCGCCGCGGTCGAGGGTGCCCAGGTCGACTTCGACACCGCGTCGCGCATCGAGAGCCGCTACTTCACCGACCTGGTCGTCAACCAGCAGGCCAAGAACATGATCCAGGCCTTCTTCTTCGACCTGCAGGCGATCAACTCCGGATCGCTCCGCCCGCAGGGCATCGAGCGCTGGCAGGCCACCAAGGTCGGCGTCCTCGGCGCCGGGATGATGGGCGCCGGCATCGCCTACGCGTGTGCCCGGGCGGGCATGCAGGTCGTGCTGAAGGACGTCTCCGACGAGAACGCCGAGAAGGGCAAGGCCTACACCGAGAAGCTCAACGCCAAGGGCATCGAGCGCGGCAGGCTCACGTCGGAGAAGGCCGCGGAGATCCTCGACCGGATCACGGCCACCGCCGACCCGGCCGACCTGGCCGGCTGCGACCTGGTGATCGAGGCAGTCTTCGAGGACCCGTCGCTCAAGGCGAAGGTCTTCGCCGAGGTGCTGCCGTTCGTCGACGACGACGCACTGCTGTGCTCCAACACCTCGACGCTGCCGATCACCGAGCTCGCCTCGGGCGTCGACCGACCGGCCGACTTCATCGGGCTGCACTTCTTCAGCCCTGTCGACAAGATGCCGCTGGTCGAGATCATCCGCGGCGCCGAGACGTCCGACGTGGCGCTGGCCAAGGCGTACGACGTCGTGCAGCAGATCCGCAAGACGCCGATCGTCGTCAACGACTCACGCGGCTTCTACACCTCGCGCGTCATCGGCACCCAGATCAACGAGGGCCTGACGATGCTCGCCGAGGGCGTCCACCCGGTGTCGCTGGAGCGTGCGGCGACGTCCGCGGGCTATCCGGTCGGCGCGCTGCAGATCAGCGACGAGCTCAACATGGAGCTCATGGCCAAGATCCGCAAGGCCTCGGCCGACGCCGCCGCGCGCGACGGCATCGACCTCGGACCCGACCCGGCCGGTGCGGTGATCGAGACGATGCTCGGCCTCGGGCGGCCCTCGCGCCTGAAGGGTGCCGGGTTCTACGACTACGCCGACGGTCGCCGCACCGGCCTGTGGCCCGGCCTGGCCGAGACCTTCCCCGTCGCCGAGGAGCAGATCCCGATCCGCGACATGCGCGACCGCTTCCTCTTCATCGAGGCGCTCGAGACCGCGAAGTGCTTCGAGGAGGGCGTCATCACCTCGGCGGCCGCCGCCAACATCGGCTCGATCATGGGCATCGGCTTCCCCGCCCTGACCGGCGGGGCAGCGCAGTTCATCACCGGCTACCAGGCCCTCGACGAGACCGGCCGCGGTGTCGGGGAGGTCGGACTGGGGGCCTTCCTGGCCCGTGCCGACGAGCTCGCCGAGGCGTACGGCGACCGCTTCCGCCCGACGGCGTACCTCCGCGAGATGGCGGCGACGGGCGAGTCCTTCCCGGCCTGACCTTGCGTGTCAGGGGTCCAGCACCTCCACCGAGTCGACGACGCCGAGCAGCTCCTGCACCTCTGCGCTCGGGGTGCCGGCGGTCCACGCCGCCAGCAGCAGCAGCGGTCGGCCGGCCACGTCGATGACCCAGACGTCGTAGCTGGTGCCGCGTCCGAGGTAGTCGACGGCGGCCTCGGCAGTGGTCATCACGGTGTCCTGCGGGCACGCGGCCGCGCCGCTCTGCTCCCGCAGCTGCAGGTGCACGGCTGGGTGGCCGAAGCGAACCGTGCTCTCGGGGCCGGAGGTCACCGTGAGGCGTGGGACGGTGGTGAGCGCCTGCACGAGTGCCGTGGTGTCGTGGCCGGTCAGGTCGGTCATGATGCACCCCGGTTGGGCGATCCACTTCACGTCCAGGAAGACCATGCCGAGCAGCCACTCCGGGTCCTGCACCAGCAGCTCGCGGTTGGTCCTGCTCCCGTCCGTCTCCAGGTCGTCCAGACCTGCGAACCGGTTGGGGCCGAGCCACGAGTTCCACCCTGCGGGGAGGGTGAACCGGACGGGGGGCACCGAGGCGTCCCGGGAGGGGTCGAGCACGTAGGTGCCCGCCTCCAGGGTGGTGTTCGTCATCACCGGGTAGGGCGTCGCGAGCGAGCTCTCGTCCGCGTCCTCGGCCGGTTGCGGGCCGGACGAGTCGCCGTACGTCCCGGCCAGCAACCCGCTGGCGCCGAGCACGCAGGCCGTCACGGCTCCCACCGCCGCGTGGCGCCGGAGCCGCCGGCGACGTCCGGCTGCCTCGATGGTCTCGAAGGCCGGGACCCGGGCGTGCTGCTCGGCCTCCTCGCGGAATGCTTCCAGCAGTCGCTCAGACATGGTCCATGCCTCCTTCGACGTAGGTGAGGTGGGCCGCGAGCGCATCGCGGCCGCGGCTGAGTCGGGACTTGACGGTGCCGGGCGGGATGCCGAGCTCGCGGGCGATCGTCTCGACGGGCAGGTCCGCGAGGTAGTGCAGTGCGATCACCTGCCGTTGGACCTCCGGAAGGGCGCGGAGCGCCGTGATGATCTCCAGGTGTGACTCGAGGGCTTCGGGGTCGCGCGGAGGGAGCATGCGTGCGCGGGCCCGCTGGCCGTTGCGCAGCTTGCGCCAGCGACTGCGGTGCTGGTTGATCGCCGTCGTGCGCAGCCAGGCCTCCGGGTTCTCGACCTTGTCGAAGCGCCGCCCCGCAGCCGCGGCCCGGACGAAGGCCTCCTGCACCAGGTCCTCCGCCTCGTCCAGGTTGCCGGTCACGCCGTAGAGCTGCACGACGAGGCGTCGGTAGCTCACGTCGAACACGTCGCGCAGGGCCGGGTGGGCGTCCGCTGTCTCTGGCCGACCGAGGATCACGGTGTCTGCATCCATGGGGGCCTCCTCTCCGGATGACCACAACGACTCGCCAACGCCGTCCTGGGTTCCGCCGTGTCCCGAGTTCTTCCATGGTGCGCCCGGACCGCCTCGGGTGCGCCGGTCGTCTGGACCGGTGCCGACCGGGCGCAAATGTCCCCGGATCCGCGTCGACCGGGCACGTATGTCCGGCACGCTCGGACATACGTGCCCGGTCAGCGCATTTCGCCGCACATCTGTGACGAGTCGGCGAGAATGGGGGAGTGAGCCACCCCGCCGTCGACGTCCGCGACCTCCACGTCCGCTTCGGTGACGTCGAGGCCGTCTCGGGCATCGACCTGAGGGCGGAGAGCGGCCAGGCGACAGCGCTGCTCGGCCGCAACGGCGCCGGCAAGTCGACCACGATGAAGGTGCTGGCCGGCGTGGTGCCGCCCACCTCCGGCACCGTGACGGTCGCCGGTCACGACGTGGCGACAGAGACCCTCGAGGCCAAGCGCGCGGTGGGCTACTGCCCCGACGTCGGCGGCCTGGTGCCGCGTGCGACCCCCTGGGAACACCTCCAGCTCAGCGCCGCGCTGCGCCGGATGGACTCGTGGGAGGAGCCCGGGCGCGACCTGCTGGAGCAGTTCGGCCTCGGCGACGTGGCGCACCGGGTGGTCGGCGGCTTCAGCCACGGCATGAGCCGCCGGCTCAGCGTCGTACTCGCCTCCCTGCACAACCCGGCCGTGCTCCTGCTCGACGAGCCCTTCGACGGCGTCGACCCGATCGGCGTCGACGCGACCCTCGAGGTCATCGCCGATGCGCGCGCCCGCGGGGCGTGCGTGCTGATCTCCACCCACCTGCGTGAGCTGGCCCTCGAGGCCTGCACGAGCGCCATCGTCCTGCGCGGCGGCTCGCGCGTGGCCGCGCTGCAGTCGGCCGAGCTCAGCGGCGAGGCCTACCGTGCGCTCCTCGACTGACGGCTGGGTCGCCGCCGGCCGGGCCACGGCGCACCTCCTGCGCTTCCGCGCCCGGACCGTACGCCGTCGAGCGCCCGCCTTGCTCGGCCTCGTGGTCGTCGTCGGCCTGACCGTCGCCTTCGCGACCTACCCCGCCCGGCTCGGGTCCGTCGTGAGTGGCGAGACGGTGGCGGTCCTCGAACGGCTGGTGAGCAACCTGGAGGACAACCTGGCCCTGGTGTTCGCCGGTGTCCTCCTGCTCTCGATCGGCACCGCGATGGGCAGCGGCGGTGGCCGCGAGCTGCTGTCGCGCTCGGAGGCGTCGATCCACCCGATCAGCCCGCTCAGCGACCACCTCGGCGCCCTCGTCCTCGCGCCGCTCAACCTCGCATGGCTGGTGCAGGTGTGGGGCCTGCTGGCCTCGACCGCGGTCGTCACCAGCACCGACCGGCTCGCCGGCGCCCAGGTCGTCGTCCTCGCCTGGGTCGTCGCCGCGACTGCGATGGGGCAGGTGGTCGGCTGGCTGGTCGAGGGCGTACGACGCACTCCGCACGGTGTCGTCATCGTCCGCGTCGCCACCGGCCTGATCGCGGTGCTCCTGGGCGTGCTGCACCTGACCGGGCGGCTGCGGCCGGTCGTCGACGCGCTCCCGACGACGTGGCTGGTGGAGACCATGGGGACGGACCGCTGGTTCGTCGCTGCTTCCGCCCTCGTCGTCGTCACCGCCGTCGCCGTGTGGGTCGGCGGGATCCCGGCGCGGTGGGCGCTGAGCCTGTCTCCCCGCGAGGAGCTGCGCGTGGAGTCGGGCGTCCACGAGGCACGCCACGTGCCGATGCCCCGCTGGGGCTCACTCGACCTGGCCCTGATGCGGCGACTGGACCGCGGCTCGGTGTGGCGGTCGGTGGGCATGCGCCGCGGACTGCTCGTGCTGGGCGTCGGCCCGGGCCTGATCGCGCTGGTCGCCGGACTGCCGTGGAGCACGGTCACCCTGCTGCCCGGGCTGGTCGCGAGCGGTGGCGCCCTGCTCTTCGCCGTCAACGCGTGGTGCCTCGACGGTCGCGGCATGATCTGGCGCGAGACGCTGCCGGTGACGCCCGCCGCCGTCTTCGATGCCCGTACCCTCGTCATCGCCGAGTGCCTCACCGGTGTCTCTGCCGTGACCATCGCGCTGGCCCTGCTCCGCAACGGGCTGCCGCCGCTGCAGACCGGCGTCGCGGTCGCGACGTGCTGGGTGGTCGTGGTCGTGCAGGTGCTGGCCACCGCGATGACGTGGTCCATCCGATCGCCGTACGGCGTCGACCTGAGCTCGCCGCGCGCGACGCCGGCGCCGCACGGGGCGATGGCCGGCTATGCGGGTCGCCTCTCGCTCAGCACCACCCTCACCGGCATGCTCTTCACCGGCCTCGCCGTGGTGCCGTGGGTCTGGGTACCACCGCTGTTCGGTGCGGTGTTCCTCGCCTGGTCGATCCGGCGGCTGCGCCGGGCCCGGCGTCGCTGGCTCACCCCCGTCGACCGGGCGCGGGTCGTGCTGACGGTCGCCGCGGTCTGAGGTCGGATCACATGCGCGGGAGGCGCCGGTTGATGTCCTCGCTCATCCGCGTGATGGCCAGGTAGAACTCGCACATCATCCGGAAGAGGCACAGGTAGAGCAGGCCGACCAGCGGCCCGACGATGATCGTCACGATCCCCAGTGCCGGGCTGTCGCTGAAGAAGCCGCTGAACGCGAAGAACAGGGTGGCCAGACCGATGACGACCAACCCGATGATGTAGACGACCTTGATGATCATCGGGGTCACGAACGTGGTGAAGCTCAGATCGAAGAGGGCGCCCACGAAGTTCTTGTTCCCGACAGGGCTGCCGACCGGGCTGGACGGGGGGCCGCCATAGCCTCCACCACCCGAGCCGTACGAGGGGGGCTGGCCGTGGGGGGCCTGCGGCTGGGTGCCGTAGGGATCGGTCGGCTGCTGCGGGTCGGTTCCGTACTGCGACATCGCGTCTCCTCGAGAGGGCTGGTGGTGCGGCCATCCTGCCCGAGTGAGGAGTCACCGTGCATGCATACGTGGTATACATACCCGGTATTCATCACCGCCGCGGGCGGTGGACGAGCTGGGGGAGGCGCCCATGTCGGTCCGTCAGGCCATGTTGGCCCTGCTCGAGCAGGGCCCGATGTACGGCTACCAGCTGCGGGCCGAGTTCGAGCAGCGGACCGGGGAGACCTGGCCGCTCAACATCGGCCAGGTCTACACGACGCTGGCCCGGCTCGAGCGCGATGGACTGGTGGAGGTCACCGGCGACGGGGGTGCCGACGACTCCGACCGGGCACACGTCAGCTATCGCGTGACGCAGGCCGGGCGGAGCGAGGTGACGGACTGGTTCGCCACCCCGGTGCCTCGCTCCCAGCCGCCGCGTGACGAGCTGGCCATCAAGCTCGCGATCGCGGTCACGCTGCCCGGCGTCGACGTGACGTCCATCCTCCAGCGCCAACGCAGCGCCACCATGACGGCACTCCAGGACTACACCCGCCTCAAGCGCAGTGGCCGTGCCGCCGATCCGGCCGCACCCGCCGACCTGGCCTGGAGCCTCGTCCTCGACTCGCTCGTCTTCGACGCCGAGGCCGAGATCCGCTGGCTCGACCACTGCGAAGCCCGTCTCCGACGAGCCGCGACCGATCGCGCCCGCCAACGACCCGACGTCACCGCCGAGCAGCAGGAGCGCGTCCGATGAACGCCGTCCTCCACCTCGCCGCCGTCTCCCGCGTCCACGGTGAGGGCGCCACCGAGGTGCACGCCCTGCGCAGCGTCACCTTCCGCGCCCACCCCGGCGAGCTCGTCGCCGTCATGGGCCCGTCCGGCTCGGGCAAGTCGACCCTCCTCACCCTGGCCGGCGGCCTCGACGCCCCGACGTCCGGCTCGGTCTGGATCGAGGGCACCGACCTCGCCTCGCTCGACAACGCCGGGCGCGCGCGCATCCGTCGTACGTCGGTGGGCTATGTGTTCCAGGACTTCAACCTGATCCCCGCGCTGACCGCCGCCGAGAACGTCGCCCTGCCCCGCGAGCTCGACGGCGAGAAGGGCAGGGTCGCCCGCCGCCTCGCGCTCACCGCGTTGGAGGAGGTCGGCATCGCCGAGCTCGCCGACCGCTTCCCCGACGAGATGTCCGGCGGGCAGCAGCAGCGCGTCGCCATCGCGCGTGCCATCGTCGGAGACCGCCGGCTGATCCTCGCCGACGAGCCGACCGGGGCGCTCGACACCGACACCGGCGAGGAGATCCTGCGCCTGCTGCGGGCCCGCTGCGACGCCGGCGCGGCCGGCGTGATGGTGACCCACGAGGCGCGCCACGCCGCGTGGGCCGACCGCGTCGTCTTCCTGCGTGACGGCGTCGTCGTCGACGAGACCGGTGCCGACGAGCCAGAGGAGCTGCTCGCCGACGAGGTCGGTCGATGAGCGCCTGGCGCCCCGCGCTGCGCATCGCCTGGCGCGACGCGCTGCGGCACCGGGGCCGCAGCATCCTGGTGCTGGTGATGATCTGCCTGCCCGTGCTCGCGGTGAGCGCGGCCGCGGTCATCATCAGGACCGCCGACGTCAGCGGCGTCGAGGGGACCGACCGTCGCCTCGGAGCGGCTGACGCCCGCATCAGCTCAGAGGGCCGCGGCCCGATCATCCAGGCCCCGGACCCGGGTCGTGGCGAGTGGACCCAGGTGGGCGACTTCGACTACGAGAACCCGCTGACGGAGGGTGACGTCCGCGCCGTGCTGGGGGCGGACGCACGGTTCGTCCCCATCGCCAGCGGCTGGTCGCGCGCCCGCCTCGGCGACCGGGTCATCGAGTTCTCGACCACCGGGGTCGACCTCTCCGATCCCCTCGCCGAGGGACTCTTCGACCTCGAGAGCGGACACCTGCCCGATGCGGCCGGCGAGGTGGTCGTCAACGGCGCAATGCTCGACAAGGGCCTCGCAGTCGGCGACGACCTCGAGGTCGGCGGATCCACCCTGCGGATCGTCGGCTCCGGGCGCGACGCCACGTCTCGCGAATATCCCGTGGTCCTCGGCTCTGGTGCCGACCTGCCAGACGACGCGACGAACCGCAGAGAGTGGCTGGTCGAGGCGGGCCCGGTGTCCTGGTCGCAGGTCAGGGAGGTCAACCAGGTCGGTGGCCTCGTCACCTCGCGCGCCGTGCTCGCCGACCCCCCGGACATCGCGTCGATGGCCGAGCAGATGGGCTACGACACCGGCCGCAACGAGACGCTCGCCGTCGTCGTCCTGGTCATCGTGATGGCGCTGATCGAGGTCGTCCTCCTGGCCGGGCCGGCCTTCGCGGTCGGCGCTCGCCGGCACGCCCGGACCCTGGCGCTCATCGCCGCTTCGGGCGGCACACCGTCGCAGGCGCGCCTCGTGATCCTGGGCAGTGGGGTCGTGCTCGGCCTGGTCGCCTCCGCAGTGGGAGTGGTGCTCGGCGTCCTCGCGGGCTGGCTGCTGCTGCCCCTGGTGCAACGTTTCCAGAGCGAGTGGTTCGGTCCCTTCGAGCTCCCGTGGCTCTACCTGGCCGCGATCGCGGCCTTCGGACTCCTGTCCGCCGTCCTCGCCTCCGTGGTCCCGGCGTGGCTCGCGAGCCGCCAGGACGTGGTGGCCGTGCTGGCCGGCCGTCGCGGTGACCGCCGCCCACGTGCGTCGACCCCGATCGTCGGCCTCGCCCTGCTCGGTATCGGCATCGCCACGTCGTCGTACGGCGCCGTCACCTCCGACAACGGCAACGGCGCACTCTGGATCGCCGGCTCGGCCGTCGTGTCGGTGCTCGGGATGATCCTGGTGGTCCCCGTGGTGGTGTCGGCCGTCGCACGCGCGTCGGGTCGCCTGCCGCTGACCGCGAGATACGCCGCCCGAGACGCGGCGCGACACCGCACCCGCACGGTTCCGGCGGTGGCCGCTGTGGCTGCGACGGTCGCCGGCGTGGTCGCGCTCGGCATCGCCACCACCAGTCAGGAGCGGGGGAACGAGAAGACCTACACACCCCAGGCGCAGATGGGCACCGGTCGCATCTCGTGGGGTCCCGAGCTCCTGCCGGGGGAGGAGGAGACCGACCCGGCCGGGACGTGGAGCCGGATCGAGGAGGCCGTGCACCGGTCGGCGCCCGAGGTCACCGTGCGCACCCTGCAGGGGCCGAACGAGGTCTACGACCCCGACGGCTACACCTCGACCCTCGTCCAGCTGCCGCGCCAGTGGGAGGAGTCGGCCTGGGCCCTGCAGACCTTCGGCCAGTCGATCACCGTGGCTGACACCGCGGACGATCTCGGTCTGGACCCGGCGACAGCAGTCGACGTGGACCGGGCCCTCGCAGCAGGACGCGCCGTGGTCTTCACCGTGTCCGCCGACACCCGGGCCGACGTGACGATCCGTCAGGAGACCTGGCGCGAGGACGGCGTGGAGCCCGAGAAGGTCACCTCGTACGACGTCCCGGCCCAGCTCATGGTCTGGGACCAGCAGGCGCTGGGGCCTGCTCCGGCGTCCGCCGTCCTGCCCACCTCGATCGCCGAGCGGGTCGACCTTGAGGTGGTCACCACCTCCCTGCGCCTCAGGGGCGACCTCGACACGGCGACCGAGACCCGGATCAAGGAGGCGGTCCAGGGCGCTGCGGACGGGACCTACCTCTACGTCGAGCGCGGCTACCAGCGCTCCGACGAGGCGCTGATCATCCTGCTGGTGCTCGGCGCGCTCGGCGGAGTGCTCATGGTGGGCGGCACGCTGACCGCGACCTTCCTGGCGCTCTCCGACGCCCGCCCCGACCTGGCGACGCTGTCGGCGGTGGGTGCGGCGCCACGTACGCGGCGACGGGTGGCGGCGTCGTACGCCATGGTCGTCGGTCTCGTCGGCGCCATCCTGGGGGCGGGTGTGGGGTTCATCCCGGGCATCGCCATCTCCCGGCCCCTCACCGCGGGCTACGGGAGCTCGGGCATCGGCCCGGACGGGCCGTTCCTCGCGATCCCGTGGCTGTTGATCATGGTCATCGTCGTCGCGCTCCCGCTGCTGACATCTGCGGTGGTGGGGCTGACCGCGCGGTCGCGGCTGCCGTTGGTGGCCCGCCTCGACTGAGTCGCCCCCTCCCCGCTGAGCGGGCACGAATGCGCGTCAAGCAGCGCCGACCGGGCACGAATGCTCGCTGGAGCGGCTCGACCGGGCACGAATGCTCCGTCCGGGCGGAGCTTTGTCCTGCACATTCGTGCCCGGTCGGCGGCGTCCGGCGGACATATGCGCCCGGTCGGCGGCGTCCGGCGGACATATGCGCCCGGTCGGCGGCGTCCGGCGGACATATGCGCCCGGTCGGCGTCAGCGGGTGACCTGCACGCGCGCCGACAGCGTGCGGCCGTCCAGGCCGGCGACCACGGTCCGGCGCAGGCGGAGGAGGGACCGGTTCGCCGCCCGCCTTGCGCTTCGCAACGAGGGGGTGACGCCCGTACGCAGGCCCGCGGCCTCCGCGTCGAACCAGGTACGGATCTCGGCGAGGAGCGCGTCAGGGAGCCGCCCGACCTGCTCCACCTGGATCACGATCTGGAAGGCAGCGCTCGCCGTCAGGCAGGTCGCGCACGCCTCGCCGGCCGCCAGGGCGCGGTTGGTCGGCCGGGCCCGGGTGCGGCTGCCGACCACCACCACCTGTACGGCGAGAGCGGTGGCCGCGCAGTCCCAGCAGTCCTGCGTCCATGCCGAGGCGACGTTGTCGAAGCGGGCAGCAGCCGGGCCCGGCACGTAGACCACCTGCAGGGCGGTGCTCTGGCCGTCGCACCCGTGGCACTGCGTCGTGGTCGTCGCGACGGTGTCTGCCTTGACCCGCTGTCCGCGCACCATCACCTCCGAGAACGCGGCGTCGTGGTCGACCCGGCGCTGGTCCGAGGGCTGTGCGCTCGCGACGAGGTCGATCTGGCGCCGCGGTGGCGGAGCGCTGCGGGAGGTCGCGTCCGCGGTGCTGGCGAGCAGCACGGAGAGCAGGACGACGTGCAGGGCGAGGCCCCGGAGGCTCACTCGTCCTCCCGGGCGGAGAAGTTGTCGGCGACCGCGGCGGCGATGTCGACCAGGCTCTCGCGGGTGTGGCGCGCGAGCGACGACATGTCGGTCATGGCACCCGGCTCGAGGGCGTCGTCCCACGGCACGGTCACCACCCGGGCGCAGCGCTTCTCGAAGTGCCGTCGCATCGCCGCGGGCGGCTCGCCGCCACGACGCTCCGCATTGATGACCACCACCGTCTGCGCGACCAGGTCCTCGAAGCCGTGCTTGTCCATCCAGTCGAGGGTGAGCGCGCCCGCGCGGCCGCCGTCGAGGCCGGCCCGCACCACCAGCACCACCTGGTCGGCCTCGGTCAGCAGCCCCTGGTTGGCGCTGTCGAGGATCCCCGTGCCGGTGTCGAGCAGGATGAGGTTGTAGAAGCGGTCGAGCAGGCCGATCAGCCGGTGGTAGTCGTCGCGGTCGAGGGCCATCTGGATGCGGGGGTCGTCATCGGAGCCGAGCACCTCCAGGCGCGACTCGGTGGCCTGCGAGGTGTAGCGCCGCAGGGCGGCGTACGTCCGGATCTGCTCGAGGTCGCGAAGCACGTCGGTGACCGTGCGGTCGTGCGGCGGCGCCACCCGGTGGGCGAGGTTGCCGGCATCGGGGTTGGCGTCGACGGCGATCACCCGGTCGCCGCGGAGCATGGCGAAGGTGCTCCCGAGGGCGAGCGTGATCGTCGTCTTGCCGACGCCGCCCTTGCGGCTCATCACCACGACCCGGCGTGACCCCTCGATCGGCGTGCGCAACCGAGACTCGAGCTCGCGCCGACGCTGCTCGGACTGGCTCGGGCCCGGGTTCACGAGGTGGCCACTGCCTCGGTAGATCGCGCTGCGCCAGCCCCGGGTCGGCACCGGCGCGGGCGGGGCGTACATCACCTCGTCGGTGAAGTCGGCGGCCGAGACAGCGGTGGGCGGATCGGGCCGGACCTCCTCGACCTGCTCGTACGCCGGCGCGGCGGCGCGGGCCGAGAGTCGTGCGCGCACGAGCGCCACCAGTGCGTCCCCCACCCGCCACAGCGCCAGCGTGATTCCGAGGATCGGCAGCAGCAGCAACGCGATCGAGACCACGGCCAGGGCCATGGCCGCCCAGTCCTTGCGGTCCCAGGCCACGTCGAAGACGAGCTGTTGCAGCTGGACCCCGTCACGCCCCCGGGCGAGGAACTCCGGCAGGTGCCAGGCCGCCCAGGCGAACGCCACGGTGAGCAGGGGCACGACCACGAGCACCCAGACGGTCACGAAGCGACGCGACCCGGGACGCAGCTCGCTCACGCGCGGATCGACGGGCCGGCCGGGTCGCAGGCTGCGCAGGACCGGGCCCACGCGCGCGAAGAGGTCCGGCACGCCGGCCAGGTCGGAGAGGATGTAGTAGCCGTCGAAGCGCACCACGGGGATGAGCTGCTGCAGCATCTGGAACTGCAGCAGCACCGCGGTCAACAACAGGATCCCGCTGCCGGTGGCCCAGTAGGCCGCCGCCAGGGCCAGCACGGTCAGCGCGTTGAAGTGGAGCCCGCCCAGGTCGGTGCGCACCCGCCCGGCTCGAGTGCTCCGGTAGGAGTCGGTCACGTCGGTGTAGAAGGCAGGGAAGACGAGATAGAGACCGAAGCCGATCTCGCCCGGCCGGGCCCCGCCGTAGCGACAGGCGGCGGCATGACCCATCTCGTGGACGACAGCAGACGAGATGAGCAGCGCGTAGATCAGCAGCGCCATCGTCGGCGTCGCGAACAGGCCGGTGATGGCTCCCCAGAAGTCGCCGCGGGTCAGCAGGGCGTAGTCGGCGACCACCAGGGCGACGATCGCGATGACCACCACCGGCGGCCAGAACAGCGGGGACAGGACGGCGGCCAGGCGCTGGGTGATCCCCGCCGGGATGAGGGTGCCCTTGGCGGTGAGCGCGAGCATCGGACGTGCCCGGAGGGAGTGGGCCGGTTCCGGCGCCTCGTCGGGGACGACCAGCCCGAGCGGTTCCAGCCGGGTCGTGACGAGGTGGGCCAGGCCCTCCACCGTGAGGGTCCGGCCGTACGCCGCACTGACGTCGGCGGCGACCTGGGCCGGAGGCCTGGGGGGCTCGACGGATCGGACGATCAGGTGCAGCAGCTCGGACAGCTGGACCACCTGGTCGTCCACACGACGTACGAGGAACGCCGGATCCTTCAGGCCCGACCCCTGGACCGGCCCCAGGAACTGCAGGTCGCGCGCCCGTCGCCACCGCGGCTCGGTGGGACGCGGTGGGACGGTCATCTGGTCTGCAGTCATCTGGTCCATCGCTCTGGTGTGCTCTGGAGGTCGATCGGGTGGGAGGACGGCGGATGTGCCAGAGCAACACATCCGCCGCCTGGCTCGTGGCTCAGTGCAGCTGCGTACTGGTGAGGTACTGCAACGCGAGTGCCTGGGCTTGCGAGTTGATCGTGGCCGCGTTGACGGCGAGGGCGAGATTGACGCCCACGACGTTGGTGACGTTGAAGCAGGCGAACTGACAGCTCAACGTCTCCCGACGAGGCAACAAGCTGGCGGCCTCGGCGTCGAGGTCTGCCAGGGCGATCTCCGGTCGTCTGACCATGCCGATACACCTCCTCTCGTGCTGGTCGGGCTGCTCGGGTCAGCCGGTTCCGCGAGGCCTCCCGGATCTGGGAGGCCTCGCGAAGTCGTCAGCCCTGGTACACGTTGACGGACTGGTAGGCCGCGCTGTTGGCGGCAGACCACAGCGTCGCGGCGTTGAGGGCCATGGACGAGTTGCTCGCCGCGATGTTGGCCCAGTTGGTGTTGCCCCAGCTGAGGGTCTCCCGTGTCGGAAGCAGCTCGGTGCGCTCGGAGTCGAGCTCAGTGAATGACAGTTCCCGCATGATGTTCACCTCCCCCCGGTGCGGTTGATCTGGTGCAGCCATGGGATCGGACCGTGCGTGACCCCTGCGTGACCGACGACCGGCTAGCAGTCGATGCCTGCACGAGCCACCCCAATGTTGGGGACATCCCCCGGCCCCGGTTACCCGTAGGGGTGTAGTCCGGCAGTGTGGATGGGCAGGAAGTGCCGTCCATGAGGAGGGTCTCGGGGGTAGAAGACCATGCCGGAGTCCAGCGCTGTCACCACTCGTCACCTCGTCCTTCTCGGACGGTGGGACCTCGTCGTGGACGGTGAGAGCGTGCCGCTCGGAGGCCGTGAGCAGCGGCTCAGCGCGCTGCTCGCCCTGACCGGTCGCCGGGCCCGGTCCCAGGTGGCCGGCATCCTCTGGCCCGAGAGCACCGACGTGCGCGCGCTGGCCAGCCTGCGACGGGCGGTGCTGCAGACGCAGCGGCGCAGCCCGGGGCTGTTGCGGGCCGACCGCACCAGCATCGGGCTGCACCCCGACGTCCTCGTCGATGTCGACGAGCTGCGCGCGGCCGCGGCCCGCGTCGGGGACGCGGAGCCGGATCCGGCTCTGCTCGCCGCCCTGGTCGGCGGCGAGCTCCTGCCCGACTGGTACGACGAGTGGGTCGAGCCGGAGCGCGAGCGGATCCAGCAGCAGCGGGTCCGGGCCCTCGAGCAGCTGGCCAGGAACGCACTCGAGTGCGGCGACCCGTCCCTCGTGGTCGACGCGGCTCGTGCCGCCGCGGGCGTCGAGCCGCTGCTCGAGTCGGCGAGCGAGCTCGCCATCCGGGGGCACCTGGAGCGGGGCGACAGGGCCAGCGCGGCGCGCGAGCTGGAGCGCTACTGCGACCTGGTGCAGGAGGAGCTGGGCGAGCCGCCGTCGCCTGCGCTGGTGGCGCTCCTCGCCCCGCCCGAGGTTGCGGTAGCGGCCGAGGTTGCGGCACCGCCCGAGGCTGCGGCACCGCCCGAGGTTGCGGCACCGCCCGAGGTTGCGGCACCGCCTCCGCCCGAGGTTGCGGCACCGCCTCCGCCCGAGGTGCGACGCCCGCGACGCGTGGCCGAGGTCCGCGACGTGGTTCGCGACGTGGTCCGCGACGAGGCTCCTCGCCCTGAGGTCGCCCGGGCGAACCCGCCCCTTCCTCCACAGCCGCCTGTCGCGGTGGAGGTCGAGCCGAGCGGGTTGACCATCCGCGGAGCCGCGGGACGGTTGCTGGTCGCTGCTGGCATCGTCCTCGCCGCCTCCATGGGTGTGGCCGGCATGGGCGCCGGCGGCCAGGGCGGCCCGGGCGGTCCCGTCGGTGGCGACGCGACCGGCGACCTGGTGCCGGCCGCTCCGTCCGTGACCGATCCCGTGACCGAGCCCGAGGACGCCCCGGTCGCATCGGAGGAGCCGGCCGCCGCGGTTCGGGAGGTGCTGGTCCGTCCGGTCACGGGCACCGAGGGTGCCGCCGCCTTCGTCGTGCTGGCCACCCTCCGCCCGGCACGGGTGCGGCTGGAGGTGGCCGGCCCGAAGGGGCGCGACGTCGTACGCAACGTGGTCGTCCGCAGGCCCCAGGGCCAGCGCCTGGTGGTGGACGGCCTCGACCCCGGCACCTACCGCTGGTCGGCGACCTCCTCGAGCGCCGAGATGGTCACGGGGAAGGTGCGGGTGGCCGCGGAGCCGACCGTGGTCGCGGCGGCCGAAACCGCCGAGCCCAGCACGGTGGCGGTCCCGACCGAGGCCGCGTCCACGACACCGCCCACGACACCGTCAACGACGCCGACTCCCACCAGTACGCCGACGACCACGCCGTCCCCCACGCCGGCGCAGCAGCCGAGTCCCACCCCGAGTCCCAGCCCGAGTGCCCCAGCGCGACCGACGAGCCAGCCCACCGACCCGGGCACCACAGATCCGGGCCCGGTGGGGTGAGGAGGTAGTCCCATGTCCGAGACCACCCCACGCACCAGGTCGGCAGGCTTCGTGAGGCCGCTGACCGGGTGTCTCCTCGCCTGCCTCCTGACCGCATCCGCCCTGGTCGCTGTCCCGTCGAGCTCCGTGACAGCCGCTGCCGCCCCGACCGCGCACCGCTGGGCCGGCTATCGCATCCCACCGACGGGCCGGGCGGCGGGAGGGTGGATCGGCGGCTACCGCGTCCGCTCCACGCCGGTCTTCGTCATCACACCCGGCCGACGGCCCAACCGCGCCGGGTTCCGGAGCCCGCGGCCCACCCGCGACCTCGGTGGTCGGAAGGGGCCCTCCCAGCGCCGGACCGCTCGTGCGGCCTGGATCCTGTCCAAGTACGGCGGCTACCGCGACGCCACCCAGGCAGCTGCCGTGGACGCCGCGGTGCTGCACCTGCTGGCCGGCCGGCGCTGGGAGGTCGGGGGCCGTGGAGGTGCTCGACGGGTCCGGGCGTCCGGTGACCCTGCCACGGTGAAGCGCTTCGTGCGGGTGATGCTGCGCCAGTCACGGGCGAGCGCGGGGCGCTACCGAGCGGTCGTGACGCCGACGACCGCGGATGTGGGGGGCGTGACCTCCGTGACCGTCCGCGTGACCGACGGTCGGGGAGGTCCCGTGGCGGGTCTTCCGGTCCGGGTGACCTCCCCCGACGGCGGCACCTCCACGCCGGCGGCGGGGCCCATCAAGGCCGTCACCGGTGACGACGGGCGCGCCGTCGTACGTCTCGCCGCCCCCGTGGCCGGCTGGCGGACCGTCACCGCACGGGTGGGCAAGGTGCCGGAGCACCGGCTCCTCGTGCGCAAGCCGCGCAGGAAGCGGCAGGCGGCCGTGGCGGAGGGCGGGGTGAGGCGCACCATCGTCGCGTCCGCGCCCGCTGCGGTGCGGGGCCCGCAGACGTTGGACCTCACGCCCAGTCCCGGTTCCCTGGTGCTCGGCGCACAGGCCTCGGTCGTCGCTGCGGTGAGCGGCGACGGTGCCCCACGAGCCGCTGCCGCCGCTCTCTTCGGGCCCTTCGAGAAGGCGTCCTCCGCGACCTGCTCGGGGGCGTCGGTCGGCTCGGTGGGAGCGACCCTTCCCGGCGACGGCTCCCACACCCTGCCCGCGCTCCGGCCGCCAGGGGGCGGCTACTACGCCTGGCGCGTCGAGGTGGACGGCACCGCGATCAGCACCCCCGCGACGGCCTGTGGTGCGGTGGTGAAGGTCCGGGGGCGGCCGACCCTGTCCTCTCGGCCCCGGCTGCAGCCGCTCGCTTCGACGTCGTCTCGGCCCAGGTCACCGTCGCCGGACTGCCGTTCGGTGGTCCGGTTGACGTCACGACGTCCATCTTCGGCCCCTACGCCACCGCAGCGGAGGCCTGCCCGGGAATCATCGCGAGGTCACCCAGCGACGGCCGGGCAACGGGAGTCTTCACCGTTGTGCTTCCAGGTCGACGACCCGGGGTGGTATGCCTGGCGCGCCTCAGCTGCCCGAGGGTGATCTGTGGGTCGGGACGACCTCGGCGTGCGGGACCGTCGGGACCGTTACACAGGTCCCATGACAAAAAGGCAGGCTTGACTGTTTGTTTGTGCGGCGGCACGATGGCCCGATGACCACCGTCCGCGTCCCCCAGGCGGACCGGAGCCGCGCCATGCGGGCCAGGCTGCTGGAAGCGACCGTCGAGCTGCTCGTCGAGCGCGGCTTCGCGGGGACGTCGACCACCCTGGTCTCCGAGCGGGCCGGGGTGAGCCGGGGCGCGCAGCTCCACCACTTCCCGACCAAGAACGACCTCGTCGTCGCCGCCGTCGAGCACCTGACCGAGCTGCGCGGAGCAGAGCTGGCCGCCGCGGTGTCGCGGCTGCCGCGCGGCAGGCGGCGTACGCGAGCCGTGCTGGAGGTGCTCGGCGAGCACTTCTCGTCACCGGTCTTCTCGGCCGCGCTCGAGCTGTGGGTCGCGGCCCGCACCGACGAGGCGCTCTTCGCAGCGGTCGGCCCGCTCGAGCAGCGGGTGGGCCGCGAGACGCACCGGATGACCGTCGCCGCACTGGGTGCCGACGAGTCGCGACCGGGAGTCCGCGAGCTCGTGCAGGCCACCCTCGACCTGGTCCGCGGCCTCGGCCTGGCCAGCACCATCACCGACGACACCGCACGGCGTCGTCGCATCCTCACCACGTGGGCTGACGTCCTCGACAAGGAGCTGGCATGAGTGACGTGCTGTCGCAGGTCCTCGCCGACCTGACCGCCGAGGGCGACCGGCTCGAGGCGCTCGTCGCGCCGCTCGACGACGCCGGGTGGCGCACGCCGACCCCCGCGCCCGGGTGGGACGTGGCGGCTCAGGTCGCGCACCTGACCTGGACCGACGAGGTCGCGCTGAAGGCGGCGACCGACAAGGACGCCTGGGACGCGGTGGTCCTCGAGGCCGTCAACGACCCGGCCGGTTACGTCGACGCCTGCGCCCGGCAGGCCGCCCGGGACCCCGACCTCGGCACCCGCTGGCGTACGGCCCGGCTCGCGCTGGCGGCAGCGCTGGCTGCCCATCCCCACGGCGAGAAGATGCCGTGGTTCGGCCCGCCCATGTCGGCCACGTCGATGGCGACGGCGCGGCTGATGGAGACGTGGGCGCACAGCCTCGACGTCCACGAGGCGCTGGGCGTGGCCGTGGCGGACACCGACCGGATCCGGCACATCGCCCACCTCGGCGTCCGGACCCGCGACTTCGCCTTCGGCGTGCGCGGCCTCGACGTGCCTGCGGGGGAGTTCCGCATCGACCTCGTCGCACCGTCCGAGGAGGTGTGGACCTGGGGTCCCGACGACGCAGCTCAGACGGTGACCGGCAGTGCCGGCGACTTCTGCCGACTGGTCACGCAGCGCGTGCACCGCGCCGACACCGACCTGGTCGCCTCGGG
Organism: uncultured Actinomycetota bacterium; assembly: GCA_963721925.1. Taxonomy (GTDB): domain Bacteria; phylum Actinomycetota; class Actinomycetes; order Propionibacteriales; family Nocardioidaceae; genus Nocardioides. Next base: position 763,682 of record CAVRLH010000009.1, on the reverse strand, counting down.
ACCCGACGCGGATCGGTGGCTCGACATCGCCCAGGCGTTCGCGGGACCGCCCGGCGAGGGGCGGCCGCCGCGATGACCGGTCTCGTGACGGGACTTCCTCCCTCCTCAACCAGCGGGGCCGTGCGGATCGGCAACTGCTCCGGCTTCTACGGCGACCGGCTGGGTGCGATGCGCGAGCAGCTCGAGGGCGGCGAGCTCGACGTCCTCACCGGCGACTACCTCGCCGAGCTGACCATGCTGATCCTGGGCCGCGACCAGCTCAAGGACCCCGCCCTCGGCTACGCCCGCACCTTCGTCCGCCAGGTCGAGGACTGCCTCGGACTGGCTCTCGAGCGCGGCGTGAAGATCGTGTCCAACGCCGGCGGCCTCAACCCCGCGGGCCTCGCCGACCGTCTCCGCGAGGTGGCCCGCGGGCTCGGGCTCGACCCTGCCATCGCTCACGTGGAGGGAGACGACGTACGCCACCTGGGCTGGGGCGACGCCCTCACCGCCAACGCCTACCTCGGCGGCTTCGGCATCGCCGCCGCCCTCCGTGGCGGCGCCGACGTCGTCGTCACCGGGCGGGTCACCGATGCCTCGCTGGTCGTCGGTCCCGCGATCGCGCACCACGGCTGGACGCCCACGTCGTACGACGAGCTGGCCGGCGCGGTCGTGGCCGGTCACGTCATCGAGTGCGGGGCGCAGGCGACGGGCGGCAACTTCAGCGGTTTCCTGGGGCTGCTCTCGACGCCGCTCGACCGACGCAAGCCGCTCGGCTTCCCGATCGCGGAGGTCGCGGCCGACGGCGCGAGCGTCATCACCAAGCACGAGGGCACCGGCGGCGCGGTCACCGTCGACACCGTCACCGCCCAGCTGGTCTACGAGATCCAGTCCGAGCGCTACCTCGGCCCCGACGTCACCACCCGCCTCGACACCATCGAGCTCAGCCAGCAGGGGCCGGACCGGGTCGCCGTCACCGGCGTGCGCGGCGAGGCCCCGCCGGCCCGGCTGAAGGTCTGCCTCAACGAGCTCGGCGGTTGGCGCAACTCGGTCGAGCTCGTGCTCACCGGGCTCGAGATCGAGGAGAAGGCGGCCTGGGTGCGCGAGCAGCTCGGCGACCGCATCGCCGCCGCGGACGTGACCTGGTCCGACGTCGTCGCCCCCCAGCCCGACGCCGACACCGAGGAGTCCGCCTCGGTGCTGCTGCGTTGCACCGTCAAGGACCCCTCTCCCGACCCGGTCGGCCGCGCCTTCACGTCAGCGGCCGTCGAGCTCGCCCTCTCGTCCTACCCCGGCTTCACGATGACGGCGCCGCCCGCGGCAGCGACGCCGTACGGCATCTATCGCGCGGACTTCGTCGACCGCTCGGCGGTGACCCAGACGGTCGTGCACGCCGATGGTCGCCGTGAGGAGGTCGCGGACGCAACGGAGTTCGGCGAGCAGCCGGAGTCTCCTGCCCACCGACCCTCGCCCTTCCCCGGGCGCAAGGACGTGCTGACCCGGCGGCTGCCGCTGGGCACGTTCATCCACGCGCGCTCCGGCGACAAGGGCGGCGACGCCAACCTCGGCCTGTGGGTGACGCACGACGACGCGGACCGGGCGACGTACGACGCCCGCGTGCGGTGGCTCTTCAAGATGATGTCACCCCGACGCGTGCGCGAGCTGGTGCCGGAGGCCGCCGACCTCGACGTCGACGTGTGGCTGCTGCCGCGCATCGGTGCGGTCAACGTCGTGATCCACGGCCTCCTCGGCGACGGCGTCGCGGCTTCGACCCGCTTCGACCCGCAGGCCAAGGGGCTCGGCGAGTGGGTGCGCTCGCGCACGGTGTCGATCGACAAGGACCTCTTGTGAGTGGTCTCGCGCCGGCACTCCGTCCCTCCTCGACCGACGAGTTCGCGGCGCTCCGCGCCACCGCCACCGAGTTCGTCCGCCGTGAGGTCGCACCCCACCTCCAGGAGTGGGAGGACGCGGGCGAGATCCCGCGCGCACTCCACGCCACGGCCGGCGGCCTCGGACTGATCGGCGCGGCCTTCCCCGAGGCGGTCGGCGGCGGGGGCGGCGACCTGGTGACGAGCGTGCACCTGCAGGAGGCGATGTTCGAGGCCGGCGCGTCGAGCGGGCTGATGGCGGGCCTCTTCACCGCCGGCATCGCGCTGCCCCACATCGCCGCGACCGGCAACGCCGACCTGGTCGAGCGCTTCGTCCGGCCGACCCTCGCCGGCGAGATGATCGGCGCGCTGGCGATCACCGAGCCGGGTGGCGGCTCCGACGTCGCTCGCATCACCACCCGGGCTGACCGCGATGGTGACCACTACGTCGTCAACGGCGCCAAGACCTTCATCACCTCCGGCGTCCGCGCCGACTTCGTCACGACTGCGGTCCGCACCGGCGGGCCGGGCCACGCGGGCATCTCGCTGCTCGTGGTCGAGAAGGGCACGCCCGGCTTCACGGTCGACCGTTCGCTGCAGAAGATGGGCTGGCACTGCTCCGACACCGCGGAGCTGTCCTACGTCGACGTACGGGTCCCGGTCGCCAACCTCGTCGGTGCGGAGAACTCGGCCTTCGGCCAGATCGCCGACCAGTTCGTCGTCGAGCGCATCGCGCTGGCCGTGCACGGCTACGGCATCGCCGCGCGCGCCCTCGACCTGACCGTCGAGCACTGCCGCGACCGCGCGACGTTCGGCCGACCGCTCGTCGCCAACCAGAGCGTCCAGCACACGCTGGTCGAGATGCGCCGCCACGTCGAGGTGGCGCGCGCCTACACGCGCCAGGTGGCGGCCCGCCACGACGCCGGCGAGGTCGTCGTCGCCGAGGCCTGCCTGGCCAAGCAGACGGCGGTCGACTGCGCGGCGTACGTCTGCGACCGAGCGGTGCAGCTGCACGGCGGCACGGGCTACATGCACGGCACCGAGGTGGAGCGGCACTACCGCGACGCCCGGATCCTGCCGATCGGGGGCGGCGCCGACGAGGTGCTGCGCGACCTGACGGCGAAGCTGTTGGGCTACGCGCCATGACGGGTGCCGAGGCTCGCACCTCAACCAACGAATTGGAGACACGATGAGGCTGTTCCCATCCCTGGGTGGAGAGGTGTCGGTCCACATGGACGCGGCGCCCGCCACCGTCTGGAGCCTGGTCAGCGATGTCACGCGGATCGGCGAGTTCAGCCCCGAGACCTTCGAGGCGCGCTGGACGCGCGGCTCGACGGGGCCCGAGGAGGGCGCCTACTTCAAGGGCCACGTGAAGCGCAACGGCGTGGGCCCGACGTACTGGACCCTCTGCAAGGTCACGCGCTGCGTGCCCGAGGAGGTCTTCGAGTTCGCCGTCGGGAGCGACGACGTGACGATCAACAACTGGGGCTACCGCCTCCAGCCCGACGCCGGCGGCACGCTGGTCACGGAGTACTTCCGGCTCGAGCCGGCGTGGTACATGCGCGGCTACTGGCTGGCCCTGGGGGCGCTGCGCGGTCGGACGAACGAGAAGGGCATGCGCACGACGTTGGAGCGGATGAAGGCCGTGGTCGAGAAGTGACCCACCGCGAGGCCATGCTGGACAAGCTCGCCGACCTCGACGCCCAGCACGCGGTCGCGGTGGCCGGCGGCGGGAAGAAGTACGTCGACCGCCACCACGCCCGCGGCAAGCTGACCGCGCGCGAGCGGATCGAGCTGCTCGTCGACGCGGGGAGCGCCTTCCTCGAGCTGTCGCCGCTGGCCGGCTGGGGGTCCGACTTCACCGTCGGGGCGTCGGTCGTCACCGGTATCGGCGTGATCGAGGGCACCGAGTGCATGATCAGCGCCAACGACCCGACCGTGAAGGGTGGCGCGAGCAATCCGTGGACGGTCAAGAAGATCTTCCGGGCCTCGCAGATCGCCGAGGAGAACGACCTCCCGACGATCTCGCTGGTCGAGTCCGGCGGTGCGGACCTGCCGACCCAGAAGGAGATCTTCATCCCCGGCGGCCGCCTCTTCCGTGACCTCACGCGGTCGTCGGCGCGCAAGCAGCCCACGATCGCGCTGGTCTTCGGCAACTCGACCGCCGGCGGGGCGTACGTCCCCGGGATGAGCGACTACACCGTCTTCGTCCGCGGCGCGGCGAAGGTGTTCCTCGGCGGCCCGCCCCTGGTGAAGATGGCCACCGGCGAGGAGTCCGACGACGAGTCGCTCGGCGGCGCGGAGATGCACGCCCGGGTCAGCGGCCTGGCCGACTACCTCGCCGAGGACGAGCACGACGCGATCCGGATCGGGCGGCGGATCGTGGCCCGCCTGAATCGTCAGCGCCGTGTCGGGATCCCCGGGTACCCGGGGAAACTGGAGCCTCACCCCCGAAGTTTCGGCCTGGAACCGCAAGTTTCCCCGGGTAACCGGGGAAACCAACAGCCCCACTGGACCGAGCCCGACGCCGATCCCGACGGCCTCCTCGACCTCATCCCGGCAGACCTCAAGGAGCCGTTCGACCCCCGCGAGGTCATCGTCCGGATCGTCGACGGCACGAGCGCGCACAACGGCCGACCCTTCGACGAGTTCAAGCCGCTCTACGGCACCTCGCTCGTCACCGGCTGGGCACAGCTCCACGGCCGCCCGATCGGCATCCTCGCCAACGCCCAGGGCGTGCTGTTCTCCGAGGAGGCGCAGAAGGCGACGCAGTTCATCCAGCTCGCCAACCAGTCGGACACGCCGCTGCTCTTCCTGCACAACACCACCGGCTACATGGTCGGCAAGGACTACGAGCAGGGCGGCATCATCAAGCACGGCGCGCAGATGCTCAACGCCGTCTCCAACTCCACCGTCCCGCACCTCAGCGTGATCATGGGCGCGTCCTACGGAGCCGGCAACTACGGCATGAACGGCCGCGCCTTCGACCCCCGCTTCCTCTTCACCTGGCCCAGCGCCAAGAGCGCCGTGATGGGCCCGGCCCAGCTGGCCGGCGTACTCGAGATCGTGGCCCAGCAGTCGGCGGAGTCCAAGGGCGAGACCTTCGACGCCGACGGCTTCCAGGGCATCAAGGAAATGGTCGAGAGCTCGGTCGAGGAGCAGTCCCTGCCCTACGTCCTCTCCGGGATGCTCTACGACGACGGCGTCATCGACCCGCGCGACACCCGCACGGTGCTGGCCATCTGTCTCAGCGTCATCGGCAACACCACCTGGTCGGGCGCCGGGGGATACGGAGTGTTCCGACCATGATCCAGCGCCTCCTCGTGGCCAACCGGGCGGAGATCGCCCGCCGCGTCTTCGCCACCTGCCGCCGGCTCGGCATCGAGACCGTTGCCGTGCACTCCGACGCCGACGCCGACCAGCTGTACGTCGGCGAGGCCGATGTCGCCGTACGACTTCCCGGCAACGCTCCTGCCGACACCTACCTGCGGGCCGACCTGATCATCGCGGCCGCCGGACGAAGCGGTGCCGACGCGATCCATCCCGGCTACGGCTTCCTCTCCGAGAGTGCCGACTTCGCGCGAGCCGTCGTCGACGCCGGCCTGACCTGGGTCGGTCCGCCTCCCGACGCGATCGAGGCGATGGGCGACAAGGTGCGCGCCAAGGAGATCGCCGAGAAGTCCGGCGTCCCCGTCCTGTCGGCGCCGTCAGACCCGTCCGAGTCCGACCTCCCGCTGCTGGTGAAGGCGTCGGCGGGTGGCGGCGGGCGCGGCATGCGGGTCGTACGCTCGCTCGACCGGTTGGAGGCGGAGACCGAGGCGGCCCGGGCCGAGGCCGAGTCGGCCTTCGGGGACGGCACGGTCTTCGTCGAGCCCTACGTCGAGCAGGGGCGCCACGTCGAGGTGCAGATCGTCTCCAGCGCCGAACGCACTGTCGCGCTCGGCACCCGCGACTGCTCGGTCCAGCGCCGCCACCAGAAGGTCGTCGAAGAGGCCCCCGCGCCGGGACTGCCAGCGTCCACCGAGGCCGCGATGTGCGATGCGGCGGAGCGACTGGCCAGCGGCATCGGCTATCGCGGCGCCGGAACGGTCGAGTTCCTCTACGACCCCGCCGCGGACCGGTTCTTCTTCCTGGAGATGAACACGCGCCTGCAGGTCGAGCACCCGGTGACCGAGCTCGTGAGCGGGGTGGACCTCGTCGAGCTCCAGGTCGCGGTGGCTGAGGGGCGGGGTCTCGACACCACTCGACCGGCGGCCCCCGGCGGGCACGCGATCGAGGTCCGGCTCTACGCCGAGGACGCGTCGTACACCCCGCAGAGCGGGCGGCTGGTGACCTTCGACCTCCCGTCCGACACCCAGTTCTCGCTGGCCGAGCGTCAGGGCATCCGCGTCGACAGCGGCTTCGTGTCGGGTGATGAGGTGTCCACGTTCTACGACGCCATGCTGGCCAAGGTGATGGCCTGGGCGCCCACCCGCGACCAGGCGATCCGCCTGCTCGTCGCGGCTCTGCGTCGGGCCCGCATCCACGGGGTCACCACCAATCGCGACCAGCTGGTGGCGATCCTCACCGACCCGGTCTTCGTGGCCGGCGACATGACGACGACCTGGCTCGAGTCGCGCGAACCGTCCGCGGCAGCCGCCGACACCCGGACGCTCGAGATCGCCGGGGCGCTGATGCTCGCTGCTGCTGACGCCGAGGCACGCACGGTCCAGCAGGGCATCGCGCCCGGATGGCGCAACGTCACCTCGCAACCCCAGTCGACGACGTTCGAGGACTGTGAGCCCGTGCAGTGGTGGGGGACACGAGACGGCTTCGTGGTCGACGGCGTGGACGTCCTGTCGGTCTCCCCGACGCGCGTACGGCTCGAGGTCGGCGGGATCGCCTCGGAGACACGCGGACACATCTGCGCACCGACCCCGGCGTCGCCGCGTGAGGTCTGGGTGGACGGCGCACTTGTGTCCGCGTGTCTACGCGAGGTCCCCCGCTTCACCGACCCCGCCGACGCAGTGGCGAGCGGATCCCTGCTCGCGCCGATGCCCGGGACTGTCGTCAAGGTCGCCGTCGGGATCGGGGCCGAGGTCGCCGCGGGCGACGTCGTACTCGTCCTGGAAGCCATGAAGATGCAGCACACCGTGACCGCGCCGCAGGCCGGCACGGTCACCGAGGTCAACGTCGAGCCCGGTGCGCAGGTCGCGTCCGGGGAGGTCCTGGCAGTAGTGGAGGAACACCCATGACGAGCTTCACCGAGTCCGAGGAGCGCATCGAGCTGCGCCGCCAGGTGGCCAAGCTGTCGAGCAGGTACGGCCGCGAGTGGTTCACCGAGAAGGCGCGCGCCGGCGAGAAGACCACCGAGCTGTGGCTCGAGATCGGCAAGGCGGGCTACCTCGGTGCCAACCTGCCCGAGGAGTACGGCGGCTCCGGCGGCGGCATCGGCGACATCGCGGCGGTGTGCGAGGAGCTCGCCGCGCAGGGCTGCCCGCTGCTGATGATGGTCGTCAGCCCGGCCATCTGCGGCACCGTGATCGGGCGCTACGGCACCGAGGGGCAGAAGCAGAAGTGGCTGCCCGGCATCGCCGACGGCACCGCCACGATGGCGTTCGCGATCACCGAGCCCGACGCCGGCACCAACTCCCACAACATCACCACCACCGCCCGCCGCGACGGCGACGAGTGGGTGCTCAAGGGCCAGAAGATCTACATCTCCGGCGTCGACGAGGCGGAGAACGTTCTCGTCGTCGCCCGGGCCGAGGATGCGAAGACGGGCAAGCTGAAGCCCTGCCTCTTCGTCGTGCCGACCGGCTCGGCGGGCTTCGAGTTCACCGCGATCCCGATGGAGATCGTCAGCCCCGAGCTGCAGTTCCAGGTCTTCATCGACGACGTCCGGCTGCCCGCCGATGCGCTCGTGGGGGATGAGGACGGCGGTCTGGTGCAGCTCTTCGCCGGCCTCAACCCCGAGCGGATCATGGCGGCCAGCTTCTCGACCGGGCTCGCACGGTACGCCCTCGAGCGGGCGTCGTCGTACGCCAAGGAGCGCACCGTCTTCAAGGCGCCGATCGGCTCCCACCAGGCCGTCGCCCATCCGCTCGCGCAGGCCCACATCGAGACCGAGCTGGCGCGTCTGATGACCCAGAAGGCCGCCGCGCTGTGCGACGCCGGCGACGACATGGGCGCCGGCGAGGCGGCCAACATGGCCAAGTACGCCGCTGCCGAGGCCGCCTGCAACGCGGTCGACGCGGCCGTGCAGACCCACGGCGGCAACGGCATCACCCAGGAGTACGGCATGGCGGGGCTGCTCGTCGCCGCTCGTGCCGGCCGGATCGCCCCGGTGAGTCGCGAGATGATCCTCAACTTCGTCGCGATGCACAGCCTGGGGCTGCCGAAGTCCTACTGATCCGCCGCTGGTCGAGGAGGTTGCGCAGCAACCGTCACGAGGCCTACCCCCATGGGGGCTCGTGACAGGACTCCGTCCTTCCTCGACCAGCGGTCTGTGCGTGGGTCTCGTGACAGGACTCCGTCCTTCCTCGACCAGCGGTCTGTGCGTGGGTCTCGCGACAGGACTCCGTCCTTCCTCGACCAGCGGTCTGTGCGTGGGTCTCGTGACAGGACTCCGTCCTTCCTCGACCAGCGGTCGTCCTCCCCGAGCAGCGCGTCGGTGCCCGGTGGCAGGGTGTACGTCGTGGCTCTCGCTGACCGTCCGCTCGTCCCCGAGGCGTGGGTGCTGCGCCTCGATGCCGTCCTCGGCGCCCTGCCCCGCTGCCGGCAGGAGTCGGCCTGGACCGGCACCCGGTGGCGGGTCGGCGGGGCGACGGTCGCGCACGTCTTCGGCGGCGAGGACCAGGTCTTCCGGATCACCTTCCGGGGCGAGCCCGACGAGGTCGCGGCCTTCGAGCACCTGGGCGAGCCCTACTTCCGCTCCGGCTGGGGCGGCAACGTGATCGGGATGGTCCTGGACGACGACACCGACTGGGAGGAGCTGGGCGAGCTGCTCACCGACTCCTACTGCCTCCAGGCGCCGACCAGCCTTGCCGAGCGGGTCGCGCGTCCCGAACCCTGACGTCAGCGCAGCGGCACGAACCGGTAGTACCCGTGCTCGGTGACGACCGCGCCCGGGTTGGTCACCCGCAGCATGGTGCCGGCGACCGGGATCACCAGGACGCCGTCCTCGGCGAGCTGGTCGACGAGCTCGAGCGGGAGCTCGTCGGGCTGGGCGGAGACCAGGATCCGGTCGTACGGCGCACCGTCCGGGTCGCCGAGCACACCTGGTGCTGCCGCCCGGATCCGCGCCCACCCGCGGCCGGTGCGGGCGAGGTTGCGGGCCCCGAAGTCGACGAGCCCGGCCTCCAGCTCCACGCCCAGGACCGACCCGCTCGGCCCGACGAGGTGCGCCAGCAACGCGCTCGTCCACCCCGAACCGGCGCCGACGTCGAGCACTCGCTGGCCCGGCTGCACGTCGAGGAGGCGCAGCATGTTGTCCACCGTGCGGGGTTGTGAGTTGGTCTGGCCGGACGCGATCCGCAGCGGCCCGTCGTACGACGCACGATGACGGACCCCGCGTGGGAGGAAGTCCCGCCGCGGGGTCGCATCGAAGGCAGCGTCGACCCGGTCCACCAGGTCAATGTCTCATCAGAGCCAGTAGTTGTCGTGCTCGCGCATGAAGGCGGCGTACTGGTCCTCGTCGAAGTCGCCGATGCCTGCGGCCAACCCCTCGAAGTAGGGCTCGCGGGGAGCGCCCGGCGCGAAGTGGAGCAGCATCTTGGCCGCGCCGTCCTCGTTGCGGAAGCCGTGGATGCCCCCGGCGGGGACGTGGGCGAAGTCGCCGGCGTGGCACTTCGACCAGGCCGCCCCGTCGTAGATCGAGACAGTGCCCTCGAGGATGTAGAACGACTCGGTGATCGTCCTGTGGAAGTGGGCGCCCGGCCCGCTCTCGGGACCGGCGAACTCCCACCGGTAGAGCCCGAAGGTGCCAGCTGTCGCCGACCCCTGGGCGAGGTAGAAGACCTTGTTGCCGTTGGGGTAGACGGCGGCCGGCTCGATCCCGGCACGCACCACGTGGGCGGAGACCTCGCCGGACTCGCCGTGGTAGGTCGGTGGCGGGTAGCTCATGCGGTGGCCGGCTGGTTGATGCGGACGTGGTTGCCGAAGGGGTCGCGGATCCCGAAGTCGGTGCCGTAGGGCTGCTCGACCGGCTCCTGGGTGATCTCCACGCCCGCGTCGCGGAGGGCGGCGTACGTCGCGTGCACGTCGCTGCTCAGGAGGAAGACACCGCCGAGGGCGCCCTTGGTGACGAGCTCGCGCACCTGGGTGGCAGTGGACTCATCGTGCTGCGGTCCGCCGATGAGCTCCAGCAGCAACGAGGTGTCCTGGCCCGGCACGCCCACGGTGAGCCACCGCATGAAGCCCAGGTCGATGTCGTCGCGGACCTCGAAGCCGAGGTGGGTGGTGTAGAAGTCCAGCGCCTCGTCCTGGTCGAGCACGGGCACGCTGCGGATGTGGAGGGAGGTGATGTGGTTGGTCGTCATGCCGACGACGTTAGTCAGCCTCGACCCCGGTCTGCTTCTCCGAAACCGCTGTCGTGTGCGCACCCTCGCGCGGTCGCGTCCAGGCGGCGATGAAGCACGACGGCACCTGGACGGGAGCGTGCTGCGCGCGGAACTCCGTCGGCGAGCTGCCGACGATGTTGCTGAACGTGCGGCTGAAGGTGCCGAGGCTGGCGAACCCGACGTCCCATGCGATGTCGGTGACGGGCCGGTCGGTCTGGCGCAGCAGGGTCATCGCGCGCTCGACGCGTCGCCGCTGGAGGTAGCGGTGGGGTGTCTCGCCGAAGACCTCCTTGAAGACCCGCCCGAACTGCGACGCCGAGAGGTGCGCGATCGCGGCCAGGGTCGGTACGTCGAGGGGCTCGGCGTAGCGACGGTCCATCGCGTCGCGGGCGCGCAGCATCCGCCGGTTGGTGTCCTCGCGCTGAGTCAGCTCCACGTGAGCATCATCGGTGATCGGGAGCTGGCGCTGGCGCTTGCTCCCGGACGACTGGCCCTTCGTGCCGGGGGCGGGCTTGTCCGTCGGCTTCCCGGTGGCCGGGGTAGGAGCCTGCGCATCGCGGAGCGCCGAAGCGACGGCACCGTCGGCAGCAGCGGCATCGTCGCGCGAGTCGGGGGCCAGGTGGCGGAGCTCTACCCCACGTCCGTCCCCCTGCCAACCCCTGGGGTCAGCGGTGACGCGGCGGACGGGGGAAGAACAACGGCACTCGCGCGGCGTACTCGTCCCAGCCGGGCCGCGTCGACATGGTCTTCTCCAGCAGCTTGGCGCCGGTGACGTTGCGGATGAAGTACGTCATGGCTGCGGGAGCCACGATGGTCAGCAGGCCGGGCAGCCACCCGGTCGCCAGCGCCGCGGCGAGCCACAGGCCCCACCAGACGCAGGCATCGCCGAAGTAGTTGGGGTGCCGGGTCCAGCCCCACAGCCCGGTGTCGAGGATCTGTGGCCTGGACTCCCTGGGCTGCGCCTTGTAGGCGGCGAGCTGGGCGTCGCCGACGACCTCGACGAGGAAGCCGACCAGCCACACGGCCACCCCCACGCCGACCAGCCAGGCCCACCGCACGTCGTAGGTGCCGGCGACCATCAGCGGCAGCGAGATCACGAAGGCGACGACGGCCTGGACGAGGAAGACGCGGCGCACGGCGGTGCCGAAGCCGGCCTCGCCGAGCATCTCCGCATAGCGCGGGTCCTCGCCGTGGCCGCGCGATCGGCGACCGATGTGCCACGCCAACCGTCCACCCCACACGGTGACCAGCGCCGCGAGCAGGAGGGAGTGCCGGTCCGGGGACCACACCGCCATCGAGATCGCCACGGCGACGAACATCAGCCCCCACGCGACGTCGACGACGGCGACCCGACCGACCGAGCGGCTCACGGCAGTCGTGACCCCCATGACCACCGCGACGGCGGCCAGGCCGATGAGGAGCGTTTCGGTCAACGGTCCTCGCGCGTGAAGGTGAGCTGCTGGACGTCGATGTAGCCACTGGCGAACCCGGCCTGGGAGTAGGCGAGGTAGAAGTGCCAGATGCGCATGAACATCGCGTCGAAGCCCAGGGCGAGGACGGCGTCACGCTGGGCGAGGAAGCGGCTGTCCCACAGGCGCAGCGTCTCGGCGTAGTGGCTGCCCATGTCGAGGCGGCCGACCAACCGGATGGTGGTGTCGTCGCGGGTGATCTGGTCGATCACGTCCACGCTCGGCAGGAATCCGCCGGGGAAGATGTACTTGTTGATCCAGGTGTGGGTCTCGCGGGTGGCGAGCATCCGGTCATGGGGCATCGTGATCGCCTGGATGGCGACGCGACCGCCCGGGGCCAGGACCCGGTCGATGATCTGGAAGTAGGTCGTCCAGAACTCGTGGCCCACGGCCTCGATCATCTCGACCGAGAGCACCGCGTCGTACGTCGCCCCGTCGGCGCCGAGCGCGCGGTAGTCCATCAGGTCGACCTGCACGCGGTCGGCGAAGCCGGCGGCTGCGATGCGGGACTCGGCGAGCTCGAGCTGCTCCACGGACAGGGTGATCGAGTGGACGCTCGCGCCCCGGCGGGCAGCCCGGATGGCGAGCTCGCCCCAACCGGTGCCGATCTCCAGCACGCGGGTGCCCTCGGTGACACCGGCCTCGTCGAGCAGGCGCTCGATCTTGCGGCCCTGCGCCTCGGCGAACTGCGGGTGGTGGCTGAGCGGTTCGGAGCTGTCGGTGGGCTCCGGTGGCGTGGCCACCAGGTGGCCGGCGGCGTGCGAGGCCGACTCGGTCACCGACGTGTCGAAGAGGGCGGCCGAATAGCTCAGCGACTCGTCCAGGAAGAGCGCGAAGAGCTCGTTGGACAGGTCGTAGTGGTGCGAGATGTTGGCCTGGCTGTTGGCCTCGGTGCTGCGCTGGTGGCCCGGGGTGCGGTGCACCACGAGGGCGCGCAGCTTCTGCAGGGAGTCGGGGACCAGGGTGGCGATCCGGGCGGCCGGCACCGTGAGGAAGCCGGCCAGGTCCTCGGCGTCCCATGCCCCGGTGAGGTAGGCCTCGCCGAAGCCGATCAGGCCGTCGCGACCCAGGCGTGCGTAGAACTCGTCGGGGCGGTGGATCCGCATCGTGGGTCCGCCCTGGCCGAGGGTGCGTCCGGTGGGCTCCTCGACGACCGTGACCGCGAGGCGGCGGACCGCAGCGCGGAACAGACGGCGCGCGACGGCGGCCGAGACGACGGTCCGCGGACCCCGGACGAGGGGTTCGAGAGCCGGGAGCCGCTCGGCGGCGATCTGGTCGGGGCGGGTGTGCTCGAGCGTCATCGAGTGCCTCCATTCGGGGTGTGTGGGGTGTGTTCGTTGCCGGGTCGGGGACGGATTGGCAGTCGCCGGGCCCACAGCCAGATGCCGTGGACGCGGATCAGCAGGCTGCCGCGCAGGGCGGCACCGAGCGTGCGTCGGAGGGGAATGTCGCTGCGCGCACCGGTCAGCGAGGCGCTGAAGGCGGCGGAGCCACCCTGGTCCGCGTCGTGCTCGCGCAGGGTGACCGCGACGTGCAGGCGGTCGGTCGGGATGGGGACGGCGACGTCGTAGTAGCCGTCCACGCCGTGGAAGGGCGAGACGTACATCGCCTTGTCGGTGCGGGCGCGGCCCTGCTCGTCGGGGTGGACGACATAGGCGTGGCGGTCGCCGTAGGTGTTGTGCACCTCGACCACCACCGCAGCCTGCGCCCCGGCGTCGTCGAAGCACCAGAACACGCTGATCGGGTTGAAGCAGTGGCCCAGGGACCGCGGGTGTGCCGCCATCAGGATCGTGCCGGGGACGTCACCCTCGCCGAGGGAGACCCCGTGCTCGGTCAGCAGTGCCTCGACGTTGGCGCGGATGGTGCGGTCGGGGGACCCGACGTGGTCGCGGGCCTCGAACCTCGCCAGCGTGCCGTGGTCGGGCAGGTCGTCGAGGTCGACGAGCCAGAACGTCGAGGAGTGCTCGAACGTGCGGCGCATCGGCGTACGACGGGTGTGCCGGATGGTCGTCTCGAAGCGGCCCGGCTCGGGAAGGACCCGCGCCGATCGGGCCCAGGGCAGTCCCAGGTGGGTGGCCGCGGCGAGGCCGGACCGTGCGCCGTCCTCGTGGAACCCCCATCCGTGGTAGGCCCCGGCGAACGCGATGCGGTCGGTGTTGATCTCGGGGAGGCGTCGCCCGGCAGCCACCGACGCGGGGGTGTAGAGCGGGTGCTCGTACTCCATCCGCTCGATCACGGTGGCCGGGTCGACGAGGTGCTCGCCGCCGAGGGTGACCAGGTAGTGGGTGTCGGTGGGCAGCCGCTGGAGGCGGGTGAGGTCGTACGTCACGGTGACGGCGCCGGTCTGCGTGTCCGGGCGGTGGAAGTTCCACGACGCGCGGGCGGCGGTGGCAGCAGGCAGCAGCGAGACGTCGGTGTGCAGAAGCGCGACGTTGGGGGAGTAGGGCATGGCCGACAGGAGCTCGCGCTGCAGCGGCGAGGGTGCCTCGAGCATGGCGAGCGCCTGGGCGGGGTGCGTCGCGATCACGACCGCGTCGAAGGTCGACGTCGTGCCGCTGCCGTCGGTGACCTCGACACCGCCGTCGAGCTCGCGCACGGAGGTCACCTTGGTGTCCAGGCGGATCTCGTGGAGGCCGGCGGCCACGGCCGCGACGTAGGTGCCCGAGCCTCCGGTCACCGTGCGCCAGGCCGGGGAGCCGAAGACGCCCAGCATGCCGTGGTGCTCGAGGAACGTGAAGAGGAAGCGGGCCGGATAGTCCAGGGAGGTGGCGGGGTCGCAGGACCACACGGCGGCGACGAGCGGCTCCATGAAGTGCCGGACGAAGTGGGGTGAGAAGTCGCCGGCGTCGAGGAACTCGCGCAGGGTCCGGTCGTCGGTCCCGTGGTCGGCACCGAGCAGCGCTCGCGCACGCCGGTGGAAGCGCGGGATCTCGGCCAGCATCCGCCAGTGGGTCGGCGAGGTCAGCGCCGACCGGGTGGCGAACAGGCCACGCGCGCCCAGCGCGCCGGCGTACTCCACACCGGTCTCGGCGTCGCTGACCGACAGCGACATCTCGGAGGGCTGGGTCGCGATGCCGAGCTCGGCGAAGAGCCGCAGCAGGGTGGGGTAGGTCCGGCGGTTGTGGACGATGAAGCCGGTGTCGATGGCGAGCTCGCCGTCGGGCGTCGGCACCCGGTGGGTGTCGGCATGGCCGCCGAGGCGGTCGTCGGCCTCGATCAGGGTGACGTGCGCGGTGCGCGAAGCCACCCAGGCGGCCGTCAGGCCGGCAACTCCCGACCCGACGACAGCCACTCGTCGGGCGGGCTCAATGGTCACACCGCCTCGGAGAAGTCGAAGAGGGCGATCGGCTCGGTGGTGGGCTGCTGGGAGCCACCCTCGGGCTCGATCGTGATCCCGGCGGCGCCGGCCTCGGCCGCATCGCCCTCGAGGAGGGTCGTGTGGTCGGGCTTGTTCGGCATCAGTCCGGCAGGCACGAACTTCTCGTCGGACCAGAGCCAGAGCTCATAGACCTTGCCCTCGGGCGCCGGGACCATGTCCTCGGCGACGATGACGGCAGCGTTGCGGCTGACCGAGCGGACCACGGTGGCCCTGCCGGCCGCGCCGAGGTCGATGGTGACCTTCTTGGCGTCGCTGGCCTGGAGGACCTGCTCGGTGGCGCTGAGCTGGGACTGGTCGTCGGACCAGGGCTGCCAGGCGACAGCGCCGAGGCCGGTGATGATCACCAGCGCGGCCGCAACGAGAAGGGGAAACCAACGGCGCCCGGCAACCTCCCGTCGTCGGGTCTCCGGGGGGAGCGGACGGACCTGGGAGATGCCCGCCAGCACCGACGCCCTCAGTGAGGCAGGAGGCGCGACCGCGGTGGTCTCGGCGAGCAGTGCTGCGGTCTCGCGCAGCTCGGCCACCTCGGAGCGGCAGTCGTCGCACGTGGTGAGGTGCTGGTCGAAGCGGGCTCGCTCGAGGTCGTCCAGCGCGTCGAGCGCATAGGCGCCCGAGAACTTGTGAATGTCACTCATGAGCCAACTCCCATCAGGTCTCGTAGTCGTATGAGTCCGTCGCGTATTCGGGTCTTTGCGGTGCCGAGCGGCACATCGAGCAGGGCAGCCACTTCGGTGTGGGTGTAACCACCGAAGTAGGTCAGCTCGACGGCTTCTCGTTGTACGTCGGTCAAGGTGGCCACCGCTCCTCGGACCCGGGCCGCCTCCAGAGAGGCATGGGCGGCTTCGGAGGTCTGGTCGTGTTCGGTGGCGCGCGACTCGCGTTGCCAGGTCTCGTCGCGGTTGGTGGATGCCTCGACCGAGCGGACCCGGTCGACGGCCTTGCGGTGGACGATGGTCAGCAGCCAGCCGGCTGCGCTCCCACGGTCGGGATCGAACCGTGCGCTGGACCGCCAGGCGTCGAGGTAGGCCTCCTGGCTGACCTCTTCGGCGTGGGCCGGGTTGCGCACCACGCGGAGAGCGAGGCCGTACGCCCGGGCTGATGTCGCGTCGTAGAACTCGGCGAATGCGGCCTGGTCGCCACGGCTGGCTCGATTGAGCAGTTCAGCGAGCCTCGCGGCGGCGTTCCCGGACGGGGCACCCTGGGGTGCCCCGTCGGGAACTGGCCTCAACTGATCCATGTCAGTGATTCTTGCAGTGATTGGTCTGGAAGACCGATCACATCTTCGGCATCATGACCGAGTCGATGACGTAGACGGTGGCGTTCGCCGTCGAGACGTTGCCGCAGACGACGGCCGCACCCTCAGCGGTGAAGTCCTCGCCGGAGCCCTCGACCATGATCGTGTCGCCCGCAAGCGTCTCCAGCTCGCCCGCGACGTCCTCGGGGGACAGCTGACCGGCGACCACGTGGTGGGTGAGCACCGTGGTCAGCGCCTCCTTGTCGGCGAGCAGCGCGTTCAGGTCCTTCTTGGGGATCTTGGCGAACGCGTCGTCGGTCGGGGCGAAGACCGTCAGGGCCTCCGCGGAGTTGAGCGTGTCAACGAGGCCGGCCTCGGTGACGGCGGCAACCAGCGTCGTGAGGAGCGGGTTGTTGGAGGCGGCGGTGGCGACCGGGTCGTCGGCCATGCCCTCGACGGAACCTTCACCCTCGGTGGGGACACCGGCGCAGCCGGGGCCGAACGGACCGCTGGCAGCCATCGGCTCCTCGGACTCGGTCGGCTCTTCGCTGGGCGTCTCCGAAGGAGTGGCGCTCGACGTGGTGTCGTCGGCCGCGGTGTCGGTGTCCTCGCTGCCACAGGCAGCCAGGCTCATCGACGCGGTCAGCGCGAGGGCGGCAAGGCCCATGGTGCGGGTGCGGAGCTTGGTGTTCATGGCGGTGTGCCTTTCGGTTGGTTCATCGGGGAAGACCCGATGTCGTCTTGTCGTGAGGTGTTCGTTCCTGCGGGTGGTGCGGATTGGTGCGGATCGAGAAAACTGGGGGAAATCAGCTGACGCTGACAGCGATCTCCTGGAGACCGCTGGAGCCCTCGGGGAACGGCGCCTTGCGGACGGCCGTCTGGACGTCGCCGTCCTTGTTGGTCGCGCGGCAGGCCAGGAAGTGCTGGCCGGGCTCGGCGTCCCACTCGAGGAACCACTGGCGCCAGTAGTCGTCGGTCACGGCGGGGCCGAGCTTGGCCTCCTGCCAGCCGCCACCGTCGATGCGGACCTCGACCTTCTCGATCCCGACGTTCTGCGACCAGGCGACGCCGCCGATGACGACCGTTCCTGCATCGGACTTCGAGAGCGGCTTGGGCGTGTCGATCCGGCTGGAGATCTTGATGGGCGCATCGATGGCCCAGTCGCGCTCGGTCCAGTAGGCCTGCTCGTCGTCGTAGGTCGTCAGCGTCATGCGGGTGATCCACTTGCAGGCGCTGACGAAGCCGTAGAGCCCCGGCACGACCATGCGGGCGGGGAAGCCGTTGGCCCGCGGCAGCGGGCCGCCGTTCATGCCGATCGCGATCAGCGCGTCACGCCCGTCGAGCGCCACCTTCAACGGCGTCGAGATGGTCATTCCGTCGACGTCGGTGGAGAAGATCTGGTCGGCCTTGGTGGAGTCGATGCCTGCCCGGGCCAGGACGTCGGCCAGGGGTACGCCGAGCCAGCGCGCCCCACCGACGTAGGGGCCGCCCACCTCGTTGGAGACGCACGTCAGGGTGATGTCGCGCTCGACGGTGTCCATCGCGGCGAGGTCGGCGAAGGTCAGCGTGACCTCCTGGTCGACGTCGCCGTCGATGGTCAGCGTCCAGCTGTCCACGTCGATGGCCGGCAGCGTCAGCCGGGTGTCGACGCGGTAGAACTCATCGGTCGGGGTGCGCAGCGTGGTGATGTCGGGGTAGCGCTCCTCGAGGCCCTTGGGAAAGGCCGGCGCGGGGTCGGTGGCGGCAGGCAGCTCGACGTCGGTCCCGCCGAGGCGGTACGACGACACCCAGCGACCGAGCGCCCCCACGGCGACTGCGGCCGCTGCGAGCCCACCTGCTGTCAGCACGACCCCGCGTCGGGTCGGACCCCCCACCCCAGTAGTGGGTCCGTCGTAGGCCCGGTCGTCGATGCGCGTCAGCCACCACAGCGTGGTGGCACCGATCGCGGCAGCGACCAGGGCAGGCAGGACGTCGAGTGGTCCGGCGCTGGGGCGCAGGGCGGCCAGGAGACCGGCCACGGCGGCCAGGCCGACCACCATCAGGAGGCCGGGCGTGGGGCGGCGCGCGGCGATGACTCCGGCGAGGGCGGCCAGCAGGAGCACCACGACGAGCACCGAGCCCACGAGGATGGCCTTGTCGGCCGTGCCGAACTGGCGGATCGCCCACTCCTTCATCGGGGTCGGCGTCAGGTCGATGACCGTGGAGCCGACCGCGAGTACGGGGGACGCGGCGGGGACGGTCAGCGCGGCCACGAGGTGCGCTGCCGCGAGTCCGACCACGGTGGCCAGCACGCCGTAGGAGGCGTGCCGGAACGTGCTGCCGCTGGGAGTCTTCACGGGGATGGTTCGGAGCGCCGGGTCGATCGGATGGGTCGACGCACGAACGGTCGGGCAGGATGACGTCCATGAGCCACGACGCCGCCGACCTCGTCCACTACGCCGTGGCGGACGCGGTCGCCACGATCACCCTGGACAGCCCCGCCAACCGCAACGCGCTGAGCCGCCAGCTCGTCACCGAGCTGTTCGCCGGGCTCGAGCGGGCCGGAGCGGACGACGCCGTCCGGGTGGTGCTCGTCCAGAGCTCGGGCAAGGTGTTCTGCTCGGGGGCGGACCTCACCGAGGCCAGCACCGACGGGATGGCGGCCGGGACCCGCCGGATCGTCGACCTCCAACGCCTCATCGTCACCCTCGACAAGCCGGTCGTCACCAAGAACCTCGGCGCGGTGCGGGCCGGCGGCATCGGCATCATCGCCGCCGCCGACGTCGCCATCAGCGCCGAGGAGGCCACCTTCGCCCTCACCGAGGTCAAGCTCGGCCTGGCCGCCGCCATCATCAGCCTGACCGTGCACCACCGGATGAACCCGCGGGCCGCAGCCCTGACCACCCTCGGCGGCGAGGTGTTCAGCGGTGC
Source organism: uncultured Actinomycetota bacterium (assembly GCA_963721925.1). Taxonomy (GTDB): domain Bacteria; phylum Actinomycetota; class Actinomycetes; order Propionibacteriales; family Nocardioidaceae; genus Nocardioides. The sequence goes on along the minus strand of CAVRLH010000009.1, from coordinate 744,303 downwards.
CGAGGCGGCGGCGTACGGCCTCGTGACGCGCGCCGTGCCGGCAGACCGCCTCGACGAGGAGGTCGCCGAGGTCTGCGCGAGCCTGGCCACGGGTGCTCCCCAGGGGCTGCGCGAGTCCAAGCGGATCCTCAACCGCGACCTGGTCGCCCGCATCGACGCGCTCGGCGAGGAGATGGCCACCACCAGCACCCGGCTGTTCGCCTCCGACGAGGCCCGCCAGGCGATGACGGCGTTCCTGTCGCGCGGGAAGTAGATGAGCGCCACCGGGCCCGCCCTCTCGCTGCTGGTCGTCGCAGCGGCGCACCTGGGCTTCCAGGCGACGGTGACCATGTTGGTCTATCCGGCGCTCCGCGAGGTGGCTCCCGACGACTGGACCCGCAGTCACGCGCGGCACTCGCGGCGGATCGTGCCGCTCGTGGCCGTCCTCTACCTCCCGCTCGTGGCACTGCTCGCCTGGGTCGCCGTGACGCACACCGGTGACCCGGGGACGTGGGTCGCGGTCGCCGGCGGTGCGCTGTCGGTCGGCACGACGGCAGCCGTCGCGGCGCCCGTGCACGGGCAGCTGGGCGGCGCGGTGTCGCGCGACGACCGGGCCCGGCTGACCCGCCGGCTGCTGGCGGCGGACCGGGTCCGGGCACTCGGTGCGCTGGTGTGCCTGTCGGGTGCGGTCCTGCTGGTCGCCTGATGAGATCGGGTGGTCGACGTGCTGGGGTGGCGGCATCCGACGTACGCCGGCCGCACCGTGGCGGCATACGACCGCGCCCGGCCTCACGGCCTCACGGTGGCGGCATACGACCGCGGTGGGGCCGACGGTGGCGGCATACGACCTCGGTGGGGCCGAATTCGATGTCGGATGCCGCCAGGGTGCCCGCCACCCATGTCGGATGCCGCCAGGGTGCCCGCCACCCATGTCAGATGCCGCCACCCTCAAGAGTCCGCAGCCGCACCCGGACATCCACGGATCGTCGAGAAGTCGGTGCAGACCACTGGGCGGGGCTAGGCTTGTCGGTCTGCCCGACGAGATCCGGGCATGGTCACCGGGGGACGAGGAGCAGGCGTGAGCGAGGAGCTCGAGGCGCGCGAGATCGCGGCGGAGCAGCAGTACGTCGACGAGGTCTACGTCCAGCTCGAGGCGTCCACCCAGAATGCGAGGGCGCTCGCCGCGGAGGGACACCAGCGCGGCAAGCTCGAGCACGAGGGTGGTCTCGTCGAGCGCGACGCGATGGTCTTCCAGGCCGCCAAGCGGATCGCCCAGCTCGACGCCGCCCACGAGGGGCTCGTCTTCGGGCGCCTCGACCTCGACCCCGACATCGACACGCTGCCGCGCTACATCGGCCGGATCGGGGTCCGCAACGCCGACCGTGACGTGCTGCTCATCGACTGGCGCGCTCCAGCGGCCGGCGTCTTCTACCAGGCGACGGCGGCCACCCCGCAGGGCGTCGTACGACGTCGGGTCCTGCGCTCGGTGCACCGCACGGTCGTCGGCGTCGAGGACGAGCTCCTCGACGACGAGAGCGGGACCGACCTGCCGATCGTCGGCGAGGGCGCCCTCATGGCCCAGCTGTCGCGAGCCCGCGACCGCTCGATGCACTCGATCGTCGCGACCATCCAGGCCGAGCAGGACCAGGCGATCCGCGCACCCGGGAAGGGCGTCGTGTCGATCTCCGGCGGCCCCGGCACCGGCAAGACCGTCGTCGCGCTGCACCGCGCGGCCTTCCTGCTCTACTCCGACCGCCGCCGCTATGAAGGCGGTGGCGTGCTCGTCGTCGGGCCCAGCGGAGTGTTCATGCGCTACATCGAGCGGGTGCTGCCGAGCCTCGGTGAGACGGCCGTCGCGCTGCGCTCCCTCGGCGAGGTGGTCGGCGGGGTCCGCGCCACCCGTCACGACGAGCCGGCCGTGGCCGACATCAAGGGTGCGCTGCGGATGGAGGAGCTGCTGCGTCGTACGGCGCGCCAGCACGCCCCCGGTGCCCCCACCAGCTTCCGCATCTACTGGCGCGACGAGACCATCGTGCTCGACCCGGCCCTGCTCGGTCGGTTGCGCCGACAGCTCATGTCCCAGGGCCGGCGCAACCGCCAGCTGCCGCGCGTGGCCAGGACCCTGCTCGACGCGATGTGGCGCCAGGTCAAGGGCGAGCGCGGCCGCGAGCGCGGTCGCGAGGCCTTCGACGACGACATGCTCTCCCACGAGGGCTTCGTCGGGTTCGCCACGCACTGGTGGCCGCCGCTCGACGCGATGACCGTGCTGGGCTGGCTGCGCGACCCCGAGTTCCTCTCCCGCGTCGCCGAGGGCGTGGTCGGTCGCGAGGAGCAGCTGCTGCTCGCCAAGTCGTGGTCTGCGGGCTCGCTCTCGATCGAGGACGTGCCGTTGCTCGACGAGCTGCGCTACGCCATCGGCGACGTGCCGCAGCGCACCGACGACGAGCGCGACCTCGACGAGACCGGGCTGCTGGAGGGAGGCGTCGACCTCCAGGAGCTGACCACCGTCTCCGAGCGCGACTACGCCCCCGGCGGCCTCGCCTGGTCGGCGCCGACGCACCGCATCGAGGACGACGGCTATGCCCACGTCCTGATCGACGAGGCCCAGGACCTCACGCCGATGCAGTGGCGGATGGTCGGGCGCCGCGGCCGCACCGCGAGCTGGACCATCGTGGGTGACCCGGCCCAGTCGTCGTGGCCCGACGCGGCCGAGGCCGCCCGCTCGCGCGCGCAGGCCCTGGAGGGCAAGGAGCTCCACGAGTTCCACCTGTCCACCAACTACCGCAACTCCGCGGAGATCTACGCCTTCGCCGCGGCCTACGCGCAGCGGGTCGGCCTCGACGCCGACCTGCCCGACGCCGTACGGCGCACGGGCGAGGAACCCACGGTGGTCGGTCCGGTCGACGACCTCGAGGCTGCCGTCCGCCAGGCCGTCGCCGACATCGCCGATCGCGTGGAGGGCACCGTCGGCATCGTCGTCCCGTCCGCGCGCCGGTCCGAGGTCAACGGCTGGCTGGCCGCGTGGCCCGAGCTCGCCGTCCACGCGGCCGGCGCCCGCGCGGCCGTCGACTCGCGGGTGACCCCCAGCGGCGAGGACCGGATCGTCGTGCTCACCGGGCTCGACACCAAGGGCCTGGAGTTCGACGGCATCGTCGTCGTGCGGCCCCAGGAGATCGAGGACGAGTCGACCACCGGACGGTCCACGCTCTACGTCGTGCTGACCCGTGCCACGCAGCTGCTCACGACCGTCGGCTGACCCGCCCCCGAACGAGCTGTCGGTGGTGGCACGTACGATCGCCGAACGAGGAATGCAGGACCACCACAACAGTCTGAGGAGGCTGATGTCTCGGCTCGCTCGTCGGTCTTCCGGACGGTGTGCAGCAGTCCTGGTGGCTGCCTCGCTCCTCACCGGGGCGGGGTTCGTGGTCCCAGGCACCGAGCCCGCGCACGCGCCTCTCGCCAGCCGTCAGGCTCCCACCTCGGCCCCTCCCAGCGTCGAGGTCGTCGTCCCGCCGCCTGCTCCGGAGTGGGAGACCCTCTTCGTCGACCACTTCGATGGGGCCGCCGGCGCCTGGCCGGCCCAGTGGCACCACATGACCAACTGGGAGGCAGCTGCCCAGAACGGGCAGGGGCAGCTGGATGTCGGCCGCCGGGCGCAGATCCGCTCGACCCCCGGCTGGATGCTCCCCGCGGGGACGCAGGTGCGGGTCACGGCCAGCCTGGTGATGCCCAGCACGGGCAGCAACTACGCCGCCCTGTGGGTGCAGCATCCCAATGCCGCCGATCCGCGCGAGATCGACGTGATCGAGAGCTACGGCCCGATGAAGACCACGGGCGCGCAGCTGGGCTCGCACATCTGCTACGACGAGACGCTCGACAACGCCGTCAACGAGTGTGACGTCGCCGGCCTGTCGGCCGAGCTCTGGCCCGTCGGTCACGCCTTCCCGGCCGGGGCGAAACCGTGGGAGTCCTTCTGGGAGTACGACGCGGAGTTCACCGTGGGCGGGGACCAGGTCCAGTTCCAGGCGCAGGACGGCTCGGGCAACCAGTCCTACACCGTGACCTCGTCGCCCGACCCCCGGCGAGTCCCCGGCAACGCCGTGCCCTTCCATCTCAGGCTGTCCAACAAGGACGTCGATCCCGAGCACGTGATCCCCGGAGGCGAACGCCACAGCATGCTCGTGGACTGGGTGCGGGTCGAGGTCAAGTACCCCACCGACGTCAGCTGAGGTCCCGGCTGCCGCCGACCTCCTCCCACTAGAGTTGCGCGCATGGCGTCATCCCTGCAGACCGGCGGCGGCCGGGTCCTCGTCACAGGTGGCGCCGGCTTCATCGGTACGACGTTGGCGCGCCAGCTCGCGGACCACGCCGAGCAGTGGGTCGTGCTCGACAACCTGCACCCGCAGGTGCACCCGGGCTCCCAGCCGCCGGCCGACCTGCCGGACTCGGTGGACCTGCGCGCCGGTGACGTCACCAGCCCCGCCGACCTCGACGCCGTGGTCGCCGACCTGCGCCCCGACACCGTGATCCACCTCGCCGCCGAGACCGGCACCGCGCAGTCGCTGTCGGAGAGCACCCGCCACGGGATGGTCAACGTCGTCGGCACCACACAGCTGCTCGATGCGCTCACCCGCGCCGGGCACGTACCGGCCCACTTCGTGCTGACCAGCTCACGCGCGGTCTACGGCGAGGGCGTGTGGCGCAACGCCGACGGGAGCACCTTCCAGCCCGGCCTGCGCACCCATGCCCAGCTCGAGGCCGGCGTCTGGGACCACGGCACTCGTGCCGAGCACGTGCCCAACTCGGTCGCCGGCACCCACCCGAACCCCATCAACGTCTACGGCGCCACCAAGCTCGCCCAGGAGCAGATCCTCGCCGCCTGGACCGGCTCGCACGACACGAAGCTGTCGGTGCTGAGGCTGCAGAACGTCTACGGCCCGCGTCAGTCGTTGACCAACCCCTACACCGGGATCGTGTCGCTGTTCTCGCGGCTGGCCCGCGAGGGGCAGTCGATCCCGCTCTACGAGGACGGGGACATCACCCGCGACTTCGTCTACATCGACGACGTCGTCTGCGCGCTGGCCGCGGCGATCGCCGCGCCACCCGTCGAGCACATGCGCACCGTCGATGTCGGCAGCGGCGTACGCACGACGATCGGCGACCTCGCTCGCGAGGTCGCGCGCTACTACTCGGCCCCCGAGCCGCACATCACCGGCCAGTTCCGCGACGGCGATGTGCGGCACGCCTCGTGCACGGTCGACGACACGGTCTCGAAGCTGGACTGGGAGCCGCGCTGGAGCCTGCGCGACGGCGTCGCCGGGCTCCAGAAGTGGATCGCACAGGAGCTGGACTGATGGCCGACAACCACCCGTCGAAGACTGACGCGCCGGTCGTGATCGTGCTGGTCGCGGCCCACCCGCCCTCCGCATCCGTCCTCGGAGGATGGGAGACCGCGGTCCAGGGCGGCACCGTGCAGGTCGTCCGCGACCGCGAGGAGCTGCGCGCCCTGGTGGACGGCCTCGACCCGGACCAGCGACTGGTGGTCGCCGAGGCCGAGACCACGCCGGGCCCGGCCCTGCTCGAGCGGCTGCTCGCCGTCGAGGGGACCGCCGACGTCATCGATGCCCGGGTGCTGCCCGTGGACCTGGCGCTGGGCCCCGAGACAGACGTGGACGCGGAGGTTGCGGCGGCCACCGGCGGACAGGTTGGCCCCCGGGTGTCCGGCGGCTGCGTGCTGACCACGGCCGGAGTCGCCTCGGCCGTCGCGGACGTGCTCGGAGGCCCTCGGAACGCGCAGACGGGTCCCGCGCTGCTCGCGGCCCTCGAGGCGGCCGGTCGCAGTGTCGCCGTCCAGGTGCTCGCGACGGTCGTACGGCACGCCGGGGTGCTGGACCCGGAGGGCGCGGCAAGCCCTGCAGCGACGCTTCCGCACGGGGAGCCGCCCTCGGCGACGCATCCGGCGCTGCTGGAGGCGACGGCAGTCCACCAGATGCTGCGCAGTGCCGGGATCCACGGGGAGTGGGAGGACGACACCCCAGCGGGACGGCCCTTCCTCACCGTCCTGACCCGGACGCAGGGACAGCGACGACAGTGCCTCGAGGACGTGCTGGCCTGCCTGGCTGCGCAGGACGACGACGACTTCGAATGGGTGATCGCCTGTCACCGGGCCGACCACGAGCAGCTGCGGTCAGTCCGCGAGGTCGTGGCCCTGGCCCCGCCCCGGCTCGCGCATCGGATCCGGGTCGTGGAGGTGGAGCGGCCCGGTCGGTCGGCCCCGCTCAACGACGGGTTCGAGGTCGCGCGGGGTCGCTACGTCAGCGTCCTCGACGACGACGACACCGTCGCGGCGAGCTGGGTGAGCACGTTCCACCGGCTCGAGGATGAGTACGCCGGTCGCGTCCTCAGGGCCGTGGCGGTGCGGCAGAGCGTCGTGCCGCACGCGGTCGAAGGAGGGACGGTCGCGCTGTCGGTGGGGAACCCCCGGATGGACTGGCCCGTCGAGTTCGACCTGCTCAGCCACCTGGCGCACAACGAGACGCCCCTGATGTCCGCAGCGTTCCCGCGGGGGGCATTCCACACGCTGGACATCAGGTTCGACGAGACGCTCGACATCCTGGAGGACTGGGACTTCCTGGTCCGAACCGCGGGGGTGGTGGGGGTCGGGAGCGCCCCGTCGGCGACGTGCGTGTACCGGTGGTGGCTCAGCGTGGAGACGTCGAGAGCCCTGCACGACGAGCAGGACTGGGACGCTGCGCGACGCCGGGTCCTGGACGGGTTCGCCACGTCCTATGTGTTGCTCCCCGGCGACGGCGCGCGTCGGCTCAATGAGGACTTGTCCGCCGCGCAACGCAGGATCGGGGAGCTGGCAGCATCCCAGCACGAGGTCATCCTGCAGCTCGACCGCACCGCCAACGAGCATCAGAAGACTGTCGACAACTGGCGCGAGAGCGAGGCGCGGGTGGCCGAGCTCAAGGAGAAGCTGGCGACAGTGCGGTCCCGCTTCAACAAGCGCCTGGAGCTCATCGAGGCCATCGAGGAGCGCCTCCGGAATCCCGGTGCGGAGCGCCCTGCGAGCTCGATCTACGAGATGGCGCCCAAGGAGCTCGAGGCGCTCCTCGCCAGCTTCGACGCCGGCGACGTCGACACGCCGGCTGGATCGCGGACGAGGTTCGGACGACGCTCGCGATAGCGCGCCGCGGCGTTCCTCGAGGGCGAGCCCTGCTAGGCCAGGCCACGCTTCACACGGCGCGCTGCCTTGCGAAGCGTCGAGGGTTCAGTCTCAGCAGGGGCCGCGACGCGGCGCGATCCCTTGGCACCGCTCCGAGCGTCGGCCCGCAGCTTCTTCACCCGCCGCTGAAGAATCCTGTTCTGCTTGCGATGCTTGTCGAGCATCTTGCGCACGCGGGCAAGCTCGAGATTGCGCTCGTGCAGCCGTCGCTCGAGGTCTGCCGGCGGTGGCTGAGGCTCTGAGTCGTGTCGGTGGGACCCTTCGAGCTCGGTCAGCCGCATGAGCTTCTCACGCAGGTCCCTGGTCTCTCCCGCGGGCAGCAGGAACGGCGCCGCGTCCATCCGGCGCTCCACCTCACTGTGGTTCTGGCGCCACTCCGCAAACGTGTGGGACGTGCGCGACGAGCCCTGGTTGCCCCACCAGTGATAGATCGCCGTCACGAGGGGCACGTTGGTGACGCCGACGAGCGCCACGGCACGCAACAGGAACTCCCAGTCCTCGGTCGTCGACATCGACTCGTCGAACTCCATGGCGAAGTCACGGTGCATGGAGCGCGGGAACGCCCAGGTGTGGGCCGGGGACTGGTTGGACGTGAGGTGCTGGAGCAGCGAGAACTCGGTGGCGAAGCGGGCCTCTGGCGGACCGACCGCCCGCGTGACTGCCAGACCCTGCACCTCGGCACGCACGGTCTCCTGCGCGACGGCCAGCGAGCGCACGATCCGCCCCGGCGCCGCGGCAGCGTGGGCGTGGAAGGTCGCCGCCCAGTGCTCGAGGACGAGGTCGTCGTCGTCGAGGATCACGCAGTAGCTGCCTCGGGCGTGCCGCAGGCTGTGGTTGAGGGGCGCAGCCCGACTGCCGGTGTCGAGGAGGAGCAGGCGGATCCTGTCCCGGAGGTCTGTGGGTTGGTCGGCGATGATGCGCTCGACGGCCATCTGCTGGTCGACGTCGACCTTGTGCGCGGTGAGCACCACCTCGAAGTCGGTGAACGACTGTGCCGAGAGGCAGAGAAGCACCTCACGAAGCTCGTGGGTGCGCCGACCCTGTGTGCGCATGAGGACGCTGAGGAAGGGGACATCCTCGTCGGGGGCAGGCACCGGTCGCTCCGGGGCCGGGGTCACTGCCCACACGAACTGGTTGGTGAGTCCGTGGGGTTCGACTGATTCGCGCAGGTTGCGCAGGTAGGAGCCGATCGGGGTGGATGCGGACAGTGCGCCGTGGTCGGCGGGGAAGTGCTGGTCGCTCTCGGCGAGGACGACGTCGGCCTCGTCGATGCGAGCCAGTCCGCAGCCGCGCAACGTCTCCTCGAGAGAACGCCCGCTGAAGAGCCGGTAGTGGGTCTCGTCGAGCAGACCCGAGGGCGTGTAGGTCCACTCGCCGAGGAGCGCCTTCACGGCCACGTCGACATGGGTGACGTTGGGCACGCTCAGGATGCACACGGTCCGGTGCTCGGCGAGGAGCGAGGAGATGGCGCGGAGCACGTGGTCACCGGCGACGAGGTGTTCGAGGCCGTCCAGCATCGAGATCGATGCGAGGGGTCGCCCGTCGAGGACGGCGCGCAGGGATTCGCCCACGTCGGCGGTGTTGAGGTCCATCTGGTGTGCCTCGAACCCGCGCTCGCGCAGGCGCTCGACGGACTCGTCGTCGAAGTCGACTCCGACGTAGTGCACCCCGTGGGACGCCACGACGTGGGAGGCGATCGGGCCGAGTCCGCACGCAAGGTCGAGATGGACGCCCTCCGAGCGCGGTACGTTGCGGCTCAGCAGCTCCAGGCAGCGGCCGTAGGCGTTGTAGGGGCCGACCTCGTTGTCGTACTTGTGTTCGCTCACAGGGCGTACCGGTGCCTCGCGTAGTTGCCTTCGTGGAAGACGCCGACGTGGTGGTCTGCGTCGCGGGGCTCAGGGAGCCGACCTGTCTCTCGCCGCTCCAGGAACGTCGCCCGGGCTCGGTGGTGGGTCTTGTCGGGTGAGGTCTTGAAGTCGGTGAGGATCTTCTCCACCAGATCGGGGCGCGACCACTTGTGGGCCAGCAGCAGCGCTGCTTCGGCGGAGTAGTAGCGCTCGGCCTCGGTGGGGACCCACTCCCCGCCGGTCGAGAGCTGCTTGCCGTGGAAGACCACCGCACCCGGCTGGATGAGGACCTCCAGGTCCAGCTCACGGATGCGCCACGAGAGGTCCACGTCGTCGCAGTAGAGGAAGAACGTGTCCTCGTCGAACCCGCCGACCTGCTCGAAGACCTCGCGACGGACCATGGAGAACGCCCCGGACCCCCACGACGTGCGACCGGAGCCCAGGTCGTAGTCCTTGGGGTGCTCCACCGGGAGCTGCTTGGCCTCGACCAGGCCAGTGGTCGGCTCGTCGAGCAGGGCGGCCATGCGCCAGAGCGCGCGCCCGTCGACCACGACGTCGGGGTTGCACAGCAGGATCAAGTCGGACGAGGTCTGTCGGCTGAGGCGGTTCTGCCCGCGCGAGGTGCCCGTGTTCTCGTCGAAGAACGTGTAGGTGATCGTGATGTGCGGGTACGCCTCGTTCCAGGCCTCGACCGTGGCGTCATCGAGGACCGGTTGCGGCGAGGCATCACCGAACGCCAGCACGAAGCCGTCGGAGAGACCGGCCTCCTCGCCCAGGCGCACGGAGTTGTCGAAGGCCGCAACTGCCCGTTGGAGCGACGAGGGTGTGTTGCCGTAGAGAACGGTCAGTGCCGCGATCGACACAGGGCGGCTGGGAACCGGCTCTGACAACGTGAGCTCCTCCTGGGGTTGTGAGCTGGCCCGAAGTCTAGACGGGCGCTGGCCGGTCCTGTCACGTGCCCTCGGGGCCGGGTCGCGCCCCGTTTCGGTCACCCGAAGTGGTGCCGCGTCACCCAGCGAGGCAGGCCTCGACCGTCAGGTCGCCGCGTGGGACGTCGTGCTGCAGCGCCCGCCACCCCAGCCCGGCCACCAGACCGGTGAGGACCACCGCGCAGACGACGCCGACGACGAGTGGGCGCGACCACGACACCCCTGGGGGACCCCAGCGCGACACCGCGGCGACGATGCCGGCGATGCCGGCGACGACGATCGGCAGGGCGAACCGCGCCTCGGGAGCCGACCCGACCAGGGTGACGGCCACCCCGAGGACGACTGCGAGCAGGGCCAGCGGCGCCGTCCGGTCGCCGCGGCCGCGGAGCAGCGCCACCAGCGACACGAACCCCGCGCAGCTGACGACCAGGACCAACAACCCGAAGGGGCGCAGCGCCTGCTCGCCGGGAAGGGCGTAGGGGGTGCCTGTCGACCAGTGCAGGCTGGCGGTGACCTTGTCCACCGCGAAGAGCGCCGAACCGGGGAGGTTGTCCACCATCACGCCGAGCAGGCCGCCCGTCGAGGTCGGCGGCGGTTGCCCGCTCGCGGCCTCGGCCATGCCCGGGCTGCAGTGCCACAGGCGGGGGTCGTCGGCAGTGAAGGGGATGGTGTCGTAGCGCACTCCGTACGACGCGTAGTTGAGCTGGATGGCCGTGACGATCCCGGTGCTCGGGGGCCACACCGACAGGACGCCGGCATGGGCCCGGCCGAAGACGGCCTGCGCGGCCAGCACCGCTCCTCCACCCAGGGCGACCAACGGCACGTGTCGCCACCTGGCGACCAGGACGACGAGCACCAGGAGGACCGCCGGGGCGGCGTACGCCGGGCGCAGGTTCACGGCCGCCCCCAGGAAGCCGCCCGCGGCCACGGCGGCCCACATCCGGGCCTCACAGAGGAGCAGCACGGCGAGCGCGACGCACACCACGGCCGGCAGGTCCATCAGTGGATACGGCACGAAGCCGGAGAGCAGGAGGGTGGTGATCGCGGTCGAGACGCCGACATGCAACGGGCCGATCGTGACGGTGCGACGGAGCAGCAGCGGGATCACGACGGACCCGAGGAAGGCCACGAGGACGGCGTTCTGCGCCAGCACCGCCCACGCCCCAGCGGCCACGGACCCGCCCAGCAGCTGCGCCAAGGCGTACGCAGGGAGGTACACCAACGCGGTCAGGACCCCCCGGGTCGCCAGTCCGCCCAGCGTGTACACGTCGGTGTCCTCGGCCACGGATGTGGCGCCCGCCCAGTACTGCGCGGCGTCGTAGACGAAGGCCGGCGCGGGGTCGCGCAGCACGACCAGCGCCACGGCGGAGGCCAGCAGCCACCCGACCATCGGCCGGACCAGCAAGGAGGTGGGGGTCAAGTTGGTGGCCTGCTGCCTACGGCTCGAGAGGGGGTTCGGTCGGGGTCGCCCGACGACGGCGAGGGACGAGGAGGATGCCGACCACAACCAGACCCGACAGGGTCAGGACGAGGCCGGGAGTCTGCCCGGGAGGCCAGTAGCTCAACGTCACCTGGTGGTCTCCGGCCGGGACGCGTACGGCTGCGCGGTTGAAGTCGACGGCGTCGACCGGCGTCGACTCGTCGTCGACGGTGGCCGACCATCCCACGTCGTAGGAGACGGGGAGGACCAGCCACATGTCGCCGTCGGTCGTGACGTCGACGGTCACGTGCCTGCCTTCGCGGGTGGCAGAGCCGATGGACCCGGCCGTCTCGGGGGACAGGCCCGAGCCCTGCGACTCCTCGTGCAGGACGACGACGTGCCCGTCGTGCTGCCGAGGCCGCGACAGGATCTCCAGTCCCTGCGACTGGAGCGCGTCGACAGCGGCCTGCCCGCTCTCGGCGACCACGTGCTCAGCGGCGAGGTACGGCCCGGACCGGCATCCACGAGGCAGGCGCAGGACTCGGCCGTCGGGCCCGTCGTAGCGCTGCTCCAGGGCCTCCTCGCCGCCGGGCAGGCTGCCCCATGCGGGGACCACCCCATCGGGGGCAGTAGGCGGCATGACGACCAGGTCCGTGCCCAGCCGACAGGCGAGGGGCCAGTCGACCTCGCTCGACGAGTAGACCGGGTGCGACAGGTCCGGCGCCGGGGCGGGGCCGAGGACGTCCGGCTCGTGCTCGCCGGCGATCAGGCGGATCAGGTCCGAGGACTCCTCGGGTATCGCGCTGGCGTAGCCGCCCCAGGTGTCGATGCCGGGCGCGGAGGCGGTGCCGCCGATGAGGACAGGAGCGCTCCCGGTCGGCGGATCTGTGGCGTACGCCGCGGTGCCGGGCAGGATGCGCACCGGCCAGCCGGTGGGGCCCTTGACCCCCGTCAGCTCTCGTAGGAGTGGAGTGCGCGGGAAGAGCGGGTAGTCGGTGACGGGACGGTCAGGGGGGACCAGCGAGCGGGAGACCGCATGGGCGGGGACGAACACGCTCCCCACGAGCCCCGCCGACAGCGCAGCGCCCACCACGAGTCGCACCCGTCCACGCAGGCGCGTCGCGGCCAGCGCCCACAGCCGGTCGGCACCGAGACCGGCCAGCACGTAGGCAGCAAGAAGCGACATCGGCAGCATGCGGGCGTAGGGGCGGATGGCGTCGAAGCCGGGGAACAGGTGGTAGGCGACCCACGCACCGGGGACCGTGGAGGCGATGAGAACAGGCAGCACGAGCAGGCCCCGCGCGCTCCACGAGCCGCCACCACGGCTCAGGAGGAACCCGAGGACAGCGAGCGCCAGTACGACCGGCGTGAGGTAGATCTGCACGCCGAGCTGCTCCGCGGTCGGCGGCGTCTCGGGCCGCGTCCACAGGCGGGAGTAGGCGTCCCACGGCACCAGGAGTGCTTGGGAGAGGACCTCGAAGGTGAAGGGCTGTCGGCTCACCCGCGAGAGGTTGAGAAGGGTGGGGATCAGCGCGGCGGCGCTCAGCGCGAGCGCCAGCACGAGCAGGCTGGCGGCGGCGAGTGCCTGCCGGCCCAGGTCACGATCGCGCAGCGAGCGCGCCCGCACCAGACCGACCAGCAGCACGGCGACGGCGTACAGGCCGCACGTGGCAGCGGTCAGCACGGAGTAGACGACGTTGCCGGCCACCAGACCGAGGCCGAGGAAGATGCCGGCCAGCGCGACGCTGCTCCTCGACCTTCGTGTCAGGGCCATGTGGGTGGCTGCCAGGCTCAGTGGCAGGAAGGCGAAGAAGGGGGTGACCATCTCCAGCGGAGCCCAGCTCCACACGTAGGCGTTGGTCATCCACCCGATGCCGGCCACCGTGCCACCGAGGTGACCGGCGCCCCAGCGGCGGGCCAGCCAGTAGGCGCCGGCCCCGGCCGCAACGAGGTGGAGCAGCACGAAGAGGTCGTGTGCCAGCCACGGAAGCAAGCCGGCGTCGAGGACGGCGCGCACGGGATACAACGTCGCCGCCACGCCGTCGGAGGACCACGGCACACCACCACCGAAGCTGTGGGGGTCCCACAGGGGGAGGTCGCCCGAGCGCCACGAACGCCGCGCCATCACCGCCCAGGGAAACGTGCTCTCGGCCTGGTCGGACTGGGGCCAGGTGAACACGAGTCCCCTGGGGTTCGCCGCCCACGGGAACGTCGCCGTCTGAAAGCTCGGTACGACCGAGCTGGTGCGCCCACGCAGCGTCGGCCAGGCCAGGACGAGGATCGCGATCGTGAAGCTGAGCAGCACGCCGGCCTGGGGCCACGAGGGGCGCAGCCTGTCCATCACGGCTCGCGTCCGCATCAGGCGTCCGCCGGGTTCGCGGGAAGGTTCGTCACCACGAGCTCAGCACCTCAGGTCGTTGACCGGTACGGCAGGCGTTGACACCGGCGCATTGAATCATGCGGGGAGATGCCACGACCAAAGCAGTCCGGGCCATGTAGGCGGGGTGAGATACCCCCGGGACGTGCGATCTCCGAACCGTAGGGTTCTGGCCATGACCTCGACCCCCGCCGTCGCCGACCTCCTGGAGCAGATCCAGGGGTACGGCGCGTGGGCGGTCATCCGGCGCAAGGCTGCCCCGACGGTCGGGCTGGTCGGCGGGACGCCGTACGAGGTCGCCTCGCTGCTCGACATCCCGCTCGAGACAGGTGTCCCCGAGGCCGGACGCAGCGCGGACCGACTGGTGGCGGTGCCCTTCCGCCAGGTGGCCGAGCGCGGCTTCGCGGCCATCGACGACGGCGCTCCGCTGACGGTGGTCGACATCGAGGCCGAGCACGAGGTCTCGGTCGACGACCTGCTGGCTGCGTTGCCCGATGCGCCGATCGAGCTCGCCGACCGCGGCGGCTTCGCCACCGACGACGCGGCCTACGCCGACGTCGTCGAGGCGATCATCCGCGACGAGATCGGTCAGGGAGAGGGTGCCAACCTCGTCATCGGCCGGCACTACCGCGCCGTCGTCGCCGACTGGGACGCCGACCGCGCGCTGACGGTCCTGCGCCGGCTGATGGAGCGCGAGCGCGGGGCGTACTGGACGTTCTGCTTCTTCACCGGTGAGCGGTACCTGATCGGGGCGAGCCCCGAGCGGCACGTCAGCGTCAAGTCCGGCGACGTGCGGATGAACCCGATCTCGGGGACCTTCCGGGTGAAGAACGCGGAGGATCCGGGTCTCGTGACAGGCGCAGCGCGCCTTCCTCGACCAGCGACGTACGAGGCGACGCTCGATGCCCGCACCGCCCGGCTGAAGGACCGGCTCCTCGACTTCCTCGACGACGAGAAGGAGATCTTCGAGCTCTTCATGGTCGTCGACGAAGAGCTCAAGATGATGTGCAACATCTGCCACGAGGGCGGGCAGGTGCTGGGGCCGTTCCTCAAGCCGATGACGCACCTGATCCACACCGAGTACCTCCTCGCCGGGCGCTCGGACCGCGACCACCGCGAGATCCTGCGCGACACGATGTTCGCGGCCACGGTCACCGGAGCCCCGGTCGAGAACGCCTGCCGACTGATCGCCGACTACGAGCCCGAGGGACGCGGCTACTACGGCGCCGCGCTGGCGCTCTTCGGCCGCGCGGGCGACGGGTCGCCGACGATGGACAGCCCGATCCTCATCCGCACCGCCGACGTCTCACCGACCGGTGAGCTCAAGGTGACCGCCGGGGCGACGCTCGTACGCGACTCCGACGCCGCCTCCGAGGTGGCCGAGACGAGGGCCAAGGCGGGCGGCATCCTCAGCGCCTTCGGCCTCGCGGCAGCCGCCGCCTCCGACGGGACCGACATCGCCGACCTGGCCCGCGACGAGGACGTGCTGCTGAGCCTGGGCTCCCGCAACGGCCGGCTCTCCCGCTTCTGGTTGACCGACCAGGCGGGCGAGCCCGCCGACCCGGGGCTGGCCGGACGCTCGGTGGTGATCCTCCACGGCGAGGACGACTTCGTGAACATGCTCGTCCACGTGCTCGGGGTCTTCGGCATGACCTCCCGCGTGGTGCGGCACGAGGACTACGAGACTGGATCCTTCGACGGTGCCGACCTCGTCATCGTCGGGCCCGGGCCCGGTGATCCACGTGCAGGTGACCATCCCAAGATCGCGTCCTTCCGTCGTGCGGTCGACGACCTCTTGGCGTCGGGACAGCCGTTCCTGGCCGTCTGCCTCGGCCACCAGACGCTGTGCCAGCGACTCGGCCTCGACCTGGTCTACAAGGACGTCGTCTTCCAGGGCACGCAGTCGCCGATCCGTCTGGACGGGCGCACCGAGCGGGTCGGTTTCTACAACACCTTCGTGGGCCGCGTGCCTGACGGCGGCGCCCTGTCCGACGGGGTGCGTGTCGAGGCCGACGAGGCAACCGGCGACATCCACGCGGTCATCGGTCCCCACTTCCGAGGCATCCAGTTCCACGCCGAGTCGATCCTCACCGAGCACGGCTACGACCTGCTCCACTCCGCGGTGCGCGACCTGCTGACCTGACTTCTTCCTGCGTGGCAGGCAACCGATCGGCGCCCGATCGCGTCATCATGGGTAGTCATCGCGTGACACATCGGGGGATCAGTGCGACATCTACAACGTGCGGTGGTGGGCCTGTGCCTGCTGGCGCTCACGGCCTGTGCCAACGCCGCAGGCGGAGACGGGGACGTCCTGCCGGTGCCGCGGCCAGAGCCGTCGGTGAGCTCGGTCGGTGACCTCGAGCCCGCGTCCAGCCAGGCCCAGCGGCCCAACATCGTCGTCATCATGCTCGACGACTTCTCGATGGACCTGGTGCAGACCATGCGGTCGATGCGCAAGATGCGCAGGGCGGGCGCGAGCTATCCGCACTCCTTCGTCACCGACTCGCTGTGCTGCGTCTCGCGATCGAGCTTCTTCACCGGGCAGTACCCCCGCCAGACCGGCGTACGCACCAACACCTCCGACCAGGGCACCTCGACCCTCGGCGGCTGGCCGGCCTTCGACGTGCACGGCAACCCCGAACGCGCCTTCAACGTGCGGTTGCAGCAGGCGGGCTACACCACCGGCTTCGTGGGCAAGTTCCTCAACGAGTACGAGTGGGTGCCCGGCCGGGCGCTGCCTCCCGCCGTGCCGGGCTGGTCGACCTTCAACACCGTCTTCGGTTCCGCCTACGACGGGTGGGACTTCGCCAGCACCTCGTTGACCAACCAGCGCCTCGCCGTGGAGCACCACCCCGCCCCGTCGGCGTACGCGTCGGCCGCGGAGAAGGATGCGGCCTACGCCGGCACGCTCATCGGTGAACGCGCCCTCGACTTCATCCGCACCGGCAATGCCGGCGACGCGCCGTGGTTCCTCGAGGTCTCGGTCTACGCACCGCACAACCGCACCCAGCCCCAGGGGCACTATCCCGGCGACCCGCTCTTCCCGCCGATGTTCCGCGACCGCGCAGGGCCGCGCAGCTGCGGCCGGGTGGCCTGCCGCAAGCTCACGGTCGCGGACCTGCCCGGCTTCGGCGACGACCGCACGGACAACCGTCCCCGCCGGCGCAACGGCAAGCCCGCGCGGGCGTGGAACACCGCCGGCCGGCTGTCCGCCGCGGTGGCCGTGCGCGACCTGCGCGACCGTGCCCGGATGTCGCAGTCGGTCGACCGGCTGGTGCAGGAGATCCTGGACGAGGTCGGCCCGGACACCTACGTCGTCCTCACCTCCGACAACGGCTTCCACCTCGGCCAGCTCGGCATGGGCCGCGGCAAGGGCACGCCGTACGACACCGACGTCCGGGTGCCGCTCCTGGTCACCGGCCCGGGCGTGGTGCCGGGCGTGCGCCAGGAGGTGACGAGCAACATCGACCTCGCATCGACCTTCGAGGAGCTCGCCGGCCTGCGCTCGCCGGCCTATCGCGCCGGCGCTTCCCTGGTGCCGACCTTCGGGCAGCCCGACCTCGTGCAACGGTCCTACGCCTTCCTCGAGCACACCCAGCAGACCCTGGCGACCAAGGACCCCGACGGCGCGTTCACCGGCTCCGAGCTCGACCGGATCCCCTCCTTCACCGCCGTGCGGAGCCGGACCGCGCTGCTCGTGCGCTTCGACCTCGACCCGAGCCGCAAGGGCACGTCGTGGGGCTATGAGTTCTACACCTACAAGCGCCACGCGTTCGAGAAGAAGAACAACGTCGCCAACCCCAAGCGACGAGCGGAGGTCGCGGAGCTGATGGAGCGGCTCGAGGGCTTCGACGGCTGTCGCGCCAAGGGCAACAGGAAGTTCCCCCGCGCCTGTCGCGCCCTCAGGCGCTGACGCGCACTAGCCTCGGCCGGGTGACGCCGGACGTGATCGTGGTCGACCACCGCGATTCCTACACGTGGAACCTCGTCCACCTGATCGCCCGGGTGACCGGCGTCCTGCCCCGCGTCGTCCAGCACGACGAGGTCGATGCCGACGACGTGCTGCGCCACTCCCACGTCGTGCTCTCGCCGGGACCCGGTCACCCCGCAGTGCCTGCCGACTTCGCGGTCGGTGGCGAGGTGCTGCTCGCCGGCACCCGCCCCGTGCTCGGCGTGTGCCTGGGCATGCAGGGTCTGGTGACGTCGTACGGCGGCTCGGTGGAGCGGGTCGTGCCGGCCCACGGCGAGGTGGCCCGCGTCAGCCACGACGGGCGCGGCGTCTTCGCCGGCCTGCCGCAGGACTTCGCGGCGGTGCGCTACCACTCCCTCGCGGCGGTCACCCTGCCCGACGTCCTGGAGGCGACGGCATGGAGCGAGGACCGGGTGGTCATGGGCGTGCGGCACCGGTCCCTGCCCCTGCAGGGCGTGCAGTTCCACCCCGAGTCGATCCTGTCCGAGCAGGGCGAGGCGCTGGTGGGGAACTTCCTGTCATGACCGATCCCGCCGAGTTCTTCAGGTCCGTGGCCGCCGAGCACCCGCGGTGCTTCTGGCTCGACGGCGGGGGCGCGCGCGAGTGGTCCGGTCGGCGCTCGATCATCGGGTGGCTCGACGACGACGACGTCTCCCTGACCTTCTCGGCCGCGCGGCGGGAGGTGCGCTCGCACTCCCACGGGACGTCGACCGTGGTCGGCGACGACATCTTCGAGGTGCTGGACGCCCGGCTGCGGTCGGGGGAGCAGTGGTTCGGCTACCTCGGCTACGCCGCCCGCACCGACCTCCCCGCACGCCCCGACCCGGCGTTGCCCGACGCGGTCTGGATGCGGCCGCGGTCCGTGCGGGTGTTCGAGCACGAGCCCCTCGTGGAGTCACCGGGTACCCGGGGACTCCGTCACCTACCGGCCGTTGCACCACCCAACCTCCGCCAGAGTCACCCAGGTCGTCGGGCGGATGGGACTCCAGAGGCGTACGTCGATGCGTTCGCCCGTGTCCAGGAGCACCTCCACGCCGGCAACTCCTACGAGGTCAACCTCACTCATCGCCTCGAGCGCGAGACCGACCTCGACCCGCTGAGCGCCTACCTGCGGCTGCGCGACCTCAACCCCGCGCCGTACGCCGGCTTCCTCCAGCACGACGTCGACGACGCACGGGCGTGGCTGCTGTCGAGCTCCCCGGAGCGGTACGCCCTGATCACGCCCGATCGCCACCTCGAGACCAAGCCCATCAAGGGCACCACCCCGCGCGGCGCGACGCCCGCCGAGGACGACGCGCTGCGCGCCCGGCTGGCGACGGACCCCAAGACCCGCGCCGAGAACCTGATGATCGTCGACCTGCTCCGCAACGACCTCTCGATGGTCTGTGAGGTCGGCTCGGTCGAGGTGCCCGCCCTCATGGAGGTCGAGTCCTACGAGTCGGTCCACCAGCTCGTCTCGACCGTCCGGGGCCGGCTGCGCGAGGACGTCTCGACGATCGAGGCTCTCCGCGCGCTCTTCCCGGCGGGCTCGATGACCGGTGCGCCCAAGCTGCGGACGATGCAGGTGATCGAGGAGGTCGAGGCGACCCCGCGGGGGGCGTACGCCGGTGCGTTCGGCTGGATCAGCGGCGACGGACCCGCCGACCTCGGTGTCGTCATCCGCTCGCTGATGACCGACGGCTCCGGCACCTGGACGCTCGGGACCGGCGGTGGCATCACGGTCAAGTCCGACGTCGACGAGGAGTGGGACGAGTCGCGCTGGAAGGCCGACCGGCTGCTCGCCACCCTGCAGCCCTAGCGCCTATATCGGCGTGGCCGCGGCCGGGGAGGGCAGGCGCACCCGCATCCGCGCCCCGCCCGACGGGGCCTCGTCGACCGCGATCTGCCCGCCGTGCCGGTCGATCACCTGGCGCACGATGGCCAGGCCCAGCCCGGAGCCGGGCATCGCCCGCGACTCGTCGGAGCGGTAGAAGCGATCGAAGATGTGCGGCCGGTCGGCCTCGTCGATGCCGGGGCCCTCGTCGTCCACCGCCAGCTCGCCATCGGCCAGGCGGACGGTCACGGTCCCGTCGGGGGGACTCCACTTCGCGGCGTTGTCGAGGAGGTTGGTGACCGCGCGCTCGAGGCTGGCGGCGTCGCCCACCACGGGCCACGGGTCGAGCGAGACATCGAAGTGGATGCCCTGCGCGCGACGGCGTACCCGGGTCACCGCGCGCTCGACCACGTCGGCCAGGTCGACCTCGCTCACCACGTGCGTGATCGGCTCGTCGCGCGCCAGCTCGACGAGGTCGCCCACCAGTGCGCTGAGCTCCTCGATCTGGCCGCGTACGTCGTCGAGCAGCTCGAGTCGCGACTGCGGCGGCAGCGCCGTGTTGCCCTCGGCCTGCCGCAGCAGGTCGAGGTTGGTGCGCAGGGAGGTGAGCGGCGTACGCAGCTCGTGGCTGGCGTCCGCGACCAGCCGGCGCTGGCGGTCGCGGGAGGCCCCGAGGGCCAGCAGCATCTCGTTGAACGCGGTGGCGAGCCGGGCGATCTCGTCGTCGCCCTCGACCCGCAGCGGGGTGAGGTCCTCGGTCACGGCGATGCGCTCGACCGAGGTGGTGAGGTGGCGCACGGGTCTGAGCCCGTTGCGGGCGACCAGCCAGCCGACGAGGAGCGCGGCGAGCACACCGAGGGCGCCGAAGACGAACAGCACCCCGCTGAGCTTGTCGAGGGTGCGGTCGTTGGTGGCGAGGGGTTGGGCCAGGACCAACGCCTGTCCGCTGCCGGCCGACACGGTCGCCACCCGGAAGCGCTCGCCCTCCTCGGTGACGAGCGTGCGCACGACTGAGTCGCTCTGGCCGGTGACGACGTCGTACTCCGGCTGGCCGAGGGTGAAGTGCGGGATGTCGATGCCGCTCGGCGGGCCGTCTGCGGTGACGTAGATGACCCGGACGTCGGCGGCACCGAGCATCCAGGGCGGGAACCCGCTGACCGTGAGCTTCGACAAGGCCGACACCGAGGTCGCCTTGTGCGCACGGTTGAGCAGCGACTGGTCGAGCGAGCTCATCAGCTGCTGCCGCATCACGATGAAGGCGGTCAGCGCCATGATCGCGATCGACACCCCGAGCGCGAGCGTGGTGAGCACGGCGACCCGCGAGGCCAGCGACCGGCGGTAGTGCCAGCGGCTCTCAGGCCACGGGTCGGCGGACTGGCTCATGATTCCTTCAGGACGTAGCCGACGCCCCGCACGGTCTGGATCAGCCGGCTCTCGCCCTCGGCCTCGGTCTTGCGGCGGAGGTAGCCGACGTAGACCTCCAGCGAGTTGGCGCTCGTCGGGAAGTCGAAGCCCCACACCTCCTCGAGGATGAAGGAGCGCTCGAGCACGCGTCGCGGCCGTCGCAGGAACATCTCGAGCAGGGTGAACTCCGTCCGGGTCAGCACGATGGAGCGTCCGGCCCGGGTGACGTCGCGGCTGGCGACGTCCATGGTCAGGTCGGCGAAGGAGAGCACCTCCTCCTCGCCCTCGGCCGGGATCACGCGACGCAGCAGCGCGCGCAGCCGGGCCAGCAGCTCCTCGAGCGCGAACGGCTTGGTGAGGTAGTCGTCGGCGCCGGCGTCGAGGCCCTCGACCCGGTCGCCCACGGCGTCGCGGGCGGTGAGCACGAGCACCGGTACGTCGTTGCCGGCGGCGCGCAGGGCGCGGGTCGTCTCGATCCCGTCGAGCCGCGGCATCATCACGTCCATCACCACGACGTCGGGGTGGTGCGCACCGAGGGTGACGAGGGCCTCTGCGCCGTCACCGGCGAGCACCACGTCGTAGCCGTTGAACTCCAGCGACCGACGCAGCGAGTCGCGCACGGCACGGTCGTCGTCGACGACCAGGACGCGGGGCTTGGGCTCGGTCACCTCGCAAGGATGCCAGTCGGGCCTGAGGCGACGCTGAGACTCGCAGGCTGGCTACGCTCGCCGGCATGGACCGCCGTCTCGCACTCGTACGCCGCCCCTCCCCGCTGCTGGCCGACGGCCTGGTCACCCACATCGAGCGGAGCCCGGTCGACGTCGACCTGGCGCTGCGCCAGTGGCAGGGCTACGTCGACGCGCTCACCGAGGCCGGGTGGCAGGTCATCGAGGCGCCGGCCGCGGACGCCCACGCGGACGGCGTCTTCATCGAGGACCCGGTCTTCGTCCACCGCGACCTGGCGGTCCTGACGCGCATCGGCGCCGAGGAGCGCCGCGGTGAGACCGACGGACTGGCCGACGTGCTGGCCGGGCAGGGCTATCGGATCGCGGCGATCGAGGCCCCCGGCACCCTGGACGGCGGCGACATCCTCTCCCACGGCGACCAGGTGTGGGTGGGCCTCGGCGGCCGCTCCAACCAGGAGGGCATCGACCAGCTGGCCGCCCTCCTGGGCGAGCTCGGGGCCACCGTGACCGCCGTACCGCTCACCAAGGTGCTGCACCTCAAGTCGGCCGTCACCGCCCTGCCCGACGGCACCGTCATCGGCTACGAGCCGCTCGTCGACGACAGCTCGATCTGGCCGGACTTCCAGCCGATGCCGGAGGAGCCGGGCTCGCACGTGGTCCTGCTGGGTGGTGGGACCGTGCTCATGTCGGCGGCCGCGCCGGAGTCCGCGGCGCTGCTGACCGAGCGCGGGCTCGACGTGGTGACCGTCGACATCTCGGAGTACGAGAAGCTCGAGGGCTGCGTGACCTGCCTGTCGGTGCGCCTGCGGGGCTAGGCGTAACGGGCCGCGACCGCACCGGCGCGGGCGCCGTAGCCGCCACCGAACATGCAGGCGTGCACGAGCAGGGGGAAGAGCTGGTGCACGCCCAGCCGGTCCTCCCAGCCCGCGGCGAGCGGGGTCGCCTCGTCGTAGGCCGCCATCACCCGCGGCAGGTGGGTCAGGCCGAAGAGGTGGAGCATGGCGAGGTCGACCTCGCGGTGGCCGCCGTAGGCAGCCGGGTCGATGACGTGGACCGCGCCGTCCTGGCCCCACAGGCAGTTGCCGTTCCAGAGGTCGCCGTGGAGCCGGGCGGGTGCCTCGTCGGGGACGAGGACGGTCAGCTTGCCGACGACTGCCTCGACCGCGGCGGCCTCGGTCTCGGTGATGGCGTCGCGGTCGCGCGCCAGCTTGAGGTAGGGCAGCACCCGGCGGACGGCGTAGAACTCCGCCCACGAGGGGGACGCCTTGTTGGGCAGGGGCAGCGTGCCGATGAAGCCGTCGTGCGCCAGGCCCCAGCCGTCCGCGCCGGCCGCGTGGGTGGTCGCCAGCTGCTGGCCGAACGTGGCGGCCGCCTCCACCGGCGTCTTCGCGGTCTGCTCGACCCACGCGAGGATGACGCAGTCGTCGTCGGCGCCGAGCACCTCGGGCACCGGCACCCCGCCCTCGACCTCGGCCAGCCAGCGCAACCCGGCCGCCTCAGCCTCGAAGAATCCGGGCGGCGCGTGGGGGAGCGTCTTCATCAGGGCCGTCTGCCCGCTGGAGAGGCGCAGCCGCGTGGCTGTCGAGATGTCGCCCCCGGCCACCGGTGACGTGGCGACCACCGCCGAGCCGAGCAGCTCCTCGGCCCGCTTCGCGACCAGCGGCTGGCGAGCCATCAGGTCCGGCTCTCCAGCCGGTCGGCGAGGGCGGCGACGATCGCGTCACTCGTGCGCTCGACCATCCCCAGCACCTCCTCGAACCCGTCGGCCCCACCGTAGTACGGGTCCGGAACCTCGCCACCGGGATTCACCGGATCGAAGTCGCGGAACATCGCCACCCGCTCCTGGCGTCCGCCCACGTCGGACAGGTTGGCGTGGTCCATCACGAGCACCAGGTCGTACGTCGTGGGCCAGGTGGCGTCGTACTGCTGGGCGCGGTGCCGGCTGGCGTCGTAGCCGGCCGCGGTCAGCGACGCCGCGGCGCGCGAGTCCATCGGCTTGCCCACGTGCCAGTCGCCCGTGCCCGAGGAGGCAACCTCGACCCGGTCGTCGAGGCCGGCGTCGGCGAGCCTGCCCTCGAGCACGACGTGGGCCATCGGCGAGCGGCAGATGTTGCCCAGGCACACCAGGGCGATGCGGTAGCGGCCGGGCTCGTGGGGTGCGGGAAGTGCCGGCATCGGCTCAGGTCCGGGCGGGCATGACCGAACGGACGCCCCACCCGACGACGGTCACGATCAGCGAGCCGACCAGCGCGTTCCAGAACCCGTCGACGCGGAAGCCGAGGTCGAAGGCGTCGGCCAGGCGGGCGGTGAGCATCAGCATGAGCGCGTTGATGACCAGCAGCATGAGGCCGAGGGTCAGGATGATGAAGGGCAGGGAGATGAGCTTGAGGATCGGCTCGATGAAGGTCGAGACCAGGCCCAGGATCAGCGCCACCAGCAGCAGCGGCAGGATCTTCTCCTGCAGCTCGGCCTGCCCGTGGGAGGGCCCGGTGAACCGGATCCCGTCGAGCAGCTGGGCGGCGACGGCCAGGCCGGCGGCGTACGTCAGCAACCACGTCACGAACCTCATGTCACGACCCTAGCGGGGTGCCCGCGGTGGTCGAGGAGGGACGGACCCCCCGCTGGTCGAGGAAGGACGGAGTCCTGTCACGAGACCGACCCGCACGCCCCCGCTGGTCGAGGAAGGACGGAGTCCTGTCACGAGACCGACCCGCACGCCCCCGCTGGTCGAGGAAGGACGGAGTCCTGTCACGAGACCGACCCGCACGCCCCCGCTGGTCGAGGAAGGACGGAGTCCTGTCACGAGACCGACCCGCACGCCCCCGCTGGTCGAGGAAGGACGGAGTCCTGTCACGAGACCGACCCGTTACCCTCGCCCGCGTGGTGAGCATCGGCGGCACGGGCGTCATGGTGCTGGGTGCCGTGGCTGCCGGCGCCGTCGCCTTCCTCCTGACACTCGCCCTCCGGCGCTCGCTCGGCTCGGTGTCCGCGGTGGCGGTGTCCGGGCTGTTCTGGTCGTTGGTCGTGATCGCCCTGGTGACGCTCGTGCCGACGCGCGCGGACGTCGGTCTCGTGCCTGCCGAGAGCCGGAGCGATTCGTGCTCGTGGGACTACGGCGGCCCGTCGGGCGCCGCTTTCGAGGTGTTCGGCCTCGACCAGCGCACCCTCAACGTGATGCTCTTCGTGCCCGCCGGGTTGTTCCTCGTCCTCGCGGTCGGCCGGTGGTGGTCGGGGCTGCTGCTCGCGCCACTCGGTCTGCTCGGGCTGGCGCTCTACAGCCTGGGCATCGAGTTCGTCCAGCTGGAGCTCGCCCGCCTCGACCGCGCGTGCGACGTCACCGACATGGTCGACAACATCCTCGGCGCCGCCATCGGCTTCGGGATCGGCGCGTTGGCGCTGCCCCTCGCCCGGCCGTGGCGAGGTCGCCGCGCGGATCACTAGGGTCGGACGCATGTCCTCCACCACCCCCCAGCCCCGGCCCAACGTGCTCGCCATCCCTGCGTACGTCGCCGGCAAGCCGCCCGCCCCGCGGCCGGGCCTGACCTCCTACAAGCTCTCCTCCAACGAGAACCCCTACCCGCCGCTGCCCGGCGTGCTGGCGGCCGCGACGCAGGCCGCGGCCGAGATGAACCGCTATCCGGACATGGGCAACACCGCCCTCTACGCCGCCCTGAGCGACACCCTCGGCGTGCCGACGGACGACCTCGCCGCCGCCACTGGGTCGGTCGCGCTGATCTACCAGCTCGTCAACGCCTTCTGCGAGCCCGGTGACGAGGTCGTCTACGCGTGGCGCTCCTTCGAGGCCTACCCGATCGCGGTCACCGCGGGTGGCGCGAGCAGCGTCCAGGTGCCGTTGGCCGCCGACGGTCGACACGACCTCGACGCGATGGCCGCCGCCGTGACCGACCGTACGAAGGTCGTCATCGTCTGCACGCCCAACAACCCCACCGGTCCGGCGGTCTCGCAGTCCGACCTCGATGCGTTCATCGCCCAGGTGCCCTCCCACGTCCTGGTGGTCGTCGACGAGGCCTATCTCGAGTTCGTCCGGATGGACGACGCGATCGACGGCATCGCGACCTACCGCGCCCACGACAACGTGGTCCTCACCCGCACCTTCTCCAAGGCGTACGGCCTGGCCGGCTTCCGCGTCGGGTACGCCGTCGGCCCGGCGCCGCTGGCCGGCGCGCTGCGCGCGGTGTCGCTGCCCTTCGGCGTGAGTCATGTCGCCCAGGCGGCCGCGATCGCCTCCCTGGCATCGAGCGAGGCGCTGATGCAACGCGTCGACGACCTCGTCGAGCGGCGTACGGACCTGCTCGCGCGGCTGCGCGAGGTCGGCTGGCACCTGCCCGACGCGCAGGGCAACTTCGTGTGGTTCCCGCTCGGCGAGCGGACGCCGGACTTCGCCGCCGCCTGCGGTGAGGTCGGCGTCTCGGTGCGGCCGTACGGCACCGAGGGCCTGCGGGTCAGCATCGGCGAGCGCGAGGCCTTCGACCGGGTCGTGGAGGTGGCTGCCCGCTTCGCGCCGTGATCTGCTCGCTGGCCGACCTGGCCCGTCCCCACGTGGGGCGGTGTGTGAGGGGGGTTCTGGGGCTGCGGATGCCGCGTCACGCACCGCGCTGCGGGCGGACCCCCGTCGGGCGGTGTGTGAGGGGGGTTCTGGAGCTGCGGATGCCGCGTCACACACCGCGCTGCGGGCCTACCGCCGTCGGGCGGTGTGTGAGGGGGGTTCTGGGGCTGCGGATGCCGCGTCACGCACCGCTCTGCGGGCCGACCCCCTCGCTTGGCAGCCAACGATATAGTTGAAGTGTGAATCAAAAGCCGACCTACACCGAGCAGGGCAAGCCCTTCGAGCGGGACATGTCCTACCTCCCCGACCGCGTCCTGGCCGGCGCGCAGTCCGCCGACCCGCTCGACGACCGCTTCCCGAGCGGCTCGAAGGACAGTCCGCGCGACGTGCCGGTGTGGGCCGCAGAACCCGGTCGCTACCGCCTCGTGGCGGCACCGGCCTGCCCGTGGGCCAACCGCTCGATCATCGTGCGCGAGCTGCTCGGCCTGCAGGACGTGATCTCCCTCGGCACCCCCGGCCCGACCCACGACACCGACAGCTGGACCTTCGACCTCGACGAGGACGGCCGCGACCCGGTGCTCGGCATCGAGCTGCTCCAGGAGGCCTACGACGCCCGTACGCCCGACTACTCCCGGGGCATCACGGTTCCGGCGATCGTGGAGATCGAGTCGGGCAAGGTCGTGACCAACGACTTCCCGCAGATCACCCATGACCTCTTCTTCGAGTGGCGCGAGCACCACCGTGACGACGCCCCGGACCTCTGGCCGAGCGACCTCCGCGAGGAGATGGAGGAGGTCATGAAGCGCGTCTTCACCGAGGTCAACAACGGCGTCTACCGCTGCGGCTTCGCCGGGTCGCAGGAGTCGTACGACGATGCGTACGTGCGGCTGTGGCTGGCGATGGACTGGCTCGAGGAGCGCCTGGCCGATCGCCGCTACCTGATGGGTGATCGCATCACCGAGGCCGACGTACGCCTCTTCACCACGCTCGTGCGATTCGACGCGGTCTACCACGGTCACTTCAAGTGCAACCGCAACAAGCTCACCGAGATGCCGAACCTCTGGGCCTACGCGCGCGACCTCTTCCAGACACCCGGCTTCGGCGAGACCGTCGACTTCGACCAGATCAAGCAGCACTACTACGTCGTGCACACCGACATCAACCCCACCGGGATCGTGCCGCAGGGCCCCGACGAGTCGGGCTGGCTCACCCCGCATCGCCGGGGTTGAGGGTCGGCCGGTCGACGGAGCAGGCAGCGTTTTTCCATCCAGGCCAGGCCACCCACCCGGCGTACTCCTGCGTGCTGCTGGTCCCGCTTTCCCCCTCACGGGTGTGTGGCGGGACACATCAGATCTTGAGAGCGACGGCCTACTCCATGGATACATCGAGGATCGCGTCAAGGCCGCCCCCAGATCGCCCAAGGCCTTGGTCCAGGGGGTGTTTCTGGGCTGCACATCGAGTCACTGTGGGGGAGCGAAGAACGAGTGCCGTCCACCTTGGGGGCGATGGCACAAGGGGTCGGAAGCCTTGGGGGCCCCGACCGCGTGACTAGCAGTGGGATCGATCCGCAGGGGAGCGGGAGCCGTACGACGTGTGCCCTCGGGCAGATGGCCGGACGGGATCAGCGACCCGGCAACGGGCGTCGATCCCTCCACAACAATGGCTATCAAAGGAACATCCATGTCTGACTTCTCCCGCCGCTCCGTGGTTCGCGGCGTCGCCTGGACCGTGCCGGTGGTGGCCGTGGTGGCCAGCGCACCCGCCTTCGCCGTCTCGGCCGGGACCGTGACGTTTGAGTCGCTCGGTGTCGCGTGCAAGCTGCCGGGAGCGTCCTGTGAAGGCGAGACCGGCGTCGTCAAGGGCTATGCCGTGCGCATCAGGGTCTGCTCCACCTTCGCCTTCCCGACCGTGATCACCATTCGCGATGCAATGGTGAGCCTCGACGGAGAGGCCGCGACGCTGTTCCAGGTCGGGACCGGGAGCGCGAGCGCGAACTGCGCCAACGTCACGACGGGAACGGTCGCGGACCCCGATGGAGGTCAGAAGGCCGACGTCACGCTGACGTTCAGCTCAGCGGGCTGCTGCATCGTCGACTTCGCCCTGCAGGGTCAGCCCAACAGCAAGAACGTTTCCCTCAGTGGCACCGCGCCCTACTCCTACGTGGTGCCCGGCCAGACTGGACCGAACGCCTCTGGATCGGGCGTCTTCAACTTGTCGGCCGCGTCCACCCCCCCCTGCGACAACTGCACGCCGACCACGCCGGCGCCCTGATCCAGATGCGACGCCTGCTCCTGGCCCTCGTGGCGGTCACAGCCGCACCTCGTGCGAAAGGCTCGTCCGCCCTACGACACCGGCGCGGTGCGTCATGATGCGCCGGTTCGTGGGCGCGGCGATCGCCGCCCTGATGCTCGCCACGCTGTTCTCGCAACAGCCGACCGAGGCTGTCGCACCGACGGAGGTGCATGACACGACCTCGGTGGGCTCGATCGTCGACGACGCGGGTCCGCAGGTCGCGAGCAGCTGAGCTCGCACACACACCACCGGGAGCTCGCGTGGCTTCCCGATGGCCTCCACCCCCCATGGAGGCGAGCCGGCGTCGATGAGGCACCCACGAACTCATCGGCGTCGGCTCCTCCACGTCCGCACCCGCGCCAGGTCGGATTGGTGCTGGCACGCTCCGGCCGATACGTTGAAGCCTCCATGTGGTCGGGGTCACACACACCTGGGCCACACTGAGCCATCGGTGTCCGGCGATCCCGTGAGCACCGCACGCTGCTAAGGAGATTGCGTTGTCCGATCACGCCGGTTTCGGCCCCGACCTCGCGGAGGTCTTCGGACCGTCCCAGTCCGATGGTGGCCCTGACCTCATCCAGCTGCTGACCCCCGAGGGTGAGCGCGTGCACCACCCCGACTTCGACTACGACTTCTCGGCCGAGGAGCTTCGCGGCCTCTACCGCGACATGGTGCTCACCCGACGCATCGACGTCGAGGCCACTGCACTCCAGCGCCACGGCGAGCTCGGCATCTGGGCGCAGCTGCTCGGCCAGGAGGCCGCGCAGATCGGCGCCGGACGCGCGATGCGTCCCCAGGACTACGCCTTCCCGACCTACCGCGAGCACGGTGTCGCCTACTGCAAGGGCGTCGACCCGCTGCGACTGCTCGGGCTGTTCCGCGGGGTCGACCAGGGCGGTTGGGACCCCAACGAGAACAACTTCGGTCTCTACACGATCGTCATCGGCGCCCAGACGCTCCACGCCACCGGCTATGCCATGGGGATGCAGCGCGACGGCGTCGTCGGGACCGGCGACCCCGAGCGCGACTCGGCGGTGCTCGCCCACTTCGGTGACGGCGCGTCCTCGCAGGGCGACGTCAACGAGGCGTTCATCTTCGCCGCGTCCTACAACGCCCCGGTCGTGTTCTTCTGCCAGAACAACCAGTGGGCGATCTCCGAGCCGATCGAGCGCCAGACCCGCATCCCGCTCTACCAGCGTGCGCTGGGCTTCGGGTTCCCGGGCGTCCGCGTCGACGGCAACGACGTGCTCGCGACGTACGCCGTCACCAAGGCCGCGCTGCAGCGCGCGCGCGACGGCAACGGCCCGTCGTTCGTCGAGGCCTACACCTATCGGATGGGTGCCCACACCACCACCGACGACCCGACGCGCTATCGCCTGAGCGACGAGCTCGAGCACTGGAAGCTCAAGGACCCGATCGAGCGGCTCAAGGTCTACCTCCGCCGCAACGGCCTGGTCGACAAGGAGTTCTTCGACACCCTCGACGCCGAGGCCAAGGAGCTGGGCCACCACCTCCGCGAGGGGTGCAAGGCGCTGCCCGACCCGAAGCCGATGGACCAGTTCGGCTACGTCTTCAGCGAGATGACCGAGGAGATCGCCGCCCAGCGCGACGCCTTCGCGGCCTACCTCGAGTCGTTCGAAGGAGCCCACTGATGACCCAGAAGATCACTCTCGCCAAGGGCCTCAACATGGGCCTGCGCAAGGCCATGGAGGCCGACGACAAGGTCCTCCTCATGGGTGAGGACGTCGGCAAGCTCGGCGGCGTCTTCCGCATCACCGACGGCCTGCAGAAGGACTTCGGCGAGGAGCGCGTCATCGACTCCCCGCTGGCCGAGTCCGGCATCGTCGGCACCGCGGTCGGCATGGCGCTGCGCGGTTACCGCCCCGTCGTGGAGATCCAGTTCGACGGCTTCGTCTACCCCGCCTACGACCAGATCGTGTGCCAGGTCGCGAAGTACACCTACCGCTCGCAGGGCAAGGTGAAGATGCCGATCGTCATCCGCATCCCCTTCGGCGGCGGCATCGGCGCGGTCGAGCACCACTCCGAGAGCCCCGAGGCGCAGTTCGCGCACACCCCCGGCCTCAAGGTCGTCGCCTGCTCCAACCCGGTCGACGGCTACTGGATGATCCAGCAGGCCATCGCCCACGACGACCCGGTCATCTTCCTCGAGCCCAAGCGGCAGTACCACGCCGACAAGGCCGAGCTCGACGACACGGCGACGCCCGAACCTCTCTTCAAGTCCCGCATCGTGCGCCCCGGTGACGACGTCACCGTGCTCGCCTACGGCCCGACTGTGAAGACCGCGCTGAAGAGCGCCGAGGCCGCCGCGACCGAGGGCCGCCAGATCGAGGTCATCGACCTGCGCACCCTCTCGCCGCTCGACATGGGTCCCGTCTACGAGTCCGTACGCCGCACCGGCCGCTGCGTGATCACCCACGAGGCCCACGTCAACCTGGGCATGGGAGCCGAGGTGGCTGCGCGGATCACCGAGGAGTGCTTCTACTCCCTCGAGGCCCCGGTGCTCCGCGTCGGCGCGTTCGACATGCCCTATCCGCCGTCGCGGATCGAGGAGGAGTACCTCCCCGACCTCGACCGCGTGCTCGACGCCGTCGACCGCACCTTCGCCTACTGAGAGGACCGTCGTGTCTGAATTCCTGCTCCCCGACGTCGGCGAGGGTCTGACCGAGGCCGAGATCGTGTCCTGGAAGGTCAAGGTCGGCGACACCATCGAGATCAACGACGTGATCGTCGAGATCGAGACCGCCAAGTCGCTCGTCGAGCTTCCCTCGCCGTACGAGGGCCAGGTGCTCGCGCTGCTCGTGTCGGAGGGCGAGACCATCGCCGTCGGCACCCCGATCATCTCGGTCGGCGACCCGTCCGCGGCTCCCGCCGAGCAGCCCGCACCCCAGGCCGAGGGCGGCGCGACCGCGCCCGACCAGGTGGACCCCGCGGACATCGACCTGTCCAACCCGGCGGCCTCCGGCTCGATGGAGGGCGCGTCCCTGGTCGGCCGGATCAAGGCGGACAAGGGCCCGATGCGACGTGCCCGTCGCGGCTCGGCCTCACCCAGCAGCGACGCCGGCGCGCAGACCCAGCTGCAGGTCCAGGGGGCGTTCTCCCCCGGCGGTGCGCAGTCGGCCGATGTCCTGCCCGCCGATGAGCCGCCGGTGCCCGCCGTCGACCAGCGTCCCGCTCCTGCAGCCGCGCCGGCCGAGGCGCTCGTCCCGGCGTCCGCACAGGCCGAGCAGAGCGACGTACGAGCACTGGCGAAGCCGCCGGTGCGCAAGCTGGCCAAGGACCTCGGCGTCGACCTGACGAGCCTGACCGGGTCCGGCCCGTCCGGCTCCATCACCCGTGACGACGTCCAGTCGGCGACCCGTACGGCCACGCCGTCGGCCGCGGACGCCGCGCAGCGACCGGCGCCGACCCGGGCCGCCGGCGAGCGCGAGACCCGCGAGCCGATCAAGGGCGTGCGCAAGATGATGGCCTCGGCGATGAGCCAGTCGGCCTTCACCAGCCCGCACGTCACCGAGTGGGTCACCGTCGACGTGACGGCCACGATGCAGCTCGTCGAACGGCTCAAGTCGCGTCGCGACCTCAAGGACGTGCGGATCAGCCCGCTCCTGCTGCTGGCGCGCGCGGTCATCCTGGCGATGAAGCGCACCCCGGAGATCAACTCGTTCTGGGACGACGCCGCGCAGGAGGTCGTCTACAAGCACTACGTCAACCTCGGCATCGCCGCGGCGACGCCCCGGGGCCTGGTCGTGCCCAACGTCAAGGATGCCGACGCACTGTCGATGACCGAGCTGGCCGGCGCGCTGGGCGAGCTCACCGCGGTGGCCCGCGAGGGACGTACGCAGCCGGCCGAGATGGCCGGTGGCACCTTCACGATCACCAACGTCGGCGTCTTCGGCGTGGATGCGGGTACGCCCATCATCAACCCGGGCGAGTCCGCGATCCTGTGCTTCGGCGCGATCAACAAGCGCCCGTGGGTCGACGAGGCCGGCGAGATCGTCGTACGCGACGTGACCACGCTGGCGCTGTCCTTCGACCACCGTCACATCGACGGCGAGAAGGGTTCGCGGTTCCTCGCCGACGTCGCCGGCATCATGTCCGACCCCGGGACCGCGCTGCTCTTCTGAGTTCTGCTTCGAGCGGTGCTTTCGAGCCCTGCTTCGAGCGGTGAGTGAGGGGGGTTCCCGACGCGGGGAACCCCCCTCACGCACCGCCGCTCTGGCGTGTCGGGGTGGACACGCCTCCGAGCGGTGAGCCAGGCGGCTTCTGGGCGCCAGGAACCCGCCTCACTCACCGCTCCGGCGAGCGGTCGAGCGGTCGAGCGGCCGAGCGGTCGAGCGGTCGAGCGGTCGAGCCAGCAGTCAGCGGGCGTGCCAGGCCGCGAGCACCTCGGCCTCCCGCTCCGCGGAGAGGGCGACGACGGGCGCGTCCAGGCAGTCCGCGGAGGTCTCGGCGATCGTGCGCAACCGGAGCCCGGCGGCGACGGCGGGCCCCGGGTCTCGCGACATCATCCCGTCGTGGTCGGGGCGGGGCAGCCACAGCGGCAGCGAGCCCTCGCCGGCCCAGTGGGTCACGCCCTGCTCCTCGAGGAACCCGGCCTCCACCCAGGTGAGGTCCGGCCTGCCCGCCCCGACCCCGTCGGACGCCTCGGCGAGCACCTCGCCCAGCGGCATGGGTGTGCCGACCGCGTCGAGGACCCCGGTCGTCCGCGACTCGCACGCGTCGAGGAGCCAGGTCGCGAGATCTCGTACGTCGATCACCTGGACGAGGTCGTCCGGCCGGCCGGGCGCCAGCACCTCGCCGCCGCGAGCGAGGCGTTGGGGCCAATAGGCGAAGCGGCCGGTCGGATCGCCGGGCCCGACGATCAGCCCCGGGCGCGCCACCATCGACGTCGCGGCCAGCGACCGCACCATCTGCTCGCAGGCCACCTTCATCCCGCCGTACGCCTCGGGGGTCGTCGCCAGGTCGACGTCGTCGGTGATCGCCTCGACCAGCGGCTCCATCGCCCGCGAGGCGTTGTCTGCGTAGACGTTGATCGTCGAGACGAAGACCCAGTGCGCGTCGGGCAGCGCCGCCACCGCCTTGCGGACGTACGACGGCACGCGGGCGACGTCGATGACCGCATCCCAGCCACCCTCGAGCACCGTCCCCGGCGGATCTTCGGAGCGGTCCCACGGCAGGTGCGTCGCGCCCTCCGGCACCGGCCCGGACTCGCCGCGGCAGGCGCAGGTCACGTCCCACCCGCGCGCCACGGCTCCTCGCGCCGTCTCGCGCGAGAGGAATCGGGTGCCGCCCAGGATCAAGAGCCTCATGACCACCACTCCAGTGGTCCACGGGGCCGGGAGCAAGGGTGTTCGCGGTCGGCCGAACGGCGCCTCGGGACCTGGTGGGGTCGGGCATCGGGCGTCCCCCCTGTTGCCGACGGTCGGCGCCTGAGACAATCCGAGTTCGGACTCGGGACGGAAGGAGGCGGGCGTCATGAATGTCGACGCGCCTGCCACCACGTCGACCGCGCAGTCGACGGCCGGTCTGCTGGCCCGTGCGCAACAGGTCGCCGACCAGCTCCAGCAGGAGGCGAAGCTCGAGGCCGAGCGGCTGACCGCCGACCTGCGGACCCTCCACGAGGAGGCCCGCGAGCTCCGTGGCGCCGCCGAGCGTGACCACGTCGAGGCGCTGCGGGCCCGCAAGCAGGCCGACGACATCCTTTCGGGCGCCTCGCAGGAGGCGGCCGAGATCATCCGCGACGCCAACGAACAGGCCAGCCTGCTCATGGCCTCCGCCCAGGGTGCCCGCGACCAGCAGGTCGAGGCGGCCCGGCAGGAGGCCGAGCAGGTACGAGCCCGTACGACGGCCGAGGCCCACGCGCTGCGGGCCGAGGCCCAGCAGGTGCGCGACCTCGCCGGCGAGGAGGCGGCCGAGCTGGTGTCCACCGCCCGAGCCGAGGCGGAGGAGACCGCGGCCGCTGCCACCCGTCGCGCCACCGAGATGGTCGACCAGGCACGCGCCACGGCTCAGCAGCACCTCGACTCGGCAGCCGGCGAGTCCGAGTCGCTGCGTGAGTCCGCCTCCGTCGAGGCGGCCCGGATGCGCCGCGAGGCGACCGAGCACGCTGAGCAGCTCCGGGCCGAGTCCACCGGTGAGGCCGAGCGCACCAGCCAGCTCGCCGACGCCGCGCTTGCTGCAGCTCGCGCGGAGAGCGAGGAGAAGATGCGTCTCGCCGCCGAGCAGACCGAGTGGGCCACTGCCACGGTCCGCTCGGTGCTCGACGGTGCGGCACTGGAGGCTGCGGCGATCCGCAGGTCCGGGCACGTCGACGCCCAGGTCCACGTCCGTGACGTCCGCCGCCGGCTCCAGGAAGCCATCGGCCGCGTACGGGACCGGGCCGCCGACGAGCTGGCCGCCGCGGTCGACCGTGGTGAGGACATCACCCAGATCGCCGCCCTGGCCGCGGGCCAGATGGAGAGCGAGGCCCAGGCCGTACGCCAGCGGGCGGAAGCCGATGCGGCCCGCGTCCTCGCCGATGCCACCTATGAGTCCGAGCGCGCCGTCGAGCGTCTCGAGCGGCGCCGGACGGAGGCGGAGACCGGAGCGGCCAGCCTCCGGTCCCTGGTGGCCGAGGAGGTCACCCGGCTGCGCGCCGAGGCAGCCGAGCACCTCCGCCTGGCGCGCGAGGAGGCGAACAGGCACGTCGCCGAAGGACGGAGCGAGGCCGACCGGCTGCGCGAGAGTGCCAGCCGCGCACTCGAGCGCGCCCGTGCCGAAGTCGCCCAGCTCCAGATCCAGCGCGACCAGATCGCCGTCGAGCTCGGCCAGCTGTCCGGCGTGATCGAGGCGCTCTCCGTGCCCGAGCGCGAGGCCGCGACGAGCCCTGATCCATCTCCACCCGAGGACGCCGGCCTCCCCCGACCGGCGCTCCCCACCCGACCCCCGCACGACGCCCCCGAGCAGGAGAACCCCCATGGTTGACCACACGTTCCGCACGGTGATGCGCGGCTACGATCCGATCGAGGTCGACCGTCAGCTCGCCGAGGCCGAGGCCAGGGTGGCCGCCCTCGACCAGCGGCTGGAGGCCGCCGAAGCTGCTGCGGAGCAGGCCCGTACGCAGGCCGGCACGGCCCACGAGGCACTGGTCGCCCGGGAGGCGCAGGAGCCCGAGGCACCCACCTTCGCCCACCTCGGTGACCGGGTCGGCCAGATCCTGGCCCTCGCCGAGGCCGAGGCCGCCGAGATCCGCGACCGGGTGGTCGGGGAGATCGAGACGTTGCGCAAGGAGGCCGAGCAGGAGGCCGGTGCCGTACGTGCCGACGCCGACCGCTACGCCGAGGAGACCCGTCGTGATGCCGACGCTGCCGGCACGCGCGTGCTGGCCGACGCCCGCAAGGGAGCCGATGACGAGCGTGACGCGGCCGAGCGTGACTCCTCGGCTCGCCGGGCCGAGGCCGAAGCGCTCTACGAGGACCAGCGGGCCAAGGCCGCCAAGGCGGCTGCGGCCTTCGAGACGACCTTGGCCGAGCGGCGCCAGAAGTCGACCGCCGAGTTCCAGGCCCAGCAGGCGGCCTCCCAGGCCGAGCTCGACGCGATGACCGCCCGCAACCGGGACACGGAGGCGGCGATGCTGCGCAGCCGCACCGAGGCCGAGGCGCGCATCAAGCGGATGCTCGAGGAGGCCGAGGCGAGG
Organism: uncultured Actinomycetota bacterium; assembly: GCA_963721925.1. Lineage (GTDB taxonomy): Bacteria > Actinomycetota > Actinomycetes > Propionibacteriales > Nocardioidaceae > Nocardioides. The sequence continues at coordinate 708,098 of CAVRLH010000009.1, read as the reverse complement.
TCCAGCGAGATGGTCGCCGAGGCCCGGATGTCGGCCGACCGGGTCCGCGCGGAGTCCGACCGTGAGCTCGCTGCGGCCGGTCAGCGCCGCGACAGCATCAACGCCCAGCTCTCCAACGTGCGTCAGATGCTGGCCACCCTCTCGGGCACGGTCCCCGGGGTGTCGCTGCCCGAGCCCGCTGCCCTGCAGGACGAGGACGGTGCGGAGGAGAGTGCCGACGAGAGCGAGGACTCCGCCACCGCGCAGGCCGAGTTCACGATCGAGGCGGCGGAGGATGCCGAGGAGGCAGACGAGTCAGACGAGGTCGAGCAGCCAGACGAGTCGGACGAGCCCGGCTCGACCGGCGCCTGAGGAGTCCCGCGACCCCCTCGCCGGGGTATCCATGGGACCTTCCGGGCTCTCGCGCGCGGAATCGCCCCGACATCTCCCATGGATATCCCAGACGGTGAGTCACGGTGACTCACCTCCTCACCCTCAGGGTGGCGGGCGGCGTTCCGCTAGGCGTGGCCGTCACGGAGAGGGAGCCCGGCACGCATCAGACCAGCTCGGCCAGCAGGTCCGCAGCCCGCGCGGCGCCGCCGGTCTCGACGGGCCGGTAGTGCACCTCCTCGCGGACCGTCTTGGCGATCGCCTCGGCCAGGAACCCCGGGTCCGAGGCCTCGTCGTAGTCGAGGCGCCGACCGGCGCCGTAGCCCTCGAGGCGGTGTCGGACGTGGAAGTTCTGCTCGAAGTGGTTCTGCAGGGGGACGTAGAGGAACGGACGCCGGCTCGCGGTGAGCTCCATGCAGGTGGTGAGCCCGCCCTGGACGACGGCCAGGTCGCAGGCGGCGAGGTGCCGGTAGAGGTCGGGGACGAAGCCCCGGACCCGTACGCCGCGGCGCCGTGGCAGTGACGCGGGGTCGATGCGCGGACCGCACACCACCATGAACTTCAGCTCGGGGACCAGGCGACGAGCCATCGGCACGGCGTCGAGCACCCGGCGGAGCAGGCTGGCGCCCACACCGGACCCGCCGACGGTGACCAGGCAGACCAGGTCGTCCTCGCGGTAGCCCAGGGACGCCCGCAGCCGGGCCGACTCCTCCTCGTCGGGCGGGGTGAAGCCCGAGACGTAGCCCGAGAAGTCGAAGTTGGCTCCGGTCCACTCGCGGATGCCGGGCAGGTCGGGGCCGAAGGACTCGTCCACCACGTCGTCGGGGTTGCCGACGAAGATCGACCGGTCCCGCAGCCGGTGGTAGCGGGCGCGCTGCTCGATCATCTCGGCGTTGTAGTCGGCCGTGAGGGCCGCTTCGCGCTCGCCACCGGACGGCATCGGCAACCAGCCGACGAAGTCGGTCATCCAGGCGAAGGCGAACCGCTTGAGCTCGGGGTTCTCGTGGAGGAAGTAGTCGACGTCCCACGCCTCGTCGCCGATGACGAGGTCGTAGTGGGTCTCCTCGACGACCTCGTTGAAGACCATGAAGTTGTTGACCAGGATCTCGTCCATCCGTCGGATGGCCTGGAAGGCGTGCAGGTCGTGCTCGGCGCACTCGTCCTCGATGTGGGTGGACTCGCTGGCCAGCCAGCGTGAGGCGGGGTGCACGGTCTCGCCGGCTGTCGCGAGCATGCGCGTCACCGGGTCCTGGGTGAGCCAGTCGACCTGGAGGTCGGGGTGTCGCTCCCGCAGCTCGGTGGCGATGGCTAGATCGCGACGGGCGTGGCCCAGGCCGATGGGGGAGGAGAGGTAGAGGGCGCGCTTGGGGCGGCGCCGCGCGCGTACCGAGGTCCGGGTCGCGGGCGCCGGGTGCACCCTGTCGGCGAACCCCTTGATGAGGCGGTTGACGGCCACGGGCTCGCGCGCCGGCGGGCCGTGACCGACACCGTCGAGCAGGACCAGCTCGCCACCGGTCAGCTCGGCGAGTCGGCGCCCGATCGCGGCCGGGCGGACCTTGTCCTCCGAGCCGTGCAGGACGAGCACCGGGCACACCACCCGGGCGCACAGGGGCTCCAGCGGAGTGATGTCGGCGCCGTGCAGGCCCAGCCGTCCGGCGGTGGTGTCGGCGAGTGTCCGCGGCGCGGTGTCACCGGCCCAGCCGATGCAGTCCTCGATCTGCTTGGTGGAGTGCGGCTCGTGGAACATCTGCTCGAAGAAGAACTGGACGAAGTCGTCGTAGCCACCCTCGAGCCAGTAGTGCTCGTTGTACTTCGCCCAGCCCCGCGTGGTGTCGTGCCGGGCGTCGAAGGCGTACAGCTCGCGGGCCGGGCTCGCGACGGACAGGCCGCACGAGGGGGAGATCGCGACGAGGCCGCTGACGCGCTCCGGGTGCCCGGCGGCGACGTGCACCGCCCACGCGGCTCCGCACGAGAAGCCGACGACCAGGGCCCGGTCGGTGTCGGTCGCGTCGAGGACGGCGACCGCGTCGGCGGCGTACTCGCGATCGGTGTAGGCCGCAGCGCCGACGGGTCGGCCGGACCGGCCGGACCCCCGGCCGTCGAACATCACGACCCGGAAGTGCCGGGCGAGGTAGGGCAGCTGGAACTTCCAGAAGCGGGTGTCGATGATCGACCAGGTCGGCAGCAGCAGCAGCGTGGGACGTCCATCCGACTCGGCGTCGAAGACGTCGTAGACGATCTCGACGCCGTCCCGATCCACCGTGCCGGTCCGGTCGGGAGGTCGAGGACGGTGCCCGGTCACGCCCTGCCTGCTGCCGAGCACCATCTCCGACCTCCCTAGTCGATCAGCTTCAGTGTCCACCCGTGGGCGGACCTGCGTCAGGGCCTGACCTCGAACACCTGGTTGAACGGCGTCGTGGCGACCCGCCCGAACCCGGTGAACCCGCCCGCGGTGGTGACGTCGCGGATGCGTGCCGGCCCGGCCTGGGTGCCGAGCGCGAGGCCGACGTCCTGCGAGAGGGAGGACGGCGTGCAGAGCAGCGTCGAGAACCCGTAGTAGGCCCGCCCGACCGGGTTGAGGTTGTCCTCGACGTGGTCGCCGGCCATCGGCTCCACGACCATCCAGGTGCCGTCGGCCGTGATCGCGTTGCGTACGTGCCTGGCCGCGCCGACGGGATCGCCCATGTCGTGCAGGCAGTCGAACATCGTGACCAGGCCGAAGCCGCTGCCGGAGAAGCCGTTGGCCGGGGCCACCTCGAAGGTGACCCGGTCGGCGACGCCGGCCTCGACGGCCCGTGCGCGCGCGGTCTCGATCGACTCGGGGTGATAGTCCGAGCCGACGAACGTGGAGGCCGGGAAGGCCTGTGCCATCAGGATCGTCGAGGCGCCGTGGCCGCAGCCGACGTCGGCCACGGTGATGCCCTGCGTCAGCTTGTCCACCACGCCGTCGAGGGCGGGCAGCCACTCCGCGACGAGGTGCGCGTGATAGCTCGGGCGGAAGAACCGCTCGCAGCCGACGTGCACGTCGGTGTGGTGCTCGTGCCAGCCGTAGCCGGCTCCGCTGCGGGCAGCCTCCAGGATGTGGGAGGTGTCGTGCACGGTGCCGAGCGCGATCTGGAAGAACCCGGGCAGGAACGCCGGGCTGTCCTCGACGGTGAGGGCCACCACCTGCTCGGGCGGCAGTGTGTAGGTGCCTGTCGCGGGGTCGTACGTCACGTAGTCACCCGCAGCCTGCGCGTTCAGCCATTCGCGGGCGTACGGCTCGCTCGTCCCGGTCCGCTCGGCGAGCGCGCTCGGGGTGCTCGGGCCGTGGTCGGCGAGGTCGCGGTAGTAGCCGAGCTTGTCGCCCATCACCACCAGTGCCGCGTTGAGTGTCGCCCCTACCTCGTCCACCGCTCGGAAGACGAACTGCATCAGCTTGTCGGTGTCGACCTGTGTCGGCTCCTGTGTCGTGGTCATGGTGTGCTCCTTGTCTGTGACCTTGGGCCGAACCTATGGACGCCGGGTGTCCGGTCGCGTCCGGTGCCCCACCTAGTCCCGGGCGCCTCGGGTCCCCCCGGCCCTAGACTCGGGGGGTGCTGATCGGACGGAAGTACGAGCAGCAGGCGATCGACCGCCTCGTCGCCGGGGCCCGGATCGGCGGCAGCGGCGTGCTGGGGGTGACGGGCGAGCCCGGCGTGGGCAAGACCGCGCTGCTGCGCTGGGCCGAGGGTCAGCTCGACGGCTTCCGCGTGCTGCGCGCGACGGGCACCGAGCCGGAGCAGGAGGTGCCGTTCGCCGGCCTCCTCGCCGTGCTGCGGCCGGCTCTCGGCCTGCTCGACTCGATCGCGGCACCTCAGGCTCGGGCGCTCGCCGCGGCGCTGGCCCTGAGCGAGGGCGAGGCGGAGGACCGGTTCGCGATCGGAGCGGCGACGCTCAGCCTGCTCTGCCGCTACGCCGAGGAGGCTCCGGTCGCCGTCGTGCTCGACGACATCCAGCTGATCGACCGACCGTCGGCGGGTGCCCTCCTCTTCGCTGCCCGACGGCTCAGCTCGGACCCGATCGCCGTGCTCGTCGCGGGCCGCACCGGCGAGGCCGACGACCTGCTGGAGGGACTGGACCGCCTGGTCGTGAGCGGGCTCGACCTCGGCGCCTCGCGCACCCTGGTGGATGACGTGGCGACCTCGCCGGTGACCGATGACTGGCTGTCTCGCGTGCACGCCCTGACCGGAGGCAACCCGCTCGCGATGGCCGAGCTCGCCGAGGACCCCGACGCCCTGGTCCTCACCGGCTCCGACCTCCCGGTGCCCGTGTCGTCGGCATTGGGCGTCGCCTTCACCCGTCGGCTGTCACAGCTCGACCCCGCTGCGCGGTCGGTGCTGCTCGTGGCGGTCATCTGCAACGGCGACCTGCGTCTCACCGGGCTGGTCTGCGTCGCGCTCGGTCTTGATCCGGCTCTGCTGTCGGCAGTCCGGGCTGCTGAGCTGGCGGACGTGAGTGGCGGGGAGATCACCTTCCGCCACCCGCTCTTCCGGGCCGCGGTCTACGGCGAGAGCGCCGCGGACGAACGGCGTAGGGTCCACGCGGCGGTGGCCCGAGCGCTTCCGGAGGACGACGTCGACCGGCGTGCGTGGCACCTGTCGGAGGCGCTGTGGTCGCCGGACGCCGAGGTCGCCGACCTGCTCGACGCAGCGGCTGTCCGAGCCTTCGACCGCTCGGCCTACGCCGTCGCCTCGGCCGCCAGCGAGCGAGCCGCGCGACTGAGCCCGGGGCACGCCGAGGCGAGCGTCCGGCTGCTTCGGGCTGCCGAGACGGCCTGGGAGGCAGGGCTGGCCCCGCGGTCCCTGGCGCTCCTCGACGAGCTCGCCCCGACGCTCCTGGCACCCGAGTGGCAGACCCGGGCGCGCCACCTCCGGGCCTCGATCGCCGTACGCAGCGGGTCGTTGCGCGAGGGGTGCGGGTTGCTGGAGGAGGCGGCACTCGCCAGCGAAGCCCCTGACCTCCGCACGCTGCTGCTCGCCGAGGCCGTCGACGCGGCGTTCTTCCTGGCGGACGGAGCCTGGGCCGGTCGCCTGGCCGACCAGCTGGTCGAGTCGGTGGCGGCGGCGACATCGCCCCGGGCTCGCGCCGTCGGAACCCTGACCATCGGGATGGCCAAGGTGCTGGCCGGGCGCGGTGGCGTGGACGAGCTGCGCGCAGCCGTGCCGCTCCTCGCCGACGACCCGGCACGTCCGGAGCTGGGTCGTGGCGTGTTCTGGCTGATGTGTGCCCCGCTCTTCATCCGAGACGCCGACACCGGGCGTGGCCTGCGCAACCGCGTCGACGCGGCTCGCGACCGGGCCGGCGTCGGCGCCCTGCCGGGGTTGTTGTTCGTGGTGGCTCGCGACGGCGCGACCACGAACGGCTGGGCCCGGGCCGCGGCCGACTACGCCGAGGCGGTCCGGCTGGCCCGCGACACCGGGCAGACCACCGAGCTGGCCATCTCCCTGGCCGGGTTGTCGTGGTTGCAGGCACGCAACGGGCAGGAGGCCGAGTGTCGCGTGCACGCCGAGGAGGCGCTCGCGCTGGGCCACGGCCGGGACGTGCACCTGGCCGAGGCGTGGGCCCTGCTGTCCCTCGGCGAGCTCGAGCTCGTCCGGGGTGACGCCGCCGCCTCGCTCGCACTGCTGCGTCGACTCGAGACGATGTTGGCGCGACTCGGCACGGTCGACGCCGACATCTCCCCGGCTCCCGACCTGGTGGCGGCGCTCGTGCGCCTGGGGCGTGCCGACGAGGCCGTCACGGTCGCCGAGGACTTCAGGGTCGTCGCCGACGCGAAGGGCCAGCCCTGGGCCCGGGCACGTGCCCAGCGCGGCCTGGGCCTGGTGGCCGACGACTTCGACGCCGCGTTCCGCGAGGCCCTGGCCCTGCACGCGGACACCCTCGACCTCTTCGAGGCCGCTCGGACGGCGCTGGCGTACGGCGAACGGCTGCGCAGGGACGGCCGCCGGGTCGAGGCGCGCGAGCAGCTGCGCCACGCCCTCGCCGTCTTCTCCGAGCTCGGCGCCGAGCCGTGGGCCGACCGGGCCGCGGCCGAGCTCGACCTCACCGGGGAGCGGGTGCCTCGCCGACCCATCGGCGGCGTCGCAGCACTGACGCCGCAGGAGCTGCAGGTCGCGCTGCTCCTCGCCGACGGGCGTACGACGCGGGAGGCCGCGGCCGCGTTGTTCCTCAGCCCCAAGACCGTGGAGTACCACCTGCGCAAGGTCTACACGAAGCTCGGGGTGCGCTCGCGTGCCGAGCTGGCCGAGGTCGTCTCGACTGCCTGACGGCCCCGTCACCGCCCCCGCGATCAGACGTAGCGGCGCGCGCGCTTCTCGGCAGTCCCCGGACCCTGCGCGATCAGCGTCGCGAGCTCGTGCTCGAGCACGGCGCCGACCCGGCGGCAGAAGTCCTCCGGCTCGTCGGCGGCGTCGGGCTTCTCCGCGATGATCCGGTCGACCACGCCCCGCTTGTAGAGGTCGATCGCCCGCACCTGCTGGGACCGCGCCATCTCGGCGGCATGGTCGAGGTCGCGGTGCACGATCGCCGAGGCGCCCTCCGGGGGGAGCGGGGACAGCCACGCGTGCTGGGCGGCGATGACCCGGTCGGCCGGGAGGAGAGCGAGCGCGCCGCCTCCGTTGCCCTCACCGAGCATCAGGCACAGGGTCGGTGCGTCGAGGGTCACCAGGTCGGCCAGTGACCGGGCGATCTCGCCGGCCAGACCGCCGTTCTCCGCGTCGGCCGACAGGGCTGCGCCCTGGGTGTCGATCACCGTCACGAGCGGCAGCCCGAGCTCGGAGGCGAGACGCATCCCGCGCCGCGCCTCGCGCAGGGCCTCGGGCCCCATCGGGTGGTCGGTGGTCTGCCCGCGTCGGTCCTGGCCGAGGAACACGCACGGCGCCTCGCCGAACCTGGCCAGGGCGATCAGCAGACCCGGGTCCGACTCGCCCTGCCCGGTGCCGTTGAGGGGTACGACGTCGCTGGCGCCGAAGCGCAGCAGTCGACGTACGCCCGGGCGGTCGGGCCGTCGTGACCTCGTCACGCAGTCCCACGCGTCGACGTCGGGCACCGACTCCTGGCCGGGGTCGGCCACCGGGGCGACGCCTTCGCGCGCCGCCATCAGGACGCTCAGCGCGCGGTCGAGGATGCCGGCGATCTCCTCGGGCGGGAGGACGGCGTCGATGATGCCGTGGGCGTAGAGGTTCTCCGACGTCTGGATGTCGTGGGGGAACGGCTTGCCGTAGAGCGCCTCGTAGACCCGGGGGCCGAGGAAGCCGACGAGGGCGCCGGGTTCGGCGACGGTGACGTGGCCGAGCGAGCCCCACGACGCCATCACGCCGCCGGTGGTCGGGTTGCGGAGGTAGACGAGGTAGGGGAGGCCTGCGGTGCGGTGGGCGGCGACCGCGGCCGAGATCCGCACCATCTGGACGAAGGCCGGCGTGCCCTCATGCATCCGGGTGCCGCCGCTGATCGGCGCCGCGACCAGGGGGAGTCCCTCGCGGGTCGCACGCTCGATCCCGGCCACGATCCGGTCCGCGGCCGCGCGGCCGATGGAGCCGGCGAGGAAGGCGAACTCGCCGACCAGGACGCCGATCCGGCGCCCGTGCAGCCGAGCCTCGCCCGTCAGGACGGACTCGTCGACGCCCGACTTCTCGGCCGCCGCAGCCAGCTCGGCGGCGTACTGGTCGCTCACGCCGTCGCGGGTCGGGGCCACGTCCCAGGAGCTCCACGAGTGGTCATCGAGGATCAGGTCGATGAGGTCGTGGGCGGAGAGTCGGGTCATCTGATGCAGGCTAGTGCGCCGTCGGCGCGGAGGTGAGGTCAGGCCTTCGGTACGCCGCGACGCGGGGTCGTCCGGCCCACGATCCAGGCGTCGAAGAACGCCGACAGCTCGCGTCCGGTCTCCTTCTCCCAGTGGGCGTAGATCTGCTCGCGGGACGCGGAGGTGTTGTCCTGCGCCTCGAGCCAGGATCGGGCGATGCGGTAGAACTCGTCGTCGCCGAGGTCCGCACGCAGCTCGTTCCACATCAGCGCGGGGACGTAGTAGATGTTGGTGCTGCCGAACTGCCGCGGGTCGTAGGCGCCGGGCGGGCCGTAGTCGTTGCGGAAGGACTGGTCGGCCGCACGGGCGTTGGCGAGGGTGTCGGCGAGCACCGAGATGTCGTGGTCGTCCTCATAGATCCACTGCATCAGCATCGTCATGCCCTCACTGAGCCAGACGTCGCGCCAGTCGGCGGGGGAGACCTGGTCGCCGTACCACTGGTGCACCAGCTCGTGGGTGATCACCTGCGGGGACAGGACGTACTCGGTGTTGCCCAGGGTGACCATCGTCTGGGTCTCCATCGCGCTGCTCGACTCGGTGACGACCATGCCCAGCGTGTCGAACGGGTAGGGACCGAGCCTGCTCTCGATCCAGTCGACCGACTCCGCTGCGGTCCGGACGCGCGCGAGACCCTGCACCATCCCCCGCGGGGTCCAGTAGTCGACGCGCAGGCCCGAGGCGGTGGTGTTGCTGGAGTGGACGTAGTCGCCGACCGCGAGGGTCATGAGGTAGGACGACGCGGGCTCGGTGAGCTGCCACGACGTCGTGGTGACGTCGTCGGTCGTCGTCATGTCGACGAGACGGCCGTTGGAGATGCCGGTCCACGGCGCGGGGGCGCGGACGGTGACGTCGTAGAGGGCCTTGTCGGCGGGCTGGTCGTTGACGGGGTACCACGTGTAGGCGCCGAACGGCTCCTGCATCGTCCAGAGCTCGCCCGCCTCGGTGACGGTGAGCCCGGTGGTGGAGAAGTCGCTGCGCGTGGTCGGTGCCGCGACGGGACGCGGCGCGCCGACGTAGTCCAGGGTGAGCTGATAGCGCTGGTCGGCGACGATCGGCGCCTTCACCACGAGGTCCTTGCCGCGCCGTGCGAAGGCCACCGGCTCGCCGTCGACGGCGATGCGGCCCACCGTGAGGCCACGAGCCAGGTCGAGCTGGAAGCGCGGCGCCCGGCGGGTGGCCCGGAAGGTGACGGCGGCCCTGCCGGTGAGCCGCTTGGCCAGCGGGTCCCAGGTCAGGTCCAGGTCGTAGAGCAACGCATCGACGCGCGGGTCGCCGACGTCGGGATAGACACTGTCCTCGACCGGGGTCGAGAGCGCGAGGTCGAGATCCTGCTCCACCCCCTCGGTCACGAAGGTGGTGGGCGTCGACGCCGGCTCGGGGAGCTCCTGGTCGACGGTGTTCTCCGTCGACGTGCACGCCGCCAGCAGGCCGATCACCAGCAGGGCACCGCAGACACGCGTGCGGGTCGGGCTCACCGGTCACCGCGCAGCAGTGGCCGGGCGAGCTTCCTGCCATGGTGGATCTGCGCCTTCACCGTGCCGAGCGGAGCGTCGACCAGCACGGCGATCTCGTCGTAGGGCAGGCCGTAGACGTCGCGCAGCAGCAGCGGCTCGACGAACTGCGGGTGGTCGCGCTCGATGGTCTCCATCGCCTCGAGCAGGTCGAGCCGGGTGCCCGCGATGACGCTGGTCGTGCGCGGGTCGGGACGGTCGTGGCCGGCGTGCTCGAAGTCGACGGGCGTCGCGAGGTTCCTGAGCCGGCGGTAGGTGGAGCGGGCGCTGTTGACGGCGACGACGTGCAGCCACGTGGTGAACCGGCCGCGGCCACCCCAGCCGCCGATCTTGGTGGCGATGTTGAGCATCGCGTCCTGGCACGCGTCCTCGGCGTCGCCGGAGTAGGGCAGCACGCCACGGCAGATGTTGAGCACCCGCGGACGTACGGCTGCGAGCAGCGACTCGAGCGCGTTGCGGTCGCCGTCACGCGCGTCGCGCGCGAGCTCGTCGATCTCGTCTGGCGTCAGCGCCACCCCTGGGTCCCCCGAAAAGCTCACCCCTGAACGATAATGCCCGCGTGTCTGCTCCCTCTCGCCTCGGTCGCTATCCGGTGCGCCGTCGCATCGGCGCGGGAGCCTTCGCCACCGTCTGGCTCGCCTACGACGAGCACCTCGACTGCCCGGTGGCCATCAAGGTCCTCGCCGACAACTGGACCGAGGACCTGCACATCCGCCAGCGCTTCCTCGAGGAGGGACGCTTCCTCCGCAAGGTCGAGTCCCCGCACGTCGTCACGGTCTACGACGCCGGGGAGCTGGCCGACGGGCGCCCCTACCTCGTCATGGCGTACGCCGACCAGGGCACGCTGGCGGACCGGCTCGAGCTGGAGGCCCTCGACCGGGGTCAGGCGATCCACGTCGTCACCCAGGTCGGCCGCGGGCTGTCCGCGCTCCACGACCGCGGCGTGCTGCACCGTGACGTGAAGCCGGCCAACGTCCTCTTCCGCACGATCGATGCCGGCCGGGCCGCCCACGTCGTCGCGATGGTCGGCGACCTCGGTCTGGGCAAGGCGATGGACATGTCCTCGCGACTCACCATGATCGGCGGGACGCCGACGTACGTCGCGCCGGAGCAGGCGGCCGGCGAGGCGCTCGACGCGCGCGCCGACCAGTTCTCCCTGGCCGCGCTCGCCTACTTCCTGCTCGCCGGCCGACAGCCCTTCGACCACAAGAGCCTGGCCGCTGCCGAGGACCCGGCACCGCCCCCACCGATGGGGATCGGCAACGACGCGGCCGAGGCGGTCGTCCGGCGGGCGCTGTCGAAGGACCGCGATGATCGCTTCGACCAGATCTCCGACTTCAGCGCAGCACTGGCCGAGTCGCTGGGTGAGACCTTGGCGGAGGCCCCACCGGTCTGGATCCCGCTCGACCCCGAGCTCACCCGAGCCGGGCGGAGGCCCGAGCTGACGGCGCTGCACGACTCCGCCGAGCGGCCTCCGGTGCCGGTGCCGGGGGGCCGACGACGCCGCTGGCCGTGGCTGGTGGCCGGCGGGCTCGCCCTGGCGCTGGGAGCCGGCGCCGGTTTCGGCATCGGGCTCGCCACCACCACCGAGCGCACGCTCGACGACGTGACACAGACCCTCTCGGTGACCGTCCCGGAGTCGTGGGCCGCCCAGGTCGACCCCGACCAGTGGACGCCGCCCAACGGGGACACCGACTTCCCCTCCCTCGCTGCCGGGACCGCCGCGGGCTGGAACACCGACGCAGATCCGGCGCCGGGTGTCTTCGTCGGCATCCTCGAGGGCGTGAAGCTCCCCTCCCAGGTGCCCCAGCACCGCGACTGTGACAGCGCCCGCAACCCCGTCATCGCCGATGACAACACCGTGATGACCGTCGTGTTCACCGAGTGTCGCGGTGCCGCGGTGACGGTCGAGCGGGTCGAACGGCTGGCCGACAACCGGCTCCTGTGGGTCCAGGTCCGCAGCGACGACACGGGCACGGCCAACCGGGTCCTCGACTCCGTCGAGGTCTACGGCATGGGCCGCACCTGAGGCTCACTCCATGCTGACGCTGGCGGCGACCCGCGCGAGCAGGTCCTGCATGCCCGACACGTCGACGGCCCGCCCGGAGATCGCGACCTCCACCTGGGCCGTCGCGGTGCCCGGCACCGGCACCCACGTCAAGAGGCCGTGTCGCAGGTGGTCGTCGGAGGTGTAGGTGAAGTGCAGGCTGTCGGCCGTCTCGCTGACGAAGTCGAGGTTCTCCTCGTCCTCGTCCAGGGCGACCTTCCGGTTGGCCAGCACACGCGCGATCGGGTCCCGGTCCCCACGCACCTGTTCCACCCGCAGGACGTAGGCGTACTTGGGCTGGTTCTCCGGGCGCCACGTCCACTCGTCCTCAGCGAGGTTGCTCCTGATCCAGCCGCGGGGCACCGACAGGGTGACCACGTCGCTGCCCCGGCCCACCTCACGCTCGACCAGGGGCAGCGCGGTCGCCAGCGGTGCCGTGGTGGGGTCCGCGACCAGGTCGGGTGCCGGGTCGACCGGCAGGCTGGGGGACTGCGCAGCCACCGGTTCGGCGGTGCCTCCTCCGAGGGAGTCCGAGCCCGTCACCGTCGTCATCGACATGCCGAAGCCGCCGCCGGCACCGAGCGCCAGCAGCAGCCCGAGCACCGCCGGCCCCCGCCATGTCACGGGAGCAATCTATCGGCGAGGCGTCAGCTGCCCCGCAGGCCCGCGGCGACGCGCTCGACCAGGTCGCTCGTGCCGGGCACGTCCCGCGAGCGTCCGTGCACCACGATCTCGACGTCGGCCTGGCCATCGGCGTCGGTGTCGACCCAGCGCATGAAGCTGTGTCGGGCGTTGCCCTCGTTGCTGCGGTAGGTGTACTCCAGGGAGTTCGCCCCCCGCTCCTCGACGTCGACCTCGTCCTGCTCGGCGCGCAGCCGGGCCACGCGGGTGTCGACGGCCTGCTCGATGGTGAGGTCCTGGCTGGTGATCTGCTCGATCCGCATGACGTAGCTGTTGTTGGACGTGCCGGGCTGCTTCCACTTCGCCTCGTTGGTGGCGTTGGTGTTGGAGCGCCAGCCCTCCGGGACGGGGAAGGTGATCATGAACTTGCCCGTGCCGAGGGAGCCGGTCGTCATCGCGATCCCGGGCTCGAGCGGCGGGTCGTCGGGGTCCTTCGCGGTGGGGCTCGGCGGGTCGACCGGCAGGCTCGGTCCCTCCGCGACCACCGGGTCGGCGACCCCGGTGCCGAGGGAGCCGTCGCGATCCAGGGTGGACGCCGCGTAGCCCAGCCCGGAGCCGACGACCGCCAGCGCCAGAACGCCCACCGGACCGCGCCACCCCATGTGCCCAACCTAGCGGCGTCACACTGCGGGGCACCTTCTACGGTGGGCCCATGCTCATCCGCAACGCCCGGCTCGTCGCCCTGACCGATGCTGTTCCCGGGCTCGTCGACGTGCGGGTCACGGACGGCCTGGTCACTGAGGTCGGCGCCGGGCTGGGCGTCGCGGCGAGCGAGACGTCGTACGACGCCGGCGGGGCGTGGCTGATGCCGGGGCTGTGGGACCAGCACGTCCACCTCGGCCAGTGGACCCTCTCGTCCGCGCGGCTGGACCTCGCGCCGGCCCGCTCGAGCGCCGAGGCCGTCGAGCTGGTCCGCGAGCGGCTGGCGGAGTGGCCCGACCTGCCGGTCATCGGCTGGGGTCACCGGCCGACCGGGTGGGACGACAACCCCGCCGTGTCCGACCTCGACGCCATCGAGACCGACCAGCCGATCGTGCTGATCGCCGGCGACGGGCACCACGGCTGGCTCAACACGACGGCCCTGCACGTGCTGGCGCTGCCGACCCGCGAGAGCGTGGTGAGCGAGGCCGAGTGGTTCATGGCCTACGGGCGGCTGACGACCGTGCTGGGCAGCGACGGCACCGGCCCCGATGCCTACCACCGCACGATGGAGGCCGCCGCTGCCATGGGCGTGGTCGGGGTGGTCGACCTCGAGTTCAGCGGCGGGGTCGCGGACTGGGCGGCCCGGTGGGCCGAGGGCGCCGACCTGATCCGGGTCAGGCACGCCTGCTACGCCGACGGGCTGGACGACGTGCTCTCCCGGGGCCTGCGCTCGGGCGATCCACTCGACGGCGACCCGCGGCTGACGATGGGGCCGCTCAAGATCATCAGTGACGGCTCGCTCAACACCCGCACCGCGTGGTGCTGCGAGCCCTACGCCCAGAAGGCGGTTCCGGGCGCGGAGGAGGGGCAGCCCAACCAGACGCCCGAGGAGCTGCGCCTCCTGCTCGCGCGCGCCGCGGCCGGTGGCCTGCACGTCGCCGTGCACGCGATCGGCGACCGCGCCGTGGCCGAGGCGCTCGCGGCGTTCGAGGAGACGGGCGCCCGCGGCGGCATCGAGCACGTGCAGCTCACCACCCGCGACGACGTACGTCGGATGGCCGCGCTCGGCGTCCGCGCCAGCGTCCAGCCCGCCCACCTGCTCGACGACCGCGACGTCACCGAACGGCTCTGGCCCGGGCGGTCGGAGCGGTGCTTCCCACTGCGCTGGATGATCGACGAGGGTGTCGACGTCGTGATGGGCTCGGACGCGCCCGTCTCGCCGCTCGACCCGTGGCTGGCCGTGGCGGCGGCCATCCACCGCTCGGGTGACGAGCGCGAGGCCTGGCACCCGGAGCAGTCGATCACCGCTCGCGAGGCGCTGTCGGCCTCGACCGACGGCTGGGGGACGGTGGCCGTCGGCCACCCGGCCGACCTGGTGCTGCTCGACGCCGACCCGCTGGCCGGTGACTCCGACCAGGCGCACGCGGCAGCCCTGCGCGCCTTCGCCGACCACGTGCGTACGGTCTGGGTGGCCGGCGAGACGGCACACGAGCGTCCCTGAAGCGGTGAGTGAGGGGGCTTTTCGAGGCTCCGATTCCCCCTCACACACCGGCGCCGTGTGCGTCACCGCACCCGCGGTGTGTGAGGCGGCTTTCTCGAGGCTCCGATTCCCCCTCACACACCGGCGCCGTGTGCGTCACCGCACCCGCGGTGAGTGAGGCGGCTTTCTGAGGCTTCGATTCCCCCTCACACACCGGCGCCGCGCGCGTCACCGCACCCGCGGTGCGTGAGGCGGCCTTTCTGAGGCTCCGATTCCCCCTCACACACCGCTCGAGCGAGGAGTCGCCGCCACCGCTCACGCCAGGGCCAGCGTCGCGTCGAGGACGAACGCCGGGTCCTCGAGGCGGTCGCCGTAGACCTCACGCAGCTGCCCGACGCGGTAGCGCACGGTCTGCGGGTGGACGAAGAGCGCCTCGGCGACGGCCTCGCGACGGCCGTGGTGCATCAGCCAGACGCGCAGCGTCTCGGTCAGCTTCTCCGCGGTCGAGGGCCGGAGGTCGGACAGCGGTGCCAGCACCCGGGCGCGGAGGGCGGCACGGGCGTCGGGGTCGGCGGCGAGCAGCAGCGCGGCCAGGTGGTCCTCGGAGTCGACGAGCCCCTCGATCCCCAGCGCCAGGCATTGGGTCGCGCGACGGTGCGAGGCCGACACCTCGAGCCACGTCGTCGCCGGACCGACCACGGCGTCGGTGCCGCGCAGCGCGCGCAGCAACGTACGACGCGCGGCCTCCGTTCCGGCGCCCGGCACGAGCAGCGACGCCTGACCCTCAGGAAGGCCCGGCACCTCGTCCGTGGCCTGCAGGGTGTGGGCGTCGAGGGCGGTGAGCGCCTGCGAGACCTGCGATTCGGGCAGGAGCACGGCGGTCAGGGCGCCGGGCGGCTCCCAGTCGGCGCGATCGGCGGCGGCCGTCACCGTGTCGGCCGGGGCTCCCGTGAGCAGGGCTCGGGCGAGCCTCTCCAGGTTGCGCTGACGCACCCGACCACTGCTCTCCAGCTCGTCGGTGTGGCCGGCGACCGACGCCGCTGAGAGCTCGTCGATGTAGGCGAAGACCAGCTCGGCGAAGCGCCCGAGCTGCTCGGCCTCGACGCCGGCGTCGACCGCGACCTGGGACATGTCGCGCCACGAGACGCGCGCCCCGATGCGGTAGGCCGCGAGCAGCGCCTCGACGCTCCGGCCGCTGCGAGCCTCGCCGCGGCCGAGCTGGTAGGCCCCCTCGATCGCCGGCGCCTTCGGCACCTGGAGGTCTTCACGCGTGGCGAGAGTGAGGAACCCGCCGAGCGCGAGCTGCACGGCGTTGCGGATGACCTCGCCCATCCGTCCCCGCCAGGCGCCGGCATAGCTCGGCACTTCCTCGACGATCGTCAGCACAGCCCGGTCGGCGACGTCGGCGAGGTGGGTCCGCAGCGCTGCGACGATGACAGGATCCAGGGCGACGACCGGGTCAACTTGTGTGGTGGGCGGCACACCATCGGGGCTCATCGCGTCTCCAGACCCTCGAATTGTTCGTTGCGAACAAGAGTGTAGCCCCGATTCACGTGCTCCGGGCAGGAATTCTCGCCCGTTCTGAGCGAGATTTGTTCTCATGAGCTTCCTTCTCGAACCGTCCGTACGCGGGACCCGGGTCCGTGACCACCTGGTCCGGGTGGCGGAGGCGGCCACCACGCCCTACCTCCCCGCGGACTTCATGGACCTCTTCGCGCCCCTGCGCTCCGGTGCCGACCTGCGCGGTCGCATCGAGGAGATCCACCCCGAGACCCCCGACGCCGCCACCATCGTGATCCGCCCCGGCGCCGACTGGGCCGGCCACGTGCCCGGTCAGTACCTCCGCATCGGCATCGACGTCGATGGCGTACGCCAGTGGCGCGCCTACTCGCTCACCCACGGCCCGCGCCGTGACGGCCGGATCTCGATCACCGTCAAGGCGGTGCCGGGCGGCCTCGTCAGCAACCACCTCGTGCACCGGTCGGTGCCCGGCACGATGGTCCACCTCGAGCAGGCGGCCGGCGAGTTCGTCCTGCCCCCCGAGGGTGGCAAGTACCTCATGGTCACCGCCGGTTCCGGCATCACGCCGGTCATCGGCATGCTGCGCAACCTCTTCCCGAGCACCGACGACGGCGTGCTCCTGCCGGCGCGCAGCGCCGCCCACGACATCGTGGTCGTCCACGTCGCGCCGAGCCACCCCGACTCGATCTTCATCCGCGACCTCGAGGCGCTCGACGCTGCCGGTGCCATCCGCCTCGTCGCGCGGTACGACGACGAGCACGGCGTCCTCGACGTCGATCACCTCGGCGACCTGGTCACCGACCTCGCCGACCGCCGTACGCTCGCGTGCGGGCCCGCCGGACTGCTCGACGCGCTGGCCGCCCACCACGAGGCAGCCGGCATCTCGCTGACCACCGAGCAGTTCCGCACCGCGCGGGTCGAGCCGGGCGACGGCGGCACCGTGTCCTTCGCCTCCGGCACCGACCTGGAGGTCGACGGCGCCACCTCCATCCTCGACGCCGCCGAAGAGGCCGGCGTGCTCATGCCGAGCGGCTGCCGGATGGGCATCTGCATGGGCTGCGTGCTGCCCCTGCGCGAGGGCAGCGTGCGCGACCTGCGCAACGGCGCCATCACCACCGCAGTGCCGGGCGAGAGCGGCGACGTCAAGGTGCAGACCTGCATCAACGCCGCCGCCGGCCCGTGCCACATCGACCACTGACCTCATCCCACTGACCGGTCTCGTGACGGTCGCAGAGCGACCTCCTCGACCAGCGAAAGACGGAAGGAATTCCCCATGACGACCATCCAGAAGAAGTCCGCCCTCCCCGGCCAGGCCAACCCGATCGAGCACCTCACCGAGGCCGACATCGAGCAGATCGGCGTCGAGCTCGACGCCATCCGCCAGGACATCCTCGACTCCCGCGGCGCCGATGACGCGGCGTACATCCGTCGCGTCATCGACACCCAGCGCAAGATCGAGCTCGGCTCGCGCGCGGTGCTGCTCTTCAGCGCCTTCCCGCCGGCATGGGTGCTGGGCACCGCCGGCCTGAGCATCGCCAAGATCCTCGACAACATGGAGATCGGGCACAACATCCTCCACGGCCAGTGGGACTGGATGCGCGACCCGAAGATCCACTCCAGCACGTGGGAGTGGGACATGGCCTCGCCCGCCGCGCAGTGGAAGCACAGCCACAACGAGGTGCACCACACCTACACCAACGTGGTCGGCAAGGACAACGACCTCGGCTACGGCATCATGCGCGTCGACGAGGACCAGACCTGGGCGCCGTTCCACCTCGGCCAGCCGATCTGGTGCTTCATCAACGCGGTCTTCTTCGAGTACGGCATCGCTGCCTACGACCTCGACCTCGGCGCCGTCGTCAAGAAGAAGCAGACCAAGGACCCGGTCTTCCGCGCCCGCGCCAAGCAGGTGCTCAACAAGATCCGCAAGCAGGCGACCAAGGACTACGTCGTCCACCCGCTCCTGTCGATCCCCACCGGATCGTTCCTCCCGACGCTGGCCGCCAACTTCACCGCCAACGTCGTGCGCAACCTGTGGTCCAACTCGATCATCCTGTGCGGTCACTTCCCCGAGGGTGTCGAGACCTTCGAGAAGCGCTCGATCGAGGGCGAGACCAAGGGCGACTGGTACGTCCGCCAGATGCTCGGCTCGGCCAACATCTCCGGCTCGAAGGCCCTGCACCTGATGAGCGGCAACCTGTCGCACCAGATCGAGCACCACCTCTTCCCCGACCTGCCGTCCAACCGCTACGCGGAGATCGCGCCCAAGGTGCAGGCGCTCTTCGAGAAGTACGACCTCACCTACTGCGCGCGCCCGCTGGTCCCGCAGGTCTACTCGGCCTGGCACAAGGTCGTCCGGCTCTCGCTGCCCAACGGATGGCTCAAGACCACCAACGTCAAGAACGCCCCGCAGCAGCTCGGCGTCCTCTACAAGATGGCCACCGGCGACCGTCGTACGCGTCGCCTGCTGGGACGCAAGCTCGAGAGCGAGGCCCGCGCGGCCGCCTGACCCACTGGTCTGGACCTGTGTAGTCCTGCTGATGTATCAGACCGGCTCGAGGAGCATCCTTGGAGGCAACAGCACCGGGGAGTGGGATTCCATGAGCACAGTCATGAGGCGTACGTGGGGACAGGTCCGATGATCCGGATCGGGTCCGTGGAGGACATGCTGCTCGAGACGCGCACTGAGTCGTCGTCCGAGTGGCACTCGGAGGCGTCGTGGCCGTCGGTGCCACGCCCGCGCGGCTCGGTGGAGAGCGGCACACGACGGTAGAGCTGCTGACCGTCGGCAGGTCCCAGCAGCGGGCTCGACACTCGACGCCAGGGTCAAGGCCCCATCAAGGGACTTCGAGCGTCGATCAGGTGGTCTGGACCATGTCCTGCAGTTCTCTCGCAGTCCTCGGCTGGAAGGCGTCACCACGCGGTGTCGTCTCCTACCGTGGTGACCTGAGCGGTCCGTGGGGGACTGCCTCGCGGGTGCACGTCCCGCGGACGTGGAGAGGGACCGAGGATGGACAGCAACCTGATCGAGCGGCTGAAGCAGATCGAGGCGCTCACCGACGGGTCGATGCAAGGCACCGTCGAGCCCGAGCCGGGCCCCGAGATGGAGACCCCGGTCGGTCTGGTTCCGGTCCCGCGCCGCGCGCGCGTCTTCCTGCGTCACGGGGAGGGGCACGGGACCTTCGCGGAGCTCACCCTGGCTGCTCCGGTTGCCCGCTCGCGCTCCTACGTGACCACGCCCTGATCCTTCCGGTCGGGCGCTCGCGCTCCTCCGTGTCCTGACCCCGCGCCCTCCCACTCCGGGGCGCCCCGCTCGCCTAGAGTCGCGCCAGTGATCTGGCTCGTCGGTGCGCTCCTGCTGCTCTGGATCGCGTTCGGGCCGTGGGTGCTCGTCGCTGCAGCGACGGCCATGTTCGTGCCGCGGGCGCGGTGGTGGGTCCTCGACCGGGCCTACGTCCCCCGGCGGGTCCTGGCGTACGCCGCCGCCGGCGCCGCGGTCCTCGCTGGTCTGGTCGTCGTCATCCCCGACGGCTGGCTGCCGATCCCCCAGTCACCCGGCGTCCTCGCCACACCGTCGTACGTCGGCCGGCCGGCGATGGCGGACCCGGTCGCCGCGGCCGCGCTGCCGCAGCACCCTCACCTGGCGCGCACCGGCGCCAGCTCGATGCACGGCGACGCTGCCGCCAGTGGTGCGTCGCCGTGGGCCGGTCCGCTGGGACTGCAGCCCGAGGTGGAGACGGCGTGGTTCGGCCTCCAGGACTGCGCGACGCTGGCCGTCGACTCGCGTGACCGGCTCGTCGCCCTGTGTGGGGACCGGTCGGGCCCGAGCCTGCACGTCATCGATCCCGAGACGATGCGCAAGGTCGCCGACAAGGACCTGCCGGAGTGGGTCGAGGGTGACGAGACCTCCCGCGAGGTCTGCAGCGCAGAGTCGTTCTACCTCGACGAGCGTGATCGGGCGGTGCTCGCCACCACTGATCGGCAGGTGCTGGCGGTCCGTACGTCCGACGGCAAGGGTGACCCCGAGCTGTCCACCGACCAGTCGTGGGACCTCAAGCCCTATGTCGCCTACCGCGACTGCCTGGTCGCGCTGCTGCCCGACTGGTCGGGCCGCATCTGGTGGGTGTCCCGGGACGGCCTGATCGGCACGATCGCCCCGGACTCCGGGCAGGTCCGGGTCCACGACCTCGGTGAGGGGGTCGTGAACTCCCTCGCCACCGATGAGTCCGGCGGGGTGTTCGCGGTCACCGACGGTGCTCTCCACCGCCTCGTCGCCGGCCCCGACGGCGCGCCGCAGGTCGCGTGGCGTACGCCGTACGACCGGGGCAGCGAGCAGAAGCCGGGCCAGCCAACCCGGGGGAGCGGCACGACTCCGGTCCTGCTCGACGGGGACGTGGTGGCCATCGACCGACAACGCCGAGCCACGGATGAATGTGCTCTTCCTCGACCGCAGCACCGGCGCGGAGATCTGCCGGCAACCGGTCTTCGACGACGACTCCGGCGCGACCGGCAGCTCGCTGGTCTCGGTCGGCACCGGTGTCGTCGTGGAGAACAACCACGACTACACCTCGCCGATGAGCACGATCCTCGGCTTCGCCTCGTCGCCCGGCCTGGCGCGGGTCGACCTCACGGGTGGCGAGTGCTCGACCCAGTGGACGAGCGACCGGGTCGCCCCCAGCTCGGTGGCCAAGGCGAGCTGGGCCACCGGTCTCGTCTACGCCTACACCAAGCGGCCGAGCTGGACGGGGGTGAGCTCGTGGTACGTCACGGCGATCGACGCCGCGAGCGGGCGCACGATGTGGAGCGTGCGCACCGGCACGGGCGCGCTGATGAACAACGACCACGCCGCGTTCACCATCGCGCCCGACGGGTCGCTGTGGATCGCCACCCTGGCCGGGCTGGTGCGGGTGCGCGACCGCGCCAGTCAGACGGTCGGCTGAGCAGGGGACGCGGGGGTCACGGCCAGCTGAGGCCGACCGTCTCCTCGCTGAGCTCCCACAGCCGGCGCTGCGCCGACTCGTCGCGGGCGAGCGTGCTGGTGCCGACGATGCGCGGCGCCCCGGCTGCCTGACCCGGGCCGCCGGGACCGACGTACGTCCCTCCCGGCAGGTCGTCGGTGGCCGCCATCAGGCTCGGCCAGGCGCCGGCGGCTGCCGACTGCGAGACCGCCTTGACGGCCGCGTCGAGGATCGCAGCGCGCGGACCTGCGGTCGAGCCGACCTGGCCGTTGACGGCGAGGTGGGTGCCCGCGAGTCCGGGGTGGGCAGCCAGCGCCTTCACCGGCAGCCCGGCGTCGCGCAGGCGCCGGTCGAGCTCGAAGGTGAAGAGCAGGTTGGCGAGCTTGGTCTGGCCGTAGACCGGCCAGCGGCTGTAGCGCCGGTCGGCCCGCGGGTCGCCGAGGGGCGCCGACCGCGCGACGCGGTGCATCTGGGACGACACCGTCACGACGCGGGCATCACCCGCGGCGACCAGCTGGTCGAGCAGCAGCCCGGTGAGCAGGAACGGCCCGAAGTGGTTGGTCGCCATCTGCGACTCGAGCGCGTCGGGGCTGCGACGAAAGGCCGGCGCCATGATGCCTGCGTTGTTGACCAGCAGGTGGATCGGTCCGAGTGCGCTGGCCTGCTCCGCAGCCCTGCGGACCGAGGCGAGGTCGGCGAGGTCGACCAGGACGTGGTCGAGGAGGGCGTCGGGAACCTCGGCTCGTACGGCGTCCGCGGACGCCGTCAGCTTGTCGGCGTTGCGACCGGCCAGCGCCACGCGAGCGCCGCGACGCGCCAGCTCGAGGGCGGTGTGGAAGCCGAGACCGCCCAGGGTCGGCCCCGTGACCAGCGCCGTGCGGCCGGACTGGTCGCCGATGTCGGCCGTCGTCCAGGTCATGGGGTGACCCCCATCGAGTCGATGATGCGGGCGGCGAGGTCGGTGTCGCCGGTGGTCTGGATCTCCCCGGGCTCGGCCGCGCGGCGACCCCCGGAGAGGACGAGGAACGTCGACCGGTCCATGGCGAGAACGACCGTGGGCTCGCCCCCGCCCTCGCCCTCGGCCTCCGTCACCCGGGCCCGTCCGTCGTCACCGACGGTGACCGTGACCGGCTCGTGGCCGGTCACACTGAGCCGCGCGGTCGCGCCCGCGGGAGCCTGGGCGCGCTTGCCCACGACGTAGGGGAACGACTCGATGAGGTAGGCCGCGCTGTGGATCGCCGGGGCCGAGTCGAGCCCACCAGGCAACCCCACGGCACGGCGTACGTCCTGCTCGTGCATCCACACGTCCAGCGGTCGGCTGCGCAGCAGGCGCTCGGTGCTCCAGCCGAGCGCACCGAAGAGACCGGGGGCCGTGGCCCCGGGATCGGTCGGTGGGTCGGAGAGGAGCGCGGTGTGACGAGCTGTCGTGGCCTCGCGGATCTCGGTGATGAGGTCATCGGGGGAGTCGTCGCGGCGGACGAGCACCCCCTGCTCGGTGAACTGGCCCATCACCCCGTGCGCGTGCGGCACGTCGCCGATCTCGACGTCCTCGTGCTCGCGTCCGCTGAGCAGCGCCTCGAGGTGAGCGGTGTGGGCGACGACGGAGTGGACGTTCCACCCGGGCAGGTCGGTGGGCGCCGACCACTGATCGGCCGGCACCTTCTCCAGGAGGTGGGTGAACGAGTCGACCGCCTCCCACCAGACGGCGACGTACCCGGCCAGGCGCTCGGCATCACTCATGGCGCAGAGCGTAAGCCCCCCCGAAGGAGTGGCGCTGTTCGGAATCCGCGTCGGACGGTCCTAGGCTGCCCTGGACGGTCGGGCCACGAGCCGACCGCGCCTCGACAAAGGAGTCGTCATGGGAATCGGAATCGGCATCCTGCTGCTCGTCCTCGGATTGATCCTCCTCTTCGCCATCAAGGAGTTCCCGGCCTCCCTCCAGGACGTCGTCGAACCCACCACAGTCGGCTGGATCCTGGTCATTGTGGGCGTCCTCGCGCTGGTGCTCGGCCTGGTCATGAACAACCAGCGCTCGAAGACGACCCACGTGGAGGAGCGCCGCGAGATGTGAGCGACCCGCACGACCGACGACGCCGCAACCTTTCGACTGCCGGCGTCGTCTACCATCTCGGGCGGCGCACCGGGCGCCGTCGTTGCTTCGGGGGTCCCACGTGCTGCGTCGGCTGCTCACCGTCCTGTCCGTCCCGGCCGTGCTCGCGGGCTCGCTGGGCGGCACGGCTCCGGCGACTGCGGTGTCATCCGCACCGCCGGCCTTCAGAGTGCTCGCTCCGACGGCCTTCTCGCCTGACGGTGACGGCGTCCAGGACCGGGCTCGGGTCCGGGTCAAGCTGCCCCACCCGGTCAAGAAGATCGTCCTCGAGGTCACCAGCTACTACGGCCAGAAGGTCGTCCGGACGCAGACCCTCCGGGCCCAGCCTGCGGGGGTGACGACCTGGGCGTGGGACGGCCGCTCCGACGGCGGCAAGCGACTGCCCGACGGTCCCTACATCGTCGAGGGGCGGGCGGAGTGGAATGACCCCGGGATCTCAACCACGCCCCGCAAGGACGTCGTGTTCCTCGACACCGAGTTCGACCCTGCGCTGAGCGCACCGACCTTCGGCGTTGCGGAGCGGAAGGCGACCCACCGTGTCTTCCCGCGCTCCACCGCCGTTCGTGACTCCCTGCCGCTCCGTGCGCGCGTCGACGAGCACGCGGTGAAGAGGCTGCGCCTGGTGATCCGCAACAGCACCGGCCGAGTGGTGCAGAAGAGAAACGTCAACCGGGTGATCGAGGAGTCCAGCCTCGGCTACATCCCGAACGGCTCCGGAGGGCTGAAGGAGCTCACGGCACGTGGCCGCACGGTCGAGTGGACCGCCCGGCGCCGCAGCAGGCCGTTGCCGCAGGGGCGCTACACCGCCGTCGTGAAGGGTCGCGACCGCGCCGGCAACACCGGGCGTTCCGAGACGCTGCGCATCTTCGTCTCGCGCGACAAGCTGGTGTGGGAGGAACAAGTCAAGGAGGTCGGCGCCGCTGCCTCGGCGGTCGAGTCCTGCGACTTCTACCCCGACGAGCGCAAGTGCGCCGACCTGCCCGACTGCGGATCGGTGGTGCCCAGTGCGGTCTTCCCCGGAGGGCTGAGCTATCGCTCCCGGCCGAGCAGTCCCGGCTGTCGGGAAGTGACCGCGCGGTCCCTCCACTTCCTCGAGGTCCCCGAGGCGACCGGGGTCCGCGGGCTCGCCGAGATCCGGGTGGCGTTCGCAGGGGCTCCCACGACGGCCGGAGAGGCAGACACCGGAACGTTGAAGGTGTACGGACCGTACGTGGCGTCGACCCAGACGAGCTCGGACGTCGTCGGTGTCACCGGACGGTCCGACTGGGTCGCCGATCCCCTGTGGGGTGACGGCCTGGCCCCTGAGGGCGGCGACTACCGGGTGCTGCAGCGCGATCCCGCTGCGCTGTGGCAGTTCGCGACGACGGGTGACAGCTCGGTCGACGTCGGCACCTACACCGTCGAGATCCGCTACCTGGCCGTCGCGCGCTGACAGCCCTCGAGCGAGCTCAGAGCCAACCCCGGTCCTGCGCGATCCGGGCGGCCTCGCTGCGCGTGGTCGCGCCGGTCTTGCCGATCGCGGCCGACAGGTGGTTGCGCACCGTCCCCTCCGACAGGTGCACGCGCGCCGCGATGGTGGCGACCGGTGCCCCGTCGAGAGCGTGCGTCAGCAGCTCGCGCTCCCGCTCCGTCAGCGGGCTCGGTCCGTCGATGAGCGACTCGGCTGCCAGGTCCGGGTCGATGACTCGCAGGCCTGCGTGCACCCGTCGTACGGCGTCGGCGAGCTGGCGCGCCGGGGTGTCCTTGACGACGAAGCCGGACGCACCGGCGTCGATCGCCCGCCGGACGTAGCCCGGGCGCCCGAAGGTGGTGACGATCAGACATCGCGTGTCGGGCAGCTCGCGCTTCAGAGCGGCAGCCGCCTCGATGCCGGTGAGGCCGGGCATCTCGATGTCGAGCAGGCACACCTCGGCGCCTGAGGCACGCGCCGCCTCGACGACCTCGTCGCCCCGCCCGACCTGCGCCACGACCTCCAGGTCGGTCTCGAGGTCGAGCAGGGCCGCCAGCGCACCACGCACGAGGGCCTGGTCGTCGGCGAGCAGCAACCTGATCACGGCAGCTCCACCGTGACCCGGGTGCCGGGCGAGGCCGGGCTGATGGCCAGCGTGCCGCCTGCCCCGGCGACGCGTTCGTGCATGCCGCGCAGGCCGTTGCCCTCGGGCGCCGCACACCCGGCGCCGTCGTCGGTGACGGCGATGCCGTGGGGTCCGAGCTCGATGACGACCGTGGCCGCCCGCGCATGGCGTACGACGTTGGTCACCGACTCGCGCAGGACCCAGGCCAGCAGGGCCCGGTGGCGGGGGTCGGTGTCGGCGACGTCCCCGGCGACCGTGGTGGTCACGCCGACGTCGGCGAGCACCCGCGGTGCCGCGGCGAGCTCGGCCTCGAGGTTGCCCGCACGCAGGCCACCCACGGTGGCGCGCACCTCCGCAAGAGCCTGACGAGCGGTGGTCTGGATGGACTCCAGCTCCTCCTTGGCACGCGCGGGGTCCACGTCGATGAGCCGGGCGGCGAGCTCCGCCTTCACCGACAGCGCGGTGAGCGAGTGCCCGAGCACGTCGTGCACGTCGCGGGCGACCCGCTCCCGCTCGGCGACCACGGCGAACTGGTGCTGTGCCTCATGGGCCATCCGCTCGCGCTCGCCGAAGATCCGGATCATGGTGCCGCCGAGCATCACCGGCCAGGCGATCAGGAAGAAGTAGGGCGGGAAGCCGTCGATGCTGAGCAGCGCGAGCAGGGGGGTGGCGGCCCAGAACCCCACCGCCCACTTCCAGGCAGGAGCCGGCAGGGAGAGGGCCGACAGCATGGCGAGGTAGGGCGTGTAGCCGATCGCGCCCATGCCGATCACCGGGACCGTGGCCAGGGCGAACCCGACCATCACCGCGAGGGACAGCCACCCGCTGCCACGACTGCTGTAGCCGACGACGTTGGCGATGGCGAAGCCGAGGATGCAGAGCAGGCTGGCGCCCTTCGCGGCGGACGAGACGTCGGCCTCGACGACCGAGATGATCGGGTACACCAGGAAGACGAGCCAGATCGACGCGAACGCCCAGCCCCACTTCTCCCAGGGGTTGCTCGGGACCTGCTCGTCCGTCACGTCCGCGCCCGGCTCCGTCGTACGCCCCACATCGCCAGCAGGGAGAAGATGACCGTCCACGTGAGCACGTTAGCGACCGGCAGCCACAGGGGGTCCTGCCCGCCGACCGGGAGCCAGCCGTCGGTCAGCGGGAAGCGCGCCAGCGCGGCATATCCGTAGAGCGGGGTGAGGCGCCCGATCTCGAGCACCAGCCCGCTCATGGGTGTGAACACGTTGCCGAGGAACGCCATCACCACGATCATCCCGGAGGCGATGCCCGGAGCGTTGGGGCCGCGGAAGGCCAGGCAGATCGCCAGGCCGTAGATCGCGAACATCGCCGACCCGAACCACACGATGACGGCCGCGAGCACCCAGTCCGACCAGTCACCCCGGGCGCCGGTTGCGGCACCGATGGCGAAGATCAGCGTGACCGGCACCGCTGCGACGGACATCGCGACCGCCGCCTTGGCGGCCACGAACGCCAAGGGGCGCATCGGGGTGAGGCCGAGCTGGCGGCCCCATCCCATCACCTGCTCGGTGGCTGCGCTGCCGGCGACGCTGGTGGTCGCGGAGACCGCCCCGTAGGCAGCCATTGAGATCATCACGTACATGGCGACATTGCCGCTGCCCACGGGATCCTCCGAGCCGAGGCCGAAGACCAGGTACATGAAGGTCGGCAGGCCGACCACGAAGAACATCCCGATGCGGTCGCGCAGCTGGCGCCGGAGGTCGAGTCGGGCGTACGTCAGCATGGCTGGGCGGGGTACCGGTCGCGTGGCGGGGGACGTACGCGTCTGGGTGGTCGCGGTCATCGGGCTGCTCCGATCAGGTCGTCGGTGGAGGTGGGCGCCTCTGCCGTGAGGGCGAGGAAGGCGGCCTCCAGGCTGGCGGCGGAGACCTCGAGGCCGCTGACGCCGAGCGGCTCGAGGACCTGCTGCACCCGCGCGAGCCACGTGGCGTCGATGCCTGCCGGGCCGACCACGTCGGCCGGCGGGCGGAAGGTGACGGTGCGTCCGCCGTAGGCGGCTCGTACGTCCGTGGTCGGGGCGTCGTGCACGATCCGCCCGCGGTTCATCAGGACCGTCCGCTGGGCGAACTCGTCGGCCTCCGCGAGGTAGTGGGTGGCGAAGACGATGGTGCGCCCCAGCGCCGCGTCGGCACGCATGGCCTGCCAGAACTCCTGCCGTGCGCCGACGTCCATGCCCGTCGTGGGCTCGTCGAGGATCACCAGGTCCGGGTCGGGCACCAGTGCCAGGGCGAACTTCAGCCGCTGCTGCTCACCGCCGGAGCACGCCTCCACGCGACGCCCGGCCAGGTCGGTGAGGCGCGCCCGCTCGAGCACGGCCTCGACCCGGTCGGTCCGGCCGTGCAGTGCGGCGATCGCGCGCACCGTCTCCTCGACGGTGAAGTCATTGAGGAGCCCCCCGGTCTGCATGACCGCGGACACCCGGCCCGCGCGCACCGCCTCGCCGGGCTCCACGCCGTACACCTCGATGCTCCCGGCGTCGGGGGTCGTCAGTCCGAGCAGCATGTCGACGGTCGTGGTCTTGCCCGCGCCGTTGGGGCCGAGGAAGGCGACGATCTCGCCGGGCCGGACAGTGAGATCGACGGCGTCGACGGCGACCACGTTCTCACCGGTCGTGGAGCGGAAGGTCTTGCGGAGGCCGGTCGCCCGGATGGCGGGCACGTCTGTCGGCTGCGTCATGCCTCCAGCGTCGTCGTACGCGACGTGGTGTCCCTCGCCCATTCGTCACGAGGTGGCCGTGACACCTGTCATCCGCAGGGGTTTGCACCCAAGACTCACGGTGTGTGGCTGATGCATCCGCCACAAACCAGGAAAGTCCCCGGATATCCGGGGACTTTCCAGGGGGCTCAGCCGAGATCAGAAGGACGCCTCGTCGAGGTCCATCAGCTCGAGGTTGATCGCCTCGGCGATCGCGCGCTCGGCGGTGATCTTGGGCAGGTTGTGCAGCGCGAAGAACTGCGCGGCCATCACCTTGCCCTCGTAGAACGCCTTGTCCTTGGCCGACACGTCGCCGGCGAGCTTCTTCAGCGCGACCTCGGCCTGGCGCAGGAGCAGCCAGCCGCAGACGACGTCGCCGAGCGCCATCAGCAGGCGGCTGGTGTTGAAGCCGACCTTGTAGATGTTGCGCAGGTCGCCGCCCTCGGCGGACGCATCGGACGACATCAGGTCGTTGATCATGTGGCCGACGATGGCGTTGGCGTCCTCGAGCGCGGTCGCGAGGAGCGCGCGCTCGTTCTTGAGGCGACCGTTGCCGGCCTCGGCGGTGATGAAGCCCTCGATCTCCTTCGCCAGGTGACCCAGGGCGCGGCCCTGGTCCTTGACGATCTTGCGGAAGAAGAAGTCCTGGCCCTGGATGGCCGTGGTGCCTTCGTAGAGGGTGTCGATCTTGGCGTCGCGGACGTACTGCTCGATGGGGTACTCCTGCAGGAACCCCGAGCCGCCGAAGGTCTGCAGCGACTCGGTGCCGAGGAGGATCCAGGAGCGCTCCGAGCCGTAGCCCTTCACGATCGGCAGCAGCAGGTCGTTGACCGCGGCAGCCAGCTCGTCGGTCTCGCCCGCGTGCTCGGCGATCATCACCCGGTCCTGCCAGGTCGCGGTGTAGAGCACCAACGCCCGCATGGCCTCGGCGAACGACTTCTGCGTCATCAGCGAGCGGCGTACGTCGGGGTGGTGGGTGATCGTCACGCGCGGGGCGGTCTTGTCCGCGGCCTGCGTGAGGTCGGCGCCCTGGACGCGCTCCTTGGCGTAGTCGAGGGCGTTGAGGTAGCCGGTCGACAGGGTCGCGATGGCCTTGGTGCCGACCATCATCCGGGCGTTCTCGATCACGTCGAACATCTGGGCGATGCCGTTGTGCACCTCGCCGAGCAGCCACCCCTGGGCAGCCTCGCCGCCACCGACCTGCGGGTCGCCGAAGGTGAGCTCGCAGGTGTTGGAGACCTTGATGCCCATCTTGTGCTCGACGTTGGTGACGTAGACGCCGTTGCGCTCACCGGTGAGCTCGCCGGTCTCGAGGTCGAAGTGGTGCTCGGGCATCCAGAAGAGCGACAGGCCCTTGGTGCCGGGACCGCCGGCGCCGTCGACGCCCTCGGGGCGGGCGAGCACCAGGTGCATGATGTTCTCGCTCATGTCGTGCGTGGCACTGGTGATGAAGCGCTTGACGCCCGTGATGTTCCACGAGCCGTCGTCGTTGGGGGTGGCCCTCGCGCGGCCGGCACCCACGTCGGAGCCGGCGTCGGGCTCGGTCAGCACCATGGTGCAGCCCCACTGACGGTCGACCATGTACTGCGCGACCTGCTTGTCGCGCTCGTTGCCGTTGCTGTGGACGACGTTGGCGAACGCCGGGCCGGCGGCGTACATCCAGACCGGGGCGTTGGCGCCGAGCACCATCTCGCCGATGGCCCAGACGAGCGACGAGGGGGCAGGCGTGCCGCCCATCTCCTCCAGGACCTGAAGTCGCCAGAACTCGGAGTCCATCCAGGCCTGGTAGCTCGCCTTGAACGACTCCGGCACGGGCGCGGTGTGCGTCTCCGGGTCGAAGACCGGCGGGTTGCGGTCGCTGTCCTCGTAGGACGCGGCGACGTCCTCGCGGGAGAGCCGCTCGACCTCGCGGAGGATCTCGCGGGCGCTCTCGCCGTCGATCTCGCCGAACGGTCCGGTGCCGAGCACCTCGTCGCGGCCGAAGACCTCGAAGAGGTTGAACTCGATGTCGCGGAGATTGGTCTTGTAGTGGCTCACGGCTTCCAACCTGTTCCATCGGGTGACGTGGGGTGACGAGCACTGGTCCTACTCATCGGTAACTTAATCATGCCTCGCCACCGGGTCGGACGCAACTCATTCGGGGGATGGGACTGGTCACAGCCGAGCCGCGACACGCGCCGGCGATGTCGAGTTTGTCGAGCAGTATGAGTATCTATAGTCTTTCACTCGACATACATTCTTGATCGAAAGGCTCCTCCAGCCATGCGCAAGCTCATCGTGCTCGGTGTCGTCGGGCTCGTCGCCCAGCTCATCGACGGATCCCTGGGGATGGGCTACGGCGTCACGTCCTCGACGCTCCTCATCGCCGTAGGCGTCGCCCCGGCCGCTGCCTCGGCCGCCGTCCACTTCTCCGAGATCGGCACCTCACTGGTCTCCGGCGCCTCGCACCACAAGCTCGGCAACGTCGACTGGCGCACCGTCTCGATCCTGGCCGTGCCCGGCTTCATCGGTGCCTTCATCGGGGCCACGGTGCTCTCCAACATGGACGCCGCCATCGCGAAGCCGATCGTGTCCGGCATCCTGCTCAGCCTGGGCTTCTACGTCGTCTACCGGTTCCTGCACCTCGGCGGCCGGCGTCCGACGTTCAAGCCCCGTCCGGGCGTGTCCTTCCTCGCCCCGATGGGTCTCGTCGCCGGCACGCTCGACGCCATGGGCGGTGGGGGCTGGGGCCCGGTCGGCACCACGACCCTGCTGTCCAGCGGTCGCCTCGAGCCGCGCAAGGTCGTCGGCTCGATCGACACCTCGGAGTTCGTCGTCGCCGTCGGCGGATCGCTGGGCTTCATCCTCGCCCTGGGCAGCCAGGGCATCAACTGGGGATATGCGGGCGCGCTGCTGGCCGGCGGCGTGATCGCCGCGCCGATCGCAGCGTGGCTGGTGAGGCGCCTTGCGGCCCGGGTGCTCGGTGTCGCGGCCGGAGGCCTGATCATCCTGACCAACTCCAAGACCATCCTCGAGTCCCTCGGTGTCCCCGGCGTCGCCGTCGCCGCCGTCGCCGCGGTGGTCCTCGTCCTCTGGGTCAGCGGGATCGTCTGGGCCGTCAAGCAGGAGCGCCTGGCACGGGCCCGCACCGTCGACGAGCCGGAGCTGGTGCCGGTCCCGGCCTGAGCCCGTCGGCAGGGGCGGAAGCGTCGGAAGGTTGAGTGTGTTGGCCGACATATCTGACAAACTCGTCTTATGCGCGTTTCCGCCAAGGCCGACTATGCCCTTCGGGCACTGATCGAGATCGCGGTGCGAACCGACGGGACCGCTGTCAGCGCCGAGCAGCTGGGCAAGGCCCAGGGGATTCCGCACGGCTTCCTGCAGTCGATCCTGGCCGACCTTCGCCGCGCCGACATCGTGGTGTCGCAGCGTGGTCAGTCCGGCGGCTGGCGGTTCGCGCGCAAGCCCGAGGACGTCAGCATCGCTGACGTCGTCCGGGCGGTCGACGGTCCGCTGGTGTCGGTCTACGGCCTGCGTCCCGAGGCGGTCCAGTACGACGACTCGGCGAAGGTCCTGCAGCACGTCTGGATCGCGGCGCGCAGCTCACTGCGCCTGGTCTTCGAGCACGTCTCGATCCAGGACCTCGCCGACGGCAAGCTGCCCAAGGCGGTGGCGGCGCTCACGGCCGGCGAGGACGCCTGGCAGCCCCACTGAGGAGCACCGCGCCCCCGTCGGTCGAGAAGGGCGCTCAGGCGCCCGTCACGAGACCTGGTTTCGTGACGGGACTTCGTCCCTCCTCGACCAGCACAGGAATCGCTCAGGCGGCGAGTCGCTGGTCGACCTTCTTGCGACGCCGGCTGAGCTTGAGTAGCCGCTTGGCCATGACATCACCGTGGCGGGCGCGGGCGTCGTACGCGTGAACTGGTCCCGACGGCCGCACGAACGGTCTACGAGGGGTCCACGGTGGTCAACCACGTGACGAGCGGGCGCAGGGCGCGCCAGTCCTGTCGCACCCGGTCGACGAGGCCGGGCCCGATGGCGTCGGCCTCGAAGCCGTAGGGCCGCCCGGCGACGATCTGCTTGCGCCTCAGCAGGTGGATCCGTTCGTGGTCCTTGTCGAAGCCGCGGGGCGCGGTCTTGAGCTCCTCACCGCCGATCTCGAACCCGTCCTTGCGGAGCCGCTTGAGCAGCCGGTCGAGCGCAGCGCCGGTCTTGTCGTCGGCCATCGCGTCGCGGATCGCCGCGAGCCGCGGGCCGCTCGCCTCGTAGAAGCCCGCTCCGACGCGGGTGCCGCGTGGGGAGATCTCGACGTACCACCCGGTCGAGGGGCCGGCACTGACGAACGCACCCTGGTGGGTCTTGTAGGGCGTCTTGTCCTTGGCGAAGCGCACGTCGCGATAGGGGCGGAACACCTTCGCGTCGCCGAACTCCGGCGCCAGCTCGCCGCACAGTGCCTTCATCGGCGCCTCTACGGCTTCCTTGTAGACCGCTTTGTGCGCCTCCCAGAACGACTTGGTGTTGTCCATCTCCAGGTCGTCGTAGAAGTCGAGCGCGGCGACGGGGAATCCGGTGAAGCTCACGTCAGGAGACGCTAGCCCAGACCTGTTCGTCCCCGGCCTCGCCGTAGGCGGAGAGTGTCAGTACGTCGCCTGCGCAGGTGGGTTCGCCGAGGAAGGCGTTGCCCGTCGAAGCGGACTCATAGGCGATCTCGAGGGTGTGGTCGGGAGTCCAGCGCATCAGGCGGGCGGGGTCGCTGTCGTCCTGCGGGTCGCGGACGAAGAAGATCGAGTCGCCGCACGGGACGGCACTGCCCGTCGTTCCGGGGCCGAGGTCGACGTAGGTGCCGCCGGTCGATGCGTGGAAGCTGGCCTCCTCCTGGCGGCGGGGCTTGGGCACCTCGGACCACAGCGCCCCGTCCGCGGTCGCCGCGACGTCCCAGCCGATGCAGGCCTCGGGTCCGTCGATCGGCTGCGGCAGGCCGCTGCCGTCCAGGAGGTCGAGGGAGCGGCAGGCCACCGGGCGGGCGTCGTCGAAGGACATCAGCGCGACGCCGTGCTCGCTGGCGGTGAGCCCGGACCAGCCCGTGCGCGGCTCCGCACACCAGCCGTCCTCGCCGTTGCTGTCGGCGAGGGCGCTGGTGGCCAGGCAGTAGGCCCGGTCCTCGCCGTACGTCGGGTAGTAGAGGTCGCCGCCGGTCAGCGCCCAGGACCCGCCGCTCGCCGGCTCGGGGGTGACGAGGTCGCGCTGCTCGCCCGTGGTGAGGTCGACGGTGGTCGCCCGGCTCGGGGCGGTCTCGGCCTTGTCCTGGCTGACGACGACGGCCCAGGCGTCGCTCATCAGGATCTCGGAGATGGTCCGACCGGCCCCGGCAGTGATCGTCACGGTGTCGCCGTCGCGGGCGAGCTCGACCGCTGTGCCCTGCTCGTCGGCCCGGGCTTCCCACTCCGCGCCCTTGACGTAGCGCGTGCCGGCCGGGGCTCCCGTGTCCCGCCAGTCGAGGATCCCCGCGGTCGGCTCGATCCGGGTCGGCCCGTCGCTCGGCCCGTCGACGGTGGGAGCGGGGTCAACCGTGGGCTCGTCGGTCCCGCCGCAGCCGGCCAGCGCGAGGACCAGCGCCAGCACGATCGTCGTCCGGACTGACACGTCAGACGCCGACGTTCTGCTGGAAGTGATCGAGGTTGGCGCGGTAGGACTTGTAGGCGTTGCGCCACTGCACGCGATCGATCGCCGGTTCGCTGGGGTCGAAGCGCGACTGGTCCCAGGGCTCGAAGTAGCCGATCTTCCGGTTGCCACCCTCGTTCTGGTCGAAGCCGCGGCCGACCTGGAAGTGGCCGCTCGCGTCGTCGTCGAGGTAGGGGTAGTACTGCTTGAGGAGCACCGGGTGCAGGACGACGGGCGCGCGGTAGTCGTGGATGTGCCGCATCATCAGGCGATACCACTGCTTGAAGCTGAAGTCGCCGA
Source organism: uncultured Actinomycetota bacterium (assembly GCA_963721925.1). Classification (GTDB taxonomy): domain Bacteria; phylum Actinomycetota; class Actinomycetes; order Propionibacteriales; family Nocardioidaceae; genus Nocardioides. Next base: position 674,218 of record CAVRLH010000009.1, on the reverse strand, counting down.
TGTCGAGGGCGATGTAGGTGCCGGCGTACTTCTTGCGGTCGTACTTCGTGTGGTTGTTGATCACGCGGACCATGTCGGTGATCGCGGTGCCGGCGCTGGTCGTGCGCAGGCGGCGGGCCCAGACGGCCTGGTCCGTGCGCTCCTTCGACGAGCCCCAACCGATCGCCTGCATGGTGGCCGGACCGCACCAGTAGGTGCGGTTCTGCGACAGCGAGCGCGAGCCCTTGATGATCGAGAACTTCGCCGGATGGTTGTCGCCGAACGCCCTGATCCTGATCTCCGGGTGGGTCTGGGCGAAGCCGTCCGGGAGCGGGTCGCCCTGGATCTCGTGGCGCAGCATCCACACCTTGCCGACCGACTCGGCCGCTGCCGTGAGCTCGGCCCGCTCGGCCTTCACGCGGGCGGTCTCGCTGCGGCTGGTGGCGCGGGTGAGGAGGGCGTTGCCGTCGAGGTCTCCGGTGCGTTCCCGGCCGGGTGCCGGGCGCTCGGCCAGTCGGGCTGCCACCTCCTGCGACGACCGGTTGGTCCACCCCACGCCCAGGCAGTAGCGCTGACCCTCGAAGGTCGCGCACCGTGCAGCGGCGCGGGCGGCGGCGATCCGGCCGTCCGTCCGGGCGGTGCCGGCGCCCGCCGCGACGACGCGTTCGATCTCGGCCCGCATCTCGTCGGTCACGACCCCGCGGTTCGCCGTACGAGCCGGGACGGGGGCGTCCTCCGAGGACGGCGCGATCGCGCCGCGCTGGTCGTTGCCGTCGGGCAGGAACGGGACCGCGGCCAGGGTCAGCGCGAGCGCTGCGGCTGCGATGACAGCGGGGTGTCGCAGCGTGGTCCGAGAAGGGGAGAAGCGCATGGGGAAGATCCTCGATCGGTAGGAATCGATCGCCCCACTGTCCCCTCTGGTCACAAAAGACGCAACTACCACATCTGTTGCGGTGGCGTGGTGGTTCGACGGCCAGCGCGCGGTAGTCCGTATCAGGAGGCTCCACGAACCGCCGGGGTACGGAGCCATTTGATACGGACTGTCAGGGCTCGCGGGTGGCTCGCGGGTGAAGCGTGTGGAGCGGATGACGAGATTCGAACTCGCGACATCGACGGTGGGCGAGCGTCGCGCTCGGCGCGAACGTGGAGCGGATGACGAGATTCGAACTCGCGACATCGACCTTGGGAAGGTCGCGCTCTACCAACTGAGCTACATCCGCAGGTGCTGCCCGGGGGCAGCGGGGGAATGTTACCCGACCGGTCCGAGGTCCGGCCGCTTCGGGGAGACGGTGTCTCCCGAGGACCGTCCGGTGACGCGCCGGTGCACCCACGGCACGAGGAACTCGCGCGTCCACTGGGCGTTGGCGGCCAGCTGCTCGCGCCGGCGCAGGACCGGGACCGGCTCGAAGGTGGCGGGCTCGAGCTCGTGGCGTACGCCGATCGCGTCGAGGACCGCGCGGGCCAGGTGGGCGTGACCGCCGCCGTTGAGGTGCATCCGGTCGGTGTCCATCACTGCCGGGATCTCGATGTCGCGCATGCGCCACATGTCGACGATCGTGGCGCCACGGGTGTCGGCGATCTCGCGGACCCACTCGTTGAAGATCGCCATCCGGCCGCGCATCGGGCCGTAGATCCCGGACCCACCGGGATCGAAGATCGTGAACATCACCACGCGCGCACCGGTGGCCGACAGGCGAGCGATGCCGTCGTCGTACGTCCGGGCGAGCGCGTCGAGGTCCACCCGCGGGCGCAGTACGTCGTTGCCGCCGCCATGGATCGTCACCAGGTCGGGCTCGAGGGCGACCGCGGCGTCGACCTGCTCCTCGACGATCGCGCCGAGCTTGCGCCCACGGATCGCGAGGTTGGCGTAGCCGAAGTCGTCGGACTGCGTGGCGAGCACCTCCGCGACGCGGTCGGCCCAGCCGCGGAGGCCGTTGGGACGGGTCGGGTCGGGATCACCGACGCCCTCGGTGAAGGAGTCGCCCAGGGCGACGTAGCGGTGGAAGGTCACCGGACCATTGTGTCGAGGCGTTCCACGCCGACGGTCGGGAGGCTAGGTTTGCCGCGTGCTGCTCTCTGATCGCGACATCACCAGTGAGATCGACGCCGGCCGGATCGCGCTAGAGCCGTGGGACCCGGCCATGCTGCAGCCCTCGAGCATCGACGTGCGGCTCGACCGGTTCTTCCGGGTGTTCGAGAACCACCGCTATCCCTTCATCGATCCGATGGCCGACCAGTCCGACCTGACCCGCGTGGTGGAGCCGGAGGGCGACGAGCCCTTCATCCTCCACCCGGGTGAGTTCGTCCTCGGCTCGACCTACGAGGTCGTCTCCCTGCCCGACGACGTCGCCGCGCGGGTCGAGGGCAAGTCGTCGTTGGGCCGCCTGGGCCTGCTCACCCATGCCACCGCGGGCTTCGTCGATCCCGGCTTCTCCGGCCACGTCACCCTGGAGCTCGCCAACGTCGCGACCCTGCCGATCCGGCTCTACCCGGGGATGAAGATCGGGCAGTTCTGTTTCTTCCGGCTCTCCTCGCCGAGCCAGCACCCCTACGGTTCCGAGAAGTACGGCTCGCGCTACCAGGGCCAGCGTGGTCCGACCCCGAGCCGGTCCTTCCAGAACTTCCACCGCACGCCGATCTGAGCGACGTACGCGAGTCCTGACGTCGGATGGCCGGTCAGCGGCGCTTCGGGGCGCGGGGGGAGTAGCGCACGCGCTCGGCGATGCGGTGACGGGCGATGAGCTCGATCTCGCTGAATGACTCATGCATGGTGATGCTCCTTCCTGGTCTCGGTCAGCTCTGGTGGAGGATGACGTCGCCCGAGGCCGTGGTGGCACGGACCTCGAGGAACGCCTGGTCGTCGGCGGGTTCGCCGGTGCTCGCCACGTCGGAGTGGAGGCGGCCGCTGACGGTGCGGATGTCGGTCCACACGGGTGTTCCCGCACGCACCCCGACGCGCACGTCCCCGCTGGCGGTCTTGGCCGTGATCCGCCCGGACTCGGCGGACTCGACATCGAGGTCGCCGCTGCCGGTGGTGTAGACGAGGTCGTCGACGAGGGACCGGACCTGGGCGTCGCCCGAACCTGTCTTGATGGCCACACCGGCACGAGCCGATCCGACGCGGACGTCGCCGCTGCCGGTGGAGACCACCAGGCTGCCGTCGGCGCGCTGGATCTGCACGTCGCCCGAGCCGGACTTCACCTGGCCGTCGCCGGTGAGGTGCTCGACGGCGACGTCGCCCGAGCCGGTCTGCAGCCGGGCCGGTCCGTCGACGAGCTCGAGCGAGACGTCGCCCGAACCGCTGTCCGCCCGGATCCCGCCGAGCTGACCATGGGCGACCACGTCGGCGCTGCCGGACTTCACCACCAGGCTGCTGGCGCTCGGCATGACGACGACGATGGTGGCCTTGTCGTCCCTGCTGAAGAAGCCGCCGTCGCGGCGCGGGGCGATGATCGCGATGCGACGTGGCTCCCTGCCGTCGGCCAGGTCGCGTACGTCGAAGGCGTCGGCACGGTCGCCGGTGATGTGCACCGTGGTCTCGGTGGTGTCGGTGGCCGTGACCTCGATCAGGCCGCGCCCGTTCTCGACGTGGAGCTCGATCGGGTCGGGGGTGTCGAAGGTGGTGTCCAGGCGTTCAGACATGGTCGTCTCCAGGGTGTGTTCGTCCGACGGGCCGGCGGGTGCCGGTCCGCGGTTGTGCGGGGCGCCCTGTCACGGACGCGAGGTGATCAGAGCCAGCCGGTCATCCGGCGGTTGTTGCCCTGCTTGCGGTTTGCGGCGAAGGGGTCGTACCCCACGAAGGGGATGGAGCTGAGGTCTAGGTCGACGCTGATGGAGTGGTCGGAGGAGGCGCTGCGGACGACGTGGACGAGCCAGGTGTTGAGGCTCTGTCCGGCGGCGGCGGCCCGCTCCTCGGCGCGGGCCTTGACCGACTCCGGGATGCGCAGGGTGATGCGCGCGAGGTCGCCGTCGTCCTCCTCGGCGGACGGCGGGGTCGGCGGCGGAGGCGGTGCCGGGACCGCGGTCGGCGGGGCCATCTCGACGACGAAGTCGAGCTCGCGACCCACCAGCCGGACGTCGACGCTGCCCTCGGGCAGCTCGGCGGTGATCTCCGCCGCGGCGTGGGAGATGGCCTCCATCATGGCGAGCCGGGCGCTCGGGTCGAGCGCGTACGCCAGTCGTTCCGCGGCCTGTCGCAGCTCGTCGCTGCCCGCCTCGGCCGCGGCGACGAGATCGCGGCGGAGGTGGTCGACGTACGGGGTGAGGTCCATGCGCACCACTATGACATCAGTGTGACGTCAAATGCAAGAGGTTGTGACGTCAGGTCGACGTCGGCCGTTCGCCACGCCGCCGCGATAGTCCGTATCGAGCGGCTCGTGGTGAGGTCAGTTCCACCAGCCGTTCGACACGGACTATTCCCCATGGGGGGTGCGTCAGAGGTCGAACAGGGATGACGTCGCGCTGATGTCAACGTCCGTACGCGGCTGGTGACCGGGACCAGCCGGCTCGGCAGGCTTCTCGGCCGTCTGCTCTGCCGGGGTGTCCGTCGTCTCCTCTGGTACGTCATCCGGCTCGGCCTCGTCCTCCGGCTCGAGGGTGTCGTCGGAGTCGAGGATCGTCTCGGGGTCTGCTGCCTGCGTCGGGTGCTCGGCCTCGTCCTGCTCGGCTGCGTGGGTGACGGCATCCGCCGGCGCTGCGAAGGTCGCGGCCTTGCTGAGGTCGGCGCCGGACGGGGGGCCGGCCGGTGCCTCGGCCGGCGGCTCGGGCGCCGGCTCAGATGTCGGCTCAGATGTCGGCTCAGATGTCGGCTCGGGTGCGGCCGCCTCCGGCTCAGGCTCCGGGTCCGGGGTGGCGGGGGTGGCCGGCTCGGGGGTGGGGGCTTCCGCGGCGGACGCCTCGACGGCCGGGGCCTCGATGTCGAAGAGCGACCCGAGTGAGGAGATGTCCACGTCGGCGACGGGGGTGGACGCCGCGCTGTCGGACGCAGGTGCGGCGGCAGGTGGCTCCTGCGGAGCGGCGTCGGCGTCGACGATCGCCTCGGGTTCGCTGTCGGGCTCGGCCTCGGGCTCAGCTTCCTCGACGGCCGCAGGTGCTGGCTCGCCCGCGGAGGGGGTCGGCTCCGGAGTCGCCTGCTGAGCGGGTGCCGCAGCGGGTGCGGGAGCCTCGACGTCGAACAACGAACCCAGCTCGGAGATGTCGACGTCCGTGGCCGGGGTCGACGTCGATCCCGACGAGGTGGGCGCCTCGGCGGCCGCCTCGGGTGCGGGCGCCACCTCGGTGACCGGCGCCGAAGTCGCCGCGACTGCGTCACCGGCCCCGCGCTCCGGGTCCGCCTCGGCGGCGGGCTCCGGCGAGGCCTCGACCACGGGGGTGGAGGCGGCTGCGGTCGCCGCGGGCGCGGCGATGTCGAACAACGACCCGGTCGATCCCAGGTCCTTCGCGGGCGCGGTCTTGGCGGGCGCGGTCTTGGCTGGCTCGGCTTCGGCCTGGCTCGGCTTCGGCTGGCGGTGTGTGAGGGGGGTTCTCGGGGGTGGAAACCCCTCCTGACTCACCGCTGCCGGGGGTGGAGGGGGAGGTGGGAGGGGAGGCGGCAGGGGCGTCCAGGTCGAAGAGGGAGCCGCCCGATCCGAGATCGGCGGCAGGCTTCGCGGCCTGCTCTTCGGCTGGCGGTGTGTGAGGCGGGTTCTCGGGGGTCGAAACCCCTCCTGACTCACCGCTGCCCGGGGTGGAGGTCGAGGTGGGAGGGGAGGAGGCAGGGGCGTCCAGGTCGAAGAGGGAGCCGCCCGACCCGAGATCGGCGGCAGGCTTCGCGGCCTGCTCTTCGGCTGGCGGTGTGTGAGGCGGGTTCTCGGGGGTCGAAACCCCTCCTGACTCACCGCTGCCCGGGGTGGAGGTCGAGGTGGCAGCCGAGGCGGCAGCTGCAGGCGCCTCCTCCGGCGCCGGCGTGTCGAACAGCGACGTCCCGCCGGACGCCTTCGCGGCCGGGCCGGCGTCGGCGGTCTCGGTGACGGTGTCCTCGGTGACGGTGACGTCCCCGGCCTCCGGCTCGTCCTTGGTCGCCACGTCCGTGGCGGTGGCCTCCGAGGTGGCGGTGGCCTGCGAGGCAGCGGCCGGCGCGGCGACTCCGGCAGAGCCGGGAGCGGCCTTGGTGGCCTGCTCGCCCTTGACCGAGGCGAGCAGCATCTGCGCGACGTCGAGGACCTCGACCTCCTCGCGGGCCTCGCCCTTGGCCTGCTGGGCGGTCAGGCCGTCGGAGAGCATCACGCGGCAGAAGGGGCAGCCGACGGCGATCTGGTCCGCGCCCGTGCCGACTGCTTCCTTGGTCCGGTTGACGTTGATCCGCTCGCCGGTGTTCTCCTCCATCCACATGCGGGCGCCACCGGCGCCGCAGCAGAAGGACTTCTCGGAGTTGCGCTCCATCTCGACGAGCTCGGCCCCGGGCAGCACCTGGAGGAGCTCGCGCGGCGGGGTGTAGACCTCGTTGTGGCGCCCGAGGTAGCACGGGTCGTGGTACGTGATGGAGCGCGTGGCTGCCCCGGCGCCGGTCTTGACCGGTGTCAGCTTGCCGTCACGCACGAGCCGGTTGAGCAGCTGCGTGTGGTGGACGACCTCGAGCTCGACGCCGAAGTCCTTGTACTCGTTCTTCAGCGTGTTGAAGCAGTGGGCGCAGGTCGAGACGACCTTCTTGACCTTGTACTCCTTGAACGTCTCGACGTTCTGCATCGCGAGTCCCTGGAAGACGAACTCGTTGCCGGCGCGACGGGCCGGGTCGCCGGTGCACGTCTCGCCGTTGCCGAGCACGCCGAAGGAGATGCCGGCCAGGTCGAGCAGCTCGGCCACTGCACGCGTCGTCTTCTTGGCGCGGTCCTCGTACGCCCCGGCGCAGCCGACCCAGAAGAGCCAGTCGACGGAGTCGAGCGACTCGAGGTCCTCACCGACGACGGGGACGTCGAAGTCGAGGCCCTTGGCCCAGTCCATGCGCGCCGTCGATGACATGTTCCACGGGTTGCCCTTGTTCTCCAGGCCCTTGAAGAGCTGGTTGAGCTCGGCCGGGAAGTTGGACTCCACGAGCACCTGGTAGCGGCGCATGTCCATGATGTGGTCGACGTGCTCGATGTCGACGGGGCACTGCTGGACGCAGGCGCCGCACGAGGTGCAGTTCCACAGGACGTCCTCGTCGATGACGAAGGGCGCGTCCTCGGGGTTGTAGAAGTAGTCCAGGACGTCGGTGCCGGCGGTGCCACCGCTCTCGCCCTTGGTGCCGGAGCCGATGAGGGCACGCTCGGTGTGGGCCTCGTCGCCGTCGGACTTGGCGTACGCGTGGTCGCGCAGGGCGGTGATCAGCAGCTTGGGCGAGAGGGGCTTCTCGGTGTTCCACGCGGGGCACTGCGACTGGCAGCGGCCGCACTCGGTGCAGGTGGTGAAGTCGAGGATGCCCTTCCAGGAGAAGTCCTCGACCTTGCCGACGCCGAGCACCGAGTCCTCGTCGAGGTCGTCGATGTCGTCGAGCGTGACGGCCTTGCCCTCGGAGGTCAGCGGCTTCATCGCACCCAGGGCGGTGCTGCCGTCGGACTCGCGCTTGAAGTAGATGTTGAACCAGGCGGTGAAGCGGTGCCAGGCGATGCCCATGGTGATGTTGCGTGCGATCACCATCAGCCAGATCATCGCGAGCGCGATCTTGAAGGTCGCGATCAGGTAGATGAGGTTCTCGAGCGAGCCGACGGAGCTCGGGTAGAGCGCGTCGCCGAGCCACGACGAGAACGGGTAGTGGGCGCGCCCGGCCTCCTCGTCGAGCCGCCACTCCGCGGCGCGGACGAACAGGATCGCCCCGCCCTCGAGCAGTGCCAGCGCCTCGACGAAGTAGGCCTGCCAGAAGTTCGAGCCGAAGAAGCGGCTGTTGCGGCCTTCGCTGCGCGGGTGGTGCTTCTGCCGATAGACGATCAGGAAGATGATGCCGACCGTGCTGAGCGCCCCGATGACCTCCATGAGCCACTCGAAGGGATACCAGTGGCCGATGACCGGGTAGGCGAAGTCGGGCTTGAAGAGCTGGAAGTACGCCGCGAGCACGGCCGTGCTGAGGAGGAGGAACGCCGCGTAGACGAACCAGTGCATGATGCCGACCCAGTGCCACTGGAGCATCCGGGTGTGGAGGAACGTCTCCTTGAGCATCGTCACGGCGCGGCCGGTGGGGTTGTCGGTGCGGCCCGGGGCCGGCTGGCCGCTGCGGATCACGCCCAGCATCCGGCGTACGGCGGGGACCAGCATCGCCACGGCGGCGACGGTCAGGGCGAACGAGACGACGATCGCGAACATCTGCATGAAGGGCTGCTCCTCGGTCGGGCGTGCTGAGCCGGAGCCTATGCCGGAGCCTGTCCCGGCGTCAGGGCGCACACGAGTGAGAAGAATCCTACTCGGCGGTAACGAGTGCGGCATGGTGGTCCGCACCATGACGTCGGGGGCAAATGTGGCGCCGCTCACCATTACCCGCATCCGGAGGGCTTCCTAATCTCGCAGAGTGCCTCCCGACATCCCGTACGCCCTGCAGACCCGCGGCCTGTGCAAGGACTTCCGGGGCTTCCGGGCGGTCAACGCCGTCGACCTCGCCGTGAGCGAGGGCAGCATCCACGCGCTCGTCGGACCCAACGGGGCCGGCAAGACCACCCTCTTCAACCTGCTCACCGGTTTCCTGTCGGTGTCGGAGGGCTCGATCGAGCTGTTCGGCCGCGACATCACCGGCCGGCAGCCCGAGCAGATCGCCCACCTCGGGGTGGCTCGGTCGTTCCAGATCACCAGCCTGTTCGAGAACCTCACGCCTCGCGAGCACGTGCAGCTGGCCCTGCAGGGCATGACCCGGGAGGGGTATCGGTTCTGGCGCTCGGACAAGACGCTGCGCAAGCACCGGGACCGGGCCGAGGCCCTCGTGGAGGAGGTCGGCCTCGCCGACCTGGTCGACAAGCCGGCGGGAGCGTTGGCGTACGGGCAGAAGCGCGCCCTGGAGATGGCGTTGGTGGCAGCGCTGGACCCGCGGGTGCTGCTGCTCGACGAGCCGACGGCCGGCATGGGCATGGAGGACGTGGACCGCACCATCGAGCTGGTCCGGCGGATCGCGAAGGGCCGCACGGTCGTCTTCGTCGACCACAACATGCACGTGGTCGGCAGCCTGGCTGACCGGGTCACCGTGCTCCAGTCGGGAGCGGTGCTGGCCGAGGGCACCTACGACGAGGTCCGCCAGGACCAGCGCGTCGTCACCGCCTACCTGGGAGAGGCCGACGATGCCTGAGACACCGATGCTCGAGATCCAGGGCCTCAACGCCTGGTACGGCGAGGCGCAGGCGTTGCGCGACGTCGACCTGACCGTCCGGGAGGGCGAGGTGGTCACCCTGGTCGGCCGCAACGGCGCCGGCAAGACCACGCTGCTGCGCTCGGTCATGGGGCTGCACAAGCAGGTCCAGGGCGTCATCACGCTGGACGGCTCGGACATCCTCAAGACCCCCGCCCACAAGCGGGCCCGGCTCGGGCTCGGCTGGGTGCCCGACGACCGGGGGATCTACGCCAGCCTCGCCGTGGAGGAGAACCTGCTGCTGCCCCCTGTCGTCTCGGACCGGGCCTGGTCGCTGGAGAAGGTGTACGACGCCTTCCCGGTGCTGGCCGACCGGCGACGGGCCGGCGGCACCACCCTGTCCGGTGGTGAGCAGCAGATGCTGGCCATCGCCCGGGTCCTGCGCACCGGAGCGCGGCTGATGCTCCTCGACGAGCCCACCGAGGGCCTGGCGCCGGTGATCGTCAAGCGGATCCGCGACATCATCCGCGAGGTCAAGTCCGAGGGCGTGACCGTGCTCCTCGTGGAGCAGAACGTGAAGTTCGCAGCGACGGTCGCCGACCGTCACTACCTGCTCGCCCAGGGCGCCGTCGTGGAGTCGCTCGACAACGCCGACTTCCAGGCCCGTCAGGGCGAGCTCCTCGAATACCTCGGCATCTGACCAGCCCGTCCGGGCTGCGCTCCACCGCACACATCTCGACCCGTCACCGACGCTCACCACCCAGAAAGAGGGAACCATGAAGAACACGGCAGCAAAGGGCATCGCCCTTGCCTCGGCGAGCATGATGCTCCTGGCCGCGTGCGGCCAGGGAGGCCCCGGCGAGAGCAGCGGCCCCGTCTCCGATGACGAGATCGTCCTGGCCGTGCTCAACGACCAGTCCGGCGTCTACAAGGACCTCTCGGGGCCCAACAGCGTGAAGGCCGTCGAGATGGCGGTGGCCGACTTCATGGAGAAGCACGGCGACGACGCCATCACCGACAAGATCTCGGTGGTCAGCGCCGACCACCAGAACGAGCCCGATGTCGCCAACACCAAGGCCCAGGAGCTCTACGAGCGCAAGAAGGCGGACGTGATCCTGGACGTGCCGACGTCCTCCGCGGCGCTCGCGGTCGCGACGCAGGCCGAGCAGGCCAAGAAGCTCTACCTCAACATCGGTGCGGCGACCACGGAGCTGACCGGCGCCCAGTGCAACAAGTACACCTTCCACTGGGCCTACGACACCTACATGCTGGCCAACGGCACCGGGAAGGCCGTCACCGAGGGTGGCGGCAAGGACTGGCAGATCATCTACCCCGACTACGCCTTCGGTCAGGACATGACCAAGTCGTTCACGGCAGCGGTGGAGGCCGCGGGTGGCACGGTCGACGGCACCATCCCGACACCGTTCCCCAACGACAACTTCTCGACCTTCCTCACCAAGGCGGCGTCGAAGAAGCCTGACGTGATCGGCACGATGCAGGCCGGTGGCGACCTGATCAGCCTGGTCAAGCAGTACAACGAGGCCGGGCTGGCCGACAAGGGCATCTCGCTGGCGGTCGGGCTGATGTTCATCACCGACATCCACTCGCTGGGTGTGGAGCAGTTCGCCGGGACGCAGTTCACCGACGCCTGGTACTGGAACATGGACGAGGAGACCCGCGCCTGGGCCGACCGCTTCATGGAGGAGACCGGCAGCCGACCGTCGTTCGCCCACGCGGCCAACTACTCCGCCGCGACCCAGTACCTCGAGGCCGTCCAGCGCGCCGAGACCGACGAGTCCGACGCGGTCGTCGAGGAGCTCGAGGGCCTGAAGGTGGATGACGTCTTCCTGCGCAACGGTGAGATCCGCGCCGAGGACCACCGAGTGATCCACGACGTCTACCTCGCCAAGGTGAAGGCAGCCGACGAGGTCACCGAGGACTACGACTACGAGGACATCGTCGCCACCATCCCCGCGGCCGACGCCTTCCGGCCCGTGGAGGAGTCCGGCTGCTCGATGTGACGTGTGGGTGATCCCGGCCGAGGGGCCGGCACCTGCACCCCTCGGCCGCGGACCACGATGAAAGGGATTCGATGAACGCGCTCCTCCAGTACACCGTCCAGGGACTGGCCGCAGGCAGCTTCTACGCGCTGTCAGCGCTGGGCCTCGCCATCATCTTCGGCGTCCTCGGTGTGGTGAACTTCGCCCACGGCGCCTGCTACATGCTCGGCGCGGTCACCGCCGCGGTGCTGCTGGACGTCGCGAACCTCAACTTCTGGGCGGCCCTGCTCGTGGTGCCGCTGATCATGTTCGTCTTCGGCGTCCTGGTCGAGCGGTTGCTCGTCCGGTGGCTGCTGGGACTCGACCCGCTCTACAACTTCCTGCTCACCTTCGGGCTGACCCTGGTGCTCGTGGACCTGGTCAAGCGCCAGTACGGCGTCTCCGGGCTGCCGTACCGCCGCCCGGAGGCACTGAAGGGCCAGATCGAGCTGGGCTCGATCGGGCTGCCGACCTACCAGATCTTCGTCTTCGTGTTCTCCGTCGCGGTGTGCGTGGCGGTCTGGCTGCTGATGACACGGACCCGCATCGGCATGATCGTGCGGGCCTCGACCGAGGGCGCCGACCTCGCCCGGGCCCTCGGCATCAACGTGGGCCGATGGGTGACGCCCGTCTTCGGCTTCGGCATCGCGCTCGCCGGGCTGGCGGGGGTCCTGGCCACGCCGTTCCGCGCCATCACCGCCGACATGGGCAGCAACTTCGTGATCATCCTGTTCGCCGTGGTGGTCATCGGTGGCCTCGGCTCCATCGTGGGCGCTGTGGTGGCCGGCTTCCTCGTCGGCCTGGTCGAGGCCTTCGGCCAGGCGTACGCGCCCACCTATGCCCAGATCCTGATCTTCGTGCTGATGGCCGGCGTCGTGCTGGTCCGACCTGCCGGACTGTTCGGACGAGAGGAGCTCGCACGATGAGCGATCCCACCCAAGGTGCCACCGCCACGCTCGACCATGGTGCCGCGGACACCGTCGGCCCGTCCGGGGCTCACCCGCTGCTGCGCTGGGGACTCCTCCTCGTCGGTCTGGCCGTGGCCCTGGCCCTGCCCTGGTTCGTCTATCCCCCCATCGCGATGGACATCGCCTGCTGGGCGCTCTTCGCGATCTCGCTCGACATCCTGCTGGGCTACTGCGGGCTGCTGTCCTTCGGCCACGCTGCCTTCTGGGGCGGGTCGGCGTACGTCACCGGCCTGGTCGCGGTCCACCTGGGTCTGCCGTTCCCGCTCGCGGTGCTCGCGGGCGCGGTGTTCGCGATGCTCATCGCCGTCCCGATCGGCTACCTCTCGGTGCGTGCCACCGGCATCTACTTCGCCATGGTGACCCTGGCCTTCGCGCAGATGGTCTACTTCATCGCCAACCAGTGGCGGAGCGTCACCGGTGGCGAGAACGGGCTCCAGGCCGTGCCGACCGACTTCTTCGGGCTCGAGGCGGTGGAGACCGAGTCGTTCTACTTCTACTACGCCGCGCTGCCGCTGATCCTGCTCGGGATGTGGGCCGCGTGGCGCATCGTGCACTCGCCCTTCGGCCAGGTGCTCACCGCCATCCGCGACAACTCACCGCGGGCCCGGGCGCTGGGCTACGACGTCGAGCGCTACAAGGTCATGGCCTTCGTGCTCTCAGCCGGCCTGGCCGGCCTGGCCGGGGGCATCTTCGCGATCAGCCACGGGTTCGTGTCGCTGCAGGAGGTCAACTGGACCACCTCCGGCAAGGTCGTGCTGATGACCGTGCTGGGCGGGATCGGCACGCTGTGGGGCGGTGTCGTCGGTGCCGGCGTGATCGTGCAGCTGGAGGACTACATGGCCTCCTCCGGCTTCGACGGGATCGGCATCGTCACCGGCTCGGTGTTCGTGATCGTGGTGCTGCTGTTCCGGCGAGGCATCTGGGGGACGCTGGCCCATCACCTCGGCCCCCGCCTCAACCGGAAGTAGGACACCAGCAGCCTGCCGGTCCGGCCCGTCCGTTCAGGACCGGGTGAGGCCGTTGAGCCGGAGCGCGAGCTGGACCTCCAGCTGCCGCTCCGGCTCCTGCCACCCGTCACCGAGCAGGACGCGCACCCGCTCGAGCCGCTGCGTCACGGTGTTGACGTGCACATGCAGGTCGGTGCTCGTGCGCGCCAGGTTGGTGCCGTTGCGGAAGAACGCCAGCAGGGTCTCCACGAGGGAGGTGCCACGCTGGGCGTCGTAGTCGAGCACGGGTCCGACCACGGACCGGACGAAACCCGAGATGTCCGGAGCGGGGCCGACCAGCAGCCCGACGAAGCCCAGCTCGTGGGCCTGGGCGCGTTCGCCGTGGCGTCCCAGCGCCTCCAGGGAGTCCAGCACCCGTCGTGCCTGGCCGTACGCCGCCACGACTCCCGCGGGGCCGCCGACCGGGCCGGCCACGCCGGTGGTGGCCGGATCCGTGAGCGTCGACCGCATCGCCGCCTCGAGCTGCCTGGCCACCACATCGGCATCCGAACCCGGCAGCAGCAGCACCAACCTGCCCGCGTGGACGGCGGACAGGCCGCCCTGGCCGGCGACGAGGTGTGCGGCAGCCTGGGTGGTGCGCGACCGGTCGCCGGTCAGTGCACAGACCGCCACGACATGGGGCTGGTCGAGGTCGGTGCCCAGGGTGCGGGCCCGGTCGCGCAGGTCGTCTGGGGTGTCGGCCGTCAACAGGTCCTGCAGCAGCTCTTCGCGGACGCGGCCCTCGGCGTCCGCGACACCGCGGCGGAACAGCAGGAGGAGCGCGGTGACCATGGCGGCGCGCTCGAGGATCCGGCGGTCGGCCTCGTCCAGGGGCGTCGCCCGGTGGAGGCCCAGGGCGCCGAGGGGCTCGGTGCCGGCCAGCACCGGAGCGGCGGCCAGGCCGATGGCGTCCACGGTGTGGGTGGCGGCGCTCGCCTGCCGCAGCACCTCGAGGGCGGCGTCGTCCGGGGGTGCGCCCGTGACGCTGGAGGTGAGCACGGTCCCTTGCACGTCGACCACGGTGACCTCGCCGTCGAGGACCTCGCCGACGGTGGCGGCGACCTCGTCGATGCCGCCGCCGCGGCCGACCACGGCGGTGAGCCGGTCGTGGGCTGCGGCGGCCCGCTCGACGCTGAGGGTGCGGCCGCGCAGCTGCTCACCGGCGACCTTGAGCTCGGCCAGGGCGGCCTGCGTGTCGGCGAGCAGCCTGGCGTTGTCGAGCGCGATGGCGGCATGGGCGGCCAGTGAGGTCAGGAGCGAGGTGTCGGCCCGGGTGAACGGCTTCGCCGTCCGGTTGGCGGCGTACAGCACCCCGATGACTCGTGAGCCGAGCTGGAGCGGAACGCCGAGGATGGAGACCAGGCCCTCGTCCTGGACGGCCGCGTCGATGCCCTCGGTGTGCCGGAAGCGCTCGTCCTCGAAGTACGACGCGCTGGTGTAGGGCAGGGCGGTCTGGGCCACCAGCCCACCGAGACCGGCACCCATCGGCAGCCGCACCCGACGGAAGTCCGCCGAGATGCTGCCGTCGGTGACCCGCATGTAGGTGTCGCCCTGCTCGTCGTCGTTGAGGGAGAGGTAGGCGAGGTCGCTCTGGAGCAGGGCACGTGCGCGGCGCACGATCGCGGTCAGGACGTCGTCGACCTCCCTCAGCGCGGCCAGGTCGCTGGCGGTCTCGTAGAGCGCGGTGAGCTCGGCCTCCCGACGGCGCCGCGACTCGAGCTCGCTGCGGATCTGCAGGGCCACTCCCTTGGCCGCCTCCAACGCCACCACGGTCTCGGTGTCCGCGCCCGATGCCCGCGCGGCAATGAGGGGGGCGTCGTACTCGACCGGCGCCGCATCACGGGCCAGGAGGTCGAGGAACTCGGCGCCGGTCACGTCCGCCATTGTGGCCGAGGCGGCGAACCTGCGCACCGGGGCGCCGGCTCTCGTGGCCGGCAGCGGGCCGTGGCCCGCGGTCATCTCGCCGACCAGCCGCCGTCCAGCACCAGGTTGGTGCCGGTCATGAACGAGGCCTGGTCGCTGCACAGGTGGGCAACGCCCGCGGCGACCTCGTCGGCCTCCAGCAGCCGCTTGATGGCGGAGCTGGTGAGCATGACGTCGCTGATGACCGCTTCCTCGGAGAGGCCGTGCACCCGTGCCTGGTCTGCGATCTGCTTCTCGACCAGGGGTGTGCGGACGTAGCCGGGGTTGACGCAGTTGCTGGTCACTCCGTGCTCGGCACCCTCCAGGGCGACGACCTTGGAGAACCCTTCGAGGCCGTGCTTGGCCGCGACGTAGGCGGACTTGAAGGGGCTGGCGCGCAGCCCGTGGGCAGAAGAGATGTGCACGACGCGGCCCCAGCCGCGGGCGTACATGTGCGGGAGGGCCGCCCGCGTGAGCAGGAAGGGTGACTCCAGCATCAGCCGCAGGATCAGCGAGAACCTCTCCGGCGGGAAGTCCTGGATGGGGCAGACGTGCTGGATGCCGGCGTTGTTGACGAGGATGTCGGTGTCGAGGGTGAGATCGGCCAGCGGTGCGAGGTCGGCGAGGTCCACGACCCAGGCCTCGCCGCCGATGGCGCCCGCGACGTCCTGCGCGGCCGTGGCGTCGCGGTCGGCCACCACGACGTGGGCTCCCAGCCCCGCCAGGTGCGCCGCGACGGCGCTGCCGATGCCGCTGCCACCACCGGTGACCACTGCCTTGCGGCCTGTGAGGTCGGGGGAGCCTGCTCCGGTCGCGGCACTGTGCATGCACCGAACCTAGGACGACGTCGGGCGCTTGTTCATGGTGCAGACCCACACACTTGGGACTAGTGGGATGTGGGCAAGCGCGGGTCCGTCAGTCGCGCAGCCGGACGCCGACGCCGGCCGCTGCGGCTCGGTCGCGCACGACGCCCGCGATCACGGCGTCGATCGCCCCGACGCCGAGGTTGCACACCAGGTGCCGCTCACCGCTGCGGGGACGTTGCAGGAGCTCGCCCAGCGCGGCCGCGGGCGGGGACCAGCCGGCGAACTGCCCCCGCTCCACGAAGGATCCGTACTGCGGGAGGTCGTCGACGGCGAAGACGTCGACGGCGTGGGAGACCTCGGGCAGCACCCGGGCGTCGTAGTCCACCGGCAGCACCAGGCACTGCTCGCCGAGCCACTCGGTGGCGACGAGGGGGTCGAGGTCGAGGGACATCGGTCCGGAGGTCACCACGATGTCGGCGCCCTCGACCGCAGCGCGCGCGGAGTCGGCGACCTCCACGCCGGCCACGGTGTCGGTGACCGGTGCGCTGAGCCGTGGTCCCCACGCCACGACGTCGGCCCCCGGGTTCAGCGCCCGGACCACCTCGGCATGGCTGCGTCCCTGTGCCCCGAATCCCACAATGGCAACGCGTCGCCATCCCTCCCGGGCCAGGTGGCGGATGGCGACGCCACTGGCGACGGCCGTGCGGAGATCGGTGATCGCCGCCGCGTCCATCACGACCTGGGGGTGTCCGGTCTCGGCGTCGTTCACCACGATCAGCCCCGACACCGAGGAGACGCCGTGCTCGCGGTTGCCGGGATAGGAGGCGACCCACTTCATCGCGACGACGTCACGGTCCATCAACCAGGCAGGCATGGCGTTGAGGAAGCCCCCCGCGCGGGGGTGCAGCCCCGGCTTCGGTGGGAGCTCCACCCGCCGCCGGGCCATCGCGACGTAGGTCTCGGCGACCAGGTCGAGCTGCTCGGAGATGTCGGGCAGCACGCGTCGTACGTCGTGATCATCGAGCCAGGTCAGCGACATCCCGACACCCTACGATCCGCATCCTCCGGTGGTGGGGGCGCCTGCGGGTGCGCGGTCAGTTGACGATCGCGACGTTCTCGACCTCGATCTCGCGGGCGTCCTCGCGGCAGGTGGCCAACGTGGACCGCACCTGGTCGAGGGCGTCGGTGAGGGCCTTGACGCCGTCGCGGAGCCGCTGCTGGTGGTCGAGGTGGGCCGCGTGGGACTCGCTGCTCTCCTCCCAACCGGGAGTCAGCCGCTCGGTCTCCTTGAGGAGGTCGTCGATCTGCTGGGTGATGGCGGTCGTGGCATCGGCCAGGGCGGTCTCCATGGTGGAGAGGGAGTCCTGGTGGACGACCAGGCCGCGGTCGCTCATCGGGGACCACCCCCGAGCCGGTCCTGCAGCTGGCTGGCCCGGACGGCCTGCTCGGTGTCGTTGGTCGAGTGCTCCTGGGCGACGAAGATCAGGTTCGACGAGTAGGCGTCGAGGATCGGGCTGAGGGACATCGCGACGTTGAACCACTCGTTGACGGCCTCGCCGAACCCGGCCGCGGCCTGACCCTTGAAGCCCTTGCCGGCCTCGGTCTCGATGACGGTGCCGAGATCGCGGAGCGTCTGCTGCAGCGGCTCGAGCGCATCGGCAGCCGCCTGGGCTGCCGCCTGCATCTCGGCGTAGACGAGTCCGACGGCCACGGCCGACCTCCTGGTGTCATCGTTGTGGGAACGCGTGCGGTGCGCGGGCAGCCGCAGCTGATCTGGTCCTACCCCTCAGCCCCCGGTTCTACACCCTGCAGCTCCGCCCCGTCAGCCACGGCGTACGCCGACCACCATCCGACCGGGGCTACGCCGCGCGAGGATTTCCGGCGACGGTCTTCGGTTTGGGCACCCGCCCGCGGGGGAACTGACGTGACATGCCGTCGTACGACTACGAAGTGGACCTCGAGAGCATGGGCAAGGCTGCCCAAGGGCTCAACGAGACCTTGCAGCTCTTCAAGGACAAGGACGTCGACGACCTGATCCCGTCCAAGGGCGATGTGGGCAACGACGTGGTCTGGGACGCCCTCGACGAGTTCAAGGGCCGCTGGGAGGAAGGCGTCAACAACCTCTGCCAGGACGTCGAGGAGATGGCCGGTCGCCTCGGCAAGATCGCCATGAACTACTTCGAGACCGACAAGGCGGGGTACGACGCGATGCACGGCCTGGTGGGCACGATCGCCGCCGTCAAGGTGCTCTGATGCCCGACTTCGAGATCGAGGGCAACCCGTCCAACATCCGCGCCAAGGCCGTCACGATGGAGCAGAAGGGCCAGCTCTTCTACGACACCGGCGACGCGCTGGCGAAGATCGACGTGGCCGGCTGGACCGGCCGCGCCGCCGACGAGTTCCGCGAGGCCCACGACCTCGAGCCCGAGCGCTGGTTCACGTCGGGAAACGGCTTCACGACGGCGGCCGCCGGTCTGCGCACCTACGCCGGGGAGCTGGAGAGCGCGCAGTCGCGTGCCGAGTGGGCGCGCGACGAGTACGCCCGCGGCCAGCGCGAGTCCGAGGACGCGCGCACCACCTACGACTCCTACATGGGCCGGATGCGCACCTACTGGAGCACTGGCGGCACCGACCCGGCGCAGCCGTTCGTCGACTGGGGCAGCCCGATCCAGGAGGGGGCCGTCAAGGAGCTGGACGCGGCCCGGGCCGACCTGGACAACGCGGCCCACATCTGTGCCGGCGAGGTGAGGGCGGGCTGCGCCGACGCACCGGAGGAGCCGAACTGGCTCGAGTCCGGGCTGAAGTTCGTCGGCGGCATCCTCGAGGGTGCCGGCGAGGCGGTCTGGGACCTGTTGACCATGGTCCCGTTCTCGCCCGTCAACCTGGTCATCGACTCCTTCAAGCTCGCGACGGGTGACATCACGCCCGAGGAGCTGATGAAGAAGTACGAGCTGTCCGCCGAGAACGCCTGGGACATGGCCACCGGCATCTACACCGGCCTCACCACCGACCCGGTCGGGTTCGGCAAGGAGCTCGGCAAGAGCCTGCTCGACTGGGACACCTGGGCCGACGACCCGGCGCGCGCCATCGGCCACCTCGTGCCCGACGCGATCGCCGCGGTCGCCACGGCAGGCACCGGCGCACTCGCCACCCGCGGCGCGAAGGGGAGCATGGACGTCCTCGACGGGCTGTCCGACCTCAACAGGCTCGACAACATCAGCGACCTCAACAAGCTCGACAACCTCGACTCGCTGGACAACCTCGGGGACCTGGGAGCCGCCACCTCCCGGCTCCCGGACGCGGAGTACGGCTCGATCCGCCTCTACACCGGCAACGCCTACGACGAGATCAACTCGTTCCTGCGGGGGACCGAGCCGGAGCTCGGCTTCCGGCGTACGCCCGAGGAGCTGGGCCGGATCTCCGACGACATCAGCCGTGGGCTCGACCGGCTCCCGGCCTACGACGGCACCACCTACCGCGGGACGAACCTCCCCGACCACGTGCTCGACAACATCGAGCCGGGCGGTCGCTACAGCGACCCGGCCTTCAGCAGCACGAGCGAGTCCACGTCGGTCGCGCAGCAGTTCCGCTCCGACGGCAACACCATGTTCCACATCGACGGGCACTCCGGGCGCGACATCCAGGACATCTCCGTCTATGACAAGGCCGAGGCCGAGGTCCTCTTCGACAAGGCGCACGAGTTCACCGTCGTCGACAAGGTCTGGAACTCCGACGGCGGCTACTGGGACATCTACCTGAGAGACTGAGGCATGGCTGACGGGACGAGCGCGAGCATGGAGCAGATGGTGGACGACCTCATCCGCGGCCTCCGCAAGATGCCCCTCTACGAGGGGGTGTCCTTCCGAGGAGGGACGGTGGAGGACACCTTCGGGCGGTCGTCGGGCACCGTGGTCGCCCAGGCACTGACGGCGACGTCGCGAGACGCCCGGGTGGCCACCGAGAACTTCACGACCCCGGCGCTCTACGCCGTCGTCGGCAACCAGGGTCGCTCGATCGAGTCGGTGTCGCAGCACCCCGCCGAGCGGGAGGTGGTCTTCCTGCCCGGCACGTTGTTCCGTGCGGTGAAGCAGGTGCGCTTCGACGACCTGCTCATCACCGTCGTCGAGCAGCTCGACCTCGATCGCGAGCCGGGCGGTCCCAAGGGGGACCTCGATGAGCTGCTGGAGACGATCGCGACCGCCGTCCGGGACGCGCAGGAGGCCGAGCCGGTCGAGGTGACGACCCCGGGGAAGTTCGCCGGGGACATCGCTTGACGCTCGAGCCGTCCGACGTGCTGGCCATGGTGCAGGAGTGGCCGGCCCGCGACGTCGTCTGCTTCCGCGGGCAGGCGTCGCTGCGCCGGGCCGGCGTGGGTGACGAGGTGGTGATCGACGGCCTCTGCGCGGCCACGACCGACGCCGGTGTCGCGACGGAGAACTTCACGACCCCTGGTGTGCTCGCGATCGCCGTACGCGCCCGCCGGGTGGTGCACCGCGGACGCGCGCACGACGCGGAGGTCGTGCTCGTGCCCGGAACCCGCCTGCAGGTGCTGGGGCAGGCACGATCGGACCGACTCGTCGTGACGCTCCTCGCCGAAGCGGGCAGCGAGCTGGACGCGGCGGAGGTGGGTCGGCGCGCAGCCGCTGCCCTACGCCGTGATCGTGCCCACCAGCCCCACCCGGACCTCGTTCCCGGTCGCTTCGTGGGTGAGCTCGCTGCGGCGCCGGCGGGCACGTGGGACCCCGACGACCTGGAGTCGGCGGAGAGTCCCGACTTCACCACCATGAGCACCGACGAGGTCCAGGCCTGGTTCGCGGCACGCGAGCGCAGCTCCGCCGAGCGGTTCCGGGATGCACCCCCGGCCAGGCTCAACCCGCAGAAGGTCGCCGACCACCCGCACCTGCGACAGGTCGGGTGGGAGGTGCGGTTCTCGGCGGGCGTGCCGTGCCTCCTCACGCTCGGGGACGACGCGCGGACGGGTGCGGTCGTCGGTCTCCAGCAGGTCGTGGGTTCCCAGCACCTGGTGCTGGTCGTGGACGCCGACGGGCTGTGGGCCTGCGAGCGCGCGGACGGCGAAGCCTGGGCGGCGTCCGTCGACGCCACGACCGGCAGCGCGCCGCAGCGGGACGTGCCTGTGGTGGTGTGGCGCGTGGCGGATGACGACGTCCTCCGGCCCCCGCCTCGCGGACGACGGGTGAGCGCCACGCTCCGCACGGTCGTGGAGCCCTCAGCACGTGACGCCTGACGGCGTCCGCCATTTCGAGGTCAGGGAGATCGGATGAGCAACCGGGTCGACCGGATCGAAGGTGCCCTGCTGGCGTCGGCCTGCGGCGACGCCCTGGGGGTGCCGTACGAGTTCGGCTCCGCACCGCTGGCAGCACGGGAGGCCCCCCGGATGATCGGAGGCGGCCTCGGCCCCTACGCCCCCGGCGAGTGGAGCGACGACACCCAGATGTCCGTCGTCGTCGCCCGGGTGGCTGCCTCGGGTGGGCTCGCAGACGAGTCGGCGCTGGACGCCGTGGTCGACGGATGGGTCGCCTGGCTGGGCGAGGGAGCCTCCGACGCCGGCATCCAGACACGTCAGGTCCTGGGGGCCACATCGGCTGGACCCGGGTCCGCCGCGCGGGTGCGCGCGGCTGCCCAGGACCTCCACCGCCGCACCGGGCGGACGGCCGGCAACGGGTCCCTGATGCGTACGGCGCCCGTTGCTCTCGCGTGCCTCCACGATCCGGCTGCCCTGACCGACCGGGCCCGGGCCGTCTCCGACCTCACCCATCCCGATCCGGTGGCCGGCGACGCCTGCGTGCTGTGGTGCCACGCCATCCGCCTCGCCGTCATCGAGGGCAGACTTCCCGGGCTGACGGACCTGGTCGCGGAGCTCCCGGCCGCACGACGCGACCAGTGGGCTGCCTGGGTGGCGGACGCCGCGGGACGCCCGCCCGGGGCGTTCGCGCCCAACGGCTATGTCGTGCATGCCCTGCAGGCGGCCTGGTCCGCCATCTGCCATCCGATGGATCTGGGCGAGGATGCCTCGCCGCTCACGTCCTCGCTCGCCGCGGCGGTGCATGCAGGAGACGACACCGACACGGTCGCGGCGATCGCGGGTGCCTTGCTGGGGGCCCGCTGGGGGGCGTCGGTCATCCCCGAGCCCTGGGTCCGGGCCGTGCACGGGTGGCCCGGGCTCGACGCGACCGGGCTGCGAGACCTTGCGCGCCGGGTGGCCGACGTCGGGTGAGCGCGGGTCGACGCCGCTCCCGGATCATCCTCGCCGCGAAGGCGCTCCGGGCACGGTCGAGTCGCCCCCCAGTCGACGGGTGAGCTGCCCGGCCGTCCTCGTGACCGCCCGCGCGACCTCGTCGACGTCGACGTCCTCGTCGCTGGGAAAGGTCACCGCCACGCCCGCCACCGGGTGGGAGTTGTGGTCGAGCACCGGCGCGGCGATGCTGCGCAGGCCGGGCGTCACCTCGCCGTCCTCGGTCGCGTGTCCGCGTTGACGGGTCTCCGACAGGATCGAGCGCAGGGCGCTCAGGGAGGCCGGGCCCTGCCCGTGCCGGTCGACGAACGCGGTGCGGTCGGGGTAGAGCGCACGCACCTGTGTCGCGGGGAGTGCAGCCAGGATGGCCCGACCCGAGGCGGTGAGCTGCGCCGGCAGGCGTACGCCGACGTCGGTCACGAGCGGGGGGCGGCCGGGGGCGCGCTCCTCGATGACGTAGAGCACGTCGCGCCCGTGCAGCACTGCGAGGTGCGCGCCATGGCCGGCCCGGTCGACGAGCTCGGCCAGGGGGCGTCGGGCCAGCCGAGCCAGCGGTTCCTGGCGGGTGAACCCGCTGCCGACCTCGAAGGCGGCGACGCCGAGGCCGTAGCGGTGGTCGTCGGGCAGGTGCACGACGAAGCCCTCGTCGATCATCGTGTTGAGCAGGTGGTAGGCCGTGCTCCGGGGCAGGTCGCAGGCTCGCACGATCCGGTCGAGGGGAACGGGGTCGGCCTGGGTGGCCAGGAACCGCAGGACGCGCAGGGCGCGCGTCGCTGCAGGAACCTGGCTCATGCAGCGATCCTGTCAGGCGCGGTGCGTGCCCCCACCGGTCCCGGGTGCGCCGTCCGCGTCGTGGTCGCTCGCCGTGGTGCCGTCCGCGGGGACGTAGTCGTCGGAGGTGTGGTCCACACGGGGGTCGAGTCGATCGGCCGCCCGGAGCGTGTCCTCGTGGTGGGCCTCCTCCTGGACCACGCCGGTGCGCGCCTCTTCAGCTCGCGCCTGCGCACGCTCGGCTGCGAGCCGCGCCTCCTCGGCGTCGGCCTCGGCATGCTTGGCGCGGACCTCTGCGTCGGGAAGCGTGCTGGCCGCACCCCGCTCGGCCTGGTCGCGCAGCTCGTCGGCGCGTGCCTCGTTGTCCCGGCGGCTCTTGGCCTGCATCGACCTCACGAGGAGGCCGACGATCGCGAGCGCCACCAGCACGACGACGATCAGCACGATGATGCCTGTCGTGGTCATCAGGGTCTCCTGTCCCGGTCCGGCGAGATGCCCGACCTCACCGTCCAACCTAGGGCGTCCGGCACCGCGCAGCCCCCTCCCTGGGGGTGAAGTCTCGCATCTGAGACAGCCCGCGGGTGCGAAGGGTGGTGCGCGAACTCGCGCGGGAGTTTGATGACGGACATGCACACGATCCAGGTCGGGATTGGCCCCGTCGCCTTCGAGGAACTCATCCACGTCGCCCGCCACGGGGCGGCCGTCGAGCTGACCGAGGAGGCCCTCACCGCGATCGACCGCGCGCGTGGCGTCATCGAGACCCTCGCGGCGGCCGAGACCCCCTCCTACGGCGTGAGCACCGGCTTCGGGGCGTTGGCCACCCGCCACATCCCCACCGAGATGCGCGCCCAGCTCCAGCGCTCCCTCGTCCGCTCCCACGCCGCCGGCTCCGGCCCCGAGGTCGAGCGCGAGGTGGTGCGCGCGCTGATGCTGCTGCGCCTGTCGACGCTGGCGACGGGGCGCACCGGCGTACGTCGGGAGACGGCCCAGCTGATGGCAGGACTCCTGACCCACGGCATCACGCCGGTGGTGCGCGAGTACGGCTCGCTCGGGTGCTCCGGCGACCTCGCGCCCCTCTCGCACTGCGCGCTCGCGTTGATGGGGGAGGGCGAGGTCCGCGACGCCGACGGCACGCTGATGCCTGCCGCGGAGGCCCTCGCCGCCGCCGGGCTGACGCCGGTCGAGCTGGTCGCGAAGGAGGGCCTGGCCCTCATCAACGGCACCGACGGGATGCTCGGCATGCTGGTCATGGCCATCGTCGACCTGAGGATGCTCCTGCGCACCGCCGACATCGCAGCCGCCATGAGCGTGGAGGGCCAGCTCGGCACCGACCGCGTCTTCGCCCCGGAGCTCCAGGCCATCCGCCCGCATCCGGGCCAGGCGCTCTCGGCCGCCAACCTGGTCGCCGTCATGGCCGACTCGGGCGTGATGGCCTCCCACCAGACCGGGGACTGCAACCGGGTCCAGGACGCCTACTCGCTGCGCTGCTCGCCCCAGGTGCACGGCGCTGCCCGCGACACCGTCGAGCATGCGGCCACGGTCGCCGGCCACGAGCTGGCCAGCGCGATCGACAACCCCGTCGTCCTCGACGACCACGTCGAGTCCAACGGCAACTTCCACGGGGCACCGATCGCCTACGTGCTCGACTTCCTCGCGATCATCGCCGCCGACGTCGCCTCCATCAGCGAGCGCCGCACCGACCGCTTCCTCGACAAGTCGCGCAGCCACGGGCTGCCGCCCTTCCTGGCCGACGACCCCGGGGTCGACAGCGGCCACATGATCGCCCAGTACACCCAGGCGGCCATCGTGTCTGAGCTCAAGCGCCTGGCCGTGCCGGCCTCGGTGGACTCGATCCCCTCCAGCGCCATGCAGGAGGACCACGTCTCGATGGGCTGGAACGCCGCCCGCAAGCTGCGGCGCAGCGTCGACGGACTCTCCCGGGTCGTCGCCGTGGAGGTCCTCACCGCGGCCCGCGCCCTCGACCTGCGCGCCCCGCTGGTCCCGTCCCCGACCACGGCAGCAGTCGTCGCGCTGCTGCGGGAGTCGGGCATCGAGGGCCCGGGCCCCGACCGCCATCTCTCACCCGAGATCGAGGGTGCCGTCGCCCTCGTCCAGTCCGGTGCCGTCCTGGCCGCCGCCGAATCCGTGATCGGAGAGCTCAAGTGAACGACCCTGTGCAGACCGGCCTCGTGACGGGCGCGAGCGCGCCCTCCTCGACCAACGAGAGGTTGCCCATCCACGCCGCCCACGGCACCGAGCTGACCGCGAAGTCGTGGCAGACCGAGGCACCGCTGCGGATGCTGATGAACAACCTCGACCCCGACAACGCCGAGCGCCCCGAGGACCTCGTGGTCTACGGCGGCACCGGCAAGGCGGCGCGCAACTGGGAGTCGTACGACGCGATCGTCCGCTCGCTGCGCGACCTCGAGGACGACGAGACGCTGCTCGTGCAGTCCGGCAAGCCGGTCGGCATCATGCGCACCCACGCGTGGGCGCCGCGCGTGCTCATCGCCAACTCCAACCTGGTCGGCGACTGGGCCGACTGGGAGGAGTTCCGTCGGCTCGAGGACCTCGGCCTGACGATGTACGGCCAGATGACCGCGGGGTCGTGGATCTACATCGGCACCCAGGGCATCCTCCAGGGCACCTTCGAGACCTTCGCCGCCATCGCGGACAAGCGCTACGACGGCACTCTCGCCGGCACGATCACCGTGACCGCCGGACTCGGTGGCATGGGCGGCGCGCAGCCGCTGGCGGTCACCATGAACGACGGCGTCGCGATCTGCGTCGAGTGCGACCAGCACCGCATCGACCGACGTCTCGAGACGCGCTACCTCGACGTCCAGGCGCGCGACCTCGACCACGCGATCGAGCTGGCGCTGCAGGCACGC
Organism: uncultured Actinomycetota bacterium; assembly: GCA_963721925.1. Classification (GTDB taxonomy): domain Bacteria; phylum Actinomycetota; class Actinomycetes; order Propionibacteriales; family Nocardioidaceae; genus Nocardioides. The sequence continues at coordinate 648,343 of CAVRLH010000009.1, read as the reverse complement.
GACGAGCGCCGCGGCCTGTCGATCGGTCTTCTCGGCAACGCAGCCGACCTGCTTCCCGAGCTGCTGGAGCGCCACCTCGACCGGGCCGAGAAGGGCGACGGTCCACTCGTCGACATCGTCACCGACCAGACCTCCGCGCACGACCCGCTGTTCTACCTCCCCGTCGGGACGTCGTGCGACGACTGGGAGCGCGAGCGCACCGAGGACCCGCGCGGGTTCACCAAGCGCAGCCAGGAGTCCATGGCCCGCCACGTCCGGGCGATGGTGGAGTTCCAGGACGCCGGCGCCGAGGTCTTCGACTACGGCAACTCGATCCGCGACGAGGCTCGCCAGGGCGGCTACGACCGCGCGTTCGAGTTCCCGGGCTTCGTGCCGGCGTACATCCGGCCGCTGTTCTGCGAGGGCAAGGGCCCCTTCCGCTGGGCCGCGCTGTCGGGCGACCCGGAGGACATCTATGCCACCGACCGTGCCATCAAGGAGCTGTTCCCGGCCGACGAGAAGCCTGAGTACGCCCGCCTCCACAAGTGGCTCGACATGGCCGCGGAGCGCGTCCAGTTCCAGGGACTGCCCGCGCGCATCTGCTGGCTGGGCTACGGCGACCGTGCGAAGGCGGGGGCGAAGTTCAACCAGATGGTCGCCTCCGGCGAGCTGAAGGCGCCGGTCGTCATCGGTCGCGACCACCTGGACTGCGGCTCGGTCGCCTCGCCCTACCGCGAGACCGAGGCCATGCTGGACGGCTCCGACGCGATCGCCGACTGGGCGATCCTCAACGCGCTGGTCAACACCGCGTCGGGTGCCACCTGGGTGTCCTTCCACCACGGTGGCGGGGTCGGCATCGGCCGCTCGCTCCACGCGGGCCAGGTCACCGTCGCCGACGGCACCGCGCTCGCCGCGGAGAAGATCGAGCGGGTGCTGACCAACGACCCGGGCATGGGCGTCATCCGCCACGTCGACGCCGGCTACGACCGCGCGATCGAGGTCGCCGACGAGCGCGGTGTGACGATCCCCATGCGGAGCTGAGGTCCAGGTCCGCGGTGGTGGCGGTGGCAGGGTGCTGTCCATGGACGCCGACGCCGCCAAGGCCAACCTCCACACCTACCTCCAGCACGAGCGGGCGGCGGTGCTCGCCAAGCTCGACGGCCTGTCGGAGTACGACGTACGCCGTCCGCTGACCGCCACCGGGACCAACCTGCTGGGGCGACGTGCGGAGCCGGCTGACACACATCGCCGGGGCCACGTCTCGCCCGCGGGCCCCCGCGACACGCCGTACGTCGATCGCGACACGCCGCGAGAGTCGGCCGGGGCCCGCCAGTCGCGGCCCTGACTCCCTACCAGTTGGTACGGAGCGCGCCCTTTTCCCACCCGTTGACACCCTGACGCGGCGGTGCGTGGATGGAGCTGCAGGGACGACATCCACCAACTCGGGAGGAACCATGTCCACAGCATCACCTCGGCGTCGCATGAGGCGCCTGATCATCACGACGGCCGCCGTCGGACTCGCGGCCACGGCGGCGTTCTCGCCGGCCCAGGCCGACCCGCAGACCACGCCCAACGGACCGTGGGGTGACTCCGACGACGAGCACATCTCCTCGGTCCCCGGCTACGACAAGCTCTGGTCGACCCTGGAGCAGATCGAGGGCCGCGCGGCCGGGTCGTTCGACCTGAGTGCGGCGCCGCTGACCACCAACGCCGGGCGCGAGATCCCGGTGGTCACCGTTGGCGACGGGCCGACCTCGATCATGTACATCGCCAACCAGCATGGCGACGAGTACGTCGTCAGCAAGGGCATGCTCTCGGTGATCCGCGAGATCAGCGGGAACTCGGCCGCGGCGCGGGCGATCCGGGAGAACCTCACCGTCACGATCGTGCCCCGGGTCAACGTCGACGGGTTCGACGCCCCGGTCACCGACCTGTCCGGGAACACCACCCCGTGGCGGCAGAACTTCGACACCGCGTGCCCGGCCTTCTGCCAGTTCTACGCCGCGGGGCGCGGGTACGACATCAACCGCTACCACTCCTACACCGACAGCGCCTTCGACCACCCGTACCAACCCGGTCCGGACAGCAACAACCCGGTGCCGGAGTCGATCGCGATGCGCCTGCTGTGGGACGCCAAGCAGCCCGAGCTGGTGATGGACTTCCACCACCAGGGCACCTACGTCGACGACGACGGCCGGATGATCACCGGCTCGGTGATGTGGCCCAACGCCACTGACGAGGCGGCGGCACTCGGCATCAGTGACGAGTTCGCGGCGACCATCGAGGACTCCAAGCGTGCCGTGGCGGAGATGGTGACCGCGCTGGAGCCCTACGGCTACGCCAACGTCACCCGCTACCCGGGCACCGAGACTCCCGGCATCGCCCGGAACGCCTACGGTCTGCTCGGCTCGGCCTCGGTGCTGTACGAGGCGCGTGGCGGCATCGGCCAGAAGTCCAGCGGCCACATCGCCAAGCAGACGTCGGTGGCGGCCATGGCCGTGCTCGAGGCCGCGGCAGACGGGTCGCTGTGGACCCGCAGCACGGCGCCGGCCGAGAACCTGCCGGACCGGGGGCCGTTCGTCTCCGACCCGCACTGATCGATCCGCGCCAACCGATCCGTGACGCGGTCGGGCCCCGGACACACGAGGTGTCCGGGGCCCGTCGACAGCTGTGGTCTGGTTAGAAGACCCGCCGGCTGGATCCCCCGATGGGCACGAAGTTCAGCACGAGTCCGACCACGATCAGGATCAGGCCGATCGTGACGAGGATCTGGGCCGATGAAACGAGCAGTCCGATGATCAGAAGGATCAGTCCGAGGACAACCATGTGTTTTGCCTCCTTGTGAAGCGCCCGGGTGCGGGCGGCCGCTCTACTCTCCCGGTGGCAGCGCCAAATGGAAAGTCGACCGCGCCCCTAGGGGTGAGGCGTCAGTCGGCGGACAGCGCTCGGATCGCCTCGTCGATGTCGAGCGTTCGGCGGGCGGACTCGACGTGGAGGCTCTCCACCATCCTGCCGTTGAAGGTCACCACTCCCGATCCCCTGCCGTCCTCGAAGGCGGCGATCAGCCCGCGCGCGTCCTCGACGGCCTTCTCGCTGGGGGCGAAGGCCGCGTTGGCGCCCTCGACCTGCCCGGGGTGGATCAGGGTCTTGCCGTCGAAGCCCATCTGGCGACCCTGGTCGCACTCGGCGAGGAAGCCCTCGGTGTCCTTGACGTCGTTGTAGACGCCGTCGACGATCGCGATCCCGGCCGCACGCGCGGCGAGCAGCGCGGTGTGGAGGCTGGGCAGGATGGGGGCGCGCCCGGGGACGTGCTCGGCGTACAGCTCCTTGACCAGGTCGTTGGTGCCGATGACGAGGCAGGCGAGCCGCTCGGAGGCGCGGGCGATCGAGAGCGCGTCGAGGATCGCGATCGGCGTCTCGATCATGGCCCACAGCCGGGTGTGGGCAGGTGCGCCGGCCCGTTCCATCGCGGCGACCAGCTGGTGCACCTCCTCGGCGCTGTTGACCTTCGGCACCACGATCGCGGCCGGGCCAGCCGTGCTGGCCGCGGCGATGTCGGCGTCGTGCCACTGGCTGCCGATGCCGTTGACGCGGATCGTGACCGTACGCCGGCCGTACTCGCCGCTGGCGACGGCCGCGCAGGCCGCATCCCGCGCGGTCTCCTTGGCGTCAGGGGCGACAGCGTCCTCGAGATCGAGGATCAGGCCGTCGCACGCGATCGACTTGGCCTTCTCCAGGGCCCGCTCGTTGGAGCTCGGCATGTAGAGCACGCTGCGCAGGGGGGTGAAGTCGCTCATGTCAGGCCTCGGTCTCGCGCTGGTCGGGGATCGCGTCGTACTGCGTCTTGAGCTCCGGATCGATCTCCGCGAGCTCCTCGGCCAGGCGCACCATCACCTGGCACTGTTTGACGGAGGCGTCGTCCTCCATCTTGCCGTCGATCATCACCGCACCCGTGCCGTCGCCCATCGCGGCGATGACGCGACGGGCATGGGCGACGTCCTCGACGCTGGGGGAGAAGACCCGGTTGGCGATCTTGATCTGCACCGGGTGGAGCGACCAGGCGCCGACGCAGCCGAGCAGGAACGCGTTGCGGAACTGGTCCTCGCACGCGACGGTGTCCGAGATGTCGCCGAACGGCCCGTAGTAGGGGTAGATCCCGTGCATCGCGCACGCGTCGACCATCCGCGCGATCGTGTAGTGCCACAGGTCCTGCTGGTACGTCGTCCGCTCGGCGTCGTACTGCGTCTCGCCGTCCACCTTCGGGGCGTCCTGCCGGACGAGGTAGCCGGGGTGACCGCCGCCGACGCGGGTGGTCTTCATCCGACGGTCGGCCGCGAGGTCGGCCGGGCCGAGGGACAGCCCCTGCATGCGCGGGCTGGCGGCGCAGATCTCCTCGATGTTGGCCACGCCACGGGCCGTCTCGAGGATCGCGTGAATCAGGATCGGACGGGTGAGGCCGGCCTTCGCCTCGAGCTGCGCGAGCAGCCGGTCGACGTAGTGGATGTCCTCGGCGCCCTGCACCTTGGGCACCATGATCACGTCGAGCTTGTCGCCGATCTCGGGCACCAACGTGGTCAGGTCGTCCAGCGCCCACGGGCTGTCGAGGGAGTTGATGCGGGTCCACAGCTGGGTCGGGCCGAAGTCCGTCGCCCTTCCGATGTCGACGAGGCCCTGGCGGGACTTCTCCTTGTTCTCCGCCTTGACGGCGTCCTCGAGGTTGCCGAGCAGCACGTCGACGGTGCCGACCATGCCGGGCACCTTGGCGGCCATCTTCGCGTTGCCGGGGTCGAAGAAGTGGATGGCGCGGCTCGGCCGGGCCGGGATGTCGCGCAGCGGCGCGGGGGCTCCGACGGCGAGTGGGGCGAAGAAGTCCTTGGCGGGGCGAGTCATGGGCGAAAACTACCGCCACGGGCCGCGTCGCCCGTATGACGGATGTCTCGCCGGGGTCCGCGGCGGACTCCCCGGATATCCGGGGACTCTCCTGGTTAGCAGCTGATGCATCAGGTGCAAACCGGGAAACCTGGGTGCAAACCCCGGCTCAGGACGACCGGCGGCGGACTCCCCGGATATCCGGGGACTCTCATGGTTAGCAGCTGATGCATCAGGTGCAAACCGGGAAACCTGGGTGCAAACCCCGGCTCAGGACGACCGGCGGCGACGCCACCAGGGACGTCGCGCAGCGGGCTCCGGCTCGGCGGCCCGGAGCGCGCGCTGGGCCTCGATCCGCGCCGTACGCCGCTCGCGCCACGCAGCGACCTCGGCCTCGACGTCGCGCTGGCGGGTGATCAGCGGTGGGCCGGACGGACCAGTCGGCGGGGTGTACATCGCCCTGCGGATGCGGGCGTTGAAGTCCTCCACCTCACGGCGTACGTCCGCCTCGACGTTGATCCGGTCCAGCACCCCGTCGAGCTCGGCGTCCTCCTTGCGCAGGGCGAGCGCGGGCGGGAGGAGGGCGATGTTCTCGCGCTCGACGAGCTTCTTCACCCACCAGTCGGGGTCGTGCTCGACCCCGAGGTCCTCGATCGGCTTGCCGTAGCCCGGGAGGTCGTCGAACTCCCCGCGCTCCATCGCCTGCCGCACCTGGGCGTCGACCCACGTGGACTGCTGGGCGATGCGCGCGGCGGCCGCCGAGCGGCCGGTGCGGTCGTCACGCTCCCCCGCCGGGTCGCGGTAGCGGTCCTGGTCGTCGTCCTCGGCCATCACTCGATTCTAGGTGGGCCGGTGTCCCCGCGCACTGGCAAGGTGGACGCATGAGCGACGTGTGGGAGCTGGTGCACCAGGAGCGCAGTGCGCTCATCAATGATCTGTCCGGACTGACGCCCGACCAGTGGAAGAAGCCGTCCCTGTGCGGCGGCTGGAGCGTCCACGACGTCGCCGCCCACCTCGTCGACAACGCCAGGACCACGAGTGTCGGGCTCGTGGTCGCGATGATCAGGGCGCGGTTCGACTTCGACCTGCAGAACGCCCAGGGCCTTGCCCGCGCGAAGGGCGCCACGCCGACCGAGACCCTGAGCCGCCTACGCGAGGTGGCAGGACGTACGACGACTCCGCCCGCGCCGCTCGACAGCCGTCTCGTGGAGGAGGTCGTCCATGGCGAGGACATCCGGCGCCCCCTCGGCCTCACGCGGACCTACCCGCCCGAGGTGGTCGAGCGGGCGTTGCGCCACCAGGCACGGACGTCCGTGGCGATGGGCGGAGGCAAACAGCTGGTCGCGGGGTTGCGACTGCGGACCGCCGACGACGACCTGGTGATCGGCGACGGGGTGGACGTGGTGGGACCGACCCTGTCCCTGCTGCTGGCTGTCTCCGGACGCACGGTCGCACTCGACGACCTGAGCGGTCCGGGCGTCGGTCGGCTCCGGTCCGCGCTCAACGGCTGACGGTGTCGGACCTGTCGCTGAAGGCGTGCTTCGGTGCAGCCATCAGCGCCGCGGCGGCGAGGAAGGAGGCGCCGGCGCAGACCGCCCAGACGGTGAGGTAGCCGCTGAGCGGGGCGACCTTCTCCGTCGTCGCGTCCAGGGAGCCGGTCGCGGTCAGGGCGATGGCGAAGATCGCCGAGGCGATGGCACCGCCGACGGTCTTGGTGCCGTTGGTCATGCCGGTGGCGATCCCGGTGCGCTCGGGGGGAGCCGCGGCCGCTGCGGCCGCCGGGAGCGCGGCGACCAGGGCGCCCGACCCGAGGCCGGCGATGGCCATGTTGATGAGGGCCTGCCACGTGTGGTCGTGGAACGGCAGCCACAGGAGGTAGCCCACTCCCACCAGCAGGCAGGCGACCACCAGTGCTCGACGTACGCCGCCGAGCAGGCGGGTGGTCAGCGGCAGGGTGAAGGCGCCGATGGCCAGGGTGACGACGTAGAGCCCGATCAGCGTGGAGATGAAGGCCGGATCGGCGCCGAGGCCGTAGCCACGCTCGGCCGGGTCCGCCTGGGCGTAGGTCGAGAGCGGGATCTGCCCGGCGAGGACCGGGATGCCGAAGAGGAACGCGGTCACCTGGATCGGCCACTGGGCGGGGCTGGCGAGGAGACGTACGTCGACGATGGGCTCGGGGTGGTTCGCCTCGAACCGCCAGAACGCCGCGAAGACGACGAGCGCCGCCAGGATGGTGAGCCAGCCGAAGGCGCTGCCGGCACCGTCCAGGCGCAGCCAGACCAGCCCGCCCATGAGGACGCCGAGCGCGAGGGTGATGAGACCGAGGCCCGCCCAGTCGATGCCGCCGGTGTCGTCGCCGGGCGCCTGCTCGATGCCGAAGAGGATCACGAAGAAGACCGCCGTGACCACGACGGCCGGCAGGGCGAGCAGGAGGTTCATGTCCATCGTCTCGACCAGCAGGCCGCTGGTGACCGCGCCGATGATCACCGCCAGCTCGAGGAAGCCGACGAGGATGGCTGCGCCGCGTCGGGTGAGCAGCTCCTGCCGCCCGCTGTCGCGGGTGCGGCGATGGATGATCGCGATCTCGAGCGGCAGCCACACGACGTACGCGCCCTGGAGGGCCCAGCCGATCAGGAACGTCGTGAACCCCGGGGCGAACGCCAGCCACCAGGAGCCCAGCGCGGTGACAGCTGTCGAGATCAGCAGCACGTTCTTGTGACCGATCAGGTCGCCGAGGCGGGCGAGCAACGGGATGCAGAGGGCGCTGACGATCAGCTGCGCGGCCTCGAACCAGTTGATGTCGCCCTCGCTGATCGAGAGGTGCTCGGCGATCTGCGGGTAGATGGGCGTGTAGTAGCCCTGCAGGATGCCGCTGGCGAACTCGACCAGCACGAGGAAGCCGACGATCGTCGCCAGGCCCTTCACCGCGGTGTGCGCGGGCGGGGCCTGGAGTGGGGTGCTCATCGGGGCAGCCTTTCGATCAGGAGCGTGTACCAACGGGCTCCGTCGACGAGGTCGGCCACGCCGATGTGCTCGTCGTAGGAGTGGATCGACTGGCGCTGGGCCTTGGTCATCCGGAACGGCGCGAAGCGGTAGACGTGCTCGCTGATCGCGGTGAAGTGCCGGGAGTCGGTGGCCGCCATCATGACGTAGGGCGTGGCCACCGCGTCGGGGAAGACCGTCGCCGATGCACGCCTCGATCAGCTCGAAGGGCTCGTCCATGGGCGAGATCGGGGAGGGCTCGCCGGACTCGACGACGTCGATGCGGATCGAGTCGTCGGCAACGGCCTTGCGGATGTGCTCGACCACCCCGGCCACCGTGTCGCCGACCATGACCCGGATGTTGAGCCCGGCCCTGGCGGTCGAGGCGATCACGTTGAGGGCCGGGGACCCGCTGAGGGTGGTGGCGGCGACGGTCGTACGCGTCATGGCTGCGGCCTCGGGGCCGGCGGCGAGGAGCGCTCGCGTGACGACCGGTGCCAATCGGTCGGCACGCCCCAGCAGCGGTCGCAGCGGCAGCGGCACGTGTGGGGCCAGGCGACGGACCAGCTCGAGGGTGGGAGCCGGCGCGGACGCGGGGAACGGGGACTTCTCGACCCGCAGGATCGCGCGGGCGATGCGGGCGGTCGGCCCGTTCCGCGCGGGCGTCGAGGCGTGTCCGCCGCGGCCCTCGGCGACCAGCTCCAGCGACGTGGTGCCCTTCTCGGTGACGCCGATGACGCCCAGCGGTGCGGTGACCCCGGGGAACGCGCCCCCAGCGATCGCGCCGCCCTCGTCGAGCACCAGCCACGGGGTGACGCCACGGGTGCGGAGCACCTCGACGGCCTCGAGCGCCGCCGTGCCGCTGACCTCCTCGTCGCAGCCGAAGGACAGCCAGACGTCCTGGGCGGGGGTGTGGCCGGCGTCGAGCAGGGTCTCGACCGCGTCGCAGATCGCGGCCACGCAGCCCTTGTCGTCGAGGGTGCCGCGGCCCCAGATGGCGGCACCGCTCACGGACGGGTGGATCTCGCCGCCGAAGGGGTCGTGCTGCCACGGCGCGTCGTCGTCGACGGGTACGACGTCGAGGTGCGCCATCAGCACGACAGGCCGCTCGGCGCTGGCTCCCGCCCAGTGGAAGAGCAGCCCGTGGGTGCCGACGCGAGTCAGGTCGAGCCGTTCGTGGAGCACGGGGAACTGGGCCGCCAGCTCGGTGAGGAGCGCGTCGAAGACGTCGGCGTCGACGCGGGAGGGGTCGCGGTCGGAGACGGTCGGGATGCGGACGAGTGCCTGCAGGGCGCTCACCACGCGGTCGGTCATGGGGCGACCGTAGTGCCCCAGCCTCCCCGGTGGACGAGATCGGTCCGCCTCTCCCGCCGCGCAGGTGACCCGGCCGGGCCGGTGTCGGCCTCGCGATGACCGATCGTGATCGCACCGACGGGCGCGTGGTCTGCGGGGATGCCGAAGGTCGTACGGAAGGTGTCGACGTGCTCGGCGGGGATGCCGAAGAAGCACGCACCCAGTCCCTCGTCGACCGCGGTCTGGAGGATCAGCAGCGCGGCCATGCCGGCGTCGACGTACCAGTAGGGCACCGGCCACCGGGCCTCGTCGCGATCGGTCCAGCCCTTGTCCGGCTCGGCGTAGCGCTCGAGGTAGGCCTCCTTGCTGGTCAGCGGCACGATCACGACCGGTGCCGTACGCATCCCGTCCAGCCAGGCGTTGGGTCTCGTCCCCGCACGCCCAGCGCCGGTGGACTCCCAGAAGCGCGCCACGTCGTCGGTGGTGTCCAGCACGAGGAAGGCCCAGCCCTGGCTGAAGCCGGCGTTGGGAGCGCGTTGCGCGTGCTCGAGCATCCGGTCGATGACGGCCGGGTCGACCGGGTCGGGGGCGTAGCGGCGCACCATCCGGCGGCGGCGTACGACGTCGCGGAACTCCATGCGCCCACTCTCGCACCCGGCCGCTCGTCTGGGATCCGAGACGACTGGCCGGCGCCGTGCGTTGACCTCGGTCGGGGATCCCGGTGGACTGCACGCATGAGGTTCGAGGAGATGTGGCAGGACCTGGCGCCGGTCGGTCGCTCGGCCGCGTCCGGAGGCTACTTCCGGCAGCCGTGGGCCTCGGCCGAGAGCGAGCTGCGGGACTGGTTCGCCGCCGAGTGCGCGGCCCGCGGGCTCGCCGTCGAGACCGACGGCATCGGCAACCAGGTCGCGTGGTGGTCTCCTGAGTCGGCCTCTGGCGCGGGCGTCGTCACCGGCTCGCACCTCGACTCGGTCCTCGACGGCGGTGCGTACGACGGCCCGCTGGGCGTCGCGTCCGGGCTGGCCGCGATCGACCTGCTGCGCGAGCGCGGGTTCGAGCCGGCGCGCCCGATCGGCGTCTCGGTCTTCGTGGAGGAGGAGGGCTCGCGCTTCGGCCGCGCCTGTCTCGGCTCGCGCCTGGTCACCGGCGCGACCACGTGGGACGAGGCCCGCGAGCTGCGCGACCGCGACGGGGTCTTCCTCGGCGACGCGATCTCCGCGGCGGGACTGGACCCGTCGCAGGGGCTCCTCTCGCTGGACCGCGTCGGAACCTTCGTCGAGCTCCACGTCGAGCAGGGCCGCGACCTCGTCGACCGCGACCTCGCCGTCGGACTCGCCAGCGAGATCTGGCCACACGGCCGCTGGCGCTTCGACTTCGCCGGTCAGGCCAACCACGCCGGCAGCACGCGCATGGAGGACCGGCACGACCCCATGCTCACCTATGCGATGACTGCGCTGGCGGCCAACAAGCAGGCTCGGCTGGCCGGGCAGCGGGCGACCTTCGGCCGGATCTCGGTCGAGCCCAACGGCACCAACGCCGTCCCGTCCCTCGTGACCGCCTGGCTCGACGCGCGGGCCTCGTCGGAGGAGGAGCTGGCCACCATGGTGGGGCTCATCTCGAAGCAGGCCGACGAGCGCGCCGGTCGCGACGGCACCTCGCTGGTCGTGACACCCGAGTCGGTGTCGGGGTCGGTGGCGTTCGACCAGGCCCTGGCCGCGCGACTGGCCGGACTCGGCGACTGGCCGGTCATCCCGACCCAGGCCGGCCATGACGCCGGCATCCTCTCCGACGCGGGGATCCCCACGGCCATGGTCTTCGTGCGCAACCCCACCGGGGTGTCGCACTCGCCCGACGAGCACGCGGAGATGGCCGACTGCCTCGCGGGCGTCGAGGCCCTCGCCGACGTGCTGGCCGAGCTGACCGGGGCGCGGGGGTGACGGCGTACCTGCTGGAGCGGGCGTGGGTCGCCGGCGCCTTCCGCGACGACGTGCTGGTGGAGGTCGAGGACGGTCGCTTCACCTCGGTCACGCCCGACGCGGATCCGCGGCGAGCGGTGCCGGTGCGGGGACTGGTCGTGCCCGGCCTGGCCAACACCCACAGCCATGCCTTCCACCGCGCGCTGCGCGGTCGCACCCAGCGCGAGCGCGGGACGTTCTGGACCTGGCGCGAGCAGATGTACGCCGTCGCCGCGCGGCTCGACCCGGAGACCTACCTCGCCCTGGCCCGGGCGACCTACCGCGAGATGGCCGCCGCCGGGATCACCTGCGTCGGCGAGTTCCACTACCTCCACCACCGGCCCGACGGGACCCCCTACGGCAACCCCGAACGAGATGGGGCTCGCGCTCGTCCAGGCGGCGCGCGAGGCCGGCATCCGGCTCACCCTGCTCGACACGCTCTACCTCTCGTCGGGCTTCGGCGCCGCGCCCGAGGGCGCGCAGGTGCGCTACTCCGACGGGTCGGTGGCGGCGTGGGCGGACCGGGTGGACACGCTCTCCGTGGCCGCCCATGCGCGCGTCGGCGCGGCCGTCCACTCGGTGCGCGCCGTGCCGGCCGCCGACCTCGCGACCGTCGCCGAGCGGCTGCGCGGACGTCCCTTCCACGTGCACCTCTCCGAGCAGGTCGCCGAGAACGAGCGCTGCCTCGAGGCGTACGGCGTCACGCCGGCAGGGTTGCTCGCCGACCACGACCTGCTCGGCCCGCGCACCACGCTCGTCCACGCCACTCACCTGACCGACGACGACATCGCCCTCATCGGCGCGGCGCGCGCGTTCGTCTCGTTCTGCCCGACCACCGAGCGCGATCTCGGCGACGGCATCGGACCCTCGCGACGGCTCCACGATGCCGGTGCGCGCCTGACCCTGGGCTCCGACAGCCACGCGGTGATCGACCTGTTCGAGGAGATGCGTGCTGTCGAGCTCGACGAGCGGCTCGCCACCCAGCAGCGCGGACACTGGGCCGCGGCCGAGCTGCTCACTGCCACCACCACCGACGGCCACGCCTCGCTCGGCTGGGACGACGCGGGTGCCATCGCGGTCGGTCAGCGCGCCGACCTCGTCGTGCTCGACCCGGCGAGCGTGCGCACGGCGGGGACCGGCCGCGACGAGAACACCGTCGTCTTCGCCGCCGCTGCGGAGGACGTACGCCGCGTGATGGCCGACGGCCGCTGGATCATCGACGACGGAGACCGGGCCGCGATCGGGCGAGAGCTCGGCGACGCCATCGGCCGCATCTGGGAGGACGCATGAGCACGACCCTCATCACCGGCATCGGCGAGCTGGTCACCAACGACCCGGCGCGGGCCGAGCAGGGCGGCCTGCTCGGGCTGCTCGACGACGCTGCGGTCGTGCTCGAGGGCAGCACCATCGCCTGGGTCGGGCCGGCCGGCGAGGCGCCTGCCGCGGACGTGCACGTCGACGCCGGCGGCCGCACGGTGATCCCCGGCTTCGTCGACTCCCACAGCCACCTGGTGTTCGCGGGCGACCGCTCGGCCGAGTTCGAGGCCCGGATGACCGGCGAGCCCTACACCGCCGGCGGCATCCGGTCCACCGTCGCCAGGACCCGCGCCGCGACGGACGAGCAGCTCACCTCGCACGTCGCCCGGCTCGTCGCCGAGATGCGTTCGCAGGGCACCACCACCGTCGAGATCAAGAGCGGCTACGGGTTGTCGGTCCACGACGAGGCGCGCAGTCTCGCGGTGGCTCGTCAGTTCACCGACGAGACCACGTTCCTCGGTGCCCACGTCGTCCCCGCAGAATTCCAGGGAGGCACCACCCCCGAGGACTACGTCGCCCTGGTCACCGGCCCCATGCTCGCGGCGGCAGCGCCGCACGCACGGTGGATCGACGTGTTCTGCGAGGAGGGCGCCTTCGACGCCGACCAGGCACGCACCATCCTGGCTGCGGGCACCGACAGCGGTCTGCGCGGACGCCTCCACGCCAACCAGCTGACGTACGGCGCCGGGGTGCGGCTGGCCTGCGAGCTCGGCCTGGTGGCGGTCGACCACTGCACCTTCCTCTCCGACCTCGACGTCGAGTCCCTCAGCGACTCAGGCACCATCGCCACCCTGCTGCCGGGCGTGGAGTTCTCCACCCGGCAGCCCTATCCGGACGCGCGACGTCTGCTCGACGCCGGCGTACGGATCGCACTGGCCAGTGACTGCAACCCGGGCTCCTGCTTCACCTCCTCGATGGCACTGTGCATCGCGCTGGCCGTGCGCGAGATGCAGATGAGCCCCGCCGAGGCGCTCCACGCCGCGACCGCCATGGGTGCGGCCGCCCTCGACCGCGACGACGTCGGGGTGATCGCTCCCGGCAAGGCCGCCGACCTGGTCGTGCTCGATGCGCCGTCCTACGTCCACCTCGCCTACCGCCCCGGCGTGCCGCTGGTCTCCGGCGTGTGGCAGGCCGGGCGGCCGGTCGTCGGCAGTCCCCCCGCGGGGTAGTCCAGTGACGGATGGTCGGCCGTCCCGCGCGGCGGGGTAGTCCAGTGACGGATGGTCGGCCGTGCCGCGCGGCGGGGTAGTCCAGTGACGGATGGTTGCGTGACCGGCGTTCGGACAGCCTTTCGTCACTGGACTACCCCGCCGCTGCCTACCCCCAGGCCCGACCCCTACCTCAGACACCGGCCGTACGCCGCCCACGACGGCATCTGAGGTAGCTGACCACGCCCAGATAGGGCACGCACCCGATGTCTCGGCCTACCTCAGGGACGCAATCTCTACTCATGGCCCCAGAAGGGGGCCCACGAGAAGAGGAGAAGGACATGTTCACCACCGACAGCTTCCTGGGTGCCGAGATCACCTACCGGCAGGACAAGATCCGCAAGGACTACGGCGTCCGCCGCTGGAGCCGTGGTCGAGCCGACAAGACCCGGGGATGACCCGCACCGCGATCGGCGACGAGGTGTCGGAGCAACAGGACACAATGTCGTGCGTGCCGGCGCTCAGGACCACCGATCTCATCGGACGCGATGCCGAGCTGGAGGAACTCACCTCCCAGCTCGGCATTCGCGCGTCCGGGGCCGACCCGTCGGTGCGCGCGATGCTCCTCGCCGGCGACGCGGGCGTGGGCAAGACCCGCGTCCTGATGGCCCTGCGCGACGCGGCCATCGAGGCCGACTGGCAGGTCGTCGCCGGCCACTGCCTCGACCTCGCCGACAGCTCGCTGCCCTACCTCCCCTTCTCCGAGATCCTCGGGCACCTCATGGCCGACCAGCCCGATGTCGCTGCGCGCGTGCTCGAGCAGCACCCCACGCTCGCCCGCCTCCAGCCGGGGCGCCGCATCCGCAGCAGCGACACCGCGTCGGGCGACCAGGCCCTCGACCGCGGCAACGTCTACGACGCGTTCGGCGACCTCCTCTCCGCCGTCGGGCAGCGGGCCCCGCTCCTCGTCGTCGTCGAGGACGCCCACTGGGCCGACGAGTCCACCCGCGACATGCTCAGCTTCCTCTTCTCCCGCTCCCTTCCCGGGGTCTCGCTCGTCGTCTCCTACCGCGCCGACGACCTCCACCGGCGCCATCCGCTGCGCCGCCAGGTGGCGGAGTGGATGCGGCTGCGTGGGGTCGACCGCCTCCAGCTCGAGCCGCTCGCCGACGACGACGTACGACGCCTGGTCCGCGCGCTCCACCCCACGACCATGTCCGAGGCGGAGTACGTCTCCATCGTCCACCGGGCCGAAGGCAACCCGTTCTTCGTCGAGGAGCTCGTCGGTGCCGCCTGGTCCGGTCAGGTGCCCGGCGAGCTCGCAGACGTCCTGCTGGTCCACCTCGACCGTCTCGACGAGGCCACCCGTCGGGTGGTCCGCATCGTCTCCGTGGCCGGACGCCAGGTGAGCCACGGACTGCTGGCCGCCGTGTCCGACCTCGGGTCTGCCGAGCTCGAGGGCGCGCTCCGCACCGCGGTCGAGGCCAACGTGCTCGCTGCCTCCCGCGGGGGCACCTATGCCTTCCGCCATGCGCTGCTCGGGGAGGCGGTCTACGACGACCTGCTTCCCGGCGAGCGCACCAGGCTCCACGCCGACTTCGTCTCCGCGCTGGGGGAGGGTCGTGCCGTCGGCACCGCCGCCGAGCTGGCCCAGCACGCCCGCCGCGCCGATGACCGCCCGGTCGCCGTCCGCGCGTCCATCGAGGCCGGCGAGGAGGCGCTGGCGGTCGGCGGTCCGTCGGAGGCCGCGACCCACTTCCTCGACGCGCTGGAGCTCATCGACACCGCCCGGACGCCGGTCGCTGACGTCGACCCGCTCGCCCTCGTCCGGCGCTGCGCCGAGGCGCTCATCGCGGCCGGTCGGGTGCCGAAGGCCGTCAAGGTGCTCCGTGCCCGACTGGCCACCCTGCCTGCCGATGCGTCCGACGTCGACCGGGGCCAGCTCCTGACGACGCTCGCCTCGGCCCTGCTGCTGACCGACACCACCGAGTCCCCGCGCGGGACCTCGGCCGAGGCGGTCGGGCTGCTGCGCGACGGCCCGCCCAAGCTCCTCGCCCGCGCGCTCTTCGTCCACGCCGAGGCACTGGGCAACTGGCGTGTCGACGAGGCCCGCACGGCAGCCCTCGAAGCGCTGGACCTGGCCGAGCGCAACGACCTCACCAGCCTCGCCGTCGAGCTGCACACGACGCTCACCGGCCTCGACCCGGCGAGCGCCGAGGATCCGGGCTCCGGCTGGCGCGCGGCCGCCGATCGTGCGCGCACGGCCGGGCTCATCGAGCCCGAGCTGCGCGCCCTCTACTTCCTGGGTCGTCTCCACCACGACCGCGGCGACCTCGCCGGTGCCGGTGAGGTCTACCGCGAGGCCATCGCGCGCAGCGAGGTCGGTGGGCTCACCTGGTCGCCCTACCCCGCGGAGTCGCGGCTGTTGCTCGCCGTGGCCCTGACCCACCAAGGTCTCCTGGACGAGGCGTGGAGCCTGCTCGACGTCACCGGCCAGGACCCGCCGATGGTCTATGAGTGGCTCTACTTCGCCCACCAGATGCTGATCCTCATCGGCATCCGCGGCGACCACCACAGCAAGGCCCTCGAGCGGCTCCGCACCTACTGGGGGAGCGACGGCCTCACGGCGGTCACCGCGGGCAGTGCCGAGGTGATGCGAGCAGCTGCCGTCGGTGACCCGGCGGGCGCGCTCGCGGCGTACGACGACGTGGTGGCCGCCGTCGTGCCGCTGTGGCACGAGTGGTTCCAGGCCCGGCTCCGGCTGGCCACGCTGGTCGTCGGTGCCTATGCGAGTGCGGCAGTGCACCAGTCCGGCGTCGAGCGCGAGGCGTCGCGGGCGATCGTGGACCGGCTGGTCTCCGACGGCGGCAAGGTCATCGACTTCTATGCCCGCTACGAGGACAGCCGGGGGCCGGAGTACCGGATGTGGGTGGCCCGCCGCACCGCCGAGCACCTGCGTTGGCGCTGGCTCGCTCAGGTCGACCCGCCGTCGAGCGCCGACCTGGTCGCGGCCTGGCGCGCCGCCGAGGAGGCGGCCGTGGCCTACGGCAGTGTCCCGGAGATCGCCCAGACCCGGGTCCGGTTGTCCGCCGTCCTCCGAGCGGCCGGCGACGTGCGCGGTGCTCGGGACACCGGCGACCAGGCTCGGGAGGCGGCGCACGCGATGCGGGCCGAGCCGCTCCTGGCGGAGCTCACCGACGGGGGTGCCGCGCCTGCTCCCGCCTCCGTGGCGAGGGTTGCTGTGCTCACCCCCCGGGAGGCCGAGATCCTCGCGCTCGTGGCGCAGGGACGCAGCAACGGCGAGATCGGCAAGCAGCTCTACATCAGCACCAAGACCGTCTCGGTCCACGTCTCCAACATCCTCGGCAAGCTCGACGCGAGCTCGCGCACCGAGGCCGCCGCCATCGCGCGTCGTGACGGCCTGCTGTGACCCACGTGTGAAAACGTGGCGGACGATTCAGTTTCCCGTGGTGCCCAGCGGGTATGCGTCGCTCATCCGTCCCGAACACCTCGGAGTGAATCCATGCGCCCAGGCCGACGCCTGACCATTGCCGTCGCGGCAGCCGCACTGTCCCTCAGCACCTTCTCGGTCGCCGTTCCCGCGGGGGCTGCCCCGGACTCGGGCGACACCCGTCCGGATGCGCCGGTGGGCGCCAGGGACATCCCGGTGCTCACGCCGCCGCTGGTCGAGTCGCGACCGGTCGCCTCCTCGGGTCGCGGGGCCGGTGGCGTCGCGTCGACCAGGTCCTATCCGCGACCGCGCTTCGCCTTCTGGGGCAAGAAGTACAACCGCATCGACGGCTTCAACTTCGTGACCGCCCACCGCGGCTCCGGCACTGCGCTCCGGCTGGACGTGGCCTGGAAGCGGCAGCGCTCCGGCCTGCAGCCCCGCAAGCCCAAGGTGTTCGTGCAGCGCAAGGTCGACGGCGGCAGGTGGGAGAGGGTCCGCGGTGCCAAGGGGTCCATCGGCCGCCAGTACGTCATGGCCCGGATCCCGGCGTACGTCGTCCCGGCCGGCGTGGCGGCACAGAACCTCGACTACCGCCTGAAGACGAAGCGGTTGAAGAAGGGTCCCCGCCGGGCGCGGCGCAGCGTGTCGTCCGACACCGTGACCGTGAGGTACGAGAACCAGGCGATGTACACCGGCGACGCGCTCCGCTTCTACCAGCCGATCGCCTCCCTGTGCCCCAACGCGGTCGTCACCATCGACCAGAGCAACATCACCGAGGAGCACGACGCGGTCTTCGACTGGCAGTACGGCATCTCCATGGACGCCGCCTCGCTGGCGCTGCAGAACAACCCCGAGGAGGAGAACCTCGCGATCGCGGTGCACGAGTGCGCGCACATGAAGCAGTTCTACAACTGGGGCGGCACGAACCGGTCGTGGGACCAGCTGGTCAAGCGCTCCGGCGAGGTCTTCGTCGCCGACAGCAACCCGGACCCCAACGTGCCGACTCCGCCCATGCAGCCCCGGTGGGAGCCGCTGGAGCACGCGGCCGACTGCGCGACCCTGGCGATCTACCCCAACAACCAGCGCACCTACGGCGGCTACTGCAACCCCGGGGAGATGGCGGCCGCTGCGGTGCTCTGGCAGAACGCGAGGTACTGACGGAGGTCGGTCCAGGGGCATCGGACAGACTGCTCGTCATGTCTGACCTCGCTGCCTTCCGGTGCTCGTTCGCCAGTGGCGAGGACGAGGAACCGATCCTCGGCACCGCGCCGGAGGACACCGAGATCCTGCTGGTGGAGAGTCCCGGGCCCTGGGGTCGCGACGCGCTGACCGACAACCGGCTGCCCGCGGCCGTCCGCGCGTACCTGGCCTCCCTCGACTGCAAGGTCTTCCTGCTCCGTCGCTACGACGGCAGCGCCGGCCCCGGCACGCGGGTCTTCCTCGCCCGCGCGACCGAGGCCGGCTACGACGTGCGCGGCACCGTCCTCGACCGGCCCGAGGACCTTCTCGACCTCGACCTCGACCTCCCGGCCATGCCGTCGTACGACGGCCCGCTCTGGCTGGTCTGCACCAACGGCAAGCGGGACCGATGCTGTGCCGAGCTCGGGCGCCCTGTCGCCGGGCTGCTGAGCCAGGAGTGGCCGGAGGGCACGTGGGAGACGACGCACCTGGGTGGACACCGGTTCTCCGGCACGCTGCTCGCGCTGCCCAGCGGGCTCACGCTCGGTCGTCTCGACACCTCCACCGCCCTCGCGGCGTGCGAAGCGGTCGAGCGGGGCGAGGTGCCGGTCCCGTGGGTGCGCGGACGGGCCGGTCGCCCCGGCACCGAACAGGTGCGCGAGATGCACGTGCTCGCCGGCGGCGACCCCGCGGACGAGATCGTGGCGACGCCCGGCCCGGTCCGCAGGCAGTCGTGCGGCGACGACAAGATCAAGGGCACCACGCGCTACGAGATCCGCCGCTGACCCTCGCGCGTGGTCACCTGCAACGGTTCGGGAACGGTTTCGTCGCAGGAGAGTCCGGACGCGGCTGCGGAGCGCACGCTGGTGGCATGAGGCTCCGGGTGCTGCTCACGGCTGTCGCGGGGCTCCTGGCCGTCACCGCCTGCACCTCCACCCCGCCCGCAGCGGAGTCAGGGACCGCGACACCCGGGGTGCCGGCTCCCACGTCACCACCCTCGACAGCGGACGTCCGCCGTGCGGCAGGCTTCCGTGCCGCACACACGATGACCCCGCTGCCCTCGGGCGACCTGCTGATCGCGGGTGGATGTGATGTCGACGGTTGCACCACTGCGACGGACACCGCCTTCCTGGTGCGCGGGGAGGAGGTGCTCGAGGTGGCGCCCATGCACGGCGCGCGGGACGCGCACACGGCCGTGGAGCTGCGTGACGGTCGGGTGCTGGTGATCGGGGGCTTCGCGGGTGAAGGTGAGCCGCCGCTCACCACATCCGAGCTGTTCGATCCCGCGACCGGCGACTGGACGGCCACCGGTGAGCTGACGACGGGCCGCGGAGGTCACGCTGCGGCACTCCTGGGCGATGGCCGGGTGCTGGTCGCGGGTGGATGGGTCGGATCACGGACCTACACCGGCACCACCGAGATCTACGACCCGTCCTCGGGTGACTTCGTCCCCGGCCCCGACCTGCCCGAGCCGGCCGACTCCCTGGCTGCCGTCAGCCTGGCCGACGGATGCGTGCTGCTCACCGGGGGCCAGGTCGCCCCGGGCAAGGCCACGCCCGCTGCGTCCACCGTCTGCCCCGACGGCGTGCTGACCGACGTGGGATCCATGCGCGAGCCTCGCTTCAAGCACGGCCTTGCGGCCCTGAGCGACGGACGGGTGGTCATCGTCGGAGGAACCGCGGACGACCGACGGCTGTTGGCCTCGACCGAGGTCTTCGACCCCGTCACGGGTGCCTTCTCCGCCGGACCCCGCCTACGGGGCGGCCGCTACAAGCTGTCCGGCTCGGTGCTGGCTCTGGACGACGACCGAGTGGTGGTCGCGGGAGGAGGCCCTGGGGTGGAGGTGGTCGACCTCGTACGCCGCAGGTCGGAGGTCGTCACCCTGTTCGGCGAGCGACGAGGTTCCTTCTCCACGCTCGGGGTCAGTCACGACCGTCTCGTCCTGGTCGGCGGCTACGACGAACGGATCGCGCTCACCGGCACGCTCGCGATGATCGGTCTGGACGGCGTCTAACCGAGCCGGTCCTCCGCATCCTGCAGGTCGCGAGCGGCGCGGTTGGCCTCGGCGTGCTCGCGGCCGGCCGCAGCGTCGAGCTCGCGCAGCTCGGTGCGGGACTCGACCAGCTCGCGGTGCACGGCTGCGACGCGCTCGGCCTGGCTGGCGATCTCCTCGGGCGGGCGGTCCGCCAAGGCCAGCTTCTCGAGGGAGTCGAGCGCAGTCTGCTCCCGGCGCTTGAGGACCTCGACGGTGCGCTGCGCCGCCTCGGCCCGGTCGCCGGCCTCGACGGCCTCCATGGCTTCCTCGGCCGCCTCGCGCCGGAGCTCGCCGAACCTCACCTGGTTGGCGTTGGCGGCGACCAGCCGCGCGCGGTCCCTGTCGGGGTGCACGTCGGCGAACTCGGCGAGCGCGCGGATCAGCTCGCGGGTGCTGGCCCGCCGGACGTCACGCAGCTCGATCTTGAGGTCGAAGCACTCGCGGTAGGCCTTCCAGCCGGCCTCCCAGGCGTCGAGCTCCCTCTGGGTGGCGTCCTTGATCGTCTCCACGGGCGGCATGATCCGGCCGCCCCGGACCTCCAGGCCCCTCCCGCTGGCGAACGCGTGCAGCTGCTCGAGGCCCTCGCGGTGGCGACGCATCACGTCGGAGTAGGCGTTGATGGCACGGCCGAGCCCACGCAGGTTGTCGCGCACCAGCATCGACTCCTGCAGCCGCCTGCTCGCGCGGCCGCGCAGCATGTCGGCGGCCTCGCCGGCGAAGACGTCCTCGGAGAGGGTGGCGGTGCGGTCGAAGGCGTCCACGGCGAGCTCGACCTTGGTGGCCAGCCGGCGTACGGAGTCGCCGTAGGCATCGATCGCGGCGGGCTCGAGCCAGTGGTAGGAGCAACCGATCGGGTCGCCGAACTGGAGCCCGTCCTGCTGGGTCTCGATCCTGTCGACGAGCATCCGGCTCATCGCGGGTCCACCTCGTCGAGCCTCGCGGCCACGGTGGCTGCCTGGCCGACCATCATGTCGAGCTCGTCGAAGTCGATGATCGAGTCGTCGATGGCGCCGGCGATGGTGCGGCACCGCCTGGCGATCTGCTCGGAGTCCTCGATGAGGCTGCGCACCCCCTCGACCACGAGGTCGCGCCACGGGAAGTCGTCGGCGGGATGCTGGACGTCACCCAGCGCGGACTGGATGGCCTCGCGGGCGGAGTCGAGCTCTTCCTTGGCGGTCCGCAGCGCCCGCTGGTTGATCGCGATCGGCCTCATGGCTGTCTTCTCCCCGCCCGACCGGAGTCGAAACCTGACGTGGTGAATTTGTGAACCAAGCCTGGGGCGAGAGCGGCCGGTAGGCGCGCCCGCGCTTCACTCGTGGCCGATCAGACGTGCCCGGACAGCTGCGCCATCCGCAGCTCGAGGCGGCCCAGCAGGTCGGTGCACACCTTGTCGGGCATGGGGGCCTTCCTGCCGCCGCCACGCGCGCAGACCGGCAGCACGTCGATGGAGAGCTTGGCGCCGCCCGCCAGGGCCCGCAGCTCGTCCAGCTTGTCCCCGAAGGGCGTACCGCTGCCGGGGGAGTAGTAGTGGACTGCCGCGTCGATGTCGTCGGCGAAGAGGTCGGCCTTGGTCACCGCGACGACCAACCAGGTCGGGCGGTCGCGGCGTACGGCCATGCTCGCGATCCGGTGCGCGGTGATCGACCAGTCCTCGAGCTCGGCCACCAGCTGCTCCTCGCGGGAGGCGGCGCCGGTCCCGCTGGTGCCACCTCTGCGGCGCGGGGTGGCGTAGCCGTTGGCGACCACGTGCAGGACGCCGTCGACCGGCTCGTCGTGGAAGACCTCGTCGAGGGCGCCGAGGCGGGTGGCGGCGTTCTCGCCCGGGACGACACGGAAGCGGTAGCCGCGCAGCTTCGCGTTGCGTCGCGTACGCCGCTCCATGACCGCCGAGCCCACCTCGGATGCCTCCGCTCCTCCCGACTCGGCGCTGGCGCGCCGCGAGAGCCGGTCGGCCAGACGGGTCTTGCCGACGCCGGTCATGCCGGTGACGGCGACCGCGGGGTAGCGGTGGCGGAGCAGGCGCGTGGCGCGCTCAGGGGCCTGGGAGAGTGCGGCGAGAGCGCCGCCGGCGAGGGTCGTGCCGATGGCTGCCTTGCCGTGTCGCAACGGTGACTGCATGGCTACATCCTGACCCACCGGTGGGGGCGACGCGGCTGCCCGGGTGCGCCCGTCGGCCCTCGACTGGCCTCACGACCAGCGATCCCGGACAATGGGCGGGTAACTCCGATCGCCCGAAAGGCACTCATGGACACCGAGCAGCGCCCCGTACTGAACGGGCTCCTGGCCCTGGTCACGGTCGCGCTGGTCATCGGGGTGCTGGGCGGGCTGGGGATCGTGATGGCCGTGAAGGCGACCGGGATCGGCGGCAGCTCCGATGCCAGCGACGGCAGCTCGGCCAGCGCCACGTTCTACCTCCCCAAGCCGACTGACACCGGCACCACGGGCGTCCCCGCCCCGCAGGAGGGTGTCGACCCCGGCACGGAGGAGACGGAGAGCGAGGCGCCGGCTGAGGAGATCTCGCTCGCGGTCACCCAGCAGTCGGTCAGCCCGATGCAGCAGGTCGACCTCACCGGCACCTACCCCACCGGCGAGGGCGCGATCCTGCAGGTGCAGCGGTTCGAGGACGGTGCCTGGCAGGACTTCCCGGTCACGATGTCGGTCAGCGGGTCGACGTTCGCGACCTACGTGCAGACCAGTCGCGTCGGGCCCAACAAGTTCCGCGTGATCGACACCGACACCGAGAAGATCTCCAACGAGATCACGGTGACCGTCGGCTGAGATCGACCCGTCGGGTCCAGTAGCCCACCCAGCCGGTGCCGGCCAGGGCCAGCAACCCCACGACGATGCTGGCCGTGGCAAGGGGGGCGACGGCTGCGACCGCGCTCACCATCAGCGGTCCGCCGGTGTTGCCGATGTCGCCACACAGGCGCCAGGCGCCGAGGAACTGGGGGCGCCCCTCGGCCGGCGCGGAGTCCGCGCCGAGGGTCATCACGATGCCCGAGCCCAACCCGTTGCCGATCGCGATGATCGCCATGACCAGCGCGACCGTGAGCGCGGAGTCGGTCAGCGGGAGGAGCAGGCAGGCGACGGCCATCGAGGCGACGACCGGCACCGCCACGACCATCCGGCCGCGGGTGTCCATCAGCCAGCCGCCCGGCCACATGAAGACGACGTCCAGTGCGGCCGCGCCGGCGAAGATCAGCGAGGTGGTCGAGGCCGAGAGCCCGATGTGGTGGGCCCACAGCGGCAGGAGGCTGAGCCTCAGCGACCGGCTGGCGCCGAGGATCACGACCGCGACGCCGAGCGTGGCCAGCAGCCGGCGGTGGGAGTGGATCACCGACCAGACGCCGAGGTGGCCGGTCGCCTTCGCAGCGGCCCGCGTCTCCGTGCCGAGGTCGGGCATGGTGGCGGCGAGCAGGGACGCGCAGATCGACATCGCAGCGGCGAGCCAGAAGACGCTCGTCAGGTCGGTGAGCGCGATCAGCCCGGCGCCGATGAGCGGCCCGATCAGGACGCCCACCCGGTAGGAACCGCCGAGCAGCGACATCGCCCGGGCCCGGTGGGTGATCGGGACGACGTCGATCATGAAGCCCTGCCGGGCGATGAGGAAGGCGGTCCAGCAGACCCCGCTGAGCAGTACGGCGACGGCCAGCGCCGCGACGGAGTCGGTCACGGCGGCGAACACCATCGCGCCGGCATCGAGGAACCCGGCCCCCACGAGTGTCCGGCGTTCGCCGATCCGCGCCACGATCGCGCCGGCGGGCAGGCTCGCCACCAGCATCCCTACGCCGGTGAGCGCGATGATCGCCGCCGCCGTGCTGACGTCCGCGCCGAGGTCGCGCGCCCGCAGGGCGAGGACGGGCAGGATGGCGCCGTGCCCGATCGCGGAGACGATCGAGGGCCCGTAGGCCACCAGCCAGATGTCGCGGAAGCGGAAGTCCGGCTGGGTCCCCGTGGTCACCGGCCCATTCTCGCTGGCGCCCCGCCCTCGTTGGTTGAGGAGGGGCGGAGTCCCGTCACGAAACCAGGGGTGGGGTCTCGTGACAGACGCCAGGGCGCCTTCCTCGACCAGCATGAGAGCCGGGGCGCCCCGCGCGCCCTGTGGAGCGGTGAGTGAGGTGGGTTCTGTGCGGCCGGAACCCCCCTCACTCACCGCTCGGGGGGAGCCTCATCTCGGAGCGGGCTCGATCAGGAGGGGATCCAGTCGAAGACGTCGGGGTCGGGACCCATCCGACCGGACGCGCCGCGGTCGAGCTCGTCGATGGCGGCCAGGTGGGTCGGCTCGAGCTCGAAGTCGAAGAGCTCGAAGTTCTGCTGCATCCGGTCGCGGTTCATCGACTTCGGGAAGACGATGTCGCCGCGCTGGATGTGCCAGCGCAGGGCGACCTGCGCGGGCGTACGACCCACGAGCGAGGCGATCTCGCCGATCGTGTCGTCGTCCATCACCTTGCCCTTCGCGATCGGCGACCACGCCTCGGTCAGCACGCCGTGGCGCTGGTTGGCGGACCGGACGTCCTCGTTGGCGAAGAACGGGTGCACCTCGACCTGGTTGACCACCGGCACCACGCCGGTCTCCTCGACGATGCGGTCGAGGTGGGCCGGCTGGAAGTTCGAGACGCCGATCGAGCGGGTCTTGCCGGCCTGCTGCGCCTCGATCAGCGCCTGCCAGGTCTGCACGAAGTCGCCGTCGTACTGCGTGGGAAGCGGCCAGTGGATCAGGAACAGGTCGACCTGCTCGAGTCCGAGCCTCTCGAGGGAGGCGTCGATCTCGCGGCGGGCGTCGTCCGGTCGGTGGAAGGAGTTGTTGAGCTTGGTCGTGACGTAGATGTCGTCGCGGGACAGCCCGGAGTCCTTGATCCCGGCGCCGACGCCCTCCTCGTTGCCGTACATCTGGGCGGTGTCGATGTGGCGGTAGCCGACCTCGAGCGCCGTGGCCACGGTGGCCGCGGTGTCGGCAGGCGGCACCTGGAAGACGCCGAAGCCGAGCTGGGGGATGGACGTGCCGTCGTGGAGTGCGATGTTCGGAACAGTCATGCCTAGCCCTACACCGCGGCGCCCCGAGGTATTCCGGGGCGCGATGTCAGCGAGAGAACCTAGGCTCGGGCTGTGGCCCACGACACCGACACCGACACCGACATCGACATCGACACTGCTCCCGCTCCGCTCGCCCTCCCCGGCTCCGGCGACTGGCTCGCCTGGGTCACCGATCGTGGCCGGAGCGAGCTGGCCCAGGCGCGGCGCCTGGTCGACGAGCTCAAGGCGGCCCCGCCGTCAGCGACGCTGGCCGTGCTCGAGCGCTGGAACGACGCCCAGGTGGCGATCGAGCACGCCCAGGCGCTCGGCCTGTGGGCGGAGGTGCACCCCGAGGAGGAGGTCCGCACCCGGTCCGACGAGGTGGGCCAGGAGGTGCAGAAGTTCGTCACCAACCTGGGCCTGGACCGTGATCTCTACGCCGTCTTCGCCGGGCTCGATCCGGCCGGTCTCGACGACGAGGCGGCCCGGGTGCTCGAGCACACGTTGCGCGACTTCCGACGGGCCGGTGTCGATCGCGACGATGCCAGCCGGGCGCGGCTGCGCGAGCTCAGCGAGCAGGCGGTCAAGCTGTCACAGGACTTCGGTCGCCACATCCGCGACGACGTACGCTCCGTGCGGCTGGCGCCGGAGCGGCTCGACGGGCTCCCCGACGACTACCGCGCGGCCCACCCGGCCGGCGACGACGGGCTGGCCACCATCACGACGGACTATCCCGACCTGGTGCCGTTCATGACCTTCGGCGCCGACGCGGACGCGCGCCACGAGCTGGCGCTCGCGCAGGGCAACGTCGCGTGGCCGGCGAACGACCAGGTGCTCCAGAGCCTCTTCGCCGTGCGGCGCGAGACCGCGACGCTGCTCGGCTATGACTCGTGGCCCGACTACGACGCCGAGGTGAAGATGATCGGCACCGGCGCGGCCGTCGCCGAGTTCATCGACCGGATCAGCGGGCTGTCACGCGAGCGTGCCGAGCACGAGCTGGCAGTCCTGCTGGCGCGCAAGCGGGTCGACCAGCCGGGCGCCGACGTCGTCGAGTCCCATGACTCGCGCTACTACTCCGAGCTCGTGCGCCGCGAGCAGTACGACGTCGACGGCCAGGTGGTGCGGACCTACTTCGCGTTCGAGTCGGTCCGACAGGGCCTCCTCGACGTCACCGGCCGGCTCTTCGGCCTCGAGTGGACACCCGTCCCGGCCGACGAGGCGGGCACGTGGCACCCCGAGGTGACGTCGTACGACGTGGGCCTGGACGGCCGGCGGATCGGGCGCATCCACCTGGACCTGCACCCGCGCGAGGGCAAGTTCAAGCACGCCGCCCAGTTCGACATGGTCGCCGGCCTGGGTGAGCGCCAGCTGCCCGAGGGCGTGCTGGTGTGCAACTTCGCCCGCGGGCTGATGGAGCACGACGAGGTGGTCACCCTCTTCCACGAGTTCGGCCACCTGGTGCACCACGTCCTCGGCGGGCAGGGCCGCTGGCTCCGGTTCTCCGGGGTCGCGACCGAGTGGGACTTCGTGGAGGCGCCGAGCCAGATGTTGGAGGAGTGGGCGTGGGACGGCGACGTGCTGGCGACCTTCGCCCGCAACGCCGACGGGGAGACGATCCCGGCCGACCTGGTCGCGGCCATGCGCCGCGCCGATCACTTCGGCAAGGGCCTCTACGCCGCGCACCAGATGGCGTACGCCGCGCGGTCCTACTGGTTCCACGCGCAGGAGTCCGACGACCTCACCGCCTTCGGGGACGAGCTCCAGCAGCGCTACTCGGTCTTCCCGCCGCTGGCCGGGGCGCACATGCAGTGCGCGTTCGGGCACCTCGACGGCTACGGGTCGGGCTACTACACCTACATGTGGTCGCTGGTCATCGCCAAGGACCTGTTCTCCGCCTTCGACCGCGACGACATGTTCGCCCCCGAGGTGGCCCGGGCCTACCGCGACCGGGTGCTGGCGATGGGCGGGCGCAAGGATGCGGCCGACCTCGTCGAGGACTTCCTGGGCCGGCCCTACTCCTTCGACTCCTGGGCCGCCTGGCTGCAGGAGGAGTAGGACCGGCGCCTCCGGACATGGAGCGAGGCGGGGCAGCCGCGGCTGCCCCGCCTCGTCCGGGTGGGTGGAGCGGGCCGTCAGGAGATGCTGACGGCGGTGTCGTCGACGACGAAGCTGGTCTGCAGCGAGGAGTCCTCGTTCATGAGGAACTTCACCGTCACCGACTTGCCCTTGTGGGCCAGCAGGCTGTGCGAGAACTGCGTGTACGTCGAGTTGGTGCCGACGTTGGTGAAGGTGCGCAACGTCGTGGTGACCCCGCCGACGATGACCTGGACCCGGAAGGTGTCGTAGGCGGTCGACCCGGACTCGGCGGTGTCCGTGCGGATCCAGTAGGACAGGTCGGCCGCGGTCGCCGTCGAGGGGATCGTGACCGTCTGGGTCAGGTTCTCCGTCGACGTGGTGCCGTTGCCGCCGAACCACGCCTTGTAGGAGCCGGTACGCGCCGGGCGACCGGAGTTGGTCGTGATCAGGCCCGTGGTGCCGGCCCACGAAGCCGCACCGGACTCGAAGCCCGGGTTGAGGAGCACGTTGCCACCGGTGGGCGGCGGGGTGGTCGTGCCGCCGCAGGTCGGATCGGCCGTCTGGGCAGGCACGTTGACGGCGTCCCAGGCGGACTTGACCTTGTTGAACTGGGCGCAGGTCGAGTCGAGGTTCTTGGCCGCGGTGAGCGTCCAGGTGCGGTACTTGAGGTAGGACGAGGAGCTCGTCTTCATCAGCATCGCGTTGTAGAGGACCTTGATCGCCGCCTGCTCTCCCATGCCGGTCACCGAGGCGCCGTTGCACTTGGAGACGCCGCCGCGGGACAACAGGTAGAACCAGTGGTCGCCCGGACCGGCGGCCGCGTGCACCGGGGTGCTCGGGATCGAGCTGGAGTAGCAGGCCGGGTCACCGGCGTTGGCGGGGTTGGAGCCGTCGCGGATCGGGCCCTGGCCGACCAGGTTGATCTCCTCGCCGATGGTGTGGTCCGGCGGGTCGTAGGCCGAGGACTGGTTGTCGTAGTACTCCGTGGCCGTGGCCAGCGCGTCGCCGATGAACTCCTGGGTGCCCCCACCGGAGATGCCGCCGGGGGTGCGGTCGTCCACGCCGTGCCCGAACTCGTGGGCCACGACGTCGATCGAGGTGATCCACTGGCCCGCGGTGTTCTTGCCGAACTGCGTCTGCGTGCCGTCGTAGTAGGCGTTGGTGTCGTTGAGCCCCACCCGCATCGGCACCCAGCCGCCGTTGCCGTCCATGCCGTTGCGGCCCAGCCACGACGACATCATGGCCTTCATCTGCTGGGCGGCGTAGAGGGCGTCGACGCAGCCGGTCTCGCGGTTGGTCGCGTTGCCGTTGCCCCACAGGTCGTCGGTGCCGGAGAACGTCGTGTTGTTGGCCGAGTCCTGGCACTTCAGGGTCGTGGCGGTGGGGTCGGTCATGGTGTAGCTGCTGCCCGAGCCGCTGGTCGCGATCGGGAGCGGGTTGGGACCGGAGTAGGCGGCGGTGCCCGAGCCGTGCGCGATCTGCTCCCTGGCCTCGAGGACCGTGCCGTCCATGGCGTCGACGTAGACGTACTGCCACGAGGGCTCGCCTTCGTCCGTCCCGCGGACCTGGACCTCGTAGGCCAGCTCGGTGCCGGCCTCGCGGTGCCACACGACCAGCTCGGGGGTGCTGGCGTCGGCGACCTGGTCGACCTGGCCCTTGGCAGCGGCGGAGGCGCGCTCCGCGGCGATCTGCGGGGTCGTGCCCGAGATCGACACCGGCGCGTCCTGGGCGACCGAGGATCCGACGACCTGGCCCTCGGCGTTGGCCAGGACCACGAAGTCACCACCGACGACGCGCAGTCCCTCGTGGGTGCGCTCGTAGGCCATCGAGTAGACGCCGGCGTCACCGGCGTAGGTGCCGGCGCGCACGAAGGCGTCCTTCTGGGAGCGTTCGAGCCGGTTGCCGTGACCCTTGATCCAGGCAGCGGCGGCCTGCTGGGCCTCGAGTCGGGGGTTGCCCGCCGAGGGGGCGGCGTCGGCCGGGGTGGCGGTCGGTGCCATGAACGACGCGGCGACGGCTGTCGCAGCGATACCGGCCAGTGCGGCCAGGCGAGTTGATTTCACTGGGGAGTTTCCAATCATGGGGTCGAGCCCGGGATGGGCGCGAGGCGGATTGGTGAAGCGGACCAGTGCACAAGTTCGCAATCGATGGGGGCCAGGTCAATGGCGCCAGATCTGCAGGTTTGTGCAACGCGTGAAGTTGCACGACCGAACAGTGAGACGGGTGCGCGTCCGATTATCGGATCGGACGGTGGGTCGCGCTCAGTTCGTCAGCACGGCCGGTCGTGTCGGGGTCACGTCCGCGATGCGATCAGCGACCACCTCGCCGTACTCGCGGTGGCCGTCCTCGCTCAGGTGCAGGCGGTCGTCGAGGTAGTCGAGCTCGAGATCGGAGGTGACCACGTAGGGAACGGCGTACTCCGCGCAGAGCCCGGCGAGCAGCTCGTCGACCCGCGGAACCGCACGGGCGCGCGCCGGTGCCGACGCGGGACCGACGACGACGACGTGCTGTCCGGCCAGGGCCTGCATCAGGTCGCGAAAGCCGCGTTCGGTGGCGCCCGCGGGCTGGTCGAAGTCGTTGAGCCCGCCCTCGACGACGACGAGCTCGGGCCTGGTCGCCAGGGCGGTCGGCGCGCGGTCGGCGAACGAGACATGGACGCACCCGCTGGCCCGCGGGCTGAAGCCCGAGCCCGAGAAGCCCGCCACGTGCACGCGGTCGGGCAGCTGTGAGGGCCATGACGCGGCGAGGTCGTCGAGCCCCAGCCCGACCGACCAGGAGTCGCCGATGACCAGCGTGGCGGGGCCGTTGCCGCGCACCATGTCCCCCCGCTCGCGGGCGTCGACGCGGTGCTGCTGGCAACGGGTCAGCTCGGCGCCGGCGCGATCGGCGACACGCACCGCCAGGAAGGAGGCGAGCAGGAGCATGGCGAAGGCGACGACGACGAGACGACGCACCTTGCCCCCCATGACCACGTGCTCAATTGTGCGCGCACCAGGACGCCCGCGCAGACGAATAATCACACGTCCTCGACATGGCGTACGCCCTAGGCTCCCGCCCGTGACCGATGCCGACCTGCTCAGGGCCTACGACGACCAGCTGCGGCGCGAGGGGGAGGTGGGTCACGCCGACGAGGTCGTGCGCCACGGGCCGCTCCTGTGGGCGGTCTTCGACCATGGCGGCTTCGTCACCTACCGCGACCTCGACGGTCTCGAGGGCGACTCGCTCGATCGGCTCGTCGACGAGACGGTCGCACACTTCCGCGACGACACCGAGGTGGCCTCCTTCGAGTGGAAGACGAGGGGACACGACCAGCCCGCCGACCTCGGCGAGCGGCTCGTCGCCCACGGCCTGGTGGCCGAGCCGCTCGAGACGGTGATGATCGGCCAGGCGGCACTGCTGGCGGTCGACGTGCCGCTGCCGGAGGGGATCGTCGTACGCCGTGCCGGCGACGGTGGGGACCTCCGTGGCGACGTCGCCCGGATGCTGGCCGCGCAGGAAGCGGTCTTCGGCGGCGGTCGCGGCCCGGGTGTCGACAGCGCGCTTGCCGAGCTGGCCGGCGGCGACTCGGAGTACTGGCTGGCAGAGGTCGAGGAGACCGGCCAGGTCGTCGCCGCGGGACGACTGACCGTGGTGCCCGGCACGACCTTCGCCGGGGTCTGGGGCGGCTCGACGCTGCCCGAGTGGCGCGGCCGCGGCATCTACCGGGCGCTGGTCGCGGCCCGGGCGAAGGCCGCCCTGGCCCGCGGCGTACGCCTGATCAACTCCGACTGCACCGACATGTCGCGCCCGATCCTCGAGCGCTCCGGCCTCGTGGCCGTGACCACCACGACCCCGTACGTCTGGACCCGCTGAGTCGCCAGAAGCTCAGCGCCCCTGCCCGCTGAGCGAGAAAGTTTCTGCCGACTCAGCGAATCGGGGAATGAACCGGGTCGCCGTGCGTTGAAGCCAGTACGTAGAGTTGAGTGACATCGACTCAACTGTTTTGCCAGACCGGATGCGAGGCGTCAGGATGGCAAGGCACCCAGACCACACAGATCCCGGCACACCGGGTCGCAGCAGGAGGTAAGACACATGGCACGAGCGGTCGGCATCGACCTGGGGACGACGAACTCCGTCGTCTCCGTCCTCGAAGGTGGCGAACCCACCGTCATCACCAACGCCGAGGGCGCCCGGACCACCCCGTCCGTCGTCGCCTTCACCAAGTCCGGCGAGGTCCTCGTCGGCGAGGTCGCCAAGCGTCAGGCGGTGACCAACGTCGACCGCACCATCCGGTCCGTCAAGCGCCACATGGGCGAGGACTGGACGGTCGAGATCGACGACAAGACCTTCACCCCCCAGCAGATCAGCGCCTTCGTGCTGCAGAAGCTCAAGCGCGACGCCGAGGCCTACCTCGGCGAGACGGTGACCGACGCGGTCATCACCGTCCCGGCCTACTTCTCCGACGCCCAGCGCCAGGCCACCAAGGAGGCCGGCGAGATCGCGGGCCTCAACGTCAGCCGCATCGTCAACGAGCCCACCGCGGCCGCGCTGGCCTACGGCCTCGACAAGGGCGACGACCAGACGATCCTGGTGTTCGACCTCGGCGGCGGCACCTTCGACGTGTCCCTCCTCGAGATCGGTGAGGGCGTGGTCGAGGTCAAGGCGACCTCCGGCGACAACCACCTCGGTGGCGACGACTGGGACAACAAGGTCGTCGAGTGGATGGTCACGAAGTTCAAGAACGCCAACGGCGTCGACCTCGCGGCCGACAAGATCGCCAAGCAGCGCCTCCAGGAGGCTGCGGAGAAGGCCAAGATCGAGCTGTCCTCCTCGAGCGAGACCACGATCCACCTGCCCTACATCACCCACGGCGAGTCCGGCCCCCTCCACTTCGAGGAGAAGCTGACCCGCAGCGAGTTCCAGAAGCTCACCGCCGACCTGCTCGAGCGCACCCGCGCGCCCTTCAAGAACGTGCTCAAGGACGGCGGCGTCGCGATCGACAAGATCGACCACGTCGTCCTCGTCGGTGGCTCCACCCGCATGCCCGCCGTGAGCGAGGTCGTCACCGAGCTGCTCGGCGGCAAGCAGCCCAACAAGGGCGTCAACCCCGACGAGGTCGTCGCCGTCGGCGCGGCCCTGCAGGCCGGTGTCCTCAAGGGCGAGGTCAAGGACGTGCTGCTCCTCGACGTCACCCCGCTCTCGCTCGGCATCGAGACCAAGGGCGGCGTGATGACCAACCTCATCGAGCGCAACACGACGATCCCGACCAAGCGGTCGGAGATCTTCACCACCGCTGACGACAACCAGCCGTCGGTCGAGATCAAGGTGGCCCAGGGCGAGCGCCAGATGTGGTCGCAGAACCAGCCGCTCGGCAACTTCGAGCTGACCGGCCTCCCGCCGGCCCCGCGCGGCGTGCCGAAGATCGAGGTCACCTTCGACATCGACGCCAACGGCATCGTCCACGTCTCCGCGAAGGACCAGGCGTCCGGTCGCGAGCAGTCGATGACGATCTCCGGCGGCAGCGCGCTGTCGAAGGACGAGATCGACCGGATGGTCAAGGAGGCCGAGCAGTACGCCGAGGAGGACGCCAAGCGTCGCGAGTCGGTCGAGGCTCGCAACCAGGGCGACCAGCTCGTCTACACCACCGAGAAGTTCCTCACCGACAACGACGACAAGCTCCCCGAGGACGTCAAGACCGAGGTCAAGGCCGACCTCGACGCCCTCAAGGAGACCCTCGCCAAGGAGGACGCCACGTCCGAGGAGATCGGCGCCGGCGTCACCAAGCTCGGGGAGTCCAGCCAGAAGATGGGTGCCGCGATGTACGCCGCTGCCGAGGCCGAGCAGGCCGCTGCGGGCGGTGCCACCGGGGCGACCGGCGAGGCCGACGACGACGTCGTCGACGCGGAGATCGTCGACGAGCCCGACGCTGGCTCGACGGGTGACGCGTCCGGCTCGGAGGAGGAGTCCGCGTGACCGAGCCCGGCAGCGCATCCTTCGGTGACGCGGCCGGCGAGATGGCCAACGAGACCGAGGTCGAGGTGCCCGCAACGGGCGCCTCGGCCTCGGCCGGCCAGCCTGCTGCTCCACTCGACCCCGAGCCCGGCTCCGTGCCGGACTCACACGCCGACGAGATCAGCGGCGTGGACAACTGGCTCGAGGAGGGCGGTCCGCTCGAGCCCCAGGACGTGGTCGTCGAACCCTCTGTCGCACCGGCCGGCCCCACGGTCGACGAGCAGCTCGCGGAGCGCACGTCCGACCTCCAGCGGTTGCAGGCGGAGTACGCCAACTACCGCAAGCGCGTCGAGCGCGACCGCCAGCTGATCTCCGAGAACGCGACCTACCGCGTGCTCGCCCCGATCATCGAGGTGCTCGACACCATCGACCGGGCGCGCGAGCACGGCGAGGTCGAGGGCGGCTTCAAGGCGGTCGCCGACCAGCTCGGGCTCACGGTGGCCAACCTGGGGCTCACCCGGTTCGGCGAACCCGGCGACGCGTTCGACCCCAACCTCCACGAGGCGCTCAGCCACCTGGGCACCGACCCCGAGGTCGAGGTCGTCACGTGCCGTCACATCGCCAAGGCCGGCTACAAGATCGGCGACCGCGTGGTGCGCGCTGCCCAGGTCCTGGTCGTCGACCCGGTCGAGGACTGACCGGATCCTGACGTCGTACGAGAGGAGGCAGGGGAGTGGCTGACACAGACGGATTCCGCAATGACTGGGCCGCGAAGGACTTCTACAAGGTCCTCGGGGTGGCTCAGGATGCGAGCGCGGCCGACATCAAGAAGGCCTATCGCAAGCTCGCTCGCGAGAACCACCCCGACTCCAACCCGGGCAACGATGCCAAGCACGAGAAGTTCAAGTCGGTGGCCGAGGCCTACGACGTCGTGGGAGACACCGACAAGCGCACGAAGTACGACGAGTTCCGCCGGTTGCAGTCCAGCGGCGGCTTCGGTCCCGGCATGGGCGGCGGCTTCGGCGGGGGCGGCGGCTTCAACCTCGACGACCTGATGCGTGAGCGGGGCGGCGCGGGAGGTGGGTTGGGCGACATGTTCGGCGACCTCTTCGGCGGGGGCGGCGCCCAGCGCACCCGTACCCAGGCGCGGCCGCGCCGCGGTCACGACGTCGAGAGCACCGCGACGATCAGCTTCACCGACGCCATCGACGGCGTGACCATCTCGCTGCGGCTCACCTCGGACGCGGCGTGCGCGACCTGTCAGGGCACCGGCGGCAAGCCCGGCACCCGACCGCACGTGTGTCCGGAGTGTGACGGCGCGGGGTTCGTCGTGGCCGGCACCGGTGGGGCGTTCTCGATCAACGAGACCTGCCCGGCGTGCGGCGGTCGGCAGCTCGTCTACGACGACGCGTGCCCGACGTGCCACGGCAGTGGCCGGGGCACCTCGGCGCGCTCGATCCAGGCGCGTATCCCTGCGGGCGTCAAGGACGGCGCCAAGATCCGGCTCAAGGGCAAGGGTGCCCCCGGGGAGAACGGCGGTCCGGCCGGTGACCTCTTCGTCAACGTGAAGGTCAGCCCGCACCGGGTCTTCGCCCGTAGTGGCGACAACCTGACGATCACGGTGCCGGTCTCCTTCGACGAGGCCGCGCTGGGTGGCGAGGTGAAGATCCCGACGCTCGGCGGCGCCCCGGTGACCCTCAAGCTCCCGGCCGGCACGCCGAACGGGCGCACCTTCCGGGTCCGCGGCAAGGGTGCGACGCGGCGCGACGGCACCAAGGGTGACCTGCTGGCCACGGTGGAGGTCCACGTGCCGGCCACCCTCGACCAGACCGCGCGGGAGGCTGTCGAGGCATACCGCGCCGCCATGGCGGGCAAGCCCCTGCGCAACGGGTTGTTCGAGTCATGAGCACCCCGCGCATGGGCGGCACCTTCGGGGTTCCCTCGCCCGATGCGGCGGTCTACGTCATCAGCGTCGCCGCCGAGCTGACCGGCCTGCACCCCCAGACGCTCCGGGCCTACGAGCGTCTGGGGCTGATCGAGCCGGGCCGCACCGGCGGCGGAGGTCGGCGCTACTCCCACCGCGACCTCGAGCGACTGCGGCAGATCGCCGACCTCACCAGTGCGGGGATCGGCCTCGAGGGCGTACGCCGGATCATGGCGCTGGAGCTCCAGGTCGATGCGCTGAGCGCGCTCAACAACGACCTGATCGCCGAGCTGGAGGCCACGCGCACGGCGCTGCGACAGACGTACGCCGCCGGCGGAGCGCAGGCGCCGGTGAACAAGCTGCCCGTCCTCCACCAGGCCGCTGCCCGGTCGGTGGTCGTGTGGCGGCGTCCGCACTGACCCACCTGTGCGAGCATCGGGACCATGGGAGACGGGCCCAGACCGGCTTCGTGGCACCGGGTCATCGCGCTGGTGCTCGCCGTTGCGTTCGTGGGTGTCCTCATCCTGGTGCGGCTGCTTGATCCCGGCGAGCCCCAACCGGGCGCAGCCCCCGCTCCGGGCGGCTCGGGTCCATCGTCAGGGCCGAGCCGGGTGGTCCGCCCGCGCGAGCCGGAGGCGGTGACTCTCCCCGCTGACCTGCTGGGGGGCGTCCGCTTCGTCGACGTGACGCGTCGCGTGCGTCTGGACGGGCGCGGGCCGGCGGTCCCCGGGCCCACGGCCGCCGACATGGACGCCGGCGCCGCGGTCGCCGACCTCGACGACGACGGCGACCTGGACCTGCTGCTGACCTCGTCCGGACGCGCGAGCGGTCTCTACCTCAACGACCGCGGCACCTTCATCGACATCACCCGTCGGTCCGGGATCCGCGGGCTCGCGACGGCCACGGTGCCGGCGTTCGCCGACGTCGACGCCGACGGTGACGGCGATCTCTTCCTGGGCGGCCGGGGCAAGGAGTTCGGCCGGCTGCTCGTGAATGACGGCACGCTCAGGTTCGCCGATCGGTCGCGGGCGCTGGGCGTCGTGCCCACCCTGACCGGCCGGCATCGAGCCACCAGGGGCGCGGACTTCGGCGACATCGACCGTGACGGGGACCTCGACCTCGTCGTGACGGACTGGAACGTCGGCTCGGTCCTCGCCGTCGAGGCCGCGCGCGGCGATGCCCCCGACCGGGTGGGCGGCCAGTGCGCCTACGCCGCCGCGGCGCGGCGGCTGCTGGCGGCCGGGTCGTTGGAGGTCACCGGGGACTCCCGCCTCTTCCGCAACGACGGCGGCCGATTCGTCGACGTGACCGAGGACTGGGGGCTGGCCGACCTCGGCATCGAGCGTCCCTTCACCCCCCAGCTCGTCGACCTCGACGGGGACGGGTGGTTGGACCTCGCGGTCGCCGGTGACGCCTGCTCGTCGCGGCTCTTCGTGAACCGGGCAGGGCGACGCTTCGTCGACGTGACACGTCGGGCGTCGGTCGGCACGGACGAGAACGGGATGGGATCGCTGATCCACGACTTCGACGGCGACGGACGGCTCGACTGGCTGGTGACGTCCATCGCCTACCCGACCGCGGACGGCGACTGTCCCGTGGTGTCGGTGTTCGCCGGCTGCTCCGGCAACCGTGTCTTCCTCAACCGTGGCCGGATGCGGTTCGAGGACGCGACCGACGAGCTCGGCCTGCGCAACACCGGCTGGGGGTGGGGCGTCGTGGCCGCGGACTTCGCCAACGACGGACGCACCCAGGTGGCCGTCACCAACGGCCGGATCGGCTCCCGGGAAGCGATCGATCCCACTGACCAGGCGGAGGTCTACTACGACACCTTCGCCCGCGACCGCACCGCGTTCCTGGTCCGGGCTGCCGACGGCACGTTCGTCGACGTGGCCGATCAGGTGGGCATCCGCGACGACGACGTCTCCCATGCGCTGGTGGTCTTCGACCACGACCGCGATGGTCGGCTCGACCTGCTCGTCGCCAACGCGGGTGCGCCGCCCACCCTCTACCGCAACGTGACCAGCCCGGCACGGCGTTGGATCGGGGTCCGGCTGCGCGACCCCTTCACGCCCGGCAACGAGGCGGGCCTGGGCGCGCGGGTGGAGGTCACGTCGACCTCAGGGGTGACCACGACTCGGTGGATGCACGTCTCGGGGTCCTACGAGACGCAGCTGCCCGCCGAGGCGCACGTCGGCCTGGGGCACGATCTGGTGCGCCGCATCCGCGTCTGGTGGCCCGGGGGCACCGAGCCCCAGGTCCTCGACGAGGTTGCCGTCGACCGCGTCATCACGGTCACCCGCGCACGCGAGGGTCCAGCCTCCCGCTAGCCCACCCGGTTCATGACGAGACGGGCGGGTGCTCGTCGGTCAGCAGCCAGGTCCCCCTGGCGTCCTCCAGCACGAAGACGCTGTCGAGGGGCATGCTGCCCCGCTGTCCGGTCGCATGGATGCCGAACCTCGGCACGGCCTGCGGATCCGCCGGATCCCGCACCAGCACCACCTCCATGGAGGTGAACTCGACGTCCCTGGCCCCGGCCGCGTCCGGGAAGTCCTCGAGCCGTTGCCCCGCCAGCGCGGCCGCAGCCAGCTCGGCGTCGCCGTTGGCGGCGGCCTCGGCCTCGATCATCAACGCCGTGACCAGGTCGTGCGCCATCCGGTCGGCCTGCCCGGTGACCTCGTCGCCGATGACGGTGCGCACGTCGTCCGAGACGGTGACCGGCGGCACGGCGTCGGGTGGCACCGCGATGTCGGGTCGGTCGGCCAGCGCGTCGGCGCTGATCGTCGTACGCGCGGCGGGCTCAGAGCTCGCCGGGATCCCGGCGAGGACAAGTGAGATCGTGGCGAGCGGTACGCCGGCGGCGAGCGCGACAGGCGCCAGCCAGCGGGGCGCGGAGGGGAGCCGCTCCGCCACGAGGGTGAGGAGTGGCCGAGCCGCACACACCGCGACGAGTCCCGCAAGGACAGCGACCTTGGCGCCGAACTCGGTCTGCATCGGGGCGACCAGGAGCGCACTGGTCAGTCCGACGGCGGCTCCGAAGGCGACGCGCGGGAGTCGTCCCATCGGGGAGGTCATCGGGTCGGTGATCATGAACAGCATGAAGATGAGCACCTCCGGGGAGGTGACCACGATCCACCAGAAGTCGGCGCCGCACACCGGCGTCACGCTCCACCGCGCCGAGATGCAGTGGCCCGACAGGGAGACCACGCCGAGGCTCGCCGCGAACACGCTCCAGAAGGCCAGCGACATCGGCAGCAGGCCGAGTCGACGGGTCACGGCCAGGGCACCCGTGACGAGCACGACGTAGACCGCGACCATCGCGGGTGACGGCGGTCCCCACCAGAAGTCCAGCGGGTTCACGATCTCGGTGCCCAGCAGCAGGAAGACCACCACGAGACCGAGGTTGGAGGGGTTGACCACGGGCCGGCCGCGGAACCTGATCAGGTGCTTGGACAACAGGGCGAAGCCGGCAACGGCGCCAAAGATGTGCCAGCCCTGCATGCTCCACCAGTCGCCGTGCTCGGTGCCGTTCACCCGCAGCACGAGGGCGACCCCGTTGCCGGTGAGCAGCGCGCTCGCGGGCCACACGATCTCCTGCTTCTCCCAGAAGAGCAGCGTCATCTCGATGACGGCGCAGGTCCCCAGGCAGACCAGGATCTGCGCGATCGACAGCTCCCAGCCCAGCGCGACCTGACCCAGCACCTGGATCGACGTGATCGTGGCAGCCAGGTGCAACCGCGGGTCGCGCGCCGACGGGAGCCGGACGGGGTATGCGGCACCGCGTATGCGCAGAGCTCGTGGCTGGGACATGGTGCCCGTCATCCTGCCGGACGAGTGACCCTCCCGGTGGGCGTCATGAGGATGAGGCCGCGCCCAGTCGGTCGCCGTGCGGGGGCGTCCGCACTGAGCCCGCCCGGCGGGGTTGTCGGTGCGAGCGCGTAGGTTCTGCGTGTGAGCGAACGATGAGCAAGCCATGAGCAAGCCATGAGCAAGATGGACGGACTGCGGGCCATGCGCGAGGCCCGCCACGCAGAGATGCAGAAGCGCGCAGGTGCCGCGGCGAAGAAGCCGGCTGCGCGCCCGCCGGTCGCACCCGCTGCTGCCGCCCCAGCCGCCAAGCGGAAGACCGCGCCGGTCACGCCCGCGAGCGTCGAGGGTGACACCGAGGAGCTCTGCGGCCACCGCAACATGAGTGGGCGCTCCTGCACGCGCGAGCGCGGGCACGCCGCCAAGAGCCACCGCTACTCCTGACCCGGCCTCAGCTGCGGTCCGAGAAGCGTGTGACGGACTGGTCCTCGTGGGCCATCCGGCGCAGCCCGAGGATCACGGGCTCGGCCAGCACGCTTCCCAGGAGGGCGTACGTCACCGCCTCGTCGCGGTTCTCCGGGGCAAGCAGCCCGACCTCGGCCGCCGCCATCTCCTGCGCCGCCCGCGCGTAGCGGGCCAGGCCGTCCGCGTGCACGGGTTGGCCGGCCCGGCGCATCGTGTCGAGAGCCGCCGCGACGGCGGTCGCGTGCCTGCCCAGTGGATCGGCCCGGGAGTCGAGGGAGCGCACCACCTCGGCGACCGCGTCGCGACTCTCCTGCGTGGGTTCTTCCGGCGCCTCGGGGGAGAGCAGCTGGTGCGCAGCGGCGAGCGCCTCGTGCAAGGACACCGCGGAGTCGTCCAGCACGGTCAGCACCTCGCGTACCCGGTCGAGGCCGAAGCCGGCCACGTCGACCAGGGCTCGGATCAGCCGCAGCCGTCGCACGTGCTCGACGTCGTACGCCGCCCGGGTGGCGCCACGTGCCTCGCCGCGGGGCAGCAGCCCCTCGCGCAGGTAGAACTTGATCGTCGGCACCGCGACTCCGCTGCGCTCGGCCAGCTCGGCCATCCACATGGGGGCTCCTCAAGGGTTGCTTTTGGATAGCATACTGTCTAATCTGTTGGAGAGTTCACTGTCCAAACCGAAGGAGCTGTCATGGAAACCGCGTCGTACGTCCTGTCCGACGAGTCGCGCATCCTCGCCGGCATCCTGCTGCTGTCGTTGGTCGCGGTGGAGACGGGCGGTCTCTACATGCTGCAGATCGTCCGCGGCGCGGCCGAGGTCACTCCCTTCCAGGAGAAGTTCGCGCGGGCCGGTCACGCGCACGCCGGCGTGCTCCTCATCCTCGCCCTGCTCTGCCAGGTGCTCGCCGACTCGACGAGCCAGACCGGGGCGCTCGACTGGCTGTCGCGGTCGGGGGTCGCCGTCGCGGCGCTGCTGATGCCCGGCGGCTTCTTCTTCTCCTCGATGGGCGCCGGACGGACGCAGCCCAACCGGCTCATCGTGCTGGTGTTCGCCGGCGCACTGCTGCTCGCGCTCGGCCTGACCAGCCTCGGCATCGGACTGCTGACCGCCTAGTCCGTGGGCCAGTGACCGGGACGGGAGAGCGTCGACGGCACGACCGTGGTCGCGTCGCCGATCGCGGCGTTGACCTGCGGCTGGGTCAGGAACAGGGCTGAGGAGAGGTCGGTCCCGCACAGGTCGGCGTCGCGGACGTCGGCGCCGAGCAGGTCCGCGTCGGCCAGGTCCGCACCGCGCAGGTCGGCCCGGATCATCGTGGCCCCGCGGAAGGACGTGCCCCGGTGGTCGCCCTCGAGCCGACGGCCGGCGAGATCCTCACGCGACCGGTCGCGGGCCGCGGGCCAGCGCCGTCGTACGCGGGCGCTGGCGTCGCCGAGCAGCTGGCCGACCCGGTCGTGGAGCTCCTCGAGGTCGAACGTCAGCAGGGCCTCGGGCGCGGCGGTGGTGAGCTGCTCGATCTCGGACCGGGCCGCCGTCGCCGACGGGTCGGGTGAGCGCCGCTCCACCTCGTTGAGGTGGACGAGCATCTCGTGCAGCTGCCGCATCACGGACAGGACCGCGCCCATCTCGGCGAGATTGCCCTGCTCGCGCCAGGAGACGCCGGCATAGGTGACCTGGGAGACCTGCTGGCCGGCGCCGAAGCACTCGAAGACGGTGCACCCCGGCCAGCCGTCCTCGCGCAGGGACGCGTGGATGCCGCAGCGGTCGTCGTCGAGCAGGTTGAGGCACGGGGTCCCGCCGGGCTTGTCGACGCCGAAGCCCGAGACCGCGGAGAAGGGCAGCAGGACGCAGCACAGGGCGAAGCACTGGGAGCAGTCGGACTGGAGCGCCGGTTGGGTCACGGGACCCACGATGTCAGGAACGGCAGCAGACGTGGTGCCGTGCCTCCACGGGCTGACACGTCAGGCGAGCCCCTTGCGCTCCGCCGACGTGACGCGGGTGGTGCGGCCCAGGTCGGCTCGCTGGCCGGCGGCGTGCCCGTCGACACCGCCACCTCCGGAGAGATAGCGGGCGCGCGCGGTGCGCAGGCGCGGGTAGGCGACTGCGGCGGACTGCTCGGCGACGGCGGCACGGTCGGCGAGCACCAGGGCCGCCGAGGAGCCGGTTGCAGCGAACGCCGGCTCCGACTCGCGGGCGGCCGCCGCCTCGACCTCGGCCAGGCGCGCGGCGATCGCGGACGCGAACCCCAACCACCACGTACGGCGGTAGGCGGCGGGGTGCTCGCCACGGGGCACCGGTCGTCGGGTGAGCTCACCGGTGCCCTGCACGAGGAGGCTGGTCAGCAGCATCTCGGTCAGGACCAGGTCTGTCGTGTGCCCGAAGAGGTGCAGTGCGTGCGTGGTCTGTCCGGGACGCCTGGTCGTGCGGAGGACGGCGCTGCATCGCAGGCCGCGCGCCACCGCCGTGCCGAGGCTGGCCTTCTCGTAGGCGTAGGGGGCGAGCAGGTCGATCGTGAGGTCGCCGACCACGTCGCGGTCCGGGTCGCTGGCGGCCAGCAGGGCGGCGTCGACTCCGTGACGGGCCATCAGCTCGGTGGCCTTCGCGTTGAACGCCTCGGCCTCGGCCGGGGTGGCT
This sequence comes from uncultured Actinomycetota bacterium, assembly GCA_963721925.1. Classification (GTDB taxonomy): domain Bacteria; phylum Actinomycetota; class Actinomycetes; order Propionibacteriales; family Nocardioidaceae; genus Nocardioides. The sequence continues at coordinate 606,293 of CAVRLH010000009.1, read as the reverse complement.
GCCGGATCCTCCGCCTGCGCCAGCAGCTTGCGGATCCGGGCCAGCTTGTCGTCGTGCATCCTGCGTCCCCTCGTTGCGGAACCCGCACCATGGCACGAGGCGCCGACATCGCGACACCCGCGCCGGGACCACCTGTGGACAAGCAGGCCCGCCCGCGGGGTCGTCACGCAGGCGGGAGTGCCGTCACCCCAGGTCAGGCGTAGTAGCCACCCTGGATCGCGAAGGCGTTCACGAAGGCCAGCAGCAGGAACAGTGCCGCGATGACCCGGTTGTCGGCGAGCAGCTTGGTCATACTCCTACTGTGCCCCGCTGTCTCGGGAATGAAACAGTTCGAAAGTAAAGTTTTCGGGCGACAGAGTTGAGGGGAATCGACTCAACTTGTGGCGTGTTGATCCTGGTGGGACCACAGTGGTCCCCACGTCCGTGTCACGACCCGGGAGGACCTGAGTTGAGCCAGTTCGGTGCAGAGAAGTTCACCACCCGCAGCCGCGAGGTCATCGAGGCTGCCCAGCTGTCGGCCACCACGGGCGGCAACACCAACACCGAGCCGATCCACCTGCTCGTCGCCCTGCTCCGCCAGGAGGACGGCACGAGTCGCAACCTGGTGGTGAAGGCAGGCGTGGATGCCGCCCTGCTGACCGCGAAGGCGGAGGCGGCCCTGCAGGCGTTGCCGCGCGCCACCGGCTCGACCGTTCAGCAGCCCAGCGCATCCGCCTCCCTGACCCGTGTGCTGGCTTCCGCGCTCGACCTGGCCGGCTCGATGAAGGACGACTACGTCGCGACCGACCACCTCCTCGTCGCGATCGCCACCGTCGAGTCACCGGCCCAGAAGGTGCTCACCGACGCCGGCCTCTCCGCCGACGGGCTGCGCGAGGCCATCACCGCCGTCCGCGGCAACCGCCGGGTGACGAGTGAGAACGCGGAGGCGGCGTACGAGTCGCTGGAGAAGTTCTCCGTCGACCTCACCCAGGCGGCCGAGGACGGACGGCTCGACCCGGTCATCGGCCGCGATGCCGAGATCCGGCGCGTCATCCAGGTGCTGTCGCGTCGCACCAAGAACAACCCGGTGCTCATCGGCGAGCCCGGGGTCGGCAAGACCGCGGTCGTCGAGGGCCTGGCCCAGCGCGTCGTCGCGGGCGACGTCCCCGACTCGCTGAAGGGCCGTCGGGTGCTCTCCCTCGACCTGGCCGCGATGGTGGCCGGCGCGAAGTATCGCGGGGAGTTCGAGGAGCGCCTCAAGTCGGTGCTCGAGGAGATCAAGGACGCCGGCGGTCAGGTCATCACCTTCATCGACGAGCTCCACACGGTCGTCGGCGCGGGTGCCGGGGGCGACTCGGCGATGGACGCAGGCAACATGCTCAAGCCGATGCTCGCGCGCGGCGAGCTGCACATGATCGGCGCGACCACGCTCGACGAGTATCGCGAGCGGATCGAGAAGGACCCCGCCCTCGAGCGTCGGTTCCAGCAGGTCTTCGTGGGCGAGCCCAGTGTCGAGGACACCATCCAGATCCTGCGCGGCATCCAGGAGAAGTACGAAGCCCACCACGGCGTCCGGATCACCGACGCCGCCCTGGTCGCAGCCGCCACCCTGAGTGACCGTTACATCACCGGGCGCCAGCTGCCCGACAAGGCCATCGACCTCATCGACGAGGCCTCCTCGCGGCTGCGGATGGAGCACGAGTCGAGCCCCGAGGAGATCGACCAGCTCCGTCGGCAGGTCGAGCGGCTGAAGATGGAGGAGTTCGCGCTCGACAAGGAGAGTGACGAGGGCTCCCGCGAGCGGCTCGACGTGCTCCGTCGCGACCTCGCCGACAAGGAGGAGGAGCTGCGTGGACTCGAGACCCGCTGGGAGCGCGAGAAGGACCAGCTCCAGGGCGAGGGCGAGCTGCGTCGCCAGCTCGACCACCTCAAGGTGGAGCAGGAGCGCTACATGCGCGAGGGCGACCTCGCCAAGGCCAGCGAGATCCAGTACGGCCAGATCCCCGAGCTCGAGAAGCAGATCGCGCGGGTCGAGCAGGCCGAGGGCTTCGACCTCGAGCCGCTGGTCGGTGACGAGGTCGGCGCCCAGCAGATCGCCGATGTCGTCGAGGCGTGGACCGGCATCCCCACCGGGAAGATGCTCCAGGGCGAGACCGCCAAGCTGCTCGAGATGGAGTCGGTGATCGGTGCCCGGCTCATCGGCCAGGCCGCCGCGGTCAACGCGGTCAGCGACGCCGTACGCCGCTCGCGCGCCGGCATCGCCGACCCCAACCGGCCCACCGGCTCGTTCCTCTTCCTCGGTCCGACCGGCACCGGCAAGACCGAGCTGGCCAAGTCGCTGGCCGACTTCCTCTTCGACGACGAGCGCGCGATCGTGCGGATCGACATGAGCGAGTACGGCGAGAAGCACTCCGTCTCCCGACTCGTCGGGGCCCCGCCCGGCTACGTCGGCTACGACGAGGGCGGGCAGCTGACCGAGGCGGTGCGGCGCCGGCCCTACAGCGTGGTGCTGCTCGACGAGGTCGAGAAGGCCCACCCGGAGGTCTTCGACATCCTGCTCCAGGTGCTCGACGACGGGCGTCTCACCGACGGCCAGGGCCGCACGGTCGACTTCCGCAACACGCTGCTGATCCTGACGTCCAACCTCGGCTCCAACTTCCTGGTGGACCCGACCCTGGAACCCGCGGCCAAGCACGAGCAGGTGATGGGGGTCGTACGGGCGCACTTCAAGCCCGAGTTCCTCAACCGCCTCGACGAGGTCGTCATGTTCGACGCCCTGACCAAGGACGCGCTCGCGCACATCGTCGACCTGCAGCTCGCGCTGCTGGAGAAGCGACTGGCCGTACGCCGCATCCACATCGCGGTGACCGACGCGGCGCGGGCCTGGCTGGCGGAGACGGGCTACGACCCGGCGTACGGCGCGCGGCCCCTGCGGCGGCTGATCCAGACCGCCATCGGTGACCCGCTCGCGCGGCTGCTGATCGGCGGCGACGTGACCGACGGTGGATCAGTGACGGTCGACGTGGGCGCGGACGGTCTGACACTCGAGGTCTGACCATCTGGGGGATCCACCTCCGACGGGCGCTGCACCCCACCACACTGGGGGCCACCGGTGGCTGCAGGAGCACTTGCGCACGGTGCCACCGAGGAGATCCGTTGAAGAAGCTCGCCACAGTCCTGATCCTGTCCGCGATCACGTTGAGCGGCTGCAGCGGTGAGGTCTCCGTGGGAGGCGATCCGACGGTCGACCAGGCCGAGGTCGAGCGGGAGGTCAGCGCGCAGCTGGAGGAGACGGTCGGCCAGAAGCCCGACTCGATCGAGTGCCCCGGCGACCTCGATGCCGTCGAGGGGACCGAGATGCGGTGCGTCCTGACCGCCGGCGGAGACGAGCTCGGCGTGAGCGTGACCGTCGTGGGTGTCGACGGCGACGAGGTCGACTTCGACATCCAGGTCGACTAGCCCCACCAGCGCGGGAGGACCACGGCCGTGCTGTCGATCCTGACCCTCTGCGAGATGCTGGACGAGTGAGTATGCATTCGCCCGAGCCGGTCCACCGATCCTGGTGGCGGCTGCCCGAGACCCCGGTGCCCGGCGGCGTGCCCGAGCTGGCCCGAGCCCTGCTCTGGGCTGAGCTCGCCATCGTCCTCCTGCTCTCCCTGGGGCGTTCGGCGATCTACTCGGTCGTCAGCCTGGTCTCGGCACTGACCGCGCCCGGCGCGCTGTCGTCGCAGGCGGCGAACCTCAACAGCTCCCTCGCCCCCGACCGGCCCTGGCTCGACCTGACCTACCAGCTCCTGCGGATCGTCTTCGCGCTGGTGCCGGTTGCGCTGGCGGCGTACCTTCTGGTGCGCTCGGGCACGCGCGTGCGCGACGTCTGGGCGCGTGGCGGCCGCTGGGCGACGTGGGGCGACCTCGGCCGTGGGGCCTGGCTGGCGCTGGGGGTCGGCTCGGTCGGCGTCGTGTTCTACCTCGTGACCTTCGCGCTGGGGACCAACCTGACGGTCGTGGCCCAGTCGTTGCCGGGTGAGTGGTGGCGCGTGCCGGTGCTCGTCCTCGCCGCCGCACAGAACGCCGTCCTCGAGGAGCTCGTGGTCCTCGGCTTCGTGCAGGTGCGGTTGCGCCAGCTCGGGCTCGGCGACTCCGCGGCCATCGGCCTGGCCGCCCTGCTGCGTGGGAGCTATCACCTCTACCAGGGGCTCGGCGGATTCGTCGGCAACCTCGCGATGGGGTTGCTGTTCGGGTGGCTCTACCGCCGCTGGGGCAGGGTCGCGCCGTTCGTGGTCGCCCACACGCTGCTCGACGTCGGGGCCTTCGTGGGGTACGCCGTCCTGGCCGGGCGGGTCAGCTGGCTGCCGACCCTGTGACGTCGTCGTCGACCGTGTCGGTCGACGAGCCGCGCTGCCGGTCCCGCCGCAGCCAGCCACCACCCCACAACGCCCACAGCACCAGGACGGGCTGGAAGAACAGCCGGATCAGTCGGGCGCGGTCGCTGGTGAGACCGAAGGCGTCCGTGCCCTCGGCGTACTGCGCGACGTTGCCCGGGAAGATCGCCACGAAGAACGCCGCGAGCAGACCGCCTATGAGTCGCTTCTTGCGGGGGAGGGCGACGAAGGCAGCGCCCAGGCCGATCTCGACGACACCCGAGCCGAGGACCGTGAGGTCCTCGTCGAGCGGGAACCACTCGGGCACCTGAGCCCGGAACTCGTCGCGCTGGGTGGTCAGGTGGAGGACTCCGGCGCCGATCATGGCCGTGCCCAGAAGAAGTCGTGCGGACGTGCGCAGGATGGCCATGCCACCCAGCGTAGGGGCGTCGGTCACGGCAGCAGGGTGCCCGGATTCATCAGGCCGTGCGGATCCAGGGCGTGCTTGATCGCCCGCATCAGGTCCACCTCGACCTCCGACTTGTACGACGCCGCTGCCGCAGCCTTGGTCGAGCCGAGGCCGTGCTCCGCGCTGATCGACCCGGCGGCGTCGGCCACGGAGTCGTAGATCGCCGTCGTGAGGTCGCCCGCGCGGGCGCGCAGCCCGTCGTCGTCACTGCGCCCGTCGACCACCGGGGCGCTGAGGTTGAAGTGCAGGTTGCCGTCACCGACGTGGCCATAGGTCACCAGTCGCACGCCGGGGAGGATCGCCTCGAGCATCGGGGCGACCCGGTCGGTCCACGCAGCGAGGTCGGCAATCGGCAGCGTGACGTCGTGCTTGAGGGTGGCGCCCTCGACCTTCTGGGCCTCGGAGATGCCCTCGCGCAGTGCCCACAGGGCAGCGCGTCGTGCTGGGCTGCCGGCGACGGCGGCGTCCTCGACGAGCCCCCGGTCGACCGCCGCGCCCAGGGCCGCCTCCAGCGGGGCATCGAGGTCGGAGGTGCCCGCCAGCTCGACCAGCACTGCCCAGTCGGTGCCCGGCGCGGGGTCGCGCGAGCCCGGCAGGTGGGCCAGCACCAGGTCGAGGGCCGCCCGGTTGACGATCTCGAACGTGGCCAGGTGGGCGCCGGCGTGGGCCTGCACGAGACCGAGGAGGGTCACCGCGGACCCCACGTCGGGCACCGAGACCCAGGCCGTGGCGCGAGCCGGAGTGGGCGGGAAGAGGCGCATCACGGCGGCGGTGATGACGCCGAGGGTGCCCTCGGAGCCGATGAAGACGTCCTTCAGGGAGTAGCCGGTGTTGTCCTTGCGCAGGCCGCGCAGGCCGTCCCACACCCGGCCGTCGGGGAGCACCACCTCCAGGCCGAGAGCCAGCTCGCGCGTCATGCCGTAGCGGAGCACCGCGGTCCCGCCGGCGTTCGTGGCGAGGTTGCCGCCGATGGTGCAGCTGCCCTCCGACCCCAGCGACATGGGGAAGAGCCGGCCGGCCGTGGCTGCCGCAGCCTGGACGTCGGCCAGCACGACGCCCGCCTCGACGGTGATGGTCCCGGCGACCGGGTCGACGTCGCGGATCGCCCGCATCCGTCCCAGCGAGAGCACGACCTGCGTACCGGAGTCGTCGGGGACGCCACCGGCGACGAGCCCGGTGTTGCCACCCTGCGGCACGATCGCGACCCCGGCCTCGTGGCACGCGCTGACGACCGCGGCCACCTCGGCAGTCGATCCGGGTCGGACCACCGCGAGCGCCCGTCCGGTGTGAGTGCCCGTCCAGTCCACGACGTACGCCGCGACGTCGGCCTCGTCGCCGAGGACGTGCTCGCTGCCCACGCTCTCGCGCAGGCGCTGCAGCAGGTCGTCGGTCACGGTGGGGGTGCTCCTCGGTCCGGGCGGCGGGGTGGGGTGAGGTGGGGTGGGATGGGGTGGGGTGGGTTGGGGTGGGGTGGGTTGGGATGGGATGGGGAGTGCTCGTGAGCACGAGTCTCCCCTGCCGACCGGTGAGCGGGCGCAAATGTCCGCCCCGACGTGGCGAGCGGGCGCAAATGTCCGCCCCGACGTGGTGAGCGGGCGCAAATGTCCGCCCCGACGTGGTGAGCGGGCGCAAATGTCCGCCCCGACGTGGCGAGCGGGCGCAAATGATCAGGGACATTCGTGCCCGCTCGGTGGGCTGGGCGGGACATTCGTGCCCGCTCGGCGGGCTGGGCGGGACATTCGTGCCCGCTCGGGGGGCTGGGCGGGACATTCGTGCCCGCTCAGCCCGGGGGTGCGTCAGTGGGCGCGGTGCCGCCCGGCGTAGGCGTCGTCCGGGTGTCGTGACGGCAGCAGGTCCACCAGTTCGCGGGTGAGCAGTGCCAGTCGTCCGGTGAGCCTCGGTGGCGGGCGGCGGTGTCGCTGCGGCAGGGCGTGGCGAGGCGCGTACTCCGGCTCCTCACTCACCGGGCGCGGCCTGGGCACCACGCGCGCCTGAGCCGTCGCGCTGCGGACAGCAGGAGCCCGCGCCGCGGCGGACTCCTTCATGGTCAGCCACTGTCGCACGCTCGAGAGCAGCAACGAGTCGACGCTGGTGTCGTGATCGGACGGCGTCGAGCCACGGTGTGTGGTCGTCGGCCACGCTGAGACAAGTTCCATTTCGATGACCCCCCCAAGGGTTCTTGCCCATCAGGGTGATCCCCGGGAGCGCCCAGACGAAGCGACCAGACAAGACTTTGACGAACATGGCTAGACCAGTCGGAGGGCAGGACCCTGGTTGCGAGGCTCAGTCGTCGGCGTGCTCGGGCGGGCTCCAGAGCCGGTGGTAGGCGTTGATCGCGGGCTGTCCGCCGAGGTGGGCGTAGAGGACGGTGGAGTCGGCGGGGATGTCGCGAGTGGTGACGAGGTCGATGAGGCCGGCCAGCGACTTCCCCTCGTAGACGGGGTCGGTGATCATCGCCTCCAGGGTCGCTCCCGCAGCCATCGCAGCCATGGTCGACTCGACGGGGATGCCGTAGAGGTCGCCGGCCCAGCCCTCGAGCACCTGGATCTCGTCGTCTCGCAGCTCGCGCCCCAGCTCGATGAGATCAGCGGTGTGGCGGGCGATGCGGCCGACCTGGTCCCGGGTCTTCGCCAGCGTGGCCGACGCGTCGATCCCGAGCACGCGACGTCGTACGCCGGTGAGGTCCTCCAGGGCCGCGAAGCCGGCGATCATCCCGGCGTGCGTCGAGCCGGTGACCGTGCACACGACGATGGTGTCGAAGAAGACGCCCAGGTGCTTCTCCTGCTCGGCGACCTCGAAGGCCCAGTTGGCGAAGCCGAGGCCGCCCAGCCGGTGCTCGCTGGCGCCGGCAGGGATGGCGTACGGCGTGCCGCCCGCCTCCTCGACCTCGCGGATCGCGTCGCTCCACGAGTCACGGATGCCGATGTCGAAGCCGTGCGGGTCGAGACGGGAGTCGGCGCCCATCATCCGGGAGAGCAGGATGTTGCCGACCTTGTCGTTGACCGGGTCCTCCCACGGCACCCACTTCTCCTGCACGAGACGGCACTTGAGCCCTAGGTGCGCCGCGACCGCGGCCACCTGGCGGGTGTGGTTGGACTGGACGCCGCCGATGGAGACCAGGGTGTCGGCCCCGCTCGCGAGCACGTCCGGGACGATGTACTCGAGCTTGCGGATCTTGTTGCCGCCGTAGGCCAGCGGGGAGCTGACGTCCTCCCGCTTGGCCCACACCCGGGCGCCGCCGCCCTGGTCGGCGAGGTGGTTCGAGAGTCGCTCGAGGTGGTGCACCGGGCTGGGTCCGAAGGTCAGGGGATGGCGCGGGAACTGGTCGAGCCTCATCACGGTCCTCCAGGAGCCGGGTGCTGCGCAGGGCGGGAGACCAGTGTGCCCAGGTCGGCGTACCCCTCGCGATAGCTCGGGTGTCCCGGAATCCAACCTGTCGCGCGCAGCCGGGCGTTGGACAGCCGCTTCCCGTGCCCTCGGGTCGGGTCGGCCTGCGGAGGCGCGGGTGCGCGGAGCAGGTCGGCGAGGTGGGCCGCGACGTCACCCAGCTGGGCAGGCTCGTCGTCGGTCCCGAGGTAGAGGGCCCCGGGCTCGGCGTCCATCGTGAGCAGGTGCACGACGGCAGCGGCCGCATCCTCGCGGTGGATCCGGTTGGTCCAGCGGTGCGGGTCCTCGATCCGCCCCTCGCGCACGGTGTCGACCAGGCGGGTGCTGGCGCCGCCGTAGAGCCCGGAGAGTCGCAGCACCGTCCCGCCGGGCAGCCGACGGGCGAAGAGCTCCTCGGCCTCGAGCAGCATCCGGCCAGGTCCGTCGGCGGGCTGCGGGGATGAGGTCTCGTCCTCGAGGGCGGGGTCGTCGCTGCTGCGGTGAACGGCCGTCGAGGAGACGAGCACGGCCCGCCCGGGAAGGTGGCCGGTGGCGTGCACGGCATCGAGCGCACGCCCCAGCCCGTCGACGTACGTCGCCCGGTAGGCCGCTTCTGTCCGCGGGCGCGCGGTGAGCGCGACCACGAGCAGGTCTGCGCGGAGGTCCGGCAGGCCGGGTGTCTCGCGGGTGAGGTCGACCGAGAGCCCGCGCAGCGGCGCAGGCACCCGGTCCGCGTGTCGACGCAGGGCAAGGACGTCGTGGCCCAGGTCGGCGAGCCGGAGCCCGACGGCCGAACCGAGGTCTCCGCAGCCGACGAGGAGCGCGTCCGAGGTCACGCGGGCACCGTACGCCCTGACCGATTGCCCTGCGGAGAGTCGTGACTTGTGATGGGGTGTGCCGTGCGGTGAGTCAATGGGGGGTCTCCGCGACTGGAGAGTGAGACATGGAATCAGCCCTGGATCGGGACGAGTCGAGGACGGGCCCGTGGTCGGACGCACCCGCGCGTGCGTCCTTGCGGGTGGTGGCGGAGAGTGTCGCGCTGCTGTCCGGCTTCCGGCACGCGGTCATCAACGTACGCCGCGGTGAGCTGCTCGAGGTGGTGGCCACGTCGTCGCCCGAGCTGAAGGACCTGATGGGCACGACCATCGCGGTCGAGGTCCTCGAGCATGAGCTCACCAAGGCCGACGAGTGGGGTGACCTGAGGTTCGTGCCGCACGACCGGGTCGGCGACGAGGTGCTGCGCTACAGCTACGTCCCCGACCTCGAGCCGGTGGAGGGACCGGGGGAGGCCTGGCACCCGATGGACCTCCTGGCCGCGCCCATCTACGACGACGAGGGATCCCTGCGCGGGCTGCTCACGGTGGACGTGCCGGTGGACGGGCTGCGGCCCAACGCCGCGCAGCGAGAGGTGCTGGGGCGCTATGCGGGCGTCACCCGCACGACGGTGCTCATGGCCCTCGAGCGCGACGAGCTGGACCAGCGGGTCCGCCTGATGACCGAGGTCCGCGAGCTTGTCCGTCGCGCGCTGGGCGAGTCGTCCCTCGGACAGGTGATCGAGGCCTGCCGCTCCGCGTTGGTCCAGTCCTTCGGCGCCGAGGGCATGCTGCTCTCGGTGTCCGAGGGCGAGGGCGACCGGTCGAGCACGTGGTACTCGGAGACCGGGGTCGACCGGCCGAACTTCGAGGAGCTGGGCGACCTGGGGGCTGTGTTCGCCAACCGGTACTGGGCCGATCAGTACGTCGCCGACTTCTCCCGCACGCGAGACGTCCACCCCGGTCTCGACCCGGAGAGATCCAAGGAGCTGGTCGCGTTCCTGGACGGGATCGGGATCGGCTCCGCGCTGTTCATCCCCCTCGGCGCGGGCACCGAGTGCCTCGGCTATCTCGCGCTCGTCCGCGCGGCCGACGAACCAGCCTGGACCCAACGGGAGTACGACGCTGCGCTCGACATCGGGCACGACCTCGGCCGCGCCGTGGCGAACGTGCGTCAGCTCGAGAAGGAACGGGCGCTGGTCACCGGCCTGCGCGAGCTGGACACCTACCGCACCGAGCTGATCAACACCGTGGCCCACGAGCTCCGCTCACCACTGACGGCCGTCATGGGCAACCTCGAGATGACTGAGTTCGAGGAGGATCTCTCCGATGCCGGCCGTCGATCGGTCGCGGCGGCCTTGCGTGGAGCGCGACGCATCGAGACCGTCATCGACGACCTCCTGACTGTGGCTCGCTTCTCCGATCCACGGGCGCCGTTCGAGCCGGTCGACGTCGACCTTCGCAGCGTGGTCCTGGACGTGGTGGAGGAGTGCGGTCATGCCGCCACCGCCAGGAGCATCCGCGTCACCGCCGAGATGCCCGAGGGGACGGTCCTCGTCCGCGGTGGACACGACGAGCTGCACCGGGCGCTGGCCAACGTGGTGGGCAACGCGATCAAGTACTCCGAGGACGGCTCCCCTGTCGTCGTGCGGCTCGAGCAGGGAGAGAGCGACGTGCTCCTCTCGGTCGCCGACCAGGGCCTGGGCATCTCCGAGCGGGACCAGGCCTCGCTGTTCCGCGAGTTCCACCGCTCAAGCAACCCCGAGGCCCTGAGTCGTCCGGGGACCGGGCTCGGGCTGGTGATCGTCCAGCGGATCGTCCGTCGACACGGTGGCGAGGTCCGGGTCGATTCACAGCTGGGGCACGGAACCACGGTGACGCTCTCGCTGAGGTCTACTCTCGAGGAGTGAGCCGCGCGACCCGCGTCCTTCCGGCCGACTACCTCGTCGTCGGCGCCGGCGCGCTGGGTCTTGGCTTCACCGACGCGCTCCTCGACCACTCCGATGCCCGGGTGCTCATGGTCGACCGTCGCCACGAGGTCGGTGGTCACTGGCTCGGGGCCTACCCCTTCGTCCGGTTGCACCAGTCGTCGTGCTTCTACGGCGTCGCGTCGACCCTGCTCGGCGGTGGTGAGCTCCAGGCGAGCGGCCCCGAGGCCGGCCTCCACGAGCGGGCTGCGCAGCCGGAGATCGTCGCGTACTTCGAGCGGGTGCTCGAGCGGCTGCTGGGCTCGGGTCGTGTCGAGTTCCTCCCCGACAGCGACTTCGACGGCAGTCGCACCGTGACCTCTCGGACCACGGGCGAGAGCTTCGAGGTGTCGGAGTCGTGCCGCATCGTCAACGCCCACTACCTCTCGCCGACCATCCCGGCCGAGGTGCCGCCGCCCTTCGCCGTCTCCGACGGCGCCCGGGTGGTGCCGGTCAACGATCTCGCCGTCCTGGAGGACGCTCCCAGCCAGTACGTCGTCGTCGGTGCGGGCAAGACCGCCACCGACGCGATCATCTGGCTCCTCGGTCGCGACGTCGACCCCGGTGCCATCTGCTGGGTGCGACCGCGTGACCCGTGGATGATCAATCGCGCGGGCGTGCAGCCCGACCCTGCGGTCTTCTTCGGCCTTGCCGCCGACATCATGCAGAGCGTCGCTGCGTCGTCCTCCCTCGATGATGCGTTCCTGCGCATGGAGGAGACCGGCGCGATGCTGCGGATCGACCGCTCGGTCACTCCGACGATGGCCAAGACGCCGACGCTCGCCGAGTGGGAGCTCGACCTGCTGCGGACCGTCGACAACGTCGTACGGCGTGGGCACGTGCGCTCGGTGACGCGAGGTCGGGTCGACCTCGACAACGGCTCGGTCGGTATCGCAGGCGACGCCCTGGTCGTGCACTGCGCCGCTGACGGACTCAGGAACCGGCCGATCGTGCCTGTGTGGCGACCGTCCGACATCACCATCCAGCCGATCCGGGCGGGATTCCCCTGTTTCGGCGCGGCACTGGTGGGCTACGTCGAGGCCACCCGCAGCGACGACGTCGAGAAGAACCGGGTCTGCTCCCCGTCCGAGTTCGGCAACTCGCTGCGGCAGTGGGCGTCGATGAACCTCCTCGGGACCTGCAACGCGCAGGCGTACTCCGCGGAGCCCGACATCAAGGAGTGGGCCGACGGTGTCGCCCTCAACCCGGCGCGGGTGCCGCCGGGACATCCGGGCAGTCCTGCGCTGGATGACGCCCGCGAGAGGTTGGCTCAGCACACGGGGCCCGCGCTGGAGAAGCTGGCCGCGTTCTGCTGAGCGTGGACCTGCCTCCGGCTCGTGCTCAGGAACCTTCGGCGGTGGTCAGGTCCGGGACGGCCGAGGGGTCGCCGGTGACCAGCACCGCGACTTCACTGAGGTGTTGCCGGTGGGAGCGGCTGTAACTGCGAAGCAGCTCGAAGGCCTCGTCCGGGCTGATGCCGTGGATCTGGGCGAGCGCCCCCTTGGCCTGTTCGACGCTCACCCGGCTGTTCAGAGCGCCCTGCAGCTGCTCGGTCACCAGCTCGCCGCGACGGATGGCTCGCTCCTGGAGCAGTCCGATGGTCGCGATGTCGGCCATCGCCTGCACGATGCGCAGGTCGGGTTCGTCCATGCGGGCGGTCGTGCCGCTGAAGAGGTTGAGGGCACCGATGACCTGCTTGCGCAGCCGCAGCGGGAAGGCGTGGACCGACTGGAAGCCGGCCTCGGCGGCCCGAGAGGCGAATCTGGGCCACCGGTCGAGCTCCGCGAGGTCGGCCGCAGTCACGACCGTCCCCAGCCTGAAGGAGTCCTGGCAGGGGCCTTCCTCGGACTGGATCTGGAAGAGCTCGAGCATCTTCGTCCGCTCATCGGTCGAGGCCATGAGCTGGAGGCGACCGTGGTGGTCCGCCAGGAGGATGCCGGCGGCCTCGACCCCGGCGACCTCGGAGGTGTGGGTGGTGACCATGTGGAGGAACTCGAGGAGGTCGAACTCGTCGACGAGCGTGTCGGCCACCTCGACGAGGACTTCCGCGAGCCTTTCGGCGGATATGTTGGTCATGCGAGATCCTTCGCGAACGGGTGCCGGGCAGCAGCGGACCGTAGTGTCAGGATGCATCCGACTCGAGGACCAGTTTACCCTCGATGATGTCCTCGGCCACGTCGCTGAGCTGCCGATCGTGGGAGTAGGCATGGGCGCGGATCCGAGCCATCGCCTCGGCGAGGGTCACCCCGAGCTGGATCATGACCATGCCCTGGGCCTGGAACACCTGGTGGTGGTCGGCACCCGCATCGTGGAGCACCTGATCAGGGGAGCCTGATCGGTCCTGCGCGTCGAGGATCGACTCCGTCGCCACCTCGGCGAACGTGAGCGCGAGATCGAGGGACTCCGGGGACAGCCCCCCGGCCGTGTCCCGGTAGACATCCATGGCACCCAGGCGTGCGGCGCCCACCTGGAGGGGAAACGCGAAGACCCCTCGCACGCCGTGGTCCCCGGCCGCGCTGGCGTACGCGGGCCAGGGCGTACCGCTCATCTCCAGGAGATCAGAGACCAGCACCGGTCGTCGGGTGGTGTAGGCATCCAGGCACGGCCCCTCGCCGAGCGAGAACTGCAGCTGCTCGATCCGTTCGACGGGTGCCGTCGAGGCGGCCAACGTCATCTGCGCGCCGGCCTTGCCGATCAGGCCCACACCCACGCCGGTCGCCGAGAGCGCATCGGTGGCGGCCCGACAGAGCCGTTGCATGCCGCCCACCGCGCCCGGCAGGTCGTCCTCGAGCGCGGGCTGCTCGGCGATCAGGGCCCGCACCGCCTGGACGCGGTCCAGGTGGCGGTTCACCCGCGCACCACGTGCGCGCCGATGGTGCTGGCCGCACTGGTCACGACGACAACCTCCGTTGGCACGCCGCCCGGACGCACTGCGGCTCAGAGGAGCCTACTCCGCGCGTGCGGCCGCGCCTCCGCTCCGTCGAGGGTGGGCCAGCCTCGGTCCTGCGTCAGCGCCGTCCACGGCCACCCGCAGTGCGGTCGCTTCGGCCAACGTGTCGAACGTGGGGAACGCACGCTCGAGCCCGGTGAGCCTGAGGAGGCGCTGCACTTCCCGGGATGGGGCTGCCACGCGCAGCGATCCGCCGGCGGCGACGGCCCGGGACCGAGCGTTCACGAGGGCATGGAGGCCGGAGCAGTCCATGAAAGTCACTCCATGCAGATCGAGCGTCACGAACCGTGGGTCACTGCCGAGCTCGTCGAGGAGCGGGACCGCCTGGAGGTCCAGCTCTCCGGCGACCTCGACCACCAACCACGGACCGGACCTGGTGCACCGCATGCTCGCGCCGCAGGGAGGCGGGCGCCGGGCGTGGGTGAGGAGGCCCCCGGCGGGACGCACCCGGTATGACTGGTTGTCCGTGGCCATTGCGGCACCTCGATCGCCATGATGTCAACGAAGGGCGGGGACCCGGCCGGTAGGCGTCCATCATCACATCGGATGCTGGCCCGTGCCTAGCATTCGCACCCCGGGAAGCACACTGGTCTAGGCGTCGAACGACGCCCACACCGTCTTCCCGCCGGACGGGTCGAGGGCGACTCCCCAGTCGCGGGCGAGGGCCGTCACGATCGCGATTCCACGTCCGTGGGTGCCCAGCATCGTCTGGTCGCCCGGCACGGGCCCTCGTCGCGAGCGGTCGCGTATCTCGAGGAGGACCTGACCGTCGACGTTCCGCAGGGTCACGTCGAACGAGGAGGCCGCGTGCAGGATCGCGTTCGTGGCCAGCTCACTCGTCACCAGGGTGACGTCATCGACCAGCGCGGGTGGGCACTGACCGAGCAGTCGCTCCGCCACGAAGTGCCGAGCCAAGGCGACGCTCCCCGCTTCAGCGGGCAACTCGAGCGTGTTGGTCCCGGTGGTCATGCGGACATCATCTGGTTCGATCAGAAGGCGCCCTGACGCCACGGCCACCGTCAGTGCGAGGGCTGGGCACGACCGACCGTGTGCTTGGAGTCTAGGCCTCTTCCGGGCGTTCGGCGAGGTCTCGCGAGAGCGGACCCGGACCGCCGGTTGCCACCTACGTGGCGGACGCCGTGACCGGGGGCCGGCTGCCCGTCCGCGCCAGGAACTCGTCGACCTCGTCGGCGGTCGGGGCCGACTCCGGACCCCGGCGGGTGACCTTGATGGCGGCTGCGGCGTTGGCCCGACGACAACCCTCGACCCAGGGCGTACCGGCTGCGACCTCGGCGAGCAACGCGCCGGTGTGGGTGTCGCCGGCACCGTTGGTGTCGACCGGGGTCTGCGGATAGCCCGGTACGTCGGTCGTCTGGCCGTTGACGTGTACGGCGCACCCTTCCGGCCCGTCCCGGACGATCGCGACGGCGTCGCCGCGGAGCAGGGGAGCGATGGCGGCCGTGCGGGCTGTGAGGGCGTGGGGTGCGGTCTTGCCGACGGCGGCGAGCAGGTCCTCAGCCTCGTCGGCGTTGCTCGACCACACATCGGTGACCTGGAGCATCGCGGCCCGGACATCGGCGGGCAGCTCGGCGAACGCCGCACCCGGATCGAGCACGACGACCACGCCGGGGTCGAGCGTCGGCAGCCACGCGAGCAGTGGGTCGCGCGTGCTGTCCAGGGCGAGCGAGAAGCCCGTCACGCACACCAGGTCGCCCGGCCGGGGCTCGGACGTGGCCAGCGACTCGATCGTGATCCGGCGCTCGGCGCCGAGGGTCGTGACGAAGGTGCGCTCGGCACTCGGCTCCACCATCACCACGCAGATGCCGGTGTCGCTCTCGGCGACGGGTGGCGCGGAGAGCTCGATGCCCTCGACAGCGAGCGCAGCCCGGATGAGGTCGCCGTGCGGCCCGGTGCCGTGCGCCCCGGCGTGCACGCAGTCGGCGTCGAAGCGGGCGGCCGCGACCAGCACGGTCACCGCGCCGCCGGCGTACTCGGTGACCGAGGCGGCCATCACGTTCTGCCCGCGGGCGGGCAGGTCCGGCACCTCGACGACGACGTCGACCAACGCCTGGCCGGTGTGGATCACCCGGCTCATCCGAGGAGGTCCGCGATGGTCGCGAGGGTGATCTGCGGCGGGTAGAGCGCCATCACGTCGAGGGCTGCCTGGTGGTTCTGCGGCGTCGAACCGGCACAGGCGTCGGTCACGACGGTGAGCGTCGCGCCGGCGTCTGCCGCGGCCAACGCGGTCGAGATCACGCAGCAGTCGGTCGAGACCCCGGCCAGCACGAGGTGCGGCAGCGGCCCGGTGACGTCCGTGAGGTCGGCACCCCACTTGCCGAAGGTCGGGGCGGTCACGACCGCGGCAGCCGAGTCGGTGAGGTCGGCGAGATCGTCGACGACGTCGAACAGCGGGTCGTGGGGCGGGACATCGGCGAAGGGCCACGCCTCGAGGTACGCCGCCCAGCTCCCCTCGGGGGCGGCGGGGGCGACCCACCGGGTCACGATCGTGCGCGGACCGAGGCGCCCGGCGAGGCGTCGTACGGGGTCGACGATGGTCGGGAACATCGGTGAGCCCCACGGGCTCGACGGGTCCGCGAAGATCCGCTGCGGGTCGATCACGACCAGCCAGGCGTCGGGATGCATGCGGCCAGCCTGTCAGAACTGTTCACCATGGGATGTAGGCGAGTGGGCACTTCCCGGCGTCAATTGACGCAGGGAAGTGCCCATTGACCGACATCCCATGATGAACAGACGGGGCCGGGGGGACTACTTCACCTCGGCGCGCAGCACCGCGCGCATCCCGAAGGCGAGCGGGACCCAGAGCCACACGAGCGACGTGACGCCCAGCTGCTGCCAGTGATCGGTCGTCATCGTGCCGTCGAAGAGCTGGGTGATGGCGTAGTTGACGTCCACCCACGGCTGCAGGTCGCGGAACCACCCCTGGAAGGCGGCCAGGGTCTCGAAGGCCACCGGCAGGACGAGCGAGTAGACGAAGTAGCCCACGATCGCCGCGGCGGAGCTCCGGAAGAGCACGCCGAGCATGAAGCCGATCAGCATGCCCAGGATGTTGGCGAGCAGGATGTAGGAGAACGTCGTCACGCTGATGTCCCACACCGGGTCGAGGCCGGTGATCGCCGAGCCGAGCAGGTTGCCGAGGGCGCCGACCGCGAGCGCGAAGACCATCGACACCACGCCGATGGCGAGGGCGACCACGACCTTGGCGGTCATCACCCGCCCGCGCCACGGCACGAGCGTGTAGGTGGTCAGGCCGGTGCGCTGGCTGTACTCGCTGGTGATCGAGAGGATCGCGATGATCGGCAGCACCACCGACAGGGGCATGCCCATCGCGGTGGAGAAGGTCTCCTGGGTGATCGCCTCGTCCGGCGCCCACAGGATCACGGCGGTGGTGGCGAGGACTGCCACGATGCCGACGCTCGCCATCAGCCAGAAGCCGGCGCGGGTGTCGAACATCTTGCGCAGCTCGACCTTCGCCAGCCGGGCCATCGGGATCGGTGCGATGGTGCGGGCGGTCGCCTCGCGGCGGGCGGGCGTCGGGATCGGGCGTGCGGTCGGGACGGTCGTGGTGCTCATGCTGCTGCTCCTTCGCGGGCGGTCTCGGCGGTGAGCTCGAGGAACATCTCCTCCAGGCCGGCGCCGTCGGCGGCGCGCAGCTCACGCAGTGCCACGCCGGCGCGCTGCGCCGCCTGGCCCACGAGCTCGGGTTCGGCGTCGACCCGCAGGCCGCCGTCGATGGGGTTGGTGGTGAGGTCGGCCGCACGGAGGGCGCGGTCGAGGGCGTCGACGTCGGACGTACGCACGAGGGTGCCGGCCGCGGTGAGGAGCTCGGCCTTGGTGCCGCTCGCCACGATCCGCCCCTGGCCGATGACGACCAGGTCGTCGGCGATGACCTCGATCTCGTGCAGGAGGTGCGAGGACAGCAGCACGGTGCCGCCGTTGTCGGCGAAGCCCCGCAGCAGGTCACGCATCCAGCGGATGCCCGCCGGGTCGAGGCCGTTGGCCGGCTCGTCGAGGATGAGGACCTCGGGGTCGCCGATGAGCGCGGTCGCGATGCCGAGGCGCTGGCGCATGCCGAGGGAGTAGTTGCGCACCCGACGGCCGGCCTCCTCGTCGGTCAGGCCGACCCGGGCGAGCGTCTCGGTCACCCGTGACCTCGGGAGGCCCATCGTCTGCTGGGCGATGGTGAGGATCTCCCGACCGGTGCGACCGGCGTGCTGGGCGGAGGCGTCGAGGAGCACGCCGACCTCGAGCCCGGGGTTGACCAGGTCGTGGTAGTCGCGGCCGGTGATCCGGGTGCGACCGGTCGTGGCCCGGGTCAGTCCCACGATCATGCGCATGGTGGTGGACTTGCCCGCGCCGTTGGGGCCGAGGAAGCCGGTCACCCGACCGGTTGCGGCCGTGAAGGACACGTTGTCGACGGCGGTGAACGCGCCGTACTGCTTGGTGAGGTGCTCAACAGTGATCATGGCTCAAACCCTCGCGCCCACCCGACCGTCTGCGCATCGGGGAGAGTGCCCGGCAGCCCCCTGAGATCGACCCCGAGAAATCCCCGGCCCCGCCGGGTCCCGCCTCACCACCGGGTTGAGACGATGGGGGCGTGAGTCAACCCACCGCGCAGCGCCCACCCCAGGTCACCATGGCCGCGGGGGTGGTCATGTTCTCCTCGGTGCTGGTGTTCCTCACCGCCTGGGAGCGGCTCTCCAGCCTCCGATCGCTCGACACCCGCAACGGGGTGGAGAACCTGCTGGCCGAGCCGGCGTTCAGCGGCCTGGGGCTCGACCTCGACGGCGCGATGCAGGTCCTCTACGTCTCCGGGGTCATCGCCGCGGTCTGCGCGACGGCCACCGCGATCCTCGGGTGGTACGTCCTCAAGCCGGACACGTCTGCCCGCCGGGCGGTCTCCGTCCTGGCCGTGCCCCTCTTCGTCACCGGCCTCACCGCGGGCGGCTTCGCCGCGTCGTTCGTCGCCGCGGGTGCGGCCATGCTCTGGATGCAGCCGGCCCGGGAGTGGTTCGCGACCGGCAGGTGGACGCCGCCGGCCCCACCTCAGACGGCCGAGACGACCCGGCGGATGCCGTGGACGACACCGAACGCTCCCTCCGAGCGACCCGGCACCCAGGCCTTCCAGCACCGATCGGCACCCCCGTCGACGGCGCCCCACCCGACGGGCCCGACGGCCGGTCGCCCGCTCCACGACCGGCCGCGGGCCGTGATCGTCGCGTTCGTGCTGACCGTCCTCGCAGCCGGGGGAGTCCTGGTCGCCTCGGTGCTGTCGCTTGCCCTGGTGGGGCTCTCTCCCGACCTGATCATGACCGAGCTCGAGCGACAGCAACCCGACCTGGTCGCCGACGGCCTGACCTCCGAGCAGCTGCGCGTCTCGACGTACGTCTCTGGGGCGGTCGCGATCGTGTGGTGCAGCATGGCCCTCGCGTTCGCCGGCTTCGCGATGGCGCGGCGTGCGTGGGCCCGCCGTGGACTGATGATCACGGCTGCGTTCAGCGCGGGGGCCTGCTTCCTCGTCGCCCTCAGCGCACCGGTCCTCGTGATCCCTGCCGTGGCGGCCATGACCACGGTCGCCTGCCTGGGTCGGACCGAGGTGCGGCGCTGGTTCGCACCCGCGCCGCACGGACGGGTGCCCGGCACTCATGGTGAGATGTACCCATGAGTGAGCAGGAGCCCGGCCCGAGCCAGAACCCCTACGGCCAGCCGGCCAACCCCTACGGCCAGCAGTCATCCTCGCCCAACCCCTACGGCCAGGCCTACGGCGAGTCGCAGACTCCTCCCCAGCCCTACGGTGAGCCGCAGCCGCCCTACGGCTCGTCGTTCACCCCGCCCGGCGGCAGTGACTCCCGCCCGGGCACCGTGACGGCGGCGGGCTGGATCACGATCGTCCTCTCCGGCCTGAGCGCGGCCATCTTCGGCATCGTGGGCCTGCTCTTCCTCGTCGCTCGCGACGCGATCGTCGACGAGATGGAGCGGGTGCCGGAGTTCGAGCAGGCCAACCTCGACCCCGACTCCGTCGTGGGCGTCATGGTGGCCCTCATGCTCATGCTGGTCATCTGGGCCGTGATCTCCCTGGTGCTCGGCATCTTCGTCCTCCGACGCTCCAACGTGGCGCGCATCCTGCTGGTCATCTCGTCCGCCGTCGTGGCGCTCGGCTCGCTGCTCACCATCACGAGCGGTCTCTCCGCGATCTGGCTGATCGGGGCGGTCGCGGTGATCGTGATGCTCTTCATCGGTGGTGCCGGCGACTGGTTCGGCCGGAAGTCGGGCCACCCCGGTGGACCCGGCGCCAGTGGCTACCAGGGCGGCTACGAGTACGGCGGGCAGCAGCCCGGTTCGCCCTACGGCACCCAGCCGCCCGGCGGATCCCCGCAGCAGGGCAGCACCGACTACCCGCCGACGGACTACCCCGGACGCTGATCAGCGGGTGAGGTCGGCGCCGGCCAGCCGGCGTACGCCCTCGGCGATCACGTCGGGCTGCTTGCAGAAGGCCCACCGCACCAGCTGGCGACCCGCCTCGGTGTCGTCGTAGAACCCCTGCGCGGGGATCGCGACGACTCCGGCGCGCTCGGGAAGCGTGAGGCAGAACTCGCGCCCGTCGGTCCACCCGAGGTGGGAGATGTCGGTGGTCGCGAAGTAGGTGCCCTCGGGGACGCGAGGGGCCAGGCCGGCATCGGTCAGGCCCGCGCACAGCAGGTCGCGCCTCCCCTGCAGGTCGCGGGCGAGGGACCGGGGCCAGTCGGGCTCGTGGTCGAGTGCGTGGGCGACGGCCGGCTGCAACGGTGACCCGGACGTGAAGGTCAGCCACTGCTTGGCCGCGAGCACCGCCTGCACCAGCGCCACCGGGCCGGTGGCCCAGCCGACCTTCCAGCCCGTGAACGAGTAGCTCTTGCCGGCGCTGGAGAGGGTGAGCGTCCGCTCCCACATGCCGGGCAGCGTGGCCAGCGGGATGTGCCCCTCGCTCGACTGGGCGTCGTCGAAGACGAGGTGCTCGTAGACCTCGTCGGTGATGACGACCACGTCGTGCTCGATCGCGACGTCGGCGACGGCCTGCAGCTCCGCGCGCGTCAGGACCGTCCCGGTCGGGTTGTGCGGCGTGTTGAGCAGGATCGCCCGCGTGCGGGGGGTGACAGCCGCGCGCAGCTCGTCGACGTCGAGCCGGAACTCGGGGGCCCGCAGGGTGACCGGTCGTCGTACGGCACCGCACATGGTGAGCATCGCGACGTAGGAGTCGTAGTAGGGCTCGAGCACGACGACCTCGTCGCCCGGGTCGATGAGCCCGAGCAGGGCGGCAGCGATGGCCTCGGTGCAGCCCGTCGTGACCACGACCTCGCGGTCCGGGTCGACGTGGAGGCCGTAGTGGCGCTGCTGGTGACGAGCGATCGCGGCCCGCAGTGGCGCGATGCCGATGCCGGGGGCGTACTGGTTGGCACCGTGCTCGAGCGCGTCGACCGCCGCTGCGATGACGGACGGCGGGCCGTCGACGTCGGGGAAGCCCTGACCGAGGTTGAGTGCCCCGGTGCGCACCGCGAGCGCGGACATCTCCGAGAAGATCGTCGGCGGGATGGAGGCCAGTCGCTGCGCGAGAGTCTGCACCCGCGCAGGCTACCCAGCCGTGGTTTGCGAGGATGCGACCCATGACCTCCGCAGCCGCACACGACGCCGCCCTCGCCGCCGACATCGACGCCACCTGCCGCCTGACCGGCGAGTTCACCCTGCGCTCGGGCCAGGTGGCCGACACCTACTTCGACAAGTACCTCTTCGAGGCGCAGCCGGCGCTGCTCGACCGGGTCGCTGCACAGATGGTCGGGCTGCTGCCCGAGGGCACGGAGCTGCTCGGCGGGCTCGAGCTCGGCGGCATCCCGATCGCCACCATGGTGAGCGCCCGCACCGGGCTGCCCGCGCTCTTCGTGCGCAAGCAGGCCAAGGAGTACGGCACCGCCAAGCTCGCGGAGGGCCCGGACGTCACCGGTCGCCGGGTCACCATCATCGAGGACGTCATCACCACCGGCGGCGCGGTGCGTGACGCGACGCGCGCGTTGCGAGACCTGGGCGCTGTCGTCGAGGTCGTCGTGTGTGCCATCGACCGGTCACCGGCCGACGTCGACCCGCTGGCCGATGTCGGCCTGGAGATCAGGTCGGTCCTCACGCGCGCGGAGCTGGACGCCGCTACCGCTGGTTGACGAGATCGCGCTGCGACCGTCGCGAGACCCGGTCAGACGTCGCGACCGGAGATGTCGCGGTCCGGTCCGCCGTCGTGCTCGCCGATCTCCGCCCCGGGGGCGTTGGTGCGCTTGTGGCGCCACCACTCGAAGACGATCGGGATCAGCGAGAACGCCAGGATCACGATGATCAGCTTGTCGATGCTCTCGCCCAGGTTGGGGAACGCGTCGCCGAGGAAGAAGCCGAGCATGCAGATCGAGGCCACCCACAGCACGGCGCCCACGAGGCTCCACACGAAGAAGCGGGCCCGGTCCATGCGGGTGACGCCGGCCACGACCGTGATGTAGGTACGCACGAACGGCACGAAACGGCCGATGACGAGGGCCTTGTTGCCGTGCTTGTCGAAGAACGCGGTGGTCTGGTCGAAGTACTTGCGCTTGATGATGCGCCCGTCCCGCTCGTAGAGCGGCGGTCCGATCTTGCGCCCGATCTCGTAGCCCACCACGTTGCCGAGGAAGGCGGCGGCCATCAGCATGGCCATCGCGATCATCAGCTCCGCGAACGGCGGGCCCGGGAACAGGTCGAGCTGGCCGGTGGCGATGAAGAGGCCCAGCGCGAAGAGCAGCGTGTCGCCCGGCAGGATCGGGAAGAACAACCCGCACTCGACGAAGACGATCAGCATGCTGATCCAGAAGAGCTCGGTGCCGAACTGGTCGAGGAGCCAGTTGGGATCCATCCAGTCGATGCCCAGCAGCATGGGCTGGACGACGATCTGGAGGTCCAGGAGTGCGCTCACGGGCGTCACCCTATGTCGGGGTCGGGTGATCGGACGAAGTCGAGACCGGCTGGCCCGTCGACCGGGCGAGGTCGAGATCTAGGGTTCGGACATGCACGACGACGAGCGGGCCCCCTACGACCCGATGCCGCACGGCCCGCCCGAGGTGGGCGTGGGCCCGTGGCAGGGCGAGTGGCCCGCCGGCGGGCAGTGGGACCCGGCCCTGTTGCGCGACGGTGACCGGCGCAACGTCGTCGACCGCTACCGCTACTGGTCGATGGCGGCGATCGTCGCCGACCTCGACACCCGCCGGCACGGCTTCCACGTCGCCATCGAGAACTGGCAGCACGACTTCAACATCGGCACCATCGTCCGGACCGCCAACGCGTTCCTCGCGCGAGAGATCCACATCGTCGGCAACCGCCGCTGGAACCGGCGCGGTGCGATGGTGACCGATCGCTATCAGCACGTCCGGCACCACGAGGACGTGCCGGCGCTCGCGGCGTACCTGCACTCGCTCGAGGAGCCGGTACGGCTGCTGGGGATCGACAACCTGCCCGGCAGTGAGCACCTGGAGACGATGGAGCTGCCGAGACAGGTCTGCTTCCTCTTCGGTCAGGAGGGCCCGGGCCTGTCCGAGGCCGCCCGAGAGGTCTGCGACGGCACCTTCTCGATCGCCCAGTTCGGCTCGACCCGCTCGATCAACGCCAGCTCGGCCGCCGCGATCGCGATGCACAGCTGGGTGCGGGAGTACGCCGACCTGACCGGCGACTCGGCCTGGCGGGGCTGATCGCGGGAGATGCGCGGACGGATCGGTCCGTTCCTCGGTTGTCACGGTTCGGGCGTGAAAAGGGCGACCCGCCAGTAGCCACTAGGCTGGCGAACGACGTGCTCGACCCCGTGCTCGAGGAGAAGACTCATGCCCATCGCAACCCCTGAGAAGTACGCCGAGATGCTGGACGCCGCGAAGTCGAAGGGCTTCGCGTTCCCGGCCATCAACGTGTCTTCGTCCCAGACCCTCAACGCCGCCCTGAAGGGCTTCGCCGACGCCGGCTCCGACGGCATCATCCAGGTCTCGACGGGCGGTGCGGAGTATCTCTCCGGCCCGTCCGTGAAGAACATGGTGACCGGCTCGGCCGCCTTCGCCGCCTACGCCGCCGAGGTCGCCAAGAACTACCCCGTCAACATCGCGCTCCACACCGACCACTGCCCCAAGGACAAGCTCGACGGCTTCGTCCGGCCGTTGATCGCGATCTCCGCCGAGCGCGTCGCGCGCGGCGAGGCCCCGCTCTTCCAGTCGCACATGTGGGACGGCTCGGCCGTGCCACTTGACGAGAACCTCCAGATCGCCGAGGAGCTGCTGGCCGCCTGCGCGGCTGCGCACATCATCCTCGAGGTCGAGATCGGCGTCGTCGGCGGCGAGGAGGACGGTGTCGCCAACGAGATCAACGACCAGCTCTACACGACCCCCGAGGATGCCCTCGCCACGGTGCGCGCGCTCGGCACCGGCGAGAAGGGTCGCTACCTCGCAGCCCTCACCTTCGGCAACGTCCACGGCGTCTACAAGCCCGGCAACGTCAAGCTGCGTCCCGAGATCCTGCAGACCGCGCAGCAGGCGGTCGTCGCCGAGCTCGGCCTCGATGCGGACGCCAAGCCGTTCGACCTGGTGTTCCACGGTGGGTCCGGCTCGACTGCCGAGGAGATCGGCGCTGCTGTCGACTACGGCGTGGTGAAGATGAACGTCGACACCGACACCCAGTACGCCTTCACCCGTCCGGTCGCGGCCCACATGTTCGCCAACTACGACGGCGTGCTGAAGATCGACGGCGAGGTCGGCAACAAGAAGTCCTACGACCCCCGCGCCTGGGGCAAGGCCGGCGAGGCCGGCATGGCCGCCCGCATCGTCGAGGCGTGCGAGAACCTGCGCTCCGCCGGGACGTCGCTGGGGGTCTGACCCCCGGCTTCGTTCGGCGACCCCGGCGACCTGGCGCTCCGGCCTGCCTGGGTAACTGCCTCATACGTGCACTCCCGCCCCCATCAGTGGGGGCGGGAGTGTGCGTTCGGGCCCGTTACCCAAGGAGGCGGAGGCGCAGGCTGCGCGGGTACGTCGGTCACCCGCGCGGCGCGGCGAGTGCGGTGTACGGCGCGAGATCGCCGGTGTCGGTGCCGAAGCGCTTCACGGTGTCGGCGTACTCCCGGGCGAGTCGTTGCCGCGCTGTCCGGCGTCCGCCGTGACAGTCGAACCAGGTGATCCGCGAGACGCCCAGCTTGAAGCCGGTGATGAAGTCCTGGCGGATCTTCTCCTCCCACAGGATCTCCTCCGGGGTTCGACCCTGCTTCTGGAGGAAGTACTTCAGCTTGCCGTCGATCTCGAAGAGGTGCCGATGCACGCGGAGGTCGCCACGGACGGTGCGGTGACCGTCGCTGAGGACGAACTGGGTCTGGGGGATGCCGATCCCGAGCTCCAGCACGAGTCCACGACCGAGGGACTCGAGATAGGACTCGGCCCCCGGATCCGCCAGCGCGATGGCCCGGTCGACCACGGTCTTGTGGGGCCAGCCCTGCATCCGCTCGGCGGCCTCAATGAGGTCTGCCCGGGCCACGCCGCTGCGCAGCGCCGCGTCACATGCCGCCATGCCTGGCCAGAGGCCGTGGAAGCGCACCATGTCGAGGGCCGTACGTGCGCGGCTGAGCGCCCTGAGCCCGTCGATCTCGACCACCTCGTGCCGGCTGAAGGGTGCGCCGTGGGTGACGATGCCGCCGGAGGTCCGGGTCGCCCGATGCTCAGGTCGCGCGACATGGATCGCGCACGTCGTCGCATCGGGAACCCCGAGACCCTGGATCAGGGCCGACGAATCGTGGGTGAAGACGAGGGGTCGCGCGATGGCGAGCTGTGCCGCTCGGATCCGCAGCAGCGGCGCCGCACGGTGCTGGTCGAGCTCGGCGTAGGCAGCGCCGTCGGCGTACACGCCCTTGCGCAACCGCACCAAGGTCCCGCTCTCGACCAGCCGGGCAAGGTCGCGCGGCGCCAGCCCGGCCGCGAGTGCCTGCTTGTGCGTGAGGAGCCCGTGCTGGGCGACGGCGGGGAGGTAGCTGGGAAGGTCCATGCCGCCACGGTCTTCCGCCCGACGGGCACTCCGCTCGTACGGCCCGACCGGTCTGTGGACATCAGCGGATCGGGGTGTCCTGTGGACGGTTGCTGGCCCGCCCGGCGCCGTACACCCGTCCTTCAGCCCGGGTAACTGCCTCATCCGTGCACTCCCGCCCCCACCAGTGGGGGCGGGAGTGCACGGATGGGCCCGTTACCCGAAGAGGCGGGCGCGTGGGCCCGATCCCGAGGCCGCAGGCCACGCCCGAGCTCAGCGAGCGGGAGCGTTTCCCGGGACGTCGTCCGGGTCGCCGTAGGTCTCCCCGTGCGTGCGGTGCGCGGCGAGGTCCTTCTGCACCCGCGGGTCGTCGGCGTCGGCGAAGTAGTCGTACGCGACCGTCTCGTCCTCGCCGTTGTTGACCTTCATCGCGTTGAGGATCGCGCTCAGCACCACGCTGATCACGACGTTGAGGGTGAAGGCCGTCATCGCGATGTAGCCCAGCTGCTCGATCCCCGGCATCAGGGCCAGGGAGCCACCGAAGTGCTTGCCGGTGACGGGGTTGACCACCTGGTAGGCCTCGACGGTGCCGTAGACCATCGCGACGGCCCAGCCGGCGAGCAGCGCCCAGCGGTGGAACCAGCGCGTGAAGAGGCTGAACACGACCGAGGGGAACGTCTGGAGGATCCAGATCCCCCCGAGGAGCTGGAAGTTGATCGCGTTCTGCTTGTCGAGCGTGAGCACGAAGACCAGGGCGAACGCCTTGACGACCAGTGACATCAGCTTGGAGACCTTGGCCTCCTGCTTCGGGGTGGCGTCGGGCTTGAGCCACTCCTTGTAGATGTTGCGGCTGAAGGTGTTGGCCGCAGCGATCGACATGATCGCCGCCGGCACGAGCGCGCCGATCGCGATGGCCGCGAACGCGACGCCTGCGAACCACGCCGGGAACATGTCCTCGAACAGCTGCGGGATGACGAGCTGGGCGTTGGCCTCGCCGTCGAGTCCGATCGGCTCGGTGCCGGCGGCGATGGCCACCCAGCCGAGCAGGGCCAGCAGGCCGAGCACGAAGGAGTACGCCGGCAGGATCGCGGCGTTGCGGCGGATCGTGTTCCGGCTGTTGGACGACAGCGACGCGGTCACCGAGTGCGGATACATGAACAGTGCGAGCGCCGAGCCGAGGGCGAGCGTGGCGTAGGCCCAGCCGGCGCCGACGCCGGGCAGGAACGCACCCGTCGGCTTGTCGGTGGCCTCGTTGACCGTGGCCATCTTGTCCTGCGCGGAGCCGAAGATGTTGTCCCATCCGCCGACCTGGCCGGGCAGGTAGATCACCGCGACGATGATGACGAGGTAGATGAGGATGTCCTTGACGAACGCGATCACCGCGGGGGCGCGGAGCCCGCTGGAGTAGGTGAAGGCGGCCAGCACCGCGAAGGCGATGAACAGCGGCGCGTCCTTGGCGATGATGTTGTCGCCGCCGCCGACCCCGGCCACCTCGAGCACGGCCTGGATGCCGACGAGCTGGAGCGCGATGTAGGGCATGGTCGCGACGAATCCGGTCACCGCGACGGCGAGTGAGAGCCCTCGGCTGTTGTAGCGCCCCCGGACGAAGTCGGCCGTCGTGACGTAGCCGTGGCTGTGGCTCACCGACCACAGCCGTGCCATGAAGATGAAGATGATCGGGTAGAGGATGATCGTGTAGGGCACCGCGAAGAACCCGGCGACGGCGCCCGTGGCGAACATCGCGGCCGGCACGGCCACGAAGGTGTAGGCCGTGTAGAGGTCACCGCCGAGCAGGAACCAGGTGACCCACGTGCCGAACTTGCGACCCCCCAGGCCCCACTCGTCGAGGGACTCGAGCGACTCGCCGCGCCGGAAGCGCGACGCCATGAACCCCGCCACCGTGACCAGCGCGAAGAGTGCGATCAGCACGCCCAGGGCGACACCGTTCACACCGGTGCCGGCGACCATGACGGTCAGGTGCGGCGTCATCGGTCCTCACCGACCTTGTGGGTCGTCTTGCCCCGGGCGGAGAGCGTGAGCTTGTAGGCGGTCCAGGTCAGCGCCGAGCAGATGAAGACCCAGAGGAACTGGTACCAGAAGAAGAAGGGGAAGCCGAAGAGCTTCGGCTCGAGCCTGGCGTAGTGCGGCACCCAGA
The DNA here is from genome assembly GCA_963721925.1 of uncultured Actinomycetota bacterium. Taxonomy (GTDB): domain Bacteria; phylum Actinomycetota; class Actinomycetes; order Propionibacteriales; family Nocardioidaceae; genus Nocardioides. Next base: position 578,189 of record CAVRLH010000009.1, on the reverse strand, counting down.
GGAGCACGACGATGGGGATCAGGAGCAGGACGGCGGCCAGCGCCATCTTGCCCTTGTCGGTGGGTGGTACGCCCTGTTCACGGCGCGACGGAGAGGGGGTCCCGGGATTCATGCGCGCGACTCTAATGGCGCCGTGACGGTCGTCACGGCCCCCCGAAAGGCGGTGGCGCGATCAGCGGTCGGTCTGGCGCGCCGAGCGGTCGACCGTCGGCGAGGAGCACGGCGAGCACGTGCTTGCAGGGTCCGCGACCGGTCGCGTGGCTCTCTGCCCATGGGCAGGTGCAGGCCAGATCGGCGCTCGAGGCGCCGCTCACCGTGTGCCCGGTGCCGGTGCCGGTGCCCGCGCCGGTGCCGCGGACCCGCCACTCGCCCGGCCGCACGGGGCGGACGCCGTCGGTCGCGGCCAACTCCTGGGCGTTCCGCAGCCGCGGGTTGCGCCGGATCACCTGCTCAGCATCGACGGGCAGCTCCCGGTGGAACCAGCCGGCGTCGGTGAGGTCGTGGCCGAGCCGACCGGACGCGGCCAGCCAGGCGAGCCCGCCGGCGACCTCGTCGGGCACGAGTCCGGTCGTCGCGACCAGGCGCGCCGGGTCGACGGCCGGGGCCCAGCCCAGGTCGACGAGCAGCGCACGCCCGTGTGCCTCGCTGGCGCGGTCGACCAGCCGGAGTAGCAGCCCGCCCTCGCCGGAGAACCCGCGATAGGGGTGGGCGGTGAGCACCAGCGTGAGGCGCGCGCCTGGCAACGCGAAGACCCACGCCGTCGCGCCGTGGGGGTCGGTGTGGAGGGTCAGCGACGTCGCGAAGCGCAGGACGCGGTCCATCCCTCGCAGGCGCGTGGCACCGGGAACCGCGATGCTGCCGGGCAGTGCGCGCGGGAGCAGGCGGACGCCACCTGCGGCGGGCACCAGGTGCACCGTCGGGCCCGGCGAGCCGGCGCGGGGGAGGTCCCGCGCGAAGCGGCCGATCGCTCCACCTGTCAGCTCCGCGCGCACGGTCATGGCTGCGCTGACCCACGGCACCTCGGCCAGGCCGCGGACCCATCGGTCGGGGAGGTCGACCTTTCGCTCGACGTGCTGGTCGTCGGGCGTGCTGGCGCGCACCTCGTCGGGCCCGACGGTGAGGTGGAGGAGGGCAGCGCCGCCCATGCGGGCGAGTGCCGTTCGGAGCGGCTGGTTGATGTCGACGTTGGTGGTGCCGAAGCCGACCTCGCCCTCGCTGATCCCGTCCGGCAGCAAGTCGAGACGGGCGTGCACGGAGTTGCAGCCGGAGAACGACTCGAAGCGCATCCGGTCGCCGCTCGCCGTGACGACGGGGTCGAGGTTCGCGAGCCGCTTGGCCTGTCCGAAGTCCGCGTACGTCGTGGCCGCCACGTCGGCGACCGCCAGCAGCCCGGCGGCCAGCACCTCGGGTCGCGCGGGGAAGCCGGAGAAGAAGACGGGGCGCTCGACGAGCCCCGTGGGGGTGAGCGCGGTGGCGGTCTCCAGACCCAGCCGTCGTCCGGCCGGCCCATCGACGAGTGCCGACGCTGCGGCGTAGCCGCTCAAGAGTCTGCCGCCCATCCGGGCACGGCATCGGGCGGCACATGGCGTGCGTAACGCCGCATCACGGCCTGCATCGCCTCGATTTCCTCCGCGCGCTCTGGGCGTGCCAGTCCCGCCTCCACCACGGCGACCGCGACGGGCCACAGACCTCGGAGTGCCCCGCGGAGGAACGCGTGCTCCCAGCCCACGCCGTCACCGATGACGGTCGCTCCGGCGTCCCACTCCGACGTGGCGGTCGCAGCGGCCACGGCCGGGTCGAGCCGTCCTTGTCGCTGCAGGCGGACCAGGGCGTCGAAGTCGACAGCTGTGTAGTCGGCAGGCACCGTCGCGAGGGTCTCGAAGATGGTGCGCCACCCCGGGTCTCCGAGGGCGCCGCCGACCTCCTCGAGGCGTTCCCGCGAGGAGGTCATGAGCAGACCGTTCCTGAGCCAGACGTCGGGTCGGCCGGGCAGGCGCCAGATGTCGTCATGCCGGTAGCAGGGCAGGTCGGTCAGGCTGCGGCGCGACAGCGCGGCCAGCGAGCCCCAGGCCCACGGCGCCTCTGTGTGGAACGTCGGGTAGCCGTGCTCGTTCGAGCCGGGTCGACAGCGCAGGCCGCCACCCGACACCCAGGCCCGCACCAGCTCGACCGCGTTCAGATTGCGCTCGCCGGAGGCCACGGTGAGCGCGGGATCGGTGCGCACGGATCCCGTCACCCGCGAAGCCTCCTGCGCGCGGGTGGGCCGCAGGCGAACAAGGGCCAGGCGGAGGTCGACCGGGCCGACCGTCCGTGCCCGGGACAGTCGGTCCACGAGCGTGTCCAGGCCGAGGGTCCCGTCGACCCGGTCGGGGGTGCTGAGCACGGTGCCGCCCCGTTCGGCACAGAGAAGGACCTCGCAGGCGTGCAGGAACTCCAGGAACCGATCGTCGTCCTTCCACCACCACGGCATCACCGGGGGCTCGAGGTGAAGTCCGTCAACGGCCCGCCAGCGGTGATGGGCGTCGTGCTCGACCTGCCACTCGCGTGGCTTGTCGGCCACAGCCTCGGCCTCCTCGACCATGCGCCAGTAGGTCGCCACGTCCAGCAGTCCCGTCGCCCACGACGCCACCGCCTCCGCCACCGGCCAGGATGACCGCGTCACGTCGGCGGCGACCCGCGATCGCACCTCGTCGACACCGTGCTCGGGCAGCAGGGAGACGATCTCCTCCAGCACGAGGCACCGCCGGACCCGACCGCGCGCACTCGGCTGGTACGAGTAGCGGTCCGAGCCGGCTGCGAGCCGCCGGCCCGCAGAGTCCAGCTCCCGCTTCGGCGGGAAGGCCAGTCCCTGCGGCGGGCGTTCGACGGTCTCGTCCCACAGCGCGAGGTCGACCTCGACAGGGTCCACGCCCTCGGTCGGCGCGTCGACGAGGCGTACGAGGCGGGCGGCCTCCAGCGCAGCCTTACTGCTCCCGTGCGCGAGGCCGACCACCTCCGAGGGGAGTCGCACCGGCCGAGGCGGCTCTGCGGCGTACGACGACAGCAGGGCCAGCAGGCGGTCGAGCCCCGGCCGGGGACGCCCGGTGGCGGCGACGCCAGCGGTCTGGAGCGCGGCAGGCCACACCAGCCGCATCGCGCCTCCGAGGAACAGCGCCTCGAAGAGGGCGGCACTGCGCACCGGGCTCAGGCGCCCCTCCGCAGCGAGCTCATGAGTGATGCCGACGAGGTGCGCGGTGGTGAGGTCGCCCCGAGACAGTGCGTCCAGCACCTTCTCGGTCGCCTGCACCTGGTCCCAGCTCTTGTCGTTGGCGCGCATGTGCTGCTTGACGATGTCCCGGATGGGCAGGCCCGAGTGGTCGGGCTGGTGCTCTTCCAGGCGCGGCGGTGCCAGGTCCCAGAGGCCGAGCGACGCCGGCGCAGCGACCTGCGGTTCCATCGCCGGCACCACGCCGAGCGCAGCGCGGGCCTTGTCGTAGCGCGCCAGGTCGGCGACGTCGTCGTCGCCGGCTGCCAGGACGTCGATAGCCTCCAGCAGTGCCTCGAGCGAGACTCGACGACCGAGCCGCTTGAGCGACAGGGCTGCGAGGAGCCTGCGCCGCAGTGCCTTCTCCGAACGCGGTCCCATCACGCGCGCGAGCTCGACGGCCTCGGCGTCAGTGGCCACCAGGCCGGTCGCGAGACCCAGGACCACACCCGCTGCCGACCCGTGGCAGCTCGACAGAACGCTGAGGAGGTAGTCCAGGCCGCCTGGGACCTCCTCCGCTCGCAGGTCCAGGGCGGTGAGGACTCCGGCCAGAGCCTTCTGGGAGGACGGCTTCTGTCCGGCGGTGAGCTGCTCGAGAGCGATGGCCAGCGTGTGGCCACGGTCGATGAGCCCCCCGTCCACGAGGGTCGGCAGGGCCGAGCCGAACGCGGTCCAACCGCCCACCTCGCCCGAGGCGATCTGGTGGTAGACGACGTCCGGGAGTAGCGGGTCGGCACGAAGAGTGTCGAGTGTCGGTGTGCGGTCGCTCCACTCCGACGGATCCGCGTGGCTCTTCAGCTGCGTGATCCAGGCCCCGTGGAAGTTACGGCCGGTCGGCACGGGCAGCTGGTGAGCCACGACCACTGCCCGCAGCAGGACGTAGATCATCGCGGCGCCGCGGGCGGTGGGCGCCACGGCGTCGGCTGCAGTGGCGAATGCCTGCGCCCACCGCCCGTCGCGCGCGATGAAGGTGGGGACGAGCTCGGCGATCTGCTCGGTGGTCAGGAACGTGCCCTCCACCGTCACTGCCTTTGCTGCGGCAACGGGCGCGCCGAGCGTGCCCCAGGTGGTGAGACGAGCGAGACGCATCCGCTGGACCCGCGTGTAGTGGTCGTGGTCCCGCGGATCGCCCAGCTCGCTCGGATGGGGGTAGTCGTCGACGTCGTGCGTGCCGGCGACCCACCTCTGGGCAGCCTTGGTGTCGTCCCCGGCCAGGCCGTCGAGGTAGGCGCGCAGCGCCGCCAGGTCACCGTCAATGACGAGCGCACGCAAGCGTGCCGCCACCTCGTCGTACGCCCCCGTCACGACGTGCAGCGTAGGCCGTGTCGATGCCGGGGGCAGGGAATCAGGCCAGGAGCTCGTCCGCCGCGGTCGCGCTGGAGTCACGCAGGAACGACGAGCAGCGCTCCCACTCGTCGGTCTCCCCGATCGCCCGGGCGCTGAGGGCCAGGAGCGCCAGCGCGGTGAGGAAGCCGCGGTTGGGCTCGTGCTCCCACGGCACCGGGCCGTGGCCCTTCCACCCGTTGCGGCGCAGCATGTCGAGCGAGCGGTGGTAGCCGACGCGGGAGTAGGCGTAGACCGTCACGTCGTCGGCACCCTCCTCGCGCGCCTGGGTCGCGAGGGCGGCCCACGCGGCGGGCGACGCCGGGTGGCGGCGTACGACGGCAGCGGGCGTGTCGCCGGCGCTCAGCTCTCCGGCGGCGGGGTCGACGGGCAGGTGGGTGGGCGGGGGACCGGCCATCAGGTCTGTGTGGGACATGCCGCCAGCCTTGCACGGCCGCCCGGCACACTGCTCCCATGGGCCAGACCTTCACCACCGAGATCCAGGCGCGCTACCGCGACATCAACCTCGCCGGGCACGTCGACAACGTCGAAGCGGTGCGGGTGCTCGACGAGGCGCGCTACGAGTTCCTGCGCTTCGCCCACCTCCCGGGACTGCCGGACGGTGCGACCGGGCTGCTCCACGGGATGGACGACGGGGTGTCCGAGCTCGTCGCCTCCCAGACGATCGAGTACCACTCCGAGATGCGGTTCGTCCCCTACCAGCCGTTCCTGGCCTCGCTCTGGGTCACCCGGATCGGCCGGTCCTCCTTCACCGTCGCGGCCGAGCTCCGTGTCGAGGCAGGTGGCGGCCCGGCAGCCGTGTGGGAGTGCGTCAACGTGCTCTGGGACCACACGGCGCAGTCCGCGTGGCCGATCAGCGACGTCGTACGCGCCGATCTCGAGAGGTACGCCGGCGAGGCTCCCGCGCTGCGCCGCTGATCAACGTCCACGATGGATGCAGCGGCTCGTTGCTCACGGGGTTTCCGATGGTGGGGTGAGAAGGCGGCGCACCTTCTCCGGTCCGAGTGCCATGACCAGTGTAGGAAGTCGCGGACCGCGGTCCTTGTCGACGAGCAGGTTGTAGAGCAGCCGGAAGAAGTCCTTCTGGTCGGCCTTCACCTGGTCGGTCGGCGCGTCCTCGAAACCCAACCCCCGGGCGACCTTGGGCACGCCGTAGACGACGGCGGTGACCTCCTCGAGGCCCATCGACTCGGGCAGGCGATCGAGGAAGATCCGCAGCCACAGCTCCTCGTCCTCGCTCAGCGACGCGAGCCGCTCGGCGTCGGGGGAGTCCCGCACGAGGGTCCGGTCGGAGGCCGGGACGAACTCCTCGGTCCACGCCATCGCCCGGCCCAGTCGCGGCTGCAGGTCGTCGAGGGAGTCGTGCGGGAATCCCACGGCGCCGATGATCCGGCCGATCTGCTCGGCCGATCCGGCGGTGACGTCGGCGACCGAGGAGAGCGTCCGGAACGGTACGACGACCGGCGAGGTCGGCAGCGGGCCCGAGGCGACGCCCGAGGCGCGCTCCCAGGCGAGCACGGCGCCGTCGCGCCTGGCCGGGTCGGCGGCCTTGCGGCCCAGCGCGTCCCACTCGTCGTAGAGCCGGACGACCTCGGGGCCGAAGTCGACGGTGAAGGTCTGCTTGGGTGCGCGGCGGACGTAGAGCCAGCGCAGGATGGGCGCCTCCAGCACCCGGAGCGCGTCGGTGCCCGTGGGCACGGCACCGGCGGAGGACGACATCTTCTGGAGGCCGGCGAAGCCGACGAACCCGTAGCCGAACCACGCCGGGCGCGGCATGCCGAAGAACGTCTCGACGAGCTCGTGACCGACGGTGAAGGACGAGCCGGGGGTCGCGTGGTCGGATCCGGCCGCCTCGAAGTCGACGTGGTAGTGCGCCCAGCGCATCGGCCAGTCGACCTTCCACACGAGCTTGCCCTCGTTCTGGGTGGCCAGGTTGGTGACGCCCTCGTAGCCGCAGTCGCAGGTGTAGGCGAGGTCGGTGGAGTCGTCGTCGTAGGACGTCAGCGTGACCGTGTCGCGCCCGCACTCGCGGCAGTAGGGCTTGAAGGGGAAGCGGGCCAGCTCGGTGCTGCCGGTCTCCTCGTCGGTGGCGACCGAGTCGGCCAGGGCAGCGGCCTCCTGTGCCTCCAGCTCGCTGGACGGCTCGTCGGAGGTCGACGCGGACGGGGCGGGCTTCTTGGTCCGGTAGCGCGCCAGCACGGCGTCGATCTCGTGCCGCGCCCGGACGGAGGCCAGCACGTCCTCGCGATAGGTGCCGTTGCCGTAGAGCTCGGTCTGGGAGATCTCCTCCATCTCCACGCCCAGCTCGGCCAGCGCCTGCTGCAACGGCGCCTGGAAGTGCGAGGCCCACGAGTCGTGGCAGTCCCACGGGTCGGGCACGCCGGTCAGCGGCCGCCCGATGTGCTCGGCCCACTCGGCCGGGACTCCCGCGGGCACCTTGCGGAAGCGGTCGTAGTCGTCCCAGACGTGCAGGTGGCGGACCTGCAGCCCGCGGCGGCGCAGCTCGTCGGCGACGAAGTGGGTGGTGAGGAACTCCCGCAGGTTGCCCAGGTGCACCGGCCCGGAGGGCGAGGCGCCCGACGACACGGTCACCGGGTTGCCCTCGCCCGCGTGGCGTACGGCGTCGTCCGCCGCCCGCGTCACCCAGTCGACCGGATTGCCCTGCTGTCCGCCTCGCGCCATGGCGCACAGGCTAACGGGGTGCGGGGACGGTGTCGGACGCCGGGACGAGCGTGGGAAGAGCCCGAAATGGGAAGGGCGCCGGAGTCGACCCCCGTGGGCGACTCCGACGCCTTGCTCCCAGAGGAGCGGGCACAGCGGCACAACCCCCGCGGCTGCTGGCCGCCCCAGTATGTGCTGGCAGGACGCTGCCATGAGGGTCGCGAGTGCCGTTGGCAGTAACCTGCCAGACATGGCAGATCCCTCCTCCGTGCTGTCGGCCCTCGGCCTGGACCGGCAGTCCGAGCTCCTCTACTTCCGGCTGGTGCCCGTCTCCGGGCACACCGTCCTCGGCGTGGCCCGGCTGCTGCAGGAGCGGCCGGACCGGCTCCTGCGCGACCTGGACAGGTTGCGGGCCCGAGGACTGGTGGTGGTCGAGGAGGATCGCCTCGTCGTGCCCCCGCTCGCCGAGGTGGTGTCCGACCTGATGCTCAGCGAGTCGCGCCGCTCGGCGTCGGCGGCCTCGGCGCTGCGTGAGCTGGCGAGCGCGGTGCCCCACCTGGTGGCCTCGTCGACCAGGCCGGACGACGGCGACCTCACCGACGTACGCCCCCTCGACGGCGAGCTCAGCTCGGGTGGAGACCCCCTCGAGCTGCTCCACCTGATGATGCGGACCAGCCGGGGCGACATGCTCTGGCTGAGGCCGGACGCCTGGGCGATGCCCCGGGAGTCACGGGTGAGCGAGCTGCTCGCGGAGGCGATGGCGACCGGTCGCCGGTCCCGGGCGATCTATCCGGTGCGTGCGCTCAGGGAGGCGCCCGAGGCGCTGCGCACGCGCGCTCGCCTGGGCGAGCGGGTGCGCGTCATCTCCGAGGTGCCCACGAGGATGTTCATCTTCGGCGACGCGCACGCCGTGCTGCCCGAGCCGCTCGGCTTCACCGACGAGCCGCGCGTCCACATCAGGCAGCGATCGATCGTGGCCGCCCTGACGCTGTGGTTCGAGCTCCTCTGGTCGCACGCAGCGCCGGTCCCCGAGCTCGAGTCCGGGCAGGGGCGCCCGAACGAGCGGCAGTTCCTCCTCGAGCAGCTGATGGCCGGCGTCACCGACGAGGTGATCGCCCGCAAGCTGGGCATCGGCCTGCGCACGGTCCGGCGGCGGGTGGCCTCGCTGATGATCGAGCTCGGCGCCGACACCCGCTTCCAGGCAGGGGTGGAGGCCGTGCGCCGCGGCTGGTTGTGAGTCCGCCTACGGCAGGATCATGGAGTACGCCGCGTGCTCCAGACGCCAGCTCCTGCTGCGCTCCGGACCGGAGATCTCCCCGTCGGCCGAGAGCCAGAACTCGTCACCGCTGACCTGCACGGAGCGACCGCGGACCGACACGACGTCGTCGCGCTCCTCGTGCTCGCCCTTGCGGAGGCGCGAGACGTAGCCGAGCTTCGCCATCGGCGACACGGCCCGGCTGATCATCACGTCGAGCAGGCCGTCCTCGGTGTCGGCGTCGGGGTTGAGCTCGGTGCCGCCGCCGACGTTGCCGCCGTTGCCGATCGCCACCATGAGCACCGGGCGGTTGAGGTCGTTGACGACCACGCCGTCGATCTCGATGCGCAGGTGCCAGCTCGGCGGGTGGAAGGCGGAGAGGGCGGCCCCGATGGGATAGCCGAGCTTGCCGAGGTTGACCTTGCCGACCCCGACCGATCCCAGCCGGTCCTTCCACTTCGCGCCCTTGCGGCTGGCCTGCGCACCGACGCCGACGTGGACGTTGTTGACCACGATGCTGCCGGTCTCGTCGACGATCAGGTCGACCGCACGTGGCTCGCCGCTCAGCACGAGCCGTGCCGCGTCCTCGATCTCGAGCGGGATCCCGTTGCCTCGGGCGAAGTCGTTGCCGGTGCCCATCGGCAGCAGGGCCAGTGTCGCGTCGGGCAGCTCGTGCCGCCTGTGCAGCGCCTTCACCACCGCGTGCAGGCTGCCGTCGCCGCCGGCCACCACGATCGTACGACCGCCGGCGCGATGCAGGACCCCGTCGAGCTCGCCCGGGTTGGAGGTCTTGGCGACCTCGACGGAGGCATCCGTGCGCAGGACGACGAGCGCCGTGGCCAGGGTCTCCTCGTCGGAGGTGCCGGCGTCGGCATTGGTGATCACGAGGAGGGAGCGCACGGCCCGGACAGTAGCCCACAGCTGGCCGGACGCGCCCCACCCCCGGGAGCGGCCGAGCCCGGATCGTGCGGCTCCGGCCCGCTGGTCTCTGGGTGCGGTAGCGTGACGCCGCAAGAGCCCCGGTGTCTTGTGCCGGGGCTTCTGCTATTCCAGATGCGTTTTCGAGGACTCTGTCCGCAACTGTGCGAGGAGGGCTGAGATGCCCGCGATCGTCGTGCTCGGCGCCCAGTGGGGCGACGAGGGCAAAGGCAAGGCAACCGACCTGCTGGCCACCACCGACCCGATCGACTTCGTGGTCCGGACCAGTGGCGGTCACAACGCCGGCCACACCATCGTCATCGACGGTGAGAAGTACGCCACCCACCTGCTGCCCAGCGGCATCCTGACGCCCGGCGCCACCAGCGTGATCGCCAACGGCGTGGTCGTCTCCCCGGAGGCGCTGTTCCGTGAGCTCGACGGCCTCATCGAGCGCGGGGTGGAGCTCGCCGACCTCAAGGTGAGCGCCAACGCCCACGTCATCGCGAGCTATCACGCGACGATCGACAAGGTCTCCGAGCGGTTCCTCGGCAAGAACCAGATCGGCACCACCGGGCGCGGGATCGGGCCGGCGTACGCCGACAAGGTCAACCGCGTCGGCATCCGCATCGCCGACCTCTTCGACGAGGGCATCCTGCGCCAGAAGGTCGAGGCCGCCCTCGACGTGCGCAACCACCTCTTCACCAAGGTCTACAACCGCCGCGCGATCGAGGTGGAGGCGGTCGTCGAGGAGCTCCTGTCCTATGTCGAACGCCTGCGACCGATGGTGTGCGACACCTCCTTGTTGCTCAACGGGGCGCTCGACCGTGGCCAGACCGTGCTCTTCGAGGGCGCCCAGGCCACCATGCTCGACGTCGACCACGGCACCTACCCGTTCGTGACGTCGTCCAACCCGGTGGCCGGCGGCGTGTGCGTCGGCGCCGGCATCGGGCCCACCCGGATCGACCGCGTCGTCGGTGTCATCAAGGCCTACACGACCCGCGTCGGGTCCGGCCCGTTCCCCACCGAGCTCTTCGACGAGGACGGCATCAACCTCCAGAAGCTCGGCGGCGAGATCGGTGTCTCCACCGGGCGCACCCGTCGCTGCGGCTGGTACGACGCGGTCGTCGCGCGCTACGCCAGCCGGGTCAACGGACTCACCGAGTTCTTCCTCACCAAGCTCGACATCCTGGGTGCCTGGGACCGGATCCCGGTCTGCGTGGCCTACGAGATCGACGGCCACCGGGTCGACGAGATGCCGATGACCCAGACCGAGTTCCACCACGCCACGCCGGTCTACGAGTACTTCGAGGGCTGGAAGACCGACATCTCCGGATGCCGCTCCTTCGACGACCTGCCCAAGAACGCGCAGGTCTACGTCAAGGCGCTCGAGGAGATCTCCGGGGCGAAGATCTGGGGCGTCGGGGTGGGACCCGGTCGCGAGCAGACCGTGGTGGTCCACCCGTGAAGGTCCTCGTCATCGGCAGCGGCGGTCGCGAGCACGCCCTGGCCCTCTCCCTGAGCCGTGACCCGTCAATCACCGAGGTGCACGCCGCTCCCGGCAACCCGGGGATCGCCGGCCTGGCGACCCTCCACGCGGTCGACCCGATGGACGGCGCCGACGTCGCAGCACTGGCCGTCCGGATCGGGGCCGACCTGGTGGTCGTCGGGCCGGAGGCGCCGCTCGTCGCGGGCGTCGCCGACGCCGTACGCCGCGAGGGGATCTCCTGCTACGGCCCGTCGCTCGCGGCCGCGCAGCTCGAGGGGTCGAAGACCTTCTCCAAGGAGGTCATGGCTGCCGCGGACGTCCCCACGGCGCGCTCGCGCACCTGCACGACGCCCGAGGAGGCGGCGGCCGCGCTGGACGAGTTCGGAGCACCCCACGTGGTGAAGGACGACGCGCTCGCGGCCGGCAAGGGTGTCGTCGTGACCTCCGACCGGGTCGAGGCGCTCGCCCACGCCGCCTCCTGCGAGCGGGTCGTCATCGAGGAGTTCCTCGACGGTCCGGAGGTCTCGCTCTTCGCCGTCTGCGACGGTTCCACGGCGTACGCGCTGCAGCCGGCGCAGGACTTCAAGCGGATCTTCGACGGTGGTCGGGGGCCCAACACCGGGGGGATGGGCTCCTACTCGCCGCTGCCCTGGGCGCCGCCCGACCTGTCCATGATCGTGCTCGCCACCGTCGTCCAGCCGACCCTCGACGAGATGGCGCGGCGCGGCACGCCGTTCGTCGGCACCCTCTACGTCGGCCTGGCCCTGACGTCGTCCGGCGCTCGCGTGATCGAGTTCAACTGCCGCTTCGGCGACCCCGACATCCAGCCGGTGCTGGCCCTGTTGACCTCGCCGCTGGGCGAGCTGCTGAAGGCCGCGGCCGACGGCGACCTCTCGTCGGTCCGGCCGCCGACCTTCGCCGACGGCGCCTCGGTCACCGTCGTCATGGCCAGCGCCGGCTATCCCGAGGGCTCCAGCAGCGGGGACGTCATCGTCGGCTCCGAGACGCTGGGCAAGGAGACCGACGTCGACGTGATCCACGCCGGCACCGCGGTCGTGGACGGTGACCTGGTCACGGCCGGCGGTCGCGTGCTCGCCGTACGAGCGGTGGGTGCCGACGTCGCCGACGCGCGCGCCAAGGCCTACGAGGGTGTCGCGTCGATCAGCTTCCCGGGTGCGCAGTGGCGGCGCGACATCGCTGCCGAACCGCTCGGCGTGGTGGAGGGCGCGGCTGCCGCCGCGTCGGATGGGACACTCGCCCCGTGAGCGTCCCCAACGTCCTGGCCACCCGCTACGCCGGCGCCGACCTCGCCGAGATCTGGTCGCCCGAGCACAAGATCGTCCTCGAGCGCCAGCTCTGGGTCGCGGTGCTCAAGGCCCAGCGCGACCTCGGCATCGACGTGCCCGAGGGCGTGGTCGAGGCCTACGAGGCGGTCATCGACCAGGTCGACCTCGACTCGATCGCGGCTCGGGAGCGGATCACCCGCCACGACGTGAAGGCACGCATCGAGGAGTTCTCCGCGCTCGCCGGCCACGAGCACATTCACAAGGGCATGACGTCGCGCGACCTGACGGAGAACGTCGAGCAGCTGCAGGTACGCCGCTCGCTCGAGCTCGTCCGCGACCGGGCCGTCGCCGCCCTCGTCCGACTCGGGCGGCTCGCGGCGGAGCACGAGGCCACCGTGATGGCGGGCCGCTCCCACAACGTCGCTGCCCAGGCCACCACCCTGGGCAAGCGCTTCGCGACCGTCGCCGACGAGATGCTGATCTGCGTCCAGCGGATCGAGGAGCTGCTCGCCCGCTACCCGCTGCGCGGGGTGAAGGGCCCGATGGGCACCTCGCAGGACATGCTCGACCTGCTCGACGGGGACGCCGGCAGGCTCGACGACCTCGAGCGCCGGGTGGCGGCCCACCTGGGCTTCGAGGAGATCCTCACGAGCGTCGGCCAGGTCTATCCGCGGTCCCTCGACTTCGACGTCGTGGCCGCCCTCGTGCAGCTCGTCAGCGGCCCGTCCAACCTCGCCACCACGGTGCGGTTGATGGCCGGCCACGAGCTGGTCACCGAGGGCTTCAAGGAGGGGCAGGTCGGCTCCTCGGCGATGCCCCACAAGATGAACACCCGCTCCTGCGAGCGCGTCAACGGCCTCGCGGTGATCCTCCGCGGGCACCTCTCGATGGTGAGCGAGCTGGCCGGCGACCAGTGGAACGAGGGCGACGTCTCGTGCTCGGTGGTGCGCCGCATCGCGCTGCCCGATGCGTTCTTCGCGACCGACGGGCTCTTCCAGACCTTCCTCACCGTGCTCGACGAGTTCGGCGCCTTCCCGGCCGTGATCCAGCGCGAGCTCGACCGCTACCTCCCCTTCCTCACCACCACCAAGGTGCTGATGGCCGCCGTGCGCAACGGCGTGGGCCGCGAGGCCGCGCACGAGGCGATCAAGGAGGCGGCCGTCGGCACCGCGCTGGCCATGAGGGCAGGTCAGGTGGACAACGACGTGTTCGCCAAGCTCGCCGCCGACGAGCGGCTGGGGCTGACCCGCGAGCAGATCGACGCGCTCGTCGCCGACCCGATCGAGTTCACCGGTGCGGCCGTGGCCCAGACCCGTGCGGTCGTGGCCCGGATCGAGGACCTGGCGGCCCGTCACCCCGGCGCCGCGGCGTACGTCCCCGGCGCGATCCTCTAGCTGGGTGTCGGGCGACCCGCCCACGGCGCATGATGGACCCATGACGACGACGGCGGTCCAGGCACGCGTGACCGGTCAGGTCCAGGGCGTGGCCTTCCGGTGGCACACCGAGGAGCAGGCGCGCCGCCTGGGCGTGGTCGGCTGGGTGCGCAACGAGGTCGACGGCTCCGTCCTGCTCCACGCCGAGGGGCCGCAGGATGCCGTGGACGCCCTGGTGGCGTGGTGCCACGAAGGCCCCCCAGCCGCGCGGGTGCGCGACGTGGCGGTTCGCGAAGCATCGGTCACGGGAGCAACCTCCTTCGAGGTCACCGGTTGACGAGTGGTCAGTCGCCGAGGCGCCAGGAGCGTACGGCGGCGGCGAGCGCCACCGCGAGCACGGCCAGCGCCGCCAGCAGGGCCGAGCGCGCCGCGACGGGAGCGGAGGCGACCGACGCGACCGTCTGGTAGATCGTCATCAGCAGGGCCGCACCGAGGGCCGACCCGATGCGCTGCCCGGTCTGGAGGGCGCCGCCGGCAGCGCCACCCATCCGCGGCGGCACCTCGGCCAGCGTGAGGGTGAAGTTGGGCGAGATCACCCCGCCGCCGCCGACGCCGGCGAGGAACATCGCCGGCGCGAGGGTCCACCAGAGGTTGTCGGAGGGCGAGGTGACGAGCCAGGCCGCGAGGGCGGTGCCGGTCATCATCACCGAGAGCGCCAGCAGGGTCACCCGGCGCCCGATCCGGCCCACCAGGCGCCCTGCCAGTGGGGACGTCGCGGCAGCGCCGACGGCGAACGGCGTCATCAGCAGCGCTGCCTGCAGGGGCGAGAATCCCTCGCCCTCCTGCAGGTGGACCGAGAGGACGAGGAAGATCCCGGTGAAGCCGGTGAAGTAGAGCGTGCCGACCAGCAATCCGTTGGCGTAGCCGGGCAGGCCGCGCAGCAGCGAGACGTCGAGCAGCGGCGGGCGGCCCGCGGCGATGGTGCGCACCTCCCACCGGACGAACGCCCACGCCAGCGGAGGGAACGCCAGGAGGAGCAACAGCGGCAGGCCGGCGCCGCCCTCGAGGCTGATCAGCGGGTAGAGCACCGCGAGCACGGCGAGGCCGAGCAGCAGGGCGCCGGGGAAGTCCACGCGTGGGTCGTGCTCGGTGTCGGCGCCGATGCCTGCGCCGACGTCGTTGTCCGGAACCAGCCGCCGGATGAGCACCAGCGCCACGAGCCCGATGGGGACGTTGATGAGGAAGAGGGAGCGCCAGCCGTTCTCCTCGCCGAGCAGGCCGATGAGGAGTCCGCCGATCAGCGGGCCCGCCGCCGAGGCGACCGCGACGGTGAAGCCGAACATCCCGAAGGCGCGGCCGCGCTCCGCGCCTCGGAAGAGCTGCTGGATGAGGCCGGAGTTCTGCGGGGTCAGCAGGCCGGCGCTCGCACCCTGCGCCAGTCGGGCCACGATGATCGACGCTGGGCCGGTCGCGAGGCCCACCGCGAGGCTGGAGACGATGAAGCCCACGAGCCCGATGGTCATCAGCCGACGCCGGCCGTGTGCGTCACCGAGGCGCCCGCCGGCGACCAGCGTCATGCCGAAGGCGAGGGCGTAGCCGGACACCACCCACTGGATCGTGGCGGCGCTGGTCTCGAGCCCGGCGCGGATCGACGGCACCGCGACGTTGACGATCGTGACGTCGAGCAGCGACATGAAGCCGATGACGAGCGAGACCGCGAGCACCCGCCAGCGCCGCGGGTCGGGCACGTAGGCCTCGGCGTCCGCGGAGTCCGGCTCCGTCCCCTGCTGCTGGCTCATCCGCGCCAGCCTTGCACCCGGGACCAGAGCACCGGAGAGGGTGCCGGTCGGTAGTGGCCGGGATCTCGTCGTCGCGGGCTTCGCCCGGCGCCCGCTCACGTCGGACAATGGGATCCATGTCCGCCCCCGTCACCGCCCCCGTCACCGTCTCCGTCACGCGCCACGTCGATCCCTCGCACTCCACCGAGATGCTCGCCTGGGTGCAGGCCGGGACGTCGCTGGCGGAGAAGTTCGACGGCTTCCTCGGCTCCGGGTGGGTGCGCCCCAGCGAGGACTCGGGGGACTGGCACATGCTCTACCGCTTCTCCGACGCCGCCTCGCTCGCCGAGTGGGAGGCCTCGCCGCAGCGCGCGTGGTGGCTGGAGGCCGCCCAGGGCCGCATCGAGTCCTCGCGCGTCGAGCGTCGTACGGGCATCGAGGGGTGGTTCGACGAGCCCGTCACCGTCGAGTCGGTGTCCGCCCCGCAGGAGGCACCTCCGCGCTGGAAGCAGATGGTGACGATCTTCCTCGTCTTCTTCCCGCTCAGCCTCACGTCCAACTGGCTGGCCGGCCGGACGATCGGCGACTGGCCGCTGCCCCTGCGGGTGCTCGCGGCGGTGCTCGTGATGACACCGCTCATGACCTACGTGTTCCTGCCCTGGGTCACCCGGCGGATGGCTTGGTGGCTGCACCCCGCCCGCGACGCGCACTAGGCTCGCCCCGTGCTCAACATCCCCTCTGCTCCCGTCATCGAGGGCACCACCCACGTCCACTCGGGCAAGGTCCGCGACCTCTACCGGATCGACACCGGCGAGCACGAGGGACGGCTGCTGATGGTCGCCAGCGACCGCATCTCCGCCTTCGACCACGTGCTCGCCTCCACGATCCCCGACAAGGGCGAGATCCTCACCCGCATGTCGCTGTGGTGGTTCGGGCAGCTCGACGCGCTGGTCGGCAACCACGTCGTCTCGACCGACGTGCCGGACGCCGTGGCCGGACGCGCGGTGATCTGCGAGCGCCTCGAGATGTTCCCGGTCGAGTGCGTGGCCCGCGGCTACCTCACCGGGTCCGGCCTGCTCGACTACCGGCGTACGAATGCCGTCTGCGGCATCCAGCTCCCCGCCGGGCTGCAGGACGGCAGTCGGCTGCCGGAGCCGATCTTCACGCCGGCCACCAAGGCCGAGCTCGGCGACCACGACGAGAACGTCGCCTACGAGGCGGTCGTCGAGACCATCGGCGACGACGCCGCGGCCGAGCTGCGGATGCTGACGATGGAGGTCTACGCCAAGGCGCACGCGCTGGCGCGGGAGCGCGGGATCATCCTGGCCGACACCAAGCTCGAGTTCGGCCGGCGACCCGACCACACGACGCTCCTCGCCGACGAGGTGCTCACCCCCGACAGCTCCAGGTTCTGGCCGGCGGCGGAGTGGCAGCCGGGGCGCGCCCAGGCGTCGTACGACAAGCAGATCGTGCGTGACTGGCTGCTGTCCGAGGCGTCGGGCTGGGACCGTACGTCCGGCGACGCGCCGCCGCCGCTCCCGGACGAGGTCGTCGAACGCACCCGTGGCCGCTACCTCGAGGCCTACGAGCTGCTGACCGGGGAGTCGTGGTGAGCGGCCGCGCCTTCACCGCCGACGTGCAGATGCCGGTGTCGGCCGAGGTGGCCTTCCGCTACCTCGTCGATCCCCGCAACCGTCCCGAGTGGCAGTCCTCGCTGCGTTCGGTCGAGGTGCCCGAGGACGAGGAGCCGCACCTGGGCCAGGCCTGGCACGAGACGACCGCGGTCGGCGTACGGCCCCGGATGGAGACCACCGAGCTGACTCCCTTCCGGATGTGGACCGAGCGCGGCACGTGGCGCGGGGTCACCGCGACCCTGACGCTGCACTTCACCGACACGACCGGCGGCAGCCGGGTGCGAGCCGAGGGGGAGGTCGATGGTCGCGGTGCCTGGGCGGTGCCGGCCTCCGCCGCGGGCCTGCTGGCGTCCAGTGCCATCGCGGCGGACCTGCGCAAGGCTGCGCGGATCCTCGGCGAGCGGGTTTCGTGACGGTCGCTGCGCGACCTCCTCAACCAACGGCAGGCGCTGGCCGAGCTGCGCGACCTCCTCAACCAACGGCAGGCGCTGGCCGAGCTGCGCGACCTCCTCAACCAACGGCAGGCGCTGGCCGAGCTGCGCGACCTCCTCAACCAGCGGCAGGTGCGACCCGAGCGGCGAGCTTCGCCGCCAGCTCGGCAGGATCGAGCGTCGCGTCGAGGATGCGCCGCGTCGACCAGTGCGCCGTGTCGATGCCCGACAGCTCCTCGAAGACCGCGAGGTCTGCCGCGTAGAGGTCGGCCAGCCCGGCCAGGTCACGTGCGCTGGGCGGCGTACCGGGGATCTGCTCGGCACCCGCGTGCCAGTTCTTCAGTGGCGGCACCCGCTCGAAGCGGGGCAGCCCCAGGAAGTCGGTGGTGCGGTGGACGGTGGGCTCGAAGTCGCCGAGCATCGACCGCATCTCCAGGAGCAGCCACTGCTCACGCGGGAAGAGGTCGAAGCCGCGCTGCAGCTGCTCGCCGTAGAACCCGCGCGCCAGGCCGGTCATGTGCCGCCACCGCATCGTGCGTACGTCGGTGGGCACCTCGTCGGGCAACGAGGTGTGCGGCCACTCGGTGAGGAAGTCGGGCCAGTCCGGCCAGGCCAGGTTGCGTGAGCGCAGCATCACCCAGTGGGAGAAGAGCCGCTCGATCGGGTCGCGGAACACCGCGATCAGCGGCATGGCCGGATCGAAGGCCCGCATCCGCTCGAGGGCGCGCGGCCAGTAGAGGTAGGTCGGGGTGGCGTCACCGACCAGCCGGTGGGCCGCTGCCCGGCGCGGTGCGACGTAGCCGGCGTCGCGGTCGGGTGCGCTCCAGTCGATCGACTCGTCGTCGAAGTGGTGCGCCTCCTTGGCCGGGGGCTGGCACACGAGCGGGTGCTGGTTGAGCGTCACCGCGAGCGTGGACGTGCCGCCCTTCTGCACGCCGACGATGGCGAAGTTGTAGGCCATGGTGTCGGGGGTGGCGTTCATCGAAGCGAACCTATCGCGGCGTGGGTACGGTGTCGCCATGGCCACTGACCAGGCGTCTCCGCCCGTCGACCAGCCGGCATTCCGCACTCCCGACGTCGACGTCGACGACCTGAGGGCGCTGCTGGACGGCCACTACCGGGAGGTCCGCGAGCTGGTGCGGACCAACCTCGTCGAGCACGCCCGGATCCTCGAGGACGCCGAGCAGATGAGCCGCGCCGACTTCCGCGAGCGGGTCAAGGACGTGGTGGTCGACATGGCCGGGACGGGCCAGACCGGCATGGGCTTTCCCGAGGAGTACGGCGGCGGCGGGGACATCGGTGCCTCGGTCGCAGCCTTCGAGACCCTGGCCCTCGGCGACCTGTCGGTGCTCGTGAAGGTGGGCGTGCAGTTCGGCCTCTTCGGCGGCGCCATCCTCCAGCTCGGCACCAAGTCCCACCACGACCTCTACCTCGCCGACCTCATCGCCGGGCGGACCATGGGCTGCTTCGCCATGACCGAGACCGGCCACGGCTCCAACGTCCAGGCGCTCGGCACCGTCGCGCGCTACGACGCGGAGACCGAGGAGTTCGTGATCACGACTCCCGACGACGCCAGCCGCAAGGACTACATCGGCAACGCCGCCGCCCACGCCGAGCTCGCGGCGGTGTTCGCCCAGCTCGAGGTCGACGGCGAGTCGCACGGGGTGCACGCCTTCGTCGTCCGGATCCGCCGCGACGGCGCGGTCGTCGACGGCGTACGCATCGAGGACTGCGGCGACAAGATGGGCCTCGACGGCGTCGACAACGGCCGCATCTGGTTCGACGAGCTGCGGGTGCCGCGCACGGCGCTGCTCAACCAGTTCGCCGAGGTCACCCCCGAGGGCCGCTACCTGTCACCGATCGACAACGCCAACCGGCGCTTCTTCACGATGCTGGGCACCCTCGTGCAGGGGCGGGTCTGTGTCGGCGGTGCCGGCATCAACGCGGCCAAGGTCGCGCTGACCATCGCGACCCGCTATGCCGATCGCCGGCGACAGTTCGAGGCGGGCAGCACCGACGAGGAGGAGCTCCTCCTCGACTACGGCATGCACCAGCGCCGCCTGATCCCGCTCATCGCCGAGAACTACGCCCTCCACTTCGCCCAGGAGGTCGTCGCCGGTCAGCTGCACGACGTCTTCTCCGGGGTGACCACCGACGAGCAGGCGCGACGGATGCTGGAGGCGCGGGCGGCCGGCACGAAGGCGCTCGGCACCTGGCACGCGACGCGCACCATCCAGGAGTGCCGCGAGGCCTGTGGTGGTGCGGGCTACCTCAGCGAGAACCGCTTCGCGGCCCTCAAGGCCGACACCGACGTCTTCACCACCTTCGAGGGCGACAACCACGTCCTGCTCCAGCTGGTGGCCAAGGGGCTGCTGACCGACTACTCCAGCGAGTTCGAGGACATGGACCAGTTCGGCATGGTCCGCTTCGTCGCCGGCGTGGCGGTCGAGACCGTCGTCGAGCGCACCGCGGTGCACAAGCTCTTCCAGTCGATCCGCGACCTGCTGCCCGGCGGCGACGAGTGGGACCAGGAGGCCGGCCTGCTCGACCCCAACTACCAGCTCGCGATGCTGCGCTTCCGCGAGGAGCACATGCTCGGCGGGGTGGCCCGTCGCCTCAAGCGTGGCATCGACTCCGGGATGAGTCCCGGCGCCGTCTTCTCCCGGGTCCAGGACCACGTGATCGCCACCGCCCGCGTGCACACCGAGCGGCTGGTCCTGGAGGCGTTCGTCGCCAAGGCCGCGTCGGTCCCCGACGGCGACACCAAGGTGGCCCTCAACCTGCTGTGCGACCTCTACGCCCTGACCACCATCGAGGCCGACCGGGCCTGGTTCATGGAGCACGGCCGACTCTCCAGCGCTCGCTCGAAGGCCATCAGCCGTGAGGTGAGCGGCCTGTGCCGCAAGATCCGGCCCATCGCGGTCGACCTGGTCGACGCCTTCGGCGTGCCCGACGCGATGCTGCGCAGCCCGGAGCTGCTGGCCTGGGGCGAGTGAGGTGACCTTCGGCGGTCTGCCGACCCGGTGGGAGCCCGCCGGACGCAGCCGCGGCGTGGCCGTCGTCGCACCGGGCAGGGCCTACCCGCCCTCGGCGCCGCTGCTGGACTTCGCCCGTCAGGCCCTGCTCCAGCACGGCTTCACCGTGCAGCAGGTCTGGTGGGACAGCACAGCCCGCGCGAGGACGACGAGCCCGAGGCGTGGGTACGTCGCCACGTGGAGGCCGCGCTGGCGCAGGAGACGGCCGACCACGTGGTGATCGTCGGGAAGTCACTCGGCACCCGCGCCGCCCCGGTCGCCGCTGAGCGCGGGCTCGACGCGATCTGGATGACCCCGCTGCTGGTCGACCCGGTGCTCGCCGAGGGGATCGCGGCCAACGCTGGTCGACAGCTCCTCGTGGGCGGGCTGGCGGACGAGCTCTGGGACCCAGCGGTCGCGCGTGAGCTCGCCGACGCCGGGTGCGACGTGCTCGAGGTCCCTGACGCCGACCACGGCATGGGGACGCCCGACGCGGTCCGCACCGCCGAGATCCACCTCGAGGTCGCGCGGGCGGTGGAGGCGTACCTGTCCCGGATCTGACCCTGGCGAAGCCTCAGGCGTTCTCGCCCAGGCTGTCGTCGGCGAGGTTGTCGAGGTCGTTGCCGTGGCCCTCGGCCTTCTCGCGCTCGAACGAGGCCTGCACCTCGAGCTCGGCCTCGACTCGCCCGACCCAGTCGGCGCCTTCGACGGACTTGCCGGGCTCGAGGTCCTTGTAGACCTCGAAGAAGTGCTGGATCTCCAGCCGGTCGTACTTGGAGACGTGGTTGATGTCGCGCAGGTGCTCGAGTCGCGGGTCGTGGGACGGCACGCAGAGGACCTTGTCGTCACCGCCGGCCTCGTCGGTCATCCGGAACATGCCGATCGCGCGGCACTCGATGACGCACCCGGGGAAGGTGGGCTGCTGCAGGATCACCAGCGCGTCCAGCGGGTCGCCGTCCTGGCCGAGGGTGTTCTCGATGAAGCCGTAGTCGGCGGGGTAGGCGGTCGACGTGAAGAGCATCCGGTCGAGCCGGATCCTCCCGGTCAAGTGGTCGACCTCGTACTTGTTGCGCTCACCCTTGGGGATTTCCACAATCACGTCGAACGTCAGCACGATATTCCTCCACGCCTACTGGGTCTGCTCGGCGTCCGGCCAGGCGCCCGACGCGATGATCGTGGCCAGTCTCGCGCACAATGACCCGATGCGCGAAGCGACAGGGACAAAACGTCGGAGGCGTGAGGCCAGCCACTGGGTGCCCACGCTCCTCGTCCTCGTGCTTCTCGCCTCCGGACTGGCTGCCTATCGCTTCGAGCTCGGCCAGCGCTACCTCCCCTGGCTGGCTGCCGACCCGGTCACCGAACCCGAGGCGGTGGCGCCCCCGGCCGGGCTGGACCTGCCGGACTGGGTCATCCCCACCGCCGACGAGGAGCCCCTCGACACGAGCCGGGCGATCGCACCCGACAAGGTCGACGCGGCCCTGGCGCCCGGACTCGCCGATCCCGACCTGGGCCGCCACGTCGTCGCGGCCGTCGACGACCTCAGCGGGACCCCGGGCGCCTGGACGTCGGGGGACGGACGCTTCCTGCCTGCCTCGGTCACCAAGCTCCTCACCCTCGGTGCGGCCCTCGACCGCCTCGGCCCCGACCACCGCTTCACCACCCGCGTGGTCAGCGGTACGACGCCGCGCGAGGTCGTCCTCGTCGGCGGGGGCGACCCCTACCTCGCGAGCAGGCCGGCCACCCCGGACGAGGCGGCCGCCGTCTACCCGGCGCGCGTCGACGTCACCTCGCTCGCCTTCGCCACGGCGCAGGCGCTGGGCGGTCGTGGGCGGGTGCGCGTCAGGTTCGACGACAGCCTCTTCACCGGCCCGACCGACAACCCGGCCTGGCGCCGCGACTACGTCCCCGACGACATCGTCAGCCCGATCACGGCACTCATGGTCGACGGCGGACGCGAGCAGGACGGCTTCGAACGCTCCAACGACCCCTCCCTCGCCGCGGCCGGGGCCTTCGCCGCCGGGCTCGTCGAGGCCGGGCTGGAGGTGGTGGGCAAGCCCCGGCGGGTCGTCGTACAGCCCGGGGCAGCGGAGCTGGCCGCCGCCGACAGCGCCCCCCTCGCCCAGATCGCCGAGCAGATCCTGGACGTGAGCGACAACGAGGGCGCCGAGGTGGTCGGTCACCAGGTCGGCATCGCGGCCACGGGCGTGGGGTCGTTCGAGGCAGGTGCCGCAGGGGTCGTCGAGAGCCTCCGGGGCATCGGCCTCGACGTCTCCGCCGCCGAGCTGTACGACGGCTCCGGCCTGTCGCGGCGCAACCGGATCGCCACCTCCACCGTGCTCGGGCTGCTGCAGCACGCGGCCGGACCGGACGGCGAGCGGATGCGCAGCCTGATCAGCGGTCTGCCCGTGGCGGGCTTCACCGGGTCGCTGACCTACCGCTTCGACGGTGACCCTCCCCGGGCGCGCGGCCTGGTGCGAGCCAAGACCGGGACGCTGAGCGGGGTGCACGCGCTCGCGGGGATCGTCGTCGGGCGGGACGGGGCGCCGATGGTGTTCGTCGTGGCGGCCGACCGGGCGCCGATCGAGGACAAGCTCGACGCCCAGGAGGCCGTCGACGAGCTCGCCGCGGCGCTGGCCGCCTGCCGCTGCTCGTCACCGCCCGCCGGCTGACGCGCACGACCGGTTCGACGCTCCGGGCTAGGGTCGGCGCATGACGAACATGGTCGACTGGGACCTCGCCGTGACCCTCGGCTCGCGGATCGCCGGGCCGGGTCCCGACGTCACGACCGAGGAGGCCGCGGCAGCGGTCGTGGAGCTGCGCGAGCACGCCGACGCGTCCACGGCGCTCGTCCGGGAGTTCACCGGCCTCGACGCCCCCGACGGCACCGCCCCGGTGCTGGTCGTGGACCGACGCGGCTGGATCCAGGCCAACGCGTCCAGCTTCTCCGTCCTGATGGGCCCGCTCCTCGAGAAGGTGACCGAGAAGAAGGGCACGCCGTCCGGTGTCTCGGCGGCGGTCGGATCACGCGTCACCGGTGCGGAGGTCGGGCTGATGCTCGGCTTCCTCGGCACCAAGGTGCTGGGCCAGTTCGACCCGTTCCACGACCCCGCCGGCCGGCTGCTGCTGGTCGCGCCCAACATCGTCCACGTCGAGCGCGAGCTCGGCGTCGACCCCCGCGACTTCCGGCTGTGGGTCTGCCTCCACGAGGAGACCCACCGCGTCCAGTTCACGGCCAACCCGTGGATGCGGGACCACCTCCGTGAGCAGATGCAGGTCCTGGTCGACACCATCGAGCCGCGGGCGCTCCTCGACAACCTGCGCCACGCGGCGGGGTCGATCCGCGGCGAGGGCGGCAGCATGATCGACGTCCTCTCCACCCCCGAGCAGAAGGCCGTCCTGGACCGCATCACCGGAGTGATGTCGCTGCTGGAGGGTCACGCCGACGTCGTCATGGACGGGGTCGGCCCGTCCGTCATCCCGTCGGTCGAGACGATCCGCGCGAAGTTCAACGAGCGCCGCAAGGGCGTCGGGAGCCTCGACAAGCTGCTGCGCAAGGTGCTCGGCCTCGACGCCAAGATGGCGCAGTACCGCGACGGAGCGGTGTTCGTGAACCACGTCGTCGACAAGGTCGGCATGGCCGACTTCAACACCATCTGGACCGGACCGGAGACCCTGCCGTCGAAGGCGGAGATCGAGGACCCGGCTGCGTGGATCGCCCGGGTGCTGTGACGCTCCACCCCTCCGTCGCCGCGGTCCGGCTGCCGGTCCGTTCCGCCCTGGCGGCCGGTGAGCCCGGCGACGTGGTCGTCGTCGCCTGCAGTGGCGGCGCCGACTCACTGGCGCTGGCCGCGGCCGCGGTGTTCGAGGGTCACAAGCTCGGGCTCCGGGTCGTCGGGGTCACCGTCGACCACGGCCTCCAGCCCGGGTCGGCCGAGCAGGCCGACCGGGTCGTGGCCCAGCTCGCCGCGTTGGGCGTCGACGAGACGCTGACCGCGCTCGTCCAGGTCGACGGCACCTCCGGCCTGGGTCCGGAGGCCGCGGCTCGCGGAGCGAGGTACGCCGTGCTGGAGGAGGTCGCGCAGCGGGTGGGGGCGACCACCGTGCTGCTCGGTCACACCCTCGACGACCAGGCCGAGACGGTGCTGCTCGGCCTGACCCGAGGCTCCGGCGGACGCTCGCTCGCCGGGATGCGGCGCGGCTTCGGCCCCTTCGTGCGCCCGCTGCTCGACGTACGCCGCGACGACACCGTCACCGCCTGCCGCGTCGAGGGGCTGGAGTTCTGGGACGACCCGCACAACGACGACCCGTCCTTCACGCGCGTCCGCGTACGCCGCACCGTCCTGCCCCTGCTCGAGGCCGAGCTCGGGCCGGGCATCGCCGAGGCGCTGGCCCGGACCGCGGACCAGCTGCGCGCGGACACCCTCCTGCTCGACGAGCTGGCCGGGCTGTTGCTGCAGACCGCCCGTCGCCCGGGTGGCCTCGACGTCGCGGAGCTGGCATCCGCCCACCCCGCGCTGCGCCAGCGCGTGATCCACCGCGCCGCTCTGGAGGCGGGGGCGCCACCCGCCGAGCTGACCCGCGCCCACGTTCTCGAGGTCGACAAGCTGCTCGTCGGCTGGCGCGGGCAGCGCTGGATCGACCTCCCCGGACCGCTGCGCGCGATCCGTCGCGACGGGGTGCTGGCCGTCGAGCGTCCCTGAGGGGCATCGGCCGACGGGTCGTACACCGCCACGGTGGCGGTCACCGACACCGGACGCCCTAGGCTGCGCCTATGGACTCGTCGCACCTGGAGAACGACCTCGTCAACATCCTCTTCACCGAGGCGCAGATCCAGCAGCGGCTGGGCGAGATGGCACACCAGATCACCGAGGACTACGAGGGTCGCGACCTGCTGGTCGTCGGGGTGCTGCGCGGTGCGGTCATGGTCATGGCCGACCTGTCGCGGGCGATGCCGCGGCACCTCGAGATGGACTGGATGGCGGTCAGCTCCTACGGCTCGGGCACCAAGTCCAGTGGCGTCGTGCGGATCCTGAAGGACCTCGACACCGACATCACCGGCCGCCACGTGCTGATCGTCGACGAGATCATCGACACCGGCCTGACGCTGAGCTGGCTGGTCAACAACCTCGGCAGCCGCAGCCCGGCGAGCGTCGAGATCGCCACCCTGCTGCGCAAGCCGGAGGCGCTCGCGATGCCGGTCGAGCCGAAGTACGTCGGGTGGGACATCCCCAACGAGTTCGTCGTCGGCTACGGCCTGGACTACCGCGAGCGCTACCGAAACCTGCGCGACATCGGCACCCTCGCACCCCATGTCTACTCCTGACCCGGGCCACTCCTGTCGTCCCGGCTTCACCCCGCCTGAAACAATGTGCGGACGAGCGACGTGTAGCGTCGCGCCCTCTACTCCGAACTGGTGAAAGTTGCCTGTGAAGCGCTTATTCAAGGGTCCCTGGCTCTGGATCGTCCTGTCCGCCTTCGCGGTGCTCCTGGCGATCCAGTTCCTCGCGCCCAACGACGGCTCCGACGAGATCGAGACCTCGCGACTGTCCGAGTACATCGCCGCTGGCGAGGTCAAGGAGATCGTCTTCAACGGGGTGGACCAGGAGATCACGGCAACGCTGGACGACGGCGTGCGTGAGGAGGGCGACGAGGTCGTCACCCACTACATCGACGGTCAGCAGGAGACCCTCCTGGCTGCGGTCGACGAGCAGCTGGCCGAGGGCACGATCGAGAACTCCAACTCCGAGTTCCCCCAGCCGAGCTTCCTCGGCTCGCTCCTCGCGACCCTGCTGCCCTTCGCGCTGATCATCCTGCTCTTCATCTTCTTGATGAACCAGGCCCAGGGCGGCGGACGCGGCGTCATGCAGTTCGCCAAGTCCAAGGCCAAGCTGATCACCAAGGACATGCCCAAGTCGACGTTCGCCGACGTCGCAGGCTGCGAAGAGGCGATCGAGGAGCTCGGCGAGATCAAGGAGTTCCTCCAGGAGCCCGCCAAGTTCCAGGCAGTCGGAGCCAAGATCCCCAAGGGCGTGCTCCTCTACGGCCCGCCCGGCACCGGCAAGACGCTGCTCGCCCGCGCCGTCGCCGGCGAGGCGGGCGTGCCGTTCTACTCCATCTCCGGCTCCGACTTCGTCGAGATGTTCGTCGGTGTCGGCGCGAGCCGTGTCCGCGACCTCTTCGAGCAGGCCAAGGAGAACGCCCCCGCCATCGTCTTCATCGACGAGATCGACGCGGTCGGTCGTCACCGTGGTGCCGGCATGGGTGGCGGTCACGACGAGCGCGAGCAGACCCTCAACCAGCTGCTCGTCGAGATGGACGGCTTCGACGTGCGCGGCGGGGTCATCCTGATCGCTGCCACCAACCGGCCCGACGTGCTCGACCCCGCGCTCCTGCGCCCGGGTCGCTTCGACCGCCAGATCCAGGTCGACGCGCCCGACCTCAACGGTCGGCACATGATCCTGAAGGTGCACTCGCGCGGCAAGCCGATCGCGCCCGACATCGACCTGCTCAGCGTCGCCCGCCGCACTCCCGGGTTCACCGGTGCCGACCTGGCCAACGTGCTCAACGAGGCCGCGCTGCTCACCGCTCGCACCAACAGCAAGCTGATCGACAACGAGGCCCTGGACGAGGCGATCGACCGCGTCATCGCGGGTCCGCAGCGTCGTACGCGCCTGATGAGCGAGCGCGAGAAGCTGATCACGGCCTACCACGAGGGTGGCCACGCGCTGGTCGCCGCCGCCCTGCCCGGCACCGACCCGGTGCACAAGGTGACGATCCTGCCGCGTGGGCGGGCGCTGGGCTACACGATGGTGCTCCCCGACCGCGACAAGTACTCCCAGACCCGCTCGGAGATGCTCGACACCCTCGCCTACATGCTCGGTGGCATGGCCGCGGAGGCGCTGATCTTCCACGACGTCACCTCGGGTGCCGGCAACGACATCGAGAAGGCGACCGGTCTGGCCCGGGCGATGGTCACCCAGTACGGCATGACCGAGCGCCTCGGTGCGGTCAAGCTCGGCGACAGCAACGCCGAGCCGTTCCTGGGTCGCGACATGGGCCACACGCGCAACTACTCCGAGGAGACGGCCGCCGCCGTCGACGGGGAGATCAAGAAGCTGCTCGGCCAGGCCCACCAGGAGGCCTTCGAGATCCTCGACGAGAACCGCGACGTCCTCGACTCCATGGTGCTCGCGCTGCTCGACAAGGAGACCCTCGACAAGGCCCAGATCGCCACGATCTTCGAGCCGCTGCGCCGACGCCCGGTGCGTCCGTCCTGGACCGGGTCGCCCGAGCGGATCGCCTCGACGATCCCGCCGGTCGACATCCCGCAGGAGATCCGCGACCGCGTCAACGCCGGCCTCCTCCCCGACGAGCCGGAGGGCGGTGTCATCCTGACGCCGCCGTCGGCTGGCGGGGACGTGCACGGCGGGCCCATCGTCGGACCGGGGGACACCCCGGCCCCGCCGACGACGTCTGGCCAGTCGTGATCGACCGGATCTCCACGCCGGAGCGCGACCCGGCCGAGATCCCCGACTTCGACCACGCGCGGGCCGAGGCCGCCGTCCGCGAGCTGCTCGCGGCGATGGGCGAGGATCCCGAGCGTGAGGGGCTCCTCGACACCCCAGCCCGCGTCGCCCGGGCGTACGCCGAGATGACCCAGGGGCTGCGCCAGACCGCCCCGGACGTGCTGACCACGACCTTCGACATCGGTCACGACGAGCTGGTGCTCGTGCGCGACATCGAGCTGTGGTCGATGTGCGAGCACCACCTGGTGCCGTTCACCGGCGTCGCGCACGTCGGCTACATCCCGGCCGAGACCGGCAAGATCACCGGACTGTCCAAGCTGGCGAGGCTGGTCGACGTCTACGCCAAGCGGCCCCAGGTGCAGGAGCGGCTCACCACCCAGGTCGCCGACTCCCTGATGGAGATCCTCGAGGCCCGCGGCGTGATCGTGGTGATCGAGGCCGAACACCTCTGCATGACCATGCGAGGGGTCCGCAAGGCCGGCGCCCGCACCATCACCTCGGCGGTGCGCGGCACCATGCTCACCAACCAGGCCACGCGTGCCGAGGCGATGTCGCTGATCCGCTCGGGCACCAGGTGACCGAGGGCTCGCGCCCCGCCGGTCCCCGCGTCATGGGGGTCGTCAACGTCACCCCCGACTCGTTCTCCGACGGTGGGCTCCACGCGTCGACGGACACGGCAGTGGCACACGGGCTGGAGCTCCTCGCCCGCGGTGCGGACATCCTCGACATCGGCGGCGAGTCCACCCGCCCCGGCGCCACCCGGCCCCTGGTCACCGAGGAGCTCGGCCGTGTGGTCCCGGTCATCCGCGAGCTGGCGGAGGCGGGCGCGTTCGTGTCGGTCGACACCATGCGGTCCGAGGTCGCGTCCGCTGCCGTGGCGGCCGGTGCCCGGATGGTCAACGACGTCTCCGGCGGGCTCGCGGACCCCCGGATGCTCGAGGTCGTGGCCGACGCAGGCGTCCACTACGTCGCCATGCACTGGCGCGGCCACAGCGACCGGATGACCGACCTCGCCGACTACCCCGACGGTGTCGTGGAGACCGTGCGCCGTGACCTGGGTGCCCGCCGGGACGCCTGCGAGGCGGCCGGCATCGACCGCGACCGCCTGGTGCTCGACCCCGGTCTGGGCTTCGCCAAGCGCGCGTCCCACAACTGGGAGCTGCTCACCCGTCTCGACGTGCTCGACGACCTCGGCTGCCCGCTCCTGGTGGGGGCGAGCCGCAAGTCCTTCCTCGGGGCGCTGCTGGCCGAGGACGGCGCGCCGCGCCCGGTGGGCGAGCGCGAGCACGCCCACGTGGCGCTGGTCGCGCTGCTGGCGCAGCGAGGGGTGGCCATCGTGCGGGTGCACGACGTCGGAGCCACGGTCGACGCGCTCCGGGTCGTGGCAGCGATGACGCCCCCGTCGCGGGGGGCCGCTGCCGGGCCGTCGTGGCGCACGGAATGATGGTGTCCGTGACCCGACCCACGACCGACGAGCTCGCCGTCACCGGCATCGAGTGCTTCGCCCACCACGGCGTCTTCGACTTCGAGAAGCGTGCCGGCCAGGTCTTCCTCGTCGACCTCGTCCTCGGCTTCGACACCCGTGCCGCGGCCGCGTCCGACGACCTGGAGGACACCGTCAACTACGGCAGTCTGGCCCTCGATGTCAAGGCTGCCGTCGAACGTGACCCGGTGGACCTGATCGAGACGGTCGTGCAACGCATCGCCGATGTGTGTCTCACGGACCGTCGTGTTGAATGGGCGCGAGTCACGCTCCACAAACCTGATGCACCCATCGACGCGACGTACTCGGACGTCGCGCTGACGATCACCAGAACGCGAGGCCCCGCCCATGACTGAATCCCCCAACCCCAACTTCGTGGACACCGACTCCCTCACCGGGGAGATGCACCCGATCCGCAGGGTGGTCGTGGCCCTGGGATCCAACCTGGGCGAGCGGTTCACCGCCCTGCAGGGGGCGGTCGACGCACTGGCCGACACACCTGACTTCTTCGTCACCGGGGTCTCCCCGGTCTACGAGACCGACCCCGTGGACTCTCCCGAGGGCGCCGGTCCCTTCCTCAACGCCGTCGTGCTGGCCGACACCACCCTGCCCGCCGCGCGCCTGATGGAGCGCGCCCTCGCGATCGAGGACGCCTTCGAACGCGAGCGCAGCGAGGTCCGCAACGCGCCACGCGCCCTCGACGTGGACCTGATCGTGGTGGGCGACCGGCGCTCCGACGAGGACTTCCTGCGCCTGCCGCACCCGCGTGCCCACCGACGCGCCTTCGTGCTGCAGCCGTGGCACGACCTGGAGCCCGACGCGGTCTTCCCCGAGCTGGGCCCGATCTCCGACCTCCTCGGCGCCACCGACGCCACCACCGTCCGCAAGCGCGAGGACCTCACGCTCGAGGCCGGGTGAGCGAGCCCGACCCCACCGAGCAGCCCCCACCCCGTCCCGGCTCCCTGCGGCCCACGACCGGGCGAGCGCTGACGATCGCCGCCGTCACCGGGCTCGTCGGAGGCTGGGCCAGCCACCCGCTGGTGGACCGGTGGACCGGACAACCGCCGCTGGTCTCGTGGACGCAGTCGCTCGCGCTCGTGCTGGTCGGCTCGATCATGTCGTTCCTCGCCTGGCACACGTGGATGACAGTGCAGGTCCGCGGTGGGTGGCTCGAGCCGCAGCGCGCGGTGAACCGGCTGGTCCTCGCCCGCGCCTGTGCCCTCGGCGGCGCCCTGGTGGCCGCCGGCTACGCCGGATACGCCGTGAGCTGGCTCGGTGACGAGTCCCAGCGGGCCGACCAGTGGATCACCCGTGCGGTGGTCGCGGCCCTCGGAGCAGGCGTGGTGACGCTTGCCTCACTGGTCCTCGAGCGTGCGTGTCGCACCGATGGGGGCGACACGCGGGCCTAGCATGGCCTCCATGTCTTCCCAGCAGTCACAGCAGTCACAGGTGTCCCGTACGGCCGCCCGTCGTCGTCAGCGCAGCACCCGGCTGACGGTCGCGGTCGGTCTCCTCGTCGTCGCCGCCCTGCTCGTGATCGGCGCGATCGCCTCCGGCTCCACGGTCCTCGTGACCGTGGCCGCGGTCGTCGCGCTCCTCGCTGGTGCTGCCGCGACCCGCATCACCCACTCCGAGCTGATGGAGGCGCGCCGCGAGGCGGCCCGCGACCGCGCCGCCCAGGCCCAGGACTACCGCGTCCTGACCGAGCGCCGTACGGCCGAGAACGCCGCCTTCGCGCACGACATGAGGCGCAAGATCGTCGATCGTGAGCACGCCATCGACGTGCTGGAGCGGGCCCTGTCGAGTGCGCAGAAGAACGCCGCCGAGCAGACCCTCAAGCGTGGCCAGGAGGCGCGGCGGGCGGACACCGCCGAGAGCGGCCGCGACGAGGCGGACACCCGCGCCGCCGAGGCCATCATGCGCGTCGCCGAGCTCGAGGCCGAGCTCGACGTGATGCGCGCCGAGCTGGACGTGATGCGCGCCGACAGCGCGCGCCGTGGCCACCGCAGCGCCTGACCGCGCCGCGCACCCACTCCGTACGGCAGACTCGGCCCGTGATTCCTGAGGACAACCGGTTCGAGAGCGACCCCGCCGAGGTACTCCCCGACGACCCGGTCCTGCCCGCCGGCTGGAGCGCGGAGACGCCCGACGGCTCGGACGAGCCCACCGTCGCACGCCTCGCCGAGCTGCTGCGCGGGCACGAGCGGGCGGGCCGTGGCTGGGCCGGGTCGGATGAGGACGACGTCCTGGTCGAGGTCTCCCAGCACGGGCTCGCCATGCGCGAGAACATCGTCGTACGCGATCCCGGGGGCATCATCCGAGCCTGGGGGAGCGTCCACGACCGCGCCGAGGGGCGGATGCTCTTCGTGCACATCGTCGACCGCACCCTGTCCGACGACCTGGCCCGCCGGTGCTCCGACGTCCTGTTCGCCTGGGCCGATGGCCAGGCCCGTGAGGTCGGGAGCGCCCGCGGGCTCGACGTCCAGCAGATCGACACCGGCGCCTTCGCCGACGACGAGCGCCAGCACGACTGGCTGACCGCGGCCGGCTTCACCAAGGTCCGCACCTGGTGGCAGATGACCCGTTCGGTGGTCGCCGAGGAGGCCGAGCTCGTGGCCGACCCGGCCCGCTGGGAGCGCAAGGGCGTGGTCTTCCGGCTCGTCGAGCGCCAGGGTGACGGGATGCCCGACGAGGCCGACCTGCGTGCGGTCCACGATGTGCTCGAGGGTGCGTTCACCGACCACTTCAACCACTCGGAGGAGACCTTCCACGAGTTCATCCACCGCCTGCGCGAGGACCCGGGCCACCGCTGGGACCACTGGTGGCTGGCCGAGATCGTGTCGGCGGACGGCAACGAGGTGGAAGCGGCCGGGGCTCTCCTCGGCACCGTGGCCGAGTCGACCTCCGGCCCGGCCGGGTCCTACGTCTCCTACCTCGGCGTCCTCGAGTCCGCGCGCGGGCGTGGGGTCGCCACCGGTCTGCTGCGCACGA
The DNA here is from genome assembly GCA_963721925.1 of uncultured Actinomycetota bacterium. Taxonomy (GTDB): domain Bacteria; phylum Actinomycetota; class Actinomycetes; order Propionibacteriales; family Nocardioidaceae; genus Nocardioides. The sequence continues at coordinate 545,765 of CAVRLH010000009.1, read as the reverse complement.
TCATCGCGGACGCCGCCAGCCGCGGGCGCGACCGTGTCGGCCTCGAGGTCGACGCCGACTCACCGACGGGTGCCGACGGCCTCTACACCGCGATGGGCTGGGGCACCAAGTACGTCACCGAGTCCTGGCACAAGGATGTGGCGGTCGGCTGAGGCCACGCCTCAGCGCAACGACTCCCGCAGCGCCCGGTGCACCCCGGCCGGCGTGAGCACGCCGACGAACTGGGCGCCCTTCTTCACCCCGATCATCGGCCGGTCGTCGTGCAGCAGCGCGGCCAGCGCCTCCTCCAGCGAGGAGTCGAGGTCGATCGCGGCACCGAGCTCGCCACCGCGTACGCCGTCGAGGGGCTCGAGGTGGTCCTCACGGAGCCGCGTCACGGTCAGCGTGCGCAGGCCGCCTGAGCCCACGAAGTCGGCGACCTGCTCGTCGGCCGGGTGGGCCAGCAGCTCGGCCGGGGTGGCGTACTGGGCCAGTCGCCCGCCGAGCTCGAAGACCGCCACCCGGTCGCCCATCCGGATCGCCTCGTCGATGTCGTGGGTCACGAGCACGACCGTCTTGCCCAGCTCGGCCTGGAGCCGACGGAACTCGTCCTGGAGCCGGCCGCGCACGACCGGGTCGACGGCGCCGAACGGCTCGTCCATCAGGAGCACGGGCGGGTTGGCGGCCAGCGCCCGGGCGACGCCGACGCGCTGGCGCTGCCCGCCGGAGAGCTCGTGCGGATAGCGACGGGCGTACTGCTCGGGATCGAGGCCGACGGTGCTCAGCAGCTCGTGGGCGCGCTCGCGGGCCGTCGTCCTCGACTCGCCGTAGAGCAGCGGCACGGTCATCACGTTCTGCTCGATGCGCTGGTGGGGGAACAGGCCGATCTGCTGGATGACGTAGCCGATGCCGCGGCGCAGCTCGACGGGGTCGACGTCGGTGACGTCCTTGCCGTCGAGCCAGATGCGGCCGGTCGTCGGCTCGATGAGCCGGTTGATCATCTTGAGCGTCGTCGACTTGCCGCACCCCGACGGTCCGACCAGGCAGACCATCTCGCCCCGGCGCACGTCGAGATCGAGCTCCTGCACGGCCACGGTGCCGTCGGGATAGGTCTTCCCGACGCCGGACAGCCGGATCATCAGCTCGTGGCCGACCTCGCCGGACTCCGCCGTCTCGGGTGAGCTCGTCGCAGCCTGGGAGGCGGTAGCGTCCATGCAGTGACCTTACCCATGGCGGCGGCTGACCAGCCCAGCTGCTACAACCGGACGGTCAACGACTGGTGGTGCGCCGACTACCTCACCGACTACCGCGGCGAGCTGGTCGACGCAACGGTCCAGCACCTGCTCATCACGGTCAGCGCCATCGCGCTGGGCGTCCTCGTGGCCTTCCCGCTCGCGCTGCTCGCCCGGCGCTACGTCCGCCTGGAGACGAGCATCGTGGGGGTCTCGACCGCGCTCTACACCGTGCCGTCACTGGCGCTGTTCCCGCTGCTGGTGCCGTTCACCGGCATCACCGCGACCACCGTCGTGATCGGCCTGGCGCTCTACGCGCTGACGATCCTCGTGCGCAGCATCCTCGACGGACTGCGGTCGGTTCCCGACGACGTACGCGAGTCGGCGCGCGGCCTGGGCTACGGCACGACCTCGCAGCTGATGAAGATCGAGCTGCCCCTCGCCCTCCCGGTGATGATGGCGGGGCTGCGGGTGGCGACCGTCTCCACCGTCGCGCTGACCACGGTCGGCGCCCTGGTCGCCAACGGCGGCCTCGGCAACCTGATCGCCGACGGCGTGCTGACCAACTTCAAGGCCGAGCTGCTCGCGGCCTGCCTGCTGTGCGTGCTGATCGCCGTGCTCCTCGACGTGCTCATCGTCGGCGTGCAACGCCTGGTGACGCCCTGGACCCGGACGCGGGTGGGCGGATGAGGATCTTCGGAGACGTGTGGGACTACCTCGCCACCGGCGCCAACTGGACCGGCAACGGCGGGATCCTCGACTACCTCGTCCAGCAGCTGCTGCTGACCGCGTCGGCGCTCGCCCTGGCCGTCGCGATCGGGCTGCCGCTGGCGCTGTGGCTGGGGCACATCGGCCGCGGCGGATTCCTCGCGATCAACATCTCCAACGTCGGCCGGGCCATCCCCACCTTCGCCCTGCTGGCCCTCCTGGTCACCGCGGACTGGCCCGGCATCGCGACCTTCGGCCCGTTCGGCCGCGCCGGCATCGCGACCCTGATCGCGCTCACCCTCTTCGCCCTGCCGCCGATCATCACCAACTCCTACGTCGCGATCCGTGAGGTGGCCGACGACGTCAAGGAGGCGGCCCGCGGGATGGGCATGACCGGGTGGCAGCAGTTCCGCCGCGTCGAGCTGCCCCTGGCGACACCGCTGATCGCGGGCGGCGTACGCCTCGCGCTGGTGCAGGTGTGGGCCACGGCGACCATCGCTGCCCTCGTCGCCGGGCCCGGACTGGGACGCCTGATCACCGACGGCTTCGCCAACAGCAACTACGGGAAGGGAATCGCAGGCGCGGTGGTTGTCGCAGGCGTGGCGATGATCCTCGAGGTGCTCGCATCGCTCGGACAACGAGCGGTCGACCCCGTGCCCAGCACAGACGTACGACGCAAGGAAGAAGCGCTGCCCACGACGACGTGAGCGGACCGGACACGCGCGGCCACACGGCCGCGGGACACAGAAGGTGAACGAACATGAAGCTACGACGGATGGCAGCCAGCGCGCTGGCGATCAGCACGGTGATGCTCGGCGCGGCCTGTGCCGGCGACGACCTCGCCAGCGACGACACCGGGTCGGACTCGGGCGGCGGTGACAAGGGCACGGTCAAGATCTCCGGCCAGGACTTCGGCGAGGTGCAGATCGTCGCCGCGATGTATCAGCAGCTCCTCGACGCCGAGGGGTACGACGCCTCGGTGCAGCTCGTCGGCACCCGCGACGTCTACATGGGCGCGGGGCAGTTCCCCGAGTCGGTCCAGCTGGTGCCGGAGTACGTCGGCGGCATCGTCGACTACCTCAACGCCACCGAGAACGGCCCGGACGCCGACCCGCTGACCACTCCGGACGCGGACGAGTCGGTCTCGGCCGCCGCCGACCTGCTCGAGGGCAAGGGCATCACGCTGCTCGACCCGTCGGCCGCGATCGACACCAACGCGTTCTTCGTGACGCAGGAGTTCTCCGACAGCGAGGGCGTCACCAAGCTCTCCGACCTCGAGGGCAAGTCGGTCGTCGTGGCCGCCGCCGAGGACTGCGCCGACCGCACCGACTGCGGCAAGGGCCTCACCGACGACTACGGCATCGACGTGACCGAGTTCCTGCCGCTGGGCTTCGCCTCCGCCGACGTCTTCAAGTCGGTGGCCGACGGCGAGTCGCAGCTGGGCCTGACCTCCACCACGGACGGCACCCTGGAGTCGCAGGGCATGGTCCTGCTCGAGGACGACAAGCAGATCCAGCCGGCACAGAACCTGATCCCGGCCGTGTCCACGGAGTGGCTGGCCGACAACGGCGATGTCGAGGGCATCCTCAACGACCTGATGGCCGCCCTGACCACCGAGAAGCTCACCGAGCTCAACGGCCAGGTCTCGGTCGACCGGGCCAAGCCCGAGGACGTCGCTGCGGAGTTCCTGGAGGCCGAGGGCCTGCTCTGAGTCCCCTCCGCCGCCGACTGTTCATCACGGTATGTAGCCGAACATGCACTTCCCCGGGTCAATTGACCCGGGGAAGTGCCTATTGACCGACATCCCATGGTGAAGCAACGGCGGGACGGGCGCAGGTCAGACCTCGTGGTCCCGGAGCGCCAAGGCCTCCGGGGCCACGGTCGTCTCGTCGAGCACCGAGGGCGGTACGGCGAGCCGCCAGGCCCCGGTCGCGACGTCCTGCGCGCGAGGCGCCGGTCCGTCGAGCGTCGCGGCCCACTCCATGAGCGCGTGGACGTCGGCGCGCCGGTCCTGCTCGACCAGCCAGCCCGCCAGCCGGTGGACCGGGGGCAGTCCGCTGTGCACGAGCGAGTGTCGCCCCCAGAACTCCAGCACGCCGGCGCGCAGCAGCCGCCACCACTCCTCGCTCGCTCCGGGCACCAGCAGGAAGTAGCGCCAGAGGTCGCCGGCCAGCACCCGGTCGACGAAGACCTGCTCGACCTCCGCGGAGCCGTGGGCCCGCACCGAGGCCAGCGACTGGCGCTTGGTCTCCCACCGGTCGGAGAGGTCCTGCACCGACGACGCCCGGGTCTGGGTGATCGACCCGGACCGGATCCGCCAGTGGTAGACGACCTCGTCGACCACGTCGAAGGTGCCGGTCAGGAACGCCCGGGTGGTCGTGGGCTGGTCCTCGTAGCGCACCCCCTCGGGCCACGCGAGGCCCGACGCGTCCCAGAAGGACCGACGCCACATCTTGTTCCACGCGAACACGTCGCCGAGCACCTCGGGTCGCTGCTCGATCCGCGCTGCGCGCAGCGGCTGGTGGAGCCGCCGCATCCACGGCGGCTCGGTCAGCACCCCGCCCTCCCAGCGCACGATGGAGCCGGAGGCGAAGTCGGACCCCGAGCCCTCGAGCGCGGCCAGCAGGTCGGCGTACGCCGTCGGCGGGAGGACGTCGTCGGAGTCGAGGAAGGCCAGGTAGTCGCCGCGGACCTGCTGGGCGCCGAGGTTGCGCGCCGCTCCGAGGCCGCCGTTGACGGTGTGCACGACCGAGATGCGGACGTCGCGACGCGCCCACTCGTCGGCGATCTCGCCGGTGCGGTCGACCGACCCGTCGTCGACGATGACCGCCTCCCACCGGGTGTGCGTCTGCGCCAGCAGCGAGCGGATGCAGTCGTCGAGCCACTCCTCGACCCCCCATGCGGGGATCACGACACCGACGAGGGGCGCCCGGGCAAACCACCGCTTCATGCGGCCGGACTCTAGCCGCCGGTAGTCTCCCGTCCGTGACTGAGCAGGCCAGAGCGATCGACGAGATCAACCCCGACGGAGTCGCGCGGAAGGTCCTCTTCGTTGCGGGCGCCGGACGCAGCGGCACGAGCACGCTGGCCGGCATCGTGTCCAAGCTGGGCATGCACGTGCCGACTCCCGAGGTGCCGCCCGACGACTCCAACCCGCGGGGCTTCAGCGAGCCGCAGTGGGTGGTCGACGTCCACGACGAGTGGCTGTCCGAGGCACTTGTGCAGGTGAGCGACGCGCGGCCCACCGCGTGGTTCGACACCGGCCGCATCTGCAGCCGCGAGCCTGCCCGGATCCGGGTGAGCGAGTGGCTCGAGCCGCACTTCGCCGAGCACCCCGAGCTGGTCGTCAAGGACCCGCGACTGAGCTGGTTCATCGGTCTGTGGCGGGTGGCTGCGATCCGTACGGGCGCGACGCCGGTCTTCGCGACCATGCTGCGGCCGCCGGCGGAGGTGGTCGGCTCGAAGCAGAAGTACTACGCCAACAAGCTCGGCTCGGCCCACCTCGCGGCGAGCTGGGTCAACATGCTCCTCCACACCGAGCGGGCCACCCGACCCGCGGAGGGCGACGGTGGCCGCGTCTTCGTGCGTTACGAGGACCTCCTCACCGACTGGGTGAGGACCACGACGGCAATGGGACACGCGCTCGACCTGCAGACGATCATCCACACCCGCAGCGACCAGATCCGTGAGGTGCACCGCTTCATCGATCCCACCCTGCGCCGTGTCACCGCCACCCTCGACGACCTCGGCCTGCCGAAGCGCCTGCACGACCTCACCGGCCAGACGTGGGAGGAGCTCAACAGGCTCGCCGACGAAGGGGGCGACACGACCGCTGCGCACGCGACCTTCGACCAGCTGCGCGAGGCCTACGTCGACCTCTACGAGGAGGCGGAGGCCATCAGCCGCTCCACCGCCGAGCACGCCCGACTCCAGGGCCGCCGCCGGGCGCTGTCCGAGGGTGCGTCGGAGGAGGCCACGCGCTCGATGGCCGACCGGCTGCCCCACGACGTACGCGCGGCGATCCCGCCGTCGGTGCGACGCGGGTTGCGCAAGGCCCTGGGTCGCAGCCGTGGATCCCTGGACCGGGACGACCAGTGACGATCCCGATCGGCGCCGGCCACGGCCTGACCAACCTCGAGGGCCATGCCGACTTCGACATCGTCTGGCCGTGGAACCAGCCCGGCGGCCTGCGCCGCGGCGCGACGGCCGTGCTGCGGGTGAAGAACGAGGCGCCCGGCCTGCGCTTCGTCCTGCCCCCGCTGCTGCGGGCGTGCGACCACGTCCTGCTGGTCGACAACGGCTCGGACGACGGCACCGGCGAGGAAGCCCTCCGCGTGGCCGCCGACGTCGGACTGGCCCACAAGTTCACCCTGAAGGAGTACCCGTTCGCCGTCGCGCGGGCCGGCGGCGAGCACCTGGCGGTCAATGAGCGCTCGGTGCACTCCCTGGCCTACTTCTACAACTGGTGCTTCTCACATGTCCGCACCCGCTACTCCTGGAAGTGGGACGGCGACATGGTCCTGAGCACCGAGGGCGAGGTCTCGATGGCCGACCTCTCCTGGCAGGTCGGGATGGCCGAGGCCGTCATCCGCTTCCCCCGCCACGGGCTCTACATCGAGTCGGAGTCGAAGGCCTACCTCGACCTGGGCCTGCGCAACATCGAGGAGTGGGGCTTCCCGATGAGCCCCGACTTCGTCTACGCCAAGGCGCCGGAGTGGGAGATCCGCACCACGCCCGACAAGATCGAGATGTTCGCCCTGCCGCAGGGCCTGTGCGTCGAGCTGAAGTGGCTCGACGGCGACGAGTTCGCCCACTGGACCAACCCGGAGGCCTTCGCCACCTCGATCCGCAACCGCCGCAAGCGGCGCGAGTGGCTCGTCTGGAACGCGCTGCACGAGGGCGAGGTCCCGGAGGGCGTCGTCGAGATCGTGGCGCCCGAGGGTGTCCACGTGGTCGACCACGTGACCCACACCTGGCTGCCGCGCGCACCACGGCCCTTCGTCGTCGACGACCCCGACCACGCCAAGCTGCACCTGCGCGCCTGACTCAGATCAGCAGCAGGGGCAGGGCCATCACGACGGTCAGGACCGGGAACAGCCACGGCCCCACCCGCTCCAGGCCCCGTGACACCGCGTCCTCGCCCAGCGTCCCGGCGCCGCCGGCCCCCTCGGGGCCGACCACGGGATCACCGTCGCCGAGGTGGCGCAGGGCCACGATCGTGTTGGCGGTCAGGAGCAGCAGCCCGATCACCAGCGTCGGGACCACAGGCGCGGTGACGAGCGTCTGGCGCCCGAGCAGGAGGACCCCGACGAAGGCTGCGACCGGGACCAGCGAGCCGACGACCGCGACCCACCAGCGCCGGACCACCGCGCGGAGCAGGCGCTCGGCATGGCGGACGATCAGCACCGTGCCGATCAGCACGAGCAGGAGCACGCCCACGACGCCCGTGGTCAGCTCGACCCCGGTGCCGCTCTGCCACGCGCCGACCGCTGCCAGCGTGGTCAGCATGCCGCCGAGCCCGAGGACGGAGGAGACCAGCTCCCGCCGCCAGTCGAACGGCTCGGCCGTGGCCGCCGGCGCGAGCTCGACGGCGTACGCCGCTGGGTCACCGAACGCATCGCGGGCGGGCTCGCCGCTCTCGGCGCAGTGCGCCTCGACCTCCGCGAGCGCAGCCCCGATACGGCGGCCGTCGATCCCCCGCAGCCGCAGCTCCAGGAGGAACGCCTCGGCCCAGTCGGGCTCGACGTGGGGTGTGTGGGTGTCGATCTTCATGAGGGGTCCTTCCGGGCGGTGGCCACGTGTGCGGGGTTGCTGATGAACGAGCTGGTGAGTGCGGTGAAGTCCTGCCAGTCGGCGATCTGGCGGTCGTGGTCGGCCCGGCCGGCCTCGGTCAGGGCGTAGAACTTGCGGCCCGGCCCGCCGTCACCGGCCCGCCAGTCGACGGTGACCAGGCCGGCCTCCTCGAGGCGGGCGAGCAGGGGGTAGAGGGTGCCGCCCTTGATGGGACCCAGGCCGGCATCCGCCAGCGCGCTGGCGATGGCGTAGCCGTAGGTGGGGCCGGCGGCGATCACGTGCAGCACGCAGACGCTGAGCGCGCCACGCAGCCACTCGGTGGGCCACGCGACGGGCGAGGCGCTAGTCGCTTCCATGACTAGATAGTGACACCAACTAGTCAGGCAGTCAACCTACATGGGCGGGGTCGGAGTGGCGTGCGTCACGTCGCGAGCCTGTTCCACCACGGAATCCGCAGGCGTAGGGTCGACGTTGATCGCCTAGATCGGTACCCGCGAGGGACTGAAACGAAGGGTCAACATGACGAAGTTCCAGGTAGGTGTGGTCGGAGCCGGCCGTGTCGGTGCCGTGCTGGCGTCCGCGTTGCGGGCCGCCGGCCACGAGATCGTGGCCGCCGCCGGTGAGTCCGACGCCTCCCGAGGCCGCATCGAGTCGCTGCTTCCCGGGGTCGAGATGACCAAGCCCAGCGACGCCGCCCGGACCAGCGACCTGCTGCTGCTGACCGTCCCCGACGACATGTTGGCGAACGTCGTGGCCATGCTGAGCGCCAGCGGCGCGATCCACGCCGGCCAGGTCGTCGTGCACACCAGCGGCCGACACGGTCTCGCCGTGCTCGAGCCGGCCCGCGAGGTCGGAGCCCGCACCATCGCGATGCATCCGGCGATGACGTTCACCGGGACCGAGATCGACCTCCCGCGTCTGGCGGGCTGCGTCTTCGGCGTGACCGCTGACGATGGCGACCGCGACCTCGTCGAGTCCCTCGTCGCCGACCTCGGCGGGCGCGCGATGTGGGTGCCCGAGGATCGGCGCACGCTCTACCACGCGGGCCTGGCCCACGGCGCCAACCACCTGGTGACCCTCGTCGCCGAGGCCATGGAGATCCTGTCGGCCGCCGGCGCGGAGGACCCCGCCGCGACCCTGCGCCCGCTGCTCGGCGCAGCCCTCGACAACGCCCTCGAGCACGGTGACGCCGCGCTGACCGGCCCGATCGTGCGCGGCGACGTCGAGACCGTGCGTGCGCATGTCGTCGACCTGGAGGCCAACGCACCGCAGACGCTGCCGTCGTACGTCACGATGGCGCGCGCCACGCTCGACCGCGCGGTGACCGACGGTCGGCTGCTGCCGATCCGCGCCGCGAAGATGCTGCGGGTGCTCGACGCTGCCGAGGTCGAGGTGGCCGCAGGTCTCGTGAGGGGACTTCGTCCCTCCTCGACCAGCGACACCGGTCAGTGACCTCGACCCCTGTCCTCGCGCACACTCGCGAGGAGCTCGCCACGCTGCTCTCGGGGGCCCGGCGGGCAGCGGAGAAGATCGCCTTCGTGCCCACCATGGGCGCCCTGCACGACGGCCACGCCCGCCTGATGCGCACCGCCCGGGCGGCGACGTCGGGCCCGGTCGTGGTCAGCATCTTCGTCAACCCGATGCAGTTCGCACCGACCGAGGACCTGGACCGCTATCCGCGCAGCCTCGACGCCGACCTCGAGGTCTGTGCCGCAGAGGGGGTCGACGTCGTCTTCGCGCCGAGTGTCGACGAGATGTATCCGGGCGGCTTCAGCCACGACTCGGTGCGCGACGGGGTGACGGTGGCGCCCGGGACGCTCGCGGAGATCCTCGACGGCGAGTCGCGGCCGGGGCACTTCGACGGGGTCCTCACCGTCGTCGCCAAGCTCTTCGGTCTCGTCCGACCTGACCTCGCCGTCTTCGGCCAGAAGGACTACCAGCAGCTCACGCTGATCCGCCGGATGGTCCGCGACCTCTGCATGGGCATCGAGATCGTCGGCGCCGAGACCGTGCGCGAGGACGACGGCCTGGCCCTGTCCAGCCGCAACCGCTACCTCGATGCACAGCAACGACGGGCTGCCGTGACGCTGAGCCGCGCGCTGGCAGCCGCGCAGGCGCGGGCGTCGTACGGCGTCGCTGCCGCACGTTGGGCGGCGATGGCTGTCCTCCGGGCCGAGTCGGGCATCGAGCTCGACTACCTCGCCCTCACCTCTCCCGACCTCGAGGAGGCTCCGGAGACCGGCGAGGGCCGGATCCTGGTGGCCGCCCGGGTCGGCACCACCCGGCTGATCGACAATGCGCCGATCTTCTTCGGGTCGATGACCTCCGACCCATCCGTTCCAGAGGCGGGCACCCCCGTGGGCTCGACCACCAGTGAAAGGGGCAGCTGATGCTGCGCACGATGATGAAGTCCAAGATCCACCGCGCCACCGTGACCCAGGCCGACCTCCACTACGTCGGCTCGGTCACTGTCGACGAGGACCTGCTCGACGCCGCGGACCTGCTCCCGGGCGAGCTGGTGCACATCGTCGACGTCACCAACGGCGCCCGGCTGGAGACCTACACGATCGCCGGCGAACGCGGGTCCGGTGTCATCGGCATCAACGGGGCTGCCGCCCGGCTCGTCCACCCCGGCGACGTGGTGATCCTGATCGGCTACGGCCAGATGGAGACCGCCGAGGCCAAGGAGCACAAGCCGCACGTCGTCTTCGTCGACGCCGACAACGTGGTGCTGGCCACCGGCTTCGACCCGGCCGAGACCTTCGGCGACAAGGCGCTGACCCGCGGCGACTTCATCGATCGCTAGCCTGCCCAGATGAATGAGCACCGGCGGGTCCCGGGACGACTCCTCGCGCCCGTCCCCGGCTGGACGACCCGTGCGGACGTCGTGGTCGTCGGCTCGGGCATCGCCGGGCTCACCGCTGCCCTGCGGATCCACGCAGCCGACCCCTCGCTGCACCTGCTCGTCGTGACCAAGGACGTGCTCAACGCCGGGTCGACGCAATGGGCGCAGGGGGGCATCGCCGCGGCCCTCGGGCCCGGCGACACCCCGGACCAGCACGAGCACGACACCCTGGTGGCCGGGGCGGGCGCGTGCGACGTCGAGGCCGTCCGGGTCCTCGTCAACGAGGGCGCCGAGGCGGTCCGCGAGCTGATCGCGCTGGGCACCCAGTTCGACCACCACCCCGACGGCGAGCTGTCGCTGACCCGCGAGGGCGGTCACCTCCGCGACCGCATCGCGCACGCCGGTGGCGACGCGACGGGCGCCGAGATCCAGCGCGCCCTCATCGCCGCGGTCGAGCACGCTCCCGAGATCGAGGTCATCCAGCACGCCCTGGCCGTCGACCTGCTGCTGGCCGCCGACGGTGGGGTCGCCGGACTGACCCTGCACGTGCTCGGCGAGGGGCAGCACGACGGCGTCGGCGCGGTGCACTGCCGCGCGGTCGTGCTCGCGTCCGGTGGGCTCGGGCAGGTCTTCAGCCAGTCGACGAATCCCAGCGTCTCCACCGGCGACGGCATGGCGGTCGCGCTGCGGGCCGGTGCGCGCCTGCGCGACCTGGAGTTCGTGCAGTTCCACCCGACCGTGATGTGGCTCGGTCCCGACTCGCAGGGCCAGCAGCCGTTGATCTCCGAGGCAGTGCGGGGTGAGGGCGCGTTCCTCGTCGACTTCGAGGGCGACCGGTTCATGGCGGGCCAGCACGAGCTGGCCGACCTGGCGCCCCGTGATGTCGTCGCCAAGGCCATCACCCGCCGGATGATGGAGACGGACCATCCCCACATGTGGCTCGATGCCCGCCACCTGGGCCCCGCGTTCTGGGAGAAGCGGTTCCCCACGATCCTCGGCGTGTGCCGCGAGCACGGCGTGGACCCGGTCACCGAGCTGATCCCGGTCGCTCCGGCCCAGCACTACGTGTCCGGCGGTGCCGCCACCGACCTGTGGGGCCGGACGACCGTGCCCGGGCTCTACGCCACCGGCGAGGTGGCCTGCTCCGGGGTCCACGGCGCCAACCGGCTGGCCTCCAACTCGCTGCTCGAGGGGCTGGTGTTCTCCCGTCGGATCGCGGACGTGCTGCCCGGCGAGCTGCGGGCGTGGGCCGAGCCCGTCGTCGACGTGCGTGTGGAAGGGCTCGTCGACGGTGACCGGCGTCCGGCGGTGCAGGACGTGATGACCACCCGGGTCGGCGTCCTCCGCCAGGCCGCGGGTCTGGCCGAGGCGCTGACGTTCCTCCACTCCCTCGATCCCGGCGAGAGCGAGGCAGGCCCGGCGGCCTGGGAGACCACCAACCTGCACACCATCAGCACCGCGCTCGCGGAGGCCGCTGCACTGCGCACCGAGACCCGCGGCTCCCACTGGCGCGAGGACTTCCCCGACCGCGACGACACCAGGGCCGGCCACATCGACTCGTGGCTCGACGCCGACGGCACGATCCGGGTCGAGTGGATCCACTCGCCCTCCACGGACCCGAGCACCGATGAGGTTCCCGCATGACGAGCCTGGACGACGTACCCGACGACCTCCTCGCGGACCTCACCGAGGCTGGCCTGGACCACGACCACGTCTGGGCCACGCTGCGCCGGGCGGTGGATGAGGACCTGCCCCAGCGTCCCCACGACGACCCGACCAGCTCGTCGACCATCTCCGCCGACGCCCGCGGCGAGGCGGTCTTCGCGGCGCGCGAGCCGGGGGTGGTCGCGGGGCTGGGAGTGGCTGCGGTGACCTTCTTCATGCTGGGCGCCGACGCCACCGTCACCGACCGTGCCGCCGACGGCACCCGGGTCGAGAAGGGCGACGTGGTCATGCGCGTCTCCGGTCTGACCCAGCGGCTGCTGGTGGCCGAGCGGACCGCCCTCAACCTGGCCTGCCACCTGTCGGGCATCGCGACCGCCACGTCCCGCTGGGTCGAGGCCCTCGAGGGCTCGCCGACCCGGGTCCTCGACACCCGCAAGACGCTGCCCGGCCTCCGGGCCCTGCAGAAGTACGCCGTGCGCTGCGGCGGCGGCGTCAACCACCGGACCAGCCTGCAGGACATGGCGATGGTCAAGGACAACCACGTGATCGCCGCCGGGGGAGTGCTGCCGGCGCTGGACGCCGTCCGCGGCCGCTACCCCGGGCTGCCGGTCGAGGTCGAGGTGACCACCCTCGACCAGCTCGAGGAGCTCCTCGCCCTGCCCGAGCCGCCGGAGCGGATCCTGCTCGACAACATGACTGATGAGCTGATGACCGATGCCGTACGGCGGACGGCCGGGCGGGTGCCGCTGGAGGCCAGCGGTGGGATCACCCTCGAACGCGCGGCGCGCATCGGCGCGACCGGCGTCGACTTCGTCTCGGTCGGCGCGCTGACCCATTCGGTGACGGTCTTCGACATCGGGATGGACCTGCAAGACACCGACGACGGTGAGCAACCATGACTCTTCTCGCGGCCGACATCGGCAACAGCCACACGTTCCTCGGTCTGCTCGACGGACCAGACGTCACTGCCCACTGGCGGGTCGGCACCGACGAGCGCCGCACCGCCGACGAGTGGTCGGTGCTGATCCGCGGACTGCTCGCCGACCGGGCCGGCGACGTCGCCGGCATCGCCGTCTGCGCCACCGTGCCCGCGGTCCTGCACGAGTGGCGCGAGATGATGGCGACCCACTTCGACGGGGTGCCCGCGATCGTGGTCGAGCCGGGCGTCCGCACCGGCATCCCGGTGCTGATGGACAACCCGCGCGAGGTCGGGGCGGACCGCATCGTCAACTCCCTGGCCGCCGTCACCCTGCACGGCGGACCGGCGATCGTCGTCGACTTCGGGACCGCGACGACCTTCGACGTGGTCAACGCCGCCGGCCAGTACGTCGGCGGCGCGATCTCGCCCGGTATCGAGATCTCGCTCGAGGCGCTGGGGCGTCGAGGTGCCCAGCTGCGCAAGGTCGAGCTCGCCCGCCCGCGGTCGGTCATCGCGAAGAACACCGTCGAGGCACTCCAGAGCGGCATGCTCTTCGGCGTCGCGGCCCAGGTCGAGGGACTCGTCTCCCGGATGATCACCGAGCTCGGCGAGTCGGCCGCGGACGTGACCGTCATCGCCACCGGACATCTCGCTCCGCTGTTGATGGATGAATGCGGGTGTTTCACGCTGCATTCTCCGTGGCTGACACTGCAGGGTTTGCGACTTGTTTTCGAACGCAATTCATGACTTTTCCTTGCGGACTTTTGGTATTTCGCCTCGAAGTCCCCGACAATGGTGAATTGTCTGAAACCCCCGAATGAAGTGAGGCACTTTCCATGGCGCAAAAGGTGAACATTGTTCTCGTCGATGATCTTGACGGCAGCGAGGCCGACGAGACCGTGACTTTCGGCCTCGACGGCACGACCTACGAGATCGACCTCACCGACGCCAACGCCGCCGCCCTGCGTGAGGCGCTCAGCGGCTACGTCGGTCACGCCCGCAAGGTCACCGGCGGCGCGCGCCGCGGCCGCAAGTCCTCGGGCGGCTCGTCGTCCGGCGGCACCAACACCAAGGACGTCCGCGAGTGGGCCAAGTCGCAGGGCATGGAGGTCTCCGAGCGGGGCCGCATCTCCGCCGACGTGCAGCGGGCCTACGACGCCGCACACTGACGTACGCCGTGCAGCGCCGGGTTGGTGTTCTTCACCTCCAACCCGGCGTTGCACTCGGTCAGCTCTGATTCGGGGGAATCACCGTCCTGCACGTCCTGGTTCTTCGACGAGGAGCGCCCCCTGGAGCTCGAGGCGGCCCGCCTCCTGAGGCGGGGGGAGTCCGTTCGCTGTGAGCGGACGGGCTCGTGTCGTGCGCGGGAACACGTAGGCTGATGTCGGGCGTTGAGCCCAGTGTCCGCACCCGACCGCCTGCGTCGGGACCGCGGTCCACGCAGACGTAGAGGAGCGCACATGTTCGAGCGGTTCACCGACCGAGCCCGGCGAGTTGTCGTGTTGGCCCAGGAAGAGGCCCGCATGCTCTCCCACAACTACATCGGCACCGAGCACATCCTGCTCGGGCTGATCCACGAGGGCGAAGGCGTCGCGGCCAAGGCACTGGAGTCCCTCGACATCTCCCTGGAGGCCGTGCGCGCCCAGGTCGAGGAGATCATCGGCCAGGGCCAGCAGGCACCCTCGGGCCACATCCCGTTCACGCCGCGCGCCAAGAAGGTGCTCGAGCTGTCCCTGCGCGAGGCGCTGCAGCTCGGCCACTCCTACATCGGCACCGAGCACATCCTGCTCGGCCTGATCCGCGAGGGCGAGGGCGTTGCCGCCCAGGTGCTGCAGAAGCTCGGCGCCGACCTCAACCGGGTCCGCCAGCAGGTCATCCAGCTGCTCAGCGGCTTCCAGGGCAAGGAGTCGACCACGGCAGGCGCCCAGACCAGCGGTGCGGGCGACGCGCCGTCCAGCTCCCTGGTGCTCGACCAGTTCGGCCAGAACCTCACCCAGGCCGCCCGTGAGGGCAAGCTCGACCCGGTGATCGGTCGCGAGCCCGAGATCGAGCGCGTCATGCAGATCCTGTCGCGCCGCACGAAGAACAACCCCGTGCTGATCGGCGAGCCCGGTGTCGGCAAGACCACCATCGTGGCCGGCCTGGCGCAGGACATCGTCAAGGGCAACGTGCCCGAGACGCTCAAGGACAAGCAGATCTACACCCTCGACCTCGGCGCCCTGGTCGCCGGTTCCCGCTATCGCGGTGACTTCGAGGAGCGTCTGAAGAAGGTGCTCAAGGAGATCCGCACCCGCGGCGACATCGTGCTCTTCATCGACGAGATCCACACCCTCGTCGGTGCCGGTGCAGCCGAGGGTGCCATCGACGCCGCCAGCATCCTCAAGCCGATGCTGGCCCGAGGCGAGCTGCAGACCATCGGCGCGACCACCCTCGACGAGTACAGGAAGTACCTCGAGAAGGACGCCGCCCTCGAGCGGCGATTCCAGCCGATCCAGGTCGCCGAGCCGTCGATCGCCCACACCATCGAGATGCTCAAGGGGCTGCGCGACCGCTACGAGGCCCACCACCGCGTCACGATCACCGACGAGGCGCTCGTGTCGGCGGCGACCCTGGCCGACCGCTACATCTCCGACCGCTTCCTGCCCGACAAGGCGATCGACCTGATCGACGAGGCCGGGTCGCGACTGCGTATCCGCAAGATGACCGCTCCGCCGGACCTGCGCGAGTACGACGAGAAGATCGGCGACGTGCGCCAGCGCAAGGAGGCCGCGATCGACGGCCAGGACTTCGAGGCCGCCGCGCGCCTGCGCGACGAGGAGAAGCAGCTCACCGCCAAGAAGGCCGAGCGCGAGAAGCAGTGGCGTGCCGGTGACCTCGACGAGATCGCCGAGGTCGACGAGGAGCTGATCGCCGAGGTCCTCGCGGTCGCGACTGGCATCCCGATCGTCAAGCTGTCCGAGGAGGAGTCCACCCGACTGCTCAAGATGGAGGACGAGCTGCACAAGCGGGTCATCGGCCAGGAAGAGGCCGTCCGCGCCCTCAGCCGCGCCATCCGGCGTACGCGTGCGGGTCTGAAGGACCCCAAGCGCCCCGGTGGGTCGTTCATCTTCGCCGGACCCTCGGGCGTCGGCAAGACGTGGCTGTCCAAGACGCTCGCCGAGTTCCTCTTCGGCGACGAGGACGCCCTGATCCAGCTCGACATGAGCGAGTTCTCCGAGAAGCACACCGTGTCGCGGCTCTTCGGTTCCCCGCCCGGCTACGTCGGTTATGAAGAGGGCGGCCAGCTCACCGAGAAGGTGCGCCGCAAGCCGTTCTCGGTCGTGCTCTTCGACGAGGTCGAGAAGGCTCACCCCGACATCTTCAACAGCCTGTTGCAGATCCTCGAGGAGGGACGCCTCACCGACTCGCAGGGTCGCGTGGTCGACTTCAAGAACACCGTCATCATCATGACCACCAACCTCGGCTCGCGAGACATCGCCAAGAGCGTCAACCTCGGCTTCGGCGCGGTCGGCGCCGACGCGGCCGGCTCCTACGAGCGGATGAAGAGCAAGGTCTCGGAGGAGCTCAAGCAGCACTTCCGCCCCGAGTTCCTCAACCGGGTCGACGAGATCGTCGTCTTCCCGCCGCTGTCGCAGGACCAGATCGTGGCGATGGTCGACAACATGATCGCCGGTGTCGAGCTGCGCATGAAGGACCGCGACATGTCGCTCGAGCTCACCCAGCCCGCGAAGGCGCTGCTGGCCGAGCGAGGGTTCGACCCGGTGCTCGGTGCGCGGCCGCTGCGCCGCACCATCCAGCGCGAGATCGAGGACGTGCTCGCCGAGAAGATGCTCTTCGGCGAGGTCGGCCCCGGCCAGATCGTGCTGGTCGGTGTCGAGGGCGAAGGCCCGACCGCCAGCTTCACGTTCAAGGGTCAGAAGAACTCGGCCGTGCCGGACATGCCGCCGCTCGAGACGGTGGACGCGGAAGGTACGCCGCTCGAGGGCCCGGACGACTCGGCCGGTCCGGTCGACGTGCCCCGCGACGACACGGTCTGACCTACGCGGCAACCCGCCTGACTGACCCGGCAGACACCGTCTGCCGGGTCAGCGGCATTTCCGGGCCCGTCCGGCCGGGCTGATCACGGCAGCGCCCACTCCTGCGGGCCGACCCTCGCGACGAGACCATCGGTGGTGAGCGACGCCAGGCAGCGCTCCCGCTGGTCCGCATCGGTCCACACCGCGTCGAGGCGCGAACGGTGCACCGGGCCGGAGGAGTCGCGCAGCACGGCCATCAGCCGTCCCCGGCACTGGCGATCTGTGCCGGCCCAGGCCTGTCCGCGGCGGGGTGGGCCGTCGTACGCCGGGAAGCCGGCGCCGCGCCACGCGCAGGAGTCGGCCACCGGGCAGTCGGCGCAGCGCGGGGTGCGCGCGGTGCACACGAGCGCGCCCAGCTCCATCGTCGCGACCGCCCACGTCGCGGCCGTCGACGCATCGTCGGGGAGCAGGGTCGCGGCGAGGTCGCGCTCGGCGCGGGTGATCGCGGGCGCGGGGAGCTCCACCCCGGCCACCACGCGGGCGAGCACCCTCCGCACATTGGTGTCGAGCACGACGTGGCGCTGCTGGAAGGCGAAGCTGGCGATCGCCGACGCGGTGTAGTCGCCGACCCCGGGCAGACCGAGGAGGTCGTCGTAGGAGTCGGGCACCTCCCCGCCGAAGCGCTCGACGATGGCGCTCGCGGCGGCGTGCAGGCGCAGGGCGCGACGGGGGTAGCCCAGCCGGCCCCACATCCGGACGGCCTCACCGGTGGCCTCCGCGGCCAGCGCCGCCGGGGTCGGCCAGCGCTCGAGCCAGGCGGCGTGGACCGGCAGCACCCGGGCGACGGGGGTCTGCTGCAGCATGAGCTCGCTGACCATGACCGACCAGGCCGACGCATGGGGTCCGCGCCACGGAAGGACGCGGGCGTGGTCGTCGTACCAGTCGAGCACGGCGTCGTGCAGGGTGCTGGGGAAGAGGTCGTTCATCGCTGGCGATCGTAGGTGAGCCGGTGCGCCTGCGCTGCGACCGTCCCTCCGCTGCCTACCCTGACCGTATGCCGCCGACCGTGTCACCCCGTGGGCCGCTGCCAGCCCGGGTCTACTGGACCCGGCGACTTCTGGTGCTCGGCGTGCCACTCCTGCTGGTCGTCGTGCTCGCGCGCGTGCTCGGTGGTTCGGCGGACGGCAAGGACGCGTCGACCGACCCCCAGGCCACCCAGGCCGGAGCCCAGGTCGACGACACCACCGACGTGCCGGTCGCGGGGCCGACGGCCCAGACCGGGACCGCGAAGGGCAAGAACAAGAACAAGAAGAACAAGAAGAAGCAGAAGGACGTGCCCGTCGAGCCGGTCGAGCCCGTGCTCGCCGAGCCGACCGGTCCGTGCACCGACTCCGACATCGTGGTCTCGCCCGCGATCATCTCCGCGCCGGGCGGATCAGACATCCCGATCACGCTCAACCTGCGCACGGTGGTCACCGAGGCCTGCACCTGGCAGGCCTCACCCCAGACGATGTCGGTGACCATCACCAGCGGCAGCGACTTCATCTGGAGCACCCGCCAGTGTCCGGCCGCGATCCCGGTGCAGGACGTGGTGATCCGTCAGGCCGTCGACACCCCCGTCGTGGTGACCTGGGCCGACGGCAAGCGCTCCGACGAGACCTGTTCGGGCCGTACGGACTGGGCGAGGCCGGGCTACTACCACGTCGAGGCCGCGGCCCTGGGGGGCGAGGCGGCCGACGTCCAGTTCGAGCTGGTCGCGCCCGAGGCCGGTGTGGTCACCAAGACCGCCGAGCCCGAGCAGCAGGGTGGCAAGGGCAAGAAGAACCGCAAGAGCGACGACTCCCACGTGCCCGGCGAGGACGGCCCCGGCAACTCCATCGGCTGAGCGGGCGCGAATCGTCCGTCAACCACGCCGACCGGGCACGAATGGCCCGCGCAGCGCCGTGAGCGGGCACGAATGTTCCGTCGGACGCGGTGACCGGGCGCGAATGTTCCGTCAAGCGAGCCGCGCTGCGTGTCTCAGATGTAGCGCTCGGTGATGCTCGACTCGGCGAGCCGGGAGAGACCCTCTCGTACGCTGCGCGCGCGGAGCTCGCCGACACCCTCGACCGCCTGCAGGTCGTCGATCCCCGCGGACAGCAGCTGCTGGAGGCCTCCGAAGTGCTCGACCAGCCTGTCCACCACCGCCGGTGGCAGTCGCGGCACCTTGGCGAGCAGGCGGTAGCCGCGGGGGGCCACCGCGCCGTCGAGATGTTCGCTGCCGCCGAGCCCGATGGCCCGCGCCACCGACGCAGGATCCACGAGCTCGGTGGGGGACAGGGACTCGAGCTCGGCCAGGTGTGACTGGGGACTCGCCTGGCGACGCTTGCCGGAGGGGAGGTAGTCGCGCACGACGAGCTCGCGCTCGGCGTCGACGCCGGTGACGAGCTCCTCGAGCTGGAGGGAGAGCAGGCGGCCGTCGGTCCCGAGCTCCAGGACGTAGTCCACGATCTCGCTCGCGATGCGGGTGACCATCTCCAGGCGCTGGGCGACGACAGCCACGTCGCGGACGGTGACGAGGTCCTCGATCTCCAGGGCCGAGAGGGTGGCGGAGACCTCGTCGAGGCGCATCTTGTAGCGCTCGAGCGTGGCCAGCGCCTGGTTGGCCCGGGACAGGATCTTGCCGGAGTCCTCGAGCACGTGGCGGATGTCGCCGACGTACGCCGCGATGATCTGCATCGACTGCGACACCGAGATGACCGGGTTGCCGGTCTGCCGGGCCACCCGCTCGGCCGTGCGGTGCCGGGTGCCGGTCTCCTCCGACGGGATGGTGTGGTCGGGCATCAGGTGGACGGCCGCGCGGTGGACCCGAGTGATGTCCTTGTCGAGGATGATCGCGCCGTCCATCTTGGCGAGCTCGCGCAGCCCCGTGGCGGTGAACGGCACGTCGAGCGTGAAGCCGCCGGTGGAGATCGAGTCGACAGTCTTGTCCTGGCCCAGGACGATCAGGGCGCCCGTGCGACCGCGCAGGATCCGCTCGAGACCGTCGCGCAGGGGTGTGCCCGGCGCGATCGAGGCCAGGGTCGCGCGCAGGCGCAGCTGGTCGGCGGTGCGCTCTGCCACAGGTCCTCCGGAAGATGAAGCCGGCGCCCCCGGCGCCGTGCGATGTGCAGTCTAGGGCGCGAGCCTCGATCTCGCGGCCCTGCTGCGTGCCGCCCCGGCCGATCAGAGCGGAGGCGTCAGCCGAAGAGTCAGCAACGCACCCATCACGTCGTCGACCTCGATGACCTCGAGCCCGTCGACGAGCCGGGCGCTGGGTATGCCGCGCTCGCGCTGGGCACTGCGATCTCGGGGGGCGACGGCGACCTTGAAGCCCAGTCGCGCCGCCTCCGCCAACCGCTGGGGCAGGTCACGCACGCGCCGCAGCTCGCCGGCCAGGCCGATCTCGCCGATGGCGATGACGCCTCGCGGAGGGGCGACGCCCAGGTGCGAGCTCGCGATCGCCACGGCGAGCGCCAGGTCGGCAGCGGGGTCGTTGAGTCGGGCACCGCCGACGGTCGCTGCGAAGACGTCGCTGCCGTAGAGCTTGAGGCCGCAATGGCGAGCCAGCACGGCCAGCACCATGTCGACCCGCGAGGACTCGACGCCCGAGACCGTACGGCGCGGGCGCTCCAGGGGTGAGGGTGTGACGAGCGCCTGCACCTCGGCGAGCAGGGGCCGTCGCCCCTCCATGGTCACGGCGACGCAGGTGCCGGCGACGTCCTGGGTGTGGTGCTCGACGAAGAGTCCGGTGGGGTCGGTGACGGCGGCGATCCCGTCGGAGGAGAGGTCGAAGCAGCCGACCTCGTCGACCGGTCCGAACCGGTTCTTCATCGCGCGCAGCATCCGGAAGCGTGAGTTGCGGTCGCCCTCGAAGTTGAGGACGACGTCGACGAGGTGCTCGAGGACCCGCGGTCCGGCGATGGACCCGTCCTTGGTCACGTGTCCCACGAGCACGGTGGTGATGTTGCGGGTCTTGGCCACGCGGATGAGCGCGGCGGCGACCTCCTTCACCTGGGTGACACCACCGGGAACCCCCTCGATCCCGGACGCGCCGATCGTCTGGACGGAGTCGACCACCAGCAGCGTGGGGCGGACCTCCTCGATGTGGGTCAGGACGGCACCGAGGTCGGTCTCGGCCGCCAGGAACAGCTCGTCGTGCACCCCGCCGGTGCGGTCGGCGCGCATCCGGACCTGGGCCGCGGACTCCTCGCCGGTGACGTAGAGGGTGCGGTGCTTGATCCGGGCCGTCTGGGCTGCGACCTCGAGCAGCAGGGTGCTCTTGCCGACGCCCGGCTCTCCGGCCAGCAGGATGGCGGCGCCGGGGACCAGGCCGCCGCCCAGCACCCGGTCGAGCTCGGGCACACCGCTGGTCCGCGCGATCGACTCGCTCACCGAGACCTGCCCGATCGGGACGGCCGGGCTCGACACCGGGCCGGCGGCCGCCCGCAGCGTCGGGGCGCCGACCTCCGCGACCGAGCCCCACGCCTGGCACTCGCCGCAGCGACCGACCCACTTGCCTGTCTCCCAGCCGCACTCCGAACAGCGGTAGGACGATCGGACCTTCGCCTGCTTCGACATGGCCGTCACGCTAGGCGACGGGACCGACAGAGCGACGCAGGTGGCACCGCCCCGTACGTCGCACCGGTCTGCACCACCTCTCCACAGATGCCCTCCCGGCCTGTGGAACCAGCCCGAATCCTGTGGACGACGGATGCGGATCTGGGGACGACGGGCCGACTTCGGTGGAGGGGCGATCTCGTGTGCCGAAACCCTTGCGCGGGCTGTCCGCGACCCCGTAGAACTTCTCCTACGCCGCCCCGCAAGGGGAGGCGGGACGACTCGGAGACGAGGATCCATCCGGTCGGACCACTTCGGTGGATCGACCGCCGCGACTTGGTGACGAAGCCGCGGGGATCAGCGAGGAAGAGGCGTCGATCGGAGGTCGTCACATGATCCGGTCACCTTGAAGGGCCCTTGCGACTCATACTCGCGAGGGTCCTTCTCCCATTTCGGGGGCTTATGCTGGGCGCGAGTTGGATCGATCAAGGGGATCGATCGTGGGGGAGTGGGATGTCGCGCAACGAGCACGGGCCGAGCAGTCAGCTGCCGGTGACGCCGCCCACCCTTGCCGACGTCGCCGAGCGCGCCGGGGTGTCGCGCCAGACGGTCTCGAACGCCGTCAACAACCCCGACCTGCTGCGCCCCGACACCCTCGAGCGGGTCCGCCAGACGATCGCGGAGCTGGGCTACTCCCCCAACCGCGCGGCCCGCAACCTGCGCACCCGGACCTCCTCGCTGATCGGGCTTCGCTTCAACCCGGCACAGGAGGGCACGGCCAACGCGATGATGGACCGCTTCGTCCACTCGCTGGTCGAGGCCAGCGACGCCGCGGGCTATCACGTGCTGCTCTTCACGAGCGACGACGACGACGATCCGGTCGGCGGCTACGACAACCTCCTGCGCTCGACCGCAGTGGACGCCTTCGTCGTCACCGACACCTACCTCGGCAACCCGCAGGCCGCGTGGCTCAGCCAGCAGCGCGCACCCTTCGTCGCGTTCGGCCGACCGTGGGACGACGACGTCGCGCGGCACGTGTGGGTGGACGTCGACGGTGCCGCCGGCACCCGCCTCGCCACCCAGCACCTCATCGACCGTGGCCACACCCGCATCGCCTGGATCGGCTGGCGCAAGGACTCGGCCATCGGTGAGGACCGACGCTCGGGCTGGCTGACGACGATGCGCGCCAACGGCCTGCCGACCACCGGGCTGGCCTCGCGGGTCGAGGACATCGTGCTGAGCGGGGCCGAGGCGGCCGCCGTGCTCCTCGACGAGTCGCGCCCCACCGCCTTCGTCTGCGCATCCGACACGCTCGCGATGGGCGTCCTGCACACGCTCTGGATCCGCCAGCTGGCGCCGGGCACCGACATCGCCGTCGTCGGCTTCGACGACTCCCAGGTCGCGCAGGTCTATCCCGTCGGCCTCACGTCCGTACGCCAACCGCTGGAGGACGTGGCGGTCGAGATCGTCCGGACGATGCAGTCGCTGTTGTCTCACCAGCCCGTCGAGTCGCGCGGCACCCTCCTCGCGCCGACCCTCGCGATCCGTGAGTCCAGCTGACGCGGTGTGGTCAGAAGGCCTTCGACCACAGGTTGACGGCGTAGTCGACCTCCGTGCCGGAGTGCTCGGCGAGCACCGCGTCGGCGACCTCGCGGCTGAACTCGATCCGCACCACGGCCTCGAGGTCGGCGCGTGAGTCGAAGCTCCACCCCATGTCGATCGGCGTGCGGGTCCAGCCGTGCATCGACCAGAAGCGTTCGACCGCCACCGGGTCGACGTCGGGATAGCCCAGGCGGAACCAACCGCCGAACGTGGACCGGGTCGGGTCGTTGTCGATGACGAAGGCGGTGCCACCGCGGCGCATCACCCGGTCGAGCTCGAGCAGTCCCGGCTCACTGCCGGGGCCGAAGAAGTAGGCCCACCGGGCGTGCGCCACGTCGACGGAGGCGGCGGGCACGGGCAGCGCCTGGGCGGTGCCGTGGAGCACGGTGACGTTCGCCAGCTTCTTCGTACGACGTCGCGCCAGGGTCGTGAGCGGCCGGTGGGGTTCGACCCCGACCACTCGGTCCGCCGAAGCCGCCCACGTCGGCAGGTGGAACCCGGTGCCGCAGCCGATGTCGAGGATCGTACGGCCGGCCCAGTCACCGATCTCCCGCATGGCGGCCCCGATGCGCCCGTGCGGATCTGCGGCGAGGTTCTCCAGCTCGTAGAGGCCGGGGGTGTTCCAGATGTTGGGGCTGGCGCGAACGCCGCGCGCACTCACCCGAGCATCAGATGCGGACGAGCCCCGAAGGGGTCTGCATCTGGACGGCGACGATGCCGGGGGTGCCGTTCGGCGCCACCCACTGGACGTTGACGTCCTCGAGCGGCGCGTCGACCGTCTCGCCGAGCCACTCGCTGACGCGCTGCGGGTCGCCGGCGATCTCCAGGCAGGCCAGGGCGAAGTCGTCGGTGCCGCCGAAGCCGGGGTGGAGCTCGGAGGGGCTGTCCCAGCTGATGAAGAAGGGGAGCTGCGGGTCGGAGATCAGGCCGTTGACGCCGATCTGCTTCCACAGGAGCTCGGTGCCGTCGGGACGGTGTCGGTTGCCCTTGGCAGCCTCACGCCCCAGGCGGGCCTCGATCGGGCTCAGGTCGTCGACGGAGACGACCCAGCCCATCCAGCCGCCGCCGAGTGCGGAGCGGGCGCGGACGGCCTGCCCGAAGGGAGCCTTGTCGCTCGCGGGGTGGTCGAGCACCTCGACGATCTCCATGTAGACGCCACCGGCCAGCGGCAGGGTCATGTTGCGGGTGCCGAAGCGTGGGTGGACACCTCCACTGGTGAACTCGGTGCCCAGCAACCCCCCGATGCGCTGGGCGGTGCTGGCAAGCCCATCGGGGCCGGCGGCGAAGCTGACGTGGTCCAAGCGCATACAGGGATTCTGTTCCGACCGCTCGGGCGCCTTGACACCGGGGTAGGGATGTCTTGACGTCGAGAAGTCTCCGGCGAGACGGTCAGCGCGGGTCGGCGGGATGCAGTGCCAGCGCCGAGCGGGAGCGCACGTGAGCCTCGCAGTGGCGGGAGAGCTCGGCGTATCCCTCCCGTCCCATCAGCTCCACCAGCTCGGCCTCGTGGGTGACGAAGACGGGTTCCAGTGCGACATGGGCCTCGGTGTTCCCGGAGCAGTACCAGTCGAGGTCGTGCCCGCCCGGTCCCCACCCGCGGCGGTCGTACTCGCCGATCGAGACCTCGGTGTACGTCGTACCGTCCTGGACCTCGACGGTGCGGAACTGGCGGCGGATCGGCAGCTGCCAGCAGACGTCGGGCTTGGTCTCCAGTGGGTTGCGACCCTGCTTGAGGGCCAGTCCGTGGAGCGCGCAGCCGGCACCACCCTGGCCGCCGCCCGGCGCGAAGTCGCCGCGGTTGTGGAACACGCACGCCTGCTGGCCGTCGTGCTCGATGGCCAGCGTCTTGCGCTCGCCGTCCTCGTCGGTCTCGATCCAGTCGGACTTCTTGGCCGACCGGCCCGGGTGGAACTGCCAGTCCTCGGGAGTGAGCTGGGCGACGAAGCCGGCGACGCGCTTCTCGTCGTCCTTGTCGGCGAAGTGGGCACCGAGCGTGCAGCAGCCGACATCGGGCGCATCCGCGTAGATCCCCTGGCAGCCCTGGCCGAAGATGCACATGTAGGACGACGTCAACCAGGTGAGGTCGCAGCGGAAGATCTGCGTCGCGTCGGCGGGGTCGGCGAACTCGACATGGACACGGGGGAAGACCAGGTCGACTTCGGGCACTCGGCAAGCCTAGTAGTTTGGGCCTCATGCGCCTGGGCGTCCTCGACATCGGCTCCAACACCGGCCACCTGCTGGTGGTGGATGCGCACGGTGGTGCCGCCCCGCTGCCGGCGTCCTCGCACAAGCAGGCACTGCGGCTGGCCGAGCACCTCGACTCCGACGGTGCGGTCACCCGGAAGGGCGTCGACGCCCTCACCGACTTCTGTGCCGAGGCGACCCGGATCGCCGACGACAAGGGGTGCGAGGAGATGCTCGGCTTCGCCACCTCCGCGGTGCGCGACGCCGTCAACTCCGATGACGTCCTCGCCCACGTCGAGTCCGAGACGGGTGTGTCCCTGGAGGTGCTCTCGGGCGAGGACGAGGCGCGGTTGACCTTCCTCGCCGTACGCCGCTGGTTCGGCTGGTCGGCCGGTCGCCTCGCGGTCTTCGACATCGGGGGTGGGTCGCTGGAGATCGCGGCCGGCACCGACGAGGCGCCGGACGTGGCGTGGTCGCTGCCGCTCGGCGCCGCCCGGATGGCGCGCCTGTGGTTCGGCGGTGGACGGCCCTCCGACGACGACATCCGTGAGCTGCGCAAGCGGATCCGGGCCGACATCGCCCGCGACGCCGGGCAGCTGCTGAGGCCGGGGGTGCCCGACCGTGCGGCCGCGACGTCGAAGACCTTCCGGTCCCTGGCACGGATCTGCGGCGCGGCGCCCAGTGGCAACGGACCGCTGGTGCCGCGGGTGCTCGAGCTGGAGACGTTGTCGGCCTGGATCCCCAAGCTGGTGCAGCTGTCACCCGACGAGCTCGCGGCGCTCCCCGGTGTCTCCTCGAGCCGCAGCCACCAGATCGTGCCCGGCGCGCTCGTCGCCGAGGCGTGCATGGACATCTT
Organism: uncultured Actinomycetota bacterium; assembly: GCA_963721925.1. GTDB lineage: Bacteria > Actinomycetota > Actinomycetes > Propionibacteriales > Nocardioidaceae > Nocardioides. The sequence continues at coordinate 519,388 of CAVRLH010000009.1, read as the reverse complement.
CGACCTGCCCGCGCTGGAGATCTGCCCGTGGGCACTGCGCGAGGGAGTGATCCTCGAGCGGCTCGACCAGATCTCGGTGCTCTCCGGGCTGGTCGAGGGCAGGCGCGGCTGACATGCCGCCAACGATCGGCCTCTCCACCGCCTCGGTCTATCCCGAGTCGACCGCGCACGCCTTCGGCTGGGCGGCGTCGGTGGGCTACGACGCGGTCGAGGTGATGGTCGGCATCGACGGGCTGAGCCAGCAGGTCGACGCGGTCAAGAAGCTCAGCGAGCACCACGAGATGCCGATCTGCGCGGTCCATGCGCCCTGTCTCCTCTTCACCCAGCGGGTCTGGGGCACCGATCCGTGGGGCAAGCTCGAGCGCTCGGCCGAGATGGCGGAGGCCGTCGGCGCCGACGTGGTCGTCGTACACCCCCCGTTCCGGTGGCAGAAGGACTACGCCGCCGGCTTCGTCGAGGGCATCGCGTCGCTGGAGGCCACCACCGGCATCGCCTTCGCGGTGGAGAACATGTATCCCTGGCGGGCGTCGTCGCGTCGCGGCATGGAGATGTACGTCCCCGGCTGGGACCCGAGCGGGGAGGACTACGACAACACGACCATCGACCTCTCGCACGCCGCGATCGCTCGCAGCGACGTGGTCGAGATGGCCGAGCGGATGGGGGAGCAGCTGCGCCACGTCCACCTCACGGACGGGACTCCCTCGGCCAAGGACGAGCACCTCGTGCCTGGACGCGGCGTGATGCACGCCGACCGCTTCCTCCACCACCTGGCCGGCACCGGCTTCGAGGGGCACGTCGTGCTGGAGATCAACACCCGTCGTTGCTCCACCCGCGAGGAGCGCGAGACCGACCTGCGCGAGTCGCTGGAGTTCGCCCGGGAGCACCTGGGCGTACGTACGCCATGACCATCTCGCGCGGTCGTCGTCCCGGCGCTCCCGACACCCGGGCCGAGGTCCTCGGCGCCGCTCGGGTGCTGTTCGCCGAGCGCGGGTTCAGTCGTACGACCATCCGCGCCGTCGCCGCCGACGCCGGTGTCGACCCGTCGCTGGTGCACCACTACTTCGGCTCGAAGGACGACCTCTTCATGGCCGCCCTGGCGCTGCCGATCGATCCGCGCGACCTGCTGGCGCCGGTCGTCGCGGCCGGGCCGGACGGCGCGGGGGAGCGACTGGTGCGGACGCTGCTCTCGGCCTGGGACGACCCGACGGTGCAGCCGGCGCTGCTGGCCGTGGCCCGGTCGGTGATCGCCGACGACGGCGGCCGGCTGGTGACCGAGGGCTTCATCCCGGTCGTCGTCGGTCCGGTGCTCACCGCCCTGGTCGTCGACCGCCCCGAGGTGCGGGTCCCGCTCGTGGCCAGCCAGCTGGTGGGCCTGGTCGTCACGCGCTACGTCCTGGCCGTCCCGGGCATGGCCGACATGGCGCCCGAGGACGTCGTCGTACGCCTCGGGCCGACGATCCAGCGCTACCTGACCGGCGACGTGGGGTGAGGCGTCGTACGCGCGCGTCCGCCCCGTTGCCGCTTCACCATGGGATGTCGGTGAGCCCGCACTTCCCCGGGTCAATTGACCATGGGAAGTGCGGGTTCGCCTACATACCGTGATGAACCATCGCCGGAATGGGTTGACCAGGGCGCGCCCCCGGCGCACAATTCAACATATGATGAATAACCTCGTGGAGGTGCGCGACCTCGTGGTCGTACGCGGCGAGCGCGAGGTGCTGCCGGGGATCTCCTTCGGCGTCGCGGCCGGCGTGACCGGCCTCCTCGGGCCGAGCGGGTGCGGCAAGTCCACGCTGATGCGGTGCCTCGTCGGCGCCCAGCGGGTCCGCTCGGGTGCCGTAGAGGTGCTCGGCGAGCCTGCCGGCAGTCCGGCGCTGCGGACGCGGGTCGGCTACGTCACGCAGTCCGCGAGCGTCTACGACGACCTCACGGTCGCGGAGAACCTCACCTTCTTCGCCCGCGTCCTCGGCGTCGACCGGGCGTCGGTCGACGAGGCCGTCGACGCCGTGGCGCTCGGTGACCACCGCGACCAGGTGGTCGGGCGTCTCTCCGGCGGCCAGCGCAGCCGCGCCAGCCTCGCCGTCGCCCTGCTCGGCGACCCCGACCTGCTGGTCCTCGACGAGCCGACGGTCGGCCTCGACCCGGTGCTGAGGCGCGACCTGTGGGAGCTCTTCCACCGCCTGGCGGACGACGGCAGGGCCGTCCTCGTCTCCAGCCACGTCATGGACGAGGCCGAGCGGTGCCACCGGCTGCTGCTCATGCGCGAGGGTCGGATCATCGCCGACGGATCGCCGGACGAGGTCCGCGAGCGCACGGGCGCCGCCGACATCGAGCAGGCCTTCCTCAGCCTGGTCGAGCAGACCGGGGACGTGTCGTGAACCCGCGCATCACGCTCGCAGTCGCCGGCCGGGTGCTGACCCAGATCCGCCGCGACCACCGCACGCTGGCCATGCTGCTCGTCGTCCCGTGCGTGTTGATCAGCCTGCTGTGGTGGATGTTCGAGGACCTGCCCGGCGACATGTTCAACCGGTTCGGGCCGGGCCTGCTGGCCATGTTCCCGTTCATCGTGATGTTCCTGGTGACCAGCGTGACGACCCTGCGCGAGCGGAGCAGCGGCACCCTCGAGCGGCTGCTCACCATGCCGATGGGCAAGCTCGACTTCCTGCTCGGCTATGCCGTGGCCTTCGGCCTGCTGGCGGCGATCCAGTCGGCGCTGGCCGTCGCCGTCAGCGTCGGCCTGCTCGGTCTCGAGGTCCAGGGGTCGGTCTGGCTGCTCGGGGTGGTCGCGGTGGCCGACGCCGTCCTCGGCACAGCACTCGGCCTGCTCGTCAGCGCCTTCGCGACGACCGAGTTCCAGGCCGTCCAGTTCATGCCGGCCTTCGTGCTGCCGCAGATCCTGCTGTGTGGCCTCTTCGTGCCGCGCACGTCCATGCCGGGCGTGCTCGAGGCCGTCAGCGACGTGTTGCCGATGTCGTACGCCGTCGACGCGATGCAGGAGCTCGTCGGCGCGGCCGACACCGGCGAGGTGTGGCGGTCGGTCGGCGTGGTCGCGGCATTCGCCCTCGCGTCGCTGGCGCTGGGTGCGGCGACGCTGCGTCGTCGTACGCCCTGATCTCGCGCGGGCGTGGAGATGGCCCCTAGGGGTGGAGGGGCGGTGAAGGTGGGGCACGGATCGGCGTAACCTGCCCCTATGTCGTTGCTTCGCCAGCCGATCCTCCTCCTCGCCCGCAGCACGAAGGTCAAGAAGCTCGTCTCGACCATGCCGGTCTCCTCGGGCATCGTGACCGCGCACGTCCCGGGCGAGAGGACCGCCGACGCCGTACGCGCGACGCAGGGCCTCGTCGACGACGGGCTGCGGGCCACGCTCGACTACCTCGGCGAGGACACCACCGACGCCGCCCTGGCCGACGCGACGGTCGCGGCCTACAAGGACGTGCTCGCCGAGCTGACGGTCAAGGGCCTGGCCAGCAAGGCGGAGGTGTCGGTCAAGCTCAGCGCCATCGGCCAGTCCCTGCCGGACACCGGCCACAAGGTCGCCCTGGAGAACGCGCGCGAGATCTGCCGCGCGGCTCGCAACGCCGGCACGACGGTCACCCTCGACATGGAGGACCACACGACCACGGACTCGACGCTGACGATCCTGCGCGAGCTGCGCAAGGACTTCCCCGAGACCGGTGCGGTGCTTCAGGCGATGCTCCACCGCACCGAGGCCGACTGCCGGGCGCTGGCCTACGAGGGCTCGCGCGTCCGCCTGTGCAAGGGCGCCTACATGGAGCCCGAGGAGGTCGCCTTCCAGGAGAAGGTCGACATCGACAAGGCCTACGTACGCTGCCTCAAGGTGCTGCTCGGCGGTCAGGGCTACCCGATGATCGCCACCCACGACCCGCGGATGATCCACATCGCGTCGTCGCTGGCGAGCCGCTTCGGTCGCCGCGCAGGGACGTATGAGTTCCAGATGCTCTACGGCATCCGCCCCGAGGAGCAGAAGCGACTGGCTGCTGCGGGGGAGACGGTGCGCGTCTACGTCCCCTACGGCACCGAGTGGTACGGCTACCTGATGCGCCGACTGGCCGAGAAGCCGCAGAACCTCGCCTTCTTCGCGCGCTCCCTCGTCTCCAAGAAGTAGGTTGCCTCCATGACCACTGCGATCATCGGGGCCGGCGTGATGGGGGAGACCCTGCTCTCCGGCCTGGTCCGTGCCGGTCGTCGCGTCGACCAGCTGATGGTGGGGGAGAAGCGCGCCGAGCGCGCCCGCGAGCTCGAGGAGCGCTACGGCGTGGCCGTCGTCTCCAACCGCGACGCGGCCGAGAAGGCCGACACGGTCGCACTGGTGGTGAAGCCGCAGGACATGTCCGACGTGCTCGCCGAGATCGCCCCCGCGCTTCGCCCCGGTCAGCTCATCGTCTCCCTGGCGGCAGGCATCACCACCGCGTTCATCGAGTCGCGCGTGCCCGAGGGTGTCGCCGTCGTCCGGGTCATGCCCAACACTCCGGCCCTGGTCGACGAGGGCATGGCCGCGATCGCGCCGGGCTCCCACTGCGACGAGAGCCACCTCGCGGAGGCCGAGTCGCTGATGGCCTCGACCGGCAAGGTGCTGCGCATCCCGGAGAAGCAGATGGACGCGGTCACCGCGATCTCCGGCTCCGGCCCTGCCTACATCTTCTTCGTCGTCGAGTCGATGATCGAGGCCGGCGTCCACCTCGGCCTGCCGCGCTCCACGGCCACCGAGCTCGTCGTGCAGACGCTGGTCGGCTCGGCCGCGATGCTCCGGGAGACCGGCACCCACCCTGCCGTCCTGCGCGAGCAGGTCACCTCACCCGGCGGCACCACCGCCTCGGCGCTGCGCGAGCTGGAGATCCACCGCGTCCGTGCTGCGTTCCTCGCCGCCATGGAAGCCGCCCGCAACCGCTCGCGCGAGCTCGCCGAGGGTTCCTGAGCTCAGGCCCCGCGCAGCTGGCGGACGAGCCCGAGGCCGTCGTCGACCAGGCCGCGGACCAAGGGCAGCCGGGTGAGTCGCACCGACCGGTCCACGAGGGGCACGAGTCCGGCGATGAGGGTACGAGTCCGCCGCTGTCCGTCGCTGTCGTCGTGCACCCAGAAGAGCACCACGCCCATGTGCAGAAGCCAGAGTAGGTCGGGGAGCTCCTCGCGCAGAGCGGGCGCGACCTTGAGGTCCGAGCTCTGGACCGCCCGCCGGAACAGGGAGGTGCTGGCCTCGCGCGCCGACGCGGACTGCTGGGAGAACGGGGAGAGCGGCGACCGCGGGTCCGCTGCGTTGCGGAAGAACTGCCCGCCGAAGTCGTGGAACGGCTCGGCGACGTCGACGAACGTCTCGAGCACCCCCCTCAACCGATCGGCGAAGCCGGGACGTGCGAGCGCGTCCCCGGCGGCGACCGTGTGCTCGACCTGGATCCGGTCGTAGAACGCCTGGACCAGCTCCTCCTTGCCGGAGAAGTAGTAGTAGGCGCTTCCGAGCGACACTCCCGCCTCGTCCGCGATCGCGCGCATCGTGGTCGCGTCGTAGCCGCCGGCCTCGAACAGCCGCAGCGCGGCGTCGACGATGCCCGCGCGGGTCTGCTGGGCCTTCGCCGTCCGCTTCTCTGCCACGGTCGCCACCCTAGGAGACCGGCTTCGGCAGCGCGTCCATGCCAGCCACCCACGCCGCAAGCCTGCCGCCCATGAGTCCGGCGCCGACGAGCGCGAGCAGGCTCCAGAACTCCTCACCGTGGGGCCAGGAGAGCCGCACGTCGAGGAGGACGACGACGCCCGCGATCAGGGCGAGGGGCGGGAGCACCGCACCCAGGACGTACGCCCGTCGCCGCGCGACGTCGCGGGGAAGGTGCCGACCGACGAGGAACACGAGGGGGACGGCGACCACGAGACCGACGGCGATGCCGCAGCAGCCGCCGTACAGGGCCCCGAGGTAGAGGCCGAAGGCAATGCCGAGGAGCACGCCCGACGTCGTGAGGGAGCCCGCCTCGGACAACGCCACGCTCCACACGAGCAGGGTGGCGACCACCGCACCGGAGAACGCCCCGATCACCGGTCCCATCAGCAGCCAGAGGAACTGGGGGCGGTAGTGATCGGACATCGGTGCTCCCGTCAAGAAGTGAACGCGTTCAAAACATCATGGCACAACAGTTGAACATGTTCAACTCTGTCCGCTGTGCGGACCGTGGAGCGAGCGGGCGGTAACGTCCGTCACATGGACTGCTCCGGGCCGGCGACCGTTGTGTTCGACAAGTCCCTCACGGAGTACGACTTCGGGCCGACCCACCCGATGTCCCCGCTGCGGGTCGACCTGACGATGCGCCTGGCGGACGAGCTCGGCGTCCTCGACCGGCTGCGGATGGTCGACGCCCCGATGGCCACCTCCGAGCAGATCGCGACCGTGCACGACGAGGCGCTGATCGAGGCGGTCATCAGGGCCGGCACGACCCCCGGCTGGATCGATCTCTCCCGCGGGCTGGGCACCGAGGACGACCCGGTCTTCGCCGACATGCACCTGGCCAGCGCGCACGTCGTCGGCGCCACGATCGAGGCGTTCCGCCAGGTGTGGAGCGGGGAGTCGCTCCACGCCGTCAACATCGCCGGTGGGCTGCACCACGCCATGCCGGACCGGGCAAGTGGCTTCTGCATCTACAACGACGTCGCGATCGGGATCAAGCAGCTGCTGGCCGACGGCGCCGAGCGGGTGGCCTACGTCGACGTCGACGTCCACCACGGCGACGGGGTGGAGAAGATCTTCTACGACGACCCGCGGGTGCTCACGATCTCGCTCCACGAGACCGGCCAGATGCTCTTCCCGGGCACCGGTTTCCCCGCCGACTCCGGCGGCGAGGGAGCAGAGGGCACGGCCGTCAACGTCGCGCTCCCGCCCGGGACCGGGGACGCGGGCTGGCTTCGCGCCTTCCACGCCGTCGTACCTCCCGTGCTGCGCGCCTTCGACCCCGACGTGCTCGTCACCCAGCACGGGTGCGACTCGCACATGGACGACCCGCTGGCCCACCTGATGCTCAGCGTGGACGGTCAGCGGGCGGCGTACCTCGCCCTGCACGAGCTGGCCCACGAGGTCGCCGACGGCCGGTGGGTGGCCACCGGTGGTGGCGGCTATGCCATCGTCGAGGTGGTCCCGCGGGCGTGGACGCACCTCCTCGCGGTGGCCAGCGGCCACCCCCTGGACCCGATGCTGGCCACGCCCCCGGAATGGCGGACGTACGTCGAGACGATGATCGGCGCGACCGCACCCCACCGGATGACCGATGGTCGGACGCCTGCCTTCCGCGACTGGTCCGGCGGCTACGACCCGGAGGCGTGGCTGGACCGCGCGGTCCACGCCACGAGGATGGAGATCTTCCCGCTCCACGGCATCGACCCGCTGCCCTGAGGGGTCGGTGGGAGTGGTTTCGAGGCGCTGGAGCAAATCGACACGCCGCGAGTCCCACAAGTTTCTTTGGCGTTCCTCTTCCCCACGTGTCACGCGAGCCCTATTCTCACCAACAGCGGCACGCCTGTGACGCCGGTGGGGAAGCCGGCGCCGTCCCGCAAGAAGGATCGGTGCACATCATGGCTGCTCACACCCCCGGAGACATGTCCGAAGCCCAATTTCTCACGATCGCCGAGGTCGCCGCCAAGATGCGCGTCTCGAAGATGACGGTCTACCGTCTCGTCCACGGCGGGGAGCTCCCGGCCGTACGCGTGGGCCGCTCGTTCCGCGTCACCGAGGACGACGTCAACGAGTACCTCCGCAAGAGCTTCTACGACGCCGGCTGAGCCTGCTCCTGCCCCCGGCCCGACGCGATTCCGCTCGGCGAGCCCCCGACAAGTAGGGTGTGCTGGTCGTGCCGGCACGTGTCGGCCGGAAGGAAAGGTCTGATCACGTGGGTTCTGTCATCAAGAAGCGGCGCAAGCGCATGGCCAAGAAGAAGCACCGCAAGCTGCTGAAGAAGACGCGCGTCCAGCGCCGCAAGCTCGGCAAGTAACTCCCCGATCATGGGACGGGTCGTGCTGGTCACCGGGATCTCCCGGGACATCGGTCGACGCTTCGCGCGCGCCGCGACCAGCGACCCCTCCATCGATCGGGTGATCGGCGTCGATGTCGTGCCTCCACGGGGCGACATCGGCGACGTGTCCTTCATCCGCGCCGACATCCGCAATCCCGTCATCGCGAAGGTCCTCGCCAAGGAGGACGTCGACACGGTCGTCCACATGAGCGTGATCGCGACGCCCGGCTCGGCCGGCGGCCGCGGGACGATGAAGGAGCTCAACGTGATGGGCTCCATGCAGCTGCTCGCGGCGTGCCAGAAGGCGCCGAAGCTCGAGCGGCTGGTGGTGAAGTCGACCACGACCGTCTACGGCTCGGGTCCTCGTGACCCCGCCATGTTCACCGAGGACATGGGGCCCAAGCGGGTGCCGTCCTCGGGCTACGCCAAGGACGTCTACGAGATCGAGGGCTACGTCCGGGGCTTCGCGCGCCGGCGCCCCGACGTGGCCGTCACCATGATCCGCGCGGCCAACGTCATCGGCGCCCACGTGGTCAGCCCGCTGACGGGCTACTTCCGGCTGCCGGTCATCCCGCGCGTCCTCGGCTTCGACCCGCGCCTGCAGTTCCTGCACGAGGACGACCTGATGGGCGTGCTGCGCCACGCCGCCGTGACCGGCATCCCCGGAACCTTCAACGTCGCCGGCGACGGCCTGCTGACCCTGAGCCAGGCCGTGCGCCGGCTGGGCACGCCGGCGATCTCGATGCCCGGGTTCGCGGTGGGGCGTCTCGGCGCGACGATGCGCCAGGCCCGCCTGTCGGACTTCTCCCCCGAGCAGCTCGGCCTGTTGACCTACGGTCGTGGGGTGGACACCACGCGGATGCGCACGATGCTGGGCTTCGAGCCGACCTTCACCACCGCCGAGGCCTTCGCCGACTTCTGCGAGGCGGTCGGTGGCCGCACCGAGGTAGGGGCCTCTCGTGGCTGAGGAAGCAGCGTCGCGGGACGCCGACGTCATCCCCATCGGCACCGGAGGCCGACCCGGCCGCGGCACCGGTCGTACGCGCCCGTCCTCCGCCGCGCGCAACCTCGCACCGGCGAAGAAGCCCGCGAGGCCCAAGCCTGCGGCCAAGAAGTCCGCCGCCAAGAAGCCCGCGACCCGGAAGTCCGCACCCGGCGGGCCCGCGAGAAGCGCCGACCCGGCAACCGACGCGGTTGCCGAGAAGACTGCCGGGGCGCCGCCCGAAGCCGGGCAGGCCCGGCCTTCAGCCACGACGCAGGATCGTCACCCGCTCGCCGGGATCCCGGTCGGCGACTGGCTGCAGGCCCTGCAGGGGGCGGCCATGGAGGTCTTCGGCGACGACTGGGAGCGCCGGGCTGCCGAGCTGATGGCGTTCGTGCGCCGCCGGCTCGACGGCGACTACGTCGTGGACGACTACGGCTTCGACCAGGAGCTGACCCAGCGCTTCTTCATGGCGGCCATGCGGCCGATCGCCCAGAAGTGGTTCCGGCTCGAGGTCCGCGGACTCGAGAACATCCCCGCCGAGGGGGGTGCCCTGGTGGTCTCCAACCACTCCGGCACCGTCCCGCTCGACGGCATGATGACCATGCTGGCGGTCCACGACCACACCGGCCGGTTCCTGCGCCCCCTCGGCGCCGACCTCGTCTTCAAGATGCCGGTCGTGAGCTCCCTGGCCCGCAAGGGCGGCGCGACCCTCGCCTGCACCGAGGACGCCGAGCGCATGCTGTCGGGCGGCGAGCTCGTGGGCGTGTGGCCCGAGGGCTTCAAGGGCATCGGCAAGCCGTTCAGCGAGCGCTACAAGCTGCAGCGCTTCGGTCGCGGCGGCTTCGTGTCGGCCGCCCTGCGGACCGGCGTACCGATCATCCCGCTCTCGGTGGTGGGAGCCGAGGAGATCTATCCCCTGGTCGGCAACATCCCCTCCCTGGCCCGCCTGCTCGGCGTGCCCTACATCCCGATCACCCCGTTCTTCCCGTGGCTGGGCCCGCTCGGGATGGTGCCGCTGCCTTCGAAGTGGATCCTGGAGTTCGGCGAGCCGATCCGCACCGACTCCTACGACTCGGGCGAGGCGGAGGACCCGATGCTGGTCTTCAACGTGACCGACCAGGTCCGCGAGACCATCCAGCACACGCTGTTCGACCTGCTGCGTGACCGCGACGGCGTCTTCAGCTGACGCCAGCGGCCCGGCTGAGCAGGGTCAGGGAAGCAGCCCGCCGGTCAGACCGGTGACGGTGCCGCCGGTGACCTGGTCGAGGGTGCCGGTGACCTCGCCGATCAAGCCGCCGGTGGCGTTGTCGACGCCGCCGGTGAGCCCGCCGACCGCTCCCCCGGTGACGCCGTCGAGGGTCTGGGTGACCCCGCCGGTGGTGTCGGTGACCGGGCCGGTGAGGTCCTTGACCGGATCCTTCACCGGGTCCTTGACGCCCTTGGTCGCGTCCTTGACCGGCTGCTCGACCTGGGTGGTCGGGGTGGTGGTCGGCGTCGGGGTGACGGTCGGGATGGACGTCGGGATGGTGGTCGGGATGGTGGTCGGGGTGGTCTGGCTCGTCGGCTGAGCGTCCGGTAGCAGGCCCTCGGGCACGGAGATCCCGGTGAGGTCCTGACCGGAGACCGGTGCTGCCTCCAGGGTCATGTCGTCGATGTCGAGCCCGGCCGTGAGGTCGATCGGCGCGGTGGTGAGCAGGAACTCGGGGGTGGTGGTGATGCCGCCGCCGCAGGCCGGGCAGGCGATGCCGGCCTCGAGGTCGAGGTCGGTCAAGGTCCGGCCGGCGAAGAGGAGCTCGTCGCGGGCACTCTCGGGGACCTGGCCCGCCAGTGCACCGAGGCGCCCGAGCGAGGTGGCGGTGAACTCGCGTGCTCGTTCGACGTCTGCCTCCGAGCCGGACTGCGCATAGGCGGTCAGCAGTCGGCGTACGCCCTCGCCGGACTGCTCGGTGAACGCGTCGAGGGTGTCGGGGACCGTCTGCTGGACGGACCGGTCGTCGCGGGCGGTGAGGGCCTCGAGCTCGGTGAGGCGGGTCTCGGCGTTGGCGAGCAGGGTGCGGCCGCGGGAGGTGTCGTCGCCGGCGAAGCGAAGCTCGGCCGCCTCGATGCCGCGCTTGACGGGGTAGAGGGACTCGCCGGGCAGCGCGGTCTGCGCCGCCACTGCCATGGTCGCGGTGGCGCCGACCATCGCGACACCGCCGAGAAGGGCCGCCAGGCGGCGGTCGCGGCCACGGGCCGGCATGGTCAGCCGTTGCGGGGCGGCGGGCGTGCGCGCGGGCTGCGGCAGGAGGACGGTGTCGGCCTCGACCATCAGGCGCTCGCGCAGGGATCCCGCGAACTCGGGTCGCGGCATGGCCGCAGGAGCGGTGCGCAGGTCGGAGACAAGGGAGACAAGGTCAGCGAATCGCTCGGCCTCGCGGTCGGTGAGCGGAGCGTCTGATCCTCGTGAGAGGAGCGCCTCGAACTCGTCGGCGCGGCGCTGCGCCGAGAAAAGGCCTGTCATCGCTGTCTTCCTGTCCTAGGTGAGGGTGGGTCTCCCACCCAGACGAACGACTGGGACGGCATCGGGGTTACGGGTGCGGGCATCAATCCCTCAACCCCTCGGGCAGCAGCTTGGCCAGGTTGCGTACGCCGCGCAGCTGGAGCTGCTTGATCGCACCGTTGGTCCGGTCGAGCGCCAGTGCCGTCTCGGCGATCGACATGCCCTGCAGGAACCGCATGATGATGCACTCGCGCTGCTCGGTCGGCAGCTCGGCGAGGGCGGTCAGGAGCACCTCGTTGGTGATCCCGGCGAGCACCGCGGACTCCGGGCCCTCGGTCGCGTCGTCGTGCGGGGACATGTCCTCGGTGGTGAGCTCGAGGCGGGTGCGGCTGGCCTTGAAGTGGTCGGTGGCGAGGTTGCGCGCGATGGTCATCAACCAGGCGCCGAAGTCGCGGCCCTGCCAACGGAAGTTGTTCATGCTGCGCAGCGCGCGGAAGAAGGTCTCGGAGGTGAGGTCCTCCGCGAGCGCCTGCGAGCGGGTGCGGTAGAAGAGGAAGCGGTAGACCGACACGTGGTAGTGGTCGTAGAGGAGTCCGAAGGCTTCCTTGTCGCCTCCCCGTGCGAGCTCGACCAGGGCGATCATCCGCTCTCGATCGCCCGCGTCGTCCTCGGAGGAGGTCGCCTGGTCCTCGTCGCCGATCCGGCCGGACCCGGGCGCGCCGGCGGGGGCGACACCCGACGTGGCCGCCTCGGTCATGAGGAGCGCGTGACCGCCGGCCGGCAGGGGGACCGGTCGCAGGGCAAGCAGAACCGCGCGCCGTAGCGCTTCGAGCCCACGCTCGAGGTCGTGCGGTGCCCGCATGCGGTCCCTCCCGGTTCCAGCACCCTACGATAGGTGCCCGCAGGGATTCTGGAAACCCGTAAGTAACTACGAGTTACACCTTCATGAGGTCCGGCCGCGGCCCCTGATGCTCACTCCTGCTGCGACGGCTCCCGACACAGCACCCGCGACCGCAGCCGCCATCAACCCGGCGCGGGCCGCCTTGCGTCCGGTGCGGTAGTCGCGGATCCGCCAGCCGTTGGCCTTGGCGTGCGCCCGCAGGCGGGCATCGGGGTTGATCGCGATGGGGTCCCCGACCATCGAGAGCATCGGCAGGTCGTTGTAGGAGTCGGAGTAGGCCGAGCACGCGGCGAGGTCGAGACCCTCGCGTGCCGCGAGCGCCTTGATGGCCTCGGCCTTCGCCGGGCCGTGCAGCAGGTCGCCCACCAGCTGGCCGGTGTAGACACCGTTCACGTGCTCGGACACGGTGCCCAACGCACCGGTCAGGCCAAGGCGTCGAGCGATGATGCTGGCGATCTCGATCGGCGCCGCGGTGACCAGCCACACCCGCTTGCCCTCGTCGAGGTGCAGCTGTGCGAGCGCGCGGGTACCGGGCCAGATGCGGTGGGCCATGGCCTCGTCGAAGATCTCCTCACCCAGCTCCTCCAGCTCGGCGACGGTGTGACCGGCGATGAAGCTGAGCGCGGAGTTGCGTGCCTCGGCGACGTGCTCGGGGTCCTCGACCCCCACGACCCGGAAGTAGGCCTGCTTCCAGGCCGCACCCAGGATCTCCCGGGTGCTGAAGAAGTCGCGGCGGTGCAGTCCGCGGGCGAGGTGGAAGATGCTGGCGCCCTGCATGACGGTGTTGTCCACGTCGAAGAACGCCGCCGCAGTGAGGTCGCTGGGTGTGACGAGGGCGCTCTCGACCTCGGCGGCGGCCGCCGCAGCCTCGCCGGCCAGCGTCGAACGCTGTTGCAGGTTGAGGCGGCGCGGGCGTTCAGGCGGGGTCACCCGGCCAGACTAGTGGCGTCGGCGCTTCTGCTGAGGCTGCCTCAGGCAGCAACGCGCTGTGTAAGGATCGGGTGCATGCAGCGCACCGACATCTCCGCGTTCGCGGCCGAGGCCGCCGAGGAGGTCCCGGAGCGCCAGGCACTCGTGGAGAGCGACGGGCGATCCCTGACCTGGGCGCAGCTGGAGGACGAGGTCGGCCGCATCGCCACCGGGCTGGGTGCCGAGGGCATCCGGGCGGGCCAGCGGGTGATGCTCGTCGTCGGCAACCGCATCGAGTTCGTCACCGCCTACCTCGCAGTGCTGCGAGCCCAGGTCGTCGCCGTACCGGTCAACCCACGCTCGGTAGCGGGGGAGATCGCCCGGATGATCGCGGATTCCGGCACGCGCCTGGTCGTGGTCGACGAGACCGCGGTCGACGTCGTCCGCCTGGCCGTCGCCGAGCTCGGCGACGCGTCGGCCACGCGGATCGCGGTCGTGGGGGCCGAGCCGGGGGAGGGCGAGATCGCGTTCGCCGCGCTGCGCGCCGACGTCGTACGACCGGTGCCGCCGCTGCCCGACCCGGAGAAGCTGGCCGCCCTGCTCTACACCAGCGGCACCTCGGGTCGCCCCCGGGCGGCGATGCTCAGCCACCGCGCCCTGCTGGCCAACCTCGAGCAGGTGGCCGCCGTCGACCCGCCGATGATGCACGGCGACGACGTCGTGCTGGGTGTCATCCCGCTCTTCCACGTCTACGGACTCAACGCGGTGCTCGGTGGTGTGCTGCGCCACCGCGCCCGGCTGCTCCTGGTCGAGAAGTTCGACCCGCAGGCCGTGCTGGACCTCATCGACGACGAGGCCTGCAGCGTCGTCCCGATCGTGCCGGCGGTCTTCCCGCACTGGCTGCCCGACGAGCACCTGAAGGAGCGACTCGGACCGGTGCGGCTGGTGCTCTCCGGGTCGGCCCCTCTCGAGCCGGCGATCATCGACGAGTTCACCGCGATCACCGCGATCCCGGTGCACCAGGGCTACGGCCTGACCGAGGCCTCGCCGGTGGTGACCAGCACGCTGTGCAGCGTGGAGCTGCAGAGCGGGTCGGTCGGCGCGGCGCTGCCGGGCATCGAGATCCGGCTGGTGGACGAGACCTACCACCTCGTCGAGAGCGTGGACCCGGGCGAGATCCAGATCCGCGGCGCGAACCTCTTCAGCGGCTACTGGCCCGACGGGGCCGACGGCCCGGACGCCGACGGCTGGTACGGCACCGGTGACGTCGGGTTCCTCGACGCGTCCGGCGACCTGTTCCTGGTGGACCGGGTCAAGGAGCTCATCATCGTCAGCGGCTTCAACGTCTATCCCACCGAGGTCGAGGACGTGCTGCGCGAGGTCGAGGGCGTCACCGACGCCGCGGTCATCGGTGCCCCCGACGAGGAGACCGGCGAGGCGGTGGTGGCGTACGTCGTCGCACCGGGCGCCGACCCGGCCGAGCTCGCGCAGAGGGTCCGCGACCACTGCGGCGAGCGGCTGGCCCGCTTCAAGCACCCCACCCGCGTCCAGGTCGTCGAGCAGCTCCCGCTGACGGTCACCGGCAAGGTGCAGAAGGGGCGGCTGCGGGGGATGGAACGCCGCCGCACCCTCGGCCTGCTCGACGGACCACCCCGGTGAGTGCTCGCGTGACGCTCTACACGCGTCCCGGCTGCCACCTCTGCGAGGACGCCCGGGTCGTGGTGGCCCGGGTGTGCCAGGAGCTGGGTGAGTCGTTCACCGAGGTCGACATCTCCGGCGACCCGGACCTGCAGGACCGCTACGGCGAGGAGATCCCGGTGACGCTCGTCGACGGTCGCCAGCACGACTTCTGGCGGGTCGACGAGACGCGACTCCGCGCTGCGCTGACCTGACGCAACCGCCACTCGGACCCCCGGTGCTGGTGGGTCTTCTCACATGTGCTGGGCGGGTGTGTCTGCGGTTTTGTTCTCCCGTTCACAAACTCCTACAGTGGCCGGGTCACGCGAGGTTCGCGGGACTGGAAAGAAGCAGCGGTGACCGCACGGACCCCCGACGCTGCCCGGGACATTCCCGAGGCGACTGTCGCACGGCTTCCCGTCTACCTGCGTGCCCTGACCGGCCTCACGGAAGGCGGCACGACGACGTGCTCGAGCGAAGAGCTCGCCGTCGCCGCGGGCGTCAACAGCGCCAAGCTCCGCAAGGACCTCTCCTACCTCGGCAGCTACGGCACCCGTGGTGTGGGCTACGACGTGGAGTACCTCCGCTACCAGATCGCGCGCGAGATCGGCGTCACCCAGGACTGGCCCGTGGTCATCGTCGGCATCGGCAACCTGGGGCACGCGCTGGCCAACTACTCCGGCTTCCGCAGTCGTGGTTTCCGGGTCGTGGCACTCCTGGATGCCGACCCGGACCGCCATGAGGAGGTCGTCGCCGGCATCGACGTGCGCTCCTTCGACGACCTCGAGCAGATCGTGACCGAGCACGGCGTCGCCATCGGTGTCATCGCGACCCCGGCCATCGCCGCCCAGGCGGTCACCGACCGCATGGTCGCCGCCGGGATCACGAGCATCCTCAACTTCGCGCCGAGCGTGCTGTCGGTGCCCGACGGTGTCGACGTACGCAAGGTCGACCTGTCCATCGAGCTGCAGATCCTCGCCTACCACGAGCAGCGCAAGGCCGTGGCCGCAGGCACGGAGGACGCATCATGAGCGTTCTCGTCGTCGGCATCTCCCACAAGTCGGCTCCCGTGGCCCTCCTCGAGCGACTCGCGCTCGACAGCGACGCCGCGCTCAAGCTGGTCGCCGACGTGGTGAGCGGCTCGCACGTCACCGAGGCGACCGCGATCGTCACCTGCAACCGGCTCGAGATCTATGCCGAGGTCGACCGCTTCCACGGCAGCGTCGAGGACGTCTCCCGCCTGCTGGTCGAGCGGGCCGGACAGACGACCGAGGAGCTCCTCCCGCACCTCTACGTCCACTACGACGAGGGCGCGGTGTCCCACCTCTTCAGCGTCGCCTCCGGCCTGGAGTCGATGGTCGTGGGCGAGGGCCAGATCCTCGGCCAGACCCGCGATGCGCTGCGCCTCGGTCAGGAGCACGGCACGGTCGGACCGGCCCTCAACACGCTCTTCCAGCAGGCGTTGCGCGTCGGCAAGCGGGTCCACGCGGAGACCGAGATCGACCGCGCGGCCCCGTCGCTCGTGGGCGCGGCGCTCCAGCGCAGCTCGGTGCCCATCGCCGGCGCCCGGGTCCTCGTGATCGGTGCCGGTGCGATGGCCTCCCTGGCCGTCTCCCACGTCTCCCGCGGCGGCGCCGACCGGATCGCCGTCGTCAACCGCACCTCCGCCAACGCCGACCGGCTCGCCGCCGAGTACGGCGCGGCGTCGGTGCCGATGGCCGAGCTCGCGGCCGAGCTCGCCTACGCCGACCTGGTCGTGTCCTGCACCGGTGCCCCGGAGCTGCTCGTACGCCGGGACGCGCTTTCCGCGGCGCTCGGCGGGTCCGGTCGCGCGATGAGCATCATCGACCTCGCCCTCCCGCACGACGTCGACCCGACCGTGGCCGACATGACGGGGGTCGAGCTGATCAGCCTGGCCGCCCTCGCCGACGAGCTGCGCGACACCGAGACCGTCGCGGGCGTCGAGGACGTCCGCACCATCGTGGCCCAGGAGATCGCCGCCTTCCTGTCCGTACGCCGCCAGGCGAGCGTCACCCCGACGGTCGTGGCGCTGCGCTCGATGGCCACCGCGGTGGTCGACGCGGAGATGGAGCGGCTCGCCGTACGACTGCCGGCGCTGGACGAAGCGACCCGTGCCGAGGTGCTCCAGACCGTGCGCCGGGTCGCCGACAAGCTGCTCCACGAGCCGACCGTGCGGGTCAAGGAGCTGGCCGACGCCGAGCCCGCCGTCTCCTACACCGCAGCCCTGGCCGAGCTCTTCCGCCTCGACCCCGAGGCCGTCGACGCGATGACGCGGGCGGAGGGCAAGCCGTGACCGATGTCCTGCGCCTGGGCACCCGTGCCTCCGCCCTCGCGACGTCCCAGTCGGGCATCATCGCCGACCTCGTCCGCGAACGGCTCGGCCGCGAGGTCGAGCTCGTCGAGATCGCCACCGAGGGCGACATCAGCAGTGCCCCGCTGGCCACCATGGGCGGCACCGGCGTCTTCGTCAGCGCCCTGCGCGACGCGCTCCTGCGGGGCGAGGTCGACTTCGCCGTGCACTCGCTCAAGGACCTCCCCACGACTCCTGCGGACGGCATCGCGCTGGCCGCCGTACCTCTCCGCGAGGACCCACGCGACGTCGTCGTGGCCCGCGACGGGCTCACCCTCGGCGAGCTCCCGGTGGGCAGCCGGCTCGGCACCGGTTCGCCGCGCCGCATCAGCCAGCTGGCCGCCCTCGGCCTGGGACTCGACCTGGTCGGCATCCGCGGCAACGTGGACACCCGGATCCGCAAGGTGCGCCAGGGCGACTACGACGCCATCGTCCTGGCCCGAGCGGGTCTGGCGCGCCTGGGCAGGCTCGACGAGATCACCGAGGCCATCGACCCCCTCCAGATGCTGCCGGCCCCCGGGCAGGGTGCGCTGGCCATCGAGTGCCGGGCCGACGATGTCGACCTCGTGGCCGCACTGGCCGGGCTCGACGACGCCGCCACCCGCGCCGCGGTCACCGCCGAGCGAGCCGTGCTCGCCGCCCTCGAAGCGGGGTGCTCGGCGCCGCTGGGTGCACTCGCTGAAGTTGTCGAAGGCGACGACGGTGAGGAACTGTGGCTGCGAGCAGTGGCCCTCTCCGAGGACGGCGTCCTCTCCGTACGAATGAGCAGCACCGGCCCGGTCGACCAGGCCGAGGCTCTCGGAACACGCCTCGCGAGCGACATGCTCGACGAGGGAGCAGCAGACCTGATGCACGCACCACCAGTGAGGAATCAGCACGCATGACGCGACGACAGACCCCGCAGGCCAGCACCTCGACGACCCCGGCTCCCGGATGGGTGTCGTTCGTCGGCAGTGGACCCGGTGACCCGGGACTGCTGACGGTGCGAGCCGTGGAGCTCCTGCAGAGTGCCGAGGTCATCGTGACCGAGGCCCCTTCCCACCTCGACCTGGTGCGCTCGGTCCTCGGCCTGGCCGAGGGCGAGGACGGCCCGGAGATCGTCGACGGCGGCTTCGGCGAGGACGGCCAGCCGCTGACCCACGCGGCGCGCGCCAAGGTCGTCGTACGCCACGGCAAGAAGCAGCGGGTGGTCCGGCTGATGACCGGCGACCCCTTCCTCTACGCCTCGGGTCCCGAGGAGGCGCAGGCCTGCGTCAAGGCCGGCGTCGGCTTCGAGATCGTCCCCGGTGTCTCCTCGGTCAGCGCGGTCCCGGCCTACGCCGGCATCCCGCTCACGACCAAGAACCACAAGGAGATGGCCGTCGTCACGTGCGGTGACAAGGTCGACTGGAGCGCCTACGCCGACGACCGCACGCTCGTGCTCCTCTCCGGGGTCGGCAGCATCGGCGAGACCGCCGCGGCGCTGATGGAGGCCGGGCGCTCGCCCGAGACCCCCGTGGCGATGACCCGCG
This sequence comes from uncultured Actinomycetota bacterium, assembly GCA_963721925.1. GTDB lineage: Bacteria > Actinomycetota > Actinomycetes > Propionibacteriales > Nocardioidaceae > Nocardioides. Next base: position 500,552 of record CAVRLH010000009.1, on the reverse strand, counting down.
TCGGCACCACGACCGAGCAGCAGACCCTCATCTCCACCCTTGCGACCGTCGCGGCCGACGTCCGCGCCGCGCGCATCCAGCCGCCCGCCGTCATCGTCATCGGTCAGGTCGTCGACCTGCGCCAGACGCTGTCGTGGTTCGAGACCAAGCCGCTCTTCGGGTGGCGAGCCCTGGTGCCGCGCACCAAGGAGCAGGCCGGCACGCTCTCGCGTCGCCTGCGCGACTACGGCGCGGTGCCCGAGGAGGTGCCGACCATCTCGGTCGAGCCGCCGCGCAACCCGCTGCAGATGGACAAGGCCGTCCGCGGCCTGGTCGAGGGCCGCTACGAGTGGATCGCGTTCACGTCGGTCAACGCCGTCAAGGCAGTCCGCGAGAAGTTCGAGGAGTACGGCCTGGACGCCCGCGCGTTCTCCGGCCTCAAGATCGCCGCGGTCGGCGACAAGACCGCCGAGGCGATCTCGGCCTGGGGCCTGCGCGCCGACCTGGTGCCGTCGGGGGAGCAGTCCGCCGCCGGTCTGCTCGCCGAGTGGCCGCCCTACGACGACGTCCTCGACCCGATCAACCGGGTCTTCCTGCCCCGCGCCGACATCGCCACGGAGAACCTCGTCGCCGGCCTGATCGACCTGGGCTGGGAGTGCGACGACGTCACCGCCTACCGCACCGTGCGCGCGACCCCGCCGCCGGCGCCGACGCGCGACGCGATCAAGACCGGCAAGTTCGACGCCGTCGTCTTCACCTCGTCCTCGACCGTGCGCAACCTGGTCGGCATCGCCGGCAAGCCGCACCCCTCGACGATCATCGCCGTGATCGGCCCGGCCACGGCCAAGACGGCCGAGGAGCACGGCCTCCGGGTCGACGTACTCGCTCCCACCCCGGACGTCGAGGTCCTCGTCGACGCGCTCGCCGACTTCGGTGCCGCGCGTCGCCTGGCGATGCTCGAGAACGGTGAGCCGGTCACCAGGCCCAGCGAGCGGACGCCGTCGGGCCGCCGGAAGGTGCGCGCGAAGTAGTCGCTGCGGTTCCTCGCCGTCCCTGAGCGGTGGTCGCCGCCTCCGAGTCGGCGGTCTCCGCTCTGAGCGGTGGTCGCCGCCTCCGAGTCGGCGGTCTCCGCTCTGAGCGGTGAGTGAGGGGGCTTTTCTCAGCCGAGATGCCCCCTCACGCACCGCTCTCAGCGCGTGTCGCCGAGACGCGCCGTACGGCGGTGGTCCAGGCGGCTTTTGAGCGTGAGGAACCCGCGTCACACACCGCTCTGCGAGGACTACGGGAGGATGGACGCATGAGTGAGGACCGACAGATCGAGACCCCGCTGATCCGACCCCGCCGACTGCGCCGTACGCCGGCCCTGCGCCGGCTGGTCGCCGAGACGTCCCTCGAGGCGCGCTCGCTCGTCCTGCCGGTGTTCGTCCGCGAGGGGCTGGCCGAGCCGCGGCCCATCTCCTCGATGCCCGGCGTCGTCCAGCACAGCCGCGACTCCCTCAAGCGGGCAGCCGCAGAGGCGGCCGAGCTCGGCCTCGGCGGCGTGATGATCTTCGGCATCCCCGCGGCCAAGGATGCGACGGGTTCGGGCGCGATCGACCCGGCCGGTGTCCTCAACCTCGCGATCACCGACGTGGTCGCGGAGGTGGGCGAGCAGCTCACCGTGATGTCGGACCTGTGCCTCGACGAGTTCACCGACCACGGCCACTGCGGCCTGCTCACCCCCGACGGCGTCGTCGACAACGACTCGACGCTGGCTGCGTACGCCGACATGGCGCGCGCACAGGCCGCGGCGGGCGTCGACATGGTCGGGCCGAGCGGGATGATGGACGGCCAGGTCGCGGTCGTCCGCCAGGCCCTCGACGCCTCGGGCCACGACCACGTCTCGATCCTCGCCTACTCGGCGAAGTACGCCTCGGCCTTCTTCGGCCCCTTCCGCGAAGCCGTCGACTCCTCCCTCGAGGGTGACAGGCGGACCTACCAGCAGGATCCTGCCAACGTGCTGGAGGGCGTCCGGGAGGCCGTGCTCGACGTGGAGCAGGGCGCCGACATCGTCATGGTGAAGCCGGCCATGGGCTACCTCGACGTCGTACGCCGGGTGCGCGAGGCGGTCGACGTCCCGGTCGCGGCCTACAACATCTCCGGCGAGTACGCCATGGTCGAGGCCGCCGCGGCCAACGGGTGGATCGACCGTGAGGCGGCGATCCTCGAGACCCTGACCTCGATCCGCCGCGCGGGCGCGGACGTGGTGCTGACCTACTGGGCGTCCGAGGTCGCGCAGCTGCTGCGTCGCTGAGAGGTCTCGTGACAGGACTTCGTCCTTCCTCGACCAGCGGAGGGGTGAGGGGTCTCGTGACAGGACTTCGTCCTTCCTCGACCAGCGTGCTCGTCGGTTGAGGAGGTCGCGCAGCGACCGTCACGAAACCCGGCCACCCGGCGGCTCAGATCGTTCGCGCGCGCGTCGCGCCGCCCAGCTGCGGCTCGAGAGCTCAGCGAGCAACTCTGTTCGGCCGTCGATCAGCGCCTGACGTTTGGCGCGTGACCAGCCCTGGATCCGTTTCTCCATCGCGTACGCCTCATCCACGCGGTCGTACTCCGCACTCCAGACGAGCCTCACGGGTCGGCGCCGCTTGGTGTAGGCCGCACCCAGGCCCAGGTTGTGCTCGCTCACGCGACGCTCGAGATTCCAGGTGCTGCCGACGTAGAAGCTGTCGTCAGCGCAGCGGACGATGTAGACGGACGGCATCCCGACAGCCTGCGCCCCGGCGGCCCTCGTCGGACAGGGCTGCGGAGTCATCTGTGGACAAGGGGTCTCGTGACAGGACTTCGTCCTTCCTCGACCAGCGGGGGTGAGGGGTCTCGTGACAGGACTTCGTCCTTCCTCGACCAGCGGGGGTGAGGGGTCTCGTGACAGGACTTCGTCCTTCCTCGACCAGCGGGGGGTGAGGGGTCTCGTGACAGGACTTCGTCCTTCCTCGACCAGCGAGGGTCAGGGGTTCATCAGTCCGTTGATGCAGGTGTTGAGCGCCGGCAGGTTGAGCGCCGAGATGCCTTGACCGAGGCACTGGGCCTGGGCCTGGGAGTAGGTCAGCGGCTCGGCGAGCGGCGTGATCGGGACGGACGGCAGCAGGGTCGTGGGTGCCGTGGTCGGCGCCGTCGTCGGCAGCGAGGTGGTCGTCGTCGGGATCGGCGTCGGGACGACCGACGTCGGGTCCTTCGTCGGCTGCTGGGTCTGCTGCTGCGTGGGCTCCTGCGTCGGCTGCTGGGTGGGCTGCTGGGTCGGCTGCTGCGTGGGCGTGCTCGTGGTCGTCGAGCCACCCCCTGTGCCGCCGCCCGAGCCGCCGTCGCCCTTGCCGCCCTGGTTCTTGCCGCCCTGGTCCTTGCCCCCCTTGCCGCCCTTGTCGGGGGTGGAGCTCGACGTCGGGTCGGGGAGGATCACGCCGGACGTCAGCGTCGAGGTCGGCACCGGGCTGAAGTCGCCGTCCATGTAGGCCTGCATGATCGACAGGACGAGGTCCACGTAGTCGTTGGAGTGGTTGTAGCGGTAGACCGACGCCCGCTGGCCCTTCTCGATCGAGAGGTCGTCGTCGCCCGAGCAGAGGTACACCGCGGTCGCCAGTGCGGCGTCGTCGACGTCCTGGGGGTTGCGGGTGCCGTCGCCGTCACCGTCGACGCCCACGACCGACCAGGTCGAGGGGATGAACTGCATCGGGCCGACGGCGCGGTCGAAGCGGGTGTCGTTGTCGTACTGGCCGCCGTCGGTGTCGCTGATCCGCTGGGTGTTGTTCTTGCCGTTGAGGGCGATGCCGTAGATGCCGGGTCGGGCCACGCCCGAGTCGTCGAGGCTGTTGCCGGCATAGCGGCCGTGGTCGGACTCGACGCGCCCGACGGCCGCGATCAGCTCCCACGGGATGTCGCAGCTCTTGTCGGCCTGGTTGATGACCGCCTCGGCACGTTGGTAGGCGGCGAGGGCGGCCTGCGGGATGCTGCTCGCCGAACCGGGGGTCACGCCGGCCGTACGCGAGAAGGAGTCGCCGACGCTGGCCGGCGCCTCGATCGCGGCGGTCGGGAGGACGGTGCCGTCGGGGAGGGTGCCCGGACCCTCGGGGTCGGCGCTCGCAGATCCGGCGCCGACGCCAGCGAGGCTGGCGGTCCAGGCGGCCGACAGGATGGCGAGCGGAACGATCGCCGTGGCCTTGTGCAGACGTCCGAACGTCGACATTGCTGATGCTCCCTCATCGCGCGGTGCCAGCAGCCCCCTCCGGGCCGTGACACATCAACAACGAGAAGTGTCACACAAGGTTACGTGTGGCCCAAGGCACTTCGTGAAGACGGATCCGGCGCCGGATTCGGGCGCCTTGGCCGACTGCGTGACAATGATCCGGTGACCTCGACCAACCCCACCAGCACGGAGGCCAGCGCCGCGCTCTTCGAGCGTGCCCGCGCGGTGACCCCGGGCGGGGTGAACTCCCCGGTGCGGGCGTTCACCGCGGTCGGCGGAACCCCGCGTTTCATCAGCTCCGCGTCGGGGGCCTGGCTGACGGACGTGGACGGCAACGACTACGTCGACCTGATCTGCTCCTGGGGCCCGATGCTCCTCGGCCACGCCCACCCCGACGTCCAGGCTGCTGTCGCGGGCGCGGTCTCGCGCGGCACGTCGTACGGCACTCCGACCGAGCCCGAGGTGGAGCTCGCCGAGGAGATCGTCGCTCGCACCCCGGTCGACCAGGTGCGCTTCGTGTCCTCGGGCACCGAGGCCACCATGTCGGCGCTCCGGCTGGCGCGCGGCTTCACCGGCCGCGACCTGGTCGTGAAGTTCGCCGGCTGCTACCACGGCCATGTCGACGCGCTGCTCGCCTCTGCCGGCTCGGGGGTCGCGACGCTGGCGGTGCCGGGCACCAGCGGGGTCCCCGTCTCGGCGGCCGGCGAGACGATCGTCCTGCCCTACAACGACCGCGAGGCCGTGGAGGCCGTGTTCGCCGCCCACGGCGCGCGCATCGCCTGCCTCATCACCGAGGCGGCCCCCGGCAACATGGGCGTCGTCCCGCCCATGCCCGGCTTCAACGCCTTCCTGTCCGCGACCTGCCGCGCCCACGGCGCCCTGTTCATCAGCGACGAGGTGATGACCGGATTCCGCGCCACCGCCGAGGGCGGCTGGGGTCTCGACGGCGCGGTCGAGGGCTGGACCCCGGACCTGATGACCTTCGGCAAGGTCATGGGCGGCGGCTTCCCCGCGGCTGCCTTCGGTGGCCGCGTCGACGTGATGTCGCACCTGGCGCCCGAGGGGTCGGTCTACCAGGCCGGCACGCTCTCGGGGAACCCGATCGCCACGACGGCCGGCCTCGCCACGCTGCGCCTGGCCACGCCCGAGGTCTACGCCCACCTCGACGAGACCGCCACGACCATCCGCGACGCCGTGGTCGAGACCCTCAGCGCCGCGTCGGTGCCCCACGTCGTCCAGCAGGCCGGCACCATGTTCTCGGTGTTCTTCCGCGAGGACCCGGTGCGCGACTTCGCGGGAGCCGGGCAGCAGGACACCGACGCCTATGCCGCGTTCTTCCACTCGATGCTCGACCAGGGCGTCTACCTCCCGCCGTCGGCGTACGAGTCGTGGTTCGTGTCCGCGGCCCACGACGACCGGGCCATCTCGACGGTGCTGGCAGCCCTGCCGGCAGCAGCCGTCGCCGCAGCGAACGCAGGAGACCACTGATGGGCCAACAGACCACCGTCCACCTGTTGCGGCACGGGGAGGTCCACAACCCCGAGGGCGTGCTCTACGGGCGCCGCGACGGCTTCCACCTGTCCGAGCTCGGCCAGCAGATGGCGCAGCGCATCAGCGAGACCATCGGCGACCGCGACATCGTCCACATCCGTACGTCCCCGCTCGAGCGCGCGCAGGAGACCGCCGCGCCGTTGGCGCGGGTGCTCGGGCTGGAGCCGACCATCGACCCGCGGGTCATCGAGTCGGCCAACGACTTCGAGGGGCTCAGCTTCGCCGACGGCATGATGACCATCGTCAAGCGCCCGCACCTGTGGCGGCACCTCTACAACCCGTTCACGCCGTCCTGGGGCGAGCCCTACAAGGAGGTCGCCGGACGTATGGTCGCCGCGGTCCACGACGCGCGGGACGTGGCGCGCGGCCACGAGGCCGTCGTCGTGTCGCACCAGCTCCCGATCTGGGCGACGCGGCTCCTCCTGGAGAAGCGCAGCTTCCTCCACCACCCCAAGAACCGGCAGTGCACGCTCTGCTCGCTGACGTCCATCGTCTTCGACGACGACCGGGTGGCGCAGGTGCGCTACTCCGAGCCGGCCGGAGACCTGATCCCGGTGGCTGATCGCTCCGCTCCGTTCTCGGCCGGCGGCGCTGCGCAGGAGGACCGGCCCTGAAGCTCGCTCGTGCGATCGTCGTGGTGGCCTGTCTGCTCGTGCTGGTGGGCTGCTCAGGCGTGTCCGGCACCGGCGCCAAGGGCTACATCTCCGGGCAGGGCGTGCCGGTCGAGGTCGAGGTCGTCGATCGCGGCGAGCCCGTCGAGCTGGCCGGTGAGGACCTCGACGGCAACCCGGTCGACGTCGCCGACCTGCGGGGCAAGCCGGTGGTCGTCAACGTCTGGGCGTCCTGGTGTCCGCCCTGCCGGGTCGAGCAGCCCGACCTCAACGACGCCGCCGCCGAGCTGGGCGACCGGGTCGCCTTCCTCGGGCTCAACATCCGCGACGGGTCCGCGGACAACGCCCTCGCCTACGTCCGCAACTACGACGTCGTCTATCCCTCGATCTACTCCGCCGACGGCTCCGCGCTGCTGTCGTTCCCCGGCACCCTCAACCCGAGGTCCATCCCCAGCACGGTCGTGCTCGACGCCGAGGGCCGGATCGCGGCGTCGGTGAACGGCAGGATCCCGAGCACCCGGACGCTGCTCTCCCTCGTCGAGACGGTCCTCGATGAGTGACCTGTTCCGGGAGACGGCACTGTCCGGCTCGTTGATCCTCGCGCTGCCCGTCGCCCTGCTGGCCGGCCTGATCTCCTTCTTCAGCCCCTGCGTCATCCCGCTGCTGCCGGGCTACCTGTCCTACGCGACCGGCCTGTCGGGTGCCGACCTCGCCGAGGCGAAGCGCAGCCGGATGGTGCTCGGCGCCGTCCTGTTCGTGCTCGGCTTCTCGGTGGTCTTCATCCTGCTCGGCAGCCTCACCGGTGCGGCCGGTGCCTGGCTGTTCACCCACACCCGCCAGCTGAACGTCCTGCTGGGCGTCATCACCATCCTGCTGGGCATCGCCTTCCTCGGTGCCGTCCCGTTCCTCCAGCGTGACTGGCGCATCCACCGGGTCCCCGCGGTCGGCCTGGCGGCAGCGCCGGTGATCGGCTTCCTCTTCGGTGTCGGCTGGACCCCGTGCGTCGGCCCGACACTGGCGGCCATCAACGTGCTGTCGCTCAACGAGGCGACGGCCGCGCGTGGGGCCCTGCTGTCCGGCGTCTTCGCCTTCGGTCTCGGCCTGCCGTTCATCGTCGCTGCCCTGGCCTACCGCCGGATGATCGGCGCCTTCGCGGTGATCCGACGTCACCAGCAGCTGATCGTCCGGCTCGGCGGCGTGATGATGATCGCCGTCGGCATCCTCCTCGTCACCGGGTGGTGGGACGTCCTCGTCCAGTGGCTGCAGCTGAAGGCGGTCGAGGGGTTCGTGGTGCCCGTATGACCGGCGGCGAGGACCGCCAGGCCACCGCGCTGCCCAACGACCTCAACGCCCGCGAGCTCGCCCGCTGGAGCTGGCGCCAGCTGACCTCGATGCGTACGGCGCTGGTCCTGCTGCTCCTCCTGGCGCTCGCCTCGATCCCCGGCTCGGTGATCCCGCAGGAGGACGTCGACTCGCTCGCCGTGTCGACCTGGCGCGAGAACCACCCCCGCCTGGCGCCGATCTGGGACCGGCTCGACCTGTTCTCGGTCTACTCGTCGCCGTGGTTCTCGGCGATCTACATCCTGCTGATGATCTCGCTCGTCGGCTGCATCATCCCGCGGCTCTTCGTCTACTGGCGAGCGTTGCGCGCGCAGCCGCCCCGGGCGCCGCGCAATCTTGCACGGCTGCCGGAGAACACGTCGTACGTCACGGACGAGGACCCCGACGCCGTGCTGCACCGGGCAGCAGCGCTGCTGCGGAAGAAGCACTACCGGGTGGCGGGCTCCGGGACAGGACGTCGTCCGTCCTCGACCAGCGAGAGCCCCGTCGCCAGCGACTCCGTCGCGGCCGAGCGGGGGCACCTGCGCGAGGCCGGCAACCTGCTGTTCCACCTGGCCGTGATCGTGGTGCTCGTCGGCGTCGCGACCGGCAGCCTGCTCGGCTACCGGGGTGGTGTGATCATGCTCAACGGGGAGAAGTACGGCTTCTCCAACAACCTCACCCAGTACGACGACTTCGCGCCCGGCAGCCTCTTCGACCCGAGCGTGATGGAGCCGTTCTCCTTCAGCATCACCGACTTCGAGGTCGACTGGATGACCGACGGGCGGCGCGCCGGGCAGGCGCGCAAGTTCGTCGCGCACCTCGACTACGAGACCGGGCCCGGTGCCGACACCCGGGACTACGACCTCAAGGTCAACCACCCGCTGAGCATCGGCGACACCGAGATCTTCCTGATCGGTCACGGCTATGCGCCGGTCATCACCATCCGCGACGGGGACGGCGAGATCGCCCAGAGCGGCCCGGCGGTCTTCCTGCCGATCAACCCCCAGACGTTCGAGTCCTTCGGGGTCGTCAAGGCGCCCGACGCGAGCCCGACACAGCTCGCGCTCGAGGGCACGTTCTACCCCACGTTCGCGATGGGCCGCGACGCCGACGGCAGCCCCACCATGCCGGCCTCGATCTGGGGCGACGCCCTCGACCCGCTGGTCTCGCTCAACGTCTTCAGCGGCGACGTGGGGCTCGACGACGGCACCAGCGCCTCGGTCTACGTCCTCGACAAGGCCAAGGCCACCCAGGTGAAGAACGACGAGGGCCAGCCCTTCCGCATGGACCTGCGACCCGGCGAGACGGTGACCCTCCCTGACGACCTCGGGAGCGTGACGTTCGAGGGCCTCGAGCGGTGGAACAAGATCCAGATCAGCCGGACCCCCGGCAAGCTCGTCGCCCTCGCGGGCGTCAGCCTCGCGTTGCTGGGCCTGCTGGGCTCGCTCTTCATCCGCCCCCGCAGGGTGTGGGTGCGTGCCCGGCGCCGCGACGACGGCAGCACGTTGGTCGAGGTGGCGCGACTGGACCGCTCCTCGGCCGGGGACCCGGAGGACGGCATGGCCGAGCTCGCTGGGATCGTGGCAGCACTGACGAAGGAGAAGGCGTGACCGACGCACAATGGGAGACCCTGAGCAACCAGGCCGTCGCGGCAGCCGGGGTGGTCTACTTCCTCGCGCTCCTGGCGTACGCCGTGCACTGGGCCTCGCTGCGCGACCTCCCCGCCGACGTGCGCGAGCCCGACGAGGGTCGCGTCGCCATGTCCGGACGCCTCGGCCTGATGCTCACCGGGATCGGTGCCCTGGCCCACTTCATCGCCCTGGCGGGACGCGGCATGGCCGCGGACCCCAACCGGGTGCCGTGGGGAAACATGTACGAGTTCACCCTCAGCGGCTCGTTCTTCGTCGCCCTGATCTTCCTGGTCACCAACCGCAGGTGGCGGTTGTCGTGGCTGGGTCCGATCGTCGTCGGCTTCGTGCTGGTCGTGATGCTGGCCGACGTGCTGTGGCTCTACGAGCCGGTGGCGCCACTGACCGAGGCGCTCGAGTCCTACTGGCTGGTGATCCACGTGGTCTCCGCGGTGATCGCGACGGGCGCCTTCACCCTCGGCGCGTTCACGTCGGTGCTCTACCTCCTCAAGGCGCGCTCGACCAAGGACAAGGGCTATCTCGCCCGGCTGCCCGAGCTGCCCGCCCTCGACCGGATCTCCTACCGGATGCACGCCTTCGGCTTCCCGGTGTGGACCTTCGGCGTGCTCATCTCAGGTCCGATCTGGGCGCACCAGGCGTGGTCGTCCTACTGGAACTGGGACCCCAAGGAGGTGTGGGCGTTCATCACGTGGGTGATCTACGCCGCCTACCTCCACGCCCGGGCGACCGCCGGCTGGCGCGGACGCAACGCTGCCCTGCTGGCGCTGGTGGGTGCCGCGACGCTGTGGTTCAACTTCATCGGCATCAACTTCTTCAGCACCACGAGCCAGCACTCCTACGCGGGGGGTGCCGCTGACGAGAGGTCAGTCGTCCTCAGGCTTGCGGGGCCGGTCGAGACCGCGCAGGAAGTCGGGGTCATCGTCGGGGCCGATGACCCGTGGCCGTGGGGACCCGCCGCCGCCGAGCTTGCGCGCGCCGACCGTCCGCACGAGCGACCACACCACGAAGGCGATCACAGCGACGATCAGCAGGATCTTCAGCATTCCTCCAATGTAGTCCGCGCGTCCTAGGCTGGCTGCCGTGAAGGAGTTCGTGGTCTACACCGTCATGCGGATCCTGCTGTTCCTGGCGTCGTTCGGCGTGATCGTGGGCATCTGGGGTCTGGTGTCCGACGAGGGCGTGCCGCTGTTCTGGGCGGTGATCCTGGCGTTCCTGGTCTCCGGCGTCGCGTCGTACTTCATCCTCGACCGACAGCGCGTCGCCTTCGCGCGCCGCGTCGAGGAGCGCGCAGCCCGGGCGTCCTCGGCCTTCGAGGAGCGCAAGGCTCGCGAGGACGACTGAGACCGCCCGAGCCGGTCGGGGCTCAGAACCCCGTCAGGCAGTACGGCGGCTCGCGCAGGTCGGCCATCCGGGAGAACTCGGCCACCCGATCGGCGGCGCCGTCGATCCGACCGGCACGGTGGAGTGCCGTCACCGTCACGCCGCCGAGGTAGAGCGAGCCCAGTGTCTCGGCGGTCACCGACACGTCGGCGGGCTGGTCGGTGCAAGCCACCCGGGCGCGGCCGTCGACGGTCTCGATCTCGAAGCGTCCGGCAGCGTGACCCTGGGGGTCGTCGATCGCCAGGACGACCCGCCCGTCCGCGGCCCAGGGTCGTGCGGCCAGCGACCGCTCGACGTCGAGCACGCGGATCCAGAGGAACTCGGAGACCTCCTTGACCTTCATCCTGTTGAGGTCGGCGAGCGACCACTGGAGCGGGTCGTCGGGGTGGGCGATGTTGAAGGTGACCTTCGTGACGTGGTCCATCTCGACCAGGAACCGCCAGAGGGCGAGCTGGGCGGTGGGGTCGAGGGCGATCATCTCCTCGACCTTGGTCGACTTGTTCTCGCCCGGCGTGAAGACCACGAAGCCGTCGACGGTGCCGTCGCCGGCGAGGTGCACCGCCGTTCGAATCTTCCCGTTCGTGCCGCGGTCGTTGAAGTCGTAGGCGCCGGTGTGGATGTCCTCGTACTGGGCCGGCCACTCCACGGAGCCGTGCTGGCGGGCGTGGAAGGCGTCGAAGACCCCCTTCACGTGCGGCCACGCGTCCGCGGGCTCGATGATCTCCACCCGGCCGGGATCGGTGAACGAGCGCAGCGCGAACCCGGGAGCGGCATCGACCTCGACGGTCTGGCTGAAGGTCGCCGGGCCGAAGCCCCAGCGACCGTAGATCGTGGCCTCGGAGGCGGTGAGGGCCGCCACGGGCACGCCGTGGGAGACGGCGTCGTCGAGGTCGTCCTCGATGAGGCGCCGCAGGAGGCCGCGGCGACGGTGGGTGGCGCTCGTCGTGACGTCGGTGATCATCCGCAGCGGCACCAGCTCGAGGCCGGCGTTGAGGGTCTTGTCGAGGCTGGCGTAGGTCGCCACCGGCATCGGACCGGCTCCGAACTCGCCCTCCGGCAGCCACGCGCCGCGGCAGGTCACCCGGTCCGTACGGCAGTGGCCCATCCAGCGGGTGACCAGGTCGTCGTCGGGCCTGGGATCCCGGAAGCCGCGCAGCACCGCGCCGACCCAGCCATGACGCCGGGCGACGGCATCCTCGGAGTCGTCCGCGAGGTCGAGGATGGCGAAGTCGTAGTCCACGCGGACACGCTAGTGAACGCGGCAGGTGCGGGCCACGGGTTATCGGTGGTCAGCCGAGGACGAGGAGCGGAGCGGCGACGAGCGCTGCCCAGATCACCTCGGCGATGCCGGTGGCGGCCAGGACCGGGATCAGCGCCGGGCCGGTGGCGCCCTTCAGGACGTCGCGGGTCGGGCCGGCGATCCTGAGGAGGAAGCCCAGGCCGAGCAGCACCCACCACGTCGTGGCCGCGGCGACAGCCACGACCGCCGCCGCTGCCGCGGCGACGAGCAGGGCGTACAGGCCGCGCGTGCGCTCGTCGCCGAGCCGCACCGCGAGGGTGCGCTTGCCGGCGATGGTGTCGGTCGGGATGTCGCGCAGGTTGTTGGCGACGAGGATCGCGCAGGCGAGCGCGCCCACGCCGACGCCGGCGTAGAGGGCCGGCCACTCCCACGTGACGGTCTGGACGAAGGTCGTGCCGACGACGGCGACGAGGCCGAAGAAGACGAAGACCATGACCTCGCCGAGACCGAGGTAGCCGTAGGGCTTGCCGCCGCCGGTGTAGAACCAGGCGGCCAGCACGCAGACCAGGCCGACTGCCACCAGCCACCACGCCGTGGTGGCGGCCAGCACGAGACCGGCGACGGCTGCCACGCCGAACGCCAGGAAGGCCGCGCCCTTCACGGCTCGCGGCGTCGCCGTGCCCGACCCGACCAGGCGCATCGGGCCGACCCGGTCGGCGTCGGTGCCGCGGATGCCGTCGGAGTAGTCGTTGGCGTAGTTGACGCCGACCTGGAGGGCCAGGCTCACCAGGAGCGCGAGGGCCGCCTTCCACCAGACCGCCGCGTCGACGTACGCCGCGACGCCGGTGCCGGCCAGGACCGGGGCGACGGCCGCGGGGAGGGTGCGCGGTCGAGCACCGGCGAGCCAGTCAGTGGGTGAGGTCACCGGCGGATCCTGTCAGTGGCGCGTCGGAGTCGACCAGCGAGGGCGGACCGCCTGCGGCTGCGTCCGCGACGTCCGGAGCGTGGGCGCGCGCGTCGGCGAGCACGTCGGCCGGCACGTTGTGCTCGAGGAATCGTCTGCCGGCGTGCGCGGCGACGTGGAGCCCGGTCGCTGCCGCGGTGACGATGGCGGCGATGGTGAGCCAGCCGAAGGTGCCCCACTCCATCGCCAGGAAGCCGTAGGCCGCCGGTGCCCAGAACCTGCCGAGGGTGCCACCGAGCTCCGAGACGCCCTGGTAGTCGCCGCGGCGGCGCGGATCCATGAGCTCGGCCTCGAGGGTCCAGCCCGAGGCGGAGAGGAAGAGCTCGGCCCAGGTGAGGACGATGTGCCCGAGGAAGAACAACGCGATCGTCAGCCCGCCAACGGTGTAGTCGGTGGCCAGGGTGATGAGGCAGGTCAGCACGAAGAAGACGGTGGAGAACCGGACTGCGCGCAGCGCCGTGTCGACGTCCCGGACGCCGCGGGACGCCAGGCGGGGCAACACGATGCACATCAGCGTGTTGGTGCCGAAGAGGACTGCGACGAGCACGTGTGGGGCATCGGTCTCGGTCACCAGCCACACCGGGATGACGGTGTGCAGCAGCACCTGGTTGGTCCACAGGACCCCGGTGAAGGCGGTGACCGCGATCCAGCTGCGATTGCGGATGGCAGGGATGCCCTCCGGTTTCGCCCGGGGCTCGGGGCCGCGAACGTCGTGCGTGGCGTCGGGCAGCCGCAGGATCGCAGCACTGTTGGCCAGGAACAGCAGCGCGCTCAGCAGCGGCCCCCAGCGCAGGACGTCGGTGCCGAAGGCGATCGCCCCGGCGCCCAGGAAGGCGCCGACGCTGAAGCCGACGTTGAGGGCGGAGTACATGTAGGCCCGGGACTCCACCCGCTCCGCCGGGGGCAGGATGTCGATGACGTAGGCGCCGTGGGCAGTCCCGCCCAGCGTGCCGGCGACCTGCATGGCCACCGCGAGCGCGACGTACTCCGGGAAGGTGTCGATGAAGGGCCAGGCGCAGAACAGTCCGGCCTGCACCACGGCGCTGAGCGACCACATCCGCTTGGGGCCGAAGTGGTCGACCAGCTTGCCCATGGGCACTGCCACCAGGAAGCCCGCCATCGCGGCGATGGTGAGACCGATGCCGACCTCGCCGAGCGACAGTCCGACGACGAGGGTGAAGAACACCGCCGAACCGGCCAGGAAGGTGCCCTCACCGGAGGCGAAGATGAGCGACTGGACGGACAGTCGCCCGGCCAATGTGGAGGGCGGCGTGGCGTAGCGGATCAGGGCGGAGAGCATCGCCGACCATTGTCACCTGCGGGACCGACAACCGTCCGCTGATTGTCGGACTGGAGTGTCACATCTTCGATGGCGGCTGACCCGCCTGCCCATCGTCGGTCGAGGAAGGCGCCCTGGCGTTCACCGCTGGTCGAGGAAGGCGCCCTGGTGTTCGCCGCTGGTCGAGGAAGGCGCCCTGCGTGTTCATCGGCTGGTCGAGGAAGGCGCCCTGGTGTTCACCGGCTGGTCGAGGAAGGCGCCCTGGTGTTCACCGCTGGTCGAGGAAGGCGCCCTGGCGTTCACCGCTGGTCGAGGAAGGCGCCCTGGCGCCTGTCACGAGACCCGCCCGGCTAAAGCGGCAGCCGCATGATGAGCCGAGGACCGCACTGGTCCAGGCCCAGCTCCCGTTCCACGCGCCGCCGATGCACCATCGCGGGGTGGGGGTCAGACTCCTCGACGCATCCCAGACGCGTGTAGAACGGCGCGTTGAAGGCCACGTCCCGAAACGTCGTCCCGGTGATGGCCGAGTAGCCGCGCTCCCGGCAGGTGGCGGCGACCTCCGCCAGAAGAAGGCGGCCCACTCCGCGTCCAGCAAGCTGGGGTGCGGTGGAGACCTGATCCAGGCAGATGAGATCGCTCGTGAGCCCGGTGAGCCGGGCCGTGGCGACCACCTCGCCTCCCACCTCGGCGACGAGCGCCAGCGACCAGGCGGGGCGCTCCTCGAAACCATCGGGCACGCCCAGCGCCGTGACGTCCACCCCTTGCGACTCGAGCAACCTCCGAGCTGAGGCCTCCACCTGGGCCATCGCGGCGGCGTCCGCCTCGGTCGCTTGACGCACCACGATCGGAGCGTCGTGGTCTGGGGTCCTCGACATCGAGTCACCGTAACCACGGAGCCGGCTCAGCGCATGGCGCATCTGCATGGATCGGCTCAGATCAGGCGTTCGAAAATGGTTCTCCACAGATGTGTTCTGGCAGGTCAGAGTGTCGGTGGGCTCTGGAAGAATGGGTCCATGTCCACCACCACCGAAGAACCTCGCAGCCGGGCCCGGGATCCCCGGGCCGCGCTGCAGGGTGCGGTGGCCGCGATGGCGACCCGTCGTCGTGCGGAGGTCGAGGTCCTGCAGGCGGCACTGGTGTGGGCGCACGCCCACACCGTCGCGGACCCGGACGAGGCGGCGGGGTGGCGCTCGGACACGATCCACCACCCGGGACGGTGGGGGCGTTGTTCGGCGAGCAGGCCATCCCCCTGGCCGGTGCCGGTACGCCGCTGGTGGCGGAGTTCGCGCCGGCCGAGCTCGCTGCCGCCCTCGATGTCTCCCACGAGGCCGCGTTGGCGCTGCTGGGCGACGTCCTCGACCTCGCCCACCGCCTGCCACGGCTGTGGGCGCTGGTCGGCCAGCTGCGGGTCCCGGTCCACCTCGCCCGCCGTGCCGCACAGGAGTCGCGCGACCTGACGCTCGAGGCGGCCGAGCATGCCGACCGGTTGTTGGTGTGGCGCCCGCGGCGGCTCAACCCGCACCGGATCGGTGTGCTGGTCCACGAGGCCCGGTTGTACGCCGACCCCGACCGGGCGATCGCCGATCACGACCGGGCGATGGAGACCCGCAAGGTCGAGACCCGGTACGGCCACGGTGCCCCCGGCACCGGTGAGGCGTGGCTGGTCCTCGACGAGGCCGACCTGATCGCCTTCGATGCCACCGTGTCCACGATGGCCGCGACCATGGGTGCGCTCGGGCACCCCGGGAGCGTGGACGTGCGCCGGGCGAACGCGGTCGGGATCCTGGCCGACCCCCAGCGTGCCCTCGACCTCCTCGCCGTCGACCCGACCGACCCGACCCGGCCCGACCCCGAGTCCGACCCCGCGGTCTGTGCGGCCGAGGACGCGATGTACGCCGGACCCAACCCCTTCACCCGGCCGGCCGGGCACCCGTCCCGACACCCGGGGGGTGAGGTGGTGCTGGTGCTGCACCTCACCGACCGCGACCTCCTCCACGGTGGCTGCCCCCGACGGCCTGGTCCCGGTCGTGGTGGGGTCGCGCGGTCCGAGGAGCTCGGCCCGGTCCTGCTGGCACGCCTGGCCGGGTGGCTGTCCAGTGCCGCGAAGGTGACCATCACACCCGTCCTCGACGTCACCGCGATGGATGGTGTCGATGCCCACGACCCACCCACCCGGATGGCTCAGGCGGTGCGGCTGCGCGATGAGACCTGCGTGTTCCCGCACTGTGGCCGTCCCTCGGTGCGCTGCGACCTCGACCACATCCGCCCCTACCAAGACCCCGACCGGGGCGGAGGGCCGGGCCAGACGCACCCCGACAACCTCGCCCCGCTGTGCCGGCGCCACCACCGCGCCAAGACCCACGCCGACTTCACCTACCAACGACTGCCCGACGGGTCCTACCGGTGGACCCTGCCCACCGGCCACCAGGTCACCACCGACCCACCCACCCCCAGACCCACCCCCACACGCAGACCCTGACCGCCCCGCTGCCCGACACCCACCCGGTGATCGGGCCACCGGCATGCTGGCCGACCCTGAGTGTGGTCGCACCACTGGGCGCCCGCCGAGCTGAGCGCCGTCGCGAGCGTCTCGACGGGCAGGCTCCCGGACTGCTGACGGACGTACGGTGTCGGCACGACACCCGAGCTGGATGCAGACGAGTAGGAGCCGCCATGCCGACCACGCGAGGAATCGCCAAGCTCTGGAAACCGGTTGTCAACGTCACTGACCTGGACGAGGGCGAGAGGTTCTGGTCGGCGCTCACGGGTCTGTTGCCCAGCTCGAGACACGGCGACGAGAGCGGTGACCGGTACTCGGTCCTGAGCGACGCCGACGAGCCTCTCTGGATGCTCCTCCAACGGGTACCCGCCGACCAGAGCTCCTGGATCGGCGGAACGCATCTCGACCTCAGGGTGGAGGACGTCGGCGATGCGGTACGCCGCACCGAGGCGATCGGGGGCGTCGTCAAGAAACCACCGGCGTTCTACCCCGCGGAGGACAGGCCCTACCTGGAGTGGGCCGTCATGGCGGACCCGTTCGGAAACGAGTTCTGCTTCGTGAGGTGGCCTTTGACGCCACGCACGGCAGGTGAGGACACAACCGCGACGACAGCTGGCGATGCACCCTGATCGCCCCGCTGCCCGACACCCACCCGGTGATCGGGCCACCGGCACGTCACCACGCGCACGACTCACTTCCGGGCCACCGGTTTGGTCCGAGGGAAACCTGTTGCCGTCCCCTCCACGCGCATGAAGAGTGACGGCATGGACGATGCGGCCCGCGATCGTGCGGAGCAGGTCAATCGCGAGGCGCGCCCGGTCGGGATCGACGGCGATGTCGTGAGTCGCCCCGTCACTGCGTCGACCACGACGGTGCACAGCTTCCTGCGCCACCTTCGAGCCCAGGGGTTGGACTGCGTGCCCGAGCCGTTGGACGTACGGGACGGCGTCGAGACGTTGCGCTTCATCGCAGGGGCCGACGGGGGCGACGGCTGGTACCACCAGCACACCGACCACGGTCTGGCCTCGGCTGCCCGGCTGCTGCGGCGGATCCACGACGCCGGTCGCGGCTGGAGGCCGCCGGTCGGCGCGGAGTGGGGGTCGCCCGCGGTCCCCGGCGAGGACGTGGTCTTCTGCCACGGCGACGTCGGGCCCTGGAACTTCATCTGGCGCGACAACGAGGCGATCGCGCTCATCGACTGGGACTACCTCCACCCCGCTCCGCCTCTCGACGACGTCGCCTACGCCCTGAGGTGGTTCGCTCCGCTCCGATCGGACGTCCTTGCGCTGGAGTGGCACCACTTCCCTGAGATCCCGGACCGGCGCCACCGGATCCAGGTCTTCCTCGATGCCTACGCCGGGCTGCCGGACTTCGATGTCGTCGACGTCGTGACCAGCCGGATGCAACGGACGAGCCAGCTGCTCAGCACGCTTGCCGACGAGGGCAAGGAGCCACAGCGGACCTGGGTGGCCGAAGGGGCGCTGGAGGAAGAGGCAGCGGAGATCGCCTGGGTCCGTGACCACCGGGACCTCATCAGGTGATCGGGTCGTTCAGACCGTCGTTCCGTGTCGCTCCAGGTAGCGCTCGGCGGCGCGCGCCGACGGTCCCATCGTCGCCGTCCCCACGACGACGATCGCGGCGATGATGATCCATCCCGTCGCCCCCTGCTCCATGGCGAGGTACGTGAAGAGGGCCGGTGCCCAGACCGATCCGAGGGTGCCGCCGATGTGGGCGGCGCCCTGGTACTCCGCCCGCTGGTCGGCGTCGGTGAGCTCCGACATGAAGCCCCAGTGACCCGCCGACTGGAAGAGCTCGGCCCCGGTGACCGTCACGTGTCCCAGCCAGACGAGGAAGATCGTCACCCAGCCGATGGTGTCGTGGGTGACGAGCACGATCGCGCAGGACAGGACCATGAAGCCTGCCGAGATGTACGACGCCCGCAGCGCACGTGCAGCAGAGTTCACGCCGCGGGCGGCCGCGACCTGCAGCAGGACCGCCATCACGGTGTTCGTGCCGAACAGCCACGCCAGCAGGACGCGCGGGGCATCGGTCTCCTCGACGAGCCACAGCGGGATCACGATGTTGAGCAGCACCTGGTTGGTGCCGAGCACCCCGTCGCCGGTCATCAGGGCGAGGAAGGCCCGGTTCTTCAGGGCTCCCGGCTTGATCACGGTGTCGTCGGTGTGGACGGGCGCCTTCGCGGGCGGATCCGGGAGTCGGGTGATCCAGTAGGCGTTGCCGAGCAGGATCAGGCCGGTGAGGACGGGGACGGCGCGCACGACGTCATCGCTGTTGGTGGCCAGGGCGAGCCCGCCGATCAGGGCTCCCACGGTGAAGCCGATGTTGAGCGCGGCCCGCATGAAGGCCTGCGACTCGACGCGCTCCTCCCGCGTGAAGATGTCGATCGTGTAGGCCCCGCGACCGCTCCACCCGGCGACGGAGACCGCCTCGAGCACGATCATCATCGCCAGGTAGGCGGTGAATCCGTGGATGAACGGCCACACGAGGTAGAGCGCCGCGGTGCCGGCGGCGCTGATGGCCCAGATCCGCTTGGTGCCGACGCGGTCGGCGAGCTTGCCGGCCGGGACGGCGATGAAGAAGGACACGATGCCGGCGACCGTGAGACCGATGCCCACCTGGGCGGCGCTCAGTCCGACGATCTGGGTGAAGAACACCGCCGACCCGGTGATGAACGTGCCCTCGCCGATCGCGAAGAGGATCGACTGCACCGACAGCTGACGGGCGAGCGGGTTGGGTGGCAGCTGTCTGCGCCACCAGCTCGCGCGCGTATCGGTGTCTGCCCCCGAGGTGTCCATGGGGCGCAGTCTTCCAAAGCCGTTTACGGTGCGTCATGTGAGTTTCCTGCGCCCGTCCGACGAACCCTCGGTGGCGATCGCGCAGCTCGCCCTCTGGCTCGAGGCCGATTCCCCCGAGCCGTTGCTCATCTCGACCTCCGGCTCGACCGGCGAGGCCAAGGGCGTCGTGCTCTCCCGCGATGCCGTGCTCGCCAGCGTCGCGGCGTCGGCCCGCCGCCTCGGCGCGACCGGGCAGTGGGCGCTGAGCCTCCCGTCGTCCTACATCGCCGGGGTCCAGGTCATCGTGCGCTCACTGGTCGCCGGCCACCGCCCGATCGTCGTCGACGGGCTCGACCTCGCCTCCGCGCTCGCCGACCACGACGGCGTACCGCTCTTCCTCTCCCTGGTCCCCACCCAGCTGCACCGTCTGGTCGACGACCGCGCGCAGGCGGCGGCGATCGCCCGCTGCCACACGGTGCTGCTCGGCGGTGGTCCGATCGATCCCGGCCTCCGGCGGCGGGCCGAGGACCTCGGCATCCACGTGGTCGCGACCTACGGCGCGTCGGAGACGGCCGGTGGCTGTGTCTACGACGGGATGCCGCTCGACGGCGTCGGGGTCACCCTCGGCGCCGACGGCAGGGTGCGGCTCGCCGGCCCGACGCTCTTCAGCCGCTACGACGACGACCCCGAGCTCACCCGTCGTGCGCTCGTCGACGGTTGGTTCGTCACCTCCGACGTCGGTCGCCTCGACGAGGACGGACGACTGCAGGTGCTGGGGCGGATGGACGACGTCGTCGTCAGCGGCGGCGTCAACATCCCGCTGGCCGCGGTCGCCACCCGGCTGCGCGAGCACCCACTGGTGGAGCAGGTCGAGCTGATCGGCGTGCCCGACCAGGAGTGGGGCCAGCGGCTGGTCGCCGTGGTCGTCGGGGTCGGCACCGAGGACACCCTGCGCGACTGGGTCAGCGAGGTGCATCCGCGGGCGTGGGCACCGCGCGAGGTCGTGTGGGTCGACGCCCTGCCGCTGCTGACCAACGGCAAGGTCGACCGCACCGCACTCCGCGCCGCCCTTCGGGCAGGTCTCTGATGTACGTCTTCTCGATCCCGCTGCGCACGCGCTTCCGCGGCATCACGGTGCGCGAGGGCGTGCTGCTGCGCGGGGACGCGGGATGGGGCGAGTGGTCGCCGTTCCTCGAGTACGACGCCGCCACGTCGCGTCCCTGGCTGGACTGCGCACGCGAGGCTGCCGAGCTGGGCTGGCCGGAGCCGCTGCGCACCCACGTGCCCGTCAACGTGACCGTGCCGGCGACCGACCCGGACCGCGCGCACGCGATCGTCACCGCCGGCGGCTGCACGACTGCCAAGGTCAAGGTCGCCGAGCGGGGTCAGAGCCTGGCCGACGACATCGCCCGGGTCGAGGCGGTCCGCGACGCCCTGGGGCCGGCCGGCCTGATCCGGGTCGACGCCAACGGCGCCTGGGACGTCGACGACGCGCTCATCGCGATCGCCGCCCTCGATCGGGCCGCCGGGGGCCTGGAGTACGTCGAGCAGCCGGTGGCCTCGGTGGAGGACCTCGCCGTCGTACGCCGTCGGGCAGCGGTGCCGATCGCGGCGGACGAGTCCATCCGGCGGGCCGAGGACCCCTACCGGGTGCGCGACCTCGAGGCCGCCGACATCGCGGTGCTGAAGGTCCAGCCGCTCGGCGGAGTGCGTGCGTGCCTGCGGATCGCCGAGGACATCGGGCTCCCGGTGGTCGTCTCCAGCGCCATCGAGTCGAGCGTCGGCATCGCAGCCGGAGTCGCACTCGCCGCCTCACTTCCGGAGCTGCACCACGCCTGCGGACTGGCCACCATCCAGCTCCTCACCGACGACGTCGTGACCCGGCCCATGCTCCCCGTCGACGGCATGTTGGCGCTCTCGCGGCCCGAGGTCGACGAGTCCGCCCTGACGAGGCTCGCGGCGGGCGAGGAGCGGGTCGCCCACTGGCGCCGGCGGTTCGACGCCGTAGGGAAGGATTCCCCGGCATGACCAACCCGTCGACCGAGCTCGCCCGCACCGTGGTGACGGCGCTGCGCGGCGCCGCTGTGCGTGAGGTGGTGCTCGCCCCCGGATCGCGCAACGCCCCGCTGTCGTTCGCCCTCTACGACGCGAGCCGGGCAGAGCCTGGCATCAGGCTCCACACCCGGATCGACGAGCGCACCGGTGCCTTCCTGGCGCTCGGCCTGGCCAAGGTCAGCGGACGTGCCGCGGCCGTGGTCTGCACCTCCGGCACTGCCGTGGCCAACCTGCTGCCGGCGGTGGTCGAGGCAGCCCACGCGGGCATCCCGCTGGTCGTCGTCACCGCTGACCGCCCGGCCCGGCTGCGCGGCACCGGAGCCAACCAGACCACCGACCAGGTCGGCATCTTCGGTTCCTTCGCGCCGACGCTCGACGTCGCGAGCGCGGACCTCGACGAGCTGCTCGCCTTCCTCCGCCAGCACGACCACCGGCGGCCGGTGCACCTCAACGTGCAGCTCGACGACCCGCTGCTGCCGGACGACGCGTGGGACGGGGGAGAGGTGCCCGCCTGGGCCGTGCCGGCCGTCGCCCGGACACCCCGGCCCCACGTGCTCGACCTCGGTCCGCGCACCGTGGTGGTGGCCGGCGACGACGCCGGACCCCCGGCTCGCCAGCTGGCCGAGAGCGCGAACTGGCCGCTGCTGGCCGAGCCGAGCAGCGGCTGTCGCACCGGCGACACGGTGATCCGCACCTACCGGCTCCTTCTCGACGGCGAGCTCGCCGACCGGATCGAGCGCGTGGTCGTCCTCGGGCACCCGACGCTGTCCCGTCCTGTTGCCCGTCTGCTCGCCCGTGAGGACGTCGAGGTCGTCTCGGTGCGGCCCCGGGGCATCTGGGCCGACCGCCAGTTCGCCGTGGTCGCCGATGTGGACCCGCAGGACGGGGTGCAGGTCGCCGGTGCCGCCGAGGACCCCACGTGGCTCGAGGCGTGGCACCTCGCGGACATCTCCGTGGGCCGCCAGCTCGACCGCCTCCTGGCGGCCGAGCCCGACCTCACGCCCCACGAGGTGTCTGGCGCGGTGAGCCGTGCCGTCCCGCCCGGCGGTCTGCTGCTCGTGGGTGCCTCGAACCCGGTCCGCGACCTCGACCTCATGGTCGCCCCCTACGAGGTGGGCGGGCGTCGCAAGGTGATCGCCAACCGCGGCCTCGCCGGGATCGACGGGACGGTCAGCTCGGCCATCGGCGCCGCCCTCGGTCGGCCGCGATCCACCCGGGCCCTCGCCCTGATGGGGGACGTCACGTTCCTCCACGACACCACCGGGCTGGTGCTCGGCCCCCGGGAGGCCCGCCCCGACCTCACGATCGTGGTGGTCAACGACGACGGCGGCTCGATCTTCGCCACCCTCGAGCAGGGGGCGCCGGCCTACGCGGATCGCTTCGACACGCTCTTCGGCACCCCCCACGGCGTCGACGTGGCGAGCCTCTGCGCGGCCATGCGGGTCCCGCACCTGAGGGTCACCAGCCGCCCCGAGCTCGAGCAGGCGCTGGCCTCACCGAACGGTGGCATCGAGGTGGTCGAGGCGGTCGTGCGTCGCGACAACCGCGCGGACCTCGACAGACGAATCCGCGCGCTGACCCCCTGAGGGGACAGCGCGCGGATCGCGTGGTTCAGCTGGAGCAGGTCAGGAGGCCGGGGTCTCCCAGACGCGCACCCAGTCGACGTACATGTGCTGCGGCAGCTTCTTGTCCGGCAGCTCGAGCGCCTCGTAGTCGGACGCGAGGAGGCTCAGGATGAGGTACTGCTGAGCCTTGGACACGCGAGCCGACGTGCGCCACGTCTCCTTGCCGTCGATGCGGAAGATGATCGTCCTCGGGGTCCACTGGACCGAGAAGACGTGGTAGTTCTTCGACCAGCCGTCGCGCTTGTTCTTGAGGAACGAGCTCGAGTCCTTGATCCACGAGCCGGTCTTGATCAGACGCTTGCCCTTGTACCAGTGGATGAAGCTGGTGAGGCCGCCCTGCGGGTGCTTGTCACCGAAGTACTCGATGATGTCGATCTCGTGACCGTCGCTGCCCGGCTGGTTCTCGCCGACCGGCTGCATCCAGAAGCTGGCGTGCTGGCCCTGCATCTTCTGCATCTTGACGCGAGCAGCGGCGACGCCGTACTTGAAGTCGAACGTGCCGGCGGTGCCGACGTGACCGTTGAGGCGGTAGCTGATCCGCTTCGTCACCTTGCGCGACTTCGCCTTGCACTTGCCCTTGGCCGAGCGGTCCTTGATGACGCTGAGACGCAGCGCACCGGCTCCGACCTTGACGGCCTTCGGGTCACCCTTCGAGCAGTTGCGCTTGCTGGTGGGCTCGTAGCGCTGACCGCGCATCTTCCAGACCGGGTCCAGGGTCGAGCCGGAGAACTCGTCGGTGAAGGTCGGGGTCAGCCACTGGCTGGTGTCGACCGTCTTGCTGGTGCTGGCCTTGAGGCCCTTGAACTTGGTGGCCTGGACACGGTAGGTCAGTGCCTGGCCGCCCTTGGAGACGAGGGCGGAGAAGTAGGCGCGTCCGGACTTCTCCTGCTTGGCGGTGCCGACCTTCTTCCAGGAGCTCCCCCTGAGCTGCTGGAGGATGACCTTGCGACCGACCTTGACCGGCTTGATGGTCGCGGTCACCGATGCCTTGGCCGAGTTGGCGCTGGCAGTGCGCTTGCCCTGCTGGACGATCTGGGGGAGCACCTCCAGCGAGATCCTCTGCCCGGCCTTCTTGGCCGTGGACGTCGACGCGGCACCGGCCGCGGAGTCCGTGGCGGAACCGGTCTCGGTCGTCAGGAGAAGGGACGCGGGCAGGAGCAGCGCGGCGACGCTTCCTGCGAGCACGCGGCGTGCAGACATGTGAACTCTCTTCGTGTCGGGTGTGGTGAGCTGTTCCCCCAGGGCATTCCACCCGCAGAGGGCACGCACACCCTAACCGCGACAGGTAAAGGAATCCGACTTACCGACGAATTACCATGCGTCACATGCGTCTCACCAAGCTCGGCCACGCCTGCGTCCGCATCGAGAGCGGCGGATCGGTCGTGGTGGTGGATCCGGGGGTGTTCACCGACCCGGAGGCGGTCGACGGCGCCCACGCGATCCTCATCACCCACGAGCACCCGGACCACTACTCCGCCGAGCACCTGCGACGCACGGACGCGGTCGTGTGGACCATCGACGCCGTCGCCGACGTGATCGCCGCCGACGCGCCCGACCTCGCCGAGCGCGTACGACGGATCTCGCCGGGCGAGTCGTTCGACGCCGGGGTCGCGGTCACGGCCGTCGGCGAGCTCCATGCCGTCATCCACCCCGAGCTCCCGCGCATCCACAACAGCGGCTACCTCCTGCACGTGGACGGGCTCGAGGTCTTCCACCCCGGTGACGCGCTGACCGGGCCGGGGACGGACGTCGACGTGCTCCTCCTGCCCGTCAGCGCTCCGTGGCTGAAGGCGTCGGAGGCCATCGACTTCGCCCGCGGGGTGGGGGCGCCGCACAACCTCGCCATCCACGACCGCGTGTACTCCGAGCCGGGGCTGGGGATCGTCGACGGACACCTCGACCGCTTCCTGTCGGCGGCCGGCCAGCGCTACGTCCGCATCGCCGACGGGTCCGACCTGACCGGGCTCTGAGCCGGGGCGGCTAGGACTCGAGCGCGTCGCGCACCGGGACGAACTTGGCCTGCGACTCCGCCAGCTCGGCCTCCGGGTCGGAGTCGGCGACGATCCCGCACCCGGCGAAGAGACGCACCCCACTCCCGGTGACCATCGCCGAGCGCAGCGCGATGCCCCACTCCCCGTCGCCCGAGGCGTCCATCCAGCCGACCGGGCCGGCATAGCGGTCCCGGGGCATGCCCTCGAGGTCGGCGATCAGCTGCCGGGCCGGCAGCGTCGGAGTCCCGCCGACGGCCGCCGACGGGTGGAGCGACTCCGCCAGCTGCAGCGACGTGGCGAGGTCGTGGACGACACCGTTCACGTCGGTGGCCAGGTGCATGACGTTGGGCAGGTGGAGCACGAAGGGCGCCTCGGGCACGTTCATCGAGGAGCAGTGGGGTTCGAGGGCATCGGCGACCGAGCGCACGGCGTACTCGTGCTCCTCGAGGTCCTTCGACGAGCGGGCCAGGGTGGCAGCCAGTGCCAGGTCGCGCTCGTCGTCACCCGTACGCCGGATGGTGCCGGCCAGCACGCGGGAGGTCACCAGGCCGCGCTCGCGGCGGACGAGCATCTCGGGGGTGGCGCCGAAGAGACCGTCGACGTGGAAGGTCCAGCACATCTCGTACTGATCGGCGAGCCGGCCCAACGGCCACCGCACGTCGAGGGGCTCGTCGGTGGTGGCGATGAGGTCGCGCGCCAGGACGACCTTCTCGAGGTGGCCGGCGTTGATCCGGGTGACGGCGTCGGCGACGACGACCATCCACTCCTCGCCGTTGAGTGCGCCGTCGGAGAACGTCAGCCCGACGGGAGCCCGGGGTGGCGTCGAGGGCTCGAGGGAGGGGGTGTCGACGGAGATCGTCGTCAGCCAGGTGCGGTCCCCGCGTCGGCCGACGAGGACCTGGGGCACGACCAGCACGGAGTCGCCGGGCTCGTCGGCGAACGCGAAGGCGCCGAAGGAGACCAGTCCGGTCCCGGGCTCGTTGACGTGGTCGGTGACCTCGGCCCGGGCCACGGTCTCCGACCACCACTTCACCGCATCGCTGAAGCGGGTCGGGCCGCAGGTGTCGAGGCGGGCGGCGACTCCCCAGCCGACCAGTCCCTCGCCCTTGCGAAGCCACGTCACCGGCTCGCTCTCGGGCACCAGGTCGAGCAATGGGGTGCCAGCCAGGTCCACCTGGACCGTCCGCACTGTCAGCCGGGTGGCCGAGGCGGTGGTGAGGTCGAGGGTGGGAGCCGGCTCGGAACCGGCTGACGCGGGGGTCGTCACGAGGCGGGAGCCTACGCCCGCGCTCGCAGCGAGGTGCCGGGAGATCGGCGAAATCGCGAACGCGCGTGGGTCGCGTCACCTAGGTTTCGGGGTTGGTCGTTGGTCGTTCGTCGTAGGAGGCGCATCGTGGGTGCCCAGGAATCACCGTTCTCCAGGTTGCAGCGTCATGCCCGCGACCGAGGCACCACGGTGGCCGTCATCGAGAGGGCCGCCGACTCATGGGTGTCGCTGACCTGGAACGAGCTGCACCGTCAGGTCATCGACGGTGCGGCCGGCATGATCGAGGCCGGGGTCGACCCGGGTCAGGTCGTGGTCATCCGTGTCCCCACCGGCATCCGCCAGCTGGAGCTCGAGCTCGCCACCCGGGTCGCCGGCGCGGTGCCGTTGCTCCTCCCCGACCACATGGACCCGAGCGAGGTCGGCCGCCTCCTCGACGAGATCGAGGTGAGCCTGGTCGTCGTCGACCACGCCCGCCGACTGACCCTCCTGCAGCAGGCGGGCCTCGCCGATGCGCAGCTCTTCGAGTGCGACGACCGCTCGTGGGAGCGCCTGCGCCGGATGGGTCTCGAGCGCCGCAAGCGTGAGCCCGGCGTGCTGCTCCGGGCGGACCCGCTGCCGGACGGTGCGCACTCCGGCACCGTCCTGGGACTGCCACGCGAGAGGGGACCGGCCTGGCTCTTCCGTCCCGAGGCGTCCGGCGCCCTGTCCGACCTGAGGGCAGACGATGTCGTGCTGCTCACCGGCGAGGCGACGGATCGTTTCACCACGGTGGTCCGCGACGCCTACCTGACGGCCGGGTGCACGATGGCGTGGGTGGAGTCGCCCGACCAGGTCGAGGCCGCCCTGGCCCACGTCTCGCCGACCCATGTCTTCCTCGACCACGTCACCGCCAAGGGCCTCGAGGACCTGCTGCTCCGTGCCACGGTCGACGGTGCGCGGTGGCACGAGACCCCGGGCGAGGTGCTCGACGCCGCTTCGGCGCGCGCCGCGGAGGCACGGCTGGACGCCCGCGGCAGGAGGCTTGCCGCCGACGTGACGGCACTGGCCCCCTGGTGGGGCGGTCGGCTGCGCCAGCTGGTCCTCGATGCCCGCGTCAACCGCACCGTGATCGGACTCGCGGCCGCATCGGACTTCCAGATCGGCCGCATCGCCCACCACCCCGCGATCAAGCTCGACCTGGCACGCGAGACCCGAATGGTCTCTGCTGCCACCGTCGCGCCGGCCCGGCCGGTGCCCGTCCGTTCGGTCTCGTTGCCGAGGAGGCCCGGTGGGACTCTCGACGCCGCGTTCTCGTTGGCCGGGATGCCCGGCTCGTGACCGGCCCCGCACTCAGGAGCGGTAGACGACGACCTTGTCGCCGAGTCGTACGTGGTCGAAGAGCCACGCCACCGCCGCCCGGTCGCGCACGTTGACGCACCCGTGGGACGCGCCGTTGTAGCCGGTGGCCGCGAAGTCGGGGGAGTAGTGCACGGCCTGGCCGCCGGAGAAGAACATCGCGAACGGCATCGGGGTGTCGTAGAGGCTCGACACGTGGTCGCGCGACTTCCGGAACACCGCGAAGGCCCCCTCGCGCGTGGGCAGCTCGTCGGAGCCGAACCGCACCTCGACGGTCCTGAGGACGACGCCGTCCACGACCCAGCGCAGTGAGCGCGAGGTCTTGTCGACGCACAGGGCGCGTCCGGTGACGCACCGGGCGTCGAGGGAGGGGCCGGCCGGGACGACGTTGAAGAGCTCTGCCCTGGTGGGCCGGCGGGTCATGTCCGTGAGGCGGGTGAGCGTACGACGGTCGACGGCGCCGGTGACCGGGATCCGACGCTTCTCCTGGAAGCCCGCGACAGCGGCTCCGGTCGAGCGCGTGTAGCGGCCGGTGACCTTGCCGGAGTACCAGCGCAGCTGCTTGAGCCGGGCCTGCACCTGGCGCACGCGCATCCCGCTGTCCCCGCGCTCGAGGAGTGGGCGACCGGGCTGGTAGATGTTGTGGAGGGCGTCCCGGGTCGGTTCCTCGGTCAGCGACACGATCTTGCGCCAGGTGCGTTCGTCGACGACGCCACGGGCGACCCAGCCGCGTCGACGCTGGAAGGTCGAGACACCGGCCCGCGTCTCGCGGTCGAAGCGGCTGGTGACGACCTCGGAGTGGAGGTCGAGCTGGTGCAGCCGGCTCTGCAGGAGCCGGACCCGCCAGCCGGTGTCACCGAGGCGTAGCGAGGTGAAGTCGGCGCGTGCCGCGGTGCTCGCGGACGAGCCGGCCGACGCGGCTGCTGGTACGACGGCCCCCGCCGTCCCCAGGCCGGTCAGCGAGCAGAGCAGGGCGAGCACAAGGGCGGTGGCGCGGCGTGACATGAGCGGATCCCCCAGGAAGCAAGTGAGTGGTCGAGTGTAGAGACGCACGGACCGCCCCCCAAGTTGCGTCGCCGTGGCGCGGGACGCCTACGCTTCGAGCGTGGCCCGCGCTGACCTGGACAAGCAACCGACCGACGTACGTCGCATGTTCGACACCGTCG
Organism: uncultured Actinomycetota bacterium; assembly: GCA_963721925.1. GTDB lineage: Bacteria > Actinomycetota > Actinomycetes > Propionibacteriales > Nocardioidaceae > Nocardioides. The sequence continues at coordinate 471,623 of CAVRLH010000009.1, read as the reverse complement.
CCAAGCGCTACGACCTCACCAACGACCTGATGACGGCCGGCATCCAGCGCATCTGGCGACGGGCGATGGTCGAGGCAGTCGCCCCCCGACCGGGTGAGCTGGTGCTCGACCTCGCCGCAGGCACCGGGTGCTCGAGCGAGCCGTTCGCCGCCCACGGCGCGACGGCGGTCCCGTGCGACTTCTCGGTCGGCATGCTCCGCCAGGGCAGGATCGACCGACCCGGCCTGCCCTTCGTCGCCGGCGACGGGACCCGGCTGCCCTTCCTCGACGAGACCTTCGACGCGGTCACGATCTCCTACGGCCTGCGCAACTTCGTCGACCCGGTGGCCGGCCTGCGTGAGATGCGACGGGTCACCCGACCGGGGGGCCGCCTCGTGGTCTGCGAGTTCAGCAGGCCGGTCAACGGCGCGTTCCGCGCGGTCTACCTCGACGGATTCATGCGGGCCCTCCCCGGGATCGCCTCGGTGACGGCGAGCGCCTCGGATGCCTACGCCTACCTCGCCGAGTCGATCCGCGCCTGGCCCGACCAGGCTGCGCTGGCCGAGCTGGTCGCCGAAGCCGGCTGGCAGGCCCCCGAGTGGCGCAACCTCACCGGCGGCATCGTCGCCCTGCACCGCGCGACCGCCTGAACCCCGGGTCGCCAACCGGTGCCCGCGACTACCGCGCGGTGCCGAGACACCACTCCAGCACCGACCGGTAGGTCTGGTCGGGGCGCAGGACCGCGGAGGGCCACTCAGGTCGGTTCGGCGAGTCCGGGAAGAGCTGGGGCTCGAGGGCGATGCCGTCGCCCTGGCGATAGCGCCCCCCGCTCGTCGATCGTCGGGTGCCATCGAGGAAGTTGCCTGTGTAGACCTGCAGCCCGGGCTGGTCGGACCGCACCTCGAGGCGGGTCCCGGTGCGCGGGGACTCCAGGACCGCCGCGGTGCGCAGTCCCTCGCCGTCGATGACGTAGTTGTGGTCGATGCCCCGGGCGTCGACCAGCTGCGGGTGCTCCCGACGCAGGCCGGGTCCGATCGGGGCCGCCGCCCGGAAGTCGAAGGGGGTGCCGGCGACCGGGGAGTGGTCGCCGCGCGGGATCCCGGTCGCGTCCACCGGCGTGTAGGCAGTGGCGGGCACGGTGAGCAGGTGTTCGTCGATCGTTCCGGCGCCTTCGCCGTCGAGGTTGAAGTAGGCGTGGTTGGTGAGGTTGACGATCGTCGGCGCATCGGTCGTCGCCTCCATCGCCACCACGACCCGGTCGCCATCCACCCGGTAGTGGACCCGCGCGCTGACGGTGCCGGGGAAGCCCTGGTCGCCGTCCGGGCTGACGAGGGACAGCACGACCTCGTCGCGGGTGTGCTCCAGCACGTCCCACACCCTCCGGTCGAACCCGTCCGGCCCGCCGTGCAGGCTGTTGCCACGGTCGTGCGTGCCCACGGTCACCTCGCGACCGTCGAGCTCGAAGCGTCCGGCAGCGATCCGGTTGGCGTAGCGACCGATGGTCCCGCCCACGTAGTCACCGCTGGACAGCCGTTCCGCTGAGTCGGGGTGCCCGAGCACCACGTTGCGCCGTACGCCGTCGCCGCACGCGACCTCGAGCCGGTGCACGGTGGCGCCCAGGGTGAGCAGCTCGACCACGGGGCCGGGGGCAACGCCGATGGTCAGCAGCCCGACCTCGGTGCCGTCGGGGAGCGGGTCGAACGACCGGCGGGTCCTGGCCTGGCTCATGCCGGGCATTGAATCAGGCCGGTCACGGACGGTCTGTGAGACTGCCGACATGGACATGCGGACCCTTGGACGTGCCGGCCGCTCCGTCTCCGTCGTCGGCCTCGGCACCTGGCAGCTCGGGGCGGACTGGGGTGAGGTCAGCGAGAGCGACGCACTCGCCGTGCTCGAAGCCTCCGCGGCAGCGGGAGTGACGTTCTACGACACCGCAGACGTCTACGGCGACGGCCGCAGCGAGCAGATCGTCGGACGCTTCCTCGCTGCTCACCCCGACTCCGGCTTCACCGTCGCGACGAAGATGGGCCGGCGCGCGGACCAGGTGCCGGAGAACTACGTCGAGACCCACTTCCGGGCCTGGATCGACCGCTCGCGACGCAATCTCGGCACCGACCGGCTCGACCTGATCCAGCTGCACTGCCCGCCCACCGCGGTCGTGGCGGACGACAGGACGTACGACGTGCTCGACGCCCTGGTCGACGAGGGGCTGATCGCGGCCTACGGCCTCAGCGTGGAGACCGCGGAGCAGGCACTCGCCGCGATCGCCCGGCCGCACGTCGCGACGGTGCAGATCATCCTGAACGCCTTCCGGATGAAGCCTCTCGACGAGGTGCTGCCTGCGGCACAGGCGGCCGGCGTCGGCATCATCGCCCGGGTGCCGCTGGCGTCGGGACTGCTCTCGGGCAAGTACGACCTCGACACCACCTTCGCGCCCGACGACCACCGCGCCTACAACCGCGACGGCAGCGCCTTCGACGTGGGTGAGACCTTCTCCGGCGTCGACTACGCCACCGGAGTGGACGCCTCGCGGGAGTTCGCCGCGCTCGTCGCGGACAGCGGTCTCGACGTCACCCCGGCCCAGGCGGCCATTGCCTGGGTGTGCCAGCAACCGGGGGTCTCCTCGGTGATCCCCGGAGCGCGCAACGTCGCCCAGGCCGAGGCCAACGCCGTGGCCGGCTCGCTGCCCCCGCTGCCGGGCGACCTCGTCGCTGCCATCGCCGGCCTCTACAGCGACCGGATCCGCGCCCAGGTGCACACCCGCTGGTGACCCGGACGATCGTCATTAACACCACGTTCTCGTGCGCTAAATGCGCTCGTGGCGGGCGGTCTGCACACCGTCCGCCCCGGGCGTGACGAGCCGACGCGAGCGTCCTACACTGTGGGCTGCGCCACTCGTGAAGCCATTCACAAAGTCACATGGCGGCGGTCCAGGAAAGGGAAGCGATGGAGCTCTACACGCCGGTTCTCGCGCTGGCACTGATCGCGGCAGGCTTCGCGGTCTTCTCCGTGATCATGAGTGCCTTCATCGGGCCCAAGCGCTACAACCGGGCCAAGCTGGACTCCTACGAGTGCGGCATCGAGCCCACGCCGCAGCCCATCGGCGGCGGCCGCATCCCGGTGAAGTACTTCATCACCGCGATGCTCTTCATCGTCTTCGACATCGAGATCATCTTCCTCTACCCGTGGGCCGTCCACTTCGATGCGATGCGCCTCTTCGGCCTCATCGAGATGGTCCTCTTCATCGCGACGGTCTTCGTCGCCTACGCATACGTCTGGCGACGCGGCGGATTGGACTGGGACTGACCCATGGGACTCGAAGAGAAGCTCCCGAGCGGTGTGCTGCTGACCACCGTCGAGGGTGTCGCCGGCTACATGCGCAAGGCCTCGTTCTGGCCCGCCACGTTCGGGCTCGCGTGCTGTGCGATCGAGATGATGACGAGCGGTGGCCCCAAGTACGACCTCGCCCGCTTCGGCATGGAGGTCTTCCGGGCCAGCCCGCGCCAGGCCGACCTGATGATCGTGGCGGGTCGCGTGAGCCAGAAGATGGCCCCCGTCCTGCGCCAGATCTACGACCAGATGCCCGAGCCCAAGTGGGTCCTCGCCATGGGTGTCTGCGCCTCCTCCGGGGGCATGTTCAACAACTACGCCGTCGTGCAGGGAGTTGACCACGTCGTGCCGGTCGACATGTACCTCCCGGGGTGCCCACCTCGCCCGGAGATGCTCATCGACGCGATCCTCAAGCTGCACGACCAGGTCCAGCAGACAAAGCTCGGCGCCAACCGACGCAACGAGATCGCGGAGCTGGAGACCAACGCGCTGCGCGCCCTCCCCACCTCCGAGATGAGGGGCCTGCTGCGATGAGCGACCAGGACAAGAAGAAGTCGGACTCGGCCGAGAGCGATCCGGTGGAGGGGACCCTGGCGAAGGCCAAGGACGTCGTCGGCACCGGCAGCACCGTCGACCAGCCCGCCACCGAGCAGGACCCGGCCAACGTCCCGGCGCAGACCGGCGAGGTGCGCGCCGTCGGAGAGCGCCGCGGCATGTTCGGCGTCAGCGGCACCGGCGACACCTCCGGCTACAACGGCCTGGTCCGTCAGACGGTCTACCCCGCGCCCACCCAGCGTCCCTACGGCGGCTGGTTCGACGAGGTCGCCGACGCCCTCGAGGAGCGCCTGGGCTCCACCGACCTCACCACGGCGATCGAGAGCGTCGTGGTGCACCGCGGCGAGATCACCTTCCACGTCCGCCGCGAGGACCTGGCCTTCGTGGCGCAGATGCTGCGTGACGACGAGGCGCTGCGCTTCGAGTTCTGCGCGGGTGTGAGCGGAGTCCACTACCCCGACGACGCCGGACGCGAGCTCCACGCCGTCTACCACCTGCTGTCGATGACCCACAACCGGCGCATCCGGCTCGAGGTCACTGCTCCCGACGCCGACCCGCACGTGCCCAGCCTGGTGAGCATCTACCCCACCAACGACTGGCACGAGCGCGAGACCTTCGACATGTTCGGCATCATCTTCGACGGCCACCCCGCGCTCACCCGCGTCCTCATGCCCGACGACTGGCCGGGCCACCCGCAGCGCAAGGACTACCCCTTGGGCGGCATCCCCGTGGAGTACAAGGGCGGCAGCATCCCGCCGCCGGACCAGCGCAGGAGCTACAACTGACATGAGCTCGGACACCAGCCAGCAACAGGACTTCTACGCCGCCCCGGGCGAGACCAGCCAGGGCCGCGTCTTCACCGTCACCGGCCAGGACTGGGACTCGGTCACCCAGAGCATCGGCGACGCCGCCGAGGAGCGCGTCGTCGTCAACATGGGCCCCCAGCACCCGTCGACCCACGGCGTGCTGCGACTCATCCTCGAGCTGGAGGGCGAGACGGTCACCGAGGCCAGGTGCGGCATCGGCTACCTGCACACCGGCATCGAGAAGAACATGGAGTACCGCTCCTGGGTGCAGGGCACGACCTTCTGCACCCGGATGGACTACCTCTCCCCGTTCTACAACGAGGCGACCTACGTCCTGGGCGTCGAGCGCCTGCTCGACATCGAGGACGACATCCCGGAGAAGGCGCAGGTCATGCGGGTGCTCCTCATGGAGCTCAACCGCATCTCGTCGCACCTGGTCGCCATCGCGACCGGCGGTATGGAGATCGGCGCGCTGACCGTCATGACGATCGGCTTCCGTGAGCGGGAGCTGGTGCTCGACCTGTTCGAGCTCATCACCGGCCTCCGGATGAACCACGCGTTCTTCCGTCCCGGCGGGGTCGCCCAGGACCTGCCGCCCGGTGCCCTGGACGAGATCCGTGACTTCATCGCCCTGATGAAGAAGCGCTTGCCCGAGTACGCCGCGCTCTGCAACGCCAACCCGATCTTCAAGGGACGACTGGTCGACGTGGGCCACCTCGACCTCGCCGGCTGCCTGGCGCTCGGCATGACCGGACCGGTGCTGCGGTCGACCGGCTACGCCTGGGACCTCCGCAAGACGCAGCCCTACAGCGGCTACGAGGACTACGACTTCGAGGTCCAGACCTGGGACACGTGCGACTCCTACGGCCGCTTCCGCATCCGTCTCAACGAGATGTGGGAGTCGCTGAAGATCGTCGAGCAGGCCGCCGACCGCCTGGCCGGCCTCGAAGGCGCTCCGGTCATGGTGGCCGACAAGAAGATCGCCTGGCCCAGCCAGCTCTCCATCGGCACCGACGGCATGGGCAACTCCCTCGATCACATCCGCCACATCATGGGCGAGTCCATGGAGGCCCTGATCCACCACTTCAAGCTGGTCACCGAGGGCTTCCGCGTCCCGGCCGGCCAGGCCTACGTCCCGATCGAGTCGCCGCGGGGTGAGCTCGGTGCCCACGTCGTGTCCGACGGCGGCACGCGCCCCTTCCGCGCGCACTTCCGCGACCCGTCGTTCACCAACCTGCAGGCCACCAGCGTGATGAGCGAGGGGGGCATGGTCGCCGACGTCATCGTCGCCATCGCCTCCATCGACCCGGTCATGGGAGGAGTCGACCGATGACACTCGAGAAGAACCTGGGCGAGAAGGGCCTGGGCGAGAAGGGGCTGGACGAGAAGACCTGGGCCGAGCTGCGTGAGATCGCGGCTCGCTACCCCGAGAAGCGCTCGGGCCTCCTCCCGATGCTGCACCTCACGCAGTCGGTGCAGGGGCGGGTCACCCCCGAGGCGATCGAGGCATGTGCCGAGGTGCTGGACATCAGCGCGGCCGAGGTCAACGGCGTGGCCACCTTCTACACGATGTACAAGCGCAAGCCCGTGGGCGACTACCACGTCGGCGTCTGCACCAACACGCTCTGCGCGGTCCTGGGTGGCGACCTGATCTTCGAGCGGCTCAAGGACCACCTCGATGTCGGCAACGACGAGACCACCCTCGCGGTGGAGGGCCAGCGGTCGATCACCCTCGAGCACGTCGAGTGCAACGCCGCGTGCGACTACGCGCCGGTGATGATGGTCAACTGGGAGTTCATGGACAACCAGACCCCCGAGTCGGCGGTCCAGGTCGTCGACGACCTCCGTGCCGGCAACGAGGTCCACTCCACCCGCGGGCCGCGACTGTGCACCTGGCGCGAGGCCGAGCGAGTGCTCGCCGGCTTCCCCGACGACCTCGCCGACGAGGGCCCCACCGCGGGACCGGCATCCATCGTCGGTCTCCAGATCGCCCGCGCCAACGGCTGGACGGCCCCCGAGGTCGACCGTGGCTCGCAGGCCATCGAGCAGGCACCGACCAAGGAGGGCGCTGTCGCCGAGGCCGACACCTCGCGCGCCGAGTCCGAGACCGTCGAGGAGACCACCAAGTGATGGTGCTTCGAGCAGCTCGCCGCCCTCACTCCTCACCAACCGAACAGGGGACACTCCGTGGCTGACACTCTGACCCCGGTCCTCACCGACAACTGGGACCAGGAACGCGCCTGGACGCGCGCCGCCTACGAGGAGCGTGGGGGCTACGCAGCCCTCGACAAGGCCCTCGCGATGCAGCCCGACGACGTCATCACCGCCGTCAAGGACTCCGGCCTGCGCGGGCGAGGTGGCGCCGGGTTCCCCACCGGCATGAAGTGGGGCTTCATCCCCCAGGACAACCCCAAGCCCAAGTACCTCGTGGTCAACGCCGACGAGTCCGAGCCGGGCACCTGCAAGGACATCCCGCTCATGATGGCCAGCCCGCACACCCTCGTCGAGGGCGTGATCATCAGCTCCTACGCGATCCGCGCCAACACGGCCTTCATCTACGTCCGCGGCGAGGTCCTGCACGTGGTGCGCCGCCTGCAGCGCGCCGTCGAGGAGGCCTACCTCGCCGGACACCTCGGCACCAACATCCACGGCTCGGGCTTCGACCTCGACCTGATCGTCCACGCCGGCGCCGGGGCCTACATCTGCGGCGAGGAGACCGCCCTCCTCGAGGGACTCGAGGGACGACGCGGCCAACCGCGCCTGCGCCCGCCGTTCCCGGCCGTGGCCGGCCTCTATGCCAGCCCCACGGTCATCAACAACGTCGAGTCGATCGCGTCCGTGCCCAGCATCATCGACAACGGGGCCGCATGGTTCGCCTCGATGGGCACCGAGAAGTCCCATGGCTACGGCATCTTCAGCCTGTCCGGCCACGTCACCCGCCCTGGCCAGTACGAAGCACCGCTGGGCATCACCCTGCGGGAGCTGATCGACCTGGCCGGGGGCATGCGTGAGGGCCACGAGCTGAAGTTCTGGACGCCGGGCGGCTCGAGCACCCCGCTCCTGACCCCCGACCACCTCGACATCCCGCTGGACTTCGAGGCTGTCGGCGCCGCCGGGTCGATGCTCGGCACCCGCGCCCTGCAGCTCTTCGACGAGACGACCTGCGTCGTCCGGGCGGTGCTGCGATGGACCGAGTTCTACAAGCACGAGTCCTGCGGGAAGTGCACCCCGTGCCGTGAAGGCACGTGGTGGCTGGCCCAGACGCTCGCTCGGCTGGAGAAGGGGCAGGGGACCGAGGACGACCTCGACCTGCTGCTCGACCAGTGCGACAACATCCTCGGCCGCGCGTTCTGCGCCCTGGGCGACGGTGCCACCAGTCCGATCTCCAGCTCCATCAAGTACTTCCGGGACGAGTACCTCGCCCACCTGAGCCACGGCGGCTGCCCCTTCGACCCGGCCGCCTCGACCGCGTTCCCCTCGACGACGAGCGCACGCGTGGGAGCCGAGGCATGACCGCGACCGACAAGGCACCCGCGAAGGCGCCCGAGCAGACCGACCTCGTCACCCTGACGATCGACGGTGTGCAGGTCAGCGTCGCCAAGGACACGCTGGTGATCCGGGCCGCCGAGCAGGTCGGCGTCCAGATCCCGCGCTTCTGCGACCACCCGCTCCTCGAGCCGGTCGGCGCCTGCCGCCAGTGCCTGGTCGACATCCCCGACGCCGGCAACGGCCGCGGCTTCCCCAAGCCGCAGGCCTCCTGCACGCTTCCGGTCGCCGAGGGCATGGTCGTCAACACCCAGGCGACCAGCGAGGTGGCCGACAAGGCCCAGCAGGGCGTCATGGAGTTCCTGCTGATCAACCACCCGCTCGACTGCCCGGTGTGCGACAAGGGCGGCGAGTGCCCCCTGCAGAACCAGGCCATGAGCAACGGTCGCGGCGAGAGCCGGTTCTCCGCCAACGGCGGCGTCAAGCGAACCTTCCCCAAGCCGATCAACATCTCGGCGCAGGTGCTCCTCGACCGCGAGCGCTGCGTCCTGTGTGCGCGCTGCACCCGCTTCTCCGAGCAGATCGCCGGCGACCCGTTCATCGCGATGGGCGAGCGCGGCGCGCTCCAGCAGGTCGCGATCTACGAGAACGAGCCCTTCGAGAGCTACTTCTCCGGCAACACCATCCAGATCTGCCCGGTCGGCGCCCTGACGTCGGCCGACTACCGCTTCCGCTCCCGCCCCTTCGACCTGGTCTCGACGCCGGGGGTGGCCGAGCACGACGCGTGCGGAGCCGCGATCCGGGTGGACCACCGCCGCGGCAAGGTCATGCGCCGCCTCGCGGGCAACGACCCCGAGGTCAACGAGGAGTGGATCAGCGACAAGGACCGCTTCGCCTTCCGCTACGCCCAGGTCGCCGATCGCCTCACCTACCCGATGATCCGCGAGGACGGGGAGCTGCGACCGGCGTCGTGGCCCGAGGCCTTCGCGGTCGCCGCCCGCGGACTCCGATCAGCAGGTGCCGCCGCCGTGCTCACGGGTGGACGGCTCACGGCCGAGGACGCCTACGCCTACGCCAAGTTCGCCCGGGTCTCGCTGCAGACGCACGACATCGACTTCCGCGCCCGACCGCACAGCGCCGAGGAAGCCGCCTTCCTGGCGTCCCACGTCGCGCTGTCGAGCGGCGTGGACTATGCCGACCTCGAGGCCGCTCCGCTCGTGGTCCTCGTCGGGCTGGAGCCCGAGGACGAGGCCGCGACGGTCTTCCTGCGACTTCGCAAGGCTGCCCAGAAGGGCACCCGGGTCGTCTCGATCGCCCCCTACACCTCGCGCGGCCTGGCCAAGATGCGTGGCCAGCTCATCGCGACCGCTCCCGGCGCCGAGGTCGACGCCATCGAGGGCCTGCCGACCACCGCTGGGCTGGGCAAGGACGCGATCATCCTCGTCGGGGAGCGCCTTGCCGGCTCCCACGGCGCCCTCACCGCGCTCGCACATCTCGCGGCCACCACGGGTGCCCGGCTGGCGTGGATCCCGCGGCGCGCCGGTGACCGTGGCGCGATCGAGTCCGGTGCGCTCCCCAACCTGCTGCCCGGTGGCCGCCCGGTCGCCGATGCCAGTGCCCGTGTCGACGCGGCTGCCGCGTGGGGCCTGGACTCGCTGCCGGCCAAGGCCGGCCGCGACGGTGACGCGATCGTGTCCGCACTGGTCAAGGGGGAGCTCGGCGGGCTCGTCGTCGGTGGCGTCGACCCCGACGACACCAGCGATCCCGCTGCCTTCCGCTCCGCCCTGGACGCCGCTGCCTTCGTGGTCAGCCTCGAGCTGCGCGAGACCGACGTGACCCGCGTGGCCGACGTCGTCCTCCCGGTGGCCCCGGTGGCCGACAAGGCCGGCACGTTCGTCACCTGGGAGGGGCGCACCCGTTCCTTCGAGGCGGTCTTCGCCAACCCGGCCTCGCTGCCCGACCTGCGCGTGCTCGCCGGCATCGCCGACGAGCTCGCTGCACTGGGCCAGGGGGCCCCGCTGGGTTTCCGCACGGTGTCCGACGTCCGCTCCGAGATGGCCGCGCTGGGTCCCTGGGACGGCGCCCGCCCCGCACTCGACTCCGGCAAGGCGCCCCGTCCCGCCAAGGCTGCCAGGAAGCCGTCCCGCGACGGTCACCCGATGACCCTGGCCAGCTGGAAGCAGCTCATCGACCTCGGGTCGATGCAGGACGGCGAGGAGCACCTGCGGGCCACCGCGCGTCGCCCCGTCGCCCGCCTCAGCCAGACGTCGTACGACGCGGTGTTCGGCATGCTCGACGGTGGCCAGCAGCCCGAGGTCACCCTGACCGGTGATCGCGGCGCCGTGACCCTGCCCGTCGAGGTCGCCGACCTGCCCGATGACGTGGTGTGGGTCCCGGCACGCTCCTTCGGCAGGGGCGTGCTCGCCGAGCTCGCCTCGCCGGGCAGCGCGGTGGCCGTGAAGTCCGGCGTCAAGAAGGGGGTCACCTCGTGACCGCGCTGCTCATCTCGCACCTCGCGATGGTCGAGGACCTGCCCGACCCCGGCCTCGGCGCCTTCGGGCAGGACCCGTGGTGGGTGATCGCCCTCAAGGCGTTCTTCATCTTCCTGACCCTGGTGCTGCTGACGCTCTTCAACATCTGGTTCGAGCGCCGTGTCGTGGCCCGCATGCAGCACCGGGTCGGCCCCAACGTGAACGGGCCCTTCGGCCTCCTCCAGTCGCTGGCCGACGGTGTGAAGCTCGCGCTGAAGGAGGACATCATCCCCAAGGCGGCCGACAAGGTCGTCTTCCTGCTCGCGCCGATCATCGCGACCGTGCCGGCCTTCATCACCTGGGCGGTGATCCCGTTCGGCCCCGAGGTCAACTTCTTCGGCCACCGCACGCCCCTCCAGCTCACCGACATGCCCGTGGCCGTGCTGTTCATGCTCGCGATCGCGTCGATCGGCATCTACGGCATCGTGCTGGGCGGCTGGTCCTCCGGCTCCACCTACTCCCTGCTCGGCGGCCTGCGCTCGAGCGCGCAGATGATCTCCTACGAGGTCGCGATGGGCCTCGCGTTCGTCGCGGTGTTCCTCTACGCCGGGTCGATGTCGACCTCCGAGATCGTCGCGGCCCAGGACGACCTGTGGTTCGCCCTGATCCTGATGCCGTCCTTCGTCATCTACGTCATCTCGATGGTCGGCGAGACCAACCGTGCGCCGTTCGACCTCCCCGAGGCCGAGGGCGAGCTGGTCGGTGGGTTCCACACCGAGTACTCCAGCCTCAAGTTCGCGCTGTTCTTCCTCGCCGAGTACATCAACCTCGCCACCGTGTCCGCGATCGCGACGACGCTCTTCCTCGGCGGCTGGGCGGCTCCCTGGGGCATCGAGCACGTCTGGGAGGGCGCCAACACCGGCTACTGGCCGCTCCTGTGGTTCTTCGGCAAGATCTTCATGTTCGTCTTCTTCTTCGTCTGGCTGCGCGGCTCGCTGCCCCGCATGCGCTACGACCAGTTCATGGCGCTGGGCTGGAAGGTGCTGATCCCGGTCTCGCTGGCCTGGATCGTCGCCGTGGCGACCATCCGCGTGATCTCGCTGGAGGGCGGCATCAACCGCTCCTACCTCGTCGCGGCCATCGCCGTGCTGCTCGTGCTGACCGTCGTGCTGCTCTTCGTCGGCGACGGCGACAGCGACGACGAGGACGAGACCGGCGACGAGTCGCACCCCGAGCCGCACGACGCCTACGCCGGCGGCTTCCCCGTCCCGCCGATGCCCGCGGGTGGCGCCGTACGTGGTGGCGCCGCGCCGCTGACGTTCGCTGCGGGCACCACCGTCACCGCTTCAGCGGAGGAGAACCATGAGTGAGTCCCGTCCCAGCGGCAATGCCAAGGGAGTCAAGGAGTCCCTGTGGGACCCGATCGCTGGTTTCGGCGTCACCTTCCGGACGATGTTCAAGAAGGTCGTCACCGAGCAGTACCCGTTCGAGAAGCTGCCCACCGCGCCCCGCTTCCACGGCCGGCACCAGCTCAACCGCTGGCCCGACGGCCTGGAGAAGTGCATCGGCTGCGAGCTGTGCGCATGGGCGTGCCCGGCCGACGCGATCTACGTCGAGGGTGGCTCCAACTCCGACGGGCCCGACGGGGAGCGCTTCAGCCCCGGTGAGCGCTACGGCCGCGTCTACCAGATCAACTACCTGCGCTGCATCCTGTGCGGGCTGTGCATCGAGGCCTGCCCGACACGTGCGTTGACCATGACCAACGAGTACGAGCTGGCCGACAACAACCGCGCCGACCTGATCTACGAGAAGAACGACCTGCTCGCGCCCCTGCTCCCCGGCATGGAGCAGCCGCCGCACCCGATGCGTCTCGGTGACGACGAGGGCGACTACTACCGGGGGAGCTCGCGATGACCTTCTGGCTCCTTGCCCCCTTGATGGTGGCGGCCGCGCTCGGCATCCTGTTCGCCCGCAAGGCCGTGCACGCCGCGCTGCTGCTCGCCGTCGTGATGATCAGCCTCGCGGTGCTCTACGCGGTCCTGGACGCGCCGTTCCTCTTCGCGGTCCAGATCATCGTCTACACCGGCGCCATCCTCATGCTGTTCCTCTTCGTGATGATGCTGATCGGCGTCGAGGCCTCCGACTCGCTGGTGGAGACCATCCGCGGCCAGCGCGTCATGGCGTGGTTGCTGGGCCTGCTCTTCGGCTCGGTCCTGGTGGTCGCGCTCAGCCAGGTCACCCTCGGCACCGTGGTCGGGCTCGACGAGGCCAACGCCGGCGGCAACGTCCCCGGCATCGCCAACATCCTGTTCTCGAAGTACGTCTTCGCCTTCGAGGCCACCAGTGCGCTGCTCATCACCGCCGCCATCGGCGCGATGGTGCTCGCCCACCGCGAGCGACTCACCCCCAAGCCGGGTCAGGCCGAGCTCGCCGCCCAGCGCATGCGCGACTACGCCGAGTCCGGCAAGCACCTCGGTCCGCTGCCCTCGCCCGGCGTCTACGCGCGCCACAACGCGGTCGACACCCCCGCCCTGCTGCCCGACGGGACGCCGGCCGAGTCCTCGGTCAACCGCGTCCTGGCTGCTCGCGGCACGGTCCGCTCCGCTCCCGCGCTGGCCGACGACATCGATGACGTACGCCGTCAGCTGACCAGCCTGGACCGCTCCGCAGATCCCACGGAGCAGCCCGGCACCTCCGGCCGCTCCGGTGCTCCGGCGACCACCGAGGAGGAGGAGAAGTGACCGAGTACGTCGTGCTGTCGGCCATCCTCTTCACGATCGGCTGCGTGGGTGTCCTCACCCGTCGCAACGCCATCGTGGTCTTCATGTGCGTCGAGCTGATGCTCAACGCCTGCAACCTCGCGTTCGTCGCCTTCGCGCGCCAGCACGGCAACCTCGACGGCCAGATCGCCGCCTTCTTCGTGATGGTGGTGGCTGCAGCCGAGGTCGTGATCGGACTCGCGATCATCATGACCATCTTCCGCACCCGACGCTCGGCCTCGGTCGACGACGCCAGCCTGCTGAAGTACTGAGGGAGCAGACGTGACTTCACTTGTGTCCATGCTGCCCATGGGCGGCCTGCCCATGGAGGGTGCAGCCGAGATCCCGGTGGTGGCCCCCGATGCCGGCGCGGGTGGGGTGTTCGACCTGCTCTGGCTGGTCATCGCGCTGCCGCTGCTCGGAGCCTTCCTGCTGCTGGCAGTGGCCCCGATGGTCCGCGGTGCGCTCCAGGAGCAGGTCGACAGGAAGGGACACCTCCTCGGCACCGCCGCTGCGGTGGGCTCCTTCGTCCTCAGCCTGGTGCTGTTCATCGCCCTGCTCGGCCGCGACGCCGAGGAGCGCCAGATCGGCCAGCAGCTCTACACCTGGTTCGAGACCGGCTCGATCAGCGTCGGCATGGACCTGCTCTACGACCAGCTCGCTGCGCTCTTCCTGCTGCTGATCACCGGTGTCGGCTCGCTCATCCACATCTATGCCATCGGCTACATGGAGCACGACCCGCGTCGGCGCCGGTTCTTCGGCTACCTCAACCTGTTCGTCGCCGCGATGCTCACCCTGGTCCTCTCGGCGAACTTCGTGGGACTCTTCCTCGGCTGGGAGGGCGTCGGCCTGGCGTCGTACCTGTTGATCGGGTTCTGGCAGCACAAGCCCTCCGCGGCCGCGGCCGCCAAGAAGGCCTTCGTCATCAACCGCGTCGGTGACATCGGCCTGTCGCTGGCGATCGCGCTGATGTTCGCCGCCTTCGGCACCACCGACTTCGCCCAGGTCAGCGAGCTCACCGGCGAGGCCGAGCAGAGCACGCTCACCGCGCTCGGGCTGCTGCTGCTCCTCGGCGCCTGCGGCAAGTCCGCGCAGTTCCCGCTGCAGGCGTGGCTGCTGGACGCGATGGAGGGCCCGACCCCGGTCTCGGCACTGATCCACGCAGCGACCATGGTCACCGCGGGCGTCTACCTCGTGGTCCGTTCCAACTTCATCTTCGAGCTCGCCCCGATCGCCCAGACCGCGGTCGTCGTCGTCGCCACCATCACGCTCCTGTGGGGAGCGATCCTCGGGTGCGCCAAGGACGACATCAAGAAGGCGCTCGCCGGCTCGACGATGAGCCAGATCGGCTACATGATGCTCGCCGCCGGCCTCGGCCCGGTGGGCTACCCGTTCGCGATCTTCCACCTGCTCACCCACGGGTTCTTCAAGGCCAACATGTTCCTGGGCGCCGGATCGGTCATGCACGGCATGAACGACGACGTCGACATGCGCCACTACGGCGCGCTCAACAAGGCCATGCCCGTCACCTTCCTGACGTTCACCATGGGTTACCTGGCGATCATCGGCTTCCCGGGCTTCTCGGGCTTCTGGTCCAAGGACAAGATCATCGAGACGGCTCTCGCGGACAACCTCCTCGTCGGAGCCCTGGCCATGATCGGCGCCGGCCTCACCGGCTTCTACATGACCCGCCTGATGCTGATGACGTTCTTCACCGAGAAGCGCTGGGAGAAGGACGTCCACCCGCACGAGTCGCCGAAGGTGATGACCGTGCCGCTGATGGTGCTGGCCGCGCTGTCGGTGCTCGGTGGCCTCCTCCTCGTCGGCGACTGGATCGTCACGTGGCTCGAGCCGGTCACCGGTATCGCCGAGCACCACGAGCCGCCGCTCCCGGCCCTCGTCATCACCGCGATGATCGTCGCCGTGGTCGCGATCGGGGTGGCTGCTGCCTGGTTCCTGGTCGGCAGGCGCGACATCCCCCGTGAGGCACCCCAGAACGTCTCCTTCGCCACCAGGGCGGCCCGCGCCGACCTCTACGGCGACGCGATCAACGACGCGGTCGTGGTCGGTCCGGGTGCTGCCCTCGTGGGCGGCCTCACGACGTTCGACCGGGTTGGCGTCGACGGCGTCGTCGAGGGCGGCTCGTCCGCCTTCGGTGGCATCTCCCACGCGTTGCGCCGCCTGCAGAACGGCTTCGTCCGCTCCTATGCCCTGTCCGTGCTCGCAGGCGCCCTGCTGGTCGTCCTTGCCCTCCTGGCGGTGAACCTCCGTTGAACCTCACTCTGACGATCCTGATCCTGCTGCCCCTGGTGGGTGCAGTGGTCACGGCGTTCGTGCCGACGCGGGAGCTGGCCAAGATGGTCGGCCTCGGCTTCTCCGTCGCCACCCTCCTCGCCGGAGCCGTGGCCCTGGCCCAGTACGACGTGGGCGGTGGCATGCAGCTCACCGAGACCCACCTGTGGATCGAGGCGCTTGGTGTCCACTACGCCCTCGGCGTCGACGGGCTCGGCATCCTCATGGTCCTGCTGACCGTCGTGCTGGTGCCGATGGTGCTCCTGGCCGGCTGGCACGAGTCCGATGACGCGGGCAACGGCGGCGGGCGCTCCTTCTTCGCGTGGACCCTGGCGCTCGAGGCCATGTCGCTGGCGGTGTTCACCGCGACCGACGTGCTGCTCTTCTACGTGGTGTTCGAGGCGACGCTGATCCCGGCGTACTTCCTGATCGGCGGATTCGGTCGGTCCGGCCGCGGCCGCGCCGCGACCAAGTTCCTGATCTACCAGCTCGCCGGTGGACTGGTCATGCTCGCCTCGGTGATCGGCCTCTACGTCGTCTCCGCCAACAACGGCCGTCCGAGCTTCCTGCTCACCGACCTGGCCGCGATGGACATCGACCCGATCACGCAGCGCTGGCTGTTCCTCGGCTTCTTCATCGCCTTCGCGATCAAGGCGCCGATGTTCCCGGTGCACACCTGGCTGGCCGACACCACCGAGAAGGCCACGACCGGCACCTCCGTGCTCCTGGTCTGCATCCTCGACAAGATCGGCACCTTCGGGATGCTGAGGTTCTGTCTCGGGCTGCTGCCCGACGCCTCGCAGTGGGCCACGCCGGTCGTCGTGGTGCTCGCGCTGGTCTCGATCATCTACGGCGCGCTCGTGGCCATCGGCCAGGACGACGTGCTGCGCCTGATCGGTCTGACGTCGCTGTCGCACTTCGGCTTCATCGTGCTCGGCATCTTCGTGTTCAGCCCCACCGGTGGCACCGGCGCGATCCTCTACATGGTCAACCACGGCATCGCCACCGCGCTGATGTTCCTGGTGGCCGGATTCCTGATCCGTCGCACCGGGACCGCGTCCATCCGGGCGATGGGCGGGGTGGAGAAGACCGCACCCGTGCTGGCCGGGTTCTTCCTGGTCGGCGGCCTGGCCGCGGCGGGCCTGCCCGGCCTGGCGCCGTTCGTCTCCGAGATGATGGTCATCATCGCCGCCTTCGACTACCACTGGCTGGTCGGCTCGACCGCGGTGCTCGCCATCGTGCTCGCGGCGTTCTACGCACTCTGGCTCTACCAGCGCGCGATGACCGGCCCCGGTCGCGGGGACGTGGCTCCGGTCGCCGACCTCGACCGACGCGAGGTGGGTATCGTCGCTCCCTTGCTGCTCGCCCTGCTCCTGTTCGGCTTCTATCCGATGCCGCTGCTCGACGTCATCAATCCGGTCGTCCACGACACCCTCGTCGGAGTCGGCGTCACTGAGGGGGGTCACCAGTGATCGAGTTCGTCAAGCCCACCGTCGAGTACTTCGAGCTCTGGCCGCTGCTCGCCGTCTTCGGCGTGGCCTGCCTCGGCGTCGTGGTGGAGGCGTTCGCGCCCCGCCCGGTGCGCTACGTCACCCAGGTGTCCCTGGCGCTCGCCGGTCTGGTCGTCGCACTGGTCGGCGTGGTCGTGGTCGCCCAGGACGTGAAGGTCTACGACGAGGGTGCCGCCCGCGGCGTCCTCGCCATCGGCGGCACGATCGCCGTGGACGGCCCGAGCCTGTTCATCTGGGGCCTCGTGCTGGCACTGGCCATCGCTGGAGTGCTGTTGTTCGCGGAGCGCCACCTCGACGGCGGCGTCTCGGCGTTCGCCGGCCAGGCGGCTGCGCTGCCGGGCACGGACGCGGAGTCCGAGGCCCTGGCGGCCAACCGGGAGCACACCGAGATCTACCCGCTGCTGATGTTCGCGGTCTTCGGCATGATGCTCTTCCCGGCGGCCAACGACCTGCTGACCATGTTCGTCGGCCTGGAGATCCTCTCCCTCCCGCTCTACCTCCTCAGCGGCCTGGCTCGTCGCCGGCGCCTGCTGAGCCAGGAAGCAGCACTGAAGTACTTCCTGCTCGGTGCCTTCTCGTCGGGCTTCTTCCTCTACGGCGCGGCCCTGCTCTACGGCTACGCCGGGTCGATGGACTTCGCTGCGATCAACGAGGCGGTGCGCAACGACGTCGGCAACTCGAGCATGCTGCTGATCGGCACCGGACTGCTCTCCGTGGGCCTGCTCTTCAAGGTCGGCGCCGTGCCGTTCCAGTCCTGGACCCCGGACGTCTACCAGGGGGCCCCGACGCCGGTCACCGCCTTCATGTCGGCCGGCACCAAGGTCGCTGCCTTCGGCGCGCTCATGCGCCTGTTCTACGTCGCGCTCGGTGCCGACCGTTGGTCGTGGCAGCCGATGCTCTGGATCATCGCGATCCTCTCGATGTTCGTCGGAGCCGTGCTCGCCATCACCCAGAGCGACATCAAGCGGCTGCTGGCCTACTCCTCGGTCGCCCACACCGGCTTCATCCTGACCGGCGTCCTGGGCCTGCAGGCCTCCGGACAGATCGCGTTCGGCGAGATCACCTCCCTCCAGGCGGTGCTCTTCTACCTCGCGACCTACGGCTTCACCACTCTCGGCGCGTTCGCGGTGGTCGGCCTGGTGCGCGACTCCGGCGGTGAGGCCACGGCGATCTCGCGCTGGGCGGGGCTGGGCAAGGAGTCGCCGGTCGTTGCCGGGGTCTTCGCCTTCTTCCTCCTCGCGATGGCGGGCATCCCGCTCACGTCGGGCTTCGTCGGCAAGCTCGCCGTCTTCTCGGTGGCGCTGGCTGCCGGTGCCTGGCCGGTCGTGGTCGCCGCGGTGCTGGCCAGCATCGTCGCTGCCTTCCTCTATGTCCGGGTCATCAAGGTCATGTACTTCGACGAGCCGGTCGGTGACGGTCCCACCGTCGTCTACCCGTCGGTGCTGACGGCCACGACGATCGCGGTGGCCGCGGCGACGACGCTCGTCCTCGGGGTGATCCCGGGTCCGCTTCTCGACCTGGCCGCCGTTGCGGGAGAATTCATCAGGTGACCACCGCTCCCGCCTCCGGCCTGGCCCTTCCAGTCGTCGACGCCGACCTCGAGCGCCGGCTGACGGAGAGGCTGGCGCGCATCGAGGTGCTGCTGGCGGGGCACTGCCAGTCGCGGACGCCGTACGTCTCCCGCGCGGCAGCGCACCTGATGGCGGCCGGGGGCAAGCGGTTCCGACCGCTGCTCGTGCTGCTGGCCGCCGAGACCGGTGACCGGCCGGACGCCGAGGAGGTCCTCACCGCGGCGTGCGTCGTGGAGCTGACCCACGTCGCCTCGCTCTACCACGACGACGTGATGGACGAAGCGGACCTGCGCCGCGGCGCCGACACGGCGAACGCCCGGTGGGACAACCACGTGGCGATCCTGACCGGCGACTTCCTCTTCGGCCGCTCCTCGGAGCTGACCGCAGACCTGGGTCCCGACGCCGTACGGATCCAGGCGCAGACGTTCACCCGGCTGGTCGAGGGGCAGATCCTGGAGACGGTGCCGCCCGAGCCGGGCCAGGACCCGCTCGAGCACTACCTCGAGGTCGTCGCCGGCAAGACCGGTTCGCTGATCGCCACGTCGGCGCGCTACGGCGGGATGTTCGGCGGTGCACGGCCCGAGGTGGTCGAGGCGCTGCACGCCTACGGCGAGATCGTCGGCTCGGCGTTCCAGCTCTCCGACGACATCCTCGACGTCGCGTCCGAGTCGGACACCTCCGGGAAGACGCCCGGCACCGACCTGCGCGAGGGCGTGCCGACGCTCCCGGTCCTGATGGCCCAGTCGTCCACGGATCCGGCCGACGCCCGCCTGCTCGAGCTGCTCGCCGCCGACCTCACCGACGACGCGCTCCACGCCGAGGCCCTGGGCCTGCTGCGCCGCCACCCCGCGATGGCGCAGGCCCGCGACCACGTCGAGGCCGAGGCGACCCGGGCCAAGGCCCTCCTCGGGGTGCTCGATCCCGGCCCCGTCCGCGATGCGTTGGAGTCGTTCGCCGACATCGTGGCGAACCGCACCGCCTGACTCCCGGGGTGCGCCTCGACCCGCTCGGAGCGCCGGTCAGCAGGCGCTGGCCTCGGCCACCAGCCTCAGCTGGCGACGGCGGTGGTTGAGCGCCTCGACGGTGAAGACGACCAGGGCCAGCCACACGAGGACGAAGCCGATCCAGCGGCCGGGCGGCATGTCCTCGTGGAAGTAGAAGACGCCGAGGAAGAACTGGATGATCGGTGCGAGGTACTGCAGCAGACCGAGCGACACCATGGAGACGCGGATGGCGGCCGCCCCGAAGAGCATGAGGGGGATGGCGGTGATGAGGCCGCTCGTCGTGATCAGCGCCGCGTGCCCCAGGCCGTGCGACCCGAAGTTCGACTGGCCGCTGGCGGTGAGCCAGGCGACGTACGCCAGGGCCACGGGCGCCAGCACCACCGTCTCGACGGTGAGGCTCTCCACTGGGCCCACGTCGGCCTGCTTCTTGGCCAGCCCGTAGGTGCCGAACGAGAAGGCCAGCACCAGCGCGATCCAGGGCACCCGACCGTAGTCGAGCGTCAGCACCACGACCGCCCCGAAGGCGACCGCCATCGCCAGCCACTGCAGACGTCGTAGCTGCTCGCCGAGGATGAAGACGCCCATGAGCACGGTCACGAGCGGGTTGATGAAGTAGCCCAGCGACGTCTCCACGACCCGGCCGTTGTTGACGCCCCAGATGTAGGCGCCCCAGTTGAAGGAGATCACCACGGCCGCGAGGGTCAGGAGCAGGAGCGTACGTCGGTCGCGCACCACCGACAGCAGGACCGGTCCGCGTCGCCAGAGCACCACGATGACGACCATCACGACGACCGACCAGATGACCCGGTGGGCCAGCAGCTCGACAGCACCGGCCGGCTGGAGCTGCGTCCAGAAGAGCGGGAACCCGCCCCACAGGACGAAGGCCAGAGCTCCGAGCGTCAGCCCGCGACGGTTATCCGGCACTCTGCGAGTCTAGGTTGGGGATTGCGCCTACGATGGGCCGGGTCGCGGGCGAGCTCCCGGGACGATCCAGTTCACAGAGTTCCTGAGGGGGAAGTTCCATGCGGATGTTCCGCAACGTCGTGGCGGCCCTGCTGGCCGCGCTCCTGGTGACCGGTCTGGTCACCGCCACCAGCGTCGGGGCCGGTGCCAGCTCGCTGCCCAAGCGCATCATCGAGGAGAAGCCGCCGGGCGACAAGCAGGTCACCTACAACGCCTTCAAGCTCAAGGGCACGATCTCCGAGCCGCAGCTCGACGGGACCACGCTGCCCTACGTCGGCAAGGTCAAGATCCTCAAGAAGGCCTGCGGCTCCTGCAAGTGGAAGACCGTGAAGAAGGTCAAGACCGACGAGAGCGGCGTCTTCAAGACGCGCATCTACGCGCCCAGCAAGGGCCGCTGGAAGTGGCGCTCGAAGGTGGACCACTCCAACGGCTACAGCAACACCAAGGGCAAGGTCTGGACGCTCTACTTCGACTGAGCGATCAGGCGATCGTCCACGTGTCGCCGCCGCCGATCAGCGCCGCCAGCCGAGCGGTGCGGTCGGCGGCGTCGCCGTTGGTGGCCGCGGCCACCTGTGCGCGCGCCTGGTCGTCGTACGTCGGGCGCTCCACCTGCCGGAAGATGCCGATCGGCGAGGTGTTGAGGTAGCCCGAGTCGGTGAGTCGCGAGATGGCGAACGCGGTGCTGGGGTCGGGGTTGTGGGCGTCGTGCACGAGGATGTCGGCGGCCGCCACGTCGGCGGTCTGCGCCACCGTCACGCCACCGGTCGCGGCGTCGAGCACCAGCGCCTTGGCGCCCTCGACCCCGAACGTGATCGGCTCGCCGTGCACCAGGGGGATCAGCGCGTCGGCCTTGGTGTCGGGCGACTTGATCGCGTCGAAGGCGCCGTCGTTGAAGATCGGGCAGTTCTGGTAGATCTCCACCAGTGAGGTGCCGCGGTGATCGGCTGCTGCCTTCAGCACCCCCGTCAGGTGCTTGCGGTCGGAGTCGATCGTGCGGGCCACGAACGTCGCCTCGGCCCCCAGTGCCAGGGAGACCGGGTTGAACGGGTGGTCCAGCGAGCCCATCGGGGTGGACTTGGTGACCTTGCCCGTCTCCGAGGTGGGGGAGTACTGGCCCTTGGTGAGGCCGTAGATCCGGTTGTTGAAGAGCAGGATCGTCATGTTCACGTTGCGTCGCAGCGTGTGGATCAGGTGGTTGCCGCCGATCGAGAGTGCGTCGCCGTCGCCGGTGACCACCCACACCGAGAGGTCCGCGCGTGCCGTGGCGATGCCGGTGGCGATCGTCGGCGCGCGGCCGTGGATCGAGTGCATGCCGTAGGTGTCGAGGTAGTAGGGGAAGCGCGACGAGCAGCCGATCCCCGAGACGAAGACGATGTTCTCGCGCCGCAGGCCCAGGTCGGGCAGGAACGACTGGACGGCCTTCAGCACGGCGTAGTCGCCACACCCGGGGCACCAGCGCACCTCCTGGTCGGAGGTGAACTCCTTGCCGGTCTGCGGCTCCTCGGCCGTGGGGACCAGCTCGTTGCCCGAACGCAGTCCGGGGATGCCCAGCTCGGTGGCGCTGTCCTGAGGAGGCGCGTCAGCGCCGTCTCGAAGGGTCATGAGATGTCGTCCTCTCCGTCGGTGGTCGGCGCGAGCTCGACCCGGATGCCCTCGGCCTCGGACACGAGGCCGCCGATCACGTCGGCCAGCACGGCTGCCTTGAGCGGCAGACCGCGCACCTCGTTGTAGCCGACGACGTCGACGAGGTACTTCGCGCGCAGCAGCAGCGAGAGCTGCCCCAGGTTCATCTCCGGGACGAGCACCTTGTCATAGCGTCCCAGGATCTCGCCGAGGTCGTGCGGGAACGGGTTGAGGTGGCGCAGGTGGGCCTGGGCGACGTGGTAGCCGGCCTTGCGCACGCGTCGTACGCCGGCGCCGATGGGTCCGTAGGTCGATCCCCACCCGAGGACCAGCACCTTGGCGGTGCCGGTCGGGTCGTCGACCGCGAGCGGGGGCAGTGTGTCGGCGATGCGGTCGATCTTGGCCTGCCGGGTGCGGACCATGAAGTCGTGGTTGGCGGGGTCGTAGGAGATGTTGCCGTGGCCGTCGCCCTTCTCGAGTCCGCCGATGCGGTGCTCCAGACCGGGCGTGCCGGGGATGGCCCACGGGCGGGCGAGTGTCGACTCGTCGCGCAGGTAGGGCCAGAACTCGGCCTTGTCCTCGCCGCCGTCCACGCCCTCCACCACGTGGTTCGTGGCCGTGGCGAAGTTGGGGTCGATCGGGGGTATCTCGCTGAGCTGGGGGATCCGCCACGGTTCGGAACCGTTGGCGAGGTAGCCGTCGGAGAGGATGATCACCGGCGTGCGGTAGGTGACGGCGATCCGCACGGCCTCGATGGCGGCGTCGAAGCAGTCGCCGGGCGACTGGGGCGCCACGATCGGCAACGGGGCCTCGCCGTTGCGGCCGAACATCGCCTGCAGCAGGTCGGCCTGCTCGGTCTTGGTCGGCAGGCCCGTCGAGGGCCCACCGCGCTGGACGTCCACGACCACCAGCGGAAGCTCGGTCATGATGGCGAGGCCGATCGCCTCGGACTTGAGGGAGACGCCCGGACCGGAGGTGGTCGTCACGCCGAGCTGCCCGACGAACGCCGCACCGATGGCGGCTCCCACACCGGCGATCTCGTCCTCCGCCTGGAAGGTCGTCACGCCGAAGCCCTTGTGCTTCGAGAGCTCGTGCAGGATGTCGCTGGCCGGGGTGATCGGGTACGACCCCAGGAACACCGACAGGCCGGACTGCACGCCGCCGGCGATGAGGCCGTAGGACAGCGCAAGGTTGCCGGTGATGTTGCGGTAGGTGCCGCTCGGCATCGGCGCGGGCTTGATCTCGTAGCGCACGACGAACGTCTCGGTGGTCTCACCGAAGTTCCACCCTGCCTTGAAGGCGGTGATGTTGGCGTCGCGGATGTCGGGCACCTTGGCGAACCGCTTGTTGAGGAACGCGGTGGTGGAGTCGGTCGGGCGGCCGTACATCCACGAGAGCAGGCCCAGGGCGAACATGTTCTTGGCGCGCGAGGCGTCCTTGCGTGAGAGACCGAACTCCTTGACCGCGGCGACGGTCATGCCGGTGAGGTCGACGGGGTGCACGGCGAACTCGGCCAGGGAGTCGCCGTCGAGGGGGTTGGCCGAGTAGCCCGCCTTGGTCAGGTTGCGCGCGGTGAAGTCGTGGGTGTCGACGATGATGGCCGCGCCCTTGGGCAGGTCGCCGAGGTTGGCGCGCAACGCAGCGGGGTTCATCGCGACGAGCACGTCGGGGGCGTCGCCCGCGGTGAGGATGTCGTGGTCGGCGAAGTGGACCTGGAACGACGAGACGCCCGGCAGGGTGCCCTGGGGGGCGCGGATCTCGGCCGGGAAGTTGGGCAGGGTGACGAGGTCGTTGCCGAAGACCGCGGTCTCTTGGGTGAACCGGTCACCCGTCAGCTGCATCCCGTCGCCGGAGTCGCCGGCGAAACGGATGATGACGCGGTCGAGCTGCTTGACCTGCTTGGCGGGGTGGGTCACCTCATGCCTGCTTCCTCACGGTGAAAAGGGACGTGCTCTCCCACCGTCACGATAGTCGCGCGCTGATGGGATCGGTGCCTGCTCCCCCTGCGTGGACGGAGTCGGTGATCCACGACACGCCGACCGAGGGGTGCTGCTGACGACTGTGCGGGACAGCTGGCCCCGTTCGGGGGGTGGAACGACTACCGTGCCAGCATGGGAGACACGCTCGAGAGGTCCGAGAGCCTGTGGTCCGCCATCGATGCCTACGACGGTGAAGCGGCCGAGGCGACCCTCGGGGCGATGATCAGCGAGCTCTCCCTCGGCGACAGCATCACGCAGGTGGTGCTGCCGTTCCTGGAGCAGCTCGGCCGACGGTGGGAGGACGGCAGCCTGTCCGTCGCCCACGAGCACTTCGCGAGCAACCTGATGCGTCGCCAGCTCTGGAACCTCAACTCGCAGCCGAGCGCCCAGGTGTGGCCCGAGATCGGCCCCGTGGTGCTGCTGGCGTGCCCGCCGGGCGAGCGCCACGACCTCGTCCTGCTCTGCTTCTCGTTGCTGTTGGGGGAGACCGGGGCGCGGGCACGCTACCTCGGAGGAGACACCCCGATGTCGGCGATCATGGCCGCGGCGCGCAAGTCGGACGCCGATGCCATCGTCCTCGCCACCACGCGCGGCACCGCGTTCGCGGCGCATGCCACCGCCATCTCGCGCCTCTCCCTCGAGCACCAGGTGTTCATCGCCGGACGCGGCGCCTCCCAGGACGTCGCCCAGTCGATGCGGGCCCACCTGCTCCCGCAGGACCCGGTCGCGGCCGTCGGCTTCCTGGTGGCGGTGCTTCAGCGGTAGCTCGATTCCCGGCGGACTCTGTGCGGACGTGTCAAGCAATCCGCAGCCGCGCGCAGGGCGTCTGAGCCGGTTGGAGACCCCGTCGCAGTCAGGCCGGAGGGGCGGACGGCCAGCCCGGTGCCGTCGGCGGCGTCGATGGTCACGCTTTCGTCGGCGACGTGGAGAGTGAGCCGGCGCCCCGCGGTGCGCCCGGTGGCGACCAGGCCGCCGACCCAGGCCGCAGCGGCCGGGACGCTGAGCCGCGGCCGGTGCAGCGAGCCGGCGGGCCGGCCGGCGAGGATGGACCTGAGTGCCGGACCATCGGGGCTGGCGGCAAGTTCGCAGGCCCACGCCGGTCCGGGGCCCTCACGCAGCACGGCCACGAGGGTCCCGCGCAGACGGACCCCGGGGGAGGTGACCGCGGCGAGCGCGAAGTCAGCGGCGCCGGGAAGCGCCCAGGCCAACACCCGGGGCCCGGCACCGGCAGCCAGTGCGTCGTCGAGCGAATCATGGGCAAGGTCGACCAAGACGTCGGGCGACCAGGCCGACGCGACCCGCTCGGGCCCTGACCCCAGCAGCAGGACCAGCTCGGTGGCCGGGACGTGCGGATGCAGGGCCGGAGCAGCCCCCGCGGCGACGGGCTCGGACAGCTCGAGGTGCGCTCCGGACGCGATCACCTCGTCCCACACCGTCGTCAGGTTCGGGGCCACCGTGACCCGGCCGGTGGGTCTGAGCACGCTGAAGCCGGCGGCGACGGCGCGCACCGACATCCGGGTGGGCGCGACCAGGTCGGACACCGTGCGTGCGGCCACTTCCCGGCTGGCCCGGATGGGCACGGCCGGGCTCAGCCAGTCCGGGGTGCCCTCGCGTGAGCAACCACCACACATGTCGTCTCCTGCAGTTCGTTCAGGATCGGTCGGGCGCGGTCACGTTCGGTGTGCCGAGCGGTCCCGAGGAGGAGGACTCCCCGGGACCGACTGCACGCTCCGTCGGTCAGGCGTCCTCGCGGACGTGCCCGTTCTCGGAGCTGGCACCGACCTGGCGCAGGCCACCGGCACCGTCGTACTCCCACTCCAGCGAGGCGCTGGTGCCGAGGAACCGGTCGCTGTGCGCGTCCTCGACCTCGGCCTGCGGGTACGCCGGCAAGATCCAGACCTTCATCAGCACCCAGTAGACGGCGAAGCCGGCCGGAAACCCCACCAGGTAGGCGTACTGGAGCTGCCACAGAGCGAGCGAACCGGCGACCACCCACGCGATCAGCCCGGCGGGGTTGTAACCGCCTGCGAAGCGGAACTGGCCGTGGCTGCGGTAGAGGTCGGGCACGTTGATCCGGCGACGACGGATGACGTAGTAGTCGCAGATCATGATGCCGCCGACCGCGGAGAGCAGGGCCCCGTAGTAGCCGAGGAACGTGAACAGGTTGTTCAGGATCAGCCACGGGAAGGCGAGGGTGCCCACCACGCCTGCCAGGGCCACGCCCCACTTGTAGGACAGGTACGGCGCACCGGCGTTGACGAACGTCAGCGAGGCCGGGATCAGGTTGGCGGCGTTGTTGGTGGACCACTGGGCCAGGATCACCAGCGCCAGCAGCACCACGAGCGTGAGTCCCTCGCTCTGGCCCTGGATCACCGTGATCGGGTTCCAGTCGCCGGCCGCGATGAACGAGGCGGCGCCGATCAGCGCCACGAACGTCTGGGTCACCGGCAGCGCGATGAACTGTGCGACGAAGACGTTCTTGTTGCGGCGGGCGAACCCGCGGGCGCCGGGCTCGGTCTTGAGGTAGCGGGTGATGTTGGGGATGTCGACGGCCAGAGCGGACCAGAAGGCCATGTTGGCCACGAACAGCGTGAACGGGGCGACCGAGCCGTCACCGGCGAAGCTCCAGATGTTCGTGCCGGCGGTGTCGGCGACTCCCTCGAGAGTGAAGTACATCCAGATCGACACCGCGATGATCGCCGGGGCCGCGATCGAGGCGAGCCGCTCGACGGCCCGGATGCCCATGGCGGTGTTCACCACCTGGACGACCCCGAAGACGACGTACCACAGGAACCAGGCGCTGAACCCGGTGAAGTACTCCACGATGCCGTTGATGGCCAGCGCGCCGAGGTAGGTCTGGATGCCGAACCAGATCGCCGCAACGATGCCGCGCGAGATGGCCGGCAGGTGCGTGCCGCGTACGCCGAACGGCGCGCGCAGGTAGACCGCGAAGGAGAGGCCGTGCTCGGTTCCGATGTCGGCCGTGAGTGTCATCACCACCGCCAGCGCGGCGTTGGCGAGCAGGATCGTCACCAGCACCTGCCACAGCGGCAGGCCGGCGACGCCGTTGGCTCCGAGCTGGAAGGTGGCGATGATGACGGCCATGCCGATCCAGATCCAGACGAAGCCCAGCGCGCTGATGCTCCGTTCCTTGTTCCGGACCGGGAGGATCGACTCCTCGATGAGATGGTTCCGACGGGCGCGCGAGCCCGGGGGAGAAGTGGCAGTGGACACGGTGAACTCCTAGAGGTGGGTGCCTGACAGGCGATCAGGCGCGGGGGTTGCGGGCGATGAAGTCGTCGGCGATCTCGTCGAAGGTCGCCCACTGGACGCCCTCGTGGCCGTTGATGTGCTCGATGAGCCGCTCGAGCATGAGCAGGTTCTGCGGACGCCCCGACACGTCCGGGTGGATGGTCATCGTGAAGGCCGCGTAGTCCATCTCGCGGTAGACCCAGTCGAACTGGTCCTGCCACATCTCGCCGAGGTGGCGCGGGCTGACGAATCCGTGGCTGTTGGGGGCGCCCTTGATGAACATCATCGGCGGCAGGTCGTCGAGGTACCAGTTGGCCGGGATCTCGACGAGGTCGGTGTCCTCGCCCCGCACCAGCGGCTTCATCCACTCCTCGGCCGGCTTGGAGTAGTCGATCTTGGTCCACGAGTCGCCGACCCGAACGCGGTAAGGCGTGAAGTCGTCGTGCATCAGTGAGTGGTCGTATTTGATGCCGCGCTCGAGCAGCAGCTCATTGGTGACCCGGGAGAATTCCCACCACGGAGCTACATAGCCGGTCGGGCGGCGACCGGACACCGTCTCGACGAGGTCGATGCACCGGTCGAGTACGGCGGTCTCCTGCTCGCGGCTCATCGCGATCGGGTTCTCGTGCGTATAGCCGTGCACGCCGATCTCGTGGCCCGCGTCGACCACCATCTGGGTCTGCTCGGGGAAGGTCTCGATCGAGTGACCGGGGATGAACCAGGTGGTCCGCAGGTCATGGCGCTCGAAGAGCCGGAGCAGCCGCGGAGTGCCGACCTCGCCGGCGAACATGCCGCGCGAGATGTCGTCGGGAGAGTCCTCGCCGCCGTACGACCCGAGCCAGCCGGCCACCGCGTCCACGTCCACACCGAACGCGACCTTGATCTCCTTCGCCATTGCGTGTTCCTTCCTGTCGTGCGCGCCGGGCGGGCGCGCGTCTTGGTTGTCAGATCTCGATGAATCCGGGGAGCTCGGCCCGGACCCGGTCCGGGTCGCGCAAGGTGCCGAGCAGGACGGTGAGCAGCACCCGCGCCTGGGGTGCGCGCAGGACGCCGAGCGGGACCGCCCCCGCCCGGACGAGGTCAATGCCACCGCCTCCGCCGTAGATGGCTGCGACCGGTCCGGCGTCCACGCGGGTGGTGAGGCCAACGACCACGCCGTCACGGCGGAGGTCCGCGACCGCGTCGACCGTCGCGGGGTTCGCGTTGCCCGCGCCGCTGGCCTGGAGGACCAACCCGGTGGCACCCGCCGCCGCGAAGGCCCGTAGCGCGGTGTCGTCGGCGCCGGGGTAGAACGTCGCGATGTCCACCCGGACGCCGGAGAGGTCGATCCGGCCGAGGTCCAGCGGCTTGGAGCGCACCGGCGTCGACTGCAGCACCAGGCGGCCTTCGGCCAGGTGGCCCACCGGCCCGGAGTCCGGCGCGCTGAACGCGGCCGGACGCAGCGTCTCTGTCTTGCGGGTGCCACGGGCGGCGTGCACTACGCCGTCGAAGAGGATCAGCGTTCCGAGCCCGCGTGCACGCGGGTTGGCGGCCAAGGTGATGGCGTCGGAGAGGTTGCGGACGCCGTCGGAGTCAGGGGCGTCCGCCGGGCGCTGCGCGCCGGTGAGCACCACGGGACGGTCGTCGTCGTGGACCAGGTCCAGCAGGTACGCCGACTCCTCCATCGTGTCGGTGCCGTGAGTGACCACGACCCCGGCGACCGAGGAGTCCTCCAGCGCCGCGTGGACCGCCCGGGCCAGCTCCACCATCCGGTCGGGGCCGACCAGGAAGCTGTTCAGGACGAAGACGTCCCGGGTGCGGACCTCGACGCCTGCGTCCCGCGCCACCCGGGAGACCAGTGCCGCGCCGCCGTCGACGGCACGGCTCGAACCGTCGGCGTCGCGACGGGTCGCGATAGTGCCGCCGGTGCCGATGACCACCACGGTGCGCACTGGCGGTCTCCTCTCGTCGTTCGGATGGGCTTCCAGGTTGCCAATCGTTTGGGTAACTCAGTAGCAGCTTGGCCAATCGTTTGGGCCAATCGATTGGGTATAGTGAACAGCGTCACACGATGAACGTCAAGGCCCTACCTCCACTGATCCGCCCCCGACCCACAGGAGAATCGGCGCATGGTGCTTCCTCCGGACTCAGCCCCGCCCCCGACGACGACGGCGGCCGCCGCCCGCCGGGCCACGCTGCGCACCATCGCCGAGCGCGCCGGCGTGCACGTCTCGACGGTGTCCCGGGTGCTGAACGCCTCGGCGAGCGAGGGCTCCCGGGCGGCCGGAGCCGCCACGATCGCGCGAATCCGGGAGATCGCCGCCGAGCTCGCGTACGTGCCGGATCCCACGGCCACGAGCCTGCGGACCCAGCGCACCCACCTGCTCGGGGTGCTGGTGCCGCGACTCTCCGACATCGTGCTCGCGACGATCTACGAGGGTGTGGAGGAGACCGCCGCGGCGTACCGCTACTACACGGTGGTGGCCAACACGCGTGACGACGCAACCGAGCAGCGCGCGCGCACCGAGATCATGCTCAGCCGACGCGTCGACGGGCTGATCTTCGGCGACGCCCGGTTCGACGCGGAGTACGTCGACGAGCTCGCCGGGCGCGGCATCGCGTTCGTCCTGGTGAGCCGTCGCGCGGGGCGGCACCCGTCTGTCACCTGCGACGACTACCTCGGTGGCCGGATGGTCGGCGAGCACCTGCTCTCCCTGGGACATGAGCGTGTCGGGGTCGTCGCAGGCGAGCCCTACGCCAGCACGGGGATCGACCGGACCGCAGGCTTCCTCGACGCCTACCGCGAGGCGGGCGTGCCGGTGCCGCCGGGCATGGTCCTGAACAGCCGCTTCGACGCCGTCGGCGGCCACACGGCGGCGGCGGAGCTGCTCGGGGCGCGGACCCGCCCGACGGCGCTGTTCGCGGTGAACGACTTCGCCGCGATCGGTGCCATGGGCGCTGTGCGCGAGCGGGGCCTCGAGGTGGGCCCCGACGTGTCCGTCGCCGGCTTCAACGACGTGTCGCTGGCCCGGGAGCTGCCCGTGCCGCTGACCACAGTGACCTCGCCGATGCACGAGATGGGGCAGCGGGCCGTCGAGCTGCTGATCCGGGTGCTCGCGGGCGAGCAGGTCGAGTCCGAGCGGATGCGGCCGACCCTCCAGGTCCGGGCCTCGACGCAGCCGGCGCGGTCCTGACCGCCGTCATGCGGACCGGCACCGTCTTGACCCGCGCTTACCGGTTCCCGAGCGTGAATCAGCGGTAGTTGGTGAACTGCACCGCGAACTCGTAGTCCTGCGACTTCACCAGCTGCTGCACCGCCTGCAGGTCGTCGCGCTTCTTCGCCGAGACCCGCAGCTCATCGCCCTGGATCTGCGCCTTGACGCCCTTGGGGCCCTCGTCGCGGATGAGCTTGGAGATCTTCTTGGCGTCCTCGGAGGTGATGCCCTCCTTGAGCGCGATGTCGATCTTCGAGACCTGGCCGGACTGGCGCGGCTCGGAGGCATCGAGGATCTTGAGGCTCTGGTTGCGCTTGATCAGCTTGTCCTGGAAGACGCTGAGCACGGCGCTGGCGCGGTCGTCGGCCGACGCGGTGATCTCGACGGCCTGCTCGCCCTTCCACTCGATGCTCGCGCCGGTGCCCTTGAAGTCGAAGCGGTTGGCGATCTCGCGTGCCGCTTGACTGAGAGCGTTGTCGACCTCCTGACGGTCCAGCTTGCTCACGATGTCGAAGCTCGAGTCAGCCATGGTGTGCCTCCTGCCGGGTGTCCCGGCGATTCGATCCGGTGTGGTGCCTGCGCTATTCTTCCGTCTTGGTTCGCGGCCCTCAACAGGGGTGCGGACTATTGGCAGATTGCCCGAGCGGCCAATGGGAGCGGACTGTAAATCCGTCGGCTTACGCCTTCGAAGGTTCGAATCCTTCATCTGCCACATGGAGGACTTCCTCCGAACACCGAACCCCCCACCCTCGTGCGGGGGTTCGGTGCATTTCGGCGACCGCCCGGTGCCGACCGACAATCACGGCCCTTTGACCAGGCGGGTGTCGGGCTGGAAGGCGACCCACGCGAACCAGAACGTGTCGAGGTGTTCCACGGCGTCGAGCTGCTGGCCTTGGAGTGGTCCGCTGACGGCGCGGCCGAACACGTTCCAGGTCGAGCCGGTCTGCTCGTCGCGGAGCGTATCGGCCCCGGTCCGCAGGAAGTCCAGTGCCCGTCCGTCGGCACGGGCGACATGGGCCGCGACCGTCCCGATCTCGGCGCCGTTCGGGATCAGCTGGGTGTCGAGTGCCGACCGCTGCCCCGGCACGTGCCAGAGCACGATGCGGTTCCCGCCCACTGTCACGTGCTGGACGCCGACCTCGGCCAGGAGGGCCCGTGACACCGCGACGGCCTGGTCGCCCTCGCCGACGCCCACGACCCGGGCCTTGACCGGGAGTCGGGAGTCGGGCGTGCCGGGCAGTGCGAAGAGCGGATCGGAGTCGGGGTCGTCGTACCCGACGTAGGGGTTCTCGCCGTACTCCCGGCCGAACCCGGTGTTGCGACTGAGCACCTGGGCGGAGGGATGCTCGAGACGGAACTGGTCCCAGCCGACGGTTCCCATCGGGATGCTCTCCAGCTCGGTGCCGGTGAGCGTGCCCACCGATGCGCGGCCGGTCAGCTGCGGCCACAGCGACTCGGTGCGACGGTCGTACATGACCAGGTTGTCCGCATAGAGCTTGCCCGAGACGCCGAAGGTGGTGATCTGCCCGTCGACCGTCCGCTCGAACGCGACGCCGGAGTTGCACAGCGGGCAGTACGTCACGGCCACGGGCACGCCGGCCAGTCGGTCGTTGACGATCTCGTGCCACGTCAGGATCCGGACCGGGTAGGCCTTCGTCTTCCCGCCCACGGTGAGCGAGAGGACAGGCTCGTCCGCCTCGAGCCAGTCGACGTCGGCGACGGACTCGAACTGCGGACGGTCGATGGACGGGATCCCGTCGGGGGGCGGACCGCCCGAGAGCAGCTGGTCGAGGTCGATCAGCGGGTCGGGGAACTCCGGCTGGTCAGGATCCTCCAACGCGGACCTGATCTCGGCAGACCCGACGCTCTCCTCCTGGGTCGCCGGGTCACTCACGGTCGCCCGGGGCGTTGGATCCGCACGGTCCGGAGTGCCGCTCTCGACGCCACCGCAGCCCGAGAGCGCTGCGGTCACGGCCGCCGCGACGACCAGCCTGCCGACGACGCTCATCTGCTGCTCGTCTCGTGCGTCGGCGCGGTCCGCGCAGCGCGGCGCGAGCGCTGCCGCACCGCCAGCACCACCGCCAGGAGCACCAGTCCGGCCGCGAGCCAACCCATCGGTCCGGGCGCCTCGACCAGGCCGGCCAGCGTCCGCTGGAACGTCGAGGCCGCCTCGATCACCGGATCCGAGGCGTCTTGGCCCCGCAGCACGCGCAGCTCCCACCATCCGTAGTAGGCGACGTACGCCCCGGCCGCGGCGAGCAGTGCTCCGGCGGCGCGCGGCGCCCACCTCCCGGCGCCTCGGAGGCGACCGACGGTCGCGGGTGAGGCGAAGACGGTCGCCACCGCCAGGGTCCCGACGACCAGCCCCATGCCCGCGGCATAGGCCAGGAAGAGCACGAATCCCTCGACGGTCGAGCCGCTGCGGAAGCCCCCGACCACGACGGCGAGGAAGGGTGCGATCGTGCACGAGATCGAGGCCACGGCATAGCTGGCGCCGAAGCCGGCCATCGACATGAAGGAGCGCGACAGGGGTCGCGCGGCGCCTCCTCCACCCCGGCGCAGGCGCGGCAGCGAGAGCTGGCGTCCCGCCACCAGCCACAACCCCATCAGGGCCAACGTCAGGCCGAGCACCACGGTGAACCAGGGCAGGTGGCGCTGCAGCTGCCCTGCGATGGGTGAGATGACCAGCCCGAAGAGCGCGAAGACACCCGCGAAACCCGAGGTCATGGCGGCGCTGAGCACGACGGCCCGCCACGCTGCGGCCGGTCGCGACAGGGATTCGCTGCCGGCAAGCAGGAGTGAGACGTAGGCGGGGAGAAGCGCGAACCCGCAGGGGTTCACCGCTGCGAGCATGCCGGCGCCCAGTGCGACGGCCAGCAACCCCTCGGACATCGCCTCAGCCGACCATGCCGTCGACCAGGTCGACCAGCTCGGCGTCGTCGAGGTAGCCCGAAGCCTGCTCGGTGCCGTTCTCGTCGAGGACGAGATAGGTGCTCTGGGCGGTCACCCCGAAGTGTCGCCACACCGCACCGTCCGGGTCGGTCAGCAAGGTGACGTCGGACGACACCTCGGCGGCGAACTCCTCGATGGCCGCGGGCTCGTCGAGCGAGCCCACCCCCACCACGTTGACCTCGGACCCGTAGGTCGCGGCAAGCTCTCCCACCCCGGAGATCTGTGCCCGGCAGGTGGGGCACCAGGGTGCCCAGAACCAGAACACGGTCGGCTTGCCCGCGAGGGCTGCACCCTCGAACGGCTCGCCGTTGACCGTCTCGGATGCGAAGTCGAGCACTGCCGGCGCGTCGGCTCCGTCAGGCTCCGCGGGCGGGACCGCGGACCCGCCCTCCTCGGTCGACGTGGACGCGCCGGCGTCCGTCGCGGTGGTCGCTCCGGCGTCGGGGTCGGTCCCGCAGGCAGACAGGAGGAGGACGAGTGAGCAGACGAGGGCGGCGAGGGGGCGCATGCCTCCACGGTAGGCCGCTCGCGAAGCGGGGTCGGAGATCGCCGTCTCCCGCGGCGCCGCGACCGTGCTGCTGTTCCAGACCGACTTCATGCCCACCTCATCGGATTGACGTGCGTGTACGTCGGTAACCCGGCGAGCGCCCCCAGACCTTCCCGCCCTGCGCCGGAGGTGGGTCACCGCTGCCATGCTGTCCCGGTGACGGCTGAGCAGATCCACAACATCGGCCGGCGCCGGGCGTGGGCGATCTGGGGCACTGCGCTGTCGGTCTACGTGCTGGCCGTCTTCCACCGCAGCTCGTTGGGCGTCGCGGGCATCATCGCGACCGACCGCTTCGACCTCAGTGCCACCAACCTGGCGACGTTCACCGTCCTGCAGCTGGTGGTCTACGCCGGCATGCAGGTGCCGGTCGGCGTGCTGCTCGACCGGTTCGGTCCCCGCGTGCTGCTCGTGAGCGGACTCGCGCTGATGACGGCCGGTCAGCTGGTCTTCGCGTTCAGCACGTCCTTCCCCGGCGCCGTGCTGTCGCGGGCGGTCGTGGGGGCTGGCGACGCGATGATCTTCGTCAGCGTGATCCGGCTCGTCGCCGTCTGGTTCCTCGTGCGACAGGCACCGATGGTCACCCAGCTGACCGGGCTCACCGGGCAGCTCGGAGCGATCGCGGCGGCGGGCCCCCTGGCGTACCTCCTTGACGCCCTGGGCTGGACGCGTACGTTCGCGCTGACCTCGAGCGTCGGCGTCGTGCTGCTCGTCGCGACGCTCGTCCTCATCAAGGACTCGCCCTACCGCCGCGACGAGGTCGTCACGGTCAAGCTGCGCGCGCTGGCCGAGTCGGTCCGCACGGTGTGGGGCAACCCGGGCACTCGCCTGGGCATGTGGTCGCACTTCACGTCGCAGTTCTCCGCGACCGTCTTCGCCCTGCTCTGGGGCTTCCCGTTCCTCGTCCAGGGCATGGGCTGGACCTCGGCGGGGGCCAGCGGCCTGCTGATGGCGATGACGGCCTGGGCCGTCGTGAGCGGGCTGGTGCTGGCCCGGCTGGTGTCGCGACTGCCCTACTACCGCTCCTGGATCGTCATCGGTGTCGTCGCGGCCATGATCGTGCCGTGGACGGCGGTGCTCCTGTGGCCGGGGCCGGCGCCGGACTGGCTGGTCGTCGTCATGGCGTTCGCGACCGCGAGCGGCGGCCCGGCCGCCATGGTGGCCTTCGACCTGGCCCGCTCCTTCACCCCGGTCCAGGCGATCGGACGAGCCAACGGGCTGGTCAACGTCGGTGGTTTCACGGCCTCGCTGCTCACCATGGCGCTGATCGGCCTCGTCCTCGACCTCGTCGAGCCGGGCGGGATGAAGGCCTACACGCTCGACGACTTCCGGATCGCGCTGTCGGTGCAGTACGTCTTCTGGGCACTGGGGATCGTGCAGATCCTGCGCTACCGCCGTCGCGGGCTGGCCCACCTCGCGCGGGTGCATCCCGGCTCGATCGAGCAGCTGCGCGCCGGTGAGCCGTTCGTGCACCCGGGCATCGGGCGCGAGGGCGTCTAGGCCTGTCAGTCGGCGTCGAGGTCGCCGGTCGGGTCGGCCGCCGACTCGTCCTCCAGGAACGCACCACCGACGGGCTCGCCCTGCCACGACACCAGTCGCCAGCCGTCGTACGGATCGCCCTCGAGCACGATGAGGGCGGTGTTGTGCAGGGGTGTCGTGACCGGGGGTGCCGCCGGCGACGGGAGCATCCGGGTGGAGATCCAGGTGCGCAGGGCGGCGCCGTGGCTCACGATCAGCGCCGAGCTGTGCCCGGCCTCCACGATGCGGTGGACGGCCGCGTCGTAGCGGTGCAGGAACTCCTCGCCGGTCTCGGCGCCGGGCATGCGGACGTCGACACGACCCTCGAGCCAGGTCGCGACGGTGGAGATGTAGCCGTGGACGGCGTCGTGGTCGTTGCGCATCTCGAAGTCGCCGGCCGCGATCTCCTCCAGACCCCCGAGCTGGGCCGGGGCCAGGGAGCGCTGCTTCGAGGTCGGCGAGGCCGTCTGGTGGGTGCGGACCCGGCTGGAGACGTAGATCGCGTCGAGGTTCTCGGGGTCGAGCGCCCGCGCCGCCGCCACGGCCTGGGCGTGGCCGAGGGGGGTGAGCTCGAGCCCGGGATCGGCGGTGTCGAGCTCGCCCGTGACGTTGGCGTAGGTCTGGCCGTGGCGCATCAGCAGGAGTCGCACGAGGGTCCTTCAGCTGTTGAACGGTGAGGTCTTCGAGGAGGCCAGCTCGCGGGCCTCCTCGAGCGTGACGGTGTCGAGGGCCTCGGCGATGTCCCTCCCGACGTGGCTCACCTCGTGGCCGCTCTGCAGCGGGACGAGGGTGTGCACCAGCCGGTCGTCGTAGGTGTGGACCATGGTGAACGCCTGACCGGCATCGACCCCCGAGACGAAGCGGTCCACCGGGGCCGGGTCGATGGTGTAGCAGCTGGCCGAGGCGACCGAGACCGGGACACCGGCGAAGGTGGACCAGGTCGAGTAGTGCAGGTGGCCGGCGAGGATGCCCCGCACGTCGGTGCCCGCAATGACGTCGGCAAGCGGCTGCTGGTCGCGGAGCTCGACCAGCTCGGCGGCGCGCAGCATCGGCAGGGGAAGCGGCGGGTGGTGCATCGCCAGCAGCGTGCCGTGCTCCGCCGGAGTGGCCAGCACGCCGGTGAGCCAGGCGAGCTGCTCGGGTCGGAGCGCGCCGTGGTGATAGCCGGGAACGCTGGTGTCGAGCGCCACGATCCGCAGCCCGTCCACGTCATGCACGCGGTCCTGGCATCCGTCGTCGTCGGAGTCGTAGAGGCCTTCGGCGTAGGCCGCCCGCGCGTCGTGGTTGCCCATGGTCCACACGACGCTCGCGCCCATCGTCTCGGCCGCCGGCTCGACGATCGCGCGCAGGGTGGCGTAGGCCTCGGGCTCACCCTGGTCGGCCAGGTCACCGGTGAAGACCAGCGCGTGCGGGGACGGGTCGACCGCCGCCAGCCGATCGAGCGCGCGCCGCAGGTTGTCCGTGTTGTCGATGACGCCGTGGTGCAGGCGACCGCCACCGATGAGGTGCGGGTCGGAGAGGTGCGCGATCGCGTGCCGGGGTGCGGCGTACTGGCCGAGCTGCTTCACGCGCCCAGCCTAGGACCCTCAGCGGGCCGGCAGGACGCGCCCGGTGACCTCGCCCAGCGAGATGCGGCCGCCGGACGTCCCGGGCGCGGTGTAGCGCAGGGTCACCTCGTCGCCGTCCTCGAGGAAGGTCCGCTCGCGACCGGCCACCGTGAAGGGCTCCTTGCCACCCCACGACAGCTCGAGCAGGGAGCCGCGCTGGTCACGCTCGGTGCCGGAGATGGTGCCGGAGCCCCACAGGTCGCCGGTGCGGACGCTGGCACCGTTGACCGTGGTGTGCGCGAGCATCTGGGCCGGCGACCAGTACATCGTGCGGTAGGGCGGACGGGCGATGACCTCGCCGTCGAGCACCACCTCCACC
Source organism: uncultured Actinomycetota bacterium (assembly GCA_963721925.1). GTDB lineage: Bacteria > Actinomycetota > Actinomycetes > Propionibacteriales > Nocardioidaceae > Nocardioides. Next base: position 433,908 of record CAVRLH010000009.1, on the reverse strand, counting down.
TCGATGTCCAGCGCGGCCGGACCGTCGACCCGGAGGTAGTCGAGCACCTCGGGGTCGTCCTGACCGGGCAGGTCGGTCCACGCTGCGTCGAGGGCGGCCAGCGGGGTGACCCAGGCGCTGATGGACGTGGCGAACGACTTGCCGAGGAACGGCCCGAGCGGGACGTACTCCCAGGCCTGGATGTCGCGCGCCGACCAGTCGTTGAGCCCGACGACGCCGAACGTGTGCCGCGCGAAGTCGGTGGTGGCCACCCGGTCGCCCATCGCAGACCCGACGCCGACGACGAAGCCCAGCTCGGCCTCGATGTCGAGGCGTGCCGATGGGCCGTACGTCGGCTGCTCGTCGGTGGGTGCCTTGCGCTGTCCGCACGGCCGGACGACGTCGGTGCCTGACACGACGACCGTGCCCGATCTGCCGTGGTAGCCGACGGGGAGGTGCTTCCAGTTGGGCAGCAGCGGCTCGGCGTCGGGTCGGAACATCCGGCCGACGTTGGTCGCGTGGTGCTCGGAGGCGTAGAAGTCGACGTAGTCGCCGACGGTGAAGGGCATCAGCATGGTGACCGAGTCGACGTGCGCCAGCGCCGGCTCCACGAGGTCGCGCTCGGTCTCGTCGGTGAGGAGCCCGGTGACCCACCTACGGGTGGAGTCCCAGACCGTCTGCCCTGCCGCCATGAACGGGTTGAGCGAGGGCTGGTCGAACAACGCGTGCGTGTCGACCATGTCGGCGGCCGCCACGACGCTCAGGTCGAGCACCTGGTCACCGATGCGGACCGCGACCCGCGGGTGCTCCCCGGAGCGTGCGAAGACGCCGAAGGGGAGGTGGTCGATGTCGAAGCCGGAGCCGGCGGCGCCGGCGACCCAGGTCTGGGCGGTCGGGTGGTGGGGGGTGGTCATGCGTCTTCCGCTCTGTCGGGGGCGAGGAGGCCGAGGGCGACCAGGTCGTCGAGGGGCTCGGTCACCGAGCACGAGCCGAACGAGGTGAACCACCGCCGGACGTTGCCGAGGTCGACAGCGGCCAGTGCAGCACCGTCGTGCTGCTCGAGGGCGTCGAGCGCGTCGGCCGTCGACCCGCCGTCCCACAGCGTGGCCGTCGCCACCATCACGTTGAGGAAGCCGTGGGCTCCACCGCCCTCGGGTGCGTGGCGTACGGCGCGGTGGAGACCGGCGGTGCCCTTGAACGGCGTCTCCCGGTCCAGTGCCGCATCGATCCAGGCGACCACCGTGGCCGAGTCGGGGACCAGGTCGTGGTCGACGTGTCCGAGTCGGAACTTGAGTCGATGGCCGCTGGCCGCGACCTCGTCGGCGGCGGCGAGCCAGGACCCGTGGGCCGGTCCGGGGATCTCGATGTGGACGGGCAGGTCGAGATCCGCGGCCCGGACGGCGGCGTCGATCCGGCGGGCGTTGCCGGCGAGGTCGTCGAGGTCGCGCAGTGCCACCTCGAGCCCGGCGAGGCGGAGGCCCTTGCGAGCCGCCAGGGCAGCGACGCCCGCGACGGCGCCCGCACCGGTGGTGAGGACGACAGAGGTGGGCACCCCCTCGGGCACGGAGCCCAGGTCGGTGTCCCTCACGACGAACGAGCCGACCAGGTCGGCGTACCACTCGCCCTCGTGAGCGACGTAGGCGTCGATCGCCTCGACGAGGGGGGCGTTGCCGGGCGGGAAGATGGCAGCATCGTCGACAAGCCCTCGCCAGGTCTCGGGCCAGGAATCGACACGTGCGGGATCGGGAGTCACGGGGCTACTCTAACCACCAGATAGCGGACACCAGTGTCCGATGATCGGACGAATGGAGCGGACGGATGGCCCACTACCGAGCACTCGGCAGGTTGCCCCGGCAGCGGCACACCCAGCTGCGCGACGACGACGGACACCTGTTCCGCGAGGAGCTGATGGGGGAGGAGGGCTTCTCCTCCGACTCCTCGCTCCTCTACCACCGTGGGGTCCCCAGCGCGATCACCGACAGCGTCGTCTGGGAGCTGGGCGACCAGTCGCGCACGCCCAACCACCCGCTCAAGCCGCGGCACCTCAAGCTGCACGACCTCCAGACCGGCACCTGCCCGGTCGAGGGTCGCCGGTTGATCCTGGGCAACAACGACGTCCGCATCGCCTATGTCCTCACCGGGACCGACCCGAGCCCGCTCTACCGCAACGCCATCGGTGACGAGTGCGTGTACGTCGAGTCCGGCACCGGCACCGTCGAGACAGTCTTCGGCACGGTGGCCTACCGCCCCGGCGACTACGTCGTCGTCCCGCGCGCCACCGACCACCGGTGGGTCCCGGCCGAGCCGTCGCGGCTCTACGCCGTCGAGGCCAACAGCCACATCCACCCGCCCAAGCGCTACCTCTCCCGCTTCGGCCAGTTCCTCGAGCACGCGCCCTACTGCGAGCGCGACCTGCACGGGCCGACCGACCTCGACGCGCTGGTCGGGCGGAGTCGCGACCTCACCGACGTCGACGTCCTGGTCAAGCACCGCACCAGCGGCGGCATCGTCGGCACCCGGATGACCTACGCCACCCACCCGTTCGACGTCGTGGGCTGGGACGGTTGCCTCTACCCCTACACCTTCAACATCGAGGACTACATGCCGATCACCGGCAAGGTCCACCAGCCGCCGCCGGTGCACCAGGTCTTCGAGGGGTGGAACTTCGTGATCTGCAACTTCCTGCCCCGCAAGGTCGACTACCACGAGCTCGGCATCCCGGTGCCCTACTACCACTCCAACGTCGACTCCGACGAGGTCATGTTCTACGTCGGTGGCGACTACGAGGCGCGCAAGGGTTCGGGCATCAACATCGGCTCGATCAGCCTGCACCCGGGCGGTCACGCGCACGGTCCGCAGCCCAGCGCGATCGAGGCCTCGCTCGGTGTCGACTACTTCGACGAGTCGGCGGTCATGGTCGACACCTTCGCCCCGCTGGAGATGGGCGAAGGCGGGCTCGCGGTCGAGGACCCGGCGTACGCCTGGAGCTGGGCCGGGCGTGGTCCTGATGCTGAGGAGGGCGACGGCGGTCCTGCGGTGTTCAGCAACAGCTGATCAGGAGGTCCAGGCGCGCCAGAGTGCGGCGTACTCGCCGTCGCGGTCGACCAGCTCGTGGTGGCTGCCGAGCTCGACGATGCGTCCGTCGATGACCACCGCGATGCGGTCGGCGTCGTGGGCGGTGTGCAGGCGGTGGGCGATCGCGACGACCGTGCGGCCCTGGAGCAGGTTGTTCATCGAGCCCTCGAGCGTCCGGGCGGTCCGCGGGTCGATCAGCGACGTGGCCTCGTCGAGGACCAGCGTGTGCGGGTCGGCGATGATCAGCCTGGCCAGGGCGACCTGCTGGGCCTGCGCGGGCGTGAGGACGTAGCGGCCCGAGCCGATCATCGTGTCGAGGCCCTGGGGCAGCCGCTCGACCCAGAGCAGCGAGCCGACCGCGCTCAACGCCTCGCGGACGGCGTCGTCGTCGGAGCCCTCGCGTGCCAGCACGATGTTGTCGCGCACCGAGCCGATGAAGACGTGGTGCTCCTGCGTCACGAGGGCGACCTCGGTGCGCAGCACCTCGAGCGGCAGGTCGACCAGCTCGACGCCACCGACGCTCGCCGACCCCGTACGCGGCCGGTTGATGCCCGACAGCAGGCGACCCAGCGTCGACTTGCCCGACCCGCTGGGCCCGACGATGGCCAGCCGCTCGCCGGCGCCGAGCCGCAGGTCGACGCCGTGCAGCACGTCGTGTCCCTCGCGGTAGGCGAAGCGGAGGTCCGCAGCCACGAGGTCGATGCCGTCGGGCAGGCGGTCACCGGCCACGCGGTCCGGCTCGACCTCGGCGATCCCGAGCAGCCGGCTGGTGGACGCCGCGCCCACCTGGAGCCGGTCGATCTCGCCGATCAGCCGGTCGAGCGGGTCGCCCAGCGCCTCGACGTAGAGCACGGCTGCGGTGATCTGGCCGAGGTCGACCCAGCCCCGGGAGTAGGCGTAGGCGCCGACGAGGAGAGTGATGACCCTCGGGGTCTGGAAGGCGAAGTTGAGGGCCGCGAAGAGGATGTTGCGCAACGACATCGTGTAGCGCTCGGCCTGTGCCGACACCTCGATGTCCGCGTCGCCGGCGCGGACCCGCACACCGGACAGGCCCAGCGACTCGAGGGTGCGGGCGCCCTCGACCGTCTCGGTCAGGGTGGTGTTGATGCGGGAGTAGGTGGCGCCCTCGGTGATGTAACCCTTGGGTGCGCGCCGGAGGTAGGTGCGCACCGCCCACCCGGACGTCGCGAAGGTGAGGAGCGCGGGCACGGCGAGGACCACGGAGTTGAGCAGCATCGCGCCGATGGAGAGGACCACCGTCAGCAACGAGATGATCGCCATCGGCAGGCCGTACTGCACGGAGCGGCTCATCGTGCCGACGTCGCGGGTGACACGGGTGACGAGGTCGCCGGTGCTGGCGGTCTCGACCGCACCGAGCGGCAGTCGCAGGATCGTGCGGACGATGAACTCCCGCGCGGTCGACAGGAGGTCCTGGCCGAACAGGGTGGACGTGCGCTGGGCGAGGAAGGTGAACGCGGCCTGCGCCAGCACCACGGCGATGATCACGAGGGCGAGCTGCCCCAGCGGTCGACCGGATCCGTCGACGGTCGTGTTGACCAGCTCACCGAGCAGGCGGGGCACGACGAGACCGGCCCCGGCGGCGAGCGCGTTGAGCACGACCAGCGCGGCGAACGCGGCCCGTCGGCGCCGCAGCAGGTCGCGGAAGAAGGCCAGGACCTCCCGGTTGCCCGCGACCGGCCAGCCCCGCTCGGGGTTTCGGGACGCGGTGTAGACCTCCTCGGCGCGCTCGCGACGGAGGTCGTGGCGCTCCCAGAACGCCTGCGCCCGCTCGCGCCGGGACCCGGTCGTGGGCGGGATCAGCTCGGGCGGGATGACGGGCGCGTCGAGGGTGCGGTCGCGCCAGGTGTCGGGCGAGGTGGCGAGGAGGTCGGTCACGACGGGACCTCCTCTCCGACATCGTCCAGCGACCTGATCACGACGTCGCGGTAGGCCGCGTCGTGCTCGAGCAGGTGGGAGTGCGCACCCTCGGCGACGACCAACCCGTCGCGGAGGAGCACGACCCGGTCGGCGTGGTGCAGCCAGAGCGGCGACACCGTGCACACGACGGTCGTACGGCCACGTCGGAGGTCGGTCACGCGCTCGGCGATGCGGGCCTCGGTGTGGGCGTCCACGGCGGACGTCGGCTCGACCAGCACCAGGATCGGGGCATCGGCGGCGAGTGCGCGCGCCAGCACCACGCGCTGTCGCTGGCCGCCGGAGAGCCCGCGCCCCCGCTCGTCGAGCTGGCCCTGCCATCCCTCGGGCAACGCGTCGTAGACGTCCTCGGCGTTGGCCACGCGCAGCGCGGTCTCGGCCTGCTCGCGGGTCAGCCGGCCGTGCGGGTCGATGGCGTCCTGCAGCGTGCCGGCGAAGAGGCTGCTGCCGGTGTCGCTGACGAGCACCTGGCGTCGTACGTCGTCGAGCCGGGCCGCCGACAGGTCCACGCCTCCCAGACGCACGCCCCACTCGCGCGTCGCGGCCACCTCGTCGCGCGCGGCGATGCGTGCGCGGAGGCGCTCCCGGTCGGCGCGGGCCCGGCGTGCGGCCCGCCCCTTGAGGCCCTCCCCGTCGTCCTCACCCACGGGGTCGGTGTCGGGTGGGAGGTAGCGGCCGAGGCGGTCGGCGAGCGCCGAGCTCTGCTCGGGCACGGCGCTCACGACCACGGTGAGGCGTCCCGGGTGTGCGGTGAAGCCGCTGAGGTCGTCGACGATCTCGGCACGGCCGTCGAGCGGCTGCGGCTCCGCCGGCTCCCGCCACGGCGGCCGCTGCTCGAAGATCGCCATCGCCCGCCGGGCACTCACCAGGGCACGGGTGGACTTCTGGGCGAGCTCGAAGAAGGTGCGGATCGGGCCGACCATGAACAGGCCGTAGCCGAGGAAGCTGACCAGCTGCCCGACGCTGAGCACGCCGGCCTCGACCTGTCGGGTGCCGAGCCAGACGAGGCTGACCAGGAACACCCCTGAGAACAGCACCCCGACGGCCTCGACCGCGGCCTGCCAGATGCCGGAGGAGACGCCCGCGCGGCGCGCCCGCTGCGACTGGTCGGCGTAGTTGCGACCGAACGTCTCCTCGCCCCCGATGCCGCGCAGGATGCGCAGCCCGGCCACGATGTCGGTGGCCATCGAGGTGAGCTCGGAGTTGCGGCTGCGCTCGACCTGCTGGCGTCGGTGCAGTGGCCGGAGCAGCGGCAGCGCAGCGCCGAGGAGCACCGGCGCCGCGACCAGCACCAGCACGCCGAGCTGCACGGACATCGACAGCACGATGGCCGCGACGGTCAGGTAGGAGACGAACTGCGCCACCGAGCGGGCGATGATCTCGGTCAGCGCGCCGAACTCGTCGGAGTCGCTCGACGCCACGCTGAGGACCTCACCCGTGGGCGACCGTCTCGGCAGGACGTGGCCCATCTGGGCGATCTTGCGGGTGACCATCTGGGTGGTGCCGTAGAGGCCGATCAGCCAGCTGCGCACGACCAGGGTGTGGAAGACGACCCCGAAGACGCCTCCGACCACGACCACGGCGAGCATCACGCCCGACCACGACAGCACGGCACTCGTCGAGCCCGCGAGGATGCCCTCGTCGATGGCGCGGCCGAAGATGTAGGGACCGAACGTCAGGGGCAGCAGCCACAGCAGGTGGGCGGCGGTCGCCAGGCTGATGACCTGCCACTGCTGCCGGAGCAGCCACCGGAGAAATGCGCCGGGCGACCGGGTGTCGGGGTCCGGAGTGGGTGCGGCGTCGGTTCCGGTGAAGAACGTCGCGATCCGGGGTGGGAAGTCCTGCATGACGTGTCGAGCCTAGGTGCCCGCACCCCTCGGGCACGAAGCATTAACGGCCCAGGGCTGCGGCGTACGCCGGTCGGCTCAGGCGTGTGCCGGGTAGTCGGTGTATCCGGCCTCGTCGCCGCCGTAGAACGACTCCGGCCGCTGCGGGTTGAGGGGGAGGCCGGCGGCGAGCCGGCGCGGCAGGTCGGGGTTGGCGATGAACGCGCGACCGAAGGCGGCGGCGTCGATGAAGCCGGCGTCGAGCAGACGAGTGGCCTTCTCGACGTCGTAGTTGCCGGCACCGACGATCGGTCCGGGGAAGGCCGCGCGCAGGGCAGCGCGGTAGGCGTCGTCCAGGACCGGGCCGCCGGCCCAGTCGGGCTCGGAGAGGTGGAGGAACGCCAGGTCGCGTCGCCCGAGCTCGGCCGCGACGTACAACCCGGACTCCGCACCCTCGGGGTCCTCGGTGCCGTTGAAGGAGCCGATCGGGGAGATGCGGATGCCGACCCGGTCCGAGGACCAGGCCCCCACCACGGCGTCGGTCACCTCGAGCATCAGCCGCGCCCGGTTCTCCAGGGTGGCGCCGTAGGCGTCGGTGCGCCGGTTGCTGTCCGCGGCGAGGAACTGGTGGAGCAGGTAGCCGTGCGCGCCGTGGATCTCCACCAGGTCGAAGCCGGCCTCCCGCGCGTTGACCGTGGCGCGGCGGTAGTCGTCGACGACCCGGGGGATCTCGTCGAGCGCCAGGGCTCGCGGCGTGGGGCAGCTGACCCGGGTCGGAGTGCCGTCCTCGCCGCGCACCGTCGTGCGGTTGCGGTAGGGGAGCGCGCTCGCCGACACCGGCAGCCCGTCGTCGTGGAAGGACTCGTGCGAGACCCGGCCGACGTGCCACAGCTGGGCGGCGATGAGCCCGCCGGCCTCGTGCACGGCGTCGGTGACCTCGCGCCAGCCCGCCACCTGCTCGTCGCTGTAGATGCCCGGGGTGTCCATGTAGCCCTTGCCCTCGGGGCTGACCTGGGTGCCCTCCGAGATCAGCAGCCCGGCGCTGGCGCGCTGGACGTAGTACTCCTTCATCAGCTCGTTGGGCACGTCCCCCGGGGCGGTCGCGCGCATCCGCGTCAGCGGCGCCATGAAGACGCGGTTGGCGGTGCGGAGGGGACCGAGGGGCAGGGGCTCGAAGAGTGAGGGCACGTGGGGGCAACCGGGGGCATCTTCAGGGCATTCCGGGCAAGATGGGGACGTGAGCCGATTCACCTCCGACTTGGTCAAGAAGCTGCGGGGCGTCCCCGACGCCGACGCCGACATCGACGAGGGAGAGGTCGAGGTCGAGTCGACCGCGCACGCCGCCGCCGGCGTCACGGCCGTCGCCGTCGCGATGAAGCGGGCCATCGGCCAGATGGGGGTACGCCGCACCGCGTCCACGCTGACCCGGCTCAACCAGGTCGACGGCTTCGACTGCCAGGGCTGTGCCTGGCCGGATCCGGCTCCCGGGCACCGGCATGCGGCCGAGTTCTGCGAGAACGGAGCCAAGGCGGTGGCCGAGGAGGCGACCCGCCAGCTGCTCGACCGCGAGTTCTTCGCCACCCACTCCGTGGAGGAGCTCGCCGGGCACACCGAGTTCTGGCTGGGCAAGCAGGGCCGCATCACCGAGCCGATGGTGCTGCGCCCGGGTGCCACCCACTACACGCCGATCTCGTGGGACGACGCCTTCGCCACCATGGCCGACCACCTGCGCGGTCTCGACCACCCTGACCAGGCGACGTTCTACACCTCCGGCAAGACCTCCAACGAGGCCGCGTTCGTCTACCAGCTCTTCGTGCGGGCCTTCGGGACCAACAACCTGCCCGACTGCTCCAACATGTGCCACGAGTCGTCCGGCTCGGCGCTCGTGGACACCATCGGCATCGGCAAGGGCTCGGTCAGTCTCGAGGACATCCACCAGGCCAAGCTGATCCTCGTCGTCGGACAGAACCCCGGCACCAACCACCCCCGCATGCTCTCCGCGCTGGAGGAGGCCAAGTCACACGGGGCACGCATCATCTCCGTCAACCCGCTCCAGGAGGCGGGTCTGGTGCGTTTCAAGAACCCGCAGCACCCGAAGGGCCTCACCGTCGGAACCGCGTTGGCCGACGTGCACCTGCCGATCCGGCTCAACGGCGACCTCGCGCTCTTCCAGGCGATCGGCTCGCTGCTGGTCGAGTGGGACGCGGTCGACCACGACTTCCTCGCCGAGCACACGACCGGATTCACCGACTACGTCGCTCACGTCGCGGACCTCGACTGGGTCAAGGTCGAGGAGTCCACCGGCCTCACCCGGGAGCAGGTCACCGAGGTGGCCCGGATGATCTCCGAGTCGCCGGCCACGATCACCTGCTGGGCGATGGGCATCACCCAGCACCACAACGCGGTGGGCACGATCAAGGAGATCGTGAACGTCGCCCTGCTGCGTGGCGACATCGGCAAGCCCGGAGCCGGCGTCTGCCCCGTGCGCGGCCACTCCAACGTGCAGGGCGATCGGACGATGGGCATCTGGGAGCGGGTCCCCGACCACTTCCTCGACGCGATCCGCGACGAGTTCGGCTTCGAGCCGCCCCGCGAGCACGGACTCGACACCGTCGGCTCCATCCAGGCGCTGCGGGACGGCAAGATCCGGGTCTTCATGGGGATGGGTGGCAACTTCGTGGGCGCCGCACCCGACACCGACGTCACCGAGGCGGCGATGCGCAACGCCGCGTTGACCGTGCACGTCTCGACCAAGCTCAACCGCTCGCACGTCGTGCACGGCGCCGAGGCGCTGATCCTGCCCGTGCTGGGCCGCAGCGAGAGGGATCTCACCGGCGGTCGGGTGCAGCGGGTGACCGTCGAGGACTCGATGTCGGCGGTCCACGCCTCGCACGGTCCCCTCGACCCGCCCTCGGACCACCTGCGCTCCGAGGTCGACATCGTCTGCTCCCTCGCTCTGGCCACCCTCGGCACGGACTCGCCGGTCCCGTGGGCCGCGTTCCGCGACGACTACACCGAGATCCGTCGCCGGATCGCACGCGTGGTCCCCGGCTGCGCGTCGTACGAGGAGAAGGTCAACCAACCCGGTGGCTTCGTGCTGCCGCACCCGCCCCGCGACAACCGGGTCTTCGAGACGCCGAGCGGTCGGGCGGTCATCACCTCGACGCCACTCGAGGTGCTCGACGTGCCGAAGGGTCGCTTCCTTCTGCAGACGATGCGTTCGCACGACCAGTTCAACACCACGATCTACGGCCTCGACGACCGTTACCGGGGGATCAAGGGCGGCCGACGGGTCGTCTTCGTCCACCCCGACGACCTGCGCGACCTCGGCTACGCCGAGGGCGACGTCGTCGACCTGGTCAGCGAGTGGCAGGACGGGGTCGAACGGGTGGCGCGGTCCTTCCGGGTCGTCTCCTACGACCAGCCGCGTGGGTGCGTGGCGGCCTACTACCCCGAGGCCAACGTGCTCGTCCCGCTGGACTCCACGGCGGAGAAGAGCAACAAGCCGGTCTACAAGTCCATCGTCGTCCGGCTGGAGCGTCCGGGTGAGGCGGGGCCGGCAGAGGGGTCTCCGCACGGCTCGGCCGACCGTGGTTCGGGCTCCCCCCGCGACGACGAGCCGCACCACCTGAGCTGAGCGGTCGGCGGTCGTCGTCCGCCTGGTTCCCCGGACCTGACGACCGCAACCGAAGTCGATGATCTGCGGGTACCGTGGCGACCGATGAGCTCCCACATCGACGTGCTGACCGCGCGCGAGGTCCCGTTGGGCGGTCCACGGGCCATGCGCGTACGACGTACGCTCCCGCAGCGACACCGTTCCCTGATCGGTGCCTGGTGCTTCGTCGACCACTACGGTCCCGACGACGTCGACCAGACCGGGGGCATGGTCGTGGCTGCGCACCCGCACACCGGGTTGCAGACGGCGAGCTGGCTCTTCGGTGGCGAGATCGAGCACCGCGACTCGGCGGGCAACCACGCCACGGTCCGCCCCGGCGAGCTCAACCTGATGACCGCGGGGCGAGGCATCAGCCACACCGAGGTCTCCACGGCCGGGACGACCGTGCTCCACGGCGCCCAGCTGTGGATCGCCCTGCCCGACGCCACCCGCCACGTGGAGCCGGGCTTCGACCACTTCGCCCCGTCGCCGGTGCGTGGTCCCGGATGGGAGGCCCGCGTCTTCCTGGGCTCCCTCCTCGGTGCAACCTCGCCGATGACGACCCACACCCCGCTGCTCGGTGCCGAGGTGATGCTGGCGACGGGCAAGAGCCTCGAGATCGACGTCGACGAGAGCTTCGAGCACGGGATCCTGCTCGACGTCGGCGCGATCGATGTCGACGGCGAGGAGCTGAAGCCCGGCGACCTGGCCTTCGCTTCGGACGGACGTACGACCCTCACCGTGACCGCCCGCGACGAGGCGCGTCTGCTCATCCTCGGCGGGCCGCCCTTCGGCGAGGCCATCGTGATGTGGTGGAACTTCATCGGCCGGAGCCACGAGGAGGTGGCGTCCTACCGGCAGGAGTGGCAGGACCAGATCACCGTGGACGGAACCCTCGTGGTCGGCGCGACGTCGGTCGCGGACGGTCGCTTCGGGGTGGTCGACCACGACCTGCCGCCGATCCCCGCGCCGGTGCTGCCCAACGTCAGGCTCAAGCAGCGGCGGTGAGTGAGGGGGGTTCGGGGGTGCTGGAAGCCGCCTCACGCACCGCTGGGCCCGACCTCGAGCCGGGGCGGTGAGTGAGGGGGGTTCGGGGTGGCGGAAGCCGCCTCACGCACCGCTGGGCCCGACCTCGAGCCGGGGCGGTGAGTGAGGGGGGTTCGGGGGTGGCGGAAGCCGCCTCACGCACCGCTGGGCCCGACCTCGAGCCGGGGCGGTGAGTGAGGGGGGTTCGGGGGTGGCGGAAGCCGCCTTACGCACCGCTGCCCGACCTCGAGCCGGGGCGGTGAGTGAGGGGGGTTCGGCGGTGCTGGAACCCGCCTCACTCACCGCTAGCAGGGTCAGTCGGTGCCCCGGGCGGCGAAGACCTCCTCGCGCATCATCGGTCGCAGTGTCCGCTCCAGCGCGCCCTTGGCCACGTACTTGCGCATGTCGTCGCCGGCCAGGGCGTTGCCGAGGGCGGCCATGACCATGCCCTGGTCGAGCGAGAGGTAGCGCTTGGAGACGTCGCCGGAGCGCACGGCGACGGCGTCGTAGAAGCCGCCGGGGCCGTAGGAGTCGAAGTCCTCACGGATGTTCGCGAGGTTCTCGAGCGCGGCGTCCTCGGCGTAGCGCAGGGCGAGGAAGGAGGCGTGCGGGGTCACGACGCCGTCACCGTACGACGTGGGCGCGGGCGATCCCTCCCGACCGGGGCAGCCCTCGTAGGGCTGGTCGACGGTGGTGCGCTCCTGGTCGGAGGTGTAGCCGGGACCGTCCATGCCGAGCTGGTCGACGCCGTACTCGCGGTAGCCGCCGGCGGGGTTGTTGGACGGGGAGAATCCCCAGTAGCCGTAGTCGGCCTCCTGCATCCCGTGCTCGATCTGGCCGCGCACGTAGAGCGGGTGGTTGACGCCCCACGACCGCGGGCCCCAGGTCTCCTCGGGGACGAACAGCGGGACCATCAGCGCCTCGAACATGCTGCCGCCCCAGGTGGGCACGATCTGCATGCCGCGGTAGGGGAGAGCGCCCTCGAAGACGCGGACGCCCCGGTGCTCGGCCCAGGAGCCGACGGCCTTGGTCTCGGTCCACGACCAGTCGCAGTTCTCGTTGGGGAAGGTCCGGTAGGTGCCGAAGTAGTGGCGGGCCGGGATCTGACCGGCGGCGATGCCGAGGTACGACGCGATGCGGGGCTCGGTGTTGAAGGCGCCGTAGTGGTGGCCGGTGAACCACACGTCGTCGCCACCGCAGTAGGTGCCCTTGACCGCCGCGGCCTCCTGCGGGTCCTCGTCCCAGAAGCCGCCGCGGATCTGGCCGGCAGGCGCGTTCTCCTGCGGGTTGTAGAAGCAGCCGAAGTTCATGTCCTCGCGGATGCGGTCGGCCTTCTTGGCCAGGGACGGCTCGGCACGGGCAGCCAGGAGCAGGCCCGTGGCGAGCCAGCCGTTGTCGACCGAGGAGAGGAACGGCTTGATCGGGTCGCCGGACTCCGGGAAGACCCGCAGCTTCTCGCCGGTGGCCGGGTCGTACCAGTTGTAGAACATGCCGCTGACGTCGTGCCGCTCGAGGCCGGCGATCGAGTCGATGGTCTGCGCCATCCGCGACCTGGCCTCGCGCCGCCCGATCAGTCCGGTGTCGCGGGCGGCAGCCGTGCTCCACAGGTAGGCGCCCATGTTGGTCGGCGACGTGAAGTCGCTGCGGGTCGCGGGGTCGAGGTTGCCGGCGATGTTGTCGGCCGGCAACCCGGTGGCGGGCACCGTCATCGCCGTGAAGGACTTCCAGGTGTCGGCGGCGTACTTCTCGAGCACCCGGGGGCTGGACGTCTTGCGGTCGGTCGACGTGTCGGCGACCGGTGCGGCGCCCGCCGGGCCGGCCGGGGTGGCCGTGACGGCGGCGGTTGCGGCGAGGGCGAGCGCGGCGGTGGTCGCCGCGAGGATGGACGTTCGACGTGGACTCATGGATGCTCCTCCGAGACGGTGCGGGGTGTGGACGGTGCAGTGGTGCCGGTTACTTGATCCCGGTGCTGGCGATGCCCTGCATGATCTGGCGTTGGAGCAGCAGGAAGACGGCGAGCACAGGAAGGACGACGACGACCGCGCCGGCGAGCAGCAGGCCGTACTTCGTGGCGTTCTGTCCGACGGCATAGAGCGCGAGCGCCACCGGCAGCGTGTACTTGTCCTCCGAGGTGGCCACCACGAGAGGCCAGAGGAAGTTGTTCCACGAGGTGAGGAAGGTGAGCACCCCGAGGGTGGCCACGGCGGGCCCGGTCAACGGCAGGATGATCGAGAAGAAGATCCGCAGCTCGCCTGCGCCGTCGACGCGCGCGGCCTGGATCAGCTCGTCGGGCAGGCTCATCATGAACTGTCGCATCAGGAAGACGCCGAACGGTCCGGCCAGGAACGGCAGGATCATGCCCGGCAGCGTGTTCGTCAGGCCGATGTTGGTGGTCAGCACGAACAGCGGGACGAAGGTGACGACCCCGGGCACCATGAGCGTGCCGAGGACGACGGCGAACACGAGCTTCTTGCCGGGGAAGTCCAGCTTGGCCAGGGCGTAGCCCAGCATCGAGCAGAAGACCATGTTGCCCACCGCGACGGAGACCGCGACGATCGCCGAGTTGAGGAAGTAGCGCGGGAAGTCGAGCTGGGTGAAGAGCTGGCGGTAGTTGTCCATGGTCACCGTCTCCGGCCACCAGGTGGGAGGTACGGCGCGCACCTCGGCCTCGGGCTTGAAGGAGCTGATCACCATCCAGAGGAACGGGATCACCACCACGAACAGCCCGACGCCCATCACGGCGTACAGCCAGGGCGGGGTGGAGGAGCCGCGATCGGCCCGGCGCGGAGGCTTGGCAGCGGCACGCTCGTCGCCGAGCGGAGCAGGGGTCTGGAGGGTCTGGGTCATGGTCAGTCCTTCTCCCGCAGCAGGCGGAACTGCGCCAGGGTCATCAGCACGATCGCCAGGAACAGCAGGTAGGCGGCAGCCGACGCATAGGCGTAGTTGCCGAAGCCGAACTGCTCGTAGGTGAAGAACGTGGCGGACTTCGTGGAGTCGAGGGGTCCGCCCTTCGTCATCACGAAGGCCTCCTCGAAGAACTGGAGGTAGCCGATGCTGGTGATCACGGCACCGAAGAGGAGGGTCGGTCGCAGCATCGGCAACGTGATGTGCCGGAAGCGTCCCCACGCGCTGGCGCCGTCGACCTCGGCGGCCTCGACGACTTCGCGCGGGATGGTCTGCAGCCCGGCCAGGAAGATGACCATCAGCGTGCCGAAGTTGCGCCAGACCGACATGACGACCAGGGAGGGCAGGGCCAGGGTGGTGGAGTCCAGCCAGCCCGGGCCGTCGATGCCGAACCAGCCGATCATCACGTTGAGCAGCCCGCCCTGGTCGCGCAGCAGGAACTTCCAGACGACCGAGACCGCCACGATGCTGGTGACGACCGGCAGGTAGTAGCCGACCCGGAAGAACCCGCGCAACCGGGTGATCCGGTTGAGGGCGACCGCGATCGCGAGGGCGCTCGCCATGGTCAGCGGGACGCCCAGCAACAGGTAGACGAGCGTGTTGAGGGTGACCTTGCGAAACACCGGGTCGGCGATGAGGTTGGCGTAGTTCTCGAGCCCGACGAACTCGACGCCGAACGGTGTACGCACGTCGGTGCTGCGCATGTCGGTGAAGCTCATGCCGAGGCTGGCCAGCACCGGTCCCGCGGTGAAGACGAGGAACAGGGCGCAGAACGGCAGGGCCAGGGCCCACGCGGCGACAGCCTGGCTGCGCCGCGTGGGATCGACGTGTCTCGACGGGGTCGGTCGGCTGGTCGCCGCCGGCCGGCCTCCTCGAGGCTCCGTTGCCGTGGTGGTCATGTCAGAGACCGGTGCCGATCGACGACGCCTTGGACTGCATCTCCTTGACGACGTCCGCGGGCTCGGCGACACCCTTCGAGGCCTGCTCGACGAGGGAGTCGATGGTCGCGGCGACCTGCTCCCAGGTGGGGACGGCCGGCGGTGCCTCGGTGGTCTCGAGCTGCGTGCCGAAGACCTGGAGCTGCGGGTCCTCCGCGAGCTCGCCGGTCTCCCACGCGGCCTTCACGGCCGGCAGGTCGCCGACCAGGTCGTAGAAGGCCTGCTGGGTCTCGGCCTCGCTGAGCCACTGGACGTACTTCCAGGCGGCGTCGCTGTTGTCGGAGTCCTCGAAGACGGCGAGGTCGCCACCGCCGACGAACGACGTGCCGGGACCGGAGTCCTTCCCGGGCAGCGGCGCCACGGCGTACTCGTCGGTGCTCAGCCCGGCCTCCTCCACGAGCCCGGTGTGCCAGGGGCCGGAGATGAAGGCGCCGTAGCTGCCATCGGCGAAACCACTCTCGAGCTCGCCCGGGTCGAGCAGCCGGCTCGGCGAGAGGTCCTCGTCGAAGTAGGACGTGTAGTAGTCGAGCGCCTCGGTCATCTCGGGGGAGTCGATGGTGTACTCCGTGCCGTCCTCGTTGGTCACCGAGGCGCCGTTGGACCAGGCGAACGGGAGCACCGACTGCCAGGAGCCGGTCTGGCCGGGCTGCAGGCTCAGGCCGTAGTCGGCGCCGGCCTTCTCCTTCATGTCGACGGCGAACTGGTGCAGCTCGTCCCACGTCTCGGGAGCCTTGTCCCAGCCGGCCTTCTTCGCCATGTCCTTGCGGTAGTAGAGGACGCGCGTCTCGACGTACCACGGCACGCCGTACGACGTACCGCCGACCTCGGTCGAGCCCCACGCGCCGGGGAAGAAGTCGGCCTCGTCGACGAGCCCCTCGGGCGTCGGCATCAAGCCACCGGCTTCCGCGAACTCGCCCATCCAGGTGGTGCCGATGAGGCTCACGTCAGGGGTCTCGCCGCTCGCGATCGCGTTGGCGATCTTGTTGTGCGCCGCGTCCCACGGGATGGCGGTCACGTTGACCTCGGCGTCCGGGTTGGCATCCTCGAAGTCGTCGGAGAAGGCCTGGAGCTCGTCACCCTCGGTGCCCATCGCCCAGACCTCGATCGTCCCGGTGGCGGCGCCGTCGGAGATGGCGGTGCTCTGCGCCTCGGCCTCGCCCCCGGACTCGTCGCGCCCACAGGACGTGAGCACGAGGCTGGTGACGGCGACAAGGGCAAGGGCGGTGGAGGTGCGCTTCATTTCGGTTCCTTAGGGGAGGGGGAAGTGCTTCTGCTGCTGCTGCTTCGGATCACGAGCTCGGTCGAGAGCAGCTCGTGGCGTGGTTCGGTGCGGTGGTCGACGATGAGCTCGTCGAGGAGTCGGGCGGCGGTGGCGCCGAGGTCGCGCATCGGCTGGCGGACCGTGGTCAGGCCGGCGTAGCGCGCGGCCATCACGTCGTCCCAGCCGGTGACCATGACGGTGCCGGGGACGTCGACGCCGGCGGTCCTGAGCCGGCCGAGGAGCCCGAGGGCGACCTCGTCGTTGGCGCAGACGAAGGCGTCGGGCAGGTCGTCGGCCGCCAGGGCGGCGTCGGCCACGGCCTCGCCGGCCTCCTCGTCGATCTCGTCCACGGTCACCAGCTCGGGTGTCCGGCCGGACGTGAGGCAGGCGGCCTGGACTCCCGCCCACCGCTCGGCGACGTCGGGGGAGGTCTCCGGGTCGCCGACGAAGCGCAGGTTGCGGACGCCCTCGGCCACCAGGTGCTCCGCCAGGGCGCGGGCACTGGCGTGGTTCTCGGCGTTCACCGAGTCGACCGACCCGATGGGCGTACGCGCGACCAGCACGATCTTGGTGCCGCGGGCGGAGAGGCTCAGGACGGTCGCGTCGCTGACGGTGCGACCGAGGATCACCAGCCCGTCGCAGCGACCGGCCATCTCGCGCACCGCCGACTCGGGGTCGCGACGGCCGTGGGTGGACAGGATCAGCACGGAGCGGCGCAGCTCCGCCGCCACGGCCTCGTAGCCCAGCACGACCTCGGCGTAGTAGGGGCCGGACAGGTCGGGGAAGACGATGCCGTTGGCCGCATGGCGGCGTTCGGCGAGCTGGCGCCCGAGCTGGCTGGGGGTGTACTCCAGCTCCTCGGCGGCGGCCCGGACCCGTTCGCGGGTGGCGTCGCGGACCCCTTCGGAGTCGCGCATCACGCGGGAGACGGTCGCGATCGACACGCCGGCCTGCCGAGCCACATCGCGGATCGTGGGCAACATCGACGCCTCCTCCGGCAGTATGTAACCGGTTACAGAAACCGGTTACATCGGGTAACTTGCCGGACATGCGCGCCCCTGTCAACCCCCCTGGCGCCATCCATGACCGCTGGAGAAGGCTGGCGATACCCGGTCGAGATGCCCGTCAGGGAGCGTCGCTGACGTGCTGGTCGTGCGGGCGGCGCGAGTCGTCGCGCCGGTTCCGGCTGGCCGGCACGCAGCGCCTCGAGCTGCGCGCAGACCGCGATGCCGTAGAAGATCGGGTCAGGAGCGCGGCGGAGCAGCTTCGACGGTCCGGCAGGCTTGGCCTCACCACGGTCGACGGCGGTGTCGTGACTGTGGCGCGCCCGCTGCAGCAGCTCCATGAGCGCCTCCTCGTTGCGGACCCGTTGCCGGAATTTCGGCCTCAGCGCGAGGATCTGGTCGCGCTCGCCAAGCAGCAGTCCGTAGATCCGCTCCCGCTCCGCAGGGTCCTTGGTGTACTCGGAGTCGAGGTAGGCGCTGGCGTGGCGGCGGGCGTTGCTGGTCGCGTTGCGCGCCTTTCCAGCCGGGCTGTAGAGCGAGGCGAGCACGGTGACGAAGAGGACGCCGAGGATCACACTCAACGAGACGCGGGTGCTGATCTCAGTCACTGGTATCGGGTCGCCCTGGTTGATGAAGGCGATGTTGTTCTCGTGCAGGGCGTGCAGAATCAGCTTGACTCCGATGAAGGCGAGGATGGCCGCCAACCCGTAGGAGAGGTAGATCAACCGGTCCAGCAGGCCCTCGATCAGGAAGAACAGCTGGCGCAGGCCGAGCAGTGAGAACGCCACGGCGGTGAAGACCAGGTAGGTGTCCTGCGTCAGCCCGAAGATGGCCGGGATCGAGTCGAGGGCGAAGAGGATGTCGGTCCCGCCGATGGCCACCATGACCAGCAGCATCGGGGTCATGGCCCGCTTGCCCTCGAGAACGGTGAAGAGCTTGTCGCCGTCATAGTGGTCGGTGGTGTGGATGACCTTGCGCGAGAGCCGGACGACGAAGTTGTCGGCGGTCTCGGCCTCGTCGTCGTCGGGCTTGAGCATCTTCCCCGCGGTGAGGATGAGGATGAGTCCGAAGAGGTAGAAGACCCAGGCGAAGGAGTTGATGAGCGCGGCGCCGAGGAGGATGAAGCCGGTGCGTGCCACCAAGGCGAAGGCGATGCCGAAGAGCAGCACCTTCTGCTGGTCCTCGCGTGGGACCCGGAAGCTGGACATGATGATGAGGAAGACGAACAGGTTGTCGACCGAGAGCGCCTTCTCGGTGATGTATCCGGCGAAGTACTCCCCGCCTGGGGTGGGACCGCCGAACACCAGGACGCCGAAGCCGAACACGATCGCGATGCCGACGTACAGCGATGACCAGATCGCCGCCTCGCGCAACGTGGGCACGTGGGCCTTGCGCACGTGGAAGTAGAAGTCGAAGAGCAGCAGGCCCACGATGCCCGCAATCGTCAGCCCCCACACGAGGGGAGAAGCGTCCATGACTCAGTCCTGATCGTCAGGGGCGGATTGCGGGTGTCGGGCTGCTCGGCCTCGGTGACTCGGGTCGCTGACCCGGACCATGCAAGTGTTGCATGTCCTCTAGGCGCCCACCTCCGGGTCGAGGGCAGCACACGGAGGCCGAGCGCGCCGAGGACCAGGACGAGAGCGACAACGTCGTCGATGTCACCAATGAGGGCCAAGGGCCAGGTCCACTCCGCGAACGGGAGTTCCTCGTCAACAGGTTCCGCGAGCATCGACCTCAGGCCTCACGCAGGTGGTGACTGGATCTCCCTGGCCACTCCGCACGGCCGCGTCCGGGCGCGCGTGAAGCTCAATCCCAGTCTCGACCCGCAGGTCGTGTTCGCCCAACACGGTTGGTGGGAGTCATGCGACGAGCTCGGACTGCCCGGCTACCCGCCGTACGGGCCCGACAGCGCGAACCTCAACCTCGTCCTCAGCCAGACGCCGAGCGACCCGATCAGCGGGAGCTCACCACTCCGTGCGTCCGTCTGCAACGTCTCGTTGCTCAGGAGGTGAACAGGGCGAGGTCCTCACAGAAGTCTCGACCTTCGGTCCCGCGCGCACCCGCGTCCTTGACGCCGACGAAGGACCCCTCGATCTCCTCGTCGTCGGAGGGATCGTCCGGGGTGCCGCCGTGGTCGATGAGAATCTGGAACGAGAAGATGCCCGCAGTGACGAACAGAAGCTTCCCGTTGCTGTCGTACCACCGCTCGGAGCCGGGCCTCGCGATGGTGAGCGTCAACGTGCCATCGCCGTTGTCCTCGACCCGTTGGTCGCGGTCGGAGAACTGGTACGTGTTCGTGTACGTCTTCCCGGTGTCCAGGTTCGTGAAGGTGGTGGTGCCCCGAACGTTGGCGGAGAAGTAGACCAGCCGGTCGCGGCCCCGGGTTCCGATGACCTCGTGGACGCTGTCGTGCCACGAGACCTCCACGTCGAGGCCGTCGCAGAAGGTGAAGGGCTCCGACCCCGACGACTCGAAGTGCAGGTTCGACTGCACGGCAGCCGATGCCGGTATCGCAGCCACCCCGCCCACCAGGAGGGTTGCGGTGGCTGCTCCCACCAGCCTGGACAGAGTGTTCATGACTGCCTCTCAGGCCGCCGACACAACTGGCTCGGCGCGGTGCCGAGTGGGTCGGCTGATTCTCGCCATGCTATTCACCGCCGCGCCACGGGAACATTCCCCTTCTGGAGGATTCTGGCGCGAGCGCGCGAGAACGAACTGCCCCATCAGTGCAGGCAAGGAAGCAAGCCCTAGACGTAGAGCAGTCGAGAGTGCGTTCTCACTATGTCAGCTGCGTGCCGTGATGCGATCAGCTCGTGACTGCGAGCAGTGCCATGCCCGCGACTGCGAGCCGATGCCCAGCGCGTTGCGGCCGCGTGCCATCGTCTCCGCGCGGCAGCGCCGCGATGCCGGCGAGCAGCCCGAGGTGCTGGACGAAAACCAGTCTGATGACGTAACCGCCCGCTGTGTTCGTAGCTGAACATGTCCTCGGACACCTGGCCGTAGAGCGCCAGACGATGCCGCTGACGCTCCGAGATCCCGGCCGCTGCACGATCGCCCCGGCGCGGTCACCCAGTCGAGCCGTGGTGACAGGCAGCGTGCCCGCTTCGACCTGCGTCATGGTGATCGCTCCTCCACGCCGAGAAGCAACGCTCCGAGCGGAGTGTGCTGACTCCGACCCCACCGACGCGAGCGAAGCTCATCGTGCTCACCACGCGCGCGCGACGCGTGGCAGCCGGTCGCCGGCGATCGAACCTCGAAGCTCAGGTGACGCGATCCTGAGCGCGCTCGCGCCGCCTGCGCCCCGGCGGCCTCGGGCCCCGAGGCCCAGAGGCGTGGCCTCATGGCAGGTGGCCCGCCGGTGCGCGGCGGGTGCTCACGGCGGGAGCCTCGGCGCGCCGACCGATCTGCGTCGTGCAGACCGGCTGCTCCCACCCCGCCGGGGTGTTCCATCCCGCTCGAGCCAGGTAGCACGGACGCTCGACCAGGACGACGGCCCCCGACCCGCCTGGCACGGTGGGGCCGTCCAGGGGTGTCTCGGTCGGTGTTGCCTGGGCGCCGATCATGGGCACGATGAAGATGGCGGTCACGGCGGCCGCGCCGATGGTGCCGGCGGTCGCGGCGGGGTACCACCAGCGATCAGAGTCGGAAGTCAGGCTGTAGCGGTTCACGGTGAGCTCCTTGGCTTCGGCGGCCTCTCCTGCCGCCATGCCTCCGTTCTCCAGCACGCCGGTACCTGTCGGGCACTCCGCCGGTATCCATCGGGTATCAATCCCGTTGACGCGGGTTCCGGCACCGAGGACTCTGACGATGTGGGCATCAGAGTCCTCGGTCCTCTGACCGTCGACGGCTCGGGACGTCTCGGCCCCCGCGACCGCCTCGTTCTCCAGGCCCTGGCCACCAGGCCGGGGCAGCCGGTGAGTGCCGACGAGCTGATCGACGCGCTGTGGGGCGACCACCCCCCGGCGTCCGCTGCCAAGAACCTCCAGTCCTGCATCGTTCGGCTCCGCAAGGCCCTGGGCACCTCGGGGATCGAGACCTCGTCCCACGGGTACGCCCTGGTGGTGTCGCCCGATCGCATCGACGCCCACGAGTTCGAGGCGCAGGTGACCCGCGCACGAGGGCTCCTGACGGTCGGTGAGACCGATCGGGTGGCCTTCCTGCTGGAGCAGGCGCTCTCCCTGTGGCAGGGTCCCGCGTTCCCCGACCTTCCGGACTGGGCACCCGCCCGACGAGAGGCCGGACGGCTCGACGACCTGCGTCTCGAGGCGCAGGAGCTGCAGGTCGACGCGCTGCTGCGCAGCGGACGTCCTCGAGAGGTGCTCGCCCAGGCTCACGCGATGGTGCGTGCCGCACCCCTGCGCGAGCGCCGTTGGGAGCTCCTGGCGCTCGCGCAGTACCAGTCGGGGGCCCAGGGCGAGGCCCTGCGCTCCATGCGGCAGCTCCGCGCCATGCTGACCCAGGAGCTCGGCATCGATCCGGCGCCGGAGATGGTGGCCCTCGAGCAGTCGATCCTGAGGCAGGACCCCAGCCTCCTCGTCCCCGAGTCGCCGGGGCGGACGTCGCAGTGCCCCTGGCAAGGGCTCGAGGCGTACGACGTCGACGACACCGAGCGGTTCTTCGGTCGCGAGCGTGACGTGCAGTCGTGCCTGGACGCGCTCGCCGACGGCTCGTTCGTCGCTCTCGTGGGACCATCCGGCTCCGGCAAGTCCTCGATCATGCGCGCCGGCGTGCTGGCGGCCATGCGCGATCGTGGGTACCGGATCGTGGTCATCACGCCGGGTCGCCGGCCGGTCGAGGCGCTGACCGCCTTGCCTGACGACGCCGACGCTCGGACCGTGCTGGCCGTCGACCAGACGGAGGAGGTCTTCGCGCTCTGCGAGGACCTGGACTGCCGCGACTTCCTCGAGCGACTTGCCCGGGAGGCCAGTAGACGACCGGTCATCCTGACCCTGCGCGGCGATCGCCTGGCGCAGGTGACCGAGCACGCCGGATTCAGTCGTCTGGTCGAACGCGGCCTGCACCTGGTCGGCGCTCTCGACGAGCAGGCCCTGCGCGAAGCCGTCACCGGTCCGGCGCATCAGGCCGGTCTGATCCTCGAGCCGGGCCTGGTCGACCTGCTCGTCCGGGAGGTCCGCGACGACGCTGGTGCACTTCCGCTGCTGTCCCATGCACTGCAGGAGACGTGGCGCCGCCGCGAGGGCAACACCTTGACCGTCGACGGCTACCGCGCCACCGGGGGTATCCAAGGTGCGGTGGCACAGTCCGCCGAGCACCTCTACGGCCGGATCGCCACCGACCAACGCCCCGTCCTGCGTGACCTGATGCTGAGGTTGGTCTCGCCGGGCATCGACGGCGAAGCAGTCCGCACCCAGGTCCCGCGCCGCCTGATCGCCTCGGACAAGGACCACGAGCAGCTGATCGAGATGCTCGTCGACGCGCGGCTGGTGACCAGTGACGAGGGGGTTCTCGAGATCACCCACGAGGCCCTGGCGCGCGCCTGGCCCCGACTGCGTGGCTGGCTCGACGACGACGTCGAGGGCCAGCGGATCCGGCACCACCTCAGCAGCGCGGCCGACGCCTGGGACACCTTGGCGCGCCCCGACAGCGAGCTCTACCGGGGCGTGCGCCTGACCCGTGCACTGGACTGGCAGTCCCGCACCGAGTCCGTGCTCACCGACACCGAGAGCGACTACCTCTCCGCCGCCAAGTCGGCCTCCGACGCGGAGGAGCAGAGTGCGGCCGAGCAAGCACATGCCCAGGCCCGGCTGATCCGGCGGCTGCGCCTGGTCCTCGCTGGCGCCGTCGGGCTCCTCGTGCTCGCCCTGATCGCGGGCGGCACCGCCGCGGTCCAGTCGGACCGTGCGCGCCGCAACGCGGCTGAGGCCCACCAGGCCGCTGTCTCGGCCGATGCCCGTCGGGTCGGTGCCCGGGCCCAGCTCACCGACGACATCAGCGTCTCCCTGCTGCTCGCGGCCGCGGGTGCACGGTTGGACGACTCACCGCAGACCAAGGTGAACCTGTTGACCGCGTTGGCCAAGCAGCCGTACCTGGTCCGGTCGGCGCCGCCCGAAGGCGACTACCTGGAGGCCATGGACGTCAGCCCCGACGGTCGCTTGATCGCATCCTCCGACGTCCTGAATCGGATGCACCTCTATGACGCCGCCACCAACCGGCTGCTGCGCAGCTATGACGCGAGAGAGCCGGTCGGAGATGCGCCGGGGTGGATGATCGGGGCGTTCAGCCCGGACAGCAGCCAGCTGGCCGTCACCCTGACGGGCGTGGAGTCCGCCGAGCCGGTGCGCCTGCTGGATACCGACACGATGGAACCGACGGCCACGAAGCTCGCCTCTCTCAACGGCAGACCGCTCCTCGGGTACGACGTCGACTTCAGTGCCGACGGCCACTACCTGGCGGCCACCGTCATCACCGAGCACTGGCTCGAGCAGGACACGATCAAGACCCCGGGCTATGCGCTGGTCTGGGACCTGCGCTCCGCATCCAGCCCGCCCGTACGAGTGCCGACCGGTCTCGGTACACAGGGGATGGCGCTCAGCCCGGACGGCCGCACCCTCTACACCAGCAACCCGCTGACGGCGTACGACGTCGCGTCGGGCGACACGATCTGGCGCGAGCCCGATGTGGTTGCGGGTCTCCTCGACCTGACGACCGACGGGGCCCTGCTCGCGGCCGCGGAGTTCGAGCTCGGGAACAAGGCGTTGCTGGTGGAGGCGGCCAGCGGTGACACGGTCGCCACGCTGCGGGGTCACCGGGAGCAGTTGCGCGGCATCGTGTTCTCCCCCGACGGCACGCGCCTGGGGTCTGCCTCCGCCGACTACCAGCTCATCGTCTGGGACACCGCCACCGGCCGGCCAGTTGCACGTTGGGACACCTTCGATGAGTGGGGCGTCGGCTTCAGTCCGGACAATGACCTGGTCCACGGCGGCGGCGGCGCCCACTCGATGCTGCGCACCTGGGACCTGTCCGAGGAGGACACCTACCTGCAGCAGACGACTCGCCTGGACGACTCCGAGGCGTACGCCCACGCCGACATCTCCCCGGACGGGCGGCAGGTGGCCTACAGCTGGGTCGACGACCAGGGCAAGGGACGGGTCAGGTTCGTCGACACCATCACCGGAGATGCGACGTCTCCTGCGCGTTTTCCGGTGTGGGGCAACTTCTGGTTCCACGCCGTGGACGCCTGGCATCCCGACGGGGGCCAGTACGTCGGGTACTGGTGCGACGGCGAGATGTGCACGAGGCCAGGCACCGTGACCGTCCTCGACTCCGCCACCGGCCAACCCCTCCGAGGACCGCGAGACATTGTCGACGGCGACAGCGATGTCGTGTCATTGGCCTACCTCCACGACGGCCGGAGCCTGCTCGCCAACGATGCCGACGGACGGATCCTCATCGTCGACGCCGAGACCCTTCGACCCCGGGGCGAGCCCCTCGACGTTCTCGGACCCTTCGTGCTCGGAAATTGCTGCGCCACCTCGATCGGGGACGGGAGCACGGCGATGGTCCACGAGTGGTTCGCGGACGGGGCCTCGACGCACTGGCGGTTGCTTGATGTCGGCGACGGTGAGGTGTTGTCCGAGGGGGACGTGAACCTGTTCGTGCAAGCATCTGTCGCCTCGCCGGACGGCTCAACGGTGGCGGTGGCCGGGGACACCGGCGAGATCGTCACCATCGACGTCTCGACCGGGGACGAGGAGAGGCGCTCCACCGGTCTCGGTGCCACCGTGCTCTGGCTCGACTACTCCGACGACGGCGAGCTGCTGGTCTCCGGCGCAGCCGATGGTGGGGTCAGCCTGTGGGACGCCACGACGCTGGACCTGCTGGGCACCGTGTTCGCACCCCACCGCGGTGAGCCGGTCCCCGTCGGAGCGCACTTCATCGGCGACACCCACGACGTGACCATCGCGACCTACGACGGCCGGGTCTACCGATGGGACACCGACCTCGACCGGACTCTTGACTTCGCCTGCCAGATGGCCGGACGGAACCTGACAGAGGGCGAGTGGGCAGAGTTCCTGCCCGCCCAGCCCTACCGCGAGGTGTGCCCCGAGCTCTAGCCGAGGTTCCGGCTGGGGTGGCCGCAATCCATGGCACCCACGCGGTGCGCGAGGATGGCGCCATGAGCTCAGCAGTCGTGGGGCCCGACGGCCTCGCCCGCTGTCCGTGGAGCGCTGGCGACGAGGTCAACCGCGACTACCACGACACCGAGTGGGGCGTGCGTGTCGCGGGGGAGTCGGCGCACCTGGAGCGGCTCACGCTGGAGGCGTTCCAGAGCGGGCTGTCGTGGCGCACGATCCTGCTCAAGCGTCCTGCCTTCCGGGCCGCCTTCGCCGACTTCGACGCCGAGGTGGTCGCCGCCTTCGGTCCGACCGACGTGGCGCGGCTGATGGCCGACGCCGGCATCGTCCGCAACCAGCGCAAGGTCGACGCCGCCATCGCCAACGCCCGGGCGACGCTCGAGCTGCGGGACCGGGGAGGACTGGAGGCGTTCATCTGGGGCTTCCGCCCCGAGCCGGGCCCCGCTCCCCGCTCCACCGCCGAGGTCCCGACCACCTCGTCGGAGTCGATCGCCCTGTCCAAGGCGCTGAAGAAGGTCGGCTTCGCCCATGTCGGGCCCACCACGATGTATGCGTTGATGGAGGCGATCGGCCTGGTCGACGACCACCTGGCCGACTGCCATCGCCGCGGCTGCGGCGACCGCGACTAGCGTCGTCACGGGCCAGTCCCGACCCCTCGGTCGTCCTCGCTCACTCGATCCTCGCGGCCGCGTGAGCTGTTGGTGAGATGGTGGGCGACGGCTCCAAGGGTGGCCAGGACGACCAGGCTGGCGCCGAGCCACTGCCGTTGGAGGAGTCGATCGCCGACGAGGTAGGCGGCGCCCAGGCCGAAGACCGGGATCAGGGGCAGGAAAGCTCCTGCGATCGAGGCTGGGACTCCACGAAGGCCGCCGACGAAGAACCAGAACGCGAGTGCGTAGTAGACGGTGCCGGACGCGACCGCGAGCACCCAGGTCCCGGGATCCCCGGGAAGTCCGACATCAGTGAGCCCGGTTGCTGATGCCACCCCTACCAGCAGGACAGCGAAGCTGAGGGCGACCAGCTGCTGGGCAAGGACGACGGTCAGGGAGCTGTCGTCGAGGAGCAGACGGCGGGTGAGCACGGTGTAGCAGGCGCACGCGGCGACCGCTCCCACCGTCAGGGCGATACCGAGCGCATCGCCACTGACGCCGGGACGGTAGATCACCAGGGCGACTCCCACCAGCGCCACGGCGACCGCGACGCCGGTCGCAGCGGCGATCCGCTCGTGAAGGATCAGGACTGCGAGCACCATGATCAGGACCGGTTCGGTGGCCCAGAGCAGCACCGACATGCTGGCGCTGACCGTGACCAGTCCGATGAGACCGAGTGCGTAGGCCAGGCCCGGGTTCAAGACACCCAGGGCCGCCAGCTTGACCAGACCGGGACTCCGGACCGGTCGGACGCGGAGCACGACCATGCTGATCCACAAGAGGGAACAGCTGGCGAACAGCTCCAGGGCCAGCAAGGTCAACGGGGCAACGCCGCGGTCGAGGACCAGTTTGCTCAGGACGGTGCCGCAGCCCCAGCACGCGGTCGCGGCGACGAGGAGAAGGGCATGGCGGGGTGAGGCGTGCGCGGGCATGGACGGACTCCGATGGACTGCAAGGGGGACGGGTCGGCTGTGGCTGACGCGCGTCGGTGCGCAGCGTCAGGAACTAGCTCGTTCGGTCCTCGTCATCGCAACGGTCATAGGCAGGGAGCCGCCGGGTCGGACCCGGGGTCGTCTGAAGTCTGCCCATGCTCGTCATCGTACTCCGCACCGCGGCTGCGGCTACCCCGACTAGCCTCCCGTCATGACGCGCGTCCATGCCTTCGCCGACGATGCCCTCTCCGACCTCGACGCGACGGGCATCGTCTGGGCACTGCGTGCCGGTGACGTCTCGGTCCCCGAGGTGGTGGAGGCGGCGATCGCCCGCACCGAGCTGGTCGACGGCGACCTGGGGGCGGTGTCCCACGCCGCGTTCGCCCGGGCCCGCCAGGAGGCCCAGCAGCCCCGCGGGGGCTGGTTCGCCGGGGTGCCCACCTTCGTCAAGGACAACGTCGACGTGGCCGGCATGCCGACCCAGCAGGGCGCGGACGCGTTCGTCGGCGTCCCCCAGAAGGCCGACGGCGACTTCGCGCGGATGTATCTCGCGACCGGACTCATTCCGCTCGGGAAGTCGCAGCTCTCCGAGTTCGGCTTCTCAGGAGCGGTCGACCACGCGCGGCTGGGTCAGGTCCGCTCACCCTGGAACCTCGACCACTACGCCGGCGCCTCGTCCGCCGGCGCCGGGGCGCTCGTGGCAGCGGGAGCCGTCCCGATCGCCCACGGCAACGACGGGGGCGGCTCGATCCGCATCCCGGCCGCGGTCAACGGACTCGTCGGGCTCAAGCCCACCCGCGACCGGCTGGCCCAGGACCGGGCCATGCGCGACATGCCCGTCCGGATCGTCTCCGACGGCGTGCTGACGCGCAGTGTCCGCGACACCGCGGCGTTCTTCCGGGAGGCGGAGCGGGTCTGGCGCAACCCCGGCCTGGCGCCGATCGGCGACATCACCCGACCCAGCAGGGCGCGCCTCAGGGTCGCGGTCGTCACCTCCAGCATCGGACGCGACTCGACGCCGGAGGTCCGTGAGCTGACGCTGCGCACCGCGGAGCTGCTCGAGTCGCTCGGGCACCGGGTCGAGGAGGTCGAGCCACCGATCCCGGCGTCGTTCCCGGTCCACTTCGTGCGCTACTGGTCCCTCCTGGCCTTCGCCATCACCCGTCGCGGACGCTCCGACTACGGCTCGACGTGGGACCCGGCCAAGCTCGACAACCTCACCCTCGGGCTGGCGCGGCACGCGGCGCGCAACCTGCATCGCCAACCGGGCACGATCGCTGTGCTCCGGGCCTCGCGACGTGCCGCGGCCCGCCACCACGCGACGTACGACGTCACCCTCAGCCCGACCCTGGCCGCCGAGACCCCCCGGGTCGGGCACCTGCGGGCGGACCAGAGCTATGAGGAGATCATGGAGCGGTTGATGGACTGGGTGGCCTTCACGCCGCTCGCCAACGCCACGGGCGAGCCGGCCATCTCGCTGCCCCTGGCGACCACCTCGGCAGGCCTTCCCCACGGCATGATGTTCGGTGCCGGAGCAGGCCGCGAGGCCCGGTTGCTGGGTCTTGCCTATGAGCTGGAAGAAGCGGTGGGCTGGGCCCGGATCCAGGACGCCTGAGCGACCTTCTGAGCCGATTTCTCACCCAGCCGATCCCGCGTGTATGGTTCTGCGGCGTTGCCCCTTTAGCTCAGTCGGCAGAGCGTCTCCATGGTAAGGAGAAGGTCTACGGTTCGATTCCGTAAAGGGGCTCTGGGTCGGATTTGTCCCCTCCGGGGGTCGTTTTCCGGCTTCCTGTGGCGGGGTAGCTCAGGTGGTTAGAGCACACGGCTCATAATCGTGGTGTCGCGGGTTCGAGTCCCGCCCCCGCTACCACCCAGGCACGACACCGCACCACCAGCCAAACCTAAGGACTTCCCGTGGCCAGCAAGAGCTCTGACGTTCGCCCCAAGATCACGCTTGCGTGCGTGGACTGCAAGGAGCGCAACTACATCACCAAGAAGAACCGTCGCAACGACCCCGACCGCATCGAGCTGAAGAAGTTCTGCCCGCGCTGCCGGGCCCACACGGCTCACCGCGAGACCCGCTGACGCTCTTCAGCACTCCTGACCCGTCCGAGGCTTCTCGGACGGGTCGTTGTGTGTTCTAGGCTCGGGTCATGTCCGTCGACCCCTCCCTCGTGGGACGAGAGTTCCCCGCGCCGGCCTCCCTGGTCGTCACCGCTGACCGGGTGCGGGCCTTTGCCGCCGCCGTCGGCCAGCCCGACGACGGTTCGGTGCCACCGACCTTCCCGATCGTGCTCGCCTTCGATGCGATGCAGGCCTTCCTGGACGCCGAGCAGGTCGACCTCCACCGGATCGTCCACGGCGAGCAGCGCTTCACCTACGAGCGGCCGCTCCGCGAGGGCGACGAGCTCGTCGCCACGCTGACCGTCACCGGCCTGCGGCAGATCGGCGGTGCGGACATCATCGCGACCGCCAGCGAGATCCGCGACGCCTCCGGTGGGCTGGTCTGCACCGGCAAGGCCACCCTCGTCCACTCGCCGGCCCAGGGCGGTGTGGCATGAGCGCCGACCTCGCCCCCGGGGACCGCCTCCCGGAGCAGGTCTTCACGGTCACCCGTGCGGACCTGGTCGCCTACGCCGAGGCCAGCGGCGACCACAACCCGATCCACCAGGACGAGGAGGTCGCGATCGGCGTGGGCCTCCCCGGGGTGATCGCGCACGGCATGTACACCCTGGCCCTCGTCGGCAGCGCCGTCTCGCGGTGGTCCGACGGCGCCGAGGTCGTCGAGCTCGGGTCGAAGTTCACCAGCCCGGTCGTCGTACCCGCCGTCGGCGGAGCCGAGGTCGTGGTCAACGGCACCGTGAAGGCGGTGGCCGACGGACTGGTCACGCTCGCCCTCGAGGTCACCTGCGAGGGGCAGAAGGTGCTCGGCATGCCGAAGGCCGTCGTGCGGGCCGCGGACCGTGCCTGACCTGCGCGACCACACCACCCTGCGACTCGGCGGTCCGGCCCGCGAGTGGGTGCGCGCGACGAGCGAGGCAGAGCTGCTCGAGGAGGTCGCCCGGGCCGATGCCGCCGAGATCCCGCTCCTCGTCCTCGGTGGCGGCTCCAACCTCGTGGTGGCCGACGTCGGCTTCGACGGGCGGGTGGTCGAGGTGGCCACCCGCGGCATCCGCGTGGACGCCGATGCCTGCAGCGGCGCCAGCGTGACGGTCGCGGCCGGAGAGGGCTGGGACGACCTCGTCGCCCACGCCGTCGAGCAGGGGTGGACCGGCATCGAGGCGCTGTCGGGCATCCCCGGCGCGGTGGGCGCCACCCCGATCCAGAACGTCGGGGCCTACGGCCAGGACGTCTCCCAGACCATCTCCCGCGTCCGCACGTGGGACCGGGTCGAGCGCACCCAGCGCACGTTCGCGGCCCCCGACTGCGGCTTCTCCTACCGGCACAGTCGCTTCAAGGCAGACCCGGGCCGCTACGTCGTCCTCGACGTGACCTTCCAGCTGGGGCTCGGCGACCTCGGGGCGCCGGTGGAGTACGCCGAGCTCGCTCGCGCTCTCGGCGTGGCAGTCGGGGAGCGAGCCCCGCTGGCCGAGGTCCGCCGCGCGGTGCTCGGCCTGCGTCGCGGCAAGGGCATGGTGCTCGACCCGGCCGACCACGACACGTGGAGTGCAGGGTCGTTCTTCACCAACCCCTTCCTCACGCCCGACCAGTCCGCGGACCTCCCCGAGGCCGCCCCGCGCTGGGAGCAGGCCGACGGCACGGTCAAGTCCAGCGCGGCGTGGCTCATCGAGAACGCCGGCTTCGCCAAGGGCCACGTCAGTCCGACCGCCGGTGACCGGGTGAGCCTGTCGACCAAGCACACGCTGGCGCTCACCAACCGCGGCGGCGCCACGACGGCCGAGCTGCTCACCCTCGCCCGCGAGGTGCGCGACGGGGTCGAGGCGGCCTTCGGCGTCCGGCTGGTCAACGAGCCCGTCGCGGTGGGCTGCTCCCTCTAGGACGGGCCGGCGAGCCAGGCGTCGATGTCGGCACATGCCGCTGCCACGACGTCGCTGGGCGCGCGCGACGCGTCGAACGACATCCGCGCCAGGCGGGCGAGGGTGGCGTCGTCGAGGTCGTGGGCGGCGCGCATCGTGGCGTACTGGCCGGCCAGCTGGGAGCCGAAGAGCAACGGGTCGTCCGCGCCGAGGGCGATCGTCGCCCCGGCATCCAGCAGCTGCGGCACCGGCACCGAGGTGAGGTCGGAGTAGACCCCGAGGGCGACGTTGGACACCGGGCAGACCTCCAGCGCCACCCCGGCCGCGACGATGCGGTCGAGCAGGGCAGGGTCCTCGGCGCTGCGGACACCGTGACCCAGCCGCTGGGCGCCGAGGCTGTCGAGACAGGCACGGACGTGCTCGGGACCACGCAGCTCCCCGCCGTGGGGAGTCAGCAGCAGACCGGCGCGGTCGGCGATGCGGAAGGCGCTCGCGAAGTCGGCGGTCGTGCCGCGCCGCTCGTCGTTGGAGAGCCCGAAGCCGACCACGCCGCGACCGGCGTACTGCCCGGCCAGGCGGGCCAGGGTGCGGGCGTCGAGCGGGTGGCGGGTCCGGTTCGCGGCGATGACCACGGCGATGCCGAGCCCGGTCCGCTCGGAGGCGTCCCGGACGCAGTCGAGCACCAGGTCGGTGAACGCCGTGATGCCGCCGAACCGCGCCGCGTAGCCGCTGGGGTCCACCTGGATCTCCAGCCACCGGCCGCCGTCCCGGACATCGTCCTCGGCCGCCTCCAGCACGAGCCGGCGTACGTCCTCGGGGGTGCGCAGCACCGAGCGCGCGACGTCGTAGAGCCGCTGGAAGCGGAACCATCCCTTCTCGTCGGCCGCGCTCAGCTGCGGCGGCCACTCCGCCACGAGCGAGTCCGGAAGGGCGATGTCGTCGCGCGCGGCCAGCTCCAGCAGGGTCTGGTGGCGCATCGATCCGGTGAAGTGCAGGTGGAGATGGGCCTTGGGAAGGCTCGACACGTCTCGACGGCGGTCGTGGGTCACGGCCGGTCTCCCCATGGCGTCATCCTAGGAGGGCCGGACATCGCAGGAAGCGTCGAGGCTCGGTTCGACTCCGACTGGACCAGCCCCGTATGCTTCTCGATTGGTGGTTTCGCCACATGCTTCGGCATGCCCGAGGCAAGGGTGGTGGCCATCGGAGGGCACTAGCTCAACTGGCAGAGCATCGGTCTCCAAAACCGAAGGTTGGGGGTTCAAGTCCCTCGTGCCCTGCAAGGATCCACTGCACAACGCATGACGAAGAAAGGTGAAGAACGTGGCGGACGGCAACGCGGTTCAGGACGCGCGGAAGGACTCGCGCGGCGACGACCGTGGGCGCACCAGCCCGGTCACGTTCATCCGGCAGGTGGTGGCCGAGCTCCGCAAGGTGGTGTGGCCCACCCAGCAGCAGCTCATCACCTACTTCTTCGTGGTGCTGTTCTTCGTCATCTTGGTGATGTCGTTGGTGTCGATCCTCGACCTCGCTTTCGGAAAGCTGGTCTTCGAGGTCTTCACCGGTGGCAGCAGCACCCAGTGATCCACCAGTAGATCCCCTGCGTGAAGCCCACGGCCCCTGAGGCCGACCCCGGTCCCCGTGACCGGACCAGTTGACAACGATGTTCGGAGTTGGACGTGTCGCAAAGCAATGACCTGGACCAGGTCGACGACCAGGTCGAGTCCGTCGAGGATTCCACCGAGCAGGTCGAGGCCTCGGACGAGCCGACCCCCGAGGTCGACGAGAACCAGGCCGAGGCTGCCGCGGAGGACGGCGCCTCCGCCGAGGACTCCGCCGAGCCTGACGCCGAGGACTCCCCGACTCCGCCGACGACTCCGCCGACGACTCGCGCCGAGCCCGACGCCGACGACCCCCTCGAGGCCTTCCGCCGCGAGCTGTGGGCCAAGCCGGGTGACTGGTTCGTCGTGCACACCTACTCCGGCATGGAGAAGCGGGTCAAGCACAACCTCGAGAACCGCATCATCTCCCTGAACATGGAGGACTACATCCACGAGATCGTGGTCCCCACCGAGGAGGTCGCGGAGATCAAGAACGGCCAGCGCAAGATGGTCACCCGCACCGTCCTGCCCGGTTACGTCCTGGTTCGCATGGACCTCACCGACGAGTCCTGGTCCGCCGTGCGTCACACGCCGTCGGTCACCGGCTTCGTCGGGCACAGCCACCAGCCCGTCCCGCTCAGCATGACCGAGGTCGAGGACATGCTGGCTCCGGCCGTCATGGCTGTGGCCGAGGCCGCTGCCGCCGGCGAGAAGGGCTCCAGCACCACGCCGCGCAAGCCCGTCGAGGTCGCCGACTTCGACGTGTCCGACTCGGTCATGGTGGTCGACGGCCCGTTCGCCACGCTCCACGCGACGATCACCGAGATCAACGCGGAGTCGCAGAGGGTCAAGGCCCTCGTCGAGATCTTCGGCCGGGAGACCCCGGTC
The DNA here is from genome assembly GCA_963721925.1 of uncultured Actinomycetota bacterium. Lineage (GTDB taxonomy): Bacteria > Actinomycetota > Actinomycetes > Propionibacteriales > Nocardioidaceae > Nocardioides. The sequence continues at coordinate 400,164 of CAVRLH010000009.1, read as the reverse complement.
GAGCTGAGCTTCAGCCAGATCCAGAAGGTCTGAGGCCCGGGGGCCCGAGGGCCTCCCAGTCAAGAGAAGAAGAACAAGTGGCAGGGGAAGTGGTTCCCCGTCATGACCACATGAGAGAGAGATGGCAATGCCTCCCAAGAAGAAGATCGCTGCGCTGGTCAAGGTGCAGCTGCAGGCCGGTTCGGCCACCCCGGCCCCGCCGGTCGGTACGGCACTCGGCCCGCACGGCGTCAACATCATGGACTTCTGCAAGGCCTACAACGCCCAGACAGAGGCCATGCGCGGAAACGTGATCCCCGTGGAGATCACGATCTACGAGGACCGCACCTTCGAGTTCATCACCAAGACTCCTCCGGCCGCTGAGCTCATCAAGAAGGCCGCCGGCCTGAAGAAGGGTTCGGGCGTCCCGCACAAGGAGAAGGTCGGCAAGCTGACCAAGGACCAGGTGCGCGAGATCGCGACGACCAAGCTGCCCGACCTGAACGCCAATGACATCGACGCGGCCATGAAGATCGTCGAGGGCACTGCGCGCTCGATGGGTATCACGACCGACTGATCCGTGGGAGAGCCGCGCTGGCTCGCCAACCACATCCTTCGCACCACAGAATCGAGAAGACAATGCAGCGCAGCAAGACCTACCGCGCAGCGGCAGAGACGTTCGACCGGGACGAGCTCTACGCACCGCTGGCCGCCATCAAGATCGCCAAGGGCGGCTCCAAGAAGAAGTTCGACGAGACCCTCGACGTCGTCATGCGCCTGGGTGTCGACCCGCGCAAGGCCGACCAGATGGTCCGTGGCACCGTCAACCTCCCGCACGGCACCGGCAAGACCGCCCGTGTCCTCGTGTTCGCGACCGCCGAGAAGGCCGAGGCTGCGCGTGCGGCCGGCGCCGAGTTCGTCGGTGCCGACGAGCTCATCGAGAAGGTGGCCGGTGGGTGGCTCGACTTCGACGCCGTCGTCGCGACCCCCGACATGATGGGCAAGGTCGGCCGCCTCGGTCGTGTGCTCGGCCCGCGTTCGCTCATGCCGAACCCGAAGACGGGAACCGTGACGCCCGACGTCGCGAAGGCCGTCACCGACATCAAGGGCGGCAAGATCGAGTTCCGCGTCGATCGCCACTCCAACCTGCACTTCATCATCGGCAAGGCCTCGTTCTCCGAGGTCCAGCTCGCGGAGAACTACGCCGCGGCGCTCGACGAGGTGCTGCGTCTGAAGCCGGCCAGCTCCAAGGGTCGCTACATCAAGAAGATCACCGTCTCGACGACGATGGGCCCCGGCATCCAGGTGGACCCCAACCGCGTCAAGAACGTGGCGTCGGAGGACGAGGCGGCCCAGGCCTGAGCCTGACCACCGCTCCTGATCGACCTCGCATGGTCCGGTCGTCCCTCGGGACGACCGGACCATCGTCATGTGGCTGTTCGACCATTCGGTCGTGGCGTCGTCGGGTAGGAATGCACCATCCACCCCGCACGAGGAGAAGACAATGCGCGTCACGCCACTTGCCCGCCGCCTGGGCTCCGCAGCGCTGGTGCTCACGCTGGGAGTCGGCCTGACCGCCTGCAGCGGCGACGACACCACTGACTCCAGCTCAGCGACCGACGACGGCGCTGGCACCGATTCCGGCACGGGCGACTCCGCGGACGGACCGACCGATGCCGAGGAGGCGGGGGAGACATCGCTGCGCGAGCTCTCCGCCCCTGAGTTCTACCCCGCGGTCATGTCGGCGCTCCGCGAGGCCGAGACCTTCAACTTCTCCACCACCACAGAGGTGCAGGGCCAGCCCACGACGATGTCCGGCCAGGCCCGGTTCAGCGGTGACGGTGTCGAGATGAAGGCCAGCAGCACCGGCGCCCAGTCCATGGAGATCATCCTGCTCGACCAGGTGATGTACATGAAGTCGCCCGACATGGGCACGGGTGACACCTACCTCAAGATCGACCTGAGCGATCCCAGCTCCCTGTTCGGCATGCTCGGCAAGGCCACCGATCCGGAGGTCATGTTCCAGGCCCTCGAGACTCCCGAGAAGCTCGAGCTCCTCGGCGAGGAGGAGGTGGACGGCGTGGCCACGAACCACTACCGCATCACCATCGACCCCGCCGACTACCTCGAGGCCATGGACTTCCCCGAGGCGATGAAGGAGTTCCTGCCCAAGGAGATGGTGACCGAGATGTGGGTCGACGGCGACGACCTGCCGCGCAAGTTCGCCCAGACGATCGAGACCCCGTCGCCGACGGGCGGCAAGCCCGTCCCGTCCACGAGCGAGGGCACCTACAGCGACTTCGGCACCGACGTCGACATCGAGGCGCCTCCGGCCGACCAGATCAGCGAGGAGGGGCTGCCGGGCGCTGCCTGAGCCCCTGACGTACGAACGGGCCGCTCCCTCCACGTGGATGGGGCGGCCCGTTCGTCGCGCTCGACTGGTCAGTCCCGGAAGACGCGTTCGTCCACGAGCTGCTCGCGGACCTCGGTGCCCTCGGACTCGTAGCGACCCTGGTCGAAACGGGTGCGGAACTGCAGCACGTCGCCGTCGCGGCCGAAACGGTTCTTCTCGATCGTGAGCACGGCGTACTCGCGGAAGCGGTCGGCATTGCGGAGGTCGTAGGTCAGGTGGTGGCGCGCGACGACGTCGAACTTGTTGTTGAGCACCATCACGATGTCCGGCTCGTAGGCCAGGGCGCTCGACCCGCGGAGGTGGCCGGCGCGCATCCGCTGACCGGTCCGGAGGGCCGCCTTGTCGGCGGCGGCGATCGCCAGGATCGGGATGCCGTGGTCGATGGCGAGGTCCTTCAGGCCCTCGACGATCTCGGTGGACTTGGCGTCATCGTCGGTGTCGTGGACGGACTTGATCTTCTGCAGGTAGTCGACGATCACCAGCGGCGTGCTGCCGCTCACCTCACGGACCATCTCGATGGTCGACTGGATCGACTCGATGTCCGTGCGCGTGCCGGTGGAGCGGTGCACGAACAGGAGCTCGGAGTAGCTGGCGACCTTGGCCAGCGCCTTCGCCCCGCACGGCATCGACTCGAGGCGGTGCTCCAGCGAGCTGGCCCAGAGGTCGTCGAAGATCGACCGCACGGCGGTGATCCGCGCCCGGTCCGACTCGTCGAGCTCGCCGGCCTCCATGGCGATCAGCTTCTGGGTCAGGTCCTCGGCATCGTGCTCGTAGGAGAAGTAGAGGACGGGGCGGCCGGACGCCGCCGTGTTGCGCGCGAGCTGGAGCGCGAAGGTCGACTTGCCGAGGCCCTGGGGGCCGGCCAGCAGGATGAGCGAGCCCGCACGCAGGCCGCCACCGATGAGCTCGTCGAGCCCGCCGAAGCCGGTCTTCCACACGCGCGCGGCGGCGTTGTTGCCGGTGAGCATGCGTTCGTCACTTCGGGCCAGGGAGGCCCCTACGGTCGTGAGCTGTTGATCCACCCCGACATCGAACCAGTGTTGGACCGCGCGCGGGACCGAATGGCGGAATAGGGTGCGTCCGCACTGATTTGTCCGTACCAGCGCCAGGGCGTACTGTTCCGTCCTGAAACCAGAGACCGCAGGTTGTCACGAGCTCCACGCCCGTGACCGAAGGTTCGCTCAAGCGAATGGCCGGCGCAGGTGCAGAGCAAGCGGCCTCGCCGCATCCACGCCCTGAGCCTGTGCTCAGGGCGTTCGTCATGTGTGGGCCGGACGCCGGTGGTCGACCCCGGAAGGAGACCCATGGCGCGGCCAGAGAAGACTGCCGCCGTCGCGGAGATCGTTGAGTCGTTCAACGAGTCCGCCGGCGCTGTGCTGACCGAGTACCGCGGTCTCACCGTGAAGCAGCTGCAGGACCTGCGGCGAGCCCTCGGCGAGAACGCCAACTACGCCGTGGTCAAGAACACGCTTGCCAAGATCGCCGCCACTGAGGCGGGCATCGACGGCTTCGACGACCTGTTGACCGGCCCCACCGCCATCGCCTTCATCAATGGAGACGTGGTCGAGGCCGCCAAGGGTCTGCGTGACTTTGCCAAGGCACACCCCGCCCTTGTCATCAAGGGCGGTGTCCTGGACGGCAACACCCTCGACGCAGCCGAGATCGCCAAGCTGGCCGATCTCGAGTCTCGTGAGGTCCTGTTGGGCAAGCTCGCGGGCGGCATGCTCGCGTCGCTGTCCCAGGCCGTCTACCTCCTCAACGCCCCGCTCGCCCAGGTTGCCCGGCTCGCCGGCGCCCTGGAGACGAAGGCGCAGGAGGACCCCTCGATCCTCGCAGGTGGTGCTTCCCAGGAATCAAACACTGGGTCGGCTGCTCCCGCCGAGGACGCCCCGGAGTCGGAGGCCCCTGCGGCCGTCGAGCCCGAGGCGACCGACGAGGCCGCTCCGTCCACCGACGAGGCGACCGAGTCCACCGACGCCTGACCGGGCCGACGTACACCACCTGAAACCCCGGCACGGGACGCACCCGTCCTCGTGCCACATACGGAAGGAAACGCCACCATGGCGAAGCTCAGCACCGACGAGCTCCTTGAGGCCTTCAAGGAGATGACCCTGATCGAGCTCTCTGAGTTCGTGAAGCAGTTCGAGGACACCTTCGGCGTCACCGCCGCTGCCCCCGTTGCCGCGGCTGCCGCCCCGGCTGCCGGTGGTGCCGCTGGTGGCGAGGCCGCTGTCGAGCAGGACGAGTTCGACGTCATCCTCGAGGCCGCTGGTGAGAAGAAGATCAACGTCATCAAGGAGGTTCGCGCGCTGACCTCCCTCGGTCTGAAGGAGGCCAAGGACCTCGTCGAGGCGGCCCCGAAGCCGATCCTCGAGCACGTGACGAAGGACGCTGCCGCGAAGGCCAAGGACGCCCTCGAGGCGGCCGGCGCCACGGTCACCGTCAAGTGACGTTCAGCTAGCACGCTCCACGAGGGGCGGTCACCGTGAGGTGGCCGCCCCTCGCGGCATTTCTTCCCCTGTCGCCCGTGGCCGGAAAGCATTAGGGTGGAGCGGACGGATGCGCATCACGAAATGAGTTGCTCCATGCGCAACAAAGATACGGTCATGACGCTCACCCGGCTGCTGGAGAACGCCCGGTACGAGGTGCTCCCGACGGCGTCGGCCGAGGCCAAGGTGCTCGAGCACCTCCCTCGCGACCGGTCGGTCACGGTGACCGCTTCGCCCTCCAAGGGGCTGGAGGCCACCTTCGACCTGGCCGAGCGACTGGCCGGGCACGGGTACACCGTCGTGCCGCACCTGGCAGCGCGCATGGTGAGTGGCCGCAGTGAGCTGGTCGAGATCGTGGATCGGCTCCGCGGCAAGGGCATCACCAGCGTGTTCGTCCCCGGTGGGGACGCCGAGGCGGTCGGGGACTACCCCGACGCGCTGGCACTGCTGGAGGACCTGGCCGCCATGGGTTCGCCGTTCCCCCACGTGGGGATCACCGGCTACCCCGAGTCGCACCCGACCATCGACGACGACCTCACCGTCCAGTCCATGTGGGACAAGCGGCGCCACGCCACGCACATCGTCAGCAACCTGACCTTCGACCCGGCCGTGGTCCGCGACTGGGTGCGGAGGCTGCGCAAGCGGGGCGTCGCCATGCCGCTGTTGCTGGGCATCCCGGGACCGGTCGACCGCACCAAGCTGCTGGGGATGGCCACCAAGATCGGCGTGGGTGAGTCGACCAAGTTCCTCGCCAAGAACAAGGGCCTGTTCGCGCGTCTCGCGGCACCCGGCGGATTCACCGGCGAGAGCTTTCTCGAGAAGTGCGCGCCGGCGCTCGGTGAGCCGGGCGCGCTGGTCGAGGGCCTGCACGTCTTCACCTTCAACCAGATCGGCGAGACCGAGGCGTGGCGCACGGGCATGATCGAGCGGCTGCGCGGATAGCTAGCCGACGAGGTCGGCCAGGGCCCGCTCGAGCCCGTGATCCCCGGTCTCCACCACGGTGAGCGGCAGCTCGATGGCGGCCGCGGCCAGCTCGGCCAGCTCGCGCAGCTCCGCATCCGGCTCCTGCGCCAGCCACACGACGCGCGTGTAGTGACCGAAGTAGGCGTCGCGCAGCTCGGGGTAGCGGTCCAGGCCCATCTCCTGCAGCACCGTGCGCGCGAACGAGCGCACCAGGAAGTCGGTCAGGAGGTAGGTGCCGGGTTGGTCGTCGAAGAACCGCTCCAGTCGGGACGGGCCGGCGAAGACGTCGTAGCAGTGCAGTCCCGGCAGCCGCTGGATCCCGAGGTCGCGGCACACCTCGTCGAGCGCGCCGTAGGTGCCGCAGTCGGCGTAGCCGACCACCACCCGGTCGTACGTCGTCGCCAGCCGACCGGCCAGTGTGCGCACCTGCTCGGCGATGCGCTCGGGGTGGTTGTGCAGGAGGGGTGGCAGGGGATGGACGTCGACGGGCCACCCGCGCCGGGCCACCACGGCGGCCGCGTGCTGGGCGATGGCCCCGCACGCGACGAGCGCCACCCGGCCCTGGCCGTCAGGCCTTGAACGAGAGCTGCTCGACGAAGGCGTCGTTGAAGTCGGGGCGGTCGGAGAGCTCGACATAGGTCACCTCCTCCAGCAGGGCCAGTGCGCCGGCACGCTCGCGCACCGACAGCAAGGCCATCTTCGCCCCCTCGCCGGCGACGTTGCCGGCGGCGACGATGCGCAGCACGGGCAGGGTCGGGACGAGGCCGATGCGGACCGCGGAGGCGGGGGAGAGGTAGCTGCCGAACGACCCGGCGAGCAGGACCTGCTGCACGTCGCGGTGCTCGAGACCGAGCTGTTCGAGCAGCAACGACCAGCCGGTCGAGATGGCGGCCTTCGCGAACTGGAGCTCGCGCACGTCGCGCTGGGAGAGGTAGACGCACTCGGCGGGCTCGGTCTCCGGAGTCGGGCGGTGCAGCAGGAAGACCCGCTCCTCGCCGATCCGCGACATCCGGTCCGCGAGGGCGGGCGCGATCTCCTTGGCCGCCTCGTCGCTCACCAGCCGGCCGGAGGAGTCGAGCAGACCCACGCGGACCAGCTCGGCCACGGCGTCGACGAGGCCGGAGCCGCACAGCCCGCGAGGCTCGACGTCGCCGATGACGCCGAGCGTCACCGGGGGCTCCTCGCCCAGGGCGTGGGGGTCGACCTTGATGACCTCGATGGCTCCGTCCGCTGCCCGCATGCCGCACCGGATGGCACCTCCCTCGAACGCGGGGCCGGCCGGAGCAGCAGTGGACAGGATGGTCTCGCCGTCGCTGAGGACGATCTCGCAGTTGGTGCCGACATCGATGAAGAGCCGGGTGCGCTTGTCGCGGTCCATGCCGGTCGCCAGCATCCCGGCCACGATGTCGCCGCCGACGTAGGCGCCGAGGGCGGGGAAGAAGTACGCCCGTGCTCGCGGGTGGAGGGTCAGGCCGAGCTCGGACGCGAGCACCGTCGGCGGCTGCGACGTCGACATGACGAAGGGGGCCACTCCGAGCGGCTCGGGGTCGATGCCGAGCACCAGGGCCGTCATCGTGGCGTTGCCGGCGACGGCGACCTCGTAGACGTGGGCGGGGTCGACACCCCCCTGGCGGCAGACGCTGGCGGCGAGCTCGGCCAGGGTGCGTCCGGCAGCCTCCTGGAGGCGGCCCAGGGCGGCCTTGTCCATCATGGTGGCGCTGATCCGGGTGATCACGTCGCCCCCGAACGGCTGCTGGGCGTTGAGCATCGAGCTGACCGCCACCGGGGTGCCCGTTCCGACGTCGAGCAGCGTGCCCACGACGGTTGTGGTGCCGAGGTCGAAGGCGATGGCGTAGCGCGCGGAGGTCGTGTCCCCGGGCTCGATGTCGATCAGCGCCTCGTCGAGGACCACCGCGGTCACCTTGAAGTCCGACTCCCGCAGGACCGTGGAGAGTCGACGCAGCACATGGAGGTCGGCGGTCAGCTCGAGGTCGTCGATGGCGTCGGTGAGCCGGACGAGGTCGGTGCGCTGGTCCGAGAGCGTGGCCTCGGCGAGCTCGACGTAGCGCTTCTGCAGCGCCGGGCGCAGGATCACCTGTCGTCCGATGCCGACGGTCGCTGCCTTGGGCCGGGTGGTCAGTGGCGGGACCTCGACCGCGAGGTCCCGGGTGGCGTGGACCAGGCAGCCCAGCCGCCATCCCTCCGACAGCTGGGCGGCGCTGAAGGTCCGGACGTCGTGTCGGGTGATGGGGACGTCACCGGTCGACGTGATCTGGATCCGGCACTTGTGGCAGGTCCCGTGGCCACCGCAGGTGGAGTCGATCGCGATGCCGTTCCACGAGGCGGCGTCGAAGACGGTCACGCCGGGCGGGACACGTGCGCTGCGCTGGGTCGGTGGCACCTCGGCGCCGTCCTCGGCACGGGTGTGGACCGTGAAGGACAGGTCGACCCGCCCGGCGCCGTCGTGCGGGGGTGCGTCGGCACCGGGTCGCTCGATGAGGCCCTCCCGCGCGACGTCCGCGAGAGAGAAGGCCGGCTCCTCGGGCGGTCGGCTCACGCGCCGGCCGCCGCCTGCTTGGCCCGGTGTGCCGAGATCCACGCCGTGCCCCAGTCGTCGTGGCCGAGGAACACGTCGGCGGCCTTGACCGCCTCCACGATCTGGGGCGTACGGGTGTCGGTGATCGCGCTGGTGAGCCCGGACGTCATCGCCATCGGCAGCCAGGTGGCGTTGAGCGTGTGCCGGTTGGGCATCCCGAAGGACACGTTGGAGGCGCCGCAGGTCATGTTGACCCCGATCTCGTCGCGGATGCGGCGCATGACCTCGAAGGTGACCAGGGTCGTCGAGGTGTCGGCGCCGATGGGCATCGCGAGCGGGTCGATCACGATGTCGGCCCGGGCGATGCCGTACTCCTCGGTGGCCACACGGACGATCTTGTGCGTCAGCTCGACGCGCTTGTCGGCCTCCATCGGGATCTCGTCGTGGTCGTTGGGCAGCGCGATGATCGCGGCGTCGTACTTCTTCACGAGCGGGAGGATCAGCGCCAGCCGGTCGTCCTCGGCGGTCACCGAGTTCACCAGCGCCCGGCCCCGGTAGACGGAGAGGCCGGCCTCGAGGGCCTCCACGACCGAGGAGTCGATGCAGACCGGCAGGTCGGTCAGGCTCTGGACCATCTGGACGGCCTTCGCCAGCAGGTCCGGCTCGTCGGTGAGCGGCACGCCCATGTTGATGTCGAGCACGTCGGCGCCGCCCTCGACCTGTGCCTTGACGTCGCGCTCGATCGCGGAGAAGTCGCCGCCACGGAGCTGCTCCTGGAAGATGCGGCGACCGGTGGGGTTGATCCGCTCGCCGATGAGGCGGAACGGCTGGTCGTGTCCGAGCACGACCTCCCGCGTGGCCGAGCGCAGCACCGTGTGGAGGAACGCGTCGGCGCTCACGCGAGGACCTTCGCGCGCTTCTCCTGGAGGAGGCGCTTGGCCTGCTTGACCGTCTGGGAGGCGTCCGCGGCGTAGCCATCGGCGCCCACGGCGTCGGCGTACTCCTGGGTGACCGGGGCGCCTCCCACCATCACGATGACGTCGTTGCGCATGCCGGCCTTCTCCAGCGCGTTCATGTTGGCCTTGAACATCGGCATCGTGGTGGTGAGGAACGCCGAGAAGCCGACGATGTCGGGCTGGTGCTCGTCGATCGCGGCGATGAACTTCTCCGGGGCCACCTGGACACCGAGGTCGATGACCTCGAAGCCGGCGCCCTCCAGCATGATGTTGACGAGGTTCTTGCCGATGTCGTGGACGTCGCCCTTGACGGTGCCCATCAAGAACTTGCCGACGGTCTGCACCCCGGTCTCGGCCAGGAGCGGTCGCAACCGCTCCATCGCGCCGGCCATGGCGCGACCGGCGATCAGCATCTCCGGCACGAAGAAGTCACCACGCTCGAAGCGTGCGCCCACCTCCTCGAGCGAGGGGATCAGCGCGTCGAAGAGCAGCGTCTGCGGCTCCATGTCGATGGTGAGCCCCTGGTTGGTCAGCTCGAGCACCCGAGGTGCGTTGCCGACCAGGGTCTCGTCGTAAAGGCCTTGCAGGATCTCTTCGGGGGTCATGCGACCACCTCCTCGTTGCGTGCGTTCGGGTGAGTGGGGCCGCGCAGCAGCGCTGACAACGCGGTGGACTGGTCGAGCAGCTGGCGACCGAGCTCGTCGGACCGTCCTGACAGCCGGGCGGTGGGACCGGAGATGCCGAGCGCGGCGACCACGTCGCCGTGCGCTCCGAAGACGGGGACCGCGATGCCGGTGAGGCCGATCTCGAGCTCGTCGGCGGTCACCGCCCAACCCCGCTCGCGGGTGCGGTGCCCGTCACGCGCCAGGGCGTCACGGTCGGTCAGGCTGACGGGTGTCAGGCGCTCCAGGCGGCCTTCCGGCAGGTCGAGGGCATGCCAGGCGAAGAAGACCTTGCCCAGCGCCGAGCAGTGGGCCGGCACGTCGACCTCGGTCCAGTCGCGGGTGCCGAGGAGGTAGGTCGAGTCCACCTGGGAGACCTGCACGACCCGGTCACCGCGGGTGACGCTGAGGTTCACCGTCTCGCCGGTGTCCTCGCCGATGCGGTCCATCACGGGCTGGGCGAGCCGGACCAGCTCGTCCCAGGGGTCGTGCCGCGCGGCGTAGAGCCAGAACAGCCGGCCCGCGACGTAGGAGCCGGTGGCGTCGCGCTCGAGCAGCCCGGCGCGCTCCAGCGCGGTGAGCATGCGGGAGGTCGTCGACTTGGCGAGACCGCTGGCGTCCTGGAGATCGGCGAAGGTCATCGGCGCGTCGGCATGGACGACCGTGGCGACCAGGTCGGCGGCGCGGTCCAGCGCACGCGTGCCGGTGGCGGTCTCGCTCACGACGGCTCCTTTGCTGGAGGGGGTTCCCTGATGTTCCATGATGTGGAACCGTGGTCCCACATCATGAGGTTAGGAGCCGTCGAGAGCTCCGGTCAAGACCTCCAGCCACACCAGTCACGACCCCGGGAGGATCCGTGTTCCGCAACACGATGCCGCGCTACGAGGTGCTGTCCGAGGAAGCGATGGCCACCCTGGACAGGGGTTGGCGCAAGCTCATGACCGAGATCGGCGTCGAGTTCATGGACGCCCGGGCGCTCGAGCTGTTCCGCCAGGCGGGCCAGCGGGTGGAGGAGAACACGGTCTTCCTCGACCCCGACTTCGTCCTCGAGCAGGTCGCGAAGGCGCCGCGCGAGTTCGACGTCCAGGCGCGCAACCCCGCCAACAGCATCCACATCGGTGGCGACTCGATGGCCTTCGGTGCCGTCTACGGCCCGCCCTTCGTGCGACAGGGTGATGTCCGCCGGGACGCGACGATGGGCGACTTCACCAACTTCACCAAGCTGGCCCAGTCGTTCTCGGCCCTCGACTCCGCGGGCGGCATCATCTGTGAGCCCAATGACACCCCGCTCGACAGTCGTCACCTCGACATGACGTACGCCCTCCAGACCCTGACCGACAAGGTCTACATGGGCAACGTCGTCTCCGGCGTCAATGCCGCGGACACCTTGGCGATGACCTCGATCCTGTTCGGATCACGCGACGCGATCGAGGCCACCCCGGCCACGATCTCCCTCATCAACTGCAACTCGCCGTTGCGCTGGGACGACAGGATGCTGGAGGCGCAGTTCGAGTACTCCGCTGCTGGGCAGCCGGTGGTGCTCACACCCTTCATCCTGATGGGCGCGATGTCGCCGGTGACGATCCCGGCCGCGCTGGTCCAGCAGATCGTCGAGGCACTCTCGGGGATCGCGCTCTCCCAGCTGATCCGGCCCGGTACGCCGGTCATCTTCGGCTCGTTCCTCTCCAACATCGACATGCAGTCCGGCTCACCCACCTTCGGCACGCCCGAGTCGGGGATCGGCCTGCTCTGCACCGGCCAGATCGCCCGCCACTTCGGCCTGCCCTTCCGCACGGGCGGTGGTCTCACGTCCTCGCAGGTCGCGGACGCCCAGGCGGGATATGAGGCGTTGATGACCCTCATGCCCACGTTCCTCGCCGGGGCCAACTGGGTGATGCACTCGGCCGGCTGGCTCGAGGGTGGCCTGGTCGCCGGTTACGAGAAGTTCATCGTCGACATCGAGCTCCTGCAGATGCTCAGGCACGAGTTCACCCCGCTCGAGATCGACGAGGACTCGATGGCGTTCGGTGCCCACGAGGAGGTCGGCCACGGCGGCCACTTCCTCGGCGCGATGCACACGATGGAGCGGTTCCGGACCTGCTTCTACCGCCCGCTGCTGTCCTCCTCGGAGAACTACGAGCGCTGGATGCGCGGCGGTGCTCGTGATGCCAACGACCGGGCGGCGGAGATCTACCAGAAGACGCTGACCGACTACGAGCAGCCCGCGCTCGACGACGCGATCCGCCAGGAGCTGGAGGAGTACGTCATCCGGCGCCGCGCCGAGCTGGGCGACTGAGGAACTCGGTCAGCCGCGCGGTGAGCTGAGCCGGGGCGTCCTCCTGGGCGAGGTGCCCCGCGCCCTCGAGCCAGTGCAGCTCGGCGGTGGGGAGGGCAGCCGCGAGCTGCTCGCCCTTGGCCGGTGGCAGCCACGAGTCATCGGTGCCCCAGCACACGAGCGTGGGCACGGTCACCTCGGAGTACCGGTGCTCGAGCTCGTCGGTGAAGCGCTGGTCGCCCTGCGCCATCTGGCGGTAGAGGGCGGGCTGGCCCTCGGCGCCGAGCCACGGAGCGACGTACGCCGACAGCGTCTCCTCGGTGAGGCCGCGGTGACTGGCGGTGCCGACGTAGCCCCGGACCAGGCCCTCGTGCACGGCGGCCGGCAGCTGCGCGAAGACCTCCTCGTGGTCTCGGGCGAGCCGGAACAGTCCGGTGCCCCAGGGCCCGTGCGCCACGGCGTCGACCAGGGCGAGGCGCTCGTAGCCCGCACCGTGCAGCAGGTGCGCCCGGAGCGCGACGGCACCGCCGAAGTCGTGCGCCACCACCGCCGGGGAGTCGAGCTCCCAGTGCCCGAGCAGCGCGGCGAACAACTCGCCCTGGATGGCGAGGGAGACGTCCTGGCCGGACCGCTTCTCAGAGGCGCCATAGCCGACCATGTCCCAGACGTAGACGGTGCGGTTCGCCGCCAGCGCCGGTGCGATGTCGCGCCAGACGTACGACGAGAACGGGGTCCCGTGCAGGAGCACCACCGGTGGCCCCGCGCCGAATCTCTCCCAGGCGACCTCCCCCTGAGATCCCTGGAAGCGGCGTCCCAACGCCCAGTCCGTCACGAGAGCCCGAGGATCGTGCCGTCGTCGGCGAGGTCGATGCGCGCCGCCGACGGGTCACGGGGCAGGCCGGGCATGGTCATCATGTCGCCGCACACCACCACGACGAAGCCGGCGCCGGCGGAGAGGCGTACCTCCCGCACGTGCAGCTCGTGGCCCGACGGCGCGCCCAGCGACGTCGGGTCCGTGGAGAACGAGTACTGCGTCTTGGCGATGCAGACCGGAAGGCGGTGGTAGCCGTCGCGCTCGATACGCAGCAGACGCCGCCGCGCCTTGGCGTCCCACGTCACCAGGCCCGCGCCGTAGAGCCGGGTGGCGATCGTCTCGACCTTCGCGGTCAGCGAGAGGTCGTCGTCATAGGTGAAGGAGAACGCGAGCGGCGAGGGCTGCGCCAGCGATGCCAGCACGCCCTCGGCGAGGTACTTCGCGCCGTTGCCGCCGTCGGCGAAGTGGGTGGCCGGGAAGGCCTGCACGCCCTCCTCCTCCACCAGCTCGACGACCCGGGAGACCTCCCGCTCGGTGTCGGTGGGGAACCGGTTGATCGCGACGACGCACGGGATGCCGTAGACGCCGCGGACGTTGGCGAGGTGCCGGCGGAGGTTGATCATCCCTGCCTCGACCGCGGACACGTCCTCGGTGCCGAGGTCGGCAAGGGCCACGCCGCCGTGGTACTTCAGGGCGCGCACCGTGGCGACCACGACGGCCACGTCGGGCCGCAGCCCGGACTTGCGGCACTTGATGTCGACGAACTTCTCGGCCCCCAGGTCGGCGCCGAACCCGGCCTCGGTGATGACGATGTCCGCGAGCCGGAGCCCGGCCCGCGTCGCCATCACCGAGCTGCAGCCGTGGGCGATGTTGGCGAACGGTCCACCGTGCAGCAAGGCCGGAGCGCCCTCGAGGGTCTGCACCAGGTTGGGAGCCAGGGCGTCTCGCAGCAGCGCGGCCATGGCGCCGTGTGCGCCGAGGTCGCGAGCGGTGACTGGCTGGGTCGACCGGGTGTAGCCGATGACGATGTCGCCGATGCGCTTCTTGAGGTCGGCCCAGGACTCGGTCAGGCAGAAGATCGCCATCAGCTCGGAGGCCACGACGATGTCGAAGCCGTCCTCGCGCGGGAAGCCGTTGGCGTGGCCGCCCATCGCGACCACGACCTCGCGCAGCGCGCGGTCGTTGGTGTCGAGCACGCGCTTCCAGGTCACGCTGCGTACGTCGATGTCGAGCTCGTTGCCGTGGTGCACGTGGTTGTCGATGAGGGCGGCGAGCAGGTTGTTGGCCGCGGCGATGGCCGCGAAGTCGCCGGTGAAGTGGAGGTTGATGTCGGTCATCGGCACCACCTGGCTCCAGCCACCGCCGGCGGCGCCGCCCTTCATGCCGAAGACCGGACCCATGGACGGCTCGCGCAGGCAGGCGACCGTCCGGTGGCCGAGGCCGTGCAGCGCGTCGGTGAGCCCGACCGTGGTGGTCGTCTTGCCCTCGCCCGGAGGGGTCGGTGACAGGCCGGTCACCAGGACCAGCTTCCCCAGGGGCCGGTCGGCCAGCGAGGACAGGTAGCGGATGTCGACCTTGGCCTTGAAGTGGCCGTAGGGGACCAGGTGTTCCTCGGCGATCCCGAGCGTCTCCCGGGCGATCTCACGGATCGGTCGCAGCACTGCTCCGTTGGCGATCTCGATGTCGGACTGCATGCCGGACTCCTCCTGTGGTGGGTCGTCGCCTAGCGGAAGACGACGGTGCGCTCGCCGTTGAGCAGGACCCGCGACTGCGTGTGCCAGCGCACGGCGCGCGAGAGCACGTACGCCTCCACGTCGCGGCCGGCGGCGACGAGCTGGTCCTGGTCGTAGCCGTGGTCCACCCGCATGACGTCCTGCTCGATGATCGGCCCCTCGTCGAGGTCGCCGGTCACGTAGTGCGCGGTCGCGCCGACCAGCTTCACGCCCCGGTCGAAGGCCTGGTGGTAGGGCCGGGCTCCCTTGAAGCTCGGCAGGAACGAGTGGTGGATGTTGATCGCGCGCCCCGACAGCTGGCGGCACAGGTCGTCGGACAGGACCTGCATGTAGCGCGCAAGCACGACCAGGTGTGCGCCGGTCTCGTCGACGAGCTCCATCAGGCGCTTCTCTGCGTCGACCTTGGTGTCCGGCGTGACGGGGACGTGGTGGAAGTCGATGCCGTAGGACCGCACGAGCTGCTCCGCGTCCCGGTGGTTGGACACCACGGCCGTGGTCTCGATCTGGAGGGCGCCGGTGCTGGCGCGGAAGAGCAGGTCGTTGAGGCAGTGCAGGTGCTTGGAGACCATGATGAGCGTGCGGTAGGGCGCTTCGGCGCCCCAGAGCTCGAAGCTCATCGAGAACCGCTCGGCCACACCCGCGAAGTCCGCGCGCAGCTCCTCGGCCGGTGCGGTGCCCGCGACGAAGCCGATGCGCATGAAGAAGCGCTGGGTGAGGCGATCGCCGAACTGCTGGCTCTCCACGATGTTGGCGCCGTGGTCCACCAGGAACCCCGAGACGGCATGCACGATGCCCGCGCGGTCGGGGCAGGAGAGGATGAGGACGTACTCGGCTCCGCCGGCGCCGTGCGGCATGGTGTCTCCTGAGAAGCGGTGTGGGGCTCGAGGCTGTTGCGCTCGACGAAACGCAGTCTGCGATACGCAACAGTGCCTGCGCTAGTCTCACGTCCATGCGGAACGCTGCCGGTGTCCAGGATCGCGGTGAGGAGCAGCCTCGGGCGAGCTCGCCCGTCACCGGTGCCGGGGTCCAGTCCGTCGACCGCGCACTGGGCATCCTCGAGGTGCTGGCCCGCACCGGCGAGTCCGGTGTCACCGAGATCGCCGCCGACCTCGGGGTCCACAAGAGCACGGCGTTCCGGCTGATGGCCACGCTCGAGGCGCACCGGCTCGTCGAGCAGACCTCCGAGCGGGGCCGTTACCGGCTCGGCGTGGGCATCCTGCGACTGGCCGGCGCAACGAGCGCCCGGCTCGACCTGGTGCAGGAGGCGCGGCCGATCTGTCGTCAGCTCGCTGCCGACACCGGGGAGACGGTCAACGTCGCGGTCCTCTCGGAGAAGTCCGCCCTCTACCTCGACCAGATCGCCGGCTCATCCGCCCTCCAGCCGCACAACTGGGTGGGGCAGCACATCCCGCTGCACGCCACCAGCAACGGGAAGGTGCTCCTCGCCGGGCTCGACGAGGCAGCGCAGGTCGACGTGCTCGCCAGCCTGCCGACCTACACGGTGCACACCATCACCAAGCGCGCCGTGCTGCGCGAAGAACTCGCCCGGGTCCGGGATCAGGGCTACGCGCTCGCCGTCGACGAGCTCGAGGTCGGCCTCACCGCGGTCGCGGCCCCCATCCGCAACGCGCACGGCGACGTGGTGGCGTCGATGAGCGTGTCCGGCCCGTCCTTCCGACTGCCTGCCGACCGGCTGGACCGGGTGGTCGCGCAGGTCACCGAGTCGGCGACCGAGGTCTCGCACCGGCTCGGGTGGGGTCACCGATAGGTCACACTCGTCGGACCACCCTTGACGATCGGGTGTCGCCGCACCATCCTCAGAGGGTTGGGCTGGTTGCGCTGAGAGCACCCGGTTGCGACATGCGCAACATTCCCTGTCGAGAGTGAGCCAGCGTGCCGGATCTGCACGTCAACGGTACCTGGACGAGCGCGCACTCCGGCGAGCGGCGCGAGATCCGCTGCCCGGCCGACGGGGCCCTGGTCGCCGAGGTCGACGAGGCCGGCCCGGAGGACACCGCACTGGCCATCGGTGCGGCCCACGCCGCCTTCCATGCCGGGACCTGGTCCGGCACGAGCGCTCGCGAGCGCGGTGACCTGCTGCTCCGGCTGGCCGACCTGCTCGAGCGCGACACCGACCTGATCGCCCGCATGGAGTCGCTCGACACGGGCAAGCGCTTCGTCGAGGGGCAGTACGACGTCGCGGACGTCGTGTCCGTCTTCCGGCACTACGGCCGGGTGGCCGCCGAGGAGTCCGGTCGGGTCGTGGACACCGGCAACGCCGACGTCGTGAGCCGGATCGTCCACGAGCCCATCGGCGTGTGCGCCTTGATCACCCCCTGGAACTACCCGCTGCTCCAGGTCTCGTGGAAGGTCGCCCCGTGCCTGGCCGCGGGCAACACCTTCGTGCTCAAGCCCAGCGAGCTGACGCCGCACTCGGCGATCCACCTGATGCGCCTGCTCGAGGAGGCCGGCCTGCCCGCCGGCGTCGGCAACCTCGTGCTCGGCGCTGGCGCCACGGCCGGCGCCCCACTGTCCACCGACCCCCGCGTCGACCTGGTGTCCTTCACCGGTGGCATCGAGACGGGCCGCGCCATCATGGCGGCTGCGTCTGCAACGGTGAAGCGGGTCGCGCTGGAGCTCGGCGGCAAGAACCCCAACATCGTCTTCGCCGACGCCGACCTCGAGGTCGCGCTCGACTACGCACTGACGGCCGTCTTCCTCCACTCGGGCCAGGTGTGCTCGGCTGGTGCGCGGCTGCTCGTCGAGGAGTCGATCCACGACTCGTTCGTCGACGCCCTCGTCGCCAGGGCACAGCAGATCAGGCTCGGCGGACCCTTCGACGACGAGGCAGAGACGGGCCCCCTGACGAGCGCGGCCCACCGCGACAAGGTCGAGGCGTACGTCGCCCGCGGACTCGCCGAGGGGGCGGTGCTGCGCTGCGGAGGTGCCCGCCCGGACGATCCCTCCCTGACAGATGGCTTCTACTACCTGCCCACCGTCCTCGACGGCTGCTCGAGCGCGATGTCGGTGACGCAGGACGAGTCCTTCGGACCGGTGCTCACCGTCGAGACGTTCTCCGACGAGCAGGAGGCGGTGGCCATCGCCAACGACAGCATCTACGGCCTCGCCGGGGCGGTGTGGACCAGTGACGCCGGCCGGGCCGAGCGGGTGGCCGCGCGTCTGCGGATGGGGACGGTCTGGATCAACGACTACCACCCCTACGTCGCCCAGGCGGAGTGGGGCGGCTACAAGCAGTCGGGCGTCGGTCGCGAGCTGGGCCAGGCCGGGCTGGCGGAGTACCGCGAGACCAAGCACGTGTGGCACAACATCCGGCCGGCCGTGCAGCACTGGTTCTCCCCGGGAAGTCCGGAGTAGGCCATGGGCGCGGACCGGTACGACATCGTGATCGTGGGTGGCGGGTCGGCCGGGTGCGCGCTCGCGAACCGTCTCTCCGCCGACCCGTCGACATCGGTGCTGGTGCTGGAGGCCGGGCGCACCGATCGCTTCGACCCGCTCATCCATGCCCCCGCGGCACTCCCGTTCCCGATCGGCAACGCGCTCTACGACTGGAAGTACGAGTCCGAGCCGGAGCCCGCGATGGGGGGTCGTCGCGTCTACCACGCACGCGGCAAGGTCCTCGGGGGCTCGTCCTCGATCAACGGGATGATCTTTCAGCGGGGAAACCCGATGGACTAC
The DNA here is from genome assembly GCA_963721925.1 of uncultured Actinomycetota bacterium. Lineage (GTDB taxonomy): Bacteria > Actinomycetota > Actinomycetes > Propionibacteriales > Nocardioidaceae > Nocardioides. The sequence goes on along the minus strand of CAVRLH010000009.1, from coordinate 381,648 downwards.
GAGCGGTGGGCTGCCGAGCCCGGTATGGGGACGTGGGACTACCGACACTGCCTGCCCTACTTCAAGCGGATGGAGTCGCTGATCCTGCCCGACGGACAGGTGGGCGCCGATGCCTGGCGCGGTGGCTCGGGCCCGTTGAAGCTCGAGCGGAGCCCCGCCACCAACCCGTTGTTCAACGCGTTCTTCGAGGCGGCCCAGCAGGCGGGCTACCCCCTGAGCGACGACGTCAACGGCTACCGGCAGGAGGGTTTCGGCCGTTTCGACCGCAACATCGTCAACGGCATGCGGATGTCGGCGGCCAGGGCCTACCTGCACCCGGTGATGGGGCGCAGGAACCTCACCGTCGAGACCTTCGCGCACGCCACCCGCATCCGCTTCGAGGGCACCCGGGCGGTCGGCGTCGACTACCTCCGCGCCGGCCGCAGGCGCCGGCACGTCGGGGCGGGTGAGGTGATCCTGTGCGGGGGTGCGATCAACACCCCCCAGCTGCTGCAGCTCTCGGGCGTCGGCAACCCCGACCACCTCCGTCCGCTGGGTGTCGACGTGGTCCGGGACCTCCCCGGCGTCGGGGAGAACCTCCAGGACCACCTCGAGGTCTACCTCCAGCACTCCTCGCTCCAGCCGGTCTCGATCGTGGAGGACCTCAAGTGGCACAGGCGCCCGCTGGTCGGGCTGGAATGGCTGCTCAGGCGCACCGGCACGGCGGCCTCCAACCACTTCGAGGGTGGCGGCTTCTGCCGGTCGAACGAGGACGTCGACTGGCCCAACCTGATGTTCCACTTCCTGCCCATCGCGATCCGCTACGACGGATCGCCACCTGCGGGCCAGGAACGCTATGCCCACGGCTACCAGGTCCACGTCGGCCCGATGTACGCCGACACCCGCGGCTGGGTGCGGATCTCCTCGACCGATCCGCTGCAGAAGCCGAAGATGCTCTTCAACTACCTCACCACCGAGACCGACCGACGCGAGTGGGTGGAGGCGATCCGGGTCGCGCGGGACATCCTCGGTCAGCCCGCCTTCGCGCCGTTCAGCGGCGGCGAGCTCTCGCCGGGACCGGCGGTGAGCACCGACGAGGAGATCCTCGACTGGGTGCGCAAGGACGCCGAGACGGCCCTGCACCCCTCCTGCACCGCCAAGATGGGGGTGGACGAGATGTCGGTCGTCGACCCCGCCACCATGGGGGTGCACGGCACCGAGGGCCTGCGGGTCGTCGACGCCTCGGTCTTCCCCCACGTGACCAACGGCAACATCTACGCCCCGGTGATGATGGTGGCCGAGAAGGCCGCTGACCTGATCTCGGGAAGTACGCCGCTCGCAGCCGCTGACGTGCCGTTCTACCGGCACCGTGACAGCTCACCGCTCCACCCGCCCGGCGACCCTCGCAACGAGGGTGCCGACGACCTCAACCATCAGCTAGGGGAGGACGAGCCATGACGGCAGCCCTGTCAGTCGACGGCCTGTGGAAGATCTTCGGTCCGCGCGCGGACAAGGTCATCGGCACCGCCGATGCCGAGCTCTCGCGCGCCGACCTGAAGACCAAGACCGGGAACGTCGTCGGCGTGAAGGACGTGTCCTTCGAGGTCGCGCCCGGCGAGGTGTTCGTGGTGATGGGCCTCTCGGGGTCCGGCAAGTCGACGCTGGTCCGCCTGCTCACGCGGCTCATCGAGCCGACGGCCGGCACGATCACCCTCAACGGGGTCGACATCACCTCGGCCTCGGCGAGCCAGCTGCGCGACGTACGCCGCACGCAGGTCTCCATGGTCTTCCAGCACTTCGGGTTGCTGCCGCACCGGCAGGTGATCGACAACGTGGCCTACGGCCTCGAGGTGCGGGGTGTGTCGAAGAAGGAGCGACGCGAGAAGGCCGCCGAGATCGTGGACCTGGTCGGCCTGACCGGCTACGAGAAGTCCTACCCCGACCAGCTGTCCGGCGGCATGCAGCAGCGCGTCGGCCTGGCTCGCGCGCTGGCGGGCGACCCGGAGATGCTGCTCTTCGACGAGCCGTTCTCCGCGCTCGACCCCCTGATCCGGCGCGACATGCAGAACGAGGTCATCCGCCTTCACCAAGAGCTCGGCAAGACCATGGTGTTCATCACCCACGACCTCGCCGAGGCCCTGAAGCTGGGCGACCGGATCATGATCCTGCGGGACGGCGAGATCGTGCAGATCGGCACGCCCGACGAGGTCGTGGCCCGTCCCGCCGACGACTACGTCAAGGACTTCGTCTCCGAGGTGCCCAAGGCCCACGTGCTCACGCTGAAGTGGGTGATGCGCGAGCCGCGTCCCGGGGAGTCGATGGACGGACCGGAGCTGCCGATGTCGACGATCGTGAGGCACGCGGCTCGTGAGGCGATCGCCTCCGACGCCCCCATCCGGGTGATGGACGGGGACACCCTCGTCGGCGTGGTCGACGAGGAGGACATCATGCGGGTCGTCGTGGCCGAGGAGGAGGAATGACCACGACAACCGAGAGGCCGAGCCCCAGACCGGTGGAGCCCGGAGCGTCTCCGCCGCCCGCGGCGGAGTCGGGCGTGAGCCGCTGGATCCCCGCGGTCGGCGTGCTGGTCGTCTGGGTCGTGATCTGGTCCTTCACCAAGGGCAACAACACGCTGGCTCTGCCGGGTCGTGAGCACACCGACTTCCAGGACTCACTGACCAGCTTCCAGAACGACCTGCTGGCCAGCCGGGACACCAACCCGCTCATGCAGTTCACCAACGCGATCGCCGAGGCGCTGCGCAGCATCGTCAACTGGGTGCAGCGGCTGGTCTCCGTGCCCGCACTGCCTCGTCCGGTCCCCGAGCTCGGCTGGTTCGGTGTGGTCGCGCTCGCCACCTGGATCGGGTACGCCGTGGCCAACTGGCGGATCGCGCTGCTGGTGCTCGGCTCCTTCTTGTCCTTCGGCGTCTTCGGCTACTGGACCGACGCGATGGACCTGCTGGTCGTCACCGGCATCTCGGTGGGGATCGCCGTGATCCTCGGGATGCCGCTCGCGGTGCTGGTGGGCACCAGCCCGCGATCGAACCGCATCATCACGGTGTTCCTGGACTTCCTGCAGACCATGCCGACCTTCGTCTACCTGCTCCCGATCGTGCTGTTCTTCGGCATCGGGACCAGTGCTGCGGTCGCCTCCACCCTTCTCTATGCACTGCCGCCGCTCGTCCGGATCGCCGGCTTCGGCATCGGCGAAGTGGCCTCGACCACGATCGAGGCCACGGACTCGGCGGGCCAGACCTATTGGCAGCGGCTGATCAAGGTGCAGATCCCGATGGCCCGCAAGACCATCATCGTCGGTCTCAACCAGACGATCCTGGCCGCGTTGTCGATGGCGACCATCGCCTCGTTCGTCAACGGACCCGGCCTGGGCCGACCGGTGCTGGACGGACTCATCATCAACAACACCGGCAAGGCCTTCGTGCCCGGCGTGCTGATCGTGGTGATGGCCGTGATGCTCGACCGCACCACGACTGCGGCCAGTGAGCGCTCCGAGAAGGTCGCCCGCGGCGGCGGTGAGGATCCCCGGCGACGACGGATCATCCTGGGCGTCGGCGGAGTCCTGGCCGTCGTGTGTGTCTATCTCTCCCGCAGCTACATCGATCTGGCGACCTTCCCGGACTCCACGGTCGGCAACAGGCTCGCCGGGTGGACCAACGACTTCATGGGCTGGGTCACCGACAACTTCGACGGCGTGACCGAGAGCATCAAGAACGCGATCACCTACGGGCTGCTGAACCCGATGCAGTCCCTGCTGGCCCAGTCGCCGTGGTGGTTGGCGGCTCTCGGGATCGTCTCCCTGGCCTACGTCTTCGGTCAGCTTCGGGCAGCGGTCGTCGCGGTGGTCTGCTGCGCCGGGATGATCGGCCTCGGCCTCTGGCACGACGCGATGATCACGCTCAACATGACGCTGGTGGCCACTGCGCTGGTGATGATCCTGGCGGTGGTCTTCGGGGTGTGGATGGCTCGCGACCCTCGGGTCGACCTCGGGATCCGGCCGATCCTGGACGCAGGTCAGACCATCCCACCGTTCGTCTACCTGATCCCCGTCCTCGCGCTCTTCGGGCCGACCCGCTTCACCGCGATCGCCGCGGGCATCGTCTACGCGGCGCCGGCGGCGATCAAGCTGGTCGCCGACGGGGTCAAGGGCGTCTCCCCGACGGCCATCGAGGCCGGCCGTTCGACCGGGCAGACCACCTGGCAGGAGATCACCAAGGTGCAGCTGCCGATGGCCAAGGGGTCGCTGGTGCTGGCCACCAACCAGGGCCTGCTCTACGTGCTGGCGATGGCGGTCATCGGCGGGCTGGTCGGCGCCGGCGCTCTCGGCTACGACGTGGTCCTCGGCTTCTCGCGGAGCGAGGAGTGGGGCAAGGGTGCCGCCGCCGGGCTGACCATCGTGCTGCTCGGGGTGATGCTCGACCGGATCACCCGGGCCGCCGCGGACACGCGTCGGGACGACCCGGGAACCCGGCGCGCCTTCAACATCCGCCTGCCCATCGGGCGGCCCAAGTGACGACATCACCGAACCACCGACATCCATCTCGGATCACCCACGAAAAGAGGAGCAGCTCATGAGGAACGTCCGAAGCAGGAGTGCGCGACTGGGGGTACTCGCCGCCGTCGCCACGCTTGCGCTCTCCGCGTGTGGCGGGGGAACGATCGACGACGAGACGAAGGCGAACGAGGACAAGGCCGCCGCCGGAGGCGGCGAGTGTGGCGATCTGAACATGGCCGTCAACCCGTGGGTGGGCTACCAGGCCAGCGCCTACGTCGTCGGTGCCGTTGCGGAGAGCATCGGCTGCACCGTGAAGTACAAGGACCTCAAGGAGGACGTCTCCTGGCAGGGCTTCGGCACCGGTGACGTCGACGTCGTCATCGAGGACTGGGGGCACCCGGACCTGGAGAAGAAGTTCTTCGCCGAAGCCGGCGACGGCTCCGCGATGGACTTCGGTCCGCAGGGCAACGTCGGCATCATCGGCTGGTACGTCCCGCCGTGGCTCGCAGCGGAGCACCCCGACATCGTCGACTACGCGAACCTGAACGAGTACGCAGGAGACTTCGCCACGTCCGAGTCCGGCGGCAAGGGGCAGTTCCTGGGTGCCGACCCGTCCTACGTCCAGTTCGACGAGGCGATCGTGAGCAACCTCGACCTCGACTTCAAGGTCGTCTTCTCCGGCAGCGAGGCCGCCAGCATCTCGGCGTTCCGCAAGGCCGAGGACAAGAAGGAGTTCCTGATCGGCTACTTCTACGAGCCGCAGTACTTCATGGCCGAGGTGCCCCTGGTCAAGGTCGCGCTGCCGCCCTACACCGACGGTTGCCAGGACGACCCGGCCGAGGTGGCGTGCGACTACCCCGAGACGGAGCTGAAGAAGATCGTCGGCACCGACTGGGCGGAGTCCGACTCCACAGCTGTCGCCCTCGTGCAGAACTTCACCTGGAGCAACGAGGACCAGAACGTCGTGGCCGGCTACATCGCCGACGAAGGGATGTCTCCGGACGACGCCGCTGCCAAGTGGGTCGAGGAGAACCAGGACAAGGTCGACGCCTGGCTCTCCTGATACGACGTGCACCGTCGTCCCCGATCGCCTTGACAGCGGCCGGGGACGACGGCGTACATTTCGGGAGATGCACATGACGCAACCCGTTGCGTCATAAGCAACACTTCGTTTCCACCGCCCGGCCCAGGAGGCAAGCCATGGCAGAGGTCCCCACGACCGCCGACGTCGTCGTGATCGGAGCCGGCATCGTCGGCAACAGTCTGGTGCACCACCTGACCCGGCTGGGTTGGAAGAACGTGGTCCAGATCGACAAGGGAGCGCTGCCGAACCCCGGAGGCTCCACCGGCCACGCCTCCAACTTCATCTTCACCGTCGACCACTCCCGTGAGATCACCGACCTCACGCTCGACTCCGTCGCCCAGTACAAGGAGATGGGCGTCTTCACCGAGTCGGGTGGCTTCGAGATCGCCCGGACCGACGAGCGGATGGAAGAGCTGCGGCGCCGGATGTCGAGCGCCCGGGCGTGGGGCATCGAGTCCGAGCTCGTCACCCCGGAGTTCGTGAAGGAGAAGGTCCCCTTCATCGAGACCGACCAGTTCATCGGTGCGTTCTGGACGCCCGGGGTCGGCGTGGTCGACTCGCTGCGCGCCGGCACGATCATGCGCGAGCGCGCGCTGGACACGGGTGAGCTGACGGTGGTCCCGACGGTGGAGGTCACCGGGCTGGACACCGAGGAGACGGCCAACGGTCAGCGACGGATCGTCCGCGTGCGGACGAGTGGCGGCGACATCGAGGCCGGAACGGTCGTCATCGCTGCCGGTGTCTGGAGCCCCAAGCTCGGAGACATGGCCGGCATCAGCATCCCGCTGACTCCGGCGGTGCACCAGATGATCAGCGTCGGCCCCTGCCCCCAGCTGGCCGAGCGCGAGGGCGAGATCTCGTTCCCGATCATCCGGGACATGGACACCTTCTGCTACGAGCGCCAGCACGGCGCCGACATGGAGGTCGGTTCCTACGCCCACCGCGCGATCCTGCACGAGCCCGAGGACATCCCCTCGATCGAGCAGGCCAAGCTGTCGCCGACCGAGATGCCCTTCACCTCCGACGACTTCGACCCCCAGCTCGAGCAGGCCTACGAGCTGATGCCCGAGCTCCTCGGGGCCGACGGCGCCGAGATGCGCTACGCCATCAACGGGCTGCTCTCGCTCACCTGCGACGGCAACCCGATCCTGGGCGAGAGCGAGGTGTCCGGGCTCTGGACGGCCGCGGCGGTCTGGATCAAGGAGGGCCCCGGCGTCGGACGGGCGATGGCCGAGTGGATGACCGACGGCCACTCCGAGATCGACGTGCACCACAGCGACATCGCCCGGTTCCATGCCCACCAGAAGCGCCGCGAGCACACCCGGCTGCGCACCACCGAGTCGTTCATCAAGACCTACGGCATCATCCACCCGGCCGAGCAGTACGAGTCCGACCGCGACCAGCGGCTCTCGCCGATGCATGACTCGCAGCAGAAGCTCGGCGCCGTGTTCTTCGAGACGGGCGGGTGGGAGCGGCCGTTCTGGTACGAGTCGAACGCCGGCCTCCTCGAGCAGTACGGCGATGCAGTGATGCCGCGCGAGCACGAGTGGGATGCGCGCTGGTGGAGCCCGATCATCAACGCCGAGCACCTGCGGATGCGCGAGGCGGCGGCGGTGATCGACCTGTCGGCCTTCTGCGTCTTCGACATCACCGGACCCGAGGCCCTCGACGTGGTGCAGGGCACCTGTGTGGCGCAGTGCGACGTCGCGGTGGGCAAGGTGATCTACACGCCGGTCCTCGACGCCAAGGGCGGGTTCCGCTCCGACCTCACCGTCATGAGGCTGGGTGCGGACCACTTCCGGGTCGTGACCGGCGCGGCACACGGCATGGCCGACCGCGCGTGGTTCGCAGGTCGGGTGCCCGAGGGGGGTTCGACGACACTCAGCGACCTCACCGACGACCTCTCCACCATCGGCATCTGGGGCCCGCGGGCCCGCGACATCCTCAGCTCTCTCACCTCCGACGACGTCTCGGACGCCGGGTTCGGCTTCCTGTCCTGCCGCGAGATCACGGTCTCCGCGGGATCGGGTCAGGGGACCACCGTCCTCGCGTCACGGATCTCCTACGTCGGCGAGCTCGGCTGGGAGCTCTACGTCCCGATGGACAGCGCCGCCGTGGTGTGGGAGGCGCTGCTCGCCGCGGGTGCCCCGCACGGCGCGGTGCCGGCCGGCATCGGCGTCTACGGCACGACCGGTCGCATCGAGAAGGGCTACCGCGCGTACGGCGCCGAGCTCGACTCCGAGCGCAGCATCGTCGAGGCGGGCATGCAGCGCCCGAAGGTCAAGGCGGCCGACTTCGTCGGGAAGGAGGCCTACCTCGCCCAGCGCGACGCGGCCCCGTTGTCGGTGTTGTGCACCCTGACGGTCGATGACCACACGTCCGCGTCCGGCACGAGGCGCTACATGCTGGGCGGGGAGCCCATCGTGACCAGGGACGGCGCCATGCTCACCGACGGGCACGGTCATCACCCCTACGTCACCAGTGCCGGCTCCGCGCCGTCGCTCGGGGCCCACGTGCTGCTGGCCTACCTGCCGCCCGACCAGGCGGTCATCGGCACCGAGCTCGCGGTGTCCTACATGGAGGAGCTCTACCCGGTCACCGTCGGTTCGGTGGACGCCACCCCCCTGTTCGACCCGACCAACGAGCGCATCCGATGAGCGTCAGCCCTCTCGTGTGCGTCAAGCGGGTCGTCGACTCCTCCAGCGAGGTCGTCCTCACCGAGGACGGGCAGGGGGTCGACGGGCGCTTCGCCGGCTTCACCATGAGTGCTCACGAGGAGTGCGCCGTCGAGCTGGCCGTGCAGGTCGCCGGTGCCGAGGGTGGCGCCGCCACGGTGCTGACCCTGGGCGATGCGGACGCGGTCGAGCAGCTGCGTGCGGCACTCGCCGTGGGCTGTGCCCACGCGACGCACGTCCTCGCCGACCCGCAGTCGTGCGGACCCTCGGACGTGGCGCGCGAGATCGCCGCCGTCGTTCGCGACCATGCTGCGTCCGGCACCCCCCACGACCTGGTGCTGCTCGGCAACGACGCCGCCGACAGCGGCGACTTCCAGGTCGGCATCCGGTTGGCCTACGAGCTCGGCTGGCCGGTGGTCAACGGGGTGGGCTCCGTGTCGGTCGCCGGCGGCGAGGTGACCGCACAGGGCTCCGGACCCGACGGTCACGAGACCTTCCGCCTCCCGCTGCCCGCGGTCGTGACGATCCTCGAGGGCGGCGTCGAGCCGCGCTACCCGACGGTGCCCGGCCGGATGAAGGCCAAGAAGGTCCCGATCGAGGTGCGCGAGCCGACGGGTGAGCCCGTCGGTCCCTCCCGCGTACGTCTGGTGCTCCCGCCGCCGGCCGCGTCGACCGTCCAGGTCCTCGGCACGGGGCCCGGTGCCGCGCCCGCGGTGGTCGACCTCTTCGAGCAGCTGGGGGTGCTGGCCCGATGATCGTGGTCCTGGTCGAGGTCTCGCCGTCGGGTGAGGCCGTGGAGACCTCGCGCGAGGCCCTGACGCTCTCCCGCGACCTCGCCGCGGCGGGCGGCGGCGTGCCCGTCGACGCGGTGGTCGTCGGTGCTCCGGACGAGGAGCTGGTGGCGGTGCTGGCTGCCTACGGGGTGCGGCGCGTGCACGCCCTGACCGGCCACGCGTTCGAGGCGTACTCCGGCGCCGCATGGGCGGCGGGACTGCTCGCCGTCCGTGAGAAGGCCGGCTCGGTCGTCGTGATGGCTGCCGGGACGCCGCGCGGGAACGAGGTGCTCGCCCATGTCGGCGCGCGGACCGGGCTGCCGATGGCAGCCAACGCGATCTCCTTCGGGGGACTCTCGCCGTTCACCGTGACGCGGCAGGTCATGGGCGGCGCCGCCCTGGAGGAGATGCAGCTGTCCCAGCGTCCGGCGATCTTCACCGTCGCCGGACACGCAGTCGAGGCGCGTCCCGCGGACGTGCCCGGCGCCGGCGAGGTGGTGGTGGAGACGCCGGACATCGCCGACGCCGACCTCGTGGCCCGAGTCGTCTCGAGCGAGGAGCCCGAGCCCGACCTCTCCGGCACCTTGAAGTCCGCCCGGGTGGTCGTCGGCGCCGGGCGCGGAGCGGGCTCCGCCGAGGGGTTCGACGACCTCCTCGACCTGGCCGGCCTCCTCGACGCCCCGCTGGGAGTGTCCCGGGTCGTGACGTCGCTGGGGTGGCGCCCCCACCACGAGCAGGTCGGCCAGACCGGCAGCCGGATCTCGCCCGACCTCTACATCCCCTGCGGCATCAGCGGTGCCATCCAGCACTGGGCGGGGTGCAGCAGCGCCAAGGCGATCCTGGCCATCAACACCGACCCGGACGCCCCCATGGTCACCAAGGCGACCCACGCCGTCATCGGCGACCTCCACGAGATCGTGCCGGCGATCAGCGCCGAGATCCGGCGCCGCCGCGCCTGACCACTCGCACGCCTGAGGGCGGTCACCCCTGGGGTGGCCGCCCTCAGGCATTGCTGGAACGGGTGACGTGCCGAGTCGGAGGGCGTAACCTCACGCCTCGTCGCGCGTTGCTCTACTCAGGAGTAGCCCGGGACGACGCGCCCGGTGACGGGGCAACCGACCGGCAGGAAGGGACGCAACAGCATGGGTGTCGAGATCCAGGTCAACGACCTCACCAAGTCGTTCGGCAAGCAGTTGATCTGGGGCGACGTCACGCTGACCATCCCTGCCGGCGAGATCTGCGTGATGCTCGGTCCCTCGGGAACCGGCAAGTCCGTCTTCCTGAAGACGCTCATCGGCCTGCTGAAGCCAGACAAGGGCTCGATCATCATCGAGGGCACCGACATCGCCAGCTGCTCCGAGCGCGACCTCTACGAGATCCGCAAGCTCTTCGGTGTCCTGTTCCAGGACGGCGCCATGTTCGGCTCGATGAACCTCTACGACAACGTCGCCTTCCCGTTGCGCGAGCACACGAAGAAGAGCGAGTCGGAGATCCGGAGCATCGTCATGGAGAAGATGGACCTGGTAGGTCTCCTCGGCTCCGAGGACAAGCTGCCCGGCGAGATCTCCGGCGGCATGCGCAAGCGCGCCGGCCTGGCGCGCGCGCTCGTCCTCGACCCGGAGATCGTCCTCTTCGACGAGCCCGACTCGGGCCTCGACCCGGTCCGCACCTCGTTCCTCAACCAGCTCATCATCGACCTCAACGCGCAGATCGACGCGACCTTCCTCATCGTCACCCACGACGTCAACACCGCCCGCACCGTCCCGGACAACATCGGCCTGCTCTACCACAAGCACCTCGCCATGTTCGGCCCGCGCGAGATGCTGCTGAGCTCGGAGGAGCCGGTGGTGCGCCAGTTCCTCAACGCCCAGCGGGTCGGTCCGATCGGGATGTCGGAGGAGAAGGACGCCGACGAGCTCGCCGCGGAGCAGGACCAGGACCTGCCGCCCCTGCCGCCGATCCCCTTCCAGCAGGAGCCCACGAACGGGATCCCGCGCCGCAGCCAGCGCCCGCCCGGCGAGTGGTGCCGCGAGAACGGCGTGACCCCGCCGCCCGGATCCTTCGAGTCCAGCAACGCTGGCCTGGCCCCGGGGGCCTGACGACACGTGTCCACATCTGTCGCCACGCGCGCGCTCGCGCCCATCGGGATCGCGGGCAACCTCTTCGCCTTCGCCCTCGACGTCGCCCGCGGGTTGTTCCGGCGTCCCTTCCAGCTGCGTGAGTTCATCCAGCAGGCCTGGTTCATCGCCTCGGTCACGATCGTCCCGACCGCGCTCGTCGCCATCCCGTTCGGCGCGGTGATCGCGCTGCAGGTGGGCGGGCTGATCAAGCAGTTCGGTGCCCAGTCCTTCACCGGGTCGGCCTCCGTCCTGGCGGTGGTGCAGCAAGCCGCGCCGATCGGCACGGCCCTGCTGATCGCAGGCGCGGGCGGATCGGCGATCGCGGCCGACCTGGGCGCACGCAAGATCCGCGAAGAGCTCGACGCCATGATGGTCCTCGGCATCGACCCGATCCAGCGGCTGGTGGTCCCGCGGGTGCTGGCCTGCATGCTCGTCGCCTTCTTCCTCAACGGCATGGTGAGCGTGGTCGGCGTCGCCGGCGGCTACGTCTTCAACGTCGTCATCCAGGACGGCACCCCGGGTGCCTACCTCGCCAGCTTCACCGCCCTGGCCCAGCTCCCCGACCTGTGGATCGGTCTCATCAAGGCCATCATCTTCGGCCTGATCGCCGCCATCGTCGCGTCCTACAAGGGGATGAACGCCGACGGAGGTCCCAAGGGCGTCGGCGACGCGGTCAACGAGTCGGTCGTCATCACGTTCCTGCTGCTCTTCTTCGCCAACTTCGTGCTGAGCATGATCTACCTCCAAGTCGTCCCACCGAAGGGCGGCTGAGCCATGGCTCTCAAGAGCATCTACACCAAGCCGCTCGACTCCCTCGACGCGCTCGGTCACCAGCTCTCCTTCCACCTCGGGGTGCTCCGGGCCATCCCACGGTCGATCACGCGGTATCCCCGCGAGATCCTGCGGATCCTGGCCGAGGTCACTCTCGGCTCGGGTGCGCTGGCGGTCATCGGCGGCACGGTCGGCGTCATCATCGGGATGACGTTCTTCACCGGCGCGCAGGTCGGTCTCTCCGGCTACGCCGCGCTCAACCAGCTCGGCACGGCGGCGTTCTCCGGCTTCGTCTCGGCCTACTTCAACACGCGCGAGATCGCCCCCCTGGTGGCAGGCATCGCGCTCGCCGCCACGGTCGGCTGCGGGTTCACCGCGCAGCTCGGCGCCATGCGCATCTCGGAGGAGGTCGACGCCCTCGAGGTGATGGCGATCCCCTCGATGCCGTTCCTCGTCGCCACCCGCGTGGTCGGCGGCCTGGTCGCCATCATCCCGCTGTACGTCGTGGGGCTGCTGTCGTCGTACTTCGCGAGCCGACTGGTGGTGACGCAGATCTACGGTCAGTCGTCCGGCACCTACGACCACTACTTCAACGCGTTCCTGCCGCCGGGTGACGTGCTCTGGTCGTTCGGCAAGGTGCTCGTCTTCTCGGTGACCGTCATCCTCATCCACTGCTACCACGGCTACACCGCATCGGGCGGTCCGGCCGGGGTGGGCGTGGCCGTGGGCCGTGCGGTCCGCACGAGCATCGTGGCCATCAACGTCCTCGACCTCTTCCTGTCCATGGCCATCTGGGGCGCGGCGACCACCGTGCGACTGGCGGGGTGAGGCGCGGATGAGGATCAAGGCACTCGGAATCGTCTTCCTCGCGCTGATGCTGGCCGGGGTGTGGGCGACCTATGGCGTGTTCACCAAGAAGTTCACCGACTACGACGAGGTCACCGTGCAGACCTCGCGCATCGGGCTGCAGCTGCCGAAGTACGCCGACGTGAAGATCAAGGGCGTCATCGTGGGGGAGGTGATCGACTTCCGGCCGACCAGCGACGGCGCGGACGTCACCCTGGGTCTCTACCAGGACCGGGTGACCCAGATCCCCGCCGACGTCACCGCCTCGATCCTGCCCAAGACGCTGTTCGGCGAGAAGTTCGTCTCCCTCATCGTCCCGACCGGGGCCTCGGCCACGACCATCGAGGACGGCGACGTCATCGACCGTACGCAGGTGTCCATCGAGGTCGAGACGGTGTTGAGCGACCTCTACCCGCTCCTGCGCGCCGTGCGGCCCGCCGACCTCAACATGACGCTCAACGCGATCGCCACCGCCCTCGAGGGGCGCGGCAACGAGCTCGGCGAGAACCTGGAGACGCTGGACAGCTACCTGAAGCGCTTCAACCCCGAGCTCCCCGCGCTGATCGAGGACCTGCGGTTGACCGCCGACGTCTCCGACACCTACGCCGACGTCCTGCCCGAGGTCGCCACCATCCTGCGGAACACGATCACGACCACCACCACGCTGGAGGGCCGCGAGGACAAGCTCCAGGCCCTGTTCAACGACGTGTCGAAGTTCGCGGCGGTGGCCGAGCGGTTCAGCCGCGACAACGGCGACAACCTGGTCCGCCTCGGCGACCTCTCCGCCGCCCAGCTCGAGGTCTTCGCGCGCTACGCCCCGGAGTACCCGTGCCTGCTCGAGGGCATCGTGGGCGCGGGCAAGCTGCAGGCCGAGGCGTTCCGGGGCTTCACGCTGCACATCGTGCTCGAGACGCTGCCCAACCAGCCGCGTGCCTACACCGCCGCGGACACACCGGTGTACGCCGACAAGGGCGGCCCCCACTGCGGCACGCTGCCCAACCCGCCGTGGTCCCAGAGCAACCCGCTGACGTTCCAGCGCGACTTCGCCGACGGCAACGACTCGCCGACCGGCAAGGGCATCAGCCGGGTGGGCCCCGGCTGGTCCGGGACGTCGGCGGGCTATGCCGGCGGCCGTGAGGAGGCGTCGCTGCTGAAGGCGCTGCTCGGTCCCGGTCTCGGTGTCAGCGCCGAGGACGTACCAGATCTCGGGGTCCTGCTCGTGGGCCCGATGGCACGAGGCGCGGAGGTGAGCCTGCGATGAGCCAGCTCCTGGACAAGAAGACGTCGATCGACCTGGTGAAGCTGGTCGTCTTCATCGTCGTCACCACCATGGCCTCGGCGGTCCTCGTGGTCACCATCGGCAACATGACCTTCGGCGACTCTCGCGAGTACAAGGCGGAGTTCACCGACGCGACCGGCGTCAACAAGGGCGACGACATCCGGGTCGCCGGCGTGCGCGTCGGCACCGTCGACAAGGTCGAGATCACCGACCGGACGCGGGCGCTCATCACGTTCACCGTCGCCGAGGAGACCTCGGTCAACGGGGGCACCAATGCGACCATCCGCTACCGCAACCTCGTCGGCCAGCGCTACATCTCCCTCACCCAGGAGGTCGGCGACACCGCGCGCCTGCCCGCCGGGGCGACCATCCCGCTCGCGCAGACCAAGCCGGCCCTCGACCTCACGGTGCTGTTCAACGGGTTCAAGCCGTTGTTCCAGGCGCTGTCGCCCGAGGACGTCAACCAGCTCTCCTACGAGCTCATCCAGGTCTTCCAGGGTGAGGGCGGGACCCTGGAGGGTCTGCTCGCGCACACCGCCTCGGTCACCTCGACGCTGGCGGACCGCGACGAGGTCATCGGAGAGCTCATCGACAACCTCTCCCTCGTGCTCGACCACGTGGCGGACCGTGACAAGCAGCTGACCCGGTTGATCGACTCCTTCCGGACCCTGGTCGGCGGTCTCAAGAAGGACCGCAACGCGATCCTCGGCTCGCTGGAGAACGTCTCGGCGCTCTCCGTCGAGACGGCGTCCCTGATCGACGGCATCCGCGAGCCCTTCGTCAAGGACATCAAGGAGCTGCGCGCCGTGGCCGGCAACATCGACAAGAACAAGGCCGAGCTCGACCGGGCGATCCAGGTGCTGCCGATCAAGCTCAACAAGATCGGCCGGACGGCGATCTACGGATCGTTCTTCAACTTCTACCTCTGCGAGTTCCAGGGCCGGGTCAACCTGCCCGGCGGGCGCTCGCTGCCGGTCAGCTATCAGACCGGATCCGACAGGTGTGACCTCTGATGACGACACACGACGACGAGGGGACCGCGCGATGATCCCCTTCCGCGAACGCAACCCCGTCATCGTCGGGGCCGTCAGCCTGGTCGTGATGGCCATGGTGACGCTGGTGGCCCTGCGCGCAGACGACCTGCCGATCATCGGCGGCGGCGACACCTACCACGCGATGTTCTCCGAGGCGGGCGGCCTCAAGGTCAACGACGAGGTCCGCATCGCCGGTGTGCGCGTCGGCAAGGTCAACGAGATCGCGCTCGACGGCGACCAGGTCAAGGTGACCTTCAAGGTCGACGACGCCGCCGACTTCGGCAGCCAGTCCAGTGCCGCGATCCGGGTCAAGACCATCCTGGGCTCGATGTTCCTGGCCGTGCAGCCGGCGGGCGACGGCCAGCTGGCGGAGGGGGCGACCATCCCGCAGGAGCGGACGACCTCGCCGTACGACGTGGTCGAGGCGTTCGAGGGCCTCGCCGCGACCTCGGACCAGATCGACACCGACCAGCTCGCCGAGTCGCTGACGACGCTGGCCGACCTGACCCGCAACACCCCGGAGGAGTTCCGCGGTGCGCTGAGCGGACTGAGCCGGCTCTCGGCCAACGTGGCGGAGAAGGACACGCAGATCAACACGCTGCTGCAGAACCTCGAGCGGGTCTCCGTCGTCCTCGACGACCGCGACGAGGACATCATCAAGCTGATGGAGGACAGCGACGTCCTGTTCCGCGCGCTCGTCGCGCGGCGCGAGGCGGTGCACGACCTGCTGGTCTCCAGCACCACGCTGTCCACCGAGCTCACCGCCCTCATCCGTGAGTCACGCGCCGACCTCAAGCCGGCGCTGGCGCACCTCGAGAACGTGGTGGCGGTGCTCAACAAGAACGAGGACAACCTCGACAGCAGCCTGCGCCTGATGGCGCCGTTCTACCGCGTCTTCGCCAACACCCTCGGCACCGGACCCTGGTTCGACACGTGGATCTCCAACTTCCCCCCAGTTCCGCAGGTGGGCTGACCATGGACCTCATCAAGCGCTTCCTCGTGCCCCTCGTCGTGCTGGCGTTCGTGGTCACCGCCGCCGTGACCGTGTTCGGGGGTGACACCTCCAGGACGGTGGTCGCCCACTTCCCCCGGGCCATCTCCGTCTACGAGGGCAGCGACGTCCGGGTGCTCGGTGTGGGGGTCGGCACGGTGACGAAGGTCGAGCCGACCGGGACCGACGTCACCGTCACCATGTCCTACGACGACTCGGTGAAGCTGCCGGCCGACGCCAAGGCGGTGATCGTGGCGCCCTCGGTCGTCGGCGACCGCTACGTCCAGCTGACCCCGGCCTACCCGGGGACCGGCAAGGTGCTTGCCGACGGTGCCGAGCTGACGGTCGACCAGACCGCCGAGCCGCTCGAGCTCGACCAGATCTACGAGAGCCTCGACCGCCTCAACGTCGCCCTCGGCCCGCAGGGCGCGAACAAGACCGGCGCGCTGTCCGACCTGCTCTCGGTCACCGCGGACAACTTCGGCGGGCAGGGGACGAGCTTCCGCCAGACGATCAAGGACTTCTCCCGGCTCAGCGCGACGCTCGCCAACAACAAGGAAGAGCTCTTCGGCTCGGTCGAGGCGCTCGGAGGCTTCATGGAGACCCTGGCCGACAACGACCAGACGGTCCGCCAGTTCAACCAGTCACTGGCCGACGTCTCGACCATGCTCAACGGCGAGCGCCAGGAGCTCGTCTCCGCGACGGAGAACCTCGCCATCGCCCTCGAGGCGGTCAAGGAGTTCGTGCAGGAGAACAAGGCTTCCCTCGGTCGCAACATCTCCGGCCTCAACCGGGTCTCCAAGGTGCTGGTGCGCCAACGCGACTCGCTCGACGAGATCCTGCACGTCGCACCGGGCGCCCTCAACAACCTGGCGCTGACCTACAACCCCCAGGCCGGCACGCTGGACACCCGGGCGAACTTCGGTGAGTCCATCAACCAGCTCGAGGCGGATCCCGCGGCGCTGCTGTGCGGCTTCGTCGGCCAGGCCGACCGCTCCGGACGGGCGTGTGACCAGATCACCGACCTGCTGGCCAAGCGCCGACCGGGCGCCCTCGGCACGCCGGAGGTCCTCCCGGCCCGGGAGGTCTTCGACCCCACCCTCGGCGGCCTCGTGGAGGTGGAGCGATGAACCGCGCCAAGGCGATCCTGCTCGGAGTGGTCAGCACCCTGCTGCTCTCGGCCTGTGACTTCAGCGTCTACGGGCTGCCGCTGCCCGGCGGACCCGACACCGGCGACAACCCGATCTCGATCAAGGTCGAGTTCGCCGACGTGCTCGACCTGGTCCCCCAGTCGACGGTGAAGGTCAACGACGTCAGTGTCGGCAAGGTGACCGCGATCGACCTCGAGGGCTACCAGGCCCTCGTGACCATCGAGCTGCGCCGCGACGTCGAGCTGCCCGACAACGCCCTGGCCGAGCTGAGGCAGACCAGCCTGCTGGGTGAGAAGTTCGTCTCCCTCGGCCCGCCCGCCCAGGGCTCGAGCACCAACCCGCTCGGTGACGGCGACGTCATCAAGATCGCGCAGTCGGGTCGCAACCCTGAGGTGGAGGAGGTGCTGGGCGCGCTCAGCCTGCTGCTCAACGGCGGCGGCGTGGCGCAGCTCAAGACCATCACCCAGGAGCTCAACCTGGCGCTCGAGGGTCGCGAGGACTCTGCCCGCTCGGTGCTGCGCCAGCTGCGCGTCTTCATGGGCCAGCTCGACGACAACAAGGCCGACATCGTCGCAGCCATCGAGTCGCTCAACAGGTTGGCCATCGCTGCCGAGAAGCAGCTGCCCACCATCGACGCGGCCCTCGACGAGCTGCCCAGTGCGCTCGAGTCGATCGACCGCCAGCGCGACGACCTCGTCGAGATGCTCGCCGCCCTCAACGGCCTCTCCTCGGTCGCGGTGGACGTGATCCGGAAGTCCAAGGACGCGACGATCACGTCGCTCCAGCGGCTGGACCCGGTGCTCACCCAGCTGGCGGCGTCCGGCGACAACTTCACCAACGCCTTCCACGTGTTCCTCACCTATCCGTTCGTCGACGAGGTCGTCGGTCGCGACCCCCAGGTCGCGCGCAACCTCCACATGGGCGACTACACCAACCTCTCCATCACCCTCGACGTCGACGTCACCGGTGGCGGCGCCGGCCTGCCGACGCTGCCCACCAACCTCCCGACCGTCATCGATCCCACGGTGATCGTCAACGACGTCCTGGCCTGCCTCCAGAGCGGCTCGCTGAGCAGCCCGGAGTGCAAGAAGGTGCTGGCCAACCTCCAGAAGCTGGCGCAGCTGCGCGAGGAGTGCCAGAAGCCGGAGAACCAGAACCGGGACGTGTGCCGCGAGCTCAACCTCATCCCGGGCACGCCGTCGGTGATCCCGACCACGGCGCTGCCCACGATCCCGACGACGGGGCTCCCGACGACGGGGCTCCCGACGACCGGGCTCCCGACCGGGCTCCCGCGACCCGGCACCCGCCAGCGTCCGACGAACGGCAACCCCACCATGGCCGACCTGATGGATCTCTACGACCCGGCGCTGGTCAGCCTGCTCGTCCCGGGGATGGTGAAGCGATGATCACCGCACGGACGAGGCTGCAGCTGCTCGCGTTCGCGATCATCACGCTGGTCGGGGTGACGTTCGTCGGTGCTCGCTACGCCCAGCTCGACCGCATGATCATGGACCAGAGCTTCACCGTGGTCGCCCACTTCGCCGATTCCGGCGGTGCCTTCGAGGGGGCCGAGGTGTCCTACCGCGGAGTCCGCGTCGGCCAGGTGGAGAAGCTCGTGCTGACCGACGACGGGGTCGACATCCTGCTCGACATCGACAACGAGCACGACGACATCCCCGCCGATGCCCGGGCCCTCGTCGGCAACCGTTCGGCCGTGGGTGAGCAGTACGTCGAGCTCCAGCCGCAGAGCAACAAGGGCCCCTACCTCGAGGACAGGTCCGAGATCGCACGGGACCTGACCCAGACCCCGATCCAGACCGACACCCTGCTCACGCACCTCGACGAGACCGTACGCAGTGTGGACGAGGCGGACCTTCAGGTCGTGACCTCCGAGTTCGGCCTCGCCTTCTCGGGAGCCGGCCAGGACCTCCAGACGATCATCGACAGCGGCAACGACTTCATCGAGGTCGCCGACCAGAACTTCGACGTCACCGTCGACCTGATCCGCGACAGCAACGTCGTCCTCAACGGCCAGGTCGCCTCCGAGAGCGCCTTCCGTCGCTTCGCTCGCGACCTGTCGAGCTTCTCCACCGCCCTGGCCGGCAGCGACAAGGACCTCCGCGCGCTGATCGACGAGGGGTCCGCCGGGGCCAACGAGCTCCGGGTCTTCCTGGAGGACAACGAGGTCGAGCTGGGCGAGCTGATCAACAACCTGGTCACCACCGGCGAGGTGGTGGTCAAGCACCTCGACGGCGTCGAGCAGCTCCTGGTGCTCTATCCCCACGTCGTCGAGGGCGGCTACACCGTCGTGTCGAAGACACCGTCGACGGGCCTGTACGACGCCCACTTCGGCATGATCCTGACCAACGAGCCGCACCCCTGCCTGGCCGGCTACGAGGGCACCGACCGGCGCTCGCCCCTCGACGGCAGCAACAGGCCGATGAACGAGAGCGCCCGGTGCACCGCCGGCCCGGGCGAGACCAACGCCCGCGGCGCCCAGAACATCCCGGCCCCGCGGCCGGCCACCGGCTGGAGCGCGCCCGACCTGGCCTACGACCCCACCACCGGACAGCTCACCGCGGATCGTGCAGCGATCGCGCGCCTCCAGGGTGCCGGTAGCGTGGCTCCGCGCAGTCTCGGAGAGGAGACGTGGAAGTGGCTCTACCTCCAGCCCCTGCTGGCTCGCGACTGACCGGCACCGCCCGCGTCGCGCTCGCCGCCGTGCTGGCGCTGGCCGTGGTGGCCTGCGCCGGTGTCCTTGCCTGGCTGCTCGCGACCGGTGGCCCGGCCGCGTCCGCCGGCAACCTGACCTACGGCGACGAGCGCGAGGACGTGATGAGCCTCGGCGACCAGTTCGTCAAGCGGCTCGGCTACAGCCCCGACATGCTCGACGAGTCCGGCCAGATGCCTGCCTACCGCGAGCAGGTCCGCGAGGTGATCACGCCCAAGTTCGCCGCCGACTTCGACAAGCAGGTCGCCACGGCCGAGCAGCTGGTCGCGCAGGCCGGGGTGAGTCGCTCGGTCGAGGTCTACGCCACCGCGGTCTCCTCGATCGACGACGACTCCGCCCGGGTGCTGGTCGCCGGGGCCTTCTTCGACTCCTACACCCAGGGAACGGGTGACGACGCCGAGACCGTCAAGCAGGAGCCCTTCCCGGTGCGGCTCACCGTCGACCTGGTGATGATCGACGGCGCGTGGCTGGTCGACGACTTCGGCGGAGTGACCGACCCGGATCAGCAGGGCGGTGGTCAGGGTGGGTGAGTCCCCGACCTGGTACGACCTGCTCGACCTGCCCCGCGACGCCTCCACCGCGGAGATCCGGGCTGCGTGGAAGAGCCAGATCGCCGACCTCGACCCCGGTGACCGCCGCTTCGACGCGCTCAACCGCGCGGCCCGCGTCCTCCTCGACCCCGAGGCGCGTACCGCCTACGACGCCACCCTGATCGACGAGGAAGCCGCGACCAGGAGGTCCGCTGGTTGAGGAAGGCGCGACCAGCGACGGTCCGCTGGTTGAGGAAGGCGCCCTGGCGCCTGTCACGAAACCTGCCCAGAAGCCCGGTCTCGTGACACGACTTCGTCGTTCCTCGACCAGCGGTGGTCCTGCCCAGAAGCCCGGTCTCGTGACACGACTTCGTCGTTCCTCGACCAGCGGTGGTCCTGCCCAGAAGTCCGGTCTCGTGACACGACTTCGTCGTTCCTCGACCAGCGATGACGCCATCCCCACCTGGCTGCTCGCCGGCCTCGGGGTCGTCGCCGGCGTCCTCATCGCGGCGACCGCCTGGATCTGGCTGCGCGACGGCGAGGGGGGCGACGAGGCCGCCCGTGCCGCTCAGACCGCGGCCGAGCGCGCCGTCGTACCCGTGCTGTCCTACGACTTCGAGAACCTCGAGGCCGACCGGGAGGCCGCCAAGGCGCAGATGACGGGTCGCTACCGCACGGAGTACGACAAGCTCTTCGCCCTCATCGAGGAGAACGCCCCGGAGACCGAGACCAGGGTCGGCGCCGACGTCGTGGCCTCCGGCATCGTGCGTGCCACGGACGAACGGGTGCAGGTCCTGGTGTTCGTGGACCGCCCGACGACCAACCGGCTGAGCGCCGAACCCACGGTCTACAAGGACCAGGTGACGCTCTCGATGCAGCTCGTCGATGGCGTCTGGCTCGTCGACGACATGGTCACCTCGCCGGTCCAGGGCTGACCGACAGGGGGCTCCCGAGGGAGCCCCAGGGGTGGGTCCCCAGCATGATGCGCACGCTCAGGCGGCGCGTCCTGCTTGACCCGGCGGGGTCTGCGGTTCATCATCGTCTCCAACCGCGTGTCGATATCGCTCCGAGGATTCGACCCCGTGTTTGAAGCGCGTCCTCACGTGCGCTAGGGTGTCTCTTTGCGCCTGCCCTCAGATGCCCACGCCCTCCGGACGGCTGTTGCGGTGGTCGGCCGGCGCGAGATCACTTGATCAAGTTGTGAGGACACCTCTTGGCCGCGCGCAGCTCCGTTGGTAATCACCGCCGTACCTCTTTCGCAAAGATCACCGAACCTCTCGAGGTTCCCCCCTCATCTCGCTCCAGACCAGCAGCTTCGACTGGCTGGTCGGCGGAGAGCGGTGGGAGGAGACGGTGGTTGCCCGTCGGGCAGCCGGTGAGGACGTGTCCGAGAAGACCGGTCTGCAGGAGATCTTCGAGGAGATCTCCCCGATCGAGGACTTCTCCGAGACGATGATGCTCTCCTTCGACAACCCCGTCTTCCTGGACGAGAAGTACACCGAGGAGGAGTGCAAGGAGAAGGACTTCACCTACTCCCGCCCGCTCTACGTCTCGGCCGAGTTCATGAACCACGAGACCGGCGAGATCAAGGGCCAGACGGTCTTCATGGGTGACTTCCCCATGATGACCAAGAAGGGCACCTTCATCATCAACGGCACCGAGCGGGTCGTCGTGTCCCAGCTCGTGCGCTCGCCCGGCGTCTACTTCGAGAGCTCGCCCGACAAGACGTCCGACAAGGACATCTACACCGCCAAGCTGATCCCCAGCCGTGGCGCGTGGCTCGAGTTCGAGATCGACAAGCGCGACCTCGTCGGCGTACGTCTGGACCGCAAGCGCAAGCAGAACGTCACCGTCCTGCTCAAGGCGCTCGGCTGGACCACCGACCAGATCCGCGAAGAGTTCGGCCAGTACGAGTCGATGATGCTCACCCTCGAGAAGGACAGCGTCCGCTACGACGTCGTCGCCGAGGAGATGGCGAAGAAGGCTCGGGGCGAGGCGCCCACCGCCGAGCAGATCAACCTCGAGGTCACCCGCCTCGCGCTGCTCGACATCTACCGCAAGCTGCGTCCCGGCGAGCCGCCGACCGCCGAGGCTGCGCAGACGCTGTTGAACAACTACTACTTCAACTCCAAGCGCTACGACCTGGCCAAGGTCGGCCGTTACAAGATCAACAAGAAGCTCGGCCTGACCGAGGCCTTCGACCAGCAGACGCTGACCATCGACGACGTGGTCGCCGCGATCCGCTACGTCGTGCAGCTGCACGCCGCGGGCACGCAGAACGAGGCGCCCGACCTCATCGACGCCGACGGAAGCCCGGTCCTGGGCCCCGACGGTTCGCCGGTCAAGGTCCAGGGCGACGACATCGACCACTTCGGCAACCGCCGCATGCGCACCGTCGGTGAGCTCATCCAGAACCAGCTCCGTACGGGCCTGGCCCGCATGGAGCGGGTGGTCCGTGAGCGGATGACGACCCAGGACGTCGAGGCCATCACGCCGCAGTCCCTGATCAACATCCGTCCGGTCGTCGCGGCGCTGAAGGAGTTCTTCGGCACCTCGCAGCTCTCGCAGTTCATGGACCAGACCAACCCGATCGCCGGACTGACGCACAAGCGTCGTCTCTCGGCGCTCGGCCCCGGTGGACTGTCCCGTGACCGTGCCGGCATGGAGGTCCGTGACGTCCACCCGTCGCACTACGGCCGCATGTGCCCCATCGAGACTCCTGAAGGCCCCAACATCGGCCTGATCGGCTCGCTCGCGTCCTACGGCCGCATCAACCCGTTCGGCTTCGTCGAGACCCCCTACCGCCGTGTGGTCAAGGGTGTCGTCACCGACGAGATCGACTACCTGACCGCCGACGACGAGGACCGTTTCGTCATCGCGCAGGCCAACGCCCCGCTCGACGCGAAGATGAAGTTCGCCGAGGAGCGCGTGCTGGTCCGTCAGAAGCACAACGAGGTCGACGCGATCCTGGCCTCCGAGGTCGACTACATGGACGTCTCGCCGCGCCAGATGGTGTCGGTCGCGACGGCCCTGATCCCGTTCCTC
This sequence comes from uncultured Actinomycetota bacterium, assembly GCA_963721925.1. Classification (GTDB taxonomy): domain Bacteria; phylum Actinomycetota; class Actinomycetes; order Propionibacteriales; family Nocardioidaceae; genus Nocardioides. Next base: position 358,129 of record CAVRLH010000009.1, on the reverse strand, counting down.
GAGCACGACGACGCCAACCGCGCGCTCATGGGCGCCAACATGCAGCGTCAGGCCGTGCCGCTGGTCGTCAGCGACAGCCCGCTGGTCGGCACCGGCATGGAGTACCGCGCCGCCGTCGACGCCGGCGACGTGGTCCTGGCCGAGAACGCCGGTGTGGTCAAGGAGGTGTCCGCGGACTCCATCGAGACGATGAACGACGACGGCAGCTACCAGACCTACAAGCTGGCCAAGTTCCGTCGCTCCAACCAGGGCACCTGCATCAACCAGCGTCCGCTGGTGAAGACCGGTGACCGCCTCGAGGTCGGTACGCCGATCGCCGACGGTCCCTGCACCGACGACGCCGAGATGGCGCTGGGCACCAACCTGCTCGTCGCCTTCATGCCGTGGCACGGTCACAACTACGAGGACGCGATCATCCTCAGCCAGCGCCTGGTGCAGGAGGACGTCCTGACCTCGATCCACATCGAGGAGCACGAGGTCGACGCCCGCGACACCAAGCTCGGCCCCGAGGAGATCACCCGGGACATCCCGAACGTCTCCGAGGAGGGCCTGGCCGACCTCGACGAGCGCGGCATCATCCGCATCGGCGCCGAGGTCACCACCGGTGACATCCTCGTCGGCAAGGTCACGCCCAAGGGCGAGACCGAGCTGACGCCCGAGGAGCGCCTGCTCCGCGCGATCTTCGGTGAGAAGGCGCGCGAGGTGCGCGACACCTCGATGAAGGTCCCGCACGGCGAGTCCGGAACGGTCATCGGCGTGCGCGTCTTCGACCGCGAGGAGGGCGACGACCTGCCCCCGGGCGTCAACCAGCTCGTCCGCGTCTACGTTGCCCAGAAGCGCAAGATCTCGGTCGGTGACAAGCTCGCCGGTCGTCACGGCAACAAGGGCGTCATCGCCAAGATCCTGCCGGTCGAGGACATGCCGTTCATGGAGGACGGCACCCCGGTCGACGTCGTGCTCAACCCGCTGGGTGTGCCGCGACGGATGAACATCGGCCAGATCCTCGAGCTCCACCTCGGTTGGCTCGCCAAGCAGGGCTGGGACCTCGACCTCTCCGGTGAGAAGGGCAACGCCGACTGGAAGCAGCGCCTGATCTCGATCGGTGCCGACAAGGCCACGCCCAACACCAAGGTGGCCACCCCGGTCTTCGACGGTGCCCGCGAGGACGAGATCACCGGTCTGCTCGGCGCGACGCTGCCCAACCGTGACGGTGAGCGGATGGTCAAGGAGGACGGCAAGGCTGCCCTCTTCGACGGACGTTCCGGCGAGCCGTTCCCGGCGCCGGTGGCCGTGGGCTACATGTACATCCTCAAGCTCCACCACCTCGTCGACGACAAGATCCACGCACGCTCGACCGGCCCCTACTCGATGATCACGCAGCAGCCCCTGGGCGGCAAGGCCCAGTTCGGTGGCCAGCGGTTCGGCGAGATGGAGGTCTGGGCGATGGAGGCGTACGGCGCTGCCTACGCCCTCCAGGAGCTGCTCACGATCAAGTCCGACGACGTGCCCGGACGCGTGAAGGTCTACGAGGCGATCGTGAAGGGCGAGAACATCCCCGACTCGGGCATCCCCGAGTCGTTCAAGGTGCTCGTCAAGGAGATGCAGTCCCTCTGCCTCAACGTGGAGGTGCTGTCGCAGGACGGCAGCCCCATCCAGTTGAAGGACGCCGAGGAAGACGTCTTCCGGGCCGCCGAGGAGCTCGGCATCGACCTGTCGCGGCGCGAGCCCAGCAGCGTCGAAGAAGTCTGAGGCGCGGTCCCGGGCGGTCGGACACCGACCGCCCGGGCCCCTCAGTCCCCCAGCCACCTGACGCAAACGCACACCCTAAGGAACACATCTTGCTGGACGTCAACTTCTTCGAGCAGATCCAGATCGGCCTGGCCACCCCGGAAGACATCCGAGGGTGGAGCCACGGCGAGGTCAAGAAGCCGGAGACCATCAACTACCGCACGCTCAAGCCCGAGCGTGACGGCCTCTTCTGCGAGAAGATCTTCGGTCCCACCCGGGACTGGGAGTGCTACTGCGGCAAGTACAAGCGCGTGCGCTTCAAGGGCATCATCTGCGAGCGGTGTGGCGTCGAGGTCACCCGTTCCAAGGTGCGCCGTGAGCGGATGGGCCACATCGAGCTCGCCGCGCCGGTCACCCACATCTGGTACTTCAAGGGTGTCCCGTCCCGCCTGGGCTACCTGCTCGACCTGGCGCCGAAGGACCTCGAGAAGGTCATCTACTTCGCGGCCTACATGATCACCTCGGTCGACGAGGACGCCCGCCACCGTGACTCCGACAGCCTGGAGAACAAGGTCGGGCTGGAGCGCGAGCGCCTGGAGAAGCGTCGCGACACCTCGGTCGAGGACCGCACCAAGAAGCTCGAGGAGGACCTCGCCACCCTCGAGGCCGAGGGTGCCAAGGCCGACGCCAAGCGCAAGGTGCGCGACGGTGCCGAGCGGGAGATGAACCAGCTCCGCGACCGCGCCAACCGCGAGATCGCGCGCCTGGAAGAGGTCTGGGACACGTTCAAGAACCTCAAGGTGCAGGACCTGCTCGGCGACGAGCTCCTCTACCGCGAGATGAAGAACTGGTTCGGCAAGTACTTCGAGGGCTTCATGGGCGCCACGGCGATCCAGAAGCGCCTCCAGGACTTCGACGTCGAGGCCGAGGTCGAGTCGCTGCGCGACACGATCGCCAACGGCAAGGGCCAGCGCAAGGTCCGCGCCCTCAAGCGCCTCAAGGTCGTCGACGCCTTCCGCAAGACGGGCAACCAGCCGATCGGCATGGTCCTCGACGCCGTCCCGGTCATCCCGCCGGACCTGCGCCCGATGGTGCAGCTCGACGGTGGCCGCTTCGCGACCTCCGACCTCAACGACCTCTACCGCCGCGTGATCAACCGCAACAACCGGCTCAAGCGGCTCCTCGACCTCGGTGCGCCCGAGATCATCGTCAACAACGAGAAGCGGATGCTGCAGGAGGCTGTCGACAGCCTCTTCGACAACGGTCGTCGTGGACGCCCGGTCACCGGCCCGGGCAACCGGCCGCTGAAGTCGCTCTCCGACATGCTCAAGGGCAAGCAGGGGCGCTTCCGTCAGAACCTCCTCGGCAAGCGCGTGGACTACTCCGGCCGCTCGGTCATCGTGTCCGGCCCGCAGCTCAAGCTCCACCAGTGCGGTCTGCCCAAGCAGATGGCGCTCGAGCTCTTCAAGCCGTTCGTGATGAAGCGCCTGGTCGACCTGTCGCACGCGCAGAACATCAAGTCCGCCAAGCGGATGGTCGAGCGTGCCCGTCCGGTCGTGTGGGACGTCCTCGAAGAGGTCATCACCGAGCACCCGGTGCTGCTCAACCGGGCGCCCACCCTGCACCGCCTCGGCATCCAGGCCTTCGAGCCCCAGCTGATCGAGGGCAAGGCCATCCAGATCCACCCGCTCGTCTGCGGCGCCTTCAACGCCGACTTCGACGGTGACCAGATGGCTGTCCACCTCCCGCTGTCCGCGGAGGCGCAGGCCGAGGCACGCATCCTGATGCTCTCGACCAACAACATCCTCAAGCCCTCGGACGGCCGTCCGGTGACCATGCCTTCGCAGGACATGATCATCGGCCTGTTCTGGCTGACCGGCGAGCGCGAGGGCGCAGTCGGCGAGGGTCGCGTCTTCTCGACCCCGTCCGAGGCGATCATGGCCTACGACCGGGGTGAGATCTCGCTGCAGAGCAAGGTCCGCATCCGCCTCAACGACATCGTGCCCCCGCTCGACCTCGAGCTCGGTGCCGGGTGGGAGGAGCGGACCGCGATCCTGCTGGAGACCACGCTCGGGCGCGTCCACTTCAACGACACGCTCCCGGCCGACTACCCCTTCGTCAACGAGGAGGTCGGCAAGAAGCGCCTCGGCGCGATCGTCAACGACCTGGCCGAGCGCTACACCAAGGTCCAGGTCGCGGCCTCGCTCGACGCCCTCAAGGACGCCGGCTTCCACTGGGCCACCCGCTCCGGTGTGACCGTCTCGATCGACGACGTCACCACGCCGGACAGCAAGGTGGAGATCCTGGGCCGCTACGAGGCCCAGGCCGAGAAGGTCCAGAAGAACTACGAGCGCGGTGTGATGACCGACGACGAGCGTCGTCAGGAGCTCATCGAGCTGTGGACCCAGGCTGCGGCCGAGGTCGGCCGCGCGATGGAGGCGAACTTCGACCGCACCAACCCGATCTACATGATGGTCGACTCGGGTGCCTCCGGAAACATGAACCAGATCCGGCAGGTCGCTGCCATGCGTGGTCTGGTGGCCAACCCGAAGGGCGAGATCATCCCGCGCCCGATCAAGGCCAACTTCCGCGAGGGCCTGTCGGTGCTCGAGTACTTCATCTCGACCCACGGTGCCCGCAAGGGGCTGGCCGACACCGCGCTGCGCACCGCCGACTCGGGTTACCTCACCCGTCGTCTGGTGGACGTGTCGCAGGACGTCATCATCCGTGAGGACGACTGTGGCACCGAGCGTGGCCTGCCCAAGCTGATCGGGGAGCGCCTCGAGGACGGGACGGTCGTCAAGCACGAGCACGTCGAGACCTCCGCCTACGCTCGCGCCTCGGCCACCGAGGTCACCCACCCGGAGAGCGGCGACGTCCTCGCTGCCGCGGGTGAGGACCTGGGCGACGTGAAGATCGGTGAGCTCATCGCGGCCGGCGTGGTCGAGGTCAAGGTCCGCTCCGTGCTGACCTGTGACGCCAAGACCGGCACCTGTGCCAAGTGCTACGGCCGCTCGCTGGCCACCGGCCAGCTCGTCGACATCGGCGAGGCGGTCGGCATCATCGCCGCCCAGTCCATCGGCGAGCCCGGCACGCAGCTGACGATGCGTACGTTCCACACCGGTGGTGTGGCCTCCGCCGACGACATCACGCAGGGTCTGCCCCGTGTGGTGGAGCTCTTCGAGGCCCGCTCGCCCAAGGGTCGTACGCCCATCGCGGAGTCGGCTGGTCGGGTGAAGATCGAGGAGACCGACAAGTCGCGCGTCGTCATGGTCACCCCGGACGACGGCTCCGAGGTCCAGGAGATCCCGGTGTCGAAGCGTTCGCGCCTCAACGTCGAGGAGGGCGAGCACATCGAGGTGGGTCACCACATCACCTCAGGTACGCCCGACCCGCAGGACGTCCTGCGCATCCTGGGTGTCCGCAAGGCGCAGGAGCACCTCGTGGACGAGGTCCAGGAGGTCTACCGCTCGCAGGGCGTGTCGATCCACGACAAGCACATCGAGATCATCATCCGGCAGATGCTGCGTCGCGTGACGGTCATCGAGTCCGGTGACACCCACCTGCTCCCGTCCGACCTGGTCGACCGGGTGCGCTTCGAGGAGGAGAACCGTCGCGTCGTCTCCGAGGGCGGCAAGCCGGCCTCGGGTCGTCCGGTGCTCATGGGCATCACCAAGGCCTCGCTCGCGACCGAGTCGTGGCTCTCGGCGGCCTCCTTCCAGGAGACCACCCGAGTCCTCACCGACGCCGCGATCAACGGTCGCTCCGACAGCCTGCGTGGCCTGAAGGAGAACGTGATCATCGGAAAGCTGATCCCGGCCGGCACCGGCCTGGAGCGCTACCGCAACATCCGGGTGGAGCCGACCGAGGAGGCCCGCGCAGCGGCCTACTCCGTCACCGGCTACGACTCCTACGACTACGACTTCGGTCCGTCGTCGCAGGCCGTCGCGCTCGACGACTTCGACTTCGGTTCCTACCAGAACTGATCGCAGTCGGCACCAGGCCCCGGTCTCCCTCTTCGGGAGGCCGGGGCCTTGTCGTTCCCCGCGACCTCGACAACTCGAGCACCTCGAGTTCTGAGGGGTCGAGTGGATTGGGTCACCCGGCGTCGGTCAGGAGAGAATCGAGGGGTGACCACCCCTTCGCGCCCGCTCTCCACCGACGTGCTCGTCGTCGGCGCCGGGCCTGCCGGATCCGCCGCGGCCGCCTGGGCCGCTCGTGCCGGTCTCGACGTCGTCCTCGCGGACGCGGCCGTCTTCCCGCGGGACAAGACGTGCGGCGACGGCCTGACCCCGCGCGCCATCGGCGAGATGCAGAAGCTCGGCCTCGGCGACTGGCTGCGCGCCCACACCGTCAACCAGGGCCTGCGCGCCCACGGCTTCGGCCAGACCCTCCTGCTGCCGTGGCCCGCCGGCTCGCTGCCGGACTGGGGATCAGCGGTCACGCGCACCGAGCTCGACGACCACCTCCGCACGGTCGCGATCAAGAGCGGTGCGCTGGCCCTCGACGGCGCCCGGGCGGTCGGCGTACGACGTGAGGGCGAGCGGGTCGCAGCGGTCGAGTTCCGCGGTGCCGACGGGACGTTCGAGATCGCCTGCAGCTCGCTGGTCGTCGCCGATGGGGTGCGCTCCCCGCTGGGCAAGCTGCTGGGGCGCGAGTGGCACCGCGACACGGTGTACGCGGTGGCCGGGCGCGCCTACGTCGACTCGGGGATGTCGGACGATCCCTGGATCAGCTCCCACCTCGAGCTGCGCGACGAGCAGGGTGACCTGCTCAGCGGCTACGGGTGGGTCTTCCCCCTCGGCACCGGCCAGGTCAACATCGGCGCCGGCACCCTGGCGACCACCAAGCGGCCCGCTGACGTGGCGATCAAGCCGCTGATGCAGACCTACGCCGACACCATCGGCGACGACTTCCAGCTCTCCGGCGAGCTGCGGATGCCGACGTCGGCCCTGCTGCCGATGGGCGGCGCGGTCAGCAACGTGGCCGGTCCCAACTGGGCGCTGATCGGCGACGCCGCGGCGTGCGTGAACCCGCTCAACGGTGAGGGCATCGACTACGGCCTGGAGACCGGCCGCCTGGTCGCCGAGCAGATCGCCGCCGGAGTCGGGCTCGGCGAGGCGTGGCGAGCGACCCTGGTCGAGCACTACGGCGAGTCGTTCTCCATCGCCCGCAGGCTGGCGGGCATCGCCACCCAGCCCAGGGTGGTCGCCGCCCTCGGCCCGGCCGGCATGCGGTCGGACTGGCTGATGACGCTGGCGCTGCGGTGGATGGGCAACCTCGTCGACGACGAGGATCGCGACCGAGCAGCCCGGGTCTGGCGGTGGGCGGGTCGGCGCTCGATGGCGCGCGACGCCCGGCCGCCGTTCTCGTGAGCCGGCCGATCGTCTGATGCTGCCCACCGATCTGACCTACAAGTGCGTCACGGCCCTGGGTCGGCTGGGTCTGCTGGCGCTCGACATCGACGTGGTGGCGCGCGACGCGCACCACGTACCCGGCAGCGGGCCGGTGCTCCTGGCCGCCACCCACGTGTCCTATCCCGACTTCCTCTTCGTCCAGGCCGCCGTTCGCTCACGCAGCCGCTACGTCCGCTTCATGACACGCCACGACGTGTGGCACCAGCCTCTCCTGGCCGGACCGATGAATCGGATGCAGCACATCGCGGTGGACCGCGCCGCCCCGGCCGGGGCCTATCTCCACGCGCGCCGGTTGCTGCGCGAGGAGCAGGCGATCTGCTCCTTCCCCGAGGCAGGCATCAGCTACTCCTACACGGTGCGGTCCCTGATGCGTGGGGTGGCGAGCCTGGCTCGCGAGACCGGAGCCCCGGTGGTGCCGGTCGCGCTGTGGGGCTCGCAGCGGATCTTCTCGGTGGGCCTCCCCGACCAGCACGGTCGTGAGCCCCGCCCCAACCTGACTCGTGGGCGCCGCATCGACGTCGCATTCGGGGAGCCGCTCCACGTGGCCCCCGACGAGGACCTGACCGACTGGACCCGGATGCTCGGGCACCGGCTCACCGACCTGCAGGAGGGCCTGCAGGCGCTGCCGCACCACCGTCCGGGAGTGGGGGAGCACGCACCCTGGCACCCGGCGCACCTCGGCGGCCACGCCCCGACCCGGACCGAGGCCGCGCACCTCGACGTGGTGCCGCGCTCGGCGGTCAGACCGACGTGGGGGCCGAGCTAGAGCGGTTTCGGCGCGACTCCAGCCAGCCCAGCGGGTTGGTCAGCGGCTCCAGCGCGCGGCGTACGTGCGGCGTGGCGAGGAACAGCGCCAGGGCGATCGCGCCGACGATCGTCAGAACCAGACCCAGCCACGGGTGGTCGGTGGTGAACCCGGGCCAGCCGAGCGCCTTGACCGTCTTGATGACGAAGCCGTGGAAGAGGTAGATGACCATCGTCGCGGTTCCCATCGTGGTGAACCAGCCGAGGCTGCGCCGCGGCACCAGCGACATCGCCGCGAACGCGCCCACGAGACCCACCATCATCACGGTCAGGCGCGTCTGGAAGACGATCTCGTTGTCGATCGGGATCTCGCTGTAGCCCGTGTCGTACCAGAGCAGCGCGGTCTCGGCCCACGTGTCGGTGTAGACCGCCATGATGCCGATGCCGATGAGCATCGGCACCGCGGCCAGGCGCACCCACACGTCGTCGAGGTGCTTGAGGTGGCGCGGCTTGAGGTGCAGACCGAGCACGAAGAACGGAAGCAGCCCCAGGAACCGGGGGATCATCAGGGCCTCGGTGTCCCAGAGCCCGCCGATCAGGCTCACGATCACCGACAGTGGCAGGAAGAGCCAGTGGAGCTTGAGGATCGGGGTCGCCAGACGCCACATGAGCAGCACCACGAGGTACCACATCGTCCAGTGCGGCTCGAGCCACAGCGGGCCGGTCACCTGCTCGTCGACGACGGTGAGGCGGTAGTAGAACAGGGCCGGCTCGAAGATCAGGTAGGGGACGGCCAGCGTGTAGAGCAGGCTCTTCATCCGCCGGCGATCCCACGCGAAGGACTTGGACAGGTAGCCGCTGATGAAGACGAACGCGGGAATGTGCCAGAGGTAGATGAAGTCGTAGACCCAGTGGCTGCCCTGGGTCGCCTCCACGAGACCGATGGCGTGGCCGACGACGACGAGGGTGACGAGCACCATCTTGACGTTGTCGAGCCACGGATCGCGGGAGGACGGGGACACGCCGGAAACCGTACTTCACTAGGTTGGTCGCATGGGATCCCTGCCGAGGCGTCAACGCGTGGCCGCGTACGCCGTGATGCTCCGCGACCGGGAGGGCCAGGTGGAGGTGCTGCTGAGCAGGCTGGCCCCGCGGGTCTCGCGCACCGAGCTCTGGACCCTGCCGGGCGGCGGGCTGGACCACGGCGAGGACCCGCGCGCGGCGCTGATCCGCGAGATCCGTGAGGAGACGGGGCTGGACGCGACGGTGGGGGAGACGGCCCACGTCTACAGCGCCCACCTGCCGCGCGCCTCGCGGGACGGCCAGCTGGTCGACGCCCACGCCATCCGCATCGTCTACGACGGCTGGGTCGCCCCCGACGCCCCCGTGCCGCAGGTGATGGAGGTGGACGGGTCGACGGTCGAGGCGGCCTGGAAGCCGCTGTCGGCGGTGCTGGCCGGAGACGTCCCGGTGGTGGCCCTGGTCGGCGAGGCACTCGCCCAGCACGGACCCTTCCGCCTGCAGCGCGTGGCTGCCTATGCCGTGCTCGTGCGGACCTCGACTCCACTCGGGCAGCCCGAGGTGCTGCTGACCAGGCTCTCGGCCCGAGCGGCGCATCCCGGCCGGTGGACGCTCCCCGGTGGCGGCGTGACCCACGGCGAGCGACCGGCAGCGGCGCTGGCGCGGGAGGTCGAGGAGGAGTGCGGGCTGACGTGCGAGGTCGGCGACCTCCTCGACGTCCATGACACCCACTTCTCCGGCCAGGCGCCGTCGGGTCGGATCGAGGACTACCACGGCGTGCACCTGCTCTTCGCCGCCTCCGTGACCGACGGTGAACCACGCGTGACCGAGGTCGACGGCACCACCGACGCCGCGGCGTGGGTGGCGCTGGCCGACATCGAGTCCGGCGCCGTCGACGTGCTGGACGTCGTGAAGCACGCACTGGGGACGATCTCGTGACCGGACCTCGACCCTCCTCGATCAACGGGGAGACGGTGTTCACCTACGCAGCGCCCGGGCTGAAGTTCGGCCGCGGCGCCAGCACCGAGATCGGCTGGGACGTGCAGCAGGTGTGCCGCGGTGAGGCCCGTCGGGTGCTCGTCGTGACCGACCCCGGCGTCGCCGCCACCGGCCACCCCGACCGGATCGCCGACGCGATGCGCTCGCGCGGCCTCGAGGTGACGTCGTACGACCGGGCGCGTGTCGAGCCGACGGATGCGTCGTTGGAGGACGCGATCGCCTTCGCACGCTCCGAAGGCCCGTTCGACGCGGTGGTGGCGGTCGGTGGCGGCTCGGCCATCGACACGGCCAAGGCGGTCAACCTGCTGCTCACCAACGACGGCGACCTGATGGACTACGTCAACGTCCCGGTCGGGCGGGGGTGGGCCCCGGAGAAGTCACTGCTGCCCCTCGTCGCGGTGCCGACGACGACCGGCACCGGAGCCGAGTCGACGACGATCTGCGTGCTCGACGTGCTCGCCCTCAAGGTCAAGACCGGCATCTCGCACGCCCGGCTGCGACCCACGTTGGCGGTGGTGGACCCCGACCTGACGATGACGCAGCCGGCGATGGTCACCGCCTCCTGCGGGATGGACATCCTCTGCCACGCGCTGGAGAGCTACACAGCCCGGTGGTTCGGCGCGTTCGATGCCAAGCAGCCCGAGCAGCGGGTGCCCTACTGCGGCGCCAACCCGATCGCCGACATGTGGGCGGAGAAGTCGCTCTCCCTCCTGGCCGGCTCGTTCCGCGAGGCGGTCCGCGACGGTTCCGACGGCATCGCTCGCGAGCAGATGGCGCTGGCCGCCACGTTCGCCGGGCTGGGCTTCGGCAACGCAGGCGTGCACGTCCCGCACGCCTGTGCCTACCCGATCGCCGGCCGCGTCCGTGACTACCGCCCCGAGGGCTATCCCGCCGACGAGCCGATCGTGCCGCACGGGATGGCCGTTGCCATGACCGCACCTGCTGCCTTCGCGCTGACCTTCGAGGCCTCGCCGGAACGCCACCGGCACGCAGCCGGGCTGCTCGGCGGCACCGACCTGCCCGAGGTCCTGCGCGGGCTGATGCGTGACGTCGGCCTGCCCAGCGGGCTGGGGGAGATCGGCTTCGGCGCGGCCGACGTCGACGACCTGGTGGACGGTGCCCTCAAGCAGCAGCGGCTGCTGGCGACGGCACCGCTGGAGGTCACCGCCGAGCACCTCACCACCGTGTTCGCGCGGTCGCTCGAGCACTGGTGAGATCGTCCTGGCGCGCATCGCATCGAGACAGGTAGGTGCGGGCACAGTTGGTCCTGGGCGGCACCCTGCTGCTGTGGACCGAGGCCCAACGCAGTGCCCTGGCGCTCAGGCCCAAGTACGCGAGGGGCGGGCGCGATCTGGCTGGGGACAGGCGTCCGTACGGCCCGCGGGGGGCCTAGCGTCGAGAGCATGGACGATCCCCACGACTGGCTGACGCAGCGGCAGATGGCCGAGCGGCTGCACGAAGCGCTCGGAGTCCACCCGGAGACGGCACGGCGACTGCTCGTGGCCGGTCTGCTCGGCGGCGCGCACGCGACGAGCCTGGCGGTCTTCTACCCCCGCGAGGCGCTGGACGTCTTCGTGGATCGGCACCGGGCGCAGGGGCCTGCTCCCACGCCCGACCGCAATCTCGTGATCGTCAGGGTCGGCCACGGGCGGGTGCTTCTCGGTGCCCAGACCCAGGACCACCTCGACCGTCTGGGACAGGGGTGGCGGATGTCAGCGGGGTGGCGAGGACTCCTCCGTGCGGTGGCCGAGCGGGGTGACCGTGGCGGGTTCCTCGCGACGCTCGGCGGTTTCGTCGTGGCCGGCGCGGACATCGTGGGCGCCGAGTGGGCGGGCCAGGAGGGCCTCGCGCCGGGCGATCCCGCGGCGTCGCACCTGCTGACCCGGTTCGACCTGGTGGAGGCGGGCACCTGGTACGACGACTGGCGCGGCCGCTACCTGCCCACCGGCCGCGGGGGCGCCGCCCTCCGGGTGTGGCCGCTCGGCGGCAGGGGCCCGACCTAGGATGAATCCATGAACCCTCGCCACCGACGCCTCGTGATCCCGGTGGCCCTCGGGGCACTCATCCTCATCGTCGTGCTCACCGCCATCCTGTGAGCCAGCCCGACGACCTCGCGTCCCTGGGGGCGGTGATCCTGGACGCCGACCAGCTCGTCCGCGCGCTGGCGACGGGACGTCGCAAGGGCCAGCCCGAGCCCGAGGTGGGTGGCCGAGCGGTGCGGCGGGTCGAGATCCGGGTCGTCGACCTCAAGGCGGGCCGCCACCTGCAGGTGACGTCGTACGACGCCACCCAGGCGCACACCACCAACCATGGCCTCGGGGCGGATGCGGCAGCGGCGGTCGAGGCGCTGCTGGCCCAGCCCTTCGCCAACTGGCACGTCGACACCACCACCGAGACCCACCAGGTGCGCGTCACCAAGAAGGGCGCGGTCCTGGCCCACACGGGCCCGCAGGACGAGCCGGTCTCCGTCGCCCGCGACCACGACCGGGCGAAGGACCGGCTGCTGGCCGAGGACGACCCGGTGCTGACGGCGCTCGGGATCAGCGATGCGCAGGGCCGGGTCAAGCCGACGAGGCAGGCGAAGTACCGCCAGGTCGAGGAGTTCCTGCGCCTGCTCGACGCGAGCCTGACCGAGGCGATGGCCCAGGGTCACGTGCGGACGCCGACCCCGGACGACCCGCTGCGGATCGTCGACCTCGGGTGCGGCAACGCCTACCTCACCTTCGCCGCCCACCGTTTCCTCACCCGGGCGGTCGAGGAGGGGGGCCGCGGGCTGCACGTCCGGGTCACCGGCGTCGACGTCAAGCAGCAGTCGGCCGACCACAACACCGCGGTCGCAGCCGGGCTCGGCATCGACGCGGACTTCGTCGTCGGCGCCATCGGTGACGCCCACCTCGACCTGGCACCCGACGTGGTGCTGGCGCTGCACGCGTGCGACACGGCCACCGACGACGCGCTCGCCCGGGCGCTCGGGTGGCAGGCCGCGCTCGTGCTCGCCGCCCCCTGCTGCCACCACGACATCGCCGCCCAGCTGCGCACCACCACGCCGCCCGAGCCCTACGCCATGATCACCCGGCACGGCATCCTCCGCGAGCGCTTCGCCGACACGCTGACCGATGCCCTGCGGGCCACGCTGCTCAGGCGTGAGGGCTATCGCGTCGACGTGGTCGAGTTCGTCGAGAGCGCCCACACCCCGCGCAACACCCTCCTGCGCGCGACCCGGACCGGAGACAGGGGTGGCGCAGCCGCCCAGGAGTACGACGACCTGCTGGCGACGTGGGGCGTACGCCCGCGCCTGGGCCAGCTGCTCGACGATGCGTGACCTGCGCCGCCTCGCGCTGGGCCTCGTGGTCGTCGCCCCGTTCCTGCTGGGCGCGGCCGCGGGGGGCGCCGAGGACGGCGACGTGGCCTTCGCCTTCCTCGACCCCGACATCGTCGAGTCCAGCGGTCTCGCCGTCGTCGACTCCCTCGTGGTCACCACCAACGACTCCGGGGACAGCGCCCGCGTCTTCAGCATCGACCCGCGCTCGGGGGAGACGGTCGGGGTGACGTCCTGGGCGGGTGACCCGGTCGATGTCGAGGCTCTCGCACCCGCTGGCGCCGGACACGTCTGGGTGGCCGACATCGGCGACAACCAACACGTCCGCGACTCCGTCGAGGTGTTCCGCGTGCCGGTCGGTCGTGGCGACCTCGACGCCGACCCCGCGTCGTACGAGCTGGTCTACCCCGACGGCGCCCACGACGCGGAGGCCCTGCTCGCACATCCGCTCACCGGCCGGCTCTACGTCATCACCAAGGGCGTCTTCGCCGCGAGTGTGTACGCCGCGCCGGCGCGGCTGAGGCCCGGGTCGCCGAACAGGCTGGTCCTGGTCGCCGACGCGCCCGGCATCGTGACCGACGCGTCCTTCCTGCCCGGTGGCGGGGCGGTGGTGATGCGGACCTATTCGCACGCCTACGTCGTCGGCTTCCCCGCGTGGCAGCCGGTGACCTCGTGGTCGTTGCCCCCGCAGGACCAGGGCGAGGGCATCGCCACCGACGGGGGTGGCCTGCTGATCAGCTCCGAGGGCGTGCGGTCGAAGGTGCTGCGGGTGGCACTGCCGGGCGAGGCGCGTGCCGCGGACCTGTTCGGCAGCCCCGCCTGGACGGTCCTACGACTTCTCGTGCCCCACGCTGGTTGAGGAGGGACGAAGTCCCGTCACGAAACCAGGTCCGCCGCGGCGTCAGGCGAGTGCTGCGTCGAGCGCGGCCTGCACGTGCAGGGTCGTGCACGGGAAGACCGGCAGCTCGACGTCTGCCTGCTTCACGAGGAGCTCCAGCTCGGTGCACCCCAGCAGCACGCCGCCGGCGCCGGCGTCCCACAGCTCCTCGATGATCGAGACCACCCGGCTGCGGGTGCGCGGCAGGACCACGCCGTGGACGAGCTCTTCGTAGATCGCATCGTTGAGGAAGTCGTGGTGGGCAGCGTCGGGAACGATCACGTCGAGCCCGTGGCTGGCCAGTCGGTCGATGAAGAACGACTCCGACATGGCGACCTTGGTGCCGATCAGGCCGACGGTGGTGATGCCCGCCGCCGTCACCGCCTTCGCCACGACATCGGCGAGGTGGAGGATCGGGATGTCGACCGCGGCCTCGACCTCGTCGGCCACCTTGTGGAACGTCGTGGTGCACAGCAGCAGGAAGTCCGCCCCGGCCCGCTCGACCCCGCGTGCGGCCTCGGCGAGCAGCTGCCCGACCTGGTCCCACCGCTCGTCGTCCTCGAGGTGGGTGACCTCGGCGAAGTCGACGGTCGTCAACGCCAGCTTCGGTGAGGACAGGCCGCCGAGTCGCTCCTGCATCCCGAGGTTGAGGTCGCGGTAGTAGACCGCGCTGCTCTCCCAGCTCATCCCGCCCACGAGTCCGATGGTCTTCACGCGCGGAAGTCTGGCACAGCTCAGGTGCGGTGCACCTTGTGTGCCGCGGCTTGGGCGCGGGGCTTGATGACCAGCTCGTCGATGTCGACGTGGGAGGGCCTCGTCGCGATCCAGGCGATCGCCTCGGCGACGTCCTCGGCGAGCAGCGGCTGGTCCACCCCGGCGTAGACCGCATCCGCCCGCTCCCGGTCGCCGTCGAAGCGCACCAGGGCGAACTCGTCGGTGCGCACCATGCCCGGCGCCACCTCGGAGATGCGGATCGGCTCTCCGTTGAGCTCGAGGCGCAGGGTCTCGGTGACGACCTTGAGGGCGTGCTTGGCCGCGGTGTAGCCCGCGCCGCCCTCGTAGGCCCAGCGCCCCGCGGTGGAGCCGACGTTGACGATCAGGGCGTCCCCGCTGGCGCGGAGGGCGGGGAGGAGCGCCTTCGTCACCCGGACCAGGCCGAGGACGTTGAGGTCGTACATCCGTCGCCACGCGTCGAGGTCGGCCTCGTCGACCCGGTCGCTCCCGAACGCGCCGCCGGCGTTGTTGACGAGCACGTGGCACGACCCGACGGCCTCGGCCAGCGCGGCCACCGAGGCGGGGTCGGTGATGTCGCAGGTGACCGCGGTGCCACCGATCTCCGTGGCGAGCGCCTCGATCCGGTCCGTACGCCGTGCTGCACACACCACGCGGAAGCCCTCGCGGGCGAGGGCCCGGGCCGATGCGGCCCCGATCCCGCTCGATGCACCGGTCACCACCGCCGTACGGCCCTGCTGGTCTTCGTTCACGCAGCCCATCGTGGCAGGATCGCCCGTCGTGACGATCATCGCCGCCGCGGACGGCTCCGCGCTGGGCAACCCCGGCCCCGCGGGGTGGGGCTGGTACGCCGACGACGACCACTGGGCATCCGGCGGCTGGGCGCACGGAACCAACAACATGGGCGAGCTGATGGCGGTGCTCGACCTGCTCCAGCAGACCGCGCACGTCGACGACGAGCTGCACGTCATCTGCGACAGCACCTACGTCATCAACACCATCACCAAGTGGATGGCCGGCTGGAAGCGCCGCGGGTGGCGGAAGGGCGACGGCAAGCCCGTGATGAACCTCGAGCTCATCCAGGCGCTCGACGCCGCGATGCAGGGCCGGCGGGTCCGTTTCGAGTGGGTCAAGGGGCACACCGGTCACGTCCTCAACGAGGAGGCCGACCGCCTCGCCACCTCCGCGGCAGCCGCCTGCCGCGACGGCCGGACACCGGATGCCGGTCCGGGCTGGCCCGGGGCCGCCGAGACCCCGGCCATGGACGTACGCCCGACCGAGAAGCCCGCTCCCGAGCCGGATCTCTTCAGCTGACCCGGCATGGCACACTCGACGCCGTGTCACGATCCATGATTGCCCCCTCCGCCGCGCTCGCGGGCGGAATCCTCTGGCTCGCCCACGCCGTGCTCGGTGGCTCCGGCCCGTTGACCGACACCCTGTACGCCCTCGGGCTGGTGCTCGTGCTGGTCGCGGCGGCTGTCTTCGGCAGCAGCCTGGTCAAGAGCGATGCGCTGGCGCTGAGGATCGTGGTGGGGCTCGCGTCCGGCCTGCTCGCCCTGTCGCTCGTCGAAGCGTTCCGTCCGGGAGACTCGGCGCTCTACGATGCGTTCTGGGGCGCCGTGGCGGCGCTCCTCGGCGGCATCGCGCTGGTGCGGGCCCGCGGTCGTGGCGACGAGCCCACGGGAGCGGGAGCCCGCCGGCGCCACTGACCCGGGAACGGTCAGCGGGAATCCCCGGGCCGATGGCGTGGTTGTGCCCACTGCGTCCACCAGCGGGCGACGGGGAACAGCTGCGAACAAGGAGACCGGTGTGGGCGATCGCGTGGCCATGATCAGCCTGCACACCTCCCCCCTCGACCAGCCCGGGACGGGTGACGCCGGCGGGATGAACGTCTACGTCATCGAGCTCTCCCGGCGCCTGGCCCAGCGCGGTGTCGCGGTCGACGTCTTCACCCGGGCCACGTCCTCCTCCCTGCCGCAGGTGGTCGAGGCAGCCGACGGCGTGCTGGTGCGACACATCGCGGCAGGCCCCTTCGAGGGGCTGACCAAGGGCGAGCTCCCCGGTCAGCTGTGCACCTTCGCGCGCGAGGTGCTGCGCGCCGAGGCGGTGCACCCGCCGGGTCACTACGACGCCGTCCACTCCCACTACTGGCTCTCCGGCCAGGTCGGCGCCCTGGCGCGCGACCGCTGGAACGTGCCGCTGGTCCACTCCATGCACACCATGGCGAAGGTCAAGAACGAGGCGCTGGCGCTGGGGGACACTCCCGAGCCGGTGGCCCGCGTCATCGGCGAGGAGCAGGTCGTGGCGGCCGCCGACCTCCTTGTGGCCAACACCGACACGGAGGCGCGCCAGCTGGTCGACCTCTACGGCGCGCGCCCGGACGCGGTGGACGTGATCCACCCGGGGGTCGACCTGACGGTCTTCCGGCATCGCGACCCGGCTGGTGCCCGGCGCGAGCTCGGGCTGCCGGAGGACGCGGTCGTGCTGCTGTTCGCCGGCCGGATCCAGCCGCTCAAGGCTCCCGACGTGCTGCTGCGGGCGGTCGGCGTGCTGCTCGACGAGGACCCGTCGCTGCGTCGGCGCCTCGTCGTGCCGGTCGTCGGCGGGCCGTCCGGATCGGGCCTGGAGCACCCCGAGTCGCTGGCCGAGCTGGCCGCCGGGCTGGGCATCTCCGACGTGGTGCGGTTCGTGCCGCCCGTCACCCAGCAGCAGCTCGCGATCTGGTCGGCCGCTGCGACCGCGGTCGTGGTTCCGTCCTACAACGAGTCCTTCGGCCTGGTGGCCGTCGAGGCACAGGCCACCGGGACCCCCGTCGTCGCCGCCGCCGTCGGCGGGCTCACCACCGTGGTGCGCGACGGCGTGAGCGGGTTGCTCGTCGACACCCACGAGGCCCGGGACTGGGCCGCCGCCCTGCGTCGTCTGATCGACGACCCGACGTTGGTGGAACGACTCGGCGAGGGGGCCCTGCGCCACGCCCAGGACTTCTCCTGGGAGCGCACCGCCGAGCGGACGCTGGCCGCCTACGAGCGGGCCGCCAGCCTGATGCGTGCTGAGATGGTGTCATGAGCCTGGCCGAGATCGTCCGGTCCTACCTCGTCGACAACGAGATCGAGTTCGAGGAGACCGCCCGCGAGGGAGCCGCGTCGAGCACCTTCTCGCTCACCCTGCCGGGGGAGAAGAAGCTGCAGACACCCGTACGCCTCGACGTCGGACCGCACGCGCTGGGGGTGCACGCCTTCGTGTGCCGCAACCCCGACGAGAACCATGCGCGGGTGCATCGGTGGCTGCTGGAGCGCAACCTCCGGATGTACGCCGTCTCCTTCGCCGTCGACCGCACCGGGGACATCTACCTGGAGGCGCGCCTGCCCGTCGCCTCGGTCGACCCCGACGAGCTCGACAAGATCCTGGGCTCGGTGCTCGCGAACGCCGACGAGTCCTTCAACGCGATCCTGGAGCTCGGCTTCGCCTCCTCCATCCGCAAGGAGTGGGAGTGGCGCATCTCGCGCGGCGAGCCCACGCACAACCTCGAGGCATTCCGGGGCTGGCTCGACCCCGACGGTCGAGCCGAGTCGAGACCCGACTAGACCTTCGGTCGGCGCCGCGTCATCAGCACCCCGACGATCGCGAGGGCTCCGCCCACGAACGTCAGGGACGGCGGCACCTCGTTGATCGTGAGCCAGGCGACCAGCGTGGCGATGCCGGGCACGAGGAAGGTCGTCAGCGACAGTGCTCCCGCATCGGTGTGGGTGAGCGCGTAGGCCCAGGTGGTGAAGGCGACCGCGGTCGGCAGGACGCCCAGGTAGAGGATCCACCACAGCTCGGCGCCGCCCTCGGCGACGATCGCGGGCAGGTCCGAGGCGAACGGCAGGCAGATCACCGCGCCCATGAGGAACGAGACGAAGACGACCTGCACCGACGGGAGGCGACGCAGCAGGACCTTCTGGGTCAGCACGCCCACGGCGTACATCGCGGCGGCGACCAGGACCAGGGCGACCCCGGTCAGGCTGGCGTCGGCGTCGGTCGAGGACCCGCGGGCGATCACGGCCACCCCCGCGAACCCGACGACCATCCCGGCCACCAGCCAGCCGTGCAGCCGCTCGCCGAACAGCGGGACGGCCAGCAGCGCGACGATCACCGGGCCGATCTGGATGATCATGGCCGCGGTGCCGGCGTCCACGTGCCGCTCTCCGGCGTTGAGGGCGAGGTTGTAGATGCCGAACCAGCCGACGCCACCGAGGGCGAGCAGCGTCCACTCGCGCCGGCGGGGGCGTACCCAGCCGCGCCGCAGGACCAGCGGCAGCACGACGAGGGCCGCCACCAGCAGGCGACCTGCCCCCAACGCCCCCGGGCTCACGTCGTGGGCGACGTGGCGGATCACCACGAAGGCCGAGGCCCACATCACGAGCGTCACCCCGCCGGCCGCCACGGGGAGCCAGGTCGGTGGCGCGGTGCTGGCAAGGGCCGTCGGCTCGGTCGTCGTGGTCACGGGTCAAGGCTAGGGACGGTCATGACTGACCGCCAGCGCATTTCGGACGTCGTACACCGAGATCCCGCCGTGCGTCAGAGGTCGAGCTTGTAGCCGAGCCCGCGCACCGTGACGAGGTACTTCGGCTCGCTCGGGTCGGGCTCGAGCTTGGCACGCAGCCGCTTGACGTGGACGTCGAGGGTCTTGGTGTCGCCGACGTAGTCGGACCCCCACACCCGGTCGATGAGCTGGCCGCGGGTGAGCACGCGGCCGGGGTTGCGCAGGAACATCTCCAGCAGCTCGAACTCCTTGAGCGGCAGGCGCTGCTCGGAGCCGTCGACGGTCACCACGTGGCGCTCGACGTCCATCCGGACCGGTCCGGCCTCGAGGGTGTCGGGCATCAGCTCGGGCTCCTGGCCGCGTCGCAGGACCGCACGGATCCGGGCGACGAGCTCGCGCGGCGAGTAGGGCTTGGTGACGTAGTCGTCGGCGCCGAGCTCGAGCCCGACGACCTTGTCGACCTCGTCGTCCTTGGCGCTGACCATGATCACCGGCACCGACGAGGTCTGGCGGATCTGACGGCACACCTCGGTGCCGGGCAGGCCGGGCAGCATCAGGTCGAGCAGCACGATGTCGGGGCCGAAGCGCTCGAACTCGGTGAGAGCGGTGTGCCCGTCGGCGGCGATGGCCACCTCGTAGCCCTCCTTGCGGAGCATGTAGGCGAGCGGGTCGCTGTAGCTCTCTTCGTCCTCGACCACGAGTACCCGGGTCACCTGCGTACCTCCTGCGTGAGCGTGCTGTCGGATGACGGGTCCGTCGCGCCGGGGCCCAGGACCTCGACCGGTGTCGACGACTCCTCGGTCGAGCCTGGCTGGGCACCGCGGGGGAGGGTCAGGGTGAACGTCGAGCCCTGTCCCTGGACGGACCACACGGCGACGTCGCCGCCGTGGGT
Organism: uncultured Actinomycetota bacterium; assembly: GCA_963721925.1. Taxonomy (GTDB): domain Bacteria; phylum Actinomycetota; class Actinomycetes; order Propionibacteriales; family Nocardioidaceae; genus Nocardioides. Next base: position 337,876 of record CAVRLH010000009.1, on the reverse strand, counting down.
GGCCGCGACGTGCTTGACGATGGAGAGGCCCAGCCCGGTGCCCCCGGTGGAGCGGTGGCGGGCCGGATCGACGCGGTAGAAGCGCTCGAAGATGCGGTCGATGTCAGCCGGAGGGATGCCGATGCCCTGGTCGACGACCGAGACCTGGACCTGCTCGTCCTGGGCGCGGGTGGTCACCACGACGCGGGATCCCTCGCCGGAGTAGGCGACGGCGTTGGCGACCAGGTTGCTGATCGCGGCGCCGATCTGCTCCTGCGAGCCGAAGATCTCCAGGCCCGGCTCGCCGCGCGCGACGACGACGATGCCCTTGGCCGCCGCCTCCATGGCGCTCGTGTCGACCGCGGTGGTGACGGCTGCGTCGACGTCGACCATGACGGGCTTCTCCAGCGGGTCGTGGCCCTGGAGCCGGGACAGCTCGATGATCTGCTGGACAAGCTGGGAGAGCCGGTCGCTCTCGATGCGCATCCGGGTGGCAAAGCGCTGGACGGCCTCCGGGTCGTCGGACGCGTCGGTGACCGCCTCGGCGAGCAGTCGGATGGCTCCCACCGGGGTCTTCAGCTCGTGGCTGACGTTGGCGACGAAGTCGCGGCGGACCGTCTCGACGCGCTTCTCCCGCGTGCGGTCCTCGACCAGCGCGAGCACGAGGTGAGCGCCGAGCGGGGCCACGCGAGCAGTCAGCGTGCGGGCGCTGCCGCCGCTCGTCGACGGGAGCTCGAGCTCGCTCTCGCGGATCTGGCCGTCGCGGCGGACCTGGGAGACGAGGGTCAGCAGCTCGGGAACGACGAGCCGGTTGCCGCGCACCAGCCCGAAGGCGTACGCCGGTGCGGAGGCCTTGAGCACCTGGTCGGACTCGTCGACCACGACGGCGCTGGAGCGCAGGATGCTGAGCACGGCGGCGACGCCGGCCTGCACCACGGGCTGCTCGGCCCGGGGCAGGGTGTGCTGCTGGCGGTCGCTGACGTGCCACGCGAGGACGGCACCTCCGGCGACGACGGCCCCGACGATCGCGGCGAGCGCCATCTGCATCGTCGGATCCACGCTCACCATCGTACGCATCGGCCGACGTGCCGAGGCCCGTCCGGACGGCTGGTGCCGAGTGTTCACGCGGCGTTCATCGCATGCGGCCTGCTGTTCGCTTCGGCTCCCTACAGTCCGCTCCATGCGTGAGGTTTTCCATGACCAGCTCGACGGCATCTTCGCCGACCTCTCCCACATCTGCGGAGAGGTCGAGGTGGCGGTGCGCGAGGCGACCAAGGCCCTGCTGACGGGCGACGTGACGATCGCCGAAGCGGTGATCAGCGGCGACAAGGCGATCGACGAGGCTCGCGAGCGGGTCGACGACAACGCCTTCTCCCTGCTCTCCCTGCAGCAGCCCGTCGCCCGCGACCTGCGCGTCGTCGTCTCGGCGCTCCGCATGGCGAGCGAGCTCGAGCGGATGGGCGACCTGTCGGTCCACGTCGCGAAGATCGCGCGCCTCCGGGTCCCCGCAGTGGCGGTGCCGGACGAGCTGCGGCCCACGATGGAGAAGATGGGCGAGACCGCCGAGGACATGGTCCGTCGCGTCCGCAGCATCATCGTCGACCGCGACGTCGAGGCGGCGATCGAGCTCGGTCGCGACGACGAGGTGATGGATCAGCTGCGTCGCCGCAGCTTCACCGAGCTGCTGTCCAACGACTGGCAGCACGGCGTCGAGGCCGCTGTCGACGTCGCGCTCCTGGGTCGCTACTACGAGCGGATCGCCGACCACGCCGTCTCGGTGGCCAACCGCGTCGTCTTCGTCGTCACCGGCGAGCAGCCGACCCGCGACTGAGGTCGCTCAGCGACCCTGGTTGGCGACTGCTGCGGCAGCAGCGGCGGCGGCCTCGGGGTCGAGGTACTCGCCACCGGGCACGGTGGGCGACATCGAGTCGTCGAGCCGGTAGAGGAGCGGCATGCCGGTCGGGATGTTGAGGCCGGCGATGTCCTCGTCGGAGATGCCGTCGAGGTGCTTGACGAGCGCGCGCAGGCTGTTGCCGTGGGCGGCGACCAGCACCGTCTTGCCGGAGCGGAGATCGGGCACGATCTCGCCCTCCCAGTAGGGCAGGAACCGGACGATGACGTCCTTGAGGCACTCGGTGCGCGGCATGTCGGCGCCGAGGTCGGCGTAGCGCGGGTCGCTCGCCTGGGAGAACTCGCTGTCGTCGTCGATCGGCGGCGGCGGGGTGTCGAACGAGCGGCGCCAGAGCATGAACTGCTCCTCGCCGTACTCCTCGAGCGTCTGCTTCTTGTCCTTGCCCTGGAGTGCGCCGTAGTGGCGCTCGTTGAGGCGCCAGGAGCGCTTCACCGGGATCCAGTGGCGGTCGGCGGCGTCGAGGGAGAGGTGGGCGGTGGTGATGGCTCGCCGCTGCAGGGACGTGTGCACGACGTCGGGGAGCAGTCCGGCCCCGACCAGCAGCTCGCCGCCGCGGACGGCCTCGGCGCGGCCCTTGTCGGTCAGGTCGACGTCGACCCAGCCGGTGAACAGGTTCTTCGCGTTCCACTCGCTCTCGCCGTGGCGGAGGAGCACCAAGGTGTGTGTCATGAGGCGTCCATGCCTTCCCAGTAGCCGGAGTCGTCGGCGACCACGGGCACGTTGAGCGAGATCCGCTCGCCGTCGCCGAAGTCGATGGTCATCGGTACGACGCTGCCCGGCCCGAAGTCCCCGGTCACGATGATGTCCGCTGCCGGGTCGGCGAGGTTGACCAAGGTGCCGGCGCCGATCTCGACCGGCTCGAACTCCGCAGCGGTGACGTCCGCGCCCTCGTCGCCGCTGAGGGCGGTGAGGGTCGCGGCGTTCTCGGGGTCGTTGTTGGAGAGCGAGGCGACGAAGGTGCCCGAGCCCTCCTCGGCCGAGACGACGACGGCGGAGAGCACGTCGACCGCGCCGTCACGGTTGTTGGCGCCGGCGGCCGGGGTGTAGTCGCGGTCCGTGGCGTAGTCGAATCCGCACGACGAGAGGGAGGCGGCGAGTGCGATCACAGCCGCGGCGGTCGCGAGGGTGCGCCGGGGCTGCCCACAGCGTTCTGGGGCGGGTCGAAGGTGCATGGCGACAGCCTAGCGTCGGATCAGGTCAGCCCGACCGTGCGGCCCGCCACCAAGATGGCCACGGTCACCACGCCTGCGAGCAGGCTGGCGACCGTCAGCAGTCGGGGCGTGCCGACGCGCAGCGCGAGCACCAGCGGCAGTGAGCGCTCGCCCTCCGCGTGGTCGTGCACCAGGCCGGGGAGGGCGAGCAGCACGTGGACGCACAGCCCCAGCAGGGCCGAGAGGGCGACCATCACCACGGTGGGCGGCGTGGTCGTGCCGACGCCGTTCCAGCCGCCGTAGGCCAGGAAGGCCGGGTAGAGCGCGAAGCTCACGACCCACGGGACGAACGACAGCACGCGCGCATGGAGGAACCGGTCGCCGACCAGCGCGACGGCCACGGAGGCGAGGTAGGCCAGGCCGGCGCGCTCGCCGTGGGCGATGGCCAGTGGCACGAGGAGCAGCACCGCGCACGTCAGGGCGAACCAGACGGTGCCGGGGTCGAGACGGTCACCGACGAGCGCCTTGTCGCGAACCTGCCGGCGATCGGCTGACCGGTCGGCCAGGTCGTCGCCCCACCCGAGGACGGTCTGTCCCACGAGCACGGTCAGGGCAACCATCGCCACCTCGCGGAGCGGGCGGCCGACGACGGCTGCGGCGGTGGCCAGCAGCACGGCGGTGGCCAGGGCCTGGCGCGGGTGCGCAGCGCGGACCAGGAGGACGCCCGGCAACACCTGCCAGCCCGACCGGGCGCTGGATCCCGTGATGGTCGACATGGCCGAAGTATGGCCCACAGCGGTCCCGCCACCACACGGGTCCGCGATCTGTCAAGCCCGCATGTGCCCTCTGACCTGCACAAACGCGTGAGGAGGCGCGTCGAACCCGTGTTAGAATGGTCACCTAGGAAAGGGAACTGAACATATGACTTTCACCGTCGGCGAAACGGTCGTCTATCCCAATCACGGGGCCGCAGTCATCGAGGACATCGAGATGCGGACGATCAAGGGAGAGGACCGTCAGTATCTCGTCCTCAGGATTGTCGCCCAGCAGGACCTGGTCGTTCGCGTGCCTGCCTGCAACCTCGACCTCGTCGGCGTGCGTGACGTCGTCGACAAGGAAGGCCTCGACCGCGTCTTCGACGTGCTGCGGGCTGCCCACGTCGAGGAGCCGACCAACTGGTCGCGCCGCTACAAGGCCAACCTGGAGAAGCTGCACTCCGGCGACGTCATGAAGGTGTCCGAGGTCGTCCGCGACCTGTGGCGCCGTGAGCGTGACCGCGGCCTGTCCGCCGGCGAGAAGCGGATGCTGGCCAAGGCGCGTCAGATCCTGGTCTCCGAGCTCGCACTGGCCGAGAAGACCAACGAGGACAAGGCCGAGGCCATCCTCGACGAGGTCCTCGCCTCCTGAGCGACCACACCGTTGATCGAGGCCCCTGGGACGAACCTCCCCGGGGCCTCGGTCTCGTTCTGGACGCCGAGCGCGGGTCGCTGCCCTATGCGCTGCTCCACGGCGAGGCGCTGGTGGTCTGCGCGGTCTGGGCCCTGGGCGAGTCGGGCGTCGATCTCGTCGACGCCAGCGTGCCCTGGGCCGGGCTGGCGGAGTCCGGTGAGGACCTCGTCCTGCACGACGCGCTGTGCCCGATGACCCCTCCGGACTTCATCCGCGCCTGCGTGGAGCGGGCGCGCGAGACGGGCCGCCCGGTCGTCGGCGTGCGCCCGGTCACCGACACCGTCAAGGTCGTCACCGACGGCTTCGTCGGGGAGACGGTCGACCGCGACGGCCTGCTGGCCGTCGCGTCGCCGCTGGTGATCCCGGCAGCCGTGGCAGGCGCGATCCAGCGTCCCCCCGACGACCTGGCGCGAGCAGTCGCGGAGCTGGTGGGCGCCGGTCATGCGGTGGAGACCCTGTCCGCCCCGACGGAGGCGCGACGGGTGTCGTCGGTCGAGGGTGTCCGCCTGCTCGAGGCGCTCACCGATCCGCGGGGCTGAGCGCCACAGCGAGGTCGACGTCCTCGGGGAACGTGACCTTGAGGTTGAGCGCGCTGCCGGGGACGGCGGCGATCGCCACCTCGCGGTAGGCCGTCACGCAGGCCGACGTGTCGGTTCCCTCGAAGCCATCGGCGGCTGCTGCGCGATAGGCGCCCAGGACGTCGTCCGCCCGGAACGCCTGCGGTGTCTGGACGGCTCCGAGCACGCCCCCGACCGGGGAGAGGTCGGCACGCAGCAGGTCGGTGACCGGCACCACCGGGATGGCGCCGCCGTGCTGCCGGGCCGCGGCCACGACGGCCGACCAGAGGCGTACGCCAGCCAACGGGCGCGCGCCGTCGTGGATCACGACCACGTCCACCAGGCCGGAGGCGATGTCGGCCGCCAGGACCTGGAGGGCGGCCCACTCCGACGCGTGCCGGGTCGCCCCACCGTCGACGACGAGCACGTCACGCTCACCCAGGTGCGGCGCCACGGCGGACTCCACGGCGGGCCGGTCCTCGGGGCGCACGACGAGGACGAGTCGTCGTACGTCCGGGAGCGCGAGCGCGTCGCGGACCGACCAGACGAGCACCGGGGCGTCGCGCAGGGGGAGGAGGACCTTGTTGACCTCGGCGCCGACCCGGCTGCCGGAGCCGGCGGCGAGGATCACGACGGCGACGGGCATGGCCCGATGGTAGGGGAGGCTGCGTCACCGCCTCAGGGGCGCAGGTCCACCCAGACCAGGCGGTGGTCGGAGGTCGGCACGAACGGGAAGTTGCCGGTCAGGTAGTAGTACTTCTGGTCCTCCTTCGGCCAGAAGATGCCCGACCGGAGGACCTTGAGGTCGTTCGAGGGCAGGACGTAGTCGGCACGCAGGTTGCCCGGGCCGCAGCACAACCGGTCGTCGAAGTCGGCGGTGTCGAAGCGCGGGTGCGACTCGTGGGTGAGGTTGGCTGCGCCCTGGACCTCGGCCGCCCAGATGCCGCCGGCGGACTTGGGCGTCTTGGCGTCGTTGACGCGGGGGTGGTCGAGCAGCTGCTGGGTCGAACCGGGCACCGAGTCGCCGTCGAGCGGGTCGGAGTTGAGGTCACCGGCGATCACGAACCGTTCGGTGGGAGGCAGGCCGCCGTACTGCCCGGCGTCGTCGTAGATGTAGGACGAGTCGGCTGCGTCGCTCGAGACGTAGTCGGCCCAGAACCGGATCTCGTCGTGGTTGCGCCTGCCGTTGCGGTCCTCCGGACCGTCGAAGACCGGGGGCGTGGGGTGCGAGGCGAGGAGGTGGACGGTGGAGCCGTTCACGTCGACCGGGACGTCCCAGTGCGACTTGGAGGAGAGACGGAAGACCTCCAGCTCGGCTGCGGAGTACCAGTCGGCGGGCTGCGGCGTCGCGGGGTCGTCCGGCAGCAGGGCGCCCGGCATGTCGGCCCAGCGGAAGGTCTGGAAGGTGCGGACCGCCTCGGTGTCGATGGGGTACTTCGAGTAGACGACCATGCCGAACTGGCCCTCGAAGAGCCCGAAGCCGAACGAGTCGTCGCCACCCGCCGGGGTTCCGGGTGCTCCTACGGAGCCGTTGTTGTTGAGGTCGAACCCGCTCGGCACGCCCGTGTTGGACGGTGCGATGTAGGCGTAGGGGTAGTCGATCGGCCGGGAGCCGTGGTGCGACACCTCGAGGTAGTTGTCACGGAAGAGGTCGACCGCGGCGGGGGCGTAGTCGAACTCGTTGATGAGCAGCACGTCGGGGCGGACCCGCTGGATGGTCTCGGCGACGTTCTGCGCCTGGACGTTGCCCGGCGTCGAGAGGTCGCTGACCAGCTGGCCGGCTGCGGCGCGGTTGAGCGAGGCGTTGAAGGTGGAGAACCGGACCTCGCGGTCCGGGCTCGGAGCCGCGGACGCGCCGGTGAGGGCAGCGGGCAGCACGGCGAGGGGTGCCGCGGCGAGCAGCAGGGCGGCGAGCAGGGGTGAGCGTCGCATGTGAACCTCCGAGGGTGTGGGCCTCTCGACACTCTAGGACGATGCGGACGATCGGAACCGTCGGAGACGGTTGAATTCTGACGTTGCGGGTCGAGGTTTTCCCTGGCCGAAACACGGCGCGACGTCATCGACAACATGGCGTGCCTAGCGTCCTCGCCATGAGCGAGTGGGAGGCGGTCTGCCCGATCGAGGGGATCGAGCACGAGCGCGGCGTCACCGCGCTGGTCCACGGGCAGGCCGTCGCCATCTTCCGCACCCACGACGACCGGGTCTTCGCCATCGGCAATCACGACCCGTTCTCCCGGACCTCGATGCTCGGCCGGGGCGTCGTCGGCAGCCGCGACGACCGGCCGTACGTCGCCTCACCCGGCCACAAGCACGGTTTCGACCTCGCGACCGGCGTCTGTCTCGACGACGACCAGGTGTCGGTGCCGGCCTACGACGTGCGCGTCGAGGACGGTGTCGTGCACGTCGGTGGCCGACGGTGAGGGCCCCTCAGCGGGTGATGAGCGCGGTCGCGATCGCGGCCACGCCCTCGCCGCGGCCGGTGAGACCCAGGCCGTCGGTGGTGGTCGCGGAGACCGTGACGGAGGCGCCGAGGGCGTCCGACATGGCTGCCGCCGCTTCCTCGCGGCGCGGACCGAGCCGGGGGACGTTGCCGATCACCTGCACCGCGACGTTGCCGATCCGCCACCCGTCCGCACGCAGCCGGCGGGCGGTCTCGGCGAGCAGCGTCGCGCCGGAGGCGCCGGACCACTCCGGCTCGGACGTGCCGAAGTTGCTGCCCAGGTCGCCCAGCCCGGCTGCGGAGAAGAGGGCGTCGCAGGCGGCGTGAGAGGCGACATCGGCGTCGGAGTGGCCGTCGAGTCCCTGGGCCTCGTCCGGCCAGGACAGCCCGGCCAGGTGCATCGGCACCCCGGTGACGAGACGGTGGACATCGGTGCCGATGCCGACCCTGATGCCGGGGACGCTTTCGTCGGCGGTGGAGGTCACCTCGGCATCATGCCCGAGGCCGGGACACAATGGAGGAGTGACCACTCGTCGTCCGCCGTGGAGGCTCGCCGGAATCCTCGCCGGATTCGCCGGGCTCGCCACGAGCTATGCCACCGCGATGGTGCTGACGATCCGTGAGTCGCCCGTGGTCGCGGTCGCGGAGCTGGTCATCCGGGTCACGCCCGGCTCCGTGGCCGAACGTGCCATCGACGTGCTCGGACACTTCGACAAGCCGGCGCTCGTCGGCGGGATCCTGCTCCTGCTCCTGGGCGCCTTCGCGCTCGCCGGCTCGCTGGCCGAGAAGGCCTGGTGGGGTGCGATCCCGGTCTGGCTCGCGCTGGCCGGACTGGGCCTGCTGGCCGTCGCCCTGCAGCGCGGCGCCGGGCTCGTCGACACGCTGCCGGTGCTGGTCGGACTGCTGACGTGGGTCACGGTGCACTCGGCGCTCACCGACGCCCTCTACCGCGAGCAGCGACGGCCCGAGCTCCAGTCCCACGAGCGCCGGGTGTTCCTCATGGTGGCCGCTGCCATCGGGGTGGCCTCGGTCGGGATCGCGCTTGGCGGGCGCTTCGTCGGGGCAGGTCGTCGCCACGTCGAGGTCAGCCGACGCCTGCTGCGCCTCCCCGGCGTGACCCGCCGCGAGCCGCCGCCGGCCACGTCGGTGGGCCTGCCCGGCATCGCCCCGTGGCAGACCCCCAACGAGGACTTCTACCTGATCGACACGACGATCGCGAAGCCCACCATCGAGCCGGAGGACTGGTCGATCCGCATCCACGGCATGGTGGATCGGGAGATGACGCTGAGCTACTCCGACCTCGTCTCCAGGCAGGTCAGCGAGGCCTGGATCACCCTCAACTGCGTGAGCAACGAGGTCGGTGGCGGCCTGGTCGGCAATGCCTGGTGGAGCGGTGTCCGCATCGCCGACCTGCTGACGCAGGTCGGCGTCAGCGCCGACGCCGACTGCATCCTGCAGACCTCGCACGACGGATGGACGTGTGCGACGCCGATCGAGGCCATGACCGACGACCGCAACGCGATGCTCGCCGTCGCGATGAACGGCCGCCCGCTGCCCATCGAGCACGGCTTCCCGGTCCGCACGATCGTGCCGGGGCTCTACGGCTACGTCTCGGCGACCAAGTGGGTCGTCGACTACGAGGTCTCCACCTTCGACCAGGCGGTCGGCTACTGGACGACCAAGGGCTGGTCGGAGAGGGGGCCGGTCAAGATCGCCTCACGCATCGACGTGCCCCGCTCCGGCGACGACGTGGCCGTCGGCCAGGTCTCGGTGGGTGGCGTGGCCTGGCACCAGCACACCGGTATCGCCGCGGTGGAGGTGCAGCTGGACGGACTCGAGTGGGAGCGGGCCGAGCTCGGGGGAGTGCCGTCGGTGGACACCTGGGTCCAGTGGGCGTTGACGCTCGATGTCCCCGAGGGCGACCACATCCTGCGGGTGCGCGCGATCGGCGAGGACGGCGAGACCCAGACCAGTGTCGAACGGGCCGTGGCACCCGACGGCTCCACCGGTCTGCACACGATCGAGTTCAACGCGGGCTGACGCCGCTCAGCCGTTGCGGATGACGTACGCCGTGCCGCCGCTCGCCGCGATCCAGATCCGCTCGAACTGGGCCCGGTCGTAGACCCGGCGGACCTCGGCGTTCGTCGCGCCCGCCGGGTCGTTGACGACCACGTCGCCGTCCGGCTCGAAGCCGACCACCACGAGCAGGTGTCCGTTGCTCGCCGAGATCGGGGCACCGCTCAGCTGGTTGGCGCCGAAGGCGACGGAGACGATCAGCGGCACCCCGGCGACGATGTGGTCCTCGGCCTCGCGAAGGTCACGCAGGCGGGTGACGTAGGCGTCGCCTGCGACGAGGGTCGACGCGTACGCCGTGTTGAAGGCCCAGTTGCCGGTGCCGTCGTAGCCGTGGTCGAAGACCATCTTGGCGGTGTGGTCGACGACGGCGTCACCGTGTCCGGGCGTGATGCCGGTCGGCGTGGGGGCGATGCCGTAGTAGGCCAGCACCATGGCCAGCGACGTCGGGGAGCACCAGGCCTCGCCGCCGTTGCCCCACCGGGGGTAGTGCCCCCGGTGCAGCATCTGGGAGTACGACGGGACCGGCAGCACCGTGCCGGCGCCCGGGCCGGGCCGGGAGGTCGGACGCGGGGTGCTCGCGTCCGCGCTGGCGACGGCGCCGACCCGCTCCAGGCTCACGCCCAGCGACGAGCCGCGGGGGCGCATCAACGTCATCCGGACCTGCCAGGAGGTCACGCTGCTCGTGGCGCTCCAGGTGTCCACGTCGACCTGCCCGAGGTCGTCGGTCTGGCCGGAGTAGGTCCTGCGCGGAACCGGTCGGTTGGTGCGCGACCAGTCCGCCACGGTGTCCCAGCTGCCCGTCGTGCCGTCGAGCGCGCGAGCGCGGACCTGGACACGGACCAGGCTCTTGCCGGGAGTGGTCGCCTCCCAGCTCGGGATCAGGGCGGTGGCGCCGAAGCCCGCGGTCGCCCACGGGGAGGTCCAGGAGCCGGCCTCGTACGCCTTGCCCGCCACGGTGCGTCGGGTGGGCTTGAGCAGGGAGACCTGGCCCCGGCCGAGCTTGAGGCCCCGGCGGGTGCCGGACTTGAAGTCGCGGTAGGAGCTCCACGAGGTGAGCTGGACCTGCGGGGTCGCGCGCTGCCTGGCGTCGGCGGCGGACGTCGCGCTCGACGCGGGCGCCATGAGGGCACCACCCAGGAGCAGGGGAAGGGTCAGGGCGAGGGCGGTGCGGGGGCGTCGGAACACTGCTCGACGATAACTCCCATCCGTCACTTTCGTCCCACAAGCCACTGATTCCGACGAATCGGGGTGCGGACCGCGCCGCCCCTAGACTTGGCAGGTGACCCTCAGGCTCCACGACACCGCTACCCGCGAGATCCGCGACTTCGTCCCGCTGCGCGCGGGCCAGGCCGGGATCTACGTCTGCGGACTCACCGTGCAGTCCGAACCGCATGTGGGACACGTGCGGTCCGCGGTCAACTTCGACGTGCTGCGCCGCTGGCTCGCCGCCACCGGCTACGAGGTCGACTTCATCCGCAACGTCACCGACATCGACGACAAGATCCTGAGCAAGTCGGCCGAGCAGGGCGTCCACTGGTACGCCCTCGCCTCCGCGATGAAGCGCGAGCTCGACTCCGCCCTGGCCTCGATCAACGTGCTGCCACCGACCTACGAGCCCGGCGCCACGGGGCACGTCCCCGAGATCCTCGAGCTGATCGAGCAGCTGGTCTCGCGCGGGCACGCCTACGCGGCGGCGGACGGCAGCGGCGACGTCTACTTCGACGTGCGCAGCTGGGCGTCGTACGGCGAGCTGACGCGCCAGAAGATCGACGACATGGAGCCCGCCGGCGACGCCGACCCGCGCGGCAAGCGTGACCCTCGCGACTTCGCGCTGTGGAAGGGGCACAAGAAGGAGTCGGAGCCGGCCACCGCCGCCTGGCCCTCGCCGTGGGGTCCCGGTCGTCCCGGTTGGCACATCGAGTGCTCCGCCATGGCCGGCAAGTATCTCGGCCCCGCCTTCGACATCCACGGCGGCGGAGTCGACCTGCGATTCCCGCACCACGAGAACGAGCAGGCCCAGTCACGCGCCGCGGGGCGCCCGTTCGCGTCGTACTGGCTGCACAACGCCTGGATCACCACGGCCGGGGAGAAGATGAGCAAGTCGCTCGGCAACTCGCTGCTGGTCCCGTCGGTGCTGGAACGGGTGCGGGGGATCGAGCTGCGCTACTACATGGTCGCGGCCCACTACCGCTCGCACGTGGAGTTCTCCTTCGAGGCCCTGGACGACGCGGCCACGGCCTTCCGACGCGTCGAGGACTTCCTCGACCGTGCGTCGGCCCACGTCGGCACCTGGTTCGCAGCGATGCCGCAGCAGTTCATCGACGCGATGGACGACGACCTCGGCACCCCGGCGGCCGTGGCCGTCATCCACGACAGCGTGCGTGAGGGCAACCGGCTGCTGTCCGACGGTCCGTCCGACGCGCTGAGCCAGAAGTTCGGCGAGGTGATCGTCATGCTCGACGTGCTGGGCCTCAACCCCGCCGACGAGTCGTGGGCCACCCGCAGCAACGACGAGACCCTGACGAACGTGATCGATGCCCTGGTCCAGGGGCTCCTGGCCGAACGCGCAGCTGCGCGTGAGGCCAAGGACTGGGCGCGCGCGGACGCCATCCGTGACCAGATCAAGGCGGCCGGTGTCGAGGTCGAGGACACCGCGACCGGACCGAAGTGGAGTGTGTGACGTGGCAGGCAATTCCAAGCGCAAGGGCGCCATCAAGAAGACCGGCAAGGGCAACCCCACCGCCGGCTCGGGCGGGCGCGTGCGCCGTGGGCTCGAGGGGAGGGGGCCGACACCGAAGGCGAAGGACCGGCCCTACCACCAGGCCCACAAGGACGCCGCCAAGGCGGATCGCGCCAAGGCCAAGCAGGGCACCCGTCGTCGCAACTCCTCCGACGCCGAGTGGGCGGCGGGCCGCAACTCGGTCGTCGAGCTGCTGCGCGCGGGCGTGCCGGTGACCGCGATCTACGTCGCCGAGGGTGCCGAGCGCGACAACCGGCTGCGCGAGGCCTTCAAGCTCGCTGCCGACCAGGGGGTCAAGCTCCTCGAGGTGACCCGCAACGAGATGGACCGGATGACCACCGGTGCCGTGCACCAGGGGCTGGCTGCTCGTCTACCTGCCTACGAGTACGCCCACGCCGACGACCTGCTCGACCGCGCTGAGCAGGCCAAGGAGCCGGTGCTCGTCGTGGCGCTGGACTCGGTGACCGACCCGCGCAACCTCGGCGCGGTGGTGCGCTCGGCCGCCGGCTTCGGGGCGCACGGGGTGCTGATCCCCGAACGGCGTTCCGCCGGGATGACCGCGTCGGCGTGGAAGACCAGTGCCGGTGCGGCAGCCCGCCTGCCCATCGCGCAGACGGTGAACCTCACCCGCCAGCTCAAGGCCTACCAGGCGGCGGGCTGCATGGTCGTCGGTCTGGCTGCCGACGGTGACCTGTCCCTGCCCGAGCTGGTGGCGCCCGGCGGTCTCGCCGACGGTCCGCTCGTGGTGGTCATCGGCTCCGAGGGCAAGGGCCTGGGTCGCCTCGTCGCCGAGACGTGCGACCAGATCGTCTCGATCCCGATGGCCGGCCAGCTGGAGTCGCTCAACGCCGGAGTGGCCGCCTCGGTGGCCCTCTACTCGATCTCGCAGGCCCGCCTGGGATGAGCGCACCTCGCCGGCTCGCTGTCGGTGTCGCGCTCCTCGCCCTGAGCGTGACGCTGGGGTTCACCGTCGCGCTGTCGTTGTTCCTCAACAGCAGCCGCACCACTGTGCTCGTGGGCCACGACACCGTCGTACGCCCCACCCTGAGCGGTGACGCGGTCGTCCAGACCGGCCCGCTGCTCCCCGACTTCCGGATGCGCGACGTCGGTCCGGTCGGCGTCGACTTGAGCCTCGGCAAGACCGAGGTGGGGTCGATCGAGGAGCTGGTGGAGCGCTACGCCTTCATCGCCAGCGACCTGACCGCCCAGGTCGAGAAGGTGCAGGACATCGTGATCGACATCGCGCTGTCCGCCGCCCTGCGCGGGCTCGCGGTGGGGCTGGTCCCGATCGCGGTCTTCCTGCTGCTCGGCCGGCATCGACGAGGTGAGCTCTTCCGGGGACTCGGCACCAGGTCGGGACTGCTGGCGTTCGCGCTCCTCCTGGTGCTGCCGCTGCTGATCTGGCAGCCGTGGGAGTCGAGCGCGGAGACGCAGGAGGAGCAGGGCACCTGGCAGACGCTCGCCGAGCTGGTGGGGCCGTCGGTCGTGCTCCCTGCCGAGGCCCGTGACATCGAGATCCGCGTCGGACCCGTCACGACGCAGACCAAGCGCCTCGTGCTGAGCGCCGTCGACACCTACGACAAGAGCAAGGAGTTCTACTCCGCCGCCGCGGACGGCGCCGCCGACCTCGATCTGCGGATCCCCGAGGAGGGCGAGACGGTGGCCCTCCTGGTCAGCGACCGGCACGACAACATCGGCATGGATCGGGTCGCGCACGCCATCGGTGAGGCGGGCGGGGCCACGGTCGTGCTCGGGGCCGGGGACGACACCTCGACCGGGCAGCCGTGGGAGGCCTTCAGCCTCGACTCCCTGGACGCCACCTTCGAGTCCTGGGATCGCTTCGGCGTCGCGGGCAACCACGACAACGGCACCTTCGTCACGAGCTACCTCGCCGACGCCGGCTGGACGATGCTGGCCGGCGAGATCGTCGACGCACCCTGGGGAGGCAGCCTCCTCGGCATCGACGACCCGCGCTCGAGCGGGCTGGGCAACTGGCGCGAGGAGACCGGGCTGAGCTTCGGCGAGGTCGGGTCCCGGGTGGCCGACGTCGCCTGTGACGCCGACGAGCGGGTGAGCACGCTGCTCGTCCACGACACCAACCTGGGGCGCGAGGCGCTGTCCCGCGGCTGCGTCGATCTCGTCGTGGGTGGGCACACGCACGTCCACTCGGGACCGATCGAGGTCGTGGGCGAGAACGGGTCCGTGGGCTACACCTGGATCAACGGCACCACCGGCGGGGCGGCGTACGCCATCGCCGTGGGCAGCAAGCCGCGCCGCGATGCCGAGGTCAGTCTCATCACCTACCGCGACGGACGGCCGATCGGCCTCCAGTGGGTGCGCCTGCGCACCGACGGGTCGTGGGCGGTGGGGGAGTGGTCCCCGGTCGAGCCGGGCTGAGACCGATCGCGGGGCGTCTGCTCACTCGTCGGCGGCGATGACCTCGTAGGGCCGGGTCGTGAGGTGGCGCTCGATGTAGTCGCGGGCCGACTCGAAGATGTCGAACTCGCGGCCGGCCTGCTCCGAGAGGTACCACCGGTGCTCGAGGACCTCGTGGAAGATCTCCGCGGGCTCGAGCTTGCCGCTGGCGTCGATGGGGATCATCGCCATGAGCGGCTCGTAGATGTCGTGCATCCAGCGGCTGGCCACGACGTACCTGTCCTCGCGTCCGAGGTCGAAGTGCGCGGTGTAGGAGGCGATGTCGTTGAGCAGTCGTCGGGCCTGGTTGTCCTCCACCGACATGCCGGTCAACGCCTGCAGCTCGCGCTGGTGGTGTCCCAGCTCGACGACCTTCGGCTGGATGCGCAGGCTGTCTCCGCCCAGGTCGGTGACGATGTCGAGCTCGTCGACATCGAAGCCGAGGTCGTTGAGGCGCTCGACCCGCTGCTCGATCCGCCACATCTCGTCGGCACGGAACTGCTCCTCGTCCGTCAGCTCGCGCCACAGGTCCTCGTAGCGGGTCCGGAGGTGCTCGATCACCGCGAAGCCGTCGATCGGAGTGTGCACCGCGCCGCTGGCACTGAGGTCCATCAGCTCGGCGAAGATGTTCTCGCAGCCCACGGTGATGTCGTAGTCGCGCATCCGAGGGCTGACCTCGTCGTGGAGCTCGCCGGTCTCGGCGTCGACGAGGTAGGCCGCGAACTCGCCGGCGCTGCGGCGGAAGAGCACGTTGGAGAGCGACACGTCGCCCCAGTAGAAGCCGGCCAGGTGGAGCCGGACCAGGAGCACGACCATCGCGTCGATCAGGCTCGGCACGCTCTCGGCGGTCAAGCCGTGGCTGAAGAGGCTGCGGTAGGGCAGGGAGAACTGCAGGTGCCGGGTGATGAGCGTGGCGGGGAGCTCCTCGCCGGCCCGGTCCACCCGACCGGTCACCACGCCCTGGGGCACCACCGCGGGCATCCCGATCCGTTGCAGGTCGCGGAGCATGCGGTACTCGCGAAAGGCGATGTCGTCCTGCGTCTCCTTGACCGCGTAGACCCGCTCACCCAGACGCACGATCCGCACGACGTGCCGGGACAGCCCGCGCGGCAGCGGGACGACGATGTCGTCCGGCCACTGCTCCAGTGGGGTGTCCCAGGGCAGGCTGAGGATCGCCTGGTCGGGACGGCTCGCCACGATACGCATCGCCATGGGGTGAAACTACCCCGATGACGCCCTCGACGTGCGGCAGGTGGAGGAGCCTCACCGGGGTCCTCGTCGCTCACCTAGGATGGCGGCCGCGCCCACGGGCGCACGCCGGTGTAGCTCAGTTGGTAGAGCGCCATACTTGTAATATGGATGTCGCGGGTTCGACTCCTGTCACCGGCTCAAGGGCAACGAGATCGTGGAAGTCTGGTGCCACCAGGTGACACCGGATCACCACGATGTTCCGGACGGCTCAGCGGACCTGCTCGACCTCGAACTCGCACGCCGGCTCGGCGATGTGGTCCTGGGCTGCGATCAGCCGGAGCTCGCGCTCGCCCGAGTCCAGGGTGGCCTGCAGCACCGCGAAGACCGACGACGCCGTACGCGCCAGGGCATCGGCCGCCGAGCCCGTCTCGTGGAGGTGGGCGGTGAACAGTGCGGCGGTGATGTCGCCCGAGCCGTTGGCCTTCATCGGCAGCCGCGGGGTCTGCACCAGCCAGGCCCCGTCGGCGGTGACGGCCAGCATCTCGATGGCGTCGGCCGGGGCGCCCGTACGCAGGACCGAGGTGACGAGCACGGTGGCCGGCCCGAGGGCTCGGACCTCGTCGGCCGCGGTCAGGATGTCGGCCAGCGGCGAGGACCCGCTGAGTGCGTCGTTGTCGGTGATGAAGCCGAGCTCGAACTGGTTCGGGGTCAGCACGTCGGCCACCGGGATGACCGTCGAGCGGTACTTCGGCGGGATGGCCGGATTGACGAAGCAGCCCGAGGTCGCGTTGCCCATGACCGGGTCGCAGGTGTAGGTCGCGGCCGGGTTGGCGGCCTTCACGCGCGAGACCGCGTCGGCGATGACGTCGGCGATCTCCGGGGAGCCCTGGTAGCCCGAGAGCACGGCGTCACACCCGGCGAGGGCCCCACGCTCCTCGATGCCGGTGATCACCTCGCGTACGTCGTCGGCGGGGATCAGCGGCCCGCGCCAGGCGCCGTACCCGGTGTGGTTGGAGAAGTTGACCGTGAGCACCGGCCACACCTCGTGGCCCAACCGCTGGAGCGGGAAGACGGCGGCCGAGTTGCCGACGTGGCCGTAGGCGACGTGGGACTGGATGGAGAGGACCTTCACGCGCTCAACCTATCGGTCACTCAGGCGACCTGCAGGGAACGCTTGGACAGCCCCATCCAGTAGCCGTCGATGACCTGGAGACCGGGCTCGTCGGCGGTCGTGGCGGCGCCGAGGGTGACGAACAGCGGGGTGTAGTGCTCGACGGTCGGGTGCGCGTACGGCATGCCGGGGGCCTTGGCGCGGTAGTCGGAGAGCAGGTCGACGTCGCCGCGCGCGAGGGCGTCGCCGGCCCACAGGTCGAAGTCCTGCGACCAGCCCGGCACGGCGGCGTCGATGCGGAAGTCCTCGAGGTAGGGCAACCCGTGGGTGAGGAAGCCCGAGCCGACGATCAGCACGCCCTCGTCGCGGAGCGGGCGGAGTCGCTCGCCGAGCTTCATCAGCCGGTGCGGGTCGTCGGTCGGCAGCGACATCTGCAGGACCGGGATGTCGGCGCCCGGGAACATGATCTTGAGCGGCACCCACGCGCCGTGGTCGAGGCCGCGGCTGGCGTGCTGGTGGACGGGCTCGCCGTCGGGCATCATCGCCGCCACTCGTTGGGCCAGGTGTGAGGCGTCAGGGGTCTCGTAGGTCATCTGGTAGTACTTCGGGGCGAATCCGCCGAAGTCGTAGACCAGCGGGGCCCGGCTGGCGGAGAGGCTCACCGGCGCGGACTCCCAGTGGGCGCTGACGATGAGGATGGCCTTCGGGCGGGGGAGGTCGCGAGCCCAGGCCGAGAGCTGCCCCGACCAGATCGGGTCGTCGAGCAGTGGCGGGGCGCCGTGTCCGATGTAGAGGGCGGGCATGCGATCACTCATGTCCCCAGAGTAATTGAATATCGAACTATCTTCAAGTATCCATGGGACCTTGCGGGCTCACCCGGCTCATCGGACCCCCCGAGCCCCCATGGATATCGAGCGGTGTCACGGAGGCGGCATCCCGCACCCCCCGGATATCCATGGGACCTTGCGGGCTCACCCGGCTCATCGGACCCCCCGAGCCCCCATGGATATCGAGGGGTGTCACGGAGGCGGCAGACGCCAGTCCACCGGCTCGCCGCCCTGCTCCTCCAGCATCCGGTTGACCCGGCTGAAGGGCCGCGACCCGAAGAACCCACGCGACGCCGACAACGGCGAGGGGTGCGCCGACTCCACCCACGGGATGTCGCCCAGCATCGGCTTCAGCGACTGCGCGTCGCGACCCCACAGGATCGCCACGCACGGGCCGCCGCGCCGGGCGAGCGCGTCGATCGCGCACGCAGTGACGTCCTCCCAGCCGCGGCCGCGGTGCGAGCCCGCCTCACCCGGGCGGACCGTCAGCACCCGGTTGAGGAGCATGACTCCCCGGTCGGCCCACGCGGAGAGGTCGCCGTGGGGCGCCTTCTCGATGCCGAGGTCGGCGGCCAGCTCGGTGTAGATGTTGGCCAATGAGCGCGGCACCGGACGTACGTCGGGCGCGACCGCGAACGACAACCCGATCGGATGGCCGGGCGTGGGATAGGGGTCCTGCCCCACGACCAGCACTCGTACGTCGGCCAGCGGGCGCTCGAAGGCCCGCAGCACCTGCTCACCGGCAGGCAGGTAGCTCCGCCCGGCGGCCAGCTCGGCGCGCAGGAACTCGCCCATCACGGCGAGCCGGTCGTCGACAGGGGCCAGCGCCTCCGCCCAGTCAGCCGCGACCAGGCCGCGCTCCACCAGCCCCGCGAGCGCGCTCATGCGGGGCGTTGGAGACGGTCCAGGAACGCGATCAGCAGCGCCTCGCGCATGGCGGGGGAGGCGACATCGAGCATGGCGTTGACGTCGGCCATCCGCGTGGGCAGCTCGAGATCGCCCTCGGCCGAGGCGCCGACCAGACCGGAGGCCGCAAGCAGGCCGTCGAAGTCCTCGTCCGTCAACGCCGCGGGGTCGAGTGCCTCGATGAAGGCCACGACCCCCGCGTCGACCGAGACGGGTCCGGCGGCCTGTGCGGCCTGCACGGACTCGGCGAGCGCCGAGCGGAACTCGTCGACGTGGGCGAGGGTGCCCGCGCTCACCGACAGGTGGATGGTGGGTCCGGCGTCGCCGAACGACAGCTGTGGCTGGACGTACCACCCGCGCGCGACGAGCTCGTCGGTCACGGTGAAGGGGTCGCACGAGTCGTCGGTGGCCAGCGTGACGAGCGTCGAGTCCGGGCCGACGACGAGATGCAGCGCCGACTCGCGCTCGATCGCTCCGACGATGGCGGCGACCGCCTCGAATGCCTGGGCCGCCAGCCGGAGGTAGCCCTCGTCGCCGATCTGCTGGACGACCGCCCACGTGCCGGCGATGGGGCCGCCGGACCGTGTCGACTGGGTGGTGGCGTTGAGCATCGTGTAGCCCGGCCACGCCGCGGACGCGAAGAACTGAGGGCGCCGCAGGGCCGCCTCGCGGTGCAGGAGCAGGGAGGTGCCCTTGGGGGCGTAGGCGTACTTGTGGGTGTCGACCGAGATGGAGGTGACACCCTCGACCGCGAACGTCCATGGCGCGACCTCGCGGCCCAGCCGGGCGGCGTACGGCAGCACCCAGCCGCCGATGCACGCATCGACGTGGCACCGGACGCCGCGGGCAGCGGCCGCCGCGGCGATCTCGGTGACCGGGTCCACCACCCCGTGGGCGTACGACGGCGCGCTGGCGACCACCAGCACGGTGTCGTCGTCGATGGCCGCGGCCATGGCGGCGGCGTCGGCGCGGAATTCGTCGCCGACCGGCACGAGGACCGCCTCGACGCCGAAGTAGTGCGCGGCCTTGTGGAACGCCGCGTGCGCCGTGGCCGGCAGCACCATCTTGGGGCGAGCGACGTCGGGTCGGCTGTCGCGCGCGCCCTGCACGGCGAGCAGGATCGACTCGGTGCCACCGGAGGTGACGGTCCCGACAGCCCCGTCGGGCGCGTCGAGCAGGCCGCAGGCGAACCCGACGAGCTCGTTCTCCATCTGCAGGAGTGAGGGGAAGGCCGTCGGGTCGAGGGCGTTGGAGGCGGCGTAGGCCGCCACCGCCTCGCGCGCGACCCGGTCGACCTCCGGGTCGCCGGAGTCGTAGACGTAGGCCAGGGTGCGCCCGCCGTGCACCGGCAGGTCGCCCGCCTGCAGGGCCTTCAGGCGCTCGATCGGGTCAGCCATGGAGGGCTCCTTCCGTGGCTGCCACCTCGGCGGCGTCGAGGGTGTACTGGCGCAGCCACCACAGGCTGAGCAGGGTCAGCGCCGCAGGCACCACGGAGAAGCCGAACGTGATGGCGTTGAGGGCCGACTCGGGCTGGGTGATCTCGCCACCCTGGCTGGAGAGGTAGCCGCCCAGGGCGAGGACCAGGGCGAACACCGCCGGCCCCGACGCCAGCCCGAGAGTCTCCCCGGCGGTCCAGACGCCGGTGTAGACGCCGGCGCGGTTCTCACCGGTAAGGGCGGTGTCGACCGCGGCCGCGTCGGGGAGCATCGCCATCGGGAAGACCTGGCACCCGGCGTACCCCACCCCGACCAGCGCCGTCGCCGCAAACACGACGACGGGCGGGGCCAGCCGCGCCGACACCGCGAGCAGCGCGCCCGCGGCCAGCACCAACGAGGCGATGAGATAGCCCTGACGCTTCCCGATGCGGGTGCCGACGGCCGTCCACACAGGCGTCAGCAGCAGGGCCGGGCCCACGAAGCAGACGAAGAGGACCGTGGCTGCGCCCGGTCGGTCGAGCACGTCGCCGGCGAGGTAGACGACACCGGCCAGCATGCAGCCGGTGGCGAGCGCCTGGAGCACGAACGTGGTGAGCAGCACCCGGAAGTCGCGAGCCCGGGCCACGATCCGCAGCTGCTCGCGCAACGAGCCGGCGCCCGCGGCAACGGCGCCGATCGGCGCGTTGCGGGTGCCCCACCAGGCGCTCAGGACGCCGACGACGATCAGGACTGCCATCACGACTCCCATCGCGCGGTAGCCGTCGCGGCCCCCGACGGCGTCGCGGATCACCGGCGCGGTCGCTCCCGCGAGCATGATCGTGAATGCGAGGATCGCGACCCGCCACGTCATCAACCGCGTGCGCTCGTCGTAGGACGAGGTGATCTCCGCCGGCATCGCGACGTAGGGGACCTGGAAGAAGGCGTACGCCGACGCCGCGAGCACGAAGAACAGGAGGACCCAACCGGCCTCGAGCCAGCGGCTGCCGAGGTCGGGTGCGGCGAAGATGAGCGCGAACGCCCCGGCGAGCAGCAGCCCCGCCCGGAGCAGCCAGGGCCGGCGCGGTCCGGCCGGATCGACGGTGCGGTCGCTGATCCGCCCGGCGATGGGATTGAGCACCACGTCCCAGGCCTTGGGGACGAAGACGATCACGCCCGCCCAGAGCGCGGCGATCCCGAGCTCGTCGGTGAGGTAGGGCAGGAGCATCAGGCCGGGCACCGTGCCGAACGCGCCAGTCGCCACCGAGCCGCTGCCGTAGCCGATCCGGACACCGCGCCCCAGGGTGCTCATCGCTGGCCGAGGGATCGCGAGCCGGCGGACGGGTAGCGCCGCGTCGGGTTGGACCCGATCGCGTCCGAGGTCGCCTTCTTCGCTGGAGCCTTCTTGGCAGGGGCTTTCTTGACGGCTGCCTTCTTCGCGGCTGCCTTCTTGGCAGGGGCCTTCTTGACGGCTGCCTTCTTGGCAGGGGCCTTCTTGGCGGGAGCCTTCTTGCCGGGAGCCTTCCTGGCCGTCGTGCTCGTGGTCGCGACCGTCTCCCGGCCCGACCACTGCGACATCCACTCGTCGAGGGCCTGCCAGGTCGTCCCACGCGCCGCGCGACCGGTCAGCATGCCCAGGTGCCCGCCGGGAACGATCTCGAAGCGGACCTCCTCGGAGCCGGTGAGCAGGCCCACCAGCGGCCTCACCGAAGCCATCGGGGCGATGCCGTCGGTGGCGCCCGCGAAGACGAGCACGGGAACCCTGATCGCGGCCAGGTCGACGGTCCGGTCACCCATCTGCATCGAACCCCCGGCGAGGGCGTTGCCCCGCACGAAGCGGTGGTAGAGCTGGCCGAACGTGCGACCGGGGTAGGCCGTCATGTTGTCCATGAAGCGGTCCACGGCCTCCAGCTGCGCCAGGAAGTCGGTGTCGTCGAGGTGGGTGAGGATCGCCAGGGGCTTGGTCAGCACCTTCTGTGCGGATGCCGCGGTGAACGCCCAGTTGACCAGCGGGACGGGGATGCCGCCCAGCGCCTGGTAGGCCCGCGTGATGGCCCCGCGTCCCTGCCTCAGGTTGAGCAGGGGACGCATCGGCGCCACGAGCGGCACCTTCTTCACGTCGACCGGGCTGCCCAGCACGGACAGCGAGGCGATGGGGAGATCGTCCCGGTCGGCGGCGGACAGCAGGGCGAAGATGCCGCCCAGGCTCCAGCCGACCACGTGGACCGGGCGGCCACCGGCGTGCGCCGAGGCGGTCTCGATCGCCTTCGGAAGGACGTCGTCGACCCAGTGCTCCATGCCGAGGGATCGGTTGCGGAAGGACACCTGGCCGTACTCCACGAGGTAGGTCGGGTGTCCCTCGGTGACCAGGTGCTCGACCAGCGAGCAGCCGCGGCGGAGGTCGAAGCACAGCGCGGGTGCGGCCAGCGGCGTCACCAGCAGGACGGGGTCGCCGACCGGCTCCACCCCCGCCGCGGGTCGGTAGTGGTAGACCTCGCGCAGCTCGCCGTCGTCGATGAGGGTGCGCGGCATCGGCCGCAGATCTGCCAGCCCGCCGTAGAGCAGTGTGTGAGCCACGTTGCCAGCGGCCGCGACCACCTGGTCAGGCTTGGGGATCAGATCCATGTGAGAAATCTACGGCCCGGGTGCATCCGATGGGTGTGCGCGCACGGAGAAGAGGTTGACGGGCGCGATCCGGTGCCCCCCGACAGAAGGACTCCCCCATGAAGCGACACGTCCCCGCCCTGCTCGCCGCCTCGGCCCTCGCGCTCGGCACCGTCTCGGCCACCGTTCCGGCCAACGCCCAGGTGGCTCGGGGCAATGACAGCCTCGCCAGCGTCCTGACCTCCGACGGCAACAGGTTCGACAAGAACCGTGACGACTTCGACATCCTCACCGAGGCCGCCCTGGCTGTGATCGCCGCCAAGCCTGATTCCCCCGTGGCGCTGCTCGCCGACGGCACGACGCGGCTGACCGTCTTCGCCCCGACCGACCGGGCGTTCCGCCTGCTCGCCCTGGAGCTTGCCGACAAGAGGATCAAGAGCGAGAAGAAGGTGTTCTCCACCCTGGTGGAGCTCGCCGGGGTCGACACGATCGAGGCCATCCTGCTCTACCACGTGGTGCCCGGCGCCACCCTCGACAGCAACAAGGTCCTCAAGGCCAACAAGGTCAGGCTCACCACCGCCACCGGGGCCAGGGTGCAGGTCAGGATCAAGTCGACCGAGCACGGCGGCGTCAAGGTCAAGCTGCGCGACAAGGACCGCGACTCGCGCAACCCGCGCGCCATCCTCGGTTCCCTCGACATCAACAAGGGCAACAAGCAGATCGCCCATGCCGTGGACCGGGTGCTGCGCCCGCTCGACCTCTGAGCGACGCGCACGCCACGGCACGCACTGGCGGGGGGCACTGGTGATAAGCACCGTGCTCCCCGCCCCGCTCGTCCCCCGGTACGGTGACGGCGTGGGCAGGAGGCTGGTGGCGGTCGGGAGCGAGGGCGACGCGGTAGGCGCCCTGGCAGCCCGGCTGGTCGCGGGGGACGAGAGCGCCCTCGAGGAGATCTTCGATCGCTGGTCGGCGCTGATCCACACCTTCGCGCTGCGGGCGCTGCGCGATGCCCACGACGCCGAGGACGTCACGCAGCAGGTCTTCATGGCCGCCTGGCGCAGCCGCCACACGCTGACACCGAGCCCGTCCGCGCTGCCTGCCTGGCTGATCGGGATCGCCCGACACAAGGTGGCCGACACCAGGGCGTCGCGGGCTCGTGATGCCGCGAAGGTGACAGCCGTCGCCGCGCTGCCCGACCCGAACGAGGGCACGGGGGACCAATCCGCCGAGGTGGGTGTCGCCGAACGTCTTGTGGTGCGACAGGCGGTGGAAGAGTTGCCGGACCCGCGCCGAACGATCCTGTTCCTCGCCTTCTGGGAGGAACACAGCCATACCGAGATCGCCGCGACGGTCGACCTACCGCTCGGCACCGTGAAGAGCCACGTCAGACGCGGCCTGATCCAGCTCCACCAGACGCTCGAGGGGGTGCGCCATGAGTCACGCTGACCTCGAGCAGCTCGCCGAGCTCGCACTCGACGCCGCCGACAGCCCCCACGGGGTGCGTCGACATGTCGAGTCCTGCGCCGACTGCGCACACCTGCTGGCCTCCCTGACCGACGTACGCCGCCTGGCTGGTGCCGAGCCGTTCGTGCCACCTCCTGCCAGGGTGAAGGAGCAGGTGATGGCGCAGGTGCGCCACACCTCGGGCACGGAGCCGACCCGGCCGAGCGAGCCCACTGCCCGACGCGCCGTCCCCGTCTGGGCCGCCGGCCTCGCAGCGGGTGTCGCGCTGGTCGCAGGCCTCGGCCTCGGCCAGCTGACCGGCGACTCCCAGGCCCCCGAGGCGGTGGACCGGGGGACCGTCGTGGCAGCAGCCGACCTGACCGCGCTCGACAGCGACGCCTCCCGAGGTGTCGCCAGCGCCGTTCTGGCCGACGACACCGTGACCCTGCGCGTGGCGGCCAGTGCCCTCGGCGAGCAGGACGGCTTCCACGAGGTGTGGCTGATCAACGTCGACGGCATCCGCATGGTCGCCCTCGGCGTGCTCGCCCCGGGCGACGAGGGGGAGTTCGAGGTCCCGATGGGACTCATCGACGAGGGCTATCGCATCGTCGACATCTCCGCCGAGCAGAACGACGGCGATCCCACCCACTCGGGTGTGAGTCTCGCCCGCGGTGAGCTGGCCTGAGCGAGTCGTCCTCGACAACCCGGCACCCGGGGGCTAGGAACGTCCCATGAGGTGGAGATACGCGATTCTCGGGGGCACGGCGGCCGCCGGAGCCGTGACGGCGGTCCACGACCTGGTGCAGCGCAAGCACGCGATCCTGCGCAACTTCCCGATCGTGGGGCACGGGAGGTTCCTCGTCGAGAAGTTCGGACCCGAGCTGCGGCAGTACATCGTCACCAGCAACGACGAGGAGCGTCCGTTCAGTCGCGACCAGCGCCGGTGGGTCTACGCGAGCTCCAAGCTGGAGAACAACTACTTCGGCTTCGGCACCGACAACGACGTCGAGACGGTCACGGGCTACCCGATCATCAAGCACCGCACCTTCACCGGGCCCGGGGCGGCGACGATGCCCCACGCGCAGGAGGAGATCGTGCTGCCTGCCGCCAAGGTGGTCGGCGGGCCGCGCGGACGTGCGCACCCCTTCCGTCCCGGGTCGGTGGTCAACATCTCCGGGATGAGCTTCGGCTCGCTGTCGGGCAAGGCGATCGAGTCGCTCAACAAGGGCGCCGCGATGGCGGGCTGCCTGCAGAACACCGGCGAGGGCGCGCTCTCGCCGCACCACCGGCACGGCGGCGACATCATCTTCCAGATCGGCACGTCCTACTTCGGGTGCCGCGACGAGCGCGGCCGCTTCGAGATGAGCCGGCTGGTCGACCTCGTCGGGTCGGCGCCCGTCAAGGCGATCGAGATCAAGCTCAGCCAGGGCGCCAAGCCCGGTCTCGGGGGGATGCTCCCGGGCGAGAAGGTCAGCCTGGAGATCGCGGAGATCCGCGGCATCCCCGAGGGCAAGGACTGCGCGTCGCCGAGTCGGCACGAGGTCTTCCACGACATCGACTCGATGCTCGACTTCGTCGAGTCCGTGGCGCAGGCGACGGGCCTGCCGGTCGGCATCAAGTCGGCGGTCGGCAACCTCACGATGTGGGACGAGCTCACCGAGGAGATGTCGCGCGGTGGCCGCGGCGTCGACTTCGTCAACATCGACGGTGGTGAGGGCGGCACCGGGGCCGCGCCGATGATCTTCGCCGACTCCGTGGCCTATCCCTTCCGGATCGGCTTCGCCGAGGTCTACAAGCGCTTCGCCGCTGCAGGGCTGACCGATGACGTCGTCTTCATCGGCGCCGGCAAGCTCGGGATCCCGGAGAACGCTCTCGTGGCCTTCGCCCTCGGCGTGGACATGATCAACGTCGGTCGTGAGGCGATGATGGCGATCGGCTGCATCCAGGCCCAGAAGTGCCACACCGACCACTGCCCGGTCGGTGTGGCCACCCAGAACCCGCGCTACACCCGCGGCCTCGACGTCGGCCTCAAGAGCGTGCGTGCCGCCAACTACATCCGCTCCCTGCGGCGCGACCTGCTCAAGGTGTCCGAGGCGATCGGGGTCGTGCACCCGGGACTGATCAGCCCGCGCGACGTGGACTTCCTGGACGGCACCCGCACGGCCGTGGGTCTTGCCCAGACCTACGGCTACGACACCGGCTGGCCGCGGCTGGGCCCGCACCTGGTGAAGGAGATCGAGGCGATCATGGTGTCGCAGGACGCCACGCACGATGCCTCCGGCGAGCAACGCCTCTGACGCTCAGCCGGTGCGCGGTGGACGCAGGCTCTTGTCGTGGTGGTCGGGCACCTGCTCGAGCTCGCTGAGGAAGGCGTCGGCCCACCTGGCCACGTCGTGGTGGACGACGGTCTTGCGCATGGCCCGCATCCGCCGCGACCGCTCCTTCGCGTCGGCCCCGAAGGCCTCGAGCAGGGCGGCCTTCATGCCGTCGATGTCGTAGGGGTTGATGAGCCACGCCTGGCGGAGCTCGGCGGCCGCGCCGGCGAACTCCGAGAGGACCAGCGCGCCGTCGTCGTCGTAGCGACAGGCGACGTACTCCTTGGCGACGAGGTTCATCCCGTCGCGGAACGGCGTGACGACCATGATGTCGGCGGCGCGGTAGAGGGCTGCCATCTCCTCACGCGGGTAGGAGGAGTGGAGGTAGGAGATCGCCGGGCGCCCGATGCGGCCCAGGTCGCCGTTGATCCGGCCGACGAGCCGGTCGATCTCGTCGCGGAGGAGGCGGTACTCCTCGACCCGCTCGCGCGACGGGGTGGCGACCTGGACGAAGACGACGTCCTCCACGTCGAGCAGGCCGTCACGGACGAGCTCGCCGAAGGCCCGCAGTCGCGTGTAGATGCCCTTGGTGTAGTCGAGCCGGTCGATCCCCAGGAAGATCTTCCGCGGGCTGCCGAGGGCCTCCCGGATCTCTGCGGCCCGGGCCTCGACCCCCTCCGACCTGGCCAGTGCCTCGAACCCCGCGGTGTCGATCGAGATGGGGAACGCCATCGCCTTCACCGACCGTCCGTCGGGGAGGTAGATCATGTCGCGGTGGGTCTTGTGGCCGACCCGGCTGCGGACGAGGCGTACGAAGTTGGCGGCGGCGCCGGGCAGCTGGAAGCCGATCAGGTCGGCGCCCAGCAGCCCCTCGAGGATCTGGCGGCGCCACGGCAGCTGGGAGAAGAGCTCGGCCGGCGGGAAGGGGATGTGGAGGTAGAAGCCGATGCGCAGGTCGGGCCGCTGCTCACGGAGCATCTGCGGGACGAGCTGCAGCTGGTAGTCCTGGACCCACACGGTCGCCCCCTCGGCCGCGACCTGGGCGGCCTTGTCGGCGAAGCGCTGGTTGACCCGGACGTAGGACTCCCACCACTCGCGGTGGAACTCCGGCTTGGCCACGAGGTCGTGGTAGAGGGGCCACAGCGTGCCGTTGGCGAAGCCCTCGTAGAACTCCTCGACCTCCAGCGCGCTCAGCGACACGGGCACGAGGGAGAGCCCGTCCGCGACGAACGGGTCGAAGTCCTCGTCGGCGACACCGGGCCATCCGATCCAGGCCCCGTCGCCCGAGCGCAACACCGGCTCCAGGGCGGTCACCAGGCCGCCGGGGGAGGCACGCCACTCCGAGCTCCCGTCGGAGTGACCCACCCGGTCCACGGGCAGGCGGTTGGCCACGATCACGAGGTCTGCCTGCGCGGTTCTGCTCACGCCACGCACCCTAACCACGCGGGGTGACAGCGTCCGAGCCGCCGCCCGGGTCCCAGCGACCGCCGGTGTTTGTCCAGACGACTCGCCGAGGGCGAATGACATCGTTGTCGTTCGTCGCCTAGAGTGGTGCCAGCCCACCGCATTCTGGTGGGCGTGGGTCGAGCAAGGGGAGAGGTACATGGACGCCGCCAAGCACATCGTCGCCGAGCAGGAGACTGCCGCCGGGCTGAGCCAGCGTGACGGCGAGATCCTCGAGTTCGAGCGCCACTGGTGGAAGTACGCCGGTGCCAAGGAGCAGGCCGTCCGCGAGAAGTTCGACATGTCCTCCACTCGCTACTACCAGGTCCTCAACGCCCTCATCGACCGTCCCGACGCGCTCGAGGCCGACCCGCTCCTGGTCCGCCGCCTGCGTCGCCTCCGGGCATCGCGTCAGCGCCAGCGTTCTGCGCGCCGCCTCGGCTTCGACGTCTGACACCGCGAGATCTGACCACCTCACTCACGATTGGCTCCTTCCCCATGGCCTTCTTCCCCAGTCCCGGCCGCCCCTCCCGCCCGCGTGCCCGTGACGAGCACGGGGTCGCCTTCCCCTCCCCACTCGTGATGCTCTCGGTCATCGCCGTCGCGATGGCCTCGATCACCTTCGTCGCCACGCGTGACCCGGCCCCCACCGAGCGTCGGGTCGACACCGCCACCGTGGCCAGTGCCCAGCAGTCCGAGACGGCCGCACCGGTCGTGCCGTCGAAGACGCCGAAGCCGAAGCCGCAGATCCGGCGCGGCGAGGTCTACGTCGAGGTCTTCAACAACTCCGGCATCAAGGGCCTGGCCGCCGGGGTCGCGGCCAAGGCGACCCAGGTCGGGTGGTCGGTCGTCGGCGAGGACAACTGGTACGGCGTCGTCCCCACGACCACGGTCTACTTCCCTCCGCGGTTGCGGGCCGAGGGCAAGCAGCTGGCCCTCGACCTGGGCATCAAGCGCACCGCGCCGGCCGTCGGGACCATGAAGCTGGACCGTCTCACGGTGATCCTCACGACCGACGCCCCGAGGTGAGCCTCGTCTCGCCGAGCGCGGAAGGCTCGCGCGCCGTCCCTCGGACGTGATTGGCTGGGCGTCATGGAGTTCACCTCCGAGGATGCCCGCGCCGCCTTCGACGCGGTGGTCGACGTGCTCGACTCGAGCGTCGTCGCACTCGACTTCGACGGTACCCTCGCGCCGGTGGTCGACGACCCCGAGGCCGCGCGGTTGCACCCCGAGGCCCCCGAGGTGCTGCTCGAGCTGGCCGGCGTGGTCCGTGCCGTCGCCGTCATCACCGGCCGGCCGGCGCGCCAGGCCATCGCCATGGGCGACCTCGACTCCCTGGGCCTGGAGATGCTGGAGCGTGGGGCCGAGCTCTTCGTCTTCGGCCAGTACGGCAACGAGCGCTGGTCGGCCACCGAGCGGGGGATCCGGTCGCCTCGTCCGCCGGCCGGGCTGGCCAGCTTCGAGCGGGAGCTGCCCGGGGTCCTCCGGCGTGCCGATGCGTCGGACGCCTACGTCGAGGAGAAGGGCCTGGCCGTCGCCGTGCACACCCGACGGATGGTGGACCCCGAGGCCGCCTTCGACCGGCTCTCCAAGCCGTTGATCGCCCTCGCCGAGCGCCACCACCTGGCGGTGGAGCCGGGTCGCAACGTGCTGGAGGTCCGCTCGGCCCACATGCACAAGGGGCACGCGCTGCGTACCTTCGTCGCCGAGCAGAAGGCTGCCGGTGTCGTCTTCGGCGGCGACGACCTCGGCGACGTCGAGGCGTTCGAGGCCGTACGCCAGCTGCGCGCC
Source organism: uncultured Actinomycetota bacterium (assembly GCA_963721925.1). Taxonomy (GTDB): domain Bacteria; phylum Actinomycetota; class Actinomycetes; order Propionibacteriales; family Nocardioidaceae; genus Nocardioides. Next base: position 308,114 of record CAVRLH010000009.1, on the reverse strand, counting down.
GAGGGACTGCCGGGCCTGGTCGTGTGCTCTGCCTCCACGGAGCAGCCTGGACTGGTCGCGCTGGCAGACGTCGTCGTCGACGGTCCGCTCGGCACCATCGACCTCCTGCGCGCCCTCGTCTCAGCGGGCTGACTCCCGGGCATCCACATCGTGGACGAGGTGTGCACGATGTGAGACGGCCTGCCTAGGCTGGGCGTGCTCATCACGAGGGACTGAGGGAACGGCCCGTTGAAGTCCCGGCAACCACCCATGAGCCTCCTGGCGGAAATCTCGCCAGTCATGGGAGCAGGTGCCAAATCCGACCTACGCGAGAGTCGCGGGGGCAGATGAGAAGGAGGACTTCATGAGCACCCTGGTGACCGAGAACACCGCCGAGAACGCAGCCGAGAGCCCGGCTCCGACCGCGTCGACGAGCGCCACCCCGCGCGAGGGCGCCTTCGGCAACGCCCGCTCCCTGGCGTGCCGGGAGTGTGGCCACGAGGTGGCCCTCGGCCCGCACTACGCCTGTCCGGAGTGCTTCGGGCCCCTCGAGGTGTCCTACGACTTCCCCGCCGTCACGCGCGCGGAGATCGCCGCCGGCCCTCCCAACATCTGGCGCTACAAGGCACTGCTGCCGGTGCCTCACGACATCGAGCAGAGCCCCAACATGGAGCCGGGCTTCACCCGGCTGCTCAGGGCCGACAACCTCGGCGCCACGCTGGGCATCGACAACCTGTGGGTCAAGGACGACTCGACCAACCCGACCAACTCCTTCAAGGACCGCGTCGTCGCCTGCGCGCTGAGCGCAGCCCGCGAGCTGGGCGCGAAGGTCTTCGCCTGCCCCAGCACCGGCAACCTCGCCAACGCTGTGGCCGCGGCCGGCGCCCGCGCTGGGATGAAGACCGTGGTCTTCATCCCGAGCAACCTGGAGCAGCCCAAGCAGGTCAACTCCGCGGTCTACACCGACCGGCTCGTCGCGGTCGACGGCAACTACGACGACGTCAACAAGCTGGCCTCGGAGATCGCCGGCGAGGAGGAGGGCTGGGCGTTCGTCAACGTCAACGTCCGCCCGTTCTACGCCGAGGGGTCCAAGACCCTCGGCTACGAGATCGCCGAGCAGCTCGGCTGGCGGATCCCCGACCAGATCGTGATCCCGGTCGCGTCCGGCTCCCAGCTCACCAAGGTGGACAAGTCCTTCCAGGAGCTGATCACGCTCGGCCTGGTGGAGGACAAGCCCTACAAGATCTACGGCGCCCAGGCGACGGGCTGCTCACCGGTGTCGGTGGCCTACAAGGCGGGCACCGACGCGATCCGTCCGGTCAAGCCCGACACGATCGCCAAGAGCCTGGCGATCGGGAACCCCGCCGACGGCATCTACGTCCTCGACATCTGCCGCCGCACCGGCGGCGCCGTGGAGGACATCACCGACGAGGAGGTCCGCGAGGCGATCGTGCTCCTCGCCCGCACCGAGGGGATCTTCACCGAGACCGCGGGCGGGACCACCGTCGGCGTGCTGAAGAAGCTCGTCGAGACCGGCCAGCTCGACACCTCGTTGGAGACGGTCGTCATCAACACCGGCCACGGCCTCAAGACCCTCGACGCGGTGTCCGACCGGGTCGGCGCCGTCGCCACCATCGCCCCGTCCTACGACGCCTTCGTGGCGTCCGGCATCGTCTGAGAGAGGATCAGCACATGAGCGTCTCGGTCCGTATCCCCACCATCCTGCGCACCTACACCGGCGGCGCGTCGGAGGTGAGCGCCGACGGCGACACCCTGGCCGCGGTGCTCGACGACCTCGACGCCAGCTACTCCGGCATCAAGGGCCGCATCCTCGACGAGGCGGGAAGTCTCCGCCGCTTCGTCAACGTCTATGTCGGCAACGACGACGTGCGGTTCCTCGACGACCTGGCGACCGCGACCCCCGACGGCTCCCAGATCTCGGTCATCCCCGCGGTCGCCGGCGGCTGAGCGGCAGCGGAGCGGCCTCACGGAGCCCGTACGTCGACCACGGCGGCGTTGCCGCGCGAGTCGATGCGCACCTCGGCGACGGCGCCGTCGCGGAGCAGGGCCTCGGTGCTGGCGGCCTGGTCCTGAGGCAGGAAGAAGCTCTCGATGCCGCACCGGACCTGCCAGCTGCGGTCGTCGCAGGCGAGGTAGGGACCCTCGTCCGGGCGGTCCCGCGACCAGTCGCGAGCCACCCAGACGTCCCCCTCCTGCGCCAGGGTGATGAAGACGTCGCCCTGGTCCCCGTCGTCGAGCGCGCTGATCCCGTCGTCGAAGCTGCGGGACCCCTCGTGGCGCAGGTCGGGGTAGTCGAGGGTCACGTAGGCCCCCCGGAAGGGATCGATCGGGTCCAGCGGAGCCACCCGCATCTGGAAGCTGTCGCCGGTGATCCGGGCGGAGAGCTGCGGGGCGACGGCGGCGCCGACCAGGCCGAGCTGGGCCACGGCCAGGACCGCGACGGTCAGGATGCGCTTCATCGGGCTGCTCCTTCGGTGTCGGTGTCGGTGTCGGTGTCGAGGGCCTGCGCGAGCTGGCGTCGGGCCCGGTCGACGAGGAAGCCGGTGCCCAGGAACACCGTCCCGAGGACCACGAAGAGCCAGGCGCCGGTGACGATCGGGGCGAAGACGGCGAAGCTCTGGAAGGTCGTGAAGACGACCAGGGCAGCCGTGGCGATCCAGGTGAGTGCCCGGTGGTTGCGCAGGGTGCCGAGCGCGACCACGCCGACGGCGAGCAGGACGTAGGCCACGATGGAGACGGCGGCGTGCAGCCAGTCGGCCGCGTCGACGTCCGACGTGTCCGCGCCGGTCTGCCACAGGGCGAGGAGGGTCGCCACCACCAGGACGGCGGCGGCCCCGATCGGCTCGAGGGATCGGGTGCCCGGACGGGTCGCGACTGCTGCAACGGCGGCAGTGCCCGCAGCGACGAGCGCGACGACCAGCCAGACGGACCAGGTGACGTCGTCGGATCCGACGTCGGGGATGGCGGCGACGAACATGGCCGAGAGTGCCATGCCGCCACCGACGAGGCGCCAGGCCCAGGCGAACGTGTCGAGCCGACCGTCGTGCAGCACGGCGAGGCCCGCTGCGAGGACGCCACCGGCGCCCAGCAGGAGCACCACGGTGAGTCCGGTCGGCTCGTCCCACAGGGGCTGGGAGAACCACCAGCCCACACCCGTGGCGAGGCCGACGAGGAACGGCGGGTACGCGCGGGCGAGGTAGCCGTGCAGGAACGCGCCGGCGGCCCAGAGGCCGATCAGGCGCGGCTCGTAGGCCGGCACCTGCAGGGACTGCGAAGCCTGGAAGAGCATGGCGCCGAACGTGAGGGCGGCGACCAACCGGATCGCGCCGACCACGGGCGGGGACACCGCCCGGCTGGCCAGGTACTCCCCACCGACGAGGAAGCCGAGCCACAGCACTGCGACGGCGAGGAACCGGGCCGTCGGGGCCAGCTGGTCGAGGTTGGCGGCGACCAGCCAGATCAGGCCGATGCCGACGAAGCCCCCGCCGAGCGAGAGCAGCACCCGGCCGATGGTGAACCTGGAGCCGGCTCCCGCCTCCTCGTGGTAGCGCGAGGAGATCTGGACCGCCTGGGCCTGGGTGATGACTCCGGAGGAGGTCCATTCGGTGAGCTCGGTGCGAAGCCAGGCAAGGTGTCGCGGCGACGCGGCGCGGGTCGCAGCAGGTTGGGATGCGGTCATGGGCCCAGCGTGGCCCATCACGTCACCGCTGTCCTGAGTAGTTGTGCCCAGACCCGTAGGTACTGTGCCGCAGGCTAGGGTTCCCGGGTGCGCACCACTGCTCGGCGGGCCGGAGAGGCCGTCAGGAACGCGGCCCGCAGGGCCGGTCGGTTGCAGCCGTCCCCGGAGCCGGCCGCTGACGACGTCGAGCCGACCCCGGAGCAGGAGAAGAAGGCCGAGCGTCGCCGTCGGTTGCTGGCCAGCAGCCTGACCGAGCTGGCCGTGGAGTTCGGCACCGACAAGTGGGGTGTTCACCGCTACACCCCCCACTACGAGCGCCACCTCGAGCACCTGCGAGACGAGAAGTTCACCCTGCTCGAGCTCGGCATCGGCGGCTACAAGAAGCGTCGCCGCAGTGGCGCCTCGGTCAAGATGTGGCGCTGGTTCTTCCCGAGGGCGACGATCGTGGGCCTCGACATCGAGGACAAGTCATGGCTCACCAAGGGCCACATCCATGCCTACGTCGGCGACCAGACCGACCCCGAGACCCTGCATCGGATCATCGAGGAGCAGGGCGTGCCGCTCGTCGTCATCGACGACGGCAGCCACATCCCGGCCCACGTGCGTGAGTCCTTCCGCATCCTCTTCCCGCTGCTCCCGGACGGGGCGATCTACTGCATCGAGGACACCCAGACGTCCTACTGGCCGGCCTGGGGCGGACAGCTGGACCCGCAGGCGCGCGGCACCTCGATGGACCTGGTCAAGGACCTCGTCGACGGGCTCAACCACGAGGAGTTCCTCGTGGAGGGCTATCAGCCGACCTACACCGACCAGTGGGTCCGGGCCGTGCACTGCTACCACAACCTCGTGATCATCGAGAAGGGTGACAACCGCGAGGGCACCAACCGCGACCACGCTGCGCACACGTTCTACGGCTCCTCCGACCTCCCCGACGCATGAGCGTCCTCCTCGCCACCAGCGCCGATCTGGCCGACGGCGAGCCCGGAGCGGAGGTGCTCGACGACGAGCTGACGGCGCGCGGTGTCGACTTCGCCTGGGCGCAGTGGGACGACCCGACCGTCGACTGGTCGGCTGCCTCCCTCGTGGCGGTGCGCTCGACGTGGGACTACGTCACCCGTGACGCCGAGTTCCTGGCCTGGGCGACCTCGCTCGACCAGACGCGCCTGCTCAACGGTGCCGACGTGTTCGCGTGGAACCACGACAAGCGCTACCTCACCGAGCTGGGCGACCTGCCGGTGGTGCCGACCGTCGCGGCCGGCGACCGTGCCGCCCTCGCCCGGGCGGTGCGCGACCTCGGTACGGCCGTGGTGAAGCCGAGCGTCGGCGCCGGCGGTGCCGGGTTGATCGTGGTCACCGACCCGGCGGACCCCCGTCTGGGGCAGCCGGTGAAGAGCCACGAGACCTATCCGTCGGTCGGTGGCCCCTGGGTGGTGCAGCCGCTCGTGGAGTCGATCCGCACCACGGGCGAGGTGTCGGTCTACGTCGTCGACGGAGTGCTGGTGAGCCGCTTCGACAAGATGCCCGGCGCCGACGACGTACGCGTCAACGAGGAGTTCGGTGGCACGGTGCGTGCCGTGGGGATCGGCGACGTCGGCGACCTCGCCATGGCGGCGTACGACGCGATGACCGGACGCTTCGGTCGGCCGATGGACTACCTGCGCGTGGACCTCCTGCAGTGGCAGGGGGAGTGGGTGGTCAGCGAGCTGGAGCTCATCGAACCCGGCCTCTACCTCGATGTGTCCGCCGCCAACGCCGCCCCCTTCGCCGATCTCCTGCAGGCCAGGTCGTCGACGCTCGCGTGAGGCGTCGAGGGCGTTTGCACTCTCGGGGGTCGAGTGCTAAACATGAGGCTGGCACTCTCGTCATGAGAGTGACAACGACCCAGGTGACGCTGAGGTCCGCAACGCCGTCGTGAATGGATCGCCGGTCGAGCGGATCGTCCGTCGCGGGCAGCCCGCCTGGGGTTCACCCAACAGACTCACGTCGATAGGAATCGCCCGAGTTATGGCTAAGTTGATTGCTTTCAACGAGGAGGCCCGCCGCGGCCTCGAGCGGGGAATGAACATCCTCGCCGACGCGGTGAAGGTCACCCTCGGCCCCAAGGGCCGCAACGTCGTCCTGGAGAAGAAGTGGGGCGCCCCCACGATCACCAACGACGGTGTCTCGATCGCCAAGGAGATCGAGCTGGAGGACCCCTACGAGAAGATCGGCGCAGAGCTGGTCAAGGAGGTCGCCAAGAAGACCGACGACGTCGCCGGTGACGGCACGACGACGGCCACCGTCCTGGCCCAGGCCATGGTCCGCGAGGGTCTGCGCAACGTCGCGGCCGGCGCGAACCCGATGGGTCTCAAGCGTGGCATCGAGGCCGCGGTGGCCGCGGTCTCCGAGCAGCTGCTCGTGATGGCCAAGGACGTCGAGACCAAGGAGCAGATCGCCTCCACCGCGTCGATCTCCGCCGCTGACACCACCGTCGGCGAGATCATCGCCGAGGCGATGGACAAGGTCGGCAAGGAAGGCGTCATCACGGTCGAGGAGTCCAACACCTTCGGGCTGGACCTCGAGCTGACCGAGGGGATGCGCTTCGACAAGGGCTACATCTCGGCCTACTTCGCCACCGACCTGGAGCGGATGGAGGCCGTGCTGGAGGACCCCTACGTCCTCATCGCCAACTCCAAGGTGTCCACGGTCAAGGACCTGCTGCCCCTCCTGGAGAAGGTCATGCAGTCCGGCAAGCCGCTGCTGATCATCGCCGAGGACGTCGACGGCGAGGCGCTGTCGACCCTGGTCGTCAACAAGATCAAGGGCACCTTCCGCTCCGTGGCCGTCAAGGCCCCGGGCTTCGGTGACCGTCGCAAGGCCATGCTGCAGGACATCGCCATCCTCACCGGTGGCCAGGTCATCTCCGAGGAGGTCGGCCTCAAGCTCGAGTCGGCCGGCATCGAGCTGCTCGGCCAGGCCCGCAAGGTCGTCATCACCAAGGACGAGACCACCATCGTCGAAGGTGCCGGCGACCAGGGCCAGATCGAGGGCCGGGTCAACCAGATCCGCGCCGAGATCGACAAGTCCGACTCCGACTACGACCGCGAGAAGCTCCAGGAGCGCCTCGCCAAGCTCGCCGGCGGCGTGGCCGTCATCAAGGTCGGCGCGGCCACCGAGGTCGAGCTCAAGGAGCGCAAGCACCGCATCGAGGACGCGGTGCGCAACGCCAAGGCTGCGGTCGAGGAGGGCATCGTCGCCGGCGGCGGCGTGGCTCTCGTCCAGGCCGGCACCGAGGCGTTCGCCAAGCTCGAGCTCGTCGGCGACGAGGCGACGGGCGCCAACATCGTGCGCGTGGCCATCGAGGCCCCGCTCAAGCAGATCGCGATCAACGCCGGTCTCGAGGGTGGCGTCGTGTCCGAGAAGGTGCGCAACCTCCCCGCGGGTCACGGCCTCAACGCCGCGACCGGTGACTACGTCGACATGATCGCCGAAGGCATCATCGACCCGGCCAAGGTCACCCGCTCGGCGCTGCAGAACGCTGCGTCGATCGCCGCGCTGTTCCTCACCACCGAGGCCGTCGTGGCCGACAAGCCCGAGAAGGCGTCGGCCATGGGTGGCGGCGGCGGCGACATGGGCGGCATGGGCGGCATGGACTTCTGATCGCCCAGTCCTGAACCACAGCACCACCAGCAGGGCCCCCGCTTCGGCGGGGGCCCTGCTGGCGTCTGCGCTCGTCGGCCCGTGACCTGTCTAGACGTGCATCCGGGCGGAGCGCTCGGCGCCGAATCGTGACCTCTGGGGCATGTTCAGGTGCGAGATCGAAGCCCTACTGTGTTCCTCCGCAATCATTCCGTCGTCTCCGGCCCAGAAGAGGAAGCCCGGATGAGCACTTCGGCCGTCGAGCTGGTGGGTCTCAGCAAGTCGTTCGGCGCCGTCACGGCGGTCGATGGGGTCGACCTGACGATCGAGAACGGCGAGTTCTTCTCGATGCTTGGTCCCAGCGGATCCGGCAAGACCACGGTGCTCCGCATGATCGCCGGCTTCGAGCAGCCGACCTCTGGTCGGGTGATGCTCGCGGGTGAGGACGTCACCGATCGGCCGCCCTTCGCCCGCGACGTCAACACGGTGTTCCAGGACTACGCCCTGTTCCCGCACATGGACGTCCTCACCAACGTGGAGTACGGGCTGCGGGTCAAGAAGGTGCCAGCCTCGCAGCGACGTGAGCGAGCCATGGCTGCGCTCGAGTCGGTGCAGCTGGGTCACCTGGGTGGTCGCCGCCCGCAGCAGCTCTCCGGTGGCCAACGCCAGCGCGTCGCACTCGCGAGGGCCCTGGTCAACCGGCCCAAGGTGCTCCTGCTCGACGAGCCCCTGGGCGCCCTCGACCTCAAGCTGCGCCGGGCGATGCAGCTGGAGCTGAAGGCGCTGCAGCGCGAGGTCGGCATCACCTTCGTCTTCGTGACCCACGACCAGGAAGAGGCGCTGGCCATGAGCGACCGGATCGCGGTGTTCAGCGAGGGCCGGATCGAGCAGGTGGCCGGACCCGCCGAGCTCTACGAGAGCCCGAGCACGGCGTTCGTGGCCGGCTTCGTCGGCACCTCGAACCTCCTGTCGGGGGATGCCGCGACGGCGGTGCTCGACCGCACCGGCACGTTCAGCATCCGCCCCGAGAAGATCCACCTCGACTCGGAGGTCGGGGCCGGTCACACCACCGCCCGGGGGACGGTGGCCGACGTGGTCTACCTCGGGTCGGTCAATCACTACCTCGTCGAGCTCGACGCCGGGCCCGTCCTCACGGTGCTCCAGCAGAACCTGCACGACAGCAGCGACCAGGCCATGAACCGTCGCGGCGAGGGCGTCACCGTCGGCTGGGCCGACGAGCACGTGATCGACCTCTCGGACCACCCCCAGGATAAGGAGAAGTCATGAAGCAGACCCCAAGGCTCATCGCCACCGCAGCGGCGCTCGTGCTCACGCTCGCCGGCTGCGGCACGTCCTCGGGCGACGGAGACGACGGCGGCTCCAGTGGCTCGGAGCAGCAGGACGGCTTCGCCGCACCGGACATCCCCATGGCCGAGTCGCTCGGCGACGGGGAGGGCAGCATCAGCGTGCTCGCCTGGCCCGGCTATGCCGAGGACGGTTCCACCGACAAGTCGGTGGACTGGGTGACGCCGTTCGAGCAGGAGACCGGCTGTCAGGTCGACGTGAAGTACTTCGGCACCTCTGACGAGGCCGTCACCTTGATGAAGTCCGGGGAGTACGACGTCATCTCCGCCTCGGGCGATGCATCGCTCCGCCTCGTCGCGGGTGGCGACGTCGCCCCGGTGAACACCGACCTCATCGACAACTATGCCGACGTGTGGTCGTTCCTCAAGGACCGGGACTGGAACTCCGTGGACGGGCAGATGTACGGCGTGCCCCACGGCTACGGCGCCAACCTGCTGATGTACAACACCGAGAAGGTCGACCCCGCGCCGACGAGCTGGAGTGCGGTGTTCGACGACGCGTCGTCGTACTCCGGCAAGGTGACGGCGTACGACTCCCCGATCTACATCGCGGACGCCGCCCTCTACCTGATGGAGACGCAGCCCGACCTGGGGATCCAGGACCCCTACGCCCTGGACGACGAACAGCTCGCGGCAGCCGTGGACCTGCTGAAGCAGCAGCGCGAGCACGTCGGTGAGTACTGGTCGGACTACCTCAAGGAGATCCAGGCCTTCAAGACCGGCGACTCGGTGGTCGGCACGACCTGGCAGGTGATCGTGAACCTGGCCCAGGCAGAGAAGTCACCGGTCGAGGCGATCCTCCCCGATGAGGGCGCGACCGGGTGGTCGGACACCTGGATGGTGTCGTCGAAGACCGAGCACCCCAACTGCGCCTACGCCTGGCTCAACCACATCATCAGCCCGGAGGCCAACGCGGCGGTCGCCGAGTGGTTCGGAGAGGCGCCGGCCAACGGCAAGGCCTGCGACCTGACGAGCGAGGGTTTCTGCGAGTCCTTCCATGCCGGGGACGAGTCCTACGCCGAGCAGATCCACTACTGGACCACGCCGATCGAGCAGTGCCTCGACGGACGTACGGACGTGACGTGCACGTCGTACCAGGACTGGACCCGGGCCTGGACCGAGATCAAGGGCTGACGGGTGGCCCGACGGCGTCCGCCGGGGAGCGGTGCGGCACCCTCGCACGCGGGGTTGCTGCACCGCCACCCGCGGCTCCGGCTCGGGCTCCTGCTGGGCCCCCCGATGCTGTGGCTGGGGGTGCTCTACCTGGGCTCCCTGGCGGCGCTGTTCCTGACCTCGCTGTGGACCGTCGACGCCTTCGGCGGCAACATCGAGCGGATCTGGAACCTCGACAACTATCGCGACCTCTTCACCCTCGACGTCTACCGGACCATCACGATCCGCACGCTGCTGACCGCCGGCGCGGTGACGCTGGTCGACGCACTGCTGGCGTTCCCGATAGCGCTCTACATGGCGAAGGTGGCCTCACCCCGCGCGCAACGCCTGCTGGTCATCGCCGTGCTGACTCCGCTGTGGGCGTCCTACCTGGTCAAGGCGTACGCCTGGCGAGGGATGCTCGCCACCGGTGGCCCGCTCGACTCCGTCGGCGCGTCGCCCGGCTATGGACTGGCGGCGACGGTGCTGACGCTCTCCTATCTCTGGCTTCCCTACATGATCCTGCCCATGTACGCCGGTCTGGAGCGCCTCCCCGATTCGCTGCTCGAGGCGTCGGCCGACCTGGGGGCCAGCACGGTCACCACGATGCGCCGTGTCGTGCTGCCGGTTCTGCTCCCGGCCGCGGTGGCGGGCTCGATCTTCACGTTCTCACTGACGCTGGGCGACTACATCGCGGTGAAGATCGTCGGCGGAGCCAACCAGATGCTGGGCAACGTCGTGTACGACTCGTTCCTCACGGGCAACAACCTCCCCTTCGCGGCGGCCGTGGCGACGATCCCGGTGGCGGTGATGCTGGTCTATCTCACGGCGGTGCGTCGCACCGGCGCCCTGGACGCCCTGTGAACGCGGGTGCTGGGCGATGAGCTTCTCCAGGACGACGCGGGCCGTGCTGCTGGCGTTCAGCGCCCTCGTGCTCCTGTTCATCTATGCGCCGCTGGCGCTGGTGGTGCTGAACTCGTTCAACACCTCGCGCACGTTCGAGTGGCCGCCGCCCGGCCTCACCACCCAGTGGTGGTCGGCGACGGTGGACAACCCGGGTGCGCGCAACGCGATCCTGGTCTCGTTGGAGGTTGCCGTGATGGCCACGGTGGTCGCCCTGGTGCTGGGCACCCTGGCTGCGCTCGCGCTCCAACGCTTCCGCTTCTTCGGACGCGACACCCTGTCGCTGCTCATCGTCCTTCCGATCGCGCTGCCCGGGGTGGTGACCGGAATCGCCCTGGCCAACGCCTTCCTGACGATGTTCGGCATCCAGCTGGGCTTGTTCTCCCTGGTCGTCTCGCACGCCACCTTCTGCATGGTGACGGTCTTCAACAACGCGATCGCGCGGCTACGACGACTCGGGGGAAATCTGGAGGAGGCCTCGATGGACCTCGGTGCCGGCACGTTCCGGACGTTCTGGTCGGTGACACTGCCGATGATGCGGTCGGCCCTGCTGGCAGGTGCCCTGCTGTCCTTCGCGCTGTCCTTCGACGAGATCATCGTGACGACGTTCACGGCCGGGTCCGGGGTGCAGACCCTGCCGATCTGGATCTACCAGAACCTGTTCCGTCCCAACCAGGCGCCCGTCGTCAACGTGGTCGCTGCCGCGCTGATCGTGCTCTCCGTCATCCCGATCTGGCTGTCGCAGAAGCTGGCCGGGACCGACGAGTCGGTCGCCGCGGCCCGGTAGGGCCCACTGGTAGGAATGACCCATGCGCCTGCCCGTGCCCGGCCCCCGTGACCTGATCTCCGCCCTCGAGCGAGGTGGCGGGCAGGTGGAGGCCCTGATGGGTGCCGTCCCGCGCACGCTGGCCCTGCTGGACCACGCCGAGACCCTCCTCGAGGGTGCGGCGGCGGCGGTCGCGCGCGTACGCACGATCACCGAGGAGGCCGGCGGCGTCATCGAGCGCACGCGCAGGGTCGTCGACCGGGCCGAGGTCCAGGTCGCCCGGGTCACCGAGCTCGTCGACACGCTCGCGCCATCGCTGATGACGCTCCAGCCGACCCTCGAGAGGCTGGCCGAGACCACGCACCCGGACGAGGTGACCGCCCTCATCCGCCTGGTCGACCAGGTGCCCGAGCTGACCGAGCGCCTGCAGGACGACGTGCTGCCGGTGCTGGCCACCCTCGGGTCCGTCGCGCCCGACGTGCACGACCTGCTGACGGTCGCCCGAGAGCTCAACGACATGCTGGCCAAGGTGCCGGGGATGGGACGCATCAAGAAGCGCATCGACGAGGAGGAGGGCGAGGACCGTACGGTGGCGACGGTGCGATGAACCCCCACCGGAACCACCCGGGACCACGCCCCGTCCGATCAGGTGAGGGGGCAGGACACTCCGCCCGCCGAATGAGAGGAATGGTCGACATGAGCCGACTCCCTACCGCAGTCGTGGCCTTCGTCGCGATGGCCGGTCTGGCCGCCTGTGCCCAGGAGACCGGCACCACGTCGGAGCAGGACGCGCCAGACCCCACGAGCAGCTCGGCAGGCGCGGCCGACCCCGTCGAGCTGACCGCGGACGCGTCGAGCGCCGGCAAGTGCGCCATGCCCAACGCCGAGACCCTGGCCGGCTTCGACACGGCCTTCGAGGGCACCGTCACCTCCCTCGCCGACGGCACCGCCACCCTGGCGGTGGACCAGTGGTACGCCGGTGGCGACGGCGCGGACACCGTCACCGTCACCACGCCCAGCGAGCAGCTGAGTGACCTGCTGTCGGCGGTCGAGTTCGAGGCCGACCAGACCTATCTCGTCAGTGCCACCGACGGTCGGGTGACCCTGTGTGGGTTCACCGCCGAGAAGTCCGCCGAGCTCGAGGGCCTCTACCAGGCCGCCTTCGAGAGCTAGCAGGTGACCGAGGGCGTGCCGCAGGTCGTCGGGCTGCTGCTGGCCGCGGGCTCGGGTGAGCGCTTCGGAGGCCCCAAGGCGCTCGCGCGTGACGCGGACGGCACGTCCTGGCTGCTGCGCTCCGTGCTCGCCCTCAAGCCGTGCGCGCAGATCGTGGTCGTCCTCGGCGCTGGGGCCGATCAGGCCGCCGCACTCCTGCCGATGTCCGTGGGCCGGGTCCGTGCCGACGACTGGGCCGACGGCATGGGTGCCTCCCTGCGTGCCGGGCTCGAGGCGCTGGACGCCGCCGCCCACCATGCGGCCCTGGTCTCGCTGGTCGACCTGCCCGACGTGGACGCCCGCGTCGTGAGCCGGGTCCTCGTCGAGGCAACGGGTCCCGACGTGCTCGCCCGGGCGTCGTACGACGGCGTGCCGGGGCACCCGGTGCTGATCGGGAGCGACCACTGGGCCGAGGTCATCGAGACCGCCACCGGCGACCGCGGAGCGCGCGACTTCCTCGCTGGGCGCGAGGTCACCCTGGTCGACTGCAGCGACCTCGCGACGGGAGTCGACGTCGACGCCCGACCCGGGCCCAACGTCCGACCAACGTGACGGTCGTAGCCTGACCCCATGGACTCCGCCGCCGACGTGGCCGCCCGCCTGGGCGCGACCGGCTATCTCGCCGACGACGAGCTCGCCACGGTCGTGTTCCTGGCCGACCGGATGCAGCGCCCACTGCTCCTCGAGGGCGAACCGGGCACCGGGAAGACGGCGCTCGCGGAGGCCCTCGCGGACAGCCTGGACCTGCCCCTGGTTCGCCTGCAGTGCTACGAGGGCATCGACGCCAGCCAGGCGCTCTACGACTGGGACTTCCCCCGTCAGATCCTCCACCTGCGTGCCCTCGAGGCGGCTGGACACGTCGACCCCGACGAGGCGGAGAAGAGCCTCTACGACGAACGATTCCTGCTGGCCCGGCCGGTGCTCGCCGCACTCCGCCAGTCGCCCGCCGTGCTCCTGATCGACGAGGTGGATCGTGCCGACGACGAGTTCGAGGCGTTCCTCCTGGAGGTCCTGTCCACCTGGCAGGTGACGATCCCCGAGTTCGGCACCATCACCGCGCCGAAGCCGCCGACCGTGGTCCTGACCTCCAACCGCACACGTGAGCTGCACGACGCCCTCAAGCGGCGCTGCCTCTACCACTGGATCGACCACCCGGGGCTCGAGCGCGAGGTCGAGATCGTCCGGTCGCGCGCTCCCGAGGTGAGCGAGGCGCTCGCGCGCCAGGTCGTCACCGTGGTGCAGCGCCTGCGTGAACGTGACGACCTGTTGAAGCCGCCCGGCGTCGCCGAGACGCTCGACTGGGCGCGCGCACTGACCTACCTCGGCGCCACCGACCTCGACCTCGCGTCGGCGGCCGCCACCCTCGGGGCGCTGCTGAAGTACCGCGAGGACACCGATCGGGTGAAGGCCGCCCTGGACCGGATCCTGGCCCGATGACGCTCGTCGACCGGTCACCCGTCGAGATCCTGCTCGGTTTCACCCGTGCCCTGCGCGCTGCGGGTGTCCCGGTCACCCAGGACCGGTCGCACGGCTTCCTGGCCGCGGTCGCCGAGGTCGGTCTCGACGACCGGCGGGCGACCTACTGGGCCGGCCGCGCCACCCTCTGCGGGTCTCCCGACGACCTGGCCCGGTTCGACCAGGTCTTCGAGGCCTGGTTCGACGGTGACTCCGGTCTCCCGCGTTCGCGTCCCCGTGCCGCATCCCGGCCCGATTCCGCCCACCTCCTGCCGGACGCCGAGCAGGCCGGCGGGGGCGAGGACGGTGACGAGGAGGTGGTCCGGGCCGCAGCATCCACCTCGGAGGTGCTCCGCCACCGCGACGTCGCCTCGCTCGACGCCGCGGAGAGGCGTCGCCTGGCCTCGATGTTCGCCCGGCTCTCGCTGCGCCCGCCGAGTCGGCGTACGGCCCGGCACCGGAGGTGGCGCCGTGGCGACATCGACGCCTCACGGACGCTGCGCAACTCGTTGCGCCGGATGGGCGAGCCCGGTGAGATCGCCTGGCGACGTCGCGGCACCCGCCCGCGGCGGGTCGTCCTGCTGGTCGACGTCAGCGGATCGATGAGTGGCTACGCCGATGCGCTGCTGCGGCTCTCGCACCGGTTGACCCAGTCCGCCCGCGCGCACGGCGGGACCGTCGAGACGTTCACCATCGGCACCCGGCTCACGCACGTCACCCGGGCCCTGCACTCGCGCGACGCGGACCGGGCCCTCGTCGCCGCCGGTGAGGTCGTGGCCGACTGGTCCGGTGGCACCCGGCTCGGCGAGACGCTGCAGGTCTTCCTCGACCGCTGGGGCCAGCGCGGCATGGCCCGCGGCGCCGTGGTCGTCGTCTTCAGCGACGGGTGGGAACGCGGTGACGCGACCCTGCTGGGCCTGCAGATGGCCCGGCTGCGCCGCATCGCGCACCGCGTCATCTGGGTGAACCCGCACCGGGGCAAGGCGGGCTACCAACCCCTCCAGGGTGGCGTGGTCGCCGCACTGCCGTTCTGCGACGACTTCCTCGCCGGTCACTCGCTGGCGACCTTCGCCGACCTGACGGAGGCGATCGCCCGTGCGTGACGTGCTGCCCGAGCTGATGGCGTGGTGGGAGGCGGGGGAGACCATCGGCGTCGGCACCGTCGTCGCAACCTTCCGTTCGGCACCTCGACCCCCCGGCGCCTCGATGCTCGTGGGGCCGGACGAGAGCGCCGTCGGCTCGGTCTCCGGCGGGTGCGTGGAGGGGGCCGTCTACGAGCTCGCCCAGACGGTGATCGGCTCCGGCGAGCCGGTCCTGGAGAGGTACGGCGTCTCGGACGACGACGCGTTCGCGGTCGGGCTGACCTGCGGGGGCATCCTCGACGTCTTCGTGGAGCGGGTCTCGCGCGAGAGCTTCCCCGAGCTGGGCGAGATCGCGGCCGACATCGACGCAGGTCGGGCCGTGGCCCTGGCCACGGTCATCGACCACCCGGACCCGGCGTGGGTGGGCCGACGCATGGTCGTCCGGCCGGAGTCGGACGCGGTCGGGTCGCTGGGGTCGCCCCGCGCGGACGCCGCCGTCCACGACGATGCCCTCGGCGTGCTGGCGGCCGGCAGCAACGCGACCCTCACGTACGGTCCCGACGGCGAGCGGCGGGGCGAAGGGATGCGCGTCTTCGTCTGGGGGTTCGCGCCGAAGCCGCGGATGCTGGTGTTCGGGGCGATCGACTTCGCCGCCGCGGTCGCGAGGGTCGGCTCCTTCCTCGGCTACCACGTCACCGTGTGCGACGCCCGGCCGGTCTTCGCGACCACCTCCCGGTTCCCCGAGGCCGACGAGGTGGTGGTCGACTGGCCGCACCGCTACCTCGAGGTCGAGGTGGCCGAGGGTCGGATCGACCAACGGACCGTGCTGGCGGTGTTGACCCACGACCCGAAGTTCGACGTCCCCCTGCTCGAGGTCGCGTTGCGACTGGACGAGGACTCCCGCCCCGTCTTCATCGGCGCGATGGGATCGCGGCGCACGCACGAGGAGCGGCTCGGGCGCCTGCGGGAGGCCGGGCTGACCGACACCGAGATCGACCGGCTCTCCTCGCCGATCGGCCTCGATCTGGGCGCGCGCACCCCGGAGGAGACGGCGGTGTCGATCGCGGCCGAGATCGTGGCCCGTCGGTGGGGCGGGTCGGGGGAGCGGCTGGCCACCACCAGCGGCCGGATCCACCACGACGACTGACGGGCGACGGGTGCGAGCCCTGTTGTGGGCGTCACACTCGGGCTAGGTTGACGGTGACCCGGGGAGCCGCGGATGAAGAGCGAAGACCTGCACACCCGACGTGTGGACGCCGTGCGCGCCTGGACCAGGTTCGTCTCGCAGGGGGACGAGGCAGCGGACGCCGTGCGCCCGGAGATCTTCACCAGCTGGCGGCTGTCGGGTGTCGTGTCCCCGACGCTGACCGAGGCCCCGCTGGCTGACGAGGGCGACACCGCCGAGTTCTGGCGCGAGTCGCCCCTGCAGATGGCAGTCTCCCGGGTCCAGGACGAGCTCAAGCGCACGGCCGAGGACGGTGACCTGGTCATCGCCGTCACCGACGAGCACACCCGGATCCTGTGGACGTATGGCGGCCGGGTCATGCGGCGCAAGGCCGAGACCGTCAACTTCGTGCCGGGCGGTCGCTGGGACGAGGCGAGCGTCGGCACCAACGCGCTGGCGATCGCTGGCCGCACGAGCGCGCCGTCGATGGTCTTCAGCGCCGAGCACTACGCCGAGGTCGTGCACAACTGGGTGTGCTGGGCTGCGCCCGTCTTCGACCCCAGCACAGGTCGTCCGCTCGGTGTGATCGACCTGTCGACCACGTGGGACCGGACGCACCCGATCGGACTGGCCACTGCGCGCGTGATGGCCAGGCTGATCGAGGCTGCCCTCCCCGCCGACCGTCGTACGGCCCGCCACGGGATCTCCGCGCCGGCCGATCCGGGCCTGACCCTCACCCTGCTCGGCACCGCGGAGGTGTGGCTCGACGGCCAGCGGTTGCTGCTCAACCGTCGGCAGACCGAGATCCTCGCGCTGCTGGCGCTGCACCCCGGCGGACTCTCGGTCGAGCACCTGCATGCGTTGCTCTACGGCGACTCGTCGGTGACCACCTCCACGCTCAAGGCAGAGGTCTCCCACCTCCGCTCGGCCCTCGCCGGGCAGCTCTCCTCACGGCCCTACCGCCTGACCCTGCCGGTCTCCACCGACATCGACGAGGTGCAGCGACAGCTGCGTCGCGGGGACGTACGCGCTGCCGTCCGCGCCTACGGCGGAGACCTGCTGCCCGGCACCGACTCGCCGTCGCTGGTCCAGACGGGTGAGTACCTCGCGGTGAGCGTGCGTGAGGCGCTGATGGCCAACCCGGACCCCGATGCCGTGCTGCGCTACAGCGAGCTGGCGCCCTACGACACCGCCGTCGTCGAGGTGTGCCTGGCGTCGCTCCCGATCCACCACCCCGTGGCTCCGTTGCTGAAGGGGCGCCTGGCCGCGTCGCGGTAGCTGATCTGGGCGAGCCGCGCCTACCCGTAGGGGTCTCGACGCGGGCTCGTTCCTCGCACGCGGACTGCCTGCCCCCAACCGTTGGCCAACCACGGGCTCCTAGGTTCGGTCCTACGTGACCCACCTCACACTGGAGCTGCCCGATGTCGAAGATCGAACTCACCGTCGACGGGGCTGCGGTCTCCGATGACGTCGAGCCCCGGATGCTGCTGGTCCAGTACCTGCGCGAGAAGCTCGGCAAGACCGGCACCGTGATCGGCTGCGACACGTCGAACTGCGGGGCGTGCACCGTGCACCTCGACGGGACGAGCGTGAAGTCGTGCAACGTGCTCGCCGTGCAGGCCAACGGCCGGACCGTGACCACGATCGAGGGTCTCGCCGACACCGCCGAGGGTGAGCTGCACCCGGTCCAGGAGTCCTTCCGCGAGTGCCACGGGCTCCAGTGCGGCTTCTGCACGCCCGGGATGATCATGCAGGCCGTCGACCTGCTGGGAGAGAACCCGAACCCGACCGAGGAGGAGGTCCGGCTCGGCATGGAGGGCAACCTCTGTCGCTGCACCGGCTACCACAACATCGTCAAGAGCGTGCTGCACGCGGCCGAAGGAGCGCAGTCATGACCGCCACCCAGGACCGTCCGGCCGCGGAGATCGGCAAGGACCGGCGCCGCAAGGAGGATCAGCGACTGATCACCGGCCGCACCCGCTGGACCGACAACATCACCCTCCCGGGGATGCTGCACCTGGCCATGGTGCGCAGCCCCTTCGCCCACGCCAGCATCACCTCGGTCGACCTGGAGGCGGCCAAGGCCTCACCCAACGTGGTCGCCGTGCTGTCGGGCAAGGACTTCGGTGACGAGCTGGGCGTGTGCATCAACGCCTGGCCGATCACGCCGGACCAGAAGACGCCGACGCACTCGCCGATGCCGGCCGACCGCGTCGCCTTCGCCGGCGAGATCGTCGCCGTCGTGGTCGCCCGCACCGCGGCCGAGGCCCGCGACGCCGCCGAGCTGGTCGACGTCGAGTACGACGAGCTGCCGGCGGTGATCGGCATCAAGAACGCTCTCGAGGACACCGTCCTCGCGCACCCCGACCTCGGCACCAACAAGTCCGCGCTGTGGGTCTTCGACTCAGCCGAGGCGGGCACCGGGTCCGACGTGGAGGCCGCGCTCGAGACGGCCCGCACCGACGGCATCCTCATCGAGCGCGAGTACCGCCAGCAGCGAATGATCCCCGCCTTCATGGAGCCGCGCAGCGTCGTCGTCGATCCCACCGGCGAGCAGCTCACCATGTGGTCCGCGACCCAGATCCCGCACATCCTCCGGTTCGCCCTGGCGGCCACCACGGGCGTGCCCGAGTCCAAGATCCGGGTCATCGCCCCCGATGTCGGTGGTGGTTTCGGTGGCAAGCTCCAGGCCACGCCCGAGGAGTGGATTGCCTGGGCGGTGGCGCGTCGGCTCTCCAAGCCGGTGAAGTACACCGAGACCCGCAGCGAGAGCCTGATGGCTGCCCACCACGGCCGCGACCAGGTCCAGACCCTCACCCTGGCCGCCGACAAGGACGGCAACGTCACCGGGTTCAAGGTGCATCTCGACGCCGACCTGGGGGCCTACGTCGCCATCCTCGGCGGCGGGGTGCCGGTGCTGGGCGCCTTCATGTTCAACTCCATCTACAAGTTCCCCTCCTACCGCTTCGAGTGCCAGACGGTGCTGACCAACACCACGTTCACCGATGCCTACCGTGGCGCCGGCCGACCCGAGGCGACCTACGCGATCGAGCGGATGATGGACGAGCTGGCCGCCGAGGTCGGCGTGGACCCCCTCGAGGTCCGTGAGCGCAACTGGATCAAGCACGAGGAGTTCCCGTTCACCACCGTGGCCGGCCTGGAGTACGACACCGGCAACTACGAGGCCGCGACCGCCCAGGCTCGTGAGGCATTCGGCTACGACGCCCTGCGTGCGGAGCAGAAGGAGCGGCGCGACCGGGGTGACCGGGTGCAGCTCGGCATCGGCGTCTCCACCTTCACCGAGATGTGCGGGCTGGCCCCGAGCCGGATCCTCGGCAGCCTCGACTACGGCGCCGGCGGGTGGGAGAACGCCGGGGTACGCATGCTCGCCACCGGCACGGTCGAGGTCGTCACCGGCGCGAGCGCCCACGGTCAGGGTCACGAGACGGCGTTCAGCCAGATCGTCGCCGACCGGCTCGGGGTGCCGTTCGAGGACGTCGAGGTGCTGCACGGCGACACCCAGATCGTGCACAAGGGCATGGACACGTACGGCTCGCGCTCGCTGGTGGTCGGCGGCGAGGCGCTGGTCCGTGCGGTCGACAAGGTCATCGACAAGGCCAAGCACCTGGCCGCGCACCTGCTCGAGGCCAGTCAGGACGACCTGGACTACGCCGACGGCCGGTTCACCGTCCGCGGCACCGACCAGGGCATCGCCATCCAGGAGCTCGCCACGGCGGCCTTCGCGGCGCACAACTACCCCGACGACATGGAGCCCAGCCTCGACGCCGAGGCGACCTACGACCCGGTGAACTTCAACTACCCCCACGGCACGCACCTGTGCGCCATGGAGGTCGACACCGAGACCGGTCAGGTGGCGATGCGCAAGTACACCTGCTGCGACGACATCGGCGTGATCATCAACCCGCTGATCGTGGACGGTCAGGTGCACGGCGGGCTGGTCCAGGGCATCTCCCAGGCGCTGTGGGAGGAGGCGGTGTACGACGATGCAGGGACGCTGGTCAGCGGTTCGTTCGTCGACTACCTCCTGCCCACGTCGGCCGACACGATCTCCTTCGACGTCGTCCACGTCGACGAGCCCAGCGTCTGCACCACCAACACGCTCGGCACGAAAGGCGTCGGTGAGGCCGGCACCATCGCCTCGACGCCCGCGGTCGTCAACGCCGTCGTCGACGCGATCCGCCACCTCGGCATCAACGACATCCAGATGCCCTGCACCCCCGAACGGGTCTGGCGGGCGATCCAGGGCTCGAAGGCCGGGGGAGCGACGGAGACACCGCCCGATGCGGCACCCCACTTCCAGGACGGCGCCCCCAACCAGGACGAAGCCCTTCGAGAAGCCTCGTCCCTCGGCACCTCAGGACAAGGAGCAGGCCAGTGATCCCGGTCAAGTTCGACTACCTCGCACCGAGCTCGGTCGAGGAGGCGCTGAGTGCCCTCGCCGAGCACGGCGACGAGGCGAAGATCCTGGCCGGCGGCCAGAGCCTGTTGCCGGTGCTGCGGATGCGGCTGAACGCGCCGGAGGTGGTGATCGACCTCGGCGGGATCTCCTCGATGCGGGGCATCCGCGACGACGGCGACGCCATCGTCATCGGCGCGATGACCACCCACCACGACGTCCGTCAGGACGCGTCGGTCCGTGAGCACGCGCTGCTGCTGTCCAAGGCGGTGGCCGAGGTGGCAGACGCACAGATCCGCCACCGCGGCACGTTCGGCGGTGCCCTGGCCCACGCCGACCCCGCTGGCGACCTCGGGGCTCCCGTCCTCGCTCTCGGTGCCCAGTTCGTGATCCAGGGCGCCGGCGGCAGTCGTACGGTCGAGGCTGCCGACTTCTTCGTCGGCCTCTTCGAGACCGCGATCGGTGAGGACGAGATCCTCACCGAGGTGCGCATCCCCAAGCACACCGGCTGGGGTGCCCACTACGAGAAGTTCGTGCGCGTCGCCCACCAGTGGCCGATCGTGGCCATCGCCGCGACGGTCAAGGGGTCCATCGACGAGGCGCGGATCGGGCTCACCAACATGGGCTCGACCCCGTTGCGCGCCACCGCCACCGAGGAGGCCCTCGCCGGCGCGACTGCGACCGAGGACGGCGTACGGGAGGCGGCCAGCCACGCAGCGGACGGCACCTCCCCGCCCTCGGACCTCAACGGGTCGGCGGACTACCGCCGGCACCTGGCCCGCGTGCTGACCGGTCGCGCCGTCCTGAAGGCTGCGGGGGCCTGAGCCGATGGAGCTGAGCCACCAGTTCACGGTCCCGATCGGCGTCCAGGAGACGTGGGACCACTTCAACGACATCGCCTCGGTGGCCGAGTGCTTCCCCGGGGCACAGGTCTCCGAGGCCGACAGCGAGTCCTTCGTCGGGTCGGTGAAGGTCAAGCTGGGTCCCATCGCCCTGCTCTACAACGGGTCGGGCACCTTCGTGGAGAAGGACGAGGACGCCCACCGGTTCGTCGTCGACGCCAAGGGCAAGGACAAGCGAGGCAACGGCACCGCGGGTGCGAACGTCACGGTGACCATGACCGACTCCGGCGGCAGCACCGACGTCAGGGTCGACACCGACCTGGCCATCACCGGCAAGCCCGCCCAGTTCGGTCGCGGGGTGATGCAGGACGTCTCCGACAAGCTGCTCGGGCAGTTCGTGGCGTGCCTGGAGCAGCGCCTGGCGAGCGATCCCGACCCCGCTCCTGACGCAGGTGGCGCGGCTGCCGACGTCGCTGCCGAGACGGGTTCCGGGGCGGCTGGCGACGCCCCGCCGCCGCCTGCGACGTCGAGGTCGCTGCCCCCGCCGCCGCAGCAGCAGGCTCTCGACCTGGGCGGCGCCGTGCTCCCGGTGCTGGCGAAGACCTACTGGAAGCACGCCCTGGGGGTCGTCGTGGTGCTGGCGATCCTCCGGCGGCTGCTCCGCTGAGGCGGGCCCACCGGGCGGCGGTGCCGTCCTAG
Source organism: uncultured Actinomycetota bacterium (assembly GCA_963721925.1). Taxonomy (GTDB): domain Bacteria; phylum Actinomycetota; class Actinomycetes; order Propionibacteriales; family Nocardioidaceae; genus Nocardioides. The sequence goes on along the minus strand of CAVRLH010000009.1, from coordinate 285,760 downwards.
AAGACGCCGAGCGGACGGAACTGCACGGAGAGTCGCGGTCCGGAGTGCGCCACCTTGGGGATCGCGTGCTCCCAGGTGCGTTGGCAGCTGCCGCCCATGACGACGAGGTCGCCGTGGCCCATGGTCACGGCGACCGACTCCCCGCCCCCGCGTGGGCGTAGCAGCAGGCGGCGCGGGTCGCCGACGCTCACGATGGCGACCATCGTGTCGTGGGTGCTGCCGCGGCCGATCGTGTCGCCGTGCCAGGCGACCGAGTCCCGCCCGTCGCGGTAGTAGCAGCAGCCGGCTGAGACGAACGGCTCGCCGAGCTCGGGGAGGTAGTGGGCGCTGAGCTCGTCCCTGGCGAAGCCGAGGGCGGGGTGGGGGAGCGGTTCGGCGCCCCGGTAGGTGTGCACCAGGCGAGGGACGTCCACCATGGCGTCGTACATCGCTCGGCGCTCTGCCCGCCACGGGACCAGGGTCACCAGGGACGTGAACACCTCGTCGGGACTGCTCAGCCAATCGCGCTGGACGTCGACCCAGGCGCCTCGGGACAATGGCATCCGGTCGGGGGCCAGCGCGGGCCGTATCGCCTCCTCGGCGAACAAGGTGGCCTGGAAGTCCATGGTGCAGACACTACTACACGATAGAACACCTGTTCGATTTCGTGGAAATTGTCAAGGGTTTGTCGCAGGCTTCATCAATATCGGTGCCTACGGGGGAGTACGCCTCTAACCTGTTGAGGTGGAGAAGATGGACGTGATCATGCCGCGGCCCCGCGCGCTGAAGCACGTCCAGGTGCGTGAGCACGTCCGGAGCCTCATCGAGGAGCAGCCCCCCGGGTCGGCCGCACCCTCCGAGCGCGAGCTGGTGGCCCGCTTCGGTGTGGCCAGGATGACCGTACGACAGGCGCTCGACGCCCTCGTCGCCGAGGGTCTCCTGGAGCGCATCCCCGGGCGCGGCACGTTCGTCGCCCAGCCTCGCCAGGCCCCCGGTCGCCTCACCTCCTTCACCGAGGAGATGCGCCGACGCGGGATGCTCCCCGAGTCACAGACGCTCCTGGCGCGCGTCGAGCAGGCCGGGCCCGGCGTGGCCCGTGCCCTCGAGATCTCCCCCGGCGACCCGGTCCTGCACTGGCGCCGGCTGCGTCGGGCCGACCAGGAGATCGTCTGCGTCGAGGACGCCTACCTCAACGAGGTGCTGCTCCCCGGCTTCCTCCAGCACGGCACGCCCACCAGCCTCTACGACGCACTGGAGTCGCGCGGACTGCGACCCACCAACGTCGAGGACTCCATCTCCGCCGACCGTGCCACCTCCGAGGAGGCGGCCGTCCTCGAGGTCGCCGAGGGCGATCCCGTCCTGCGGCACTCACGTCGCGCAGAGTCCGAGGGCCGCATCGTCGAGGTCTCGCGCTCGACCTATCGTCACGACCGCTTCACCGTCTACCTCCAGCTCAGCGACGGTTGAGACTCACCCGGCGCTGAGCTCGTGCGCCAGGTTGGCGCGCGCGTCCGCCTCCCACAGGTGTGCTGCCTGGGGGGTGCGGAAGAGGCGTGGCCGGTCGACCAGGTCCAGCAGCACGGCCCGGCGGCCGGAGCGGAAGTCGGCATCGGCGAGGTGGGCGAAGTCGGCGCGGACACCAGCCACGTAGGCGTCGTACCTCTCACGTGGCGCGGCCAGGATGGCCAGGTCGGCATCGCTCAGTGCGCAGGCGTTGACGTCGGCGTCCTCGGGTCGGTGGTGCACCGTCATGCGCACCAGACGGGCCACCTCCGTGGCGTACGTCGCGGGCAGCGCGGTCTCTGCCCAGCGGGCTGACTGCTCCTCGTCGTCCTCGGCGCCGACGTAGACCGCGTCGTGGAACCAGGCGGCGAGGTCGACCACCGGGCGGTCGAAGTCGGCCCCGCCGGCAGCCAGCTGGTCGAGGCGATCGAGCACCTCGGTCAGGTGCAGCACGTCGTGGTAGCCGGGTCGGTCCCAGGCGCGCAGCAGCTCGTCGCGCAGGTCGGTCGGTCCGGGGAGCGGCCAGCGATCGGCGAGGCTCATCGGGTCGACTCGCGCTGCAGCTCGCGCGCGTGCTCGTGGCCGGACGCCATCGCCCAGCGGATGGCGCGGGTGCCCAGCGAACCGAGGGCACGGTCGACCACGGGCAGCCGCGGCAGCCGGAGCTCGCGCCTGGCGTGCGCGGGCAGCAGCCCGACGGCCGCGGCGACCAGCGACAGGTAGCCCGGACGCGCAGGCAGCGGCAGGTCGGGGTGCAGCACGAGGAAGCGGATCGCGTCGTGCGCAGCCGGGGTGGCGCGGATCTCGGGCGCGTACGCCGCCAGGGTGCGGCGCAGCCCCTCCTCGCTCGTGGGGGGATCGAGGACGCCGAGATGACCGGCGGCGACGGCGGTCTGGGCGACGTACTCGTCGCGCTCGGGACCCACCAGCGGTCGGGCCCCGAAGCGGTCGTGCGCGGCCAGGAAGCTGTCGACCTCGGCCGCGTGCACCCAGCCGAGCAGCCAGGGGTCGGAGGCGGCGTACGGCGTCCCGTCGGGCATCGTGCCGGTGACCGACGCATGGGCGCGCTGGACGCCGCGGATGGTCTGCATCGCGTGGTGCTCGGTGCCGAACGTGGTGATGGCGATGTAGTTGGCGACCTGGGCCAGTCGGCCCCACATGTCGCCCTGGTAGCCGGAGTGGTCGGCCACGCCCTGCATGGCCGCGGGGTGCAGCGACTGCAGCATGATCGCGCGGATCCCGCCGACGAACATCGACGCGTCGCCGTGCACCCGGGCGATGGGGGAGTCCGGCTCGAACCAGCGCGGACCCGGGGACCCGTGGACGAACTCGCGTCGTCTCGGCCCGTCGGGGCCGGCCACCTTGCGGAACAGCTCGGTGCCCAGCCGCTCGCGGACATCCCCGGTCAGACTCACGTCGCCGAGCGTATCCACGCACCCCTGACGGCGAGCGGGCACGAATGTCCGGGGAGCCGTGCCGAGCGGGCACGAATGTCCGGGGAGCCGTGCCGAGCGGGCACGAATAACCAGCGTGCCCGGGACATTTGCGCCCGCTCAGCGAGTCAGGCGGGACATTCGTGCCCGCTCAGCGACGGGGGGTCAGCCCGCGGTCTCGGTCAGGTCGTCGGCGTCGACGATGCGGTAGGCGTAGCCCTGCTCGGCCAGGAAGCGCTGCCGGTTCTGGGCGAAGTCGGCATCGACGGTGTCGCGCGAGACGACGGTGTAGAAGTGCGCGCTGCGCCCCTCCGTCTTGGGCCGCAGCAGCCGGCCGAGGCGCTGGGCCTCCTCCTGGCGCGACCCGAAGGACCCGCTGACCTGGATCGCGACCTCGGCCGAGGGCAGGTCGATGGAGAAGTTGGCGACCTTGCTGACCACGAGCAGTCCGATCTCGCCGGAGCGGAAGGCGTTGAACAGCCGCTGGCGCTCCTTCACCGTCGTCTCGCCCTTGATGACCGGGGCGTCGAGGAGCTCGGCCAGCTCGTCGATCTGGTCGATGTACTGCCCGATCACCAAGGTGGGCTGTCCTGCGTGCTGCCGCACGAGGCGGCGTACGACGTCGATCTTGGCGTGGGTGCACGAGGCGAGGCGATAGCGCGTCTCGGGGTCGGCGGTGGCGTAGGCCAGCCGTTCGCCGTCCGGCAGCGTGACGCGCACCTCGACACAGTCGGCGGGAGCGATGTAGCCCTGCGCCTCGATGTCCTTCCACGGGGCGTCGTAGCGCTTGGGACCGATCAGGGAGAACACCTCACCCTCGCGGCCGTCCTCGCGCACCAGCGTCGCGGTGAGGCCGATGCGCCGACGGGCCTGGAGGTTGGCGGTCATCCGGAAGATCGGGGCAGGGAGCAGGTGGACCTCGTCGTAGACGATGAGTCCCCAGTCGCGGGCGTCGAGCAGCTCGAGGTGGGAGTAGACGCCCTTCCGCTTGGTGGTCAGCACCTGGTAGGTCGCGATGGTGACGGGACGCACCTCCTTGACGGCGCCGGAGTACTCACCGATCTCGTCGGCGGTCAGCGTCGTGCGGCGCACCAGCTCGTCCTTCCACTGACGCGCACTGACGGTGTTGGTGACGAGGATCAGGGTGGTGGCGCCGGCGCGTGCCATCGCGGCGGCCCCGACGATCGTCTTGCCGGCGCCGCACGGCAGGACGACCACGCCCGAGCCGCCCTCCCAGAAGGAGTCGGCGGCGTCGCGCTGGTAGGGGCGCAGGGCCCAGTCGTCCTCGACGAGACCGATCTCGTGGGCCTCGCCGTCGACGTAGCCGGCGAAGTCCTCCGCCGGCCAGCCCAGCTTGAGCAGCGCCTGCTTGACGTTGCCGCGCTCGCTGGGATGGACGGCGACGGTGTCGTCGTCGATGCGGTTGCCGAGCATCCCGGCGATCTTCTTCGCGCGCAGGACCTCCTCGAGCACCGGGCGGTCGGTGGACGAGAGCACCAGGCCGTGGACGGGGTGCTTCTCCAGGCGCAGCCGGCCGTAGCGACCCATGGTCTCGGCCACGTCGACCAGCAGCGCGTGCGGGACGGCGTAGCGCGACCAGGTGAGGAGCGCGTCGACGACCTGCTCGGCGTCGTGGCCGGCGGCGCGCGCGTTCCACAGCCCGAGCGGGGTCAGCCGGTAGGTGTGGATGTGCTCGGGCGACCGCTCCAGCTCAGCGAACGGCGCGATCGCCTTCCGGGCCTCGAGCGCCGACGGGTGGTCGACCTCCAGCAGGAGGGTCTTGTCCGACTGGACGATGAGCGGGCCGTCATTCACCCGTCGATCCTACGGACGGGTCGTGAAGCGGCCTCACGCACTGGCGGCCTTCTGCCGGGCACGATAGGCAGCGACGTTGGCCCGCGAGGAGCAGCGGTCCGAGCAGTAGCGGCGGGACTGGTTCGGTGAGGTGTCGACGAAGACGTTGTCGCAGCGCGGTTCGGAGCAGATGCCGAGCCGGGTGGCGCCGAGGTCGCAGATGAGGTTGGCCAGGCCCATGAGGGACTCGCCGATCAGCAGCTCGGCGACGGACGCAGCGCGGTTGGCGACGTGCATGTGCAGCTGCTCGGGGTCGTGGTCGCTGATCATCGGGGTGACCGGGTGGGTCGCGAGCAGGTCGTTGAGCGCGCTGACCACGCGGCGTACGTCGTCGACGTCGGAGGCCTCGAAGACAGGTCGCAGCTCCGTCTGGAACGCCTGGAGCGTCGGCACGTCGGCGTCGGTCAGGGACCGGTGCAGCCAGGACCGGTCCGCGAGGTGCTCGCGCAGCGCCGCACCGTCGGGCAGCTCGGCGTTGACGAGCGCGGCCGAGCGCTCGGCATAGCGGATGAAGTCCACGACGTCATTCTACGGAGGGTCACGCGGGGCGGACAGCGGTGATCCGGTGCACCGCGAACTCGCGGACGTCGTCGGCGCGGTGGTCGTACGCCGAGAGCCGACCGCCCTCGAGCCGGCGCGGGTCGACGACGCGCTCCCCGGAGACGCCGTGGTTGTCCACGTAGCCGATCACGACGGTGGCGCCGGCCTCGATCGCGTCGCGCAGTGCGGCCAGCGCCCCCGACGGCGTCGTCACCTCCACCGGCCCCGCTGCAGAAGGCCGCGAGGCCTGGGCGCGATCACCCGCGCGGATGGCGGTGACCACGGCATGCGCCTGCGCCTCCCGGCGGGCGTCGACGGCCCCGGCGGGTCGACGGCCCCGGCGGGTCCGGGCGCGCTGCAGGTCCGGCCTGCTCACCCGGACCGTGCCGTCGGGAGCCTCGACGACGGGAGCAGCGCCCATCTCCCGCAGGCGCGGGAGGAGCACATCGAGCGGCGAGGTGCTGATCACCACGGTCGGCGCGATGAGTCGCAGGCCGAGCGACCTGGCGCGCGGGTCATGCACCAGTGCGGCCAGGGCTGCTTCGTCGTCGGCGCGGAGGAAGGACTCGGCGTGGCCGACGCGCACCACGCCGAACGTACGGGCGACGTCGTCGACCAGGAACTCGAGCGGCTGCGGGACCGGGGTGTGCGAGACCGAGGTGAGGAACTCGCGCACTTCCAGGTTGGACCAGCCGGCGTCGAATGCCCTGCGGACCGACAGCGGGGAGAAGCGGTAGACGGTGGCGCCGCCGCGCGACTCGACGTCGGCCACCAGGTGCAGGCGCCTGGCCACCTCGGTCTCCAGCGGTCCGGGCGCCACGGCCGTGAGGTCGGCCTGCAGCAGGACGTGGTCGACCGGTCGGGGAAGGTGTGCGGCGATGTCCTGCGCGGCAGCCGCGAGGTCGCCGGCCGCGACGAGTCGCCCGCTCGCCGGCAGCGCGCCGGCGCCGCTGACGCCCAGGGCTGCGGCCTCGGCCAGCGCCGCGGTGACGAGATCGGCGAACACGGTGGGCCGTCGCGGCCTCAGCCACTCCACGCGCTGCACCAGGGACGGGATGCCGGTGCCGGTGGCCAGCACCTCCCCGTCGGGGAGCTCGGCGAGCACTCTGAGGGCCAGCCGGCGTGCCTCCTCCGCGAGGCCGCTGGACAGCTCGGGAGCCAACGCGTTCCACGCCTTGCCCGCCGCGTCGCGTCCACCGACCAGCGACGGGACCCTGCTGCTCGCGAGCCAGGCACCGACCAGCACTCCCCAGCGCTCGGCGGTGGGGCGTCCGGACCAGAGGTCGAACTCCTCGGTCGGCAGCCACACGGCCGAGCTCTCGGCGTCGCTTCCCTCGGCGATCAGTCCTGCTGCGAGGGAGAGCTCCACGATCAGGGCGGCCCCCGGCACGTCCACGTGCAGCTCGCGCGCGACCGCCTTGAGGTCCCGCACGGCAAGGCCGCCGCTGCGCAGGACGGCGGGGGGCGCGACTCCCCAGTGGTCGAGCAGCAGCTCCACCCGGCGTACGACGTCGAAGGCGGCGCCGGCCGCGGTGCGGGCGACCAGCTCGGGGTCCCGCTGCGTGGAGGCCAGGTCGGGCGGCCCGCCGACCGGTTGCGTCGTGGTGTGTCCGCCCCGCAGGGCCAACCCGACCTCTCCCGGCAGGACGACGGTGTCGCCGTCGCGGGGTACGAGCAGTCGGCGGGCGATGAGCTCCTCGACGGGGGTGGCGGCCTCGGCAGCCGACACCGTGCGTCGGGCCGAGCCGGTGGTTCCCTCGCCCCCGTGGGCATCGACGTGGCGCAGCAGCGCCGCCGCTGCCGGGCTGAGCTGGGCCAGGGACGCGGCCACCTCCTCGGGTGTCGCCGGGTCCGGGCTGCGCGGTCGCAGGCCGCTGGTGCCCCCGGGCTGGCCGCGCATGGCATCCGCGATGCCGCTCAGCGCGCGGATGCCGCCGGGGGCCTGCCAGGCCAGCGCTAGGTCGAGCAGGCGATCCACCGCACGGCGGGTGGCCTCCTCGTCCGCGAGGACGATCGAGATCAGCTCGTCGATCGTGGTTTGACCTGCAACCAGCAGGGCATCAAGCACGGAGAGCTCCAGACGGTCCAGGCCGTCGAGGGCGCGGTGGATCGACGAGCGCGTGGCGGCCCGTGAGGCCAGCTGCGACGAATCCTGAGGGGCTGGAGTGGCGAGATCGGGGCGTTCCCTCAACAAGTCGACGAGCCGCTCGTCCGGCCAGGTGCGCAGCTGGTCGGCGAGGGTGCGTGCGGGTGTCGCCGCGCGTGGACTGGACATCCCTCTTACGCTACTCGCCGGGTCGCCTCAGCCACCCATCTCCACATGCGGCGTCGACGAAGAGGGCAGGGCATGAAGCAGGTTGATCTTCACCACGGGGCGGCGACCGACGTCGGCCTCGTGCGCAAGGTCAACGAGGACTCGTTCCTGGTCGCGCCTCCGGTCTTCGTCGTCGCCGACGGCATGGGGGGCCACTCGGGAGGCGACGTGGCGAGCCAGATGGTGGTCGAGGAGTTCGCCCGCCTCGCCCGCGACTACGACCCGGCTCGGGGCGCCGAGCAGGTGGCCGACGCCTTCGCCCGCGCCCAGGCCCGCATCGTCGACTACGGCGAGGCGCACCGGTCGATCACGCCCGGGTGGCACGCCGGCACCACGGCCGTCGTGGCCGTCCTCGTCGACGACAACGGCGTCATCAAGTGGTTGCTCGCCAACCTCGGCGACTCGCGCATCTATCGGATCACCGAGGGGCGCCTCGAGCAGATCAGCGTGGACCACTCGGTGGTCCAGGAGCTGATGGACGCCGGGGAGATCACAGCCGATCAGGCGAGCGTCCACCCGGAGCGACACGTCATCACGCGGGCCCTCGGCAGTCCCGGAGGGATCGACCCCGACTTCTTCCTCCTGCCGCTCGGCTCGGTGGAGCGGCTGCTGCTCTGCAGCGACGGCGTCACCGGCATGATCGAGGACCAGGAGATCGAGGACATCCTCGAGGCCGTCCACGATCCACGTGACGCCGCCGACCGGCTGGTCCGCGCCGCCGTCGCCGCGGGTGGTCGGGACAACGCCACGGCCATCGTGGTGGATGTGGTGGGATTGGTGCGCGACGCCAGCTATGACTCGCAGCGCCAGCTGCAGAGTCTTGAATCCAAGCTTGGGGGACGAGAGTGAGCGCAGAGCGACGCTTCGCGACGGGGGACTGGTACGCCGTGGTCGGCGACCACGTCTCGGTCATGCTGCCGGCGACCGAGCGGGCTCGCGTGGCCGCGCTGTGGGAGCTGGCCGACTCAGGCGCCTCGGCGGACGCGATGCTCGACGCGCTGGTGGCCGGCGGGCTGTCGCAGCTCTCGAGCTTCGCCTTCGTCGGGTGGAGCGAGGACGTCGTCCGGGTCATCGTGCGCGGTGTCGCCACCGCGACCGTGACGAGCGACTCCGGTGAGCAGGTCATCAGCGCCGCCCCCGGCAGCACCTGGAACGAGCAGGTCCTCAGCGGTGTGACCGCCGGTCGGGTCAGCCTCGACGGTGACGCGGACGCCGACCACGTCCTCACCCCCGGCCTGGCGCGGGTCTCGGCGCTGGAGTTCGGTGAGACGACCGCGAGCGCGTCCCACGCTGCCCGCGACGAACCCGCCCCCCCGGCCGAGCAGGCACCTCCCGCCCTGTCGCTGGTCGAGGAGCCGCGCGAGCTCGAGCCGGCACCGGAGCTGCCCGTCGAGGAGCCGCTCAGCTTCGGAGAGCCCGAGGCAGATGCCACGCCCACCGGCGAGACGCCGGTGGCGCAGGCAGACGCAGCAGTGGACGACTCCGCGGTCGACTGGTCCGACCGGGACGGCCAGACGACGGTCAGCACCCCGGCACCGGACTTCGAACGACCTCCCATCCCGGGGCAGGAGATCGGGCCCAGCGTCGTCTCCCGCCCGGTCGCATCCCTGGTCTTCTCGACCGGCGACGTGGTGGCGGTCGACCGCACCGTCCTGGTCGGTCGTGCGCCGGAGGCGCGACAGTTCGCCTCCCACGACCAGCCGCACGTGGTGACGGTCGCCAGCCCCAACCAGGAGATCTCCTCCACCCACCTGGAGCTCCGTCCGGGTGCGGGCGCCGACCACGGGTCTGCCATCGCCACCGACCTCGGGTCCACCAACGGCACCATCCTGGTCCAGCCCGGACTGGCGCCCGAGGAGCTCAGGGCCGGCATCGCGGTGAGCCTGATCCCCGGCGCCGTGCTCGACCTCGGTGACGGTGTCACCATCCAGGTCACCAATCCCTGACCACGCCCACCGCACCTGACCGACAGAGCCCCGTGAACCAACACACGCAGCCCGTGACCTACCCCATCGCTCAGCTGGAGCGACGGTTCACCGCGTTCGCGATCGACCGGCTGATCGGGTGGAGCCTGCTCGCGCTGGTCGGGGTGGTCACCGCGCTGGTCGTCTCCGACGAGGTGTGGACGGTCGTCGGCGCGATCACAGCCGCGGCGGTGGTGCTGTGGCTGGTGTTCGCGATCACGCTGGGCGTGAGCGGCAGCTCGCCGGGCAAGGCCATGACGGGGCTGCGCGTCGTCCACCACGGAACGGGAACCCCCATCGGCGTCGGCCCGGCCCTGGTGCGCGCGTTCGTCCTCGGCGTCTCCGGCCTGCCGACCTTCGGGATCGGTATCGCCACCCTGGCCTGGACTGCCGTCGAGGACCGGAGCCGGCAGCGGCGCGGGTGGCACGACCACGTGGCACACACCGTCGTGGTCGACGTACGACCCGTGCCCGACGAGGTCGTCACCGAGGTCGACGCAGGTCCTCGCCACATCGTGAACCTCACCGCGATGCGGCTCATCCCGGCGCCTCCCGTCGAGGCCCCGCCCACGCCCGAGCGCTCCGAGATGTCGGTGCGCCGCCAGCCGCTGCCCGCTGACCTGGTCGCCCCGCCGCCCGTTCCCCAGCAGCCGCCCGTGCAGCAACCGCCGGCCCAGCAGCCCCCGGCCCGCCGCCAGTCGAGCCAGCCCGGTCGGCCGCAGGGAGCACCCGGCGCCTCACCGCGTTGGCGGGTGCACTTCGACGACGGTGGGAGCTTCGTGATCGCCGGCCTCGCGCTCGTCGGTCGTCGGCCCGAGGCCCGGCACGGCGAGGAGGTCGCCCACCTGGTCCCGCTCGCCTCGGCCGACATGTCGGTGTCCAAGACCCACGCCCAGTTCGGCCCCGCCACCGACGGCACCATCGTGGTCATGGATCGCGGCTCCACCAACGGCACGATGCTCGTGCGCCAGGGAGTCTCCCGCCAGCTCGCCCCGGGCAAGCCGGCCGCCCTCGTCGACGGCGACAAGGTCGTCTACGGCGACCGCGAGATGACCCTGACCCGCGAGGCCTGACTCCGACGCGTCAGCGGGTCAGTGCGACCGGGATCCGGCTGACGCCGCCCCGGGCGCCGAGCCAGACGATGGCCCCGTCATCGAGACGGCCGGCGGTGGTCGGGCCGGACACGGTGATGGTGAAACGGGCCGACTGCCCCGGTGCGAGACGTACGGCGAGCGGCCGCACCCTGACCTGGTGCGTGGTGAAGCCGCGCGTGGTCACCGAGAAGTACTCCGCCCTGCTGCCCACGTTGGTCACTGTGCGCACGGCTCGCTGCTGGGTGGCCGTGAGCAGCAACGAGCTGGTGTTGAGCGCGGACCTGCCACCCGAGCGCAGGGACCGACGCCACGCCGAGACCGGCACGTCGAGGGCGAGGTGGGAGGTCGGGGCCCGCGAGTCGAGCACACCGGCGCCCTGCACCAGCACCGAGGAGCCGGAGAGCGGGCGGGCCGACGTGACGAGCATCGAGCGCACGGTGGCCGCTGACCAGTCGTGGTCGCCGCGGACGAGGGCGGCCAGACCGCTGGCGTGGGCCGAGGCTGCCGAGCTCCCGCTGAAGAGCCCCCAGTCGCGGCCGGTGGAGTCGGGAAGTGCGCCGAGCACTGCGTCGGCGTCGGCGACGGCGTCCGGCTTGAGGGTGGGTCCGCGCGGGTCGCCGGCGGCGCTCCACGAGGCCGTACGCCGCTCGCCGAGCGGCGTGGCGACGCGGGCCAGACGCACGGTCGTGCCGGGTCGTCGGGTGATCCAGCGGCTGAGGGCACGCCCGTCGCGAACGGTGAGGTGGACGGTGGGCACTGAGTGGAAGTCGGCGGTGACCGCGCCGGGCCGGACGTTGACGAGCACCATGCCTCGTCCGCCGGCCTGGGCGACCGACTCGGACTTGTCGATGCGGCCGATGCCGCCCCGCTCGCAGACCACGATGCGCTGCGCGACCAGGCGTGCGTCGAGGGTGCCGGGCCGGCACTGGCGCGCTGCCTGGATCGTGGCCCCACCCACCCGGGCGGTCGCGGCGAGGACCACGCGACCACGCACGGCAGCCGGGCGGCCGCCCCCGAGAAGGGTGGGCCCGTCGGGGATCCGCACCGACCCGCGAGCCATCCGACCGACCGTCGAGCCGACCGTGGTGACCCAGGGGGCGGAGTGGGCGGCGTACGCCGACCGGGCAGTGTTGCCCGCGGCGCCGATGACGACGATGTCGGCCTCGGCGGCGCCCAGGGTGGCGCGTTGCAGGGTGTCCATGCCGGTGCCGCCGGCGACGGCGAGGTTGAGCACGTCGACCCCGTCGGCCACGGCCTGGTCGACCGCGGAGACCAGGTCGGCGGTCGAGCAGCCGTCGTCAGCAGGGTCGGGCGCGCCCCAGCAGGCCTTGTAGGCCGCGATCCTGGCCTGCGGTGCGACGCCGCCGAACTGGCCGACGTCGCGGCCGTCGACACGGACGGTCACCCCGGCGTTGCCGGCTGCGACGGACGCGACCTGCGTGCCGTGACCGAGTGCGTCGAGGGGGGACAGCGTCTCGGAGGCGCGGACCCGGTCGGCGCCGAAGCCCTCGACGAACCAGTGGGCGCCGACGACCTTGCGGCTGCAGGAGTCGGTCGACCAGTCCTCGCCCTCGGCACACGCTCCGCTGAAGCCCTCGGGGTCGCGGCCCAGGCCGGGGACCTCGGCGAAGACGGGGGAGTCGGGGGCGATGCCACTGTCGACGACGCCGATCACGACCCCGGCCCCACCGCGCAGCCGGGGGGAGCGGGCGACGATCCGTCGCGTCGTGCCGGCGGTGGCTCCGGCCAGCGGTCGGATCGTGTCGGCCTCGACCGCGGCCACGCCTGGCTGGCGATCGAGCAGGGAGACCTGTGCGGGAGTGAGTGCGGCGGCGAAGCCGTTGAGGGCGGTGGTCCAGCGATAGGTCGGTGCCGCCGCGCCGATCGCCCCCAACAGGGCGTCCTGTCGGGCCACCAGCTCGGCGTCGGACGTGCTGCCGCCGGCGGTGCCGGGACCGTTGAGGGTGACCAGGGTCAGCACCGGCTCCCCGATCTCTGCCCGGGCCGGGGCCGCGGTCGGCACGGCGAGGGCCAGGGACAGCGTGGCGACGAGGCCGAGCAGGAGCCGTGTGGAGGGCCGTGCCAAGAACGACTGCACCATGCCCTACTTCCCACTCTCGACCGCTGGACCTGACCTCGTGGGACCCACGAGACCGACGAACTCTCCATGATCCCAGCAGTCACACCGATAAATCAAAGGAAGCAGAGCAAAGAACGGGTTGGTGCCGCCCGGGGGCTGACGCCTATCCTGTGCGGCGCCCGTGATTCCACGTGGCATCCGTTGGTGAGCTGAGTGGGGTGGACCGTGCCCAGTGGCAAGGTGAAGTGGTACGACGTGGACAAGGGCTTCGGATTCCTCTCCCAGGAGGACGGGCCGGACGTCTACGTCCACTCGGACGCGCTCCCCGAGGGCGTCACCTCGCTCAAGGCCGGCACGCGCGTCGAGTTCGGTGTCGCCCAGGGTCGCCGGGGGGACCAGGCCCTGCAGGTGCGCCTCGTCGACGCTCCCGCCTCCGTCACGCGCAACCAGCGCAATGCCCAGCGCAAGGACCCGGACGCCATGGTGGGCATCGTGGAGGACCTCATCAAGATGCTCGACGGGGTCGAGGAGTCCTACCGTCGCGGTCGTCACCCCGAGCCCCGCAGTGCCAAGGGCACGGCCAAGGTGCTCAGGGCGCTGGCCGACGAGCTCGAGCTCTGAGCTCATGCCCCGCCGGGGGACGATCCCATCCGCGGTGGCCGGCTGACGAGCACGAACGCCGCCCAGAGGCCGAGCACGGCGCCGGCGATGCCGAGGCCCAGTCGGGGCATGAGTGGCATCGCGATGCCGACGAACCCACCCAGTACCCAGGCCAGCTGGAGGGTGGTGTCGGAGCGGGCGAAGGCGCTCGCCTGGATGCGTCCCGGCACGTCGCGCTGGATCGTGGAGTCGAGCGACAGCTTCGCCAGCGACTGGGCCAGCCCCGCCGTGAGACCGAGCAGGATGAGCGGTAGCACCCCGTAGAAGAGGGCCGCCACGACCGCCGCGACCGCGTCGGCCACCAGGGCGAGCGCCACCGCGAACGCGGGACTCAGGTTGCGCAGCATCGATCCGATCGCGATGCCGAGGGTGTTGCCGACCCCTGCTGCGCCGATCACCAGGGCCAGCAGGATCTCGGGTTTCCACTCGCCGATGGGGTTGTCGCGCAGGAGGAACGCCATGAACATCGTGAGGAACCCCGAGAGCCAGCGTGGCCCGCAGTTGGCACGCAGGGCGAACGCCACCGCGGCGGGGATCCGGGTCCGCGGGCGACGCTGGGTCGCCGTTGACCCGGTGTGGCCGTTGGTCGGGCCCGTCAGCACCAGCTCGCCCTCGCCCTGGCTGGCGTCGACGCGGTCGGGGAGGCGGATCGCCCAGATCGTGGCCAGGACGAAGACGACGAAGCCGTAGCGCAACGACCACTCCGGGCCGAAGGTGGAGGCGAGGATGGCGATCGGTGCCGATATCGAGGCCCCGACGATGCCCGCCAGCGAGACCCGGGCATTCGCCTTGACGAGGGTGAGCGTGGGCGGCAGCAGGCGGGGCACGGCCGCGGCCCGCGTGACGCCGTAGGCCTTGGACGCGACCAGGCAGCCCAGCGCAGCCGGGAACAACCACCCCGACTCGGTGATCACCGCCGTCGCCAGCACCCAGCACAGGAAGCAACGGATCGCCATGGTCGCGCCGACCGCCCAGCGACGACCGTGGCTGAACCGGTCGAGGAACGGTCCGATCAGCGGCGCCACGATCGCGAAGGGCAGCATCGTCAGCCCGAGGAAGAGCGCCACCTGACCGCGTGCCTCACCGGTCGGCACCTGGAAGAAGAGGGTGCCCGCCAGCGAGATCGCCACGGCTGCGTCGCCAGCCGCGTTGAAGGCGTGCAGCTCGATGAGTCGCGAGAGACCGGAGTCGCCGGCCCCCTCGGCCCGGGCAGCGCGGCGCGCCTGGGACACGGCGTAGTGGCCGGCGGTCCCGGCGCCGCGCCCGGCCACCCTGGCGCCCCGGCCTGCGGCCCGGACGCCGCGACCGGCACCGGCGAGCCCGCGGCGTACAGCGTGGCCGCGCGGCGCTGACGAGCTCGGGCCCGGACGCGCGTCGGTCCCCGCGTCGGTCCCTGCGTCGGGCCCTGCGTCGGTCCCTGCGTCGGTCGGCCTGTCCGGACCCGACCCCGTTGCCGGCTTGGGGTGGTCGTCAGTCACGACCCCATCTTCACCTACGCGCCCGACAGCGGGCGTACGCCGTCCCGAGTCGGGGTCCCGACAGGACAGGCCGGGGCTTCGTTTGTCATGATGCGCAGGTGATGACACTCGCAGCACGTGCCGGCAAGCCCGACTCGGCCCTCGCCAAGGCTGTCGAGACTGCCCGCGCGGTGGTGCTCGAGCTGGCCGACGCCTCCGAGGTCGGCGAGCACCTGGACTGCCAGGGCGAGGGCGAGCGGGTCGTCACCCATTCCTTCGCGTGCACCCGCCCCGGGTACCCCGGCTGGCACTGGTCGGTCACCATGACCCGCGCCAAGCGAGCCAAGGACCTGACGGTCAACGAGGTCGTCCTGCTCCCCGGCAGTGACGCGATCGTGGCGCCCGCCTGGGTGCCCTACAAGGAACGCCTGCAGCCCGGCGACCTCTCGCCCGGCGACCTCCTCCCCGTCGAGGACGAGGACGCCCGGCTCGTCCCGACCTATCTCGTCGGCGACGACCCGCTGGACGAGCCGCTCGACGGCGATGCTCGCGCCCAGGTGCGGCGGGTGGCCGAGGACCTGGGTCTGGGTCGCGTCCGCACGCTGAGCCGCGAGGGCATCGACATGGCCGCCGAGCGCTGGTACGCCGGCGAGGGCGGGCCCGAGGGTGCCCTGGCCAAGAGCGCTCCCGACTCGTGCACCACGTGCGGCTTCCTGATGCGGCTCAACGGGTCGTTGGCCGAGACCTTCGGGGTCTGTGCCAACGGCAACGCCAACGACGACGGCAAGGTGGTCTCGCTCGACCACGGCTGCGGCGCCCACAGCGAGGTCAAGCTGGCGCGCAAGCAGCAGCCGCTGCCGATGCCCGACCACGTCTTCGACACCCTCACCGACGACGAGTTCGAGGCACTCTGAGTCGGATCAGCCCGCCGACAGCACCCAGACCGCATAGTCCGGGCCCGGCGGGTGGAGCTCGTAGGAGCCCGCGTGCAGGTCGACACGCAGTCCGCAGGCTGTGGCGTCGGCCGTGAAGTCCTCGGGGCTGTAGTCGCGGGCCGTCGCCGGTCCGTCGGCCGGGTGGAAGCCGACGAGGGCGCGTCCCCCGGGCGCGAGCACGTCCCGCACCCGTCGCAGCACGTCGCGCTCGGTGTCGGGGGCGAGGAAGACCATGACGTTGCCGACGAGGACGACCAGGTCGAAGCCGGCCCCCAGGTCGGCGGTGTCGACGTCGAGGATGTCGGCGTGGATCACGTCGAGATCGGGATAGGTGCGTCGGCACTGCTCGACCAGCGCGGGGTCTGGCTCTACCGCCGTCACGACGTGTCCGCGCGCACGCAGCGCGGCAGCCACCCGGCCCATCCCCGAGCCGATGTCGAGGATGCGGGCGCCACGTCCGACGAGCACGTCGGCCAGGCGCGCCTCGCCGTCGACGTCAGCCCCCTCCCTGACCAGCCGTGCGAACGTCGTGCCGTAGCCGCGGTTGCCATCACCCGCCAGCTCCCAGCGGGTGCGTCGGAGCGTCATGTGGCCTCGCGTTGCTCGGTGCGCTCCTTGCGCCGGCGGCGGCAGTACTCCAGCCCGAGCAGGCCCAGACCGAAGCCGGCCAGGCACGTCCACAGCCACCACGTGTGACCGTTGTCCCGCAGGGTGCCCCAGAAGGGCAGGAGGCCGAGGAAGCCGACCAGCCAGAGTGCGGTGCCGACCTCGGTGGTGCGCACGCCGTCCACGTCGAGTGGTTCGACCTGCGCCACGATGTAGGTCCGGTTGCCGATCTCGTGCTGCATCGGCTGCTCGTCGCCCAGGTCCACGCCTGCACGCTACACACCCGCGGGCCTGCGTGACTGCCCCCGCCGGGTCTGCCAGACTCCGTCTCCGTGAGCGAGGACACCCGAACCGCCAAGCAGCCCGCGAGCGCCTCCGGCCTCGACCGGTTCTTCAGGATCAGCGAGCGCGGCTCGAGCCCGGGTCGCGAGGTCCGCGGGGGCATCGTGACGTTCCTGACGATGGCCTACATCATCGTGCTGAACCCCCTGATCCTCGGCTTCGTGCCGGACTCGACGGGTGCCTTCCTCGGGGGCGGCGCCGAGCCGGGCAGCGGCATTCCCGCGATCGCCGCGGCAACGGCGCTGGTGGCGGGGGTGCTGACGATCCTGATGGGTGGCTTCGCCAACTTCCCGCTCGCCCTGGCGACCGGGCTGGGCCTGAACGCGTTCGTCGCCAACACCATCGCGCGCCAGACCACCTGGGGCGACGCGATGGGTCTGGTCGTGCTCGAGGGAATCGTGATCCTGCTGCTGGTGCTCACCGGCTTCCGCAAGGCGGTCTTCCACGCCGTGCCCCAGCAGCTCAAGGTCGCGATCTCCGTCGGGATCGGTCTGTTCATCGCCCTCATCGGCTTCGTCGACGCCCGCGTCGTGACCCGGATCCCCGACGCCTTCCAGACCACGGTCCCGGTCCAGCTGGGAGCCGACAGCCACCTCGCCGGCTGGCCGGTGCTCGTCTTCTGCCTCGGGCTGGCCCTCATGATCGCGCTGTGGGTGCGCAGGGTCCGCGGCGCCATCCTCATCTCGATCCTGGCCGCCACCGTGGTCGCGGTGGTCGTCGAGGCGATCGGTGACCTGGGCCCGGCCTCGGCCGACAACCCCACGGGCTGGTCCCTGAGCGTGCCGACCCTCAGCGGCGACGTGGTCGGGCTGCCGTCCTTCGACACCCTGGGTGAGTTCAGCCTGTTCGGTGCGTTCGGCGATGCCGGGACCGGTGTGCTGGCCGCGCTGCTGCTCGTCTTCTCGCTCCTGCTCGCCGACTTCTTCGACACCATGGGCACGATGACCGCCATCGGCGCCGAGGCCGGCCTCAACGACGAGGAGGGCACCCCGCCGGGTGCCCAGCGCATCCTGGTCGTCGACTCGCTGGCCGCGATGGCGGGCGGTGCCGCTGGTGTCTCGTCCAACACGTCCTACATCGAGTCGGCGTCGGGTGTCGGCGAGGGCGCCCGCACCGGGCTGGCGTCCGTCGTGACGGGCGTGCTCTTCCTGCTGGCCACCTTCTTCACCCCGCTGGTCTCCGCGATCCCGTCCGAGGCGGCCGTGCCGGCGCTGGTCCTGGTCGGCTTCTTGATGATGCAGCAGGTCACTGACATCGACTGGCGCGACCTCGAGGTGGCGATCCCCGCCTTCCTGACGATCGTGCTGATGCCGTTCACCTATTCCATCAGCGTGGGCATCGGCGCCGGCTTCGTGTCGTACGTGTTCATCAAGGTGGTGGTCGGCAAGGTGCGCGACGTGCACCCCCTCATGTGGGTGGTTGCCGCGCTGTTCGTCGTCTACTTCGCCTACACGCCCATCAGCGGCTGGCTCGGCTGACCCGGTCGGGTCCGCCCACCTGGGTGGGCGGGAGGAGTGCCCGGCCCGTCATGGAATAGTTAGCAAGAGTAATGAGTTATGCTAACTACCATGCCGATTGCTGACCTTCGCACCGACGCCGGGCTCGCCTCGGAGCTCCGCGCGGCTGTCATGCGTCTGCGCCGCCGACTCTCCGCCGAGCGCCACCCCGACAACGACCTGAGCCTCGGCCAGATGGTCGTCCTCGGACTGCTGCAGCGCCATGGCGACCAGTCGGTCGGCGAGCTGGCCCGTGCCGAGCACATCCAGCCGCCGTCGATGACGCGCACGGTCAACTGCCTCGAGAGCGGGGGACACGTCGTACGACGTCAGCACGAGACCGATGGCCGGCAGGTCGTGGTGTCGCTCACCGATGCCGGCCGCGCAGCCGTGCTCGCCGACCGCCAGCGACGAGACGCCTGGCTGGCCCAGCAGCTGCGCACCCTGACCCCCGACGAGCGCGCCGCACTGCGCGCCGCCACCCCGATCCTCGCCCGCCTCGCGGTCGCGGACTGATCCGAGAGGAGTAGCCACGAGTCCGACATTCCGTTCCCTCGCCAACCCCAACTACCGCCGCTACGCCGCCGGCGGGGTCGTGTCCAACACCGGCACCTGGATGCAGCGCGTGGCCCAGGACTGGCTGGTCCTCGAGCTGACCGTCGGGTCCGGAGCCACGGCGCTGGGCATCACGACCGGCCTCCAGTTCCTGCCGTTCCTGCTGCTGACCCCGTTCGCCGGACTGGTGGCGGACCGCATGCCCAAGCAGCGGCTCCTCCAGCTCACCAACCTGGGCATGGCGCTGCCCGCCGCGACCCTCGGGCTGCTCGCCGTGACCGGCACCGCAGAGGTGTGGCACGTCTACGTCCTGGCCTTCGTCCTCGGTTCCGCGTCCGCCTTCGACGCCCCTGCCCGCCAGTCCTTCGTCTCCGAGATCGTCGACCCCGTCGACCTGACCAACGCGGTCGGTCTCAACTCGGCGAGCTTCAACGCCGCGCGCCTGGTCGGCCCCGGCCTGGCGGGCGTGCTCATCGCCGTGCTGGGCGGCGGAGCGGTGGCCACCGGGTGGGTCATCCTGCTGAACGCCGTGTCGTACGCGGCGCCGATCTGGTCGCTACGCCACCTCGACGTCGCCCGCCTCGACGCGCCCGCGCTGGCGCAGCGCGGGCCCGGTGCCCTCCGCGAGGGCGTTGCCTACGTCCGCGCCCGCCCCGACCTGATGCTGGTGCTCGGCCTGGTGTTCTTCGCCGGCACGTTCGGGCTCAACTTCCAGATCACCTCCGCCCTCATGGCGACCGAGGTCTTCGGCAAGGGGCCGACCGAGTTCGGTCTGCTCGGCAGCTTCCTCGCGATCGGCTCGCTCACCGGAGCGCTGCTGGCCGCCCGACGGGAGCAGGTCCGCCACCGCCTCGTCGTCGGCTCCGCGATCGCCTTCGGGGCGTCGGTGATGGTGGCCGGCCTGATGCCGACCTACCTCACCTTCGCGCTGCTGACGCCGGTCACCGGGCTCACCGCGCTGACGTTCATCACCAGTGCCAACACCTACATGCAGCTCCACACCGACGCCGGGGTCCGCGGCCGGGTGATGGCCCTCTACCTCATGGTCTTCATGGGCGGGACTCCCGTGGGGGCACCCATCATCGGCTGGATCGGCCAGGAGTACGGCGCACGCTGGACGCTGCTGGGCGGCGGGATGCTGACCATCCTGGGCGTGGTGCTCTCGGCGGCGCTGTTCCTGAGGGCGGAGGGGCGGCGTCGCAACCGCGCCGAGGGGCCCGTCGTGGCGGTCGCTGCGGCATTTTGACCCGGCCCGAGCGCCCGAGTAGCCTCAATCCTTGTGTCTGGCACGACCAGACCCATGAGCATGCGCGGATCCCGTTGCCCAGTCCCTGAGGCAGGGCCCGCCGGCCAACAGGCACAGCACGATCGCAACACACCCGAGTCCGGCACAGCGCCGGTCCGTGATGAGAACACAGAGAGAGGGAACCACCCGGTGCCCACCATCAACCAGTTGGTCCGCAAGGGCCGCCAGGACAAGGTGTCGAAGTCCAAGACGCCTGCCCTGAAGGGTTCGCCCCAGCGTCGCGGCGTCTGCACGCGCGTCTACACCACCACCCCGAAGAAGCCGAACTCCGCTCTCCGCAAGGTCGCCCGCGTGCGACTGAGCAGTGGCGTCGAGGTCACCGCTTACATCCCGGGCGTGGGTCACAACCTCCAGGAGCACTCGATCGTGCTCGTGCGCGGCGGCCGTGTGAAGGACCTTCCCGGCGTCCGCTACAAGATCATTCGCGGCACGCTCGACACCCAGGGTGTCAAGAACCGCAAGCAGGCCCGCAGCCGCTACGGCGCGAAGAAGGAGAAGTAATGCCTCGCAAGGGTCCCGCTCCCAAGCGCCCTCTCGTCTCTGACCCGGTCTACGGCTCGCAGCTGGTCACCCAGCTGGTGAGCAAGGTCCTCCAGGACGGCAAGAAGGCTGTTGCCCAGCGCATCGTCTACACCGCCCTCGAGGGTTGCCGCGACAAGACCGGCACCGACCCGGTCGTCACGCTCAAGCGTGCGCTCGACAACGTCAAGCCGGCCATCGAGGTCAAGTCCCGCCGCGTGGGCGGTGCGACCTACCAGGTCCCCGTCGAGGTCAAGGCCAACCGCTCCACCACGCTGGCGCTGCGCTGGCTCGTGGGCTACGCCGCCGACCGCCGCGAGAAGACCATGGCCGAGCGCCTGATGAACGAGATCCTCGACGCGAGCAACGGCCTCGGTGCCGCTGTGAAGAAGCGCGAGGACACGCACAAGATGGCCGAGTCCAACAAGGCCTTCGCCCACTACCGCTGGTGAGGTCGGGAGGTCGTACGCCGCGCGAACCGCGGCGTACGGTCTCCCACCCCCGCACACACCCCACTACTTCGAGGGACTGAGACACAGACGTGGCCGTCGACATCACCACCGACCTCAACAAGGTCCGCAACATCGGCATCATGGCGCACATCGACGCCGGCAAGACCACCACCACCGAGCGCATCCTCTTCTACACCGGCATCACCTACAAGATCGGTGAGGTCCACGAGGGTGGCGCCACGATGGACTGGATGGAGCAGGAGCAGGAGCGCGGCATCACGATCACGTCCGCCGCGACGACCTGCTGGTGGAAGGACCACCAGATCAACATCATCGACACGCCGGGCCACGTCGACTTCACCGCCGAGGTCGAGCGGTCGCTGCGCGTCCTCGACGGTGCCGTCGCCGTCTTCGACGGTGTCGCCGGTGTCGAGCCCCAGACGATGACCGTGTGGCGCCAGGCCAACAAGTACTCAGTCCCGCGCATGTGCTTCGTCAACAAGCTCGACCGCACCGGTGCCGACTTCTTCCGCTGCGTCGACATGATGAAGGAGCGCCTCAACTCGACGCCCCTGGTCCTGCAGCTGCCCATCGGTGCCGAGGGCGACTTCATCGGCGTCGTCGACCTGGTCGGCATGCGCGCCCTGGTCTGGCGCGGCGAGACCACGATGGGTGAGGACTACGAGGTCGAGGAGATCCCGGCCGAGCTCGCCGAGCAGTCCGCCGAGTACCGCGAGATGCTCATCGAGACGCTCGCCGAGGCCGACGACGCGATCATGGAGCGCTACCTCGAGGGCGAGGAGAACTTCTCCGTCGAGGACCTCAACGCCGCGATCCGTCGCGCCACCCTGGCCGACAAGCTCAACCCCGTGCTGTGCGGCACCGCGTTCAAGAACAAGGGCGTCCAGCCCCTGCTCGACGCGGTCGTCGCCTACCTGCCCTCGCCGCTCGACATCGACGGCATCCAGGGCCACTCGGTGAAGGACGAGAACGAGGTCATCGTTCGCCAGCCGTCCGACGACGAGCCGTTCTCCGGCCTCGCCTACAAGATCGCCACCGACCCGCACCTCGGCAAGCTGATCTACGTCCGCGTCTACTCCGGCAAGCTCGAGGCCGGCTCGACCGTGGTCAACTCGGTCAACGGTCGCAAGGAGCGGATCGGCAAGGTCTACCAGATGCACGCCAACAAGCGTGAGGAGATCGCGTCGGTCGGCGCCGGCCAGATCGTGGCCGTCATGGGCCTCAAGGACACCAAGACCGGTCACACGCTCTCGGACCCGAGCAACCAGGTCGTCCTCGAGTCGATGACGTTCCCGGCCCCGGTGATCGAGGTCGCCATCGAGCCGAAGACCAAGAGCGACCAGGAGAAGCTCGGCACGGCCATCCAGCGCCTGTCGGACGAGGACCCCACGTTCACCGTGAAGGCGGACGAGGAGACCGGCCAGACGATCATCGCCGGCATGGGCGAGCTCCACCTCGAGATCCTCGTCGACCGCATGAAGCGCGAGTTCCGCGTCGAGGCGACCGTCGGCAAGCCGCAGGTGGCCTACCGCGAGACCGTCCGCAACCTGGTCGAGAAGCACTCCTACACCCACAAGAAGCAGACGGGTGGTTCGGGTCAGTTCGCGAAGGTCGTGGTCAACCTCGGCCCCAACATCGACCCCGAGACCGGCACCGGTGCCGGCTACGAGTTCGTCAACAACGTGTCTGGTGGCCGGGTGCCGAAGGAGTACATCCCTTCGGTCGACCAGGGTGGCCAGGACGCCATGGAGTTCGGCGTGCTCGCCGGCTACCCCATGGTGGACGTGAAGTTCTCCCTCGAGGACGGCGCCTACCACGACGTCGACTCGTCCGAGCTCGCGTTCAAGATCGCCGGCAACCAGGCCTTCAAGGAGGCCGCACGCAGGGCCCGTCCGGTCCTGCTCGAGCCGATGTTCGCCGTAGAGGTGATCACGCCGGACACGTTCCTCGGCACGGTCATCGGTGACATCAACTCGCGCCGTGGCCAGATCCAGGCGCAGGAGGAGCGTCACGGCGACATGGTCGTGAACGCCCTTGTGCCGCTGTCCGAGATGTTCGGGTACGTTGGCGACCTGAGGTCGAAGACCTCTGGTCAGGCGTCGTACTCGATGGAGTTCGACTCGTACGCCGAGGTTCCCACGAACATCGCCGAAGAGATCATCAAGAAGGTTCGCGGCGAGTAGTTCCACCCGGGCCCTCGGTCCAGCACCATCCGTTACACACCCATGAGTTCACGTACAAACCCAACCAGGAGGAGCCCCAGTGGCTAAGGCGAAGTTCGAGCGGACCAAGCCGCACGTCAACATCGGCACGATCGGTCACATCGACCACGGCAAGACGACGCTGACCGCGGCGATCACCAAGGTGTTGCACGACAAGTACCCCAATCTGAACGAGGCCTCGGCCTTCGACCAGATCGACAAGGCTCCCGAGGAGCGCCAGCGCGGCATCACGATCTCGATCGCGCACGTCGAGTACCAGACCGAGGCGCGCCACTACGCGCACGTCGACTGCCCGGGTCACGCGGACTACATCAAGAACATGATCACCGGTGCCGCTCAGATGGACGGCGCGATTCTCGTTGTCGCCGCCACCGACGGCCCGATGCCGCAGACGCGTGAGCACGTGCTGCTCGCCCGCCAGGTCGGCGTGCCGGCCCTGGTCGTGGCGCTCAACAAGTGCGACATGGTCGACGACGAGGAGCTCATCGAGCTCGTCGAGATGGAGGTGCGCGAGCTCCTCTCCGAGTACGAGTTCCCCGGCGACGACATCCCCGTGGTCCGCGTTGCTGCCTTCCCGGCCCTGCAGGGTGACGAGAAGTGGGGCGAGTCGATCGTCGAGCTCATGGCTGCGGTGGACGAGTCCATCCCCACCCCGGAGCGCGAGACCGACAAGCCCTTCCTCATGCCCGTCGAGGACGTCTTCACGATCACCGGTCGTGGAACCGTCATCACCGGTCGCATCGAGCGCGGCATCGTCAAGGTCAACGAGGAGGTCGAGATCATCGGCATCCGCGAGGTCGCCCAGAAGTCGACCGTCACCGGCGTCGAGATGTTCCGCAAGCTGCTCGACGAGGGCCAGGCGGGCGAGAACGTCGGTCTGCTCCTCCGTGGCACCAAGCGCGAGGACATCGAGCGCGGCATGGTCGTCATCAAGCCGGGCACCACGACGCCGCACACGAACTTCGACGCGTCGGTCTACATCCTGAGCAAGGACGAGGGCGGCCGTCACACGCCGTTCTTCAACAACTACCGCCCGCAGTTCTACTTCCGTACGACGGACGTGACCGGCGTCGTGACCCTCCCCGAGGGCACCGAGATGGTCATGCCCGGCGACAACACGGAGATGTCGGTGGAGCTCATCCAGCCCATCGCCATGGACGAGGGCCTGCGCTTCGCCATCCGCGAGGGTGGCCGCACCGTCGGCGCCGGCCGGGTCGTGAAGATCACCAAGTGAGCTGATTGATCCACCTCGAGACCCCGCCTCCCACAAGGGAGGCGGGGTCTCGTGCGTCCTCAGCCGGACAGGGCGAGATGCGACGCTGAGGGTCCGCGGCGCGCCCGCGGGATCCCCGGGTACCCGGGGAAACTGGAGCCTCGCCCCCGAAGTTTCGCACTGGAACCGCAAGTTTCCCCGGGTACCCGGGGAAACTGCAGGATTCGGGGAACCGCAGGACCCCGGCGCCGGGCCGATCAGGCGAGCAGGGCCTCGACCGCCCCGGCGAACACCTCGGTGTGCCGGTCCACGTCGTCGGTGGTGTGGAACGGCGAGAAGAGGCTCATGTTGTGGAACGGCGCCAGCAGCACGCCGCGGTTGACCGTCCACAGGTGGAAGAACGCGTCGAGCTCCTCGTCGACCGCGGCCGCGGCCTCGGCTCCGGTACGCGGGGGCGGACAGAACCAGTACTCCGCGCGGCAGCCCAGGCGCTGCACGTGCCAGGGCAGGTCGTGGTGGTCGATCACCGCGGAGATGCCGTCGGTGAAGCGCTCGGCCAGCGGGATCGCCACGTCGAAGTCCCTCTGGCGCAGTGCCGTGGACAGCGTGGCCCGCACCGCGGCCATCGAGAGCGCGGAGCCGGACAGGGTGCCGCCGACGCCGGCGACGTCGATGTCGTGGCCCAGCATCGGCCCCTCCAACCTGGACGCGACCTCGTCGGTCATGCCGTAGGCAGCGACCGGGATGCCGCCACCGATCGGCTTCCCGATCACGACGAAGTCCGGCTCGAGCTCCCACGCCGCGGTGGCCCCACCGGGGCCTGCGCAGATGGTGTGCGTCTCGTCGTTGACGAGCAGGACACCATGCCGACGGGTGATCTCGCGAACACCGGCCAGATAGCCCTCCTCGGGCAGCACGATGCCGATGTTGGTGAGCGCGGGCTCCATGAGGAGGCAGGCCACGTCGCCCACCGCGAGCCGGCGCTCCAGCGCGTCGAGGTCGTTGAAGGGCACCACTGCCGTGGTCACGGCGACATCGACCTGCGGTCCGAGCGCGCCGGGTCGGGCCACGACCCGGTCGCCAGCCCGGCCGTGCTCCAGCACGCCCAGGGTCTCGTCGACGGTGCCGTGGTAGCACCAGTCCATCACTGCGATGCGCGGTCGGCCGGTGAGGTGGCGCGCGAAGCGGAGCACGAACCGGTTGGCGTCGGTCGCGGTCATCGCCATCTGCCAGCGGGGCAGCCCGAAGCGACGGGTCAGCTCTCCCGCCACCCAGGTGGCGTCCTCGGTGGGCAGCATGGTCGTGATGCCGCGCTCGGTCCGGTGGCGTACGGCGTCGGCGACCGCAGGCAGGCAGTGGCCGGTCATCGACCCGGTGTCGCCCAGGCAGAGGTCGACGTAGTCGATGCCGTCCACGTCGGTGAAGCGCCCGCCGTTCGCGGACTCGACGAACAGCGGGAACGACCCGGGCCACCGCGTCATCCACGGCATCGGCACACCGGCCAGCAGGTGCCGGCCGGCGTCGCCGGCGAGTCCGGCGGAGGTCGGGTGGAGGTCGACGAACCGTCGTTCCTCCTCGGCATGGAGTGCCCGCAGCCGATCGCGGTCAGGGGTCCTCACAGCGCAGTGCCGACGTACTTGGTCTCGAGGTACTCCTCGATCCCTTCGAAGCCGCCCTCGCGGCCGAACCCGGAGTGCTTGACCCCGCCGAAGGGGGCCGCGGGGTTCGACACGATGCCGGTGTTGATGCCGACCATGCCGAACTCCAGGGCCTCGCTGACCCGTAGCACGCGGGCGTGGTCGCGGGTGAAGACGTAGGCGACCAGGCCGTACTCGGTCTCGTTGGCGCGGGCGAGCACCTCGTCCTCGTCGCGGAAGGTCGCGACCGGGGCGACCGGACCGAAGATCTCTTCGCGCATCACCCGAGCCGAGGCCGGTACGTCGACCAGCACCGTGGGCGGGTAGAAGTGGCCGGGGCCGTCGGGCACCGATCCGCCCGTGAGTGCCCTGGCGCCGGCCGCGACTGCGTCGTCCACGAGCGCGTGGACGCCGCGACGGGCCTTGTCGGTGATGAGTGGTCCGACCTCGACACCGTCCTCGGTGCCGTCACCGATCCGTAGCGCGCCCATCCGTTCGGCCATCCTGCTCGAGAACTCGTCGGCCACCGACTCGTGGACGAAGAAGCGGTTGGCCGAGGTGCACGCCTCGCCGATGTTGCGCATCTTGGCGAGCATCGCGCCGTCGACGGCGGCGTCGAGGTCGGCGTCGCCGAACACGACGAAGGGGGCGTTGCCGCCCAGCTCCATCGACACGCGGAGCAGCTGCTCGGCGGACTGCTCGACCAGGACCTTGCCGACACCCGTGGAGCCGGTGAAGGTGAGCTTGCGAAGGCGTGGGTCGCGGATCAGCGGCTCGCACACGTCGCCGGAGTGGGTCGTGGTGACCACGTTGAGCACCCCTGCGGGCAGGCCGACCTCTTCCATCAGGGCGGCCAGCGCCAGCATGGTCAGCGGGGTCTCGTGGGCGGGCTTGATGACCATCGTGCAGCCGGCGGCGATCGCCGGCCCGATCTTGCGAGTGCCCATGGCCAGGGGGAAGTTCCAGGGCGTGATCATCAGCGTCGGCCCGACCGGGCCCTTCATCGTGATCAGCCGGGTGGGACCGCTGGGCGCGGGGGAGTAGCGGCCGTGGATGCGCACCGCCTCCTCGGAGAACCAGCGGAAGAACTCGGCGCCGTAGGCCACCTCGCCGCGCGCCTCGGCCAGCGGCTTGCCCATCTCGAGGGTCATCAGCCGCGCGAAGTCGTCGGCGCGCTCGGTGAGGAGCTCGAAGGCCCGACGCAGGATCTCCCCCCGGACCCGCGGCTCGGTCCTGGCCCACTCCTTCTGGGCGCCCGCGGCCGCGGCCAGGGCACGTTCGCCGTCTGCGGGGGTGCCGTCGGCGATGGAGGCGAGCACCGCCTCGGTGGCGGGGTTGGTGACGTCGAAGGTCGCCCCGCCGGAGGCGTCGACCCACTCGCCGCCGATGAGGAGCTGCCGGGGCACGGTGTCCAGGACGTCAGGCATGGGATGCCTCCTTCTCGAATGCGGCCTCGAAGATGTCCAGGCCTTCGCCCAGCAGGTCGTCGCCGATGGACAGTGGGGGCAGGAAGCGGAAGACGTTGCCGAAGGTGCCGCAGGTCAGGGTGACGAGGCCCTGGGCCGAGCAGGCGCGGTGCACCGCGCCGGCCAGGGCGGGGTCGGGCGTACGGCCGGCACCGTCGCTGACCAGCTCGACCGCGAGCATGGCCCCACGACCCCGGACGTCACCGATGCGGTCCGGGTAACGCTCGGCGAGGGCGCGCAGGCGGGGCACGAAGACGGCCTCGATCTCGCGGGCCCGGGCCCGCAGGTCGAGCGCCTCCATGGTCTCGATCGCCGCCAGGGCAGCAGCGCAGGCGACCGGGTTGCCGCCGTAGGTGCCGCCCAGTCCGCCCGTGTGCACGGAGTCCATGACGTCCGCGCGCCCGGTCACGGCAGCCAGCGGCAGCCCGCCCGCCATCCCCTTCGCGGTGGTGACGAGATCGGGCACGACGCCCTCGTGGTCGCAGGCGAACCAGTCGCCCGTCCGGGCGAAGCCGGTCTGGATCTCGTCGGCGATGAAGAGGACGTCGTGCTGACGGCACCAGTCGGCGACCCGGGCGAGATAGCCCGGCGGCGGGACGATGAACCCGCCCTCGCCCTGGATCGGCTCGATCATCACCGCAGCGCAGTTCTCCTCCCCGACCTGGCCGTGCACGGTCTGCACGAAGGCGTCGAAGGCCTCGTCCGCGCACGCCTCGGCACCACCTGGCCAGCGGTAGGGGTAGGCCATCGGTGCGCGGTAGATCTCGCCGGCGAAGGGACCGAACCCCTGCTTGTAGGGCATGTTCTTGGCCGTCAGCGCCATCGTGAGGTTCGTCCGCCCGTGGTAGGCGTGGTCGAAGACGACGATCGCGTCCCGACCGGTGTGGTGGCGGGCGACCTTGACGGCGTTCTCCACCGCCTCGGCGCCGGAGTTGAACAGTGCCGAGCGCTTCTCGTGGGTGCCCGGGGTGAGCTCGGTCAGCTTCTCGCAGACCGCGACGTACTCCTCGTAGGGCGTGACCATGAAGCAGGTGTGGGTGAAGTCGGCGACCTGTCGTTGGACCGCCTCGACCACGCGCGGGGCGGCGTTGCCGACGGTGGTGACGGCGATCCCGGAGCCGAAGTCGATCAGCTGGTTGCCGTCGACGTCCACGAGGATGCCGCCTCCGGCCCGCTCGACGTAGACCGGCAGCGTGGTGCCGATGCCCGCCGAGACGGCAGCCTGCTTTCGTGCGTGCAGTGCCTGCGATCGCGGCCCCGGGATCTCGGTGGTGAGCTTCCGCTCCTGGCTCACGCTCATGCTGGGTCTCCTGGTGTCCGGTCTTCGATGCCCCACGGTGAGCCGTAGCCCTCGGGTCTGGGCGCGGCCAGCAGGTCGAGGAAGGGCTTGGGTGGCAGGGCCTCCGGGCCCAGCACGCCCACACCCGACCAGGTGCCGTCGGCGATCAGCTCGAGCGCCACCACCGGGTTGATCG
Organism: uncultured Actinomycetota bacterium; assembly: GCA_963721925.1. Taxonomy (GTDB): domain Bacteria; phylum Actinomycetota; class Actinomycetes; order Propionibacteriales; family Nocardioidaceae; genus Nocardioides. The sequence continues at coordinate 256,637 of CAVRLH010000009.1, read as the reverse complement.
CGGTCTGCCACACGACGCACTGGGCGCCGTAGTCGCGCATCGAGTCGGCGTTGTCGACGACGTGGTAGAGGTACGTCGCCCGCGGCGCTCCGTCCTTGCCGGTGCCGGTGACCCACACACCGGCGCACGTCTTGCCCTCCATCCGCGGTCCGATCGTCGCCGGGTCGGGCAGGCACGCCGCCACGACGTCGCGCGGGGACACCTCTACCCCCTTGACCGTCACCGGCGTCGTGGAGTCGAGGCCGAGGGTGTGGAGGGTGCGCAGGATGCCGATCATCTCCTCGCCGAGGCCGTACTTGAAGGTCACCCGGTCGGCGTCGATCCAGCGCGGCATGAGGAGCACCTCCTCGTGCTCGACGTGCACGCACTCGACCGGACCGATGCCGTCGGGGAAGTCGAAGACCTCCGGCTCGGAGAAGGGTGGGAGCGTGAAGAAGCCCGCCTCCACGTCGCCCCCTCCCTCGGTGGTCGAGCCGAGTCGAGACCTCTCCCACACCACCGGCGGGTTGAGGCACTCCTCGATGATCGTCCACATCGAGAAGCCCGGGGCGAACACCTCGTTGCCGTCGTCGTCGCGGATCACCAGGTTGGCACCGTCGCGGGTGCCGAGCTCATCGATGTGGTCGAAGAGCTCGTCGGCGGCGTAGCGGGCGAAGACGTCGGACAGGCCGGGCTCGACCCCGATGCCCAGCAGGGCCAGCCGACCTGCGGCCTCCCACTTGTCGGCCATGGCGAACTGGTCGTCGCCGAGCTTGACCCCGACCTTCTCGTGCGGTGCCTCCGGATGGGGGCTCGACAGGCTCATCGCCATGTCGAGGTAGCCCGCGTCCGCGGCGAGCGCTCCGGTGAAGATCGGCATCACGAACCGTGGGTCGACCGCGTTGAAGACGTGGGTGGCACCGACCTCGCGAGCCAGGTCGGTGACGGCATCGGCACTGGAGGCGTCGACCTGCCGGGCGGTGAAGCGCTCGTCGCCGGGCCGGCGCTCGCGGGCGGCAGCGACCGTACGCTCGGCGCGCGTCACGTCGTGGTCGGCCACCACCCAGGCGTCGAAGAAGTCGCGCTCGACGGCGATCCGGGCTGCGGCGTCACCGACGCCACCGGCTCCGATCATGAGCACGCGCATCGGGTCGGGCATGGGGTCACTCCTCGTGGGTGGATGAGCGCATCGAGTGCACGACCTGCGCGCCGACGACCAGCAGCACCGCGATGACGAACATCGAGAAGCCGATGACGTTGGCCTCGGCCGGGATGCCGCGACGTGATGCGACGTAGACGAACTTGGGGAACGTCGCCTCGTTGCCGGAGACGAAGTTGGTGATGATGAAGTCGTCGAAGGACAGCGAGAAGGCGAGCATCGCCGCACCGAGGACGCCCGGCAGGATCAGCGGGAAGGTGACCTTCCAGAAGGTCAGCATCGGGCTCGCGTAGAGGTCCTGGGCAGCCTCTTCGATGCGCGGATCGAGGGACTGGATGCGCGCCCTGACCGTGACCACGACGAAGCTCAGGGTGAACATGATGTGCGCGAAGACGATCGTCCAGAAGCCCAGGGAGAGGCCGATGTTGGAGAAGCCCTGCACGAAGATCGTCAGCAGCGCGGCTCCCATGACGATCTCCGGGGTCGCCATCGGCACGAAGATCAACATGTTGCTCGCCGCCTTGCCCCGGAAGCGGTAGCGCACCATGGCGAGGGCCATCATCGTGCCGAGCACCGTGGCGACCACCGTGGAGATGGCCCCGACCTGCAGCGAGGTCACCAGCGAGCCGCACACGCCCGGGACGCCACAGGGGTCCTGCCAGTGCTCCCACGTGAAGCCCTGCCACACGATGTTGGTCTTGCCGTGGTCGTTGAAGGAGAACGCGAAGGTGTAGGCCACCGGGAGGAAGAGGTAGAGCAGGACGGCGACCGCGGTGAGGATCGCGAAGTGGCTGGCCAGCCACAGCTGGACGCGCTTGGCCCGCGAGGGGCGGTAGGCCGTCGTGTCGGTGCGCCTGGGCCTGGCGGGCGGCGCGGTGGGGGTCGTGGTGGTCATCTCACACCAGCTCCTCGGTGCCGAAGCGGCGGACGTAGAGGAAGACCATGACCAGGATCGCCGCCATCAGCGTGAAGGACAGCGCGGCAGCGACCGGATAGCCGCCGGGGATGGCCAGGAACTGGTCGTTGATGACGTTGCCGACCATCTTCCCGCGCTGGGGGCCGAGCAGCTCCATGTTGACGAAGTCGCCCGCTGCCGGGATGAAGGTGAGCAACGTGCCGGCCAGCACACCGGGCATGGACATCGGCAGCGTCACCGTGCGGAACGTCGTGAAGCCGTTGGCGTAGAGGTCGCCGCCTGCCTCGATCACCCGCGGATCAGCCCGCTCGAGCGAGGCATAGATCGGCAACACCATGAAGGGCAGGAAGTTGTAGGTCAGCCCGGCGACCACGGCGACGGGTGTGTTGATGATGTGTCCGCCCGGCACGAGCTGGAAGAAGTCGAGCGTCCGCACGACCCAGCCCTCGTCAGCGAGGATCTGCGACCACGCGAAGGTGCGCAGGATGAAGGACGTGAAGAACGGCGCGATGACGCAGATCATCATCAGGTTGCGCCACCGACCGGCCTTGAACGCCATCGCATACGCCAGGGGATAGGCCAGGGCGAAGGCCAGGAGCGTGGCCAGCCCGGCATAGAGGAACGACCGTGCGAAGTGAGGGGCGTAGTCGGTCAGGGCGCTGGCGTAGTTCTGGAAGTTGAGGTCGCGGTAGTAGTAGCCGGCGAAGCCGGGATAACGGCTCTGCAGGCTGACCGCGCCCAGCTGGACGAGCGGGAGGATGAAGAAGACCCCCAGCCACAGGACGCCCGGGAGGAGCAGCAGGTACGCCGTCCAGCTCCGCCTCGTCGCCTGCGGAGCCGGCGCCGGCGCAGGCGCAGGCGCGTCCGGCTCGACCGCCGCGGGAGCGAGGGTGCTCACGACTCGTCCGCCGCAACCCCGAACGCGTGGCCCGGGTTCCACGTCAGCCAGACCTCGTCACCAGGGCGCAGGTCGATCGGGTCGACGTCGAGGTTCTGCTCGTAGCAGCTCCACGTCGCACCGCTCGGCATGTCGACGAGGTAGCTGGTGGCGACCCCGAGGAAGGACACGTCGCGCACCACACCCCGTGCGTCGTTGCCGACGCTGTCGGGTTTGGTCCGTGATACCTGCACCTTCTCGGGCCGGACGCCGAACAGGACGTCGCCCTGGTGGACCTGCGAGCGGGCCTTGCTGATGCTGACCTTGGTGCCGAGGATGTGGGCAACCAGGTGGTCTCCGTCCGATCCCTCGATCGTGCCGACGCCGGTGTTGGCCTGGCCGAGGAAGTTGGCCACGAACCGGGTCCGGGGCAGGTCGTAGAGGTCGGCGGGCGCGCCGAGCTGCTCGATCGTGCCCTGGTTCATCACCGCGACGGTGTCGGCCATGGTCATGGCCTCCTCCTGGTCGTGGGTGACGTGGATGAAGGTCAGGCCGACCTCGGTCTGGATGCGCTTGAGCTCGACCTGCATCTCGCGGCGCAGCTTGAGGTCGAGCGCACCGAGGGGCTCGTCGAGGAGCAGCACCTCCGGGTGGTTGACCAGCGCCCGGGCCAGCGCCACCCGCTGCTGCTGGCCACCGGAGAGCTGGGCCGGCTTGCGGTTGGCGAACTGGGTCATCTGCACGAGCTCGAGGGCGTCCGCGGCCAGCTTCGCGGCGTCCTTGGCCTTGCGACGCTTGGGACCGAAGGAGACGTTGTCGCGGATCGTCAGGTGCGGGAACAGGGCGTAGGACTGGAAGACGGTGTTGACGGGGCGCTCGTAGGGGCGGGACCCGGTCAGGTCGGTGTCGCCGATCAGCACACGACCCGCGGTCGGCTGCTCGAGGCCGGCGATCATGCGCAGCGTCGTGGTCTTGCCGCACCCGGAGGGGCCGAGCAGCGCGAAGAACGACCCGCGCGGCACATCGAGGTCGATGTCGTCGACGGCGACGAAGTCACCGAAGGTCTTGGTCACCTTCTCGAGCCGGAGGTCGCCCTGTGCTTCCTTGAAACCAGCCATGTCAGTTCCCCATCACGTTGCTGGACCACAGGTCGGCGAACTCGATGTCCTCGTCGCTGTCGAGCACCCGGAACTGCTGGATGTTCTTCTCCGCGATGAAGTCGGCCGTCGGGAAGATCCAGGGGCTCTCGGCGAGCTCGGGATCGATCTTCTCCATCTCGGCCTGGGCACCCTCGACGGGGCACACGTAGTTCACCCAGGCGGCGACCTCGGCGGCGACGGCCGGGTCGTAGTAGTAGTTCATGAGCTTCTGGGCGTTGCGCCGGTGCGTGGAGGTGATCGGCACCATCATGTTGTCCGACCAGAGGGTCCCGCCCGACTCCGGGATGGTGAAGGTCCAGCTCGGGTCCCCGGTGTCGTAGCCGAGGATGAAGATGTCGCCGCTCCACGTGATGCCGGCGACGGCGTTGCCGCTGGTGAGGTCCTCCATGTAGGAGTTGCCCTTCACCTTGCGGATGTAGCCCTCCTCGATCTTCTGCTCGATGAAGGCGACGGCGTTCTCGAACTCGGCCCGGCCCCAGTCACTGTCGATGTCGACGCCCTGGCTCTGCATCACCAGCGCGGCGGTGTCGCGGAACTCCGACAGCACCACGATCCGGCCCTTGAGGTCGTCGGCCCACAGGTCGTCGAGCGACTTCAGCTCGCGACCGACCTTGTCGCGGTTGTAGCCGATGCCGGCGAACCCGCTCTGCCAGGTGACGGAGAAGTTGCGGCCCGGGTCGAAGGACACGTCCTTGAGCGGCTGCAGCATGTTCTGCACCACGTTGGGCATCTGGATCAGCTCCAGGGGCTGGCAGAGCTGGTCGCGGATCACTCGCGTCGACATCCAGTCCGTCACGGTGATGATGTCGCGGTCGATGCTCTGGCCCGCGCGCAGCTGAGGACCGACCTTCGCGTAGTAGGAGTCGTTGTCCTCGATGTCCTCGCGGTAGCTCACGTCGATCCCGGACTGCTCCATGAAGGCGGTGAGAGTCGGAGACCTCGTCTCCTTGCCGTTCATGTCGAGATAGGCGGTCCAGTTGGACCACCTGAGGATCTTGTCGGAGTCGGAGAGGTCCTCGGGCAGGTCGAACGCGGCCGGTCCGCCGGAGGGCGGTTCGGGCGGTGCACACCCGGTCAGTGCCAGACCGGCCACGCCGGTGCCCAGCAGGGCGCGGCGGCTCAGTCCACCACCCCCGCGGATGCCGGCGGCTGCGGTCACTGCGGCAGCCGCAGGCGACAGGGGCCGCCTGCCGCGGCGCGGGATCGGTGTCATCGGGGGTGCCTTCCGCTCTGGCCGGGGTCGGCCCGTGGGTTCAGCTCTGGATGTTGGCCATGACGTGCTTGATCCGGGTGTAGTCCTCGAACCCGTACATCGAGAGGTCCTTGCCGTAGCCGGACTTCTTGAAGCCGCCGTGCGGCATCTCTGCCACGATGGGGATGTGGGTGTTGATCCAGACGCACCCGAAGTCGAGCGCCGCGGACATCCGCATGGCGCGCCCGAAGTCCTTGGTCCACACCGATGAGGCCAGGCCGTAGTCGACGCCGTTGGCCCAGGCGAGGGCCTGTGCCTCGTCGTCGAACTGCTGCACGGTGATGACAGGTCCGAAGATCTCCTGCTGCACGGCCTCGTCGTCCTGGCGCAGCCCGGAGACGACGGTCGGCTGGAGGAAGTAGCCGTCACCGAGGTCCCGCTCGCGGTTGCCGCCGGCAGAGACGGTGGCGTGGCCCGGCAGGCGCTCGATGAAGCCGGTGACCCGCTCGAGCTGGGTGGCGCTGTTGACCGGGCCGAGCAGGGCCTCGTCGTTGTCGGGCATGCCGACCACGGCCTGGGTGCGGGCGTAGTCGGCGAGCGCCTCGACGAAGTCGCCGTGGATGCCCGGGCCGGCGAGCACGCGGGTGGCGGCGGTGCAGTCCTGGCCGGCGTTGAAGTAGCCGGCCGTGGCGATGCCCTCGACCGCGGCCTCGAGGTCCGCGTCGTCGAAGACGATCACCGGAGCCTTGCCGCCGAGCTCGAGGTGGACGCGCTTGATGGCGGGGGCCGCGCTGAGCGCCACCTCCGCACCCGCCCGCACCGAACCGGTGATGGCGACCATGGCCGGGGCGGAGTGCTCGACGAGCAGGCGACCGGTGTCGCGGTCGCCGGTCACGACGTTGAACGTGCCGGCAGGCAGGAACTCCGAGGCGATCTCGGCCATCAGCAGCGTGGTCTCGGGGGTGGTGTCGCTGGGCTTGAGGACGACCGTGTTGCCGGCCGCGAGCGCGGGCGCGATCTTCCACATCGCCATCATCATCGGGTAGTTCCACGGGGTCACCTGACCGATGACGCCGATCGGCTCGCGGCGGACCCACGACGTGTGTCCCGCCATGTACTCACCGGCTGCTCGACCCTCCAGCACGCGGGCGGCCCCGGCGAAGAAGCGGAGCTGGTCGATCATCGGCGGCATCTCTTCGCTCGCGGTCAGGGCGTGCGGCTTGCCGGTGTTCTCGGCCTCGAGGTGCACGAACTCGTCGGCGCGACGCTCGATGGCGTCGGCGAAGTCCAGCAGTGCCTTCTGCCGCTCGCCGGGCGTCGTACGACCCCACTCGCCGAAGGCGCGGCCGGCGGCGTCGTAGGCGGCGTCGATGTCGTCGGCTCCGCTGACCGGAGCGTGTGCCACCACCTGGCCGGTGGCGGGGTTCACCACCTCGGTCGACTGGTCGGTGCTCGCGTCGACATAGCTGCCGCCGATGAAGTTGCGCAGGCTGCGTGGGCTGGTCACAGACGTCCTCCGGATCTTTGGTGCGGTGAGGGGAGAGTAGGACGATTACGCGACTATCTCCATAGTTGTGAGCCAAAAAACTGCGGGAAGCGCAAGAACTGACACCAAAAAACACGGATTCCTTGGCCAGTCCCTTGCAGAACCCGAGAAGTCACCGCACCATAGGCGCATGACTGAGGTGCCGATGCGGCTCGACGACACGGCCAAGCGGATCATCGAGCTCCTGCAGGAGGACGGCCGTGCCTCGTATGCCGCCATCGCCAAGGCGGTCGGCCTCTCGGAGGCCGCCGCCCGGGCTCGTGTCCAGAAGCTGCTGGACTCCGAGATCATGCAGGTCGTCGCGGTCACCGACCCGATCCAGGTCGGCTTCACCCGCCAGGCCATGATCGGCATCCGCACCGAGGGCGACCCGCTCGTCGTCGGCGACCTCCTCGCCGAGCTGCGCGAGGTCGACTACGTCGTCACCACCGCAGGCAGCTTCGACCTGTTGGTCGAGGTCGTGTGTGAGGACGACCCGCACCTGCTCGACGTCATGCGACACATCCGGGAGCTGAAGGGGGTCGTCTCCTCGGAGACGTTCGTCTACCTCAAGCTCAACAAGCAGCACTACAACTGGGGAACCCGATGAGCCTCGACGAGAACTTCGACTACCAGACCGCCGGCCGCGACCACCTGTGGCTGCACTTCACCCGACACTCGACCTACGAGAAGGGCGGCGAGATGCCGCTCATCGTGAAGGGCGAGGGGCACAAGATCTGGGACAGCCACGGTCGCGAGTACATCGACGGCCTGTCCGGCCTCTTCGTGGTCCAGGTCGGGCACGGTCGTGAGGAGCTGGCGGAGGCGGCTGCCAAGCAGGCACGCGAGCTGGCCTTCTTCCCCCTCTGGTCCTTCGCCCACCCGCGCGCGATCGAGCTCGCCGACCGGCTGGCCGCCATGGCGCCCGGCGACCTCAACCGGGTCTTCTTCACGACCGGTGGTGGTGAGGCCGTCGAGTCGGCCTGGAAGCTCGCCAAGCAGTACTTCAAGCTGACCGGCAAGCCCAACAAGCACAAGGTCATCTCCCGCGCGGTGGCCTACCACGGGACGCCGCAGGGCGCGCTCTCCATCACCGGCATCCCGCCGCTGAAGGAGATGTTCGAGCCGCTGGTGCCCGGCGCCCACAAGGTGCCCAACACCAACTTCTACCGACGTCCGGACTACCTGGGCGACGACGAGAAGGCCTTCGGCCGCTGGGCCGCGGACCGCATCGCCGAGGCGATCGAGTTCGAGGGCCCCGACACCGTGGCGGCCGTCTTCCTCGAGCCGGTGCAGAACGCCGGCGGCTGCTTCCCGCCGCCCCCCGGATACTTCGAGCGGGTGCGCGAGATCTGCGACCAGTACGACGTCCTGCTCGTCTCCGACGAGGTCATCTGTGCGTTCGGTCGAGTGGGGGAGATGTTCGGCTGTGCTGAGTTCGGCTACCAGCCCGACATCGTCACCTGCGCCAAGGGTCTGACGTCGGGCTACTCGCCGATCGGCGCGATGATCGCGACCGACCGGCTCTTCGAGCCGTTCAAGGACGGCACCAACTCCTACGCCCACGGCTACACCTTCGGTGGCCACCCGGTCTCGGCCGCTGTCGCCATGGCCAACCTCGACATCATGGAGCGCGAGGGACTGGTCAACCAGGTCCAGCAGAACGGCCCCGCCTTCCGCAGCACCCTGGAGAAGCTGCTCGACATCCCGATCGTCGGCGACGTCCGCGGTCACGGCTACTTCTACGGCATCGAGCTGGTCAAGGACCGCGACACCAAGGAGACCTTCGACGACGCCGAGTCCGAGCGGCTCCTGCGCGGCTACCTGTCCCACGCGCTGTGGGACGCGGGTCTCTACTGCCGGGCCGACGACCGCGGCGACCCCGTCATCCAGCTGGCGCCGCCGTTGATCATCGGCCAGCCCGAGTTCGACGACATCGAGCAGCGGCTGCGCTCGGTGCTGAGCGGAGCACTCGAGCACCTCTGACACCGGCGTGCGCCGCCCGGTGGCGACCGGGGAGGATGGGCGGGTGAACGACCCCGCACGCCCTGCCCGGCCCCATCACAAGCTGACCGACGACGGGCGCCGTATGCGTGAGGTGCTCACCTACACCCGGCGCAGCAACCGCTTCACCCCGCGTCAGGCCGAGTCGTGGGCAGCGCACCAGGCGGACTGGGTCATCCCCGAGGAGGCAGTCGACCGGGCCGACTTCTCGCTGACGCGCTGGTTCGGCCGCGAGGCCCCGCTCATCGTCGAGATCGGCTCGGGCATCGGGGAGGCGACCGCGGTCCTCGCCGCCGCGCGTCCCGACCACAACGTGCTGGCCCTGGAGGTGTGGCTGCCCGGGGTCGCGGACTCGCTGTGGCGGGTGGCCGAGGCAGGCGCGGAGAACGTCCGGTTCTGCTCCGTCGACGCCGTGTGGTCGCTCGAGCACCTCGTCGAGCCGGGCGGACTGGCCGAGCTCTGGACCTTCTTCCCCGACCCTTGGCGCAAGACCAAGCACCACAAGCGGCGCCTGGTGACGCCCGCCAACGCCGCGCTGGCCGCGGCCAGGCTCCAGCCCGGGGGAGCGTGGCGCCTGGCCACGGACTGGGCCCACTACGCCCATCAGATGATCGAGGTGCTGGACGCCGAACCGGCGCTGCAGGGCGGGCTCGTCGAGCGGTGGAGCGAGCGGCCGGTGACCCGCTTCGAGCGCAAGGGTCGCGAGGTCGGGCGCGACATCACCGACCTGCTGTACAGGCGTGGATGAGGCGAATCGGCGCGCGTGTGTTGAACTTCCTCCTGACCGGTTCACGCGCCTGACCCCAGGCGCACAGAGCCCGCATTCCGTCCGATTTGGCGTCGGCGTGCGGAGTCTGTCAAGATGTTCCGGTTGCTCCGGCGGGTCGCCGGGGTGCGGCACATCTTGACTTCTGAATCGCGTCTCCTTGATCGAAACAGTCGTCCGTGTGCACCGCGCCGGATCAGAAATCTTGATCGGAGACCCGACCAGATCCGACAACCGTCGGGTGCCACCCAGAGCCACACCGCCTCCCAGCAGGGAAGTGTCACGAGTAACTAGCGCGACACGCCCGACCGCGGGGGTCGGAGGGTGGAGGAGAGACAGGCGGCGCCGCCCACCCGGGCAGGACAGCCGAGAAGACCAGGCGTACGAGATCGAAGAGGACGAGAGAGACCTATGGCGGGACAGAAGATCCGCATCAGGCTCAAGGCCTATGACCACGAGGTGATCGACACCTCGGCGCGGAAGATCGTGGACACCGTTACCCGTACGGGTGCGAAGGTCGCCGGCCCTGTGCCGCTGCCGACCGAGAAGAACGTCTACTGCGTCATCCGATCGCCCCACAAGTACAAAGACTCCCGCGAGCACTTCGAGATGCGCACCCACAAGCGCCTGATCGACATCATCGACCCGACGCCGAAGACCGTCGACTCGCTGATGCGCCTCGATCTGCCCGCCGGTGTCGACATCGAGATCAAGCTCTGAGGCGCGCGACATGGCTAAGACTTTCGAACGCAATGTGAAGGGCCTGCTGGGCACCAAGCTCGGCATGACCCAGTTCTGGGACGAGAACAACCGCATCGTCCCCGTGACCGTCATCGCGGCGACCACCAACGTGGTCACCCAGGTGCGCCAGCCCGAGACGGACGGCTACAACGCCATCCAGGTCGGCTTCGGCGAGATCGAGGCGCGCAAGGTGAACTCGCCCGAGGCGGGTCACTTCGCCAAGGCCGGCGTCACTCCGCGCCGCCACATGGCTGAGATCCGCACCGCTGACGCTGCTGCCTACACCGTGGGCCAGGAGCTCGGGGTCGACACCTTCGCCGCTGGCGAGGAGATCGACGTGACGGGCACCAGCAAGGGCAAGGGTTTCGCCGGTGTCATGAAGCGTCACGGCTTCCACGGTGTCGGTGCCTCGCACGGTGCCCACCGCAACCACCGCAAGCCCGGCTCGATCGGCGCCTGCGCCACGCCGGGTCGCGTGTTCAAGGGCACCCGCATGGCGGGCCGCATGGGCAGCGACACGGTGACCACCCAGAACCTCACGGTGCACGCCGTCGACGCCGAGAAGGGCCTGATCCTCATCAAGGGTGCCGTTCCCGGCCCCCGCGGTGGGCTCGTCGTCCTCCGTACGGCCGCCAAGGGCACCGTCTCTACCGGCAAGGAGGCCTGAGCATGGCTGTCAAGACCGTCAAGGTTGATCTGCCTGCCGAGATCTTCGACGTCGAGGTCAACATCCCGTTGATCCACCAGGTCGTGGTCGCACAGCAGGCTGCCGCTCGTCAGGGCACGCACTCCACCAAGTCCCGCGGCGAGGTTCGCGGCGGTGGCCGCAAGCCCCACAAGCAGAAGGGCACCGGTCGCGCCCGCCAGGGCTCGACCCGCGCCCCGCAGTTCGCCGGCGGTGGCGTCGTCCACGGCCCGCACCCGCGCAGCTACGACCAGCGCACCCCCAAGAAGATGAAGGCCGCCGCCCTGCGCGGTGCCCTCTCCGACCGGGCCCGCAACGACCGCATCCACGTGGTCGACTCCCTGGTGTCGGGCGACGTGCCCTCCACCAAGGCGGCGCTGACCGCACTGGTCTCGCTGACCGACCGCGGTCGCTTCCTCGTGGTGCTCGAGCGCTCCGACGCGATCACCTGGCTCTCGCTGCGCAACGCGCCGCAGGTCCACATCGTCGCCGTCGACCAGCTCAACACCTACGACGTGCTGGCCTGCGACGACGTGGTCTTCACCCAGGGTGCCTACGACGTCTTCGTCGGCGACGCCCCGGAGACCACGCCGGCCCAGACCACCGAGCCCAAGGCTGCCGCGAAGGCCGCTCCCAAGGCTGCCAAGACCGAGAAGGCTGCTGAGCCCGAGGTCGCCGCGTTCGCCGCGGTGCCCGACGACGCTGCCGCCGACGAGGCCCCCGCCCTTCCCCAGGGTGCCAAGGCCCCGCTGAAGAGCGGCAACGCTCCCAAGGGCTACGACATCAAGGGCAACGCCGACTCCGGCCTCTACCACGAGCCGGACGGCCAGTGGTACGACGCCACCGTGCCCGAGTTCTGGTTCAAGAGTGCCGAGGACGCGGAGGCCGCAGGCTTCAAGCGCGCCGGTGGCGGCTCTGCTGCTGAGACCGTGGAGGACGACAAGTGAGCACCCTGCACAAGGACCACCGCGACGTGCTGATCGCGCCTGTCGTGTCGGAGAAGAGCTACGCCCTCCTCGACGCCAACAAGTACACCTTCATCGTCCACCCGGACGCGAACAAGACCGAGATCAAGATCGCGGTCGAGAAGGTCTTCGACGTCAAGGTCACCTCGGTCAACACGATCAACCGCAAGGGCAAGACGCGCCGCACCAAGTACGGCCTCGGCAAGCGTCCCAACACCAAGCGCGCGATCGTCAGCCTCGCCGAGGGCCACCGCATCGACATCTTCGGAGGTCCGGTCTCCTGACCGGGCTCCTGACTAGGAACTGATATGGCTATCCGTAAGTACAAGCCGACCACCCCGGGCCGTCGTGGCTCGTCGGTGGCCGACTTCGTCGAGATCACCCGGACCACGCCGGAGAAGTCGCTGACGCGCCCGCTGCCCAAGAAGGGCGGCCGCAACAACCAGGGACGCATCACCACGCGTCACCACGGTGGCGGCCACAAGCGTGCCTACCGCATCATCGACTTCCGTCGCTATGACAAGGACGGCGTGCCGGCCAAGGTCGCTCACATCGAGTACGACCCCAACCGCACCGCTCGCATCGCGCTGCTGCACTACGCAGACGGTGAGAAGCGCTACATCGTCGCGCCGAAGGACCTGACCCAGGGCACCGCCGTGGAGTCCGGCCCCAACGCCGACATCAAGCCCGGCAACAACCTGCCGCTGCGCAACATCCCGGTCGGTACGACCATCCACTGCGTGGAGCTGCGTCCCGGTGGCGGTGCGAAGATCGCCCGCTCCGCCGGCAACTCCGCCCAGCTGGTCGCCCGTGAGGGAAGCCGCGCCACCCTGCGTCTGCCCTCGGGCGAGATGCGCTTCGTCGACGTGCGCTGCCGCGCCACCGTCGGCGAGGTGGGCAACGCCGAGCAGTCCAACATCAACTGGGGCAAGGCCGGCCGCATGCGCTGGAAGGGCAGGCGCCCGACCGTCCGCGGTGTCGTCATGAACCCGGTCGACCACCCGCACGGTGGTGGCGAGGGCAAGACCTCCGGTGGACGTCACCCGGTCTCCCCCTGGGGCAAGCCCGAGGGCCGTACGCGCAAGCGCAAGGCCAGCGACTCCCAGATCATCCGTCGTCGCAAGTCCGGCAAGGGTAGGAAGTAACCGACATGCCTCGTAGCCTGAAGAAGGGCCCCTTCATCGACGACCACCTTCAGAAGAAGGTGGACGCCGAGAACGACAAGGGCACCCACAACGTCATCAAGACCTGGTCGCGCCGGTCGATGATCGTGCCCGACATGATCGGTCACACCATCGCCGTGCACGACGGTCGCAAGCACGTCCCCGTCTTCGTGACCGACTCCATGGTCGGCCACAAGCTCGGGGAGTTCGCCCCCACCCGCACCTACCGCGGGCACGTGAAGGAAGACCGGAAGGGACGTCGTCGATGAGCACCACCGAGCGCAGCCGCACGAGTGCGCGCCGCGAGTCGCTGCTCGGCGACCAGCCGGGCGCCTACGCCAGCGCGCGTTACGTGCGGATCACCCCGATGAAGGCTCGCCGTGTCGTCGACATGGTCCGCGGTCTTCCCGTCGACGACGCCCTGTCGCTGCTGCAGTTCGCACCGCAGGCCGCGTCCGAGACCGTCTACAAGGTGCTGGAGAGCGCGATCGCGAACGCTGAGACCACCGAGGGCCTCACCAAGGCCGACCTCGTGGTGTCCGCCGCCATGGTCGACGAGGGCCCGACGATGAAGCGTTGGCGTCCGCGTGCCCAGGGCCGCGCGACCCGCATCAACAAGCGTACGAGCCACATCACCCTCGTGGTGCAGCCGGCCGGTGCGCGTATCCCGCTGAAGCACGGCAAGAACGGAAAGGGTGCCTGATGGGCCAGAAGATCAACCCGAACGGCTTCCGCCTCGGCATCTCCACCGACCACAAGAGCCGTTGGTACGCCGACAAGCTCTACAAGTCGTATGTCGGTGAGGACGTCGCCATCCGCAGGCTGCTCTCCAAGGGCATGGAGCGGGCCGGCATCTCCAAGGTCGAGATCGAGCGCACCCGCGACCGCGTCCGTGTGGACATCCACACCGCGCGTCCGGGCATCGTGATCGGTCGCCGTGGAGCCGAGGCCGACCGCATCCGCGGTGAGCTCGAGAAGCTCACCGGCAAGCAGGTCCAGCTCAACATCCTCGAGGTCAAGAACCCCGAGATCGACGCCCAGCTCGTCGCCCAGGGAGTTGCCGAGCAGCTCTCCGGTCGCGTGCAGTTCCGTCGTGCGATGAAGAAGGCCATGCAGACCTCGATGCGCTCGGGTGCCAAGGGCATCCGGATCCAGTGCTCGGGCCGACTCAACGGCGCGGAGATGTCGCGTACGGAGTTCTACCGCGAGGGTCGCGTTCCGCTGCACACCCTGCGTGCGGACATCGACTACGGCTTCTACGAGGCCAAGACCACCTTCGGTCGTATCGGCGTGAAGGTCTGGATCTACAAGGGCGAGGTCGCCGCGACCCGCGCCGAGCGTCAGGCCCAGGCGGCCGCCCGCGCCGGTGCACCCGGTCGCGGTGGACGTCCCACCACCCGTGGCGGCGACCGTCCGAGCCGTGGCTCGCGTGGCGACCGCGCACCCCGCACCGAGGGCACCGAGGCTCCGGCCGAGACTGCTGCTCCGGTCGAGGCTGCCCCGAGCACCGGAACGGAGGCCTGACCTCATGCTGATGCCCCGTCGCGTCAAGCACCGCAAGCAGCACCACCCCAAGCGTCGTGGCCAGGCCAAGGGCGGCACGTCGCTCGCCTTTGGTGACTTCGGCGTCCAGGCGATCGAGGGTCACTACGTGACCAACCGACAGATCGAGTCGGCCCGTATCGCCATGACCCGTCACATCAAGCGTGGCGGCAAGGTCTGGATCAACATCTACCCGGACCGCCCGCTGACCAAGAAGCCCGCCGAGACCCGCATGGGTTCCGGTAAGGGCTCCCCCGAGTGGTGGGTTGCCAACGTCAAGCCCGGCCGCGTCATGTTCGAACTCTCCGGTGTGGATGAGGTGACCGCTCGCGAGGCCATGCGCCGCGCGATGCACAAGCTCCCCATGAAGTGCCGGTTCATCTCCCGTGAGGCCGGTGAATTCTGATGGCTACCAAGCTGAACGCCCACGAGCTCGACGAGCTCGACGCCACCGACCTGGAGGCGAAGCTGCGCGAGTCCAAGGAGGAGCTTTTCAACCTCCGATTCCAGGCGGCCACCGGCCAGCTGGAAGGCAGCGGCCGGCTCCGCACGGTCAAGAAGGACATCGCCCGCATCTACACCGTGGTTCGCGAGCGCGAGCTCGGGATCCGCACCACGCCGGGCGCGAACACTGAAGAGGCGAAGGCATGAGCACCGACACGAACGAGCAGGACAGCACCGAGCAGCGCAACCAGCGCAAGGTCCGCGAGGGCCTCGTCGTCAGCGACAAGATGGACAAGACCATCGTCGTCGCCGTCGAGGACCGCGTGAAGCACGCTCTCTACGGCAAGGTCCTGCGCAAGACGTCGCGCCTGAAGGCCCACGACGAGACCAACACGTGCGGCATCGGCGACCGGGTCCTGATCATGGAGACCCGTCCGCTGTCCGCCACCAAGCGCTGGCGCCTCGTCGAGGTCCTCGAAAAGGCCAAGTGACATCCGGGCACCCCCTCGGCACCAGCCGGGGAGGGCGCCCACCCCTACCGACCAGTTCGGCCAGGCTCGCGGTCCAGGAGATCACGAGAACCAGCTCGACAACCAGGAGAAACCAATGATCCAGCAGGAGTCGCGACTCAAGGTCGCCGACAACACCGGTGCGAAGGAAATCCTCTGCATCCGTGTTCTCGGCGGCTCTGGCCGTCGCTACGCCGGCATCGGTGACGTCATCGTCGCCACCGTCAAGGACGCGATCCCCGGTGGCAACGTGAAGAAGGGCGACGTCGTCAAGGCCGTGATCGTGCGCACCGTCAAGGAGCGTCGCCGCGCCGACGGTTCCTACATCCGCTTCGACGAGAACGCTGCCGTCATCCTCAAGACCGACGGCGAGCCGCGTGGCACGCGCATCTTCGGCCCGGTGGGTCGCGAGCTGCGCGAGAAGCGCTTCATGAAGATCATCTCGCTCGCCCCGGAGGTGTTGTGAGAGATGGGTAAGTACATGAACATCAAGAAGGGCGACACCGTCAAGGTCATCGCCGGCAAGGACAAGGGTGCCCAGGGCAAGGTCATCACGGTGCTCCGCGAGGAGGACCGGGTGATCGTCGAGGGAGTCAACCTCGTCAAGCGCCACACCAAGTCCGTCCAGCAGACCGGCACGACCGGCGGCATCATCACCCGTGAGGCGCCCATCCACGTCTCCAACGTGATGCTGGTCGAGGGTGACGGCGTCACCCGCGTCGGCTTCCGCCGTGACGACGTCTCGAAGCGTCGTCCCGACGGTTCGACCTACGCCGCAGCCCGCAGCGTGCGGGTGTCGCGCAAGACCGGCAAGGAGATCTGAGATGACACAGTCCACCTCGGAGGCCACCTCCACGAACACTGACATCCCCCGACTCAAGACGCGCTACCGCGAGGAGATCATCCCCGCGCTGCGCACCGAGTTCGACATCGCCAACATCATGCAGGTCCCCGGCCTGACCAAGATCGTGGTCAACATGGGTGTCGGCGAGGCTGCTCGCGACGCGAAGCTCATCGAGGGCGCCATCCGCGACCTCACCGCGATCACGGGTCAGAAGCCGGCCGTGACCAAGGCCCGCAAGTCCATCGCCCAGTTCAAGCTGCGCGAGGGCATGCCGATCGGCACCCACGTCACCCTGCGTGGCGACCGGATGTGGGAGTTCCTCGACCGCTTGCTGTCCCTGGCGCTCCCGCGTATCCGAGACTTCCGCGGCCTGTCGCCCAAGCAGTTCGACGGCAACGGCAACTACACGTTCGGTCTGACCGAGCAGGTCATGTTCCACGAGATCAACCAGGACAAGGTCGACCGGTCGCGCGGCATGGACATCACGGTCGTCACCACCGCCACCAATGACGACGAAGGTCGCGCGCTGCTCAAGCAGCTCGGCTTCCCGTTCAAGGAGAACTGACATGGCGAAGACTGCGCTCAAGGTCAAGGCGGCTCGCAAGCCGAAGTTCGCTGTCCGCGGCTACACCCGCTGCCAGCGCTGCGGCCGCCCGAAGTCCGTCTACCGCAAGTTCGGCCTGTGCCGTATCTGCCTGCGGGAGATGGCCCACCGCGGCGAGCTGCCCGGCGTCACCAAGTCCTCCTGGTAATCACCTCACACACGTTGAAGGTCGCGCCGGTGCTGCCGGTGCGAAACCACGACGAGAAAGACACACATCATGACGATGACTGACCCGATCGCAGACATGCTCACGCGTCTGCGCAACGCCAACCAGGCGTACCACGACGCCGTGTCGATGCCCTACAGCAAGATGAAGGCCGGCCTCGCGGAGATCCTCAAGCAGGAGGGCTACATCACCTCCTACGACGTGCAGGACAACCTCACCGGCGAGGGCGAGCCCTCCGTCGGCAAGACGCTGACCGTCACGCTCAAGTACGGCCGCAACCGGGAGCGCTCGATCGCCGGCGTCCGCCGCGTCAGCAAGCCCGGACTGCGCGTCTACGCCAAGAGCACCAGCCTGCCGAGGGTTCTCGGTGGCCTCGGTGTCGCGATCATCTCGACGAGCCAGGGTCTGCTGACCGACCGTCAAGCCAACCAGAAGGGCGTGGGCGGAGAAGTCCTCGCCTACGTCTGGTAATCCGGACTACAAGACCAGAAGGAGAAACAAGCATGTCGCGTATTGGCAGGCTCCCCATCCCGGTCCCGTCCGGCGTCGATGTTGCCATCGACGAGGCGACGGTCACCGTCAAGGGCCCCAAGGGCACCCTGAGCCACACCGTGGCCTCCCCGATCCTGGTGGAGAAGGGTGACGACGGTGTCCTCTCGGTCAACCGTCCCGACGACGAGCGCAACAGCCGCTCGCTGCACGGACTGACCCGCACCCTGATCAACAACATGGTCGTCGGTGTCACCGAGGGCTACGAGAAGAAGCTCGAGATCGTGGGCGTGGGTTACCGCGTGCTGCCCAAGGGCCCCACACAGCTCGAGTTCCAGCTCGGCTACTCCCACCCCATCGTCTTCGACGCGCCTGAGGGCATCACCTTCACCACCGAGGGCCCGACCAAGCTCGGCGTCGTCGGCATCGACAAGCAGCTCGTCGGTGAGGTCGCGGCCAAGATCCGCAAGCTGCGCAAGCCTGAGCCCTACAAGGGCAAGGGTGTGCGCTACTCCGGCGAACACATCCGCCGCAAGGTCGGAAAGGCCGGTAAGTGACATGGCTATCTCACTGAGCAACAACAAGCACACGGCGAAGCGCGTACGCGCCCGTCTGCGCCGTCAGGCGCGCGGTCGCAAGCGCATCCACGGCACCACCGAGCGTCCGCGCCTGGTGGTCACCCGATCGGCGCGTCACATCTCGGTCCAGGTCGTGGACGACCTGGCCGGTGCGACGCTCGCCTACGCCTCCACCATGGAGACGGACGTCCGCACCGCGGGCGGCGACAAGACCACCCAGGCCAAGCTCGTCGGCGAACTGGTGGCCGAGCGTGCCAAGGCCGCGGGGATCGAAGGCGTTGTCTTCGACCGTGCCGGCAACAAGTACCACGGCCGCATCGCGGCCCTCGCCGATGCCGCCCGTGAGGGCGGATTGTCCTTCTGATCGCGCCACGCGACCAGAGAGAGAACTTAGATATGGAGCACATCTCATGAGCGGAGCCCAGCGCGGACAGCGCAGCGGTGGCTCGGGCGACCGACGTCAGCGTGACGACCGTCGCGGTGGCGGGGCTGAAAAGTCTGTCTACATCGAGCGAGTCGTCGCCATCAACCGTGTCGCCAAGGTCGTCAAGGGTGGTCGTCGCTTCAGCTTCACCGCCCTCGTGATCGTCGGTGACGGTGACGGCATGGTCGGCGTCGGCTACGGCAAGGCCAAGGAAGTCCCGGCGGCGATCGCCAAGGGCGTCGAGGAGGCCAAGAAGAACTTCTTCAAGGTCCCCCGCAGCCAGGGCACCATCCCGCACCCGGTCCAGGGCGAGAAGGCCGCAGGCGTCGTCCTGCTGCGTCCCGCGGCTCCCGGTACCGGCGTCATCGCCGGTGGCCCGGTGCGCGCGGTCCTCGAGTGTGCCGGAATCCACGACGTGCTGAGCAAGTCGCTCGGATCGTCCAACCAGATCAACATCGTCCACGCGACGGTCGAGGCCCTCCGCATGCTCGAGGAGCCCGAGCAGGTTGCGGCCCGCCGCGGCATGCGCGTCGAGGACGTCACCCCGGCTGCGCTCCTGCGGGCGCGCGCCGAGTCCGGGACGGGGGTGTCAGCCTGATGGCTCAGCTCAAGGTCCAGCAGAACCGCGGCCTGGTCGGCCTCAAGGCCAACCAGCGCGAGACGCTGCGTTCGCTCGGTCTCAAGAGGATCGGCGACGTCGTCGTGAAGGAAGACCGCCCGGAGATCCGTGGCATGGTCAACACTGTCCGTCACCTCGTGACGGTTGAGGAGGTGGAGTGACATGACGCTCAAGCTGCACCACTTGCGTCCCGCTCCGGGTGCCAAGACCGCCAAGACCCGCGTCGGTCGCGGTGAGGGCTCCAAGGGCAAGACCGCAGGCCGAGGCACCAAGGGAACCAAGGCGCGCTACCAGGTGCCGGTTGCCTTCGAAGGTGGCCAGATGCCGATCCACATGCGCCTGCCCAAGCTGAAGGGGTTCAAGAACCCCTTCCGCGTGGAGTTCCAGGTCGTCAACCTCGACCGGCTCACCGAGCTGTTCCCCGAGGGCGGCGCCGTGTCGGTCGCGGACCTGGTCGCCAAGGGAGCCGTCCGCAAGGGCCTCCCGGTCAAGGTCCTGGGCCAGGGCGACATCACTGTCCCCGTCCAGGTGAGCGTCAACGCGTTCTCGAGCTCCGCCAAGGCGAAGATCGAAGCCGCTGGCGGCACCGCGACCGTGGCCTGAGGCCACCCCGAGCGCATATCCGGTGAAGGCCTGGCCGCACAGTGGGAACTGTCGGCCGGGCCTTCGTCGTTACCGGGGAAGTGGCTCTCGGGCCGACTGTTAGGCTTCCCCGGGCTCTCATCGTCGAACGGTGAGGGTGTCTCGTCCGCCCGCCTTCCCTGACCGGGCACCCAACGAAAGAGGAACCAGTGCTAGGCGCGTTCGCCAACGCTTTCCGGACGCCGGACCTGCGGCGCAAGCTGCTCTTCGTCCTGCTGATCATCGTGATCTTCCGGCTCGGCTCCCAGGTCCCGACCCCGGGCGTCCACGTCGCCAACGTCCAGGCCTGCATCAGCGACCTCGAAGAAGGTGGGCTCTACAGCCTCATCAACCTCTTCTCGGGCGGCGCGCTGCTCCAGCTGACGATCTTCGCGCTCGGGATCATGCCCTACATCACCGCCTCCATCATCTTGCAGCTGCTCGTCGTGGTCATCCCGCGACTCGAAGCGCTCAAGAAGGAGGGCCAGGCTGGTCAGTCCAAGATCACGCAGTACACGCGCTACCTGACGCTGGGCCTCGCCCTGCTCCAGGCCACCGGCATCGTGGCCCTCGCCCGCAGTGGCGCCCTGCTCCAGGGCTGCACGCGCGACCTGCTCCACGACGACGGCACGTCGACCTTCCTGGTCATGGTCATCACCATGACGGCCGGCACCGCGGTCATCATGTGGCTCGGGGAGCTCGTCACCGACCGCGGCATCGGCAACGGCATGTCGATCCTGATCTTCTGCCAGGTCGTCGCGACCTTCCCCGCCGCCCTGTGGGGCGTCCAGACCTCCAAGGGCTGGGTCGTCTTCAGCGTGGTGATGGTGATCGGTCTGATGCTGGTGGCCGGCGTCATCTTCATCGAGCAGGCGCAGCGCCGCATCCCCGTGCAGTACGCCCGTCGGATGGTCGGTCGCAAGATGTTCGGTGGCAACTCCACCTACATCCCGCTCAAGGTCAACCAGGCCGGCATCATCCCCGTCATCTTCGCCTCCTCGTTGCTCTACCTGCCGGCGATGGCGGTCCAGTTCAACCCCGAGAGCCAGAACTTCGTCCTCGACTTCATCGGCACCTACCTGGTCGGGGGAGACCACCCGCTCTACATGGCGGTGTACTTCTTCATGATCATCTTCTTCACCTACTTCTACGTCTCGATCACCTTCAACCCAGAAGAGGTCGCGGACAACATGAAGAAGTACGGAGGCTTCATCCCCGGGATCCGGGCGGGCAAGCCGACCGAGGACTACCTGTCCTACGTCCTGTCCCGCATCACGTTCCCCGGTGCCCTCTACCTCGGCCTGATCTCGCTGGTCCCGCTCATCGCCTTCGCGGCGATCGAGGCCAGCCAGAACTTCCCGTTCGGCGGCACGTCCATCCTCATCATGGTCGGCGTTGCGCTCGACACCGTGAAGCAGATCGAGAGCCAGCTCCAGCAGCGAAACTACGAAGGGTTCCTACGCTGATGCGACTGATCCTCATGGGCCCGCCGGGTGCGGGCAAGGGCACCCAGGCCAGGTTCGTGGCCGAGCACTTCGCGATCCCGGCGATCTCCACCGGTGACATCTTCCGCGCCAACGTGTCCCAGGGCACCGAGCTCGGCGTGGAGGCCAAGCGCTACATGGACTCGGGCGAGTACGTCCCCGACGAGATCACGAACCTGATGGTGCGCAACCGCATCGACGAGCCGGACGCCGAGCCGGGCTTCCTGCTCGACGGCTACCCCCGGACCCTCGCGCAGGTCGAGGAGCTCGACGGCATGATCCGGCACACCGGTCATGCCCTGGATGCGGTCGTGGTGCTGACGGTGGACCAGGACGAGGTCGTCGAACGACTGATCCAGCGCGCCCAGACCGAGGGTCGCGCGGATGACACCGGCGACGTGATCCGTCGCCGTCAGGAGATCTACGCCGAGGAGACGGCGCCGCTGATCGACGTCTACCGCAGTCGCGGACTCCTCATCGAGGTCGACGGACTGGGCGAGATCGCCGACGTCACGCAGCGCATCTTCGACGCGCTCGACGTCATACCCCAGAGCTGACTCCGCACGTGGTGTTCGCCAACCGCGGCCTGGAGATCAAGACTCCCGACCAGGTCGACGCGATGCGCGTCGCCGGGCGACTGGTCGGGGAGACCCTGGAGCTGCTGCGTGCAGCAGCACGTCCAGGGGTGACGACCGGGGAGCTCGACGCCCTCGCCGAGACCAACATCCGCGACCACCGCGGCGTGCCGTCCTTCCTCGGCTACGGCGTACCGCCCTTCCCGGCCACCATCTGCGCCTCGGTCAACGACGAGGTCGTGCACGGCATCCCGGGCGAGCGGGTGCTCGTCGACGGCGACGTCATCTCCATCGACTGCGGGGCGATCGTCGACGGCTGGCACGGTGACGCCGCGATCACGGTGCCGGTCGGCGAGGTCGCCCCCGAGGTGATCGAGCTCCTGCGAGTCACCGAGGAGTCGCTCTGGCGGGGCATGGCCGCCGCCCACCTCGGTGGCAGGGTCACCGACATCAGCCATGCCATCGAGTCCTTCGTGAGCTCCCAGGGGCGCTACGGCATCCTCGAGGACTACACGGGGCACGGCATCGGCACCGAGATGCACATGGCCCCCAACGTCCCCAACTACGGCAAGCGCGGTCGGGGTCCCACCCTCGTCGAGGGGTTGGCCCTTGCCGTCGAGCCGATGATCACGCTGGGCAGCAAGCACACCGACCTGCTCGAGGACGAGTGGACCGTCGCGACCGTCGACGGCTCGATGGCGGCCCACTTCGAGCACACCTTCACCCTCACGCCGCAGGGCACGTGGGTGCTGACTGCCGTCGACGGTGGCCGGGCACGGCTCGCCGAGCTCGGGGTCCCCTTCGGCGGACGTTGAGTCGTCGTTTCGGCCCGCTGACCGATGATCTGGAACACTGACACCTCAGGAGGGGAGTATTCCCCCGTGATGGTGTCGTCAGTACGGCGTGCGCGCGAGCGTGTGCCCGGTGCCATCGGTTCGCGCTCCACGCGTGAGCGGAAGAGACCTCCGGGCCCGCACATGTGCGGAACCCCGTCGTCAATCCTCTAGCTCAAGGAGCAGCAAGCGTGGATGTCCCCCTCTGGGTCTGGATCGCCACCGGCGTAGTCACGGTCGCGATCTTCACCTTCGACCTCGCCGTCGTCGGCCGTCGCCCGCACGAGCCCAGCATGCGCGAGTGCGCGATCTACCTCAGCATCTATGTCGGCCTGGCGGTGATCTTCGGCCTCGGGGTCTGGTACTCCGCCGGAGGCACGCCGGCGCTGGAGTTCTACTCCGGCTGGTTGGTGGAGTACTCCCTCTCCATCGACAACCTCTTCATCTTCATCATCATCATGGCCAAGTTCGCGGTTCCCCGTGAGCTCCAGCAGTACGCCCTGATGATCGGCATCGTGATGGCGCTGGTGATGCGGGCGATCTTCATCGCCGTCGGCGCGGCCGCGATCAGCAACTTCAGCTGGATCTTCTACCTCTTCGGCCTGTTCCTGGTCTACACGGCCTTCAAGCTGGCCAAGGAGGGCAGCGAGGACGAGGACGAGGAGTTCGAGGAGAACAAGCTCGTCGCCTTCATCGAGCGTCGTTTCCCTGCGACGTCCGAGTGGCACGGCAAGAGCCTGTTCACCAACGACGGTGCGAAGCGGATGATCACCCCGATGTTCATCGTCATCGTCACGCTGGGCACCACCGACCTGCTGTTCGCCCTCGACTCGATCCCGGCGATCTTCGGCATCACCAAGGAGCCCTACCTGGTGCTCACGGCCAACATCTTCGCGCTGATGGGCCTGCGCCAGCTCTACTTCCTCATCGGCGGCCTGCTACAGCGTCTGATCTACCTGTCCTACGGGCTCGCCTTCCTGCTGGGCTTCATCGGCGTGAAGCTGTTCTTCCACGCGCTGCACGAGAACGAGCTGTCGTTCATCAACGGCGGTGAGCACCTCGACTACAGCTGGCTCGAGATCCCGATCTGGCTCTCGCTCGTCGTGATCCTCGCAACGCTGGCGATCACCGCCGTGCTCTCGCTGTGGGTCTCCAGCCGCATGCCCGCGGAGGAGCAGGACGCGCGGTCCGGCCCGCGCCGGGACTGGGACAACGACTGACGCGACGGGTCAGGACACGCACTGGCTGGAGCTGGGGGAGTTGTCGGAGCCCCGCTGCATCCGTAGGTCGAGGCACACCGGCTCGTCGGTGCGCACGAGAAGCCGTTTGCGCGTCGTCGAGCCGTACTCGTCGGTGTCGTCGCGGTGCCAGCTGAAGCTGTCACCGGGCTCGACGGGCACCGGCGGCTCCCACTGGAAGAGGACCCCGCGTGCCGTGCGGCGACCGGAGAGCGACGGTGCGGCGTCGAGGACGTCGGGGATGAGGTCACCGGGAGTGGCGGACTCGGTCGGGACGACGACGCCGGGGTCCTCCTCGCGACCGTCGCCGCGGAAGACGAGGAAGCCGACGACGAGGGCGAGCAGCGCCGCGCCGACGCCGGCCCACACCAGGCCGGACACTCCGCCGGGCTCGTCGTCGGAAACCGGGGTCGGCGTCGGGTCCTGGGCGGCGATCCGTCGCGGGCCACTGGCCGAGATCACCGTCACCGGTTTCATCGCGGTGGCATCCTCGGGCGCCTCGGACCTGTCCGGGACGGCGACCGAGCTGTCGGGTCGATCACCCTCCACCGCCACGCCCGTGCGCGACCAGCCCGCGTTCGACTCGATGCGCTGGAGGGCGCGAGCCAGCTCGAGGGCACTCGTCGGACGGTGCTCCGGTCGCTTGGCCAGGCACTGCTGGAGCAGGCGGTCGAGGGCCGGGGGCACGTCGGGGCGCTGGGTCGCCGGGGGAGCGGCGTGCAGGATGCGTGCACTGAGAGCGCGCGTCGAGTTGTCGCCCGACGGGATGGAGAAGGGCGAGCGCCCCACCAGCAGGTGCCAGATCGTGGCGCCCAGGGAGTAGACGTCGGAGGACACCGACCCGTTGGAGCGGCCGTCGAGCAGCTCGGGCGGCGACCACGGGTAGGAGATGCGTACGTCGTTGTCGCCCTCGACGTCGGCGATGTGGCCGGCGATGCCGAAGTCGGTCAGCGCGGGCTCGTGATAGCTCGTCACCAGCACGTTGCTGGGCTTGATGTCGCGGTGCAGGATGCCCGACCGGTGGGCGGTCTCGATCGCGCTGGCGAGCTTGATGCCCGTCGCCACTGCGTCGACGGGCGACATCGGGTTGGAGCGCACCCGGACCCCGAGGTCCGGGGGCGGGCAGTAGCGCATGACGAGGAACGGGCGCCCACCCTCCGCGGTGACTCCGGCGGTGATCACCGAGACGATGTAGGGGTGGTCGGCCAGGCGCGCCATCGCGTTGGCCTCGGCGGTGAAGAGGTACTTCTCGCGGTCGGTGAGGGGTACGTCGGGACGTACGACCTTGACTGCGACGCGCTGCCGCGGCCACTGCTGCTCGTAGAGGAAGACGTCGGCGAAGCCGCCGCTGCCCAGGTGCTCGATGAACGTGAACCCGGGAATGACCGGGGCGCTCACCGGGCAGCTGCTCCCGTCTCGAAGCGCACTGCATACACCTCGGCGAGGTCGAGCACCGTGCCGGGCTCGAGGACGTAGGCGTCACCGGGACGCATCCGCTGCGGATCCCGGCCGGGCGGCGTGATGGTGGTGCCGCCCCGGCTGTCGAGGTCTCGGGCCACGACGTCCCAGCCGTCGAGCTCGACCTGCAGGTGACGCCGGGAGACGAAGGAGTGGCTGGAGGGGAGGTGCACCAGGTGCGGCCAGTCGGTGCTGGCCTCGGAGGGCGCAGGCTTGCGGCCCAGCAGGACGCCCCGGTCCAGCGGAACGACCTCGCCCGTGGGCAGTCGCAGCCCGCCGAGGGGGGGACGTTGCACGCGTCGCGGCTCCTGGGGCGCGACACGCTGGTGGCACAGCCGGCACGACGGCAGGGCCGGCGGGGTGAGGTGGCCCAAGGGGCAGCTCACGGCCAGCACCGTGGAGGAGGTGCCGTGGGCGAGGTGGGCGGGCCGGAAGGTGGTCTCACCGTCGTGGTCGTCGACCCCTGGTGACGCGTCGACCGGTGGGGCGGCCGGACGGATGGTGGTGTGGGTGCCCTCCTCGATGCGAGCACTGAACAGGGGGTCGGGCTCGGCGGTGTCGTGCAGGGCGCCGGTGTCCTCGGCGGGCTCGTCGACACGGCGTTGAACCCGCGTGCGCGGCGGCGGTCCGTCCGGACCCTTCGCGGCCAGGATGTTGTCAGGGATGCCGTCGATGAGGGTGGGGGTGGCCGGTGGCGCCCCGACCTCCCGGGCATGTGCGACGGGTGCCACCTTGGCCGAGAGCGGCCTGAGCATGACCCGGTCCGCGGAGACCACGCCGCCGACCAGGCGGCGCGGTGTGGCGAGGGAGTCGGGGTCGGTGCCACCGTCGAGGCTGAGGACGCGGTCGGCGCCGGCCAGGCGTACGTGTCCGGACCCGCGCGACAGCGTCGTCGACGCGCCGGACGTGAAGTCGACGACGGCGAGGCCGGGCGGGTCTCCGTCGAAGGCATTCTCCGCGATGGCCAGCACCCGCTCCGCGACTGTGGAGCCCGACGGCGCGGTCATCGAGAGCGCCTCCCAGAGCTCCTGGACGACCTGCTCGTCGCCGGGGTCGGTGAGCAGCGCCCAGTGGGCGCCGCTGCCGAGGAGCACGCCTGTGCCCCCGACGTACCTGGCCTCCACGATCACCGTCGGCTCCCCTCTTCCACGCCCACAGGTCCATCATCACCCATCGCACCCGCTGCCCGCAGCCAGCCTGACTTGTCCGAAGGGTGACTCGCTACATACTCTCCCTCGGGGACCTGCGGTGGGCGCAGGCACCCAGGGGGGAAGCACGTGGCACGACTGGGGTTCGTGAAGCGGCACCGCGACGCGGTCGCGTCGGGTGTTGCGCTGTCCCTTGCCGCGTCCGCAGTCATCGTCTACGCCGTCACGGCAGACGGCTACCAGGCCCATCAGGCCGACCTCAACGACGGCGGCGTGTGGGTCGTCAACGGCACCAAGGGATGGTCCGGCCGGCTCAACAAGCCGATCAACCAGCTCGACGGCGTCGTGCCCGGCGAGGACGGCAAGACGCGCATGGACATCATCCAGGACGGCGCGGCGGTCGTGGCCCTCAACATCAACGCCCTGCGCGGCCAGTCCATCGAGCCGGGCAAGCTCGAGACGCCCGACGGCGGCGCCGCGGCGATCCCGAGCAGCGGCGACGTGCAGATGGCCGGCGGCACCCTGGCCAGCGCCGACGCCGAGACCGGGGAGGTCTGGGCGGTCCGCTACGACGACATGGTCGGCAAGCCGGTCATGACGGCCGTCGACCGCCAGTCGGACGCGCTGGCCGAGGCCGGCGAGAGGGCAGCGCTCGCAGTGAGCCAGGGGGGCGCCGTCGTGGTCACCTCTGCCGAGGAGGGGACGGTCACGACCCTCCGGCCCGCGGGCGCAGGATTCGGTGAGCCCTCCTCCGAGGATCTCCCCGCCGACGCCGGCCAGGTCACGAGCGTCACGACGGTGGGCGAGCGGGTCGTGACCCTCGATGCGGCGGCGGGCGTGGTCCGCACCCTTGACGGGGCGGCCGCCTCCGTGCCGGTCGACAGTGTCCTCCAGCAGGCCGGACCGGCCGCGGACTCGGTGCTCGTGGCGTCGGCCGACGAGCTCCTGGGCGTCGACCTCGACTCCGGGGACGTCACCACGATCGCCACGACCAGGTCGTCCGGCGACCCGGTGGAGCCGGTCCGTCTCGGCGCCTGCACCTACGGCGCGTGGTCCGGTGGGCAGGGCAACGTGTCGGTGCAGTGCGGCTCGCAGGACGCCACGGTGTCGGACCTGAAGGGCGATGCGACCAACCTCGCCTTCCGCGTCAACCGCGCCGAGATCGTCCTCAACGACGCCAACAGCGGCGCCGTCTGGGACGTCGATGACGAGAAGCCGGTCAAGATCGACAACTGGGAGGCCTTCACCTCCAAGAAGAAGACCGAGGAGGACGACAAGAAGAGCGACGCCGACGACGCCGACCGCCGTCCTCCCCAGGCCAAGCCGGATGCCTACGGCGTGCGCGCGGGCCGGACGACCGTGCTGCACCCGCTCGACAACGACTCCGCGCCCCAGGGTCGCCTGCTCAGCATCGTCGGTGTGGACCAACCCGGCGGTGGTGCCCGCGTCGAGATCAGTCCCGACGGCCAGACCCTGATCCTGGAGATGCCCGAGAGGGCCAGGCCGGTCGCCTTCGACTACTACGTCGACGACGGCCGCAGCGGCGTGCGTGCCAACGCGCTGGTCAGCGTCGACGTACGCGATGGCGGCAGCAACGCCGCACCAGCGCCCCGTGCGGGCTACCGCAAGCCGACCTACCGGGTCCCCTACCGGGGAACGCTTGCGGTGCCGGTCCTCTCCGACTGGCGTGATGACCGTGACGGCGACACGCTGCTCCTGGACTCGGCCGTCGCCGTGGGGGGCGAGCAGTCCGGCGCCACCGCCCGGATCACGGCCGACGGCCGCATCCGCTTCACCGCACCCACGGCCAGGACCGATCGCGAGGAGCTGGTCCGGGTCGACTTCGGCGTCACCGACGGCCGCTCCGGCCCGATCAGGCGGTCGATGAGCTTCCGGGTCCAGGCGCCGCTCGACCAGAAGTCGTTCGCGGCCCAGGCCGCGCCCGACGTCATCCGCGGCGAGGTCGGCCGGCCGATCAAGATCAGGCCGCTGCTCAACGACCTGCCGGGATCCGACCCGAGCACGAACAACGCGGAGCTGTCGCTCGGCGGCAAGGTCCCGCCCCAGGCGGGCACCACGATCGTCTCCGACCTCGACTCGGGCCAGCTGACCTTCACCGGCGACCGCGCCGGAACCTACTTCCTCAAGTACGACGCCGGGTTCGGCAACGCCCCTCTCGACCAGGGCACGATCCGCGTCGACGTGAAGCCGGCACCCAAGCGGGCCTCGGACCCGATCGCCATGCCCGACCAGCTGACCATCTACGGCCAGGCCCCCGGCATCGTGGACGTGCTGGCCAATGACCTCGACCCGGCCGGCGGCCTCCTGGTCGTCCAGCGCGCGGTGCCTGCACGGGCGGGCAGCGTCGACGTGGCGATCATCGACGGGCGCTGGCTGCGCATCTCCTCGCGCCAGCCCGACATGGCCCCGGCCACCCAGACCATCGCCTACACGATCAGCAACGGCGCGAGCTCCGCGGTGCGCGGTGAGGTCGTGGTCACCCAGCGGACGGCCCCGCAGGACAACACCCCCGTCACGGTGGCCGACCGGGTCGTCGTTCGGGCCGGCACAGCGGTCTCCGTACCGGTGCTCGACAACGACCTCTCGCCCTCCGGCGACCGCCTGACGCTGCTCAGCGACCTCGCCGACGGCGTCCCCGGCCAGCTCGAGGTGGTGCGGCCGCCCGACGTCAAGGGCGACGTCGGTCAGGCCTTCGTGTCGGGTCGCCTCGTGCGCTACGTCGCGCCGGCGAAGCTCCAGGAGCGCGACACCTTCGACGTGTCCTACATCGCCCAGAACCTGGCCGGCCAGCGCGCCACCGGTCGACTGATGGTCACGGTCGTCCCTGTCGACGACCCCAACGACCCCCCGGAGCCACCCACCCTCGAGGGCCGGGTGGTCTCCGGCGACGTCATCAAGGTGCGGGTCCCCGGCGTCGGTGTGGACCGCAACGGCGACCCGGTCACCGTCACGGGCATCACCTCCGCCCCCCGCCTGGGCCGGATCGTCTCCTTCGGGGGCAACTTCCTCGAGTACCAGGCCTACCCGCGCACGGTCGGGACGGATGAGTTCACCTACTCCGTGGTCGACTCCCAGGGAGCGTTCGCGACGGGGACGGTCCGGGTCGCGGTGGTCCCGCCCGGCCAGCCCCAGCCGCCGCTGGCCGTCGAGGACCGGCTCACCGTCGAGCCGGGGCGGACGGCCACGTTCGACCCGCTGGCCAACGACTTCGTCGCGACCGGCGACGACGTCAGGGTCGAGCTGCTCGAGGCCCCTGAGGGCGTCGAGCTCGACGAGCAGACCAACCTGGTGACCGTCGAGGCACCTGCCAAGCGGCAGGGGCCGCCGGTCGTGGTCGTCTACCGCTTGACCAACGGCCTCGCCGAGTCCCGGGCCACGATGACCCTGGAGACGGCCGAGGACTTCAACAACCCGCCAGTGGTCTACGACGCCTTCGGCCGCGCCGACGAGAGCGGCAGCGTGCTCATCGACGTCCTCGAGGGCGCCTACGACCCGGATGGTCCTGCCGAGGACCTGACCGTGACCGACGTCTACGGCGACCCCTCCGCCACTGTGATCGACGGTGCGCAGATCAGGGTCGACCGGGGCGCCGAGCCCAAGGTCCTGCCCTTCCGTGTGGAGGACGGCGACGGGGCTGCTGCCTCGGCGTCGGTCTACGTCCCGCCCACCGGAAACGGCTTGCCGTACGTCCTGGACGGCGTCCAGATCGACCTCGACTCGGGCGGGAGCGTCACCGGGAAGCTCAGCGACTACATCGCTGCGCCGTCGGGTGCCCGGGTGCGCGTGGCCTCGGGTCGTCGCTCCTACAGCGCCTCACCGACCGCGCTGAGCGTCGGGGCCGACGGTGACAACCGATTCGAGCTGACCGCCTCACCCGGCTTCCGCGGCCCGGGCGCACTCCTCGTCGAGGTCACCACCGCGACGGACGCCAACGGCAACGAGGACACGACCACGACCGCCGACGGCGCGACCGTGCTGCTCTCCGTCCCGGTCCAGGTGGGTGACGAGACTCCGGTGCTGGAGTGCCCTTCCACCGTCCTCCCGATCTCGGCCGGCCAGCAGGTCGACCTCGACATCGCGACGTTCTGCAAGGTCTTCACCCTCGACCCGCGCGACACCGCCGGACTCAGCTACGAAGCCAGCTGGACCAGTGCCCTCGACGGTCTCAGCGTGGGCTCACCGCAGGGCTCGGTGGTGGCGATCAGCGCCGGCGAGGACGCCACCCGTGGGGGAGAGGCCGTGCTGACGGTGCGAGCCGGGCAGAGCAACACCCAGGAGGTGCGCTTCCGCCTCGCCCAGGCGCCACCGCCCACCCTGCTGCCGGTCAAGGTCGAGACCATGGAGGCCGGCACGAGCCGGTCCTACAACCTCGCGCCCTACCTCCAGGCCGGCGTGTCCCAGCCGACGCCGACGATCGTGTCCGTCCGGTCGGAGGGCAACTCAGGCGTGCGCGCCACGTCCAGCGGCAGCACCCTGACCCTGACCGCCGACAAGGACTCGCGGGGGGTGCAGGCGAGCTTCACGATCGTGATGAGCGACATCGGCTCGCCGGACCCGCCCCCGGACCGGCTCGCCGAGGGACGCATACAGTTCGAGGTGGTCGGCACTCCCAGCGCACCCGGTGCGCCGCGACCCTTCCCCCAGTCGCAGTCCGAGACCATCACCATGTCGTGGGAGCCGCCCTCCGACAGTGGTGGGGCGCCGATCCTCTACTACAACGTGAAGGAACGGCGGGGCGCCCAGCAACGGTGCGACACCAACACGTGCGTGTTCCGCAAGCTCAAGAACGGCGGCAGGTACAGCTTCCGGGTGCAGGCGGTGAACCGGGTCGGGCCCGGTGAGTGGAGCAACGAGTCGGAGCAGGCACGTGCGGACACCGCGCCCGGCCGGGTCGCGAACATCCGGATGACCGACCGCGGCGACGGCACCATCACCGTCGCCTGGGACAAGCCGACCACCCAGACCTCGAAGATCCTCGACTACACGCTCACCTGGGCCGGTGGCCAGCAGACCGTGTCCGGGGCGACGAGCTTCACGGTGCAGGGCCTGGACAACAACACGAAGTACTTCTTCACCGTCAAGGCGCGCAACGTGAGCGGCTTCTCCGCGCCGAGGTCCTCGGCCGAGATGCAGCCCCTCGGGACCCCGGCGGCGCCCGGACAACCGACGGTCGTCGACCTGGAGACCAATCCCAGCCAGACGAGCCTGCGCGTGACCTGGCCCGCGACCCTGCCCGAAGGACCCGGCCCCACGGTCTACAGCGTCAACTTCAGCACGGGCGGCGAGTCGTCGGCGGTCCCCGGCTGCCAGAAGATCGGTGCCCTGGTGTGCACCCACTCGGGCATCCCCTACGAGGGAGACACCTTCACCTACACCGTGGTGGCCTACAACCAGCCGGGGAAGCGATCAGCCCCGAGCCCGGCGGTGTCGTTCGAGGCCGTCGGTCGCCCGGCGCAGTGGGGGACCTGGACCCAGGCCGCCACCGGCAACGACCAGGAGATCCAGCTCCAGTACACCGTCCCGGACTCGCGGGGGACGACGAGTCGGGTGGAGATCCTCGTCAACGGGCTGGTGGCCAGGTCGTTCAACAACCAGACCGGCAGCACCGTCACCCGCGTGCCCACGCCGGGCAACGAGCGGGCCTACCCGGTGCAGCTGCGCGTGTGCAACGAGAAGGCACCGGCGGGCTGCACGGTCAGCAGCCAGCAGAACGCGCAGAGCTACGGCCCGCTGGGCGGCAGGCTCAACGAGATCGGCCTCGCCGGCATCAACGGCAAGAACGTCACCTGGACCATCACCGGCACCAGCAACGGCGACCCCGCCCAGCTCGGCGTCAGGATCAACGGCGGTGCCGAGCAGGTGATCGACCTCGGTGGGGTGGGCACCTTCAGCGTGCCGATCTCGACCACGACCGAGAACTATGCAGAGGGCGCCACGATCGAGGTCACCCTGCGCGACCCGTCCCCGGGCGGCCGGGGCACGGACTACAAGCGGCGCACGGATGTCAGCGGCCAACCGCCGCCGCCCTCGGTCACCGTCGTGCGGGGCCCCTCCTGCAGCGACCTCGACGGCTCCAACCCCTGCCAGCAGAGCCCGCGGGAGCCGCTCTGCATCGAGGCGAGCTGTGCCCGGGTCAAGCTCGTGATCCGCGGCCTCCTGCTCGGCGACGGCCTGACGTGCAAGGTGGGCAACTCCGCTGATCCGGACTGGTGGGACGAGTCGCGGGACTGGGGCACCTACTACACCGACAGCGACCAGGTGCTCGCGCGCTACTACCGCGCCGGCACCACCGCCGCCCTGTGCACGTGGCGGCGCGAAGAATTCTGGGCGACGCCGGGCGCCTGGTGAGGACCGAGAGAGAGCAGGACCAGAGATGACGATCAGCCACGAGCAGGCCGAGTGGTTCAAGACCACGTTCGACCAGCTCACCGACAACATGGAGAAGGCGGTGCTCGGCAAGCGCCACGTGGTGCGCCTGGCCCTGACCTGCCTGCTGTCCGAGGGTCACGTCCTGCTGGAGGACTTCCCCGGCACGGGCAAGACGATGCTCGCCCGGGCCCTGGCCAACACCGTCCAGGGCAGCCACGCCCGTATCCAGTTCACCCCGGACCTGCTGCCGTCAGACGTGACCGGCGTGACGGTCTACGACCAGCACAAGGGCACCTTCGAGTTCCACCCCGGACCGATCTTCCACACGATCGTGCTGGCCGACGAGATCAACCGCGCCTCTCCCAAGACCCAGTCGGCCCTGTTG
The DNA here is from genome assembly GCA_963721925.1 of uncultured Actinomycetota bacterium. Lineage (GTDB taxonomy): Bacteria > Actinomycetota > Actinomycetes > Propionibacteriales > Nocardioidaceae > Nocardioides. The sequence continues at coordinate 223,154 of CAVRLH010000009.1, read as the reverse complement.
GAGGTCATGGAGGAGGGGCAGGTCACCGTCGACGGCGTCGCGCACCCGGTCGGCAAGCCGTTCCTCGTGATCGCCACCCAGAACCCCATCGAGCAGGCCGGGACCTACCGCCTCCCCGAGGCGCAGCTGGACCGCTTCCTGATGAAGACCTCGCTGGGCTACCCCGACCGGCAGGCCACCGTCGAGCTGCTCAACAACGCAGCCGTACGGGACCGCGCTGCCCTGGTGACCCCGGTCATCACCGCCGCCACGATCGCGCAGATGAGCGGCCTGGCCGACCAGGTCTACGTCGACCCCGCGGTCATCGGCTACGTCGCCGAGCTCGCCGAGGAGTCGCGCCGCCAGCCCCACGTGAAGCTCGGCCTCTCCCCGCGTGGCTGCCTGGCCCTCGTCCGTGTCGCCAAGACCTGGGCGGCTGCCGACGGCCGCGACCACGTCGTGCCCGACGACATCAAGGACCTGGCCGAGCCCGTCCTGTCGCACCGCGTGCTCCTCGACGCCGAGGCACAGTTCAGTGGCGTCGACGTCCAGACCGTCATCTCGCGGCTGCTCGACTCGGTGGCGCCGCCGACCGACCGCGTCGGGGCCTGACACGTCCATGAGGCAGCGGTTGAACGATGCGCTCGAGGTCATCAAGCCGATCGGCTGGTTGGTCCTCGGGATCGGACTGGGCGCGGCGCTGGTCGCCACGTTCACGCAGTGGCGTGAGCTGGCGGTCCTGGGCTTCGCGTGCGTGATCCTGCTCGTCCTCGCCGGGCCCTTCCTCCTGGGCCGCACCGCCGTCAGCGTCGACCTGCGCCTCCAGCCGGAGCGGGTCGCGGCGGGGGAGTCCGTGGCGGCAGGCGTGGTCGTGGTCAACCGTGCCGCCTCGCGACTGGTGCCCACCACGCTCGAGGTGCCGGTCGGCTCGTCCATCCACCGCTACGGCATCAGCTCGTTGGCCAGCGGGGCCACCCACGAGGAGACGTTCACCATCCGCACCGAGCGTCGCGGGGTGATCGCCGTCGGGCCCGCGATGACCCGACGGGGGGATCCGATCGGCCTGTTCTCGCGCGACATGGTCTGGACCCCGGTGCGCGAGGTGCTCGTACGCCCACACCTGCTGCCCGTCGAGTCCCTCGGCGCCGGCCTCCTGCGCGACCTCGAGGGCGTCTCCATCGACGCCGTCAGCCAGAGCGACCTCGCCTTCCACGCGCTGCGCGAGTACGTCCCCGGCGACGACCTGCGCCACATCCACTGGAGGTCCTCGGCCAAGGTGATGGCCTCCACCGGCGAGTCCAGCCTGCTCGTGCGCCAGTACCTCGACACCCGGCGCAGCCACGCGACGATCGTGGTCGACGACCGTGCCGCAGCATGGGCCGACCCGGAGGACTTCGAGTCCGCGATGGCCGTGGCCGCCTCGATCGCCGTCCGGGCCGTGCTGGACGACTTCGACGTGTCGTTCGTGTGCGGCAGCCACGCCTCCACCGGCTCCGAGGGCCACCTCGCGCTCGACGCCGTGTGCCGGGCCGAGTTCGGCGACCGCGGGCTCATCCGGTCGGGGCGGCAGGCGACCCTCGTCGCGCCGGACACCAGCCTGGCCTTCCTCGTGGGCGGCGCGCGTACCGAGTTCACCGACGTCCTGCGGGCCGCTGCCGCCTTCCCGCCCGAGGTGCGTCGCTACGGCATCGTGGTGGACCCCGAAGGCACCAGCAGGGTGACCGAGACCGGCGGTCTCCCGATCCTCCACCTGGCCGCCAAGGAGGACCTCGGCGGCCTCCTGCGATGGAGCGTGCGATGAGGCCCACGCCCGGGAGTCCCGGAAGGCCCCCCAGCACCGCTGCCTCCACGGGGAGCCGGACCCGTGTCCGGCGGCACCGGCTCGTCCCCGACCTGCACGCCTGGGTCGACATCGGCTTCACCCTGCTCCTGACGGGGATCGCGCTGAGTGCCTTCGGCTCCTCGTTCACCGGTTGGACCTACCTCGCGGTGGGCCTGCTCGGCGCTCTCGTGGCCGTGGTCGCCACGCACCTGACCCGGGCAGCCGGCTGGCCGATCATCTCGGCGGTGGTCGCCTGCGTGGTCGTGTTCTTCCTGCTGGGTGGGCCGCTGTGCCTGCGCTCGCTGGGCGACTCGGCGGTCCTGCCCACCGGCTCGACCCTCGGCCGGGTGGCCGACGAGGCCGTCTTCGGGTGGAAGGACCTGCTCACCACGCTGCCGCCTATCGACGGGGACGGACCCCTGCTGGTGCTGCCGTGGCTGGCCGGGATGGTGGCCGGCCTGGTGGGCATGGGACTCGCCGGGCTGGGTGTCCGCCGGGCCTGGCTGCACGCGATGCTCCCGGTCGTGGGGACGACGCTCGTCCTGGTCGCGGCCATCGTCCTCGGCGTACGTCACCCGCAGTCGCTGCCGGTGCAGGGGGCGGTCTATGCCGGGTGCGCCCTGACCTGGCTGGCGCTGCGGGCCCGCCGGGCGAGCGCCACGGTGCAGGGTGGGTCGACCTCCTACGTACGCGTGCTCGGGAGCGCAGCGATGTTGGTGGCCGCCGCTGCGCTGGCCCTGCCGGCCAGCGCCCTGATCGCCGGCGACGAGGGCCGTGTGGTCGCCCGCAACTGGGTCGAGCCACCCTTCGACATCGGCCGCTACCCCTCACCGCTCGCCGGCTTCCGCAAGTACGTCGACCCCAAGGGCCGTCCCGACCCGACCAACGTCTACGACAAGACCCTGCTGGACGTCGACGGCGTCGAGGCCGGCACGCTGATCCGCTTCGCCACCATGGACCGCTACGACGGCATGGTCTGGGGTGCCACGGACAACGCCCTGCCCGAGGCAGCCGACGACTCCTTCCAGCGCGTCTCCTCGACGATCGACAACCCGGCCGAGGGCCGGGAGGTCGAGGTCACGGTCACCCTCGGCGAGGGCTACTCCGGCGTCTGGCTGCCGACCGTCGGGGGCCTGGAGTCGATGGAGTTCGAGACCGGCGACCCGCGCAGCAAGGCGGAGGTCTTCCGCTACAACCTCGCCACCTCGACCGCGGTGGTGCCGACCGGACTGCGGTCCGGCGACCGCTACTCCTTCACCGCCGTGCAGCCCGACGACTCCCTGGCGCCCACCACCACCGCCTCCGACGAGCTGTCGCCCCTCCCGCCTGAGGCGGCGTTCATCCAGGGGCCGTCGGCGAAGTGGACCGAGAAGTCGGCCAGCGACCCGATGGGCAGGGTCTTCGCCGCGGCCGAGCACCTCAGGAGCGAAGGCAAGTACAGCGACGGCATCGGTCGCACCGAGCGCGTCTACGTCGCCGGGCACAGCGTGTGGCGTCTCTCCGACGAGTTCGTCAACGCCCCGCAGATCGTGGGCAACGACGAGCAGTACGCCGCCACGATGGCGCTGATCGCCAACGACATCGGCGTGCCCGCGCGTGTCGTCCTGGGGGCGGAGGTCCCCGAGGGCGGTCGGGTGACGGGCAAGGACGTCTCGGCGTGGGTGGAGCTGCGAGCCGCGGACGGGTCGTGGCGCACGCTCCCGACCAGCGCCTTCATGGGGACCACCCCACCGGCGGACCAGATCCCCGAGACCAACACGCCCATGTCGGGCACCGTCATCCCGCCCCCGAACCCGATCCCGCCGCCCTCCGATGCGGGCGAGCAGAGCGATGCGGACCTCAAGGAGCGCAAGGCCACCCGCAAGAAGAAGGCCGAGGAGGACGAGGGGCTGATCCCCGGCGTCCCGGGCTGGGTGGGCGTCGCGGTGAAGTACGTCGGCGGCCCGCTGCTGCTGCTCGCGCTCCTGCTGGGCGCGATCGTGGGCTTCAAGGTCTGGCGGCGGCACCGCCGGCGCAGCGCCGAGTCGGCCTCGGCCCGGTTCGTCGGCGCGTGGCGCGAGCTGGTCGACCATGCCCGCGACCTGGGCCAGGTGGTGCCGCTGGGGCCCACCGTGACCCGGCGGGAGCAGTCGGTCGGGATCGTGTCCGAGCAGGCACCGTCCCTGGCCCGCAGCGCCGACAGCTTCGTCTTCGGCCCACTGGCCCCGGGGGCGTCGGCTGCGGAGACCTACTGGAAGTCGATCGACGCCGAGCGACGGGCGATGTCGCACGGTGTGGGTCGCCGCCAGCGGCTCGTCGCAGCGATCAGCCTGCGGTCGCTGCGGCCGGGTCGGCCCGCCGCCCCTGCGGCGGACGAGCCGTTGCAGCCGCCGGCCGTCACCGACCCCGAGCCGACCCCGCCGGGGCGGTTCGCCCGGGGGCGTCGCCGCGCTGATTGGCGTTCGCGCACGGCATCGGACTAAACTCGCTCTTCGGCCCAACGTGGGCTGTGTTTCGTGGTGCCTCGCGGCTGCCCGGACCTCGTTCGATCTCGTCCCAGACGGTTCGGCGTGTGCCCGGAAAGAGGTGTCCGGATCCGCCTCACGAGGTCCACCGGTCTCCTGCATGCAGGAGTCGGGCGGTTCCCGGGCCACGGTAGACAAACAGACAACAGATTGTGGAGGACATGCCGAAGAAAGAAGGCGTGATCGAGATCGAGGGCACCATTACGGAAGCCCTTCCCAACGCCATGTTCCGCGTCGAACTTGCCAACGGACACAAGGTGCTCGCCCACATCAGCGGCAAGATGCGCCAGCACTACATCCGCATCCTCCCCGAGGACCGGGTCGTGGTGGAGCTCTCGCCGTACGACCTCACCCGGGGTCGGATCGTCTACCGCTACAAGTGACAAGCCAGCCGAGTAGCAAGGAATCGTTGACATGAAGGTCAACCCGAGCGTCAAGCCCATCTGTGACAAGTGCAAGGTCATCCGCCGTCACGGCCGGGTCATGGTCATCTGCGAGAACCCGCGCCACAAGCAGCGGCAAGGCTGAGCAGGACCAACAACTCAACACCCCACAACGTGATCGCTAGGCAGGAGTCCCCGGACTCCTGACCGAATCCACCTCCGGAGCACTGGCCGGAGCCCACCCGAGGCGGGATGGGACGCGACACGACCAGAAACCAGAGCGAGAACAGACAGGAAACGCCACATGGCACGCCTCGTTGGTGTCGACCTCCCGCGCGACAAGCGCATCGAGATCGCACTCACCTACATCTACGGCATCGGCCGTACCCGCTCCCAGCAGCTCCTCGCCGCAACCGGGGTCGACCCGAACGCGCGCGTCCACACGTTGGGCGATGAGGAGCTGGTCAAGCTTCGCGACGAGATCGAAGCCAGCTTCAAGATCGAGGGTGACCTCCGACGTGAGGTCCAGGCGGACATCCGCCGCAAGATCGAGATCGGCAGCTATCAGGGTCGTCGCCACCGCATGGGCCTCCCGGTCCGCGGTCAGCGCACCAAGACCAACGCGCGTACCCGCAAGGGTCCCAAGCGCACCGTCGCCGGCAAGAAGAAGGCGAAGTGACCTGCGCTTCCGCGCAGTGATCCCCGCTCTCTTCCCAGAAGCTTTCCGACCAGACCTCATCAGGAGTTAGTGAATGCCTCCCAAGAGCCGCGCGACCAAGGTCCGCCGCAAGGAGAAGAAGAACGTCGCTCAGGGCGAAGCCCACATCAAGAGCACGTTCAACAACACCATCGTCACCATCACCGACCCGACCGGCGCGGTGATCTCGTGGGCCTCTGCCGGCACCGTCGGCTTCAAGGGCTCGCGCAAGTCCACCCCGTTCGCCGCGCAGATGGCCGCCGAGGCCGCCGGTCGCCGGGCGATGGACCACGGCATGAAGAAGATCGACGTCTTCGTCAAGGGTCCGGGCTCGGGTCGCGAGACCGCGATCCGCTCGCTGGGTGCCATCGGCCTCGAGGTCGGCACCATCCAGGACGTCACGCCCACCCCCCACAACGGATGCCGGCCTCCCAAGCGCCGTCGCGTCTGACCCGAGACTGAGAAAGAGAGACTGACATGGCCCGTTACACCGGACCCATGACCCGCAAGTCGCGCCGTCTCGGTGTCGACCTCGTCGGCGGCGACGCTGCCTTCGAGAAGCGTCCCTACGCTCCCGGCCAGCACGGCCGCGGTCGCATCAAGGAGAGCGAGTACCTGCTGCAGCTCCGCGAGAAGCAGAAGGCTCGTTTCACCTACGGCGTGATGGAGAAGCAGTTCGTCCGCTACTACAAGGAAGCCAGCCGTCGCCAGGGCAAGACCGGCGACAACCTGCTGCAGCTCCTCGAGTGCCGTCTCGACAACGTCGTCTACCGCGCCGGCTTCGCTCGTACGCGTCGCCAGGCTCGCCAGCTCGTCGTCCACGGCCACTTCGTGGTCAACGGACGGAAGGTCGACATCCCGTCCTTCCAGGTCAGCGACCACGACATCATCGACGTCCGCGAGAAGTCGCTCGAGATGACGCCGCTGATCGTGGCTCGCGAGACCCACGGCGAGCGCCACGTCCCGGCATGGCTCGAGGCCATCCCGTCGCGGATGCGCATCCTCGTGCACCAGGTTCCGATCCGCGCACAGATCGACGTGCCGGTGCAGGAGCAGCTCATCGTCGAGTACTACTCGAAGAAGTGACTCATCGTCGGTGGCCGACCGGTTCCCCGGGAGGCCGCCGACGCCCCTCTTCCAACTTCATGTCTCCGCCAACCTCATGGTTCGGATCCGTCATATAGCGGGTGGATCCGGGAAGGAAAAACTCCGTGCTCATCGCTCAGCGCCCCACCCTCACGGAAGAGTCCGTCGACGAGTTCCGTTCGCGGTTCGTCATCGAGCCCCTCGAGCCCGGCTTCGGCTACACGCTCGGAAACTCGCTGCGCCGTACGCTTCTCAGCTCCATCCCCGGTGCCTCGGTCACCAGCATCAAGGTCGACTCCGTCCTGCACGAGTTCTCGACCATCGAGGGCGTCACCGAGGACATGACCGAGATCATCCTCAACCTCAAGGGCATCGTCGTCTCCTCCGAGCACGACGAGCCCGTGGTGATGTACCTGCGCAAGTCGGGTGCCGGTGACGTCACCGCCGCCGACATCACCCCGCCCGCCGGTGTCGAGGTGCACAACCCCGAGATCAAGATCGCGACCCTGTCCGACAAGGGCAAGCTCGAGATGGAGCTGGTCGTCGAGCGTGGCCGCGGCTACGTCTCGGCCGTCCAGAACAAGGGTGCCGACAACGAGATCGGCCGGATGCCGGTCGACTCGATCTACAGCCCCGTGCTGAAGGTGACCTACAAGGTCGAGGCCACCCGTGTCGAGCAGCGTACCGACTTCGACCGCCTCGTCATCGACGTCGAGACCAAGCCGTCGATCCGTCCCCGCGACGCGATCGCCTCGGCCGGCAAGACGCTGGTGGAGCTCTTCGGCCTGGCTCGCGAGCTCAACGTCGAGGCCGAGGGCATCGACATCGGCCCGTCGCCCGTCGACGAGCAGCTCGCCGCCGACCTGGCCCTGCCGGTCGAGGACCTGCAGCTCACGGTCCGCAGCTACAACTGCCTCAAGCGCGAGGGCATCCACACCGTGGGTGAGCTCATCTCGCGCTCGGAGCAGGACCTGCTGGACATCCGGAACTTCGGTGCCAAGTCGATCGACGAGGTGAAGGCCAAGCTCGTCGAGATGGGTCTCTCCCTCAAGGACAGCGCCCCCGGTTTCGACCCGCACGCCGCCCTCGCCGCCTACGGCGACGACGACGACGACGCGTTCATCGAGGACGAGCAGCTCTGAGCCTCCGGGCTCCCGCTCGCACCTCACCCCACACAACAAAACCGACCGGCACCTGTCCACAGCAGGCCGGTCGTCTACCCGGGTACCTGACACGGCCCGAGAGAAGGACGGCACCACATGCCCAAGCCCAAGAAGGGCAAGCGCCTCGGCGGTAGCCCGGCCCACCAGCGGCTGATGCTCTCGAACCTGGCCACGGCCCTGTTCGAGCACGGCAAGATCACGACCACCGAGACCCGTGCGCGCATGCTGCGTCCGGTCGCGGAGAAGCTGATCACCAAGGCCAAGCGGGGCGACGTGCACAACCGCCGCGAGGTCCTCAAGACCGTCCACGACAAGTCGGTCGTGCACGTCCTCTTCACCGAGATCGCTCCGGTCATGGCCGAGCGTCCCGGTGGCTACACCCGCATCACGAAGATCGGCCCCCGCAAGGGCGACAACGCGCCGATGGCCGTGATCGAGCTGGTCACCGAGGCCTACAGCCCCAAGGCTCCGTCGACGCGGAAGACCGACGCTGCCGTTGCAGCCGCCCCGGCTGCCGAGTCGGCTCCGGCCGAGGTCGAGGCCGAGGGTGTCGACGGTGAGACCGAGGTCGTCGAGACCGAGGCCGCCGACGTCGCGACCGCCGAGGCCCAGGCCCAGGGCGACGCTGCCGAGGTCGAGTCCGAGGACGAGTCCAAGGCCTGATCCAGGCCACTCGCGAGGCCCGTCACCCCCTGTGGGTGGCGGGCCTCGTCGTATGTGCGATAGACACCCGGCATGACAGACATCGCACTGGTGATCGGGGAGGCGCTCGTCGACGTCGTGCGACGCGACGGAGCCGAGACCGCGTTCCCCGGCGGCAGCGCCGCCAACTGCGCGGTCGCCCTCTCGCGGCTCGACCGCACCGTCTGGTTCGCGTCGGCCTGGGGTTCCGACGCGTACGGCGACCTGCTGGCGCGCCACCTGGGCGGCAACGGCGTCTCGATGGCCGGCGACCCGGCGCGGCTGTCGCGCACCGCCTCGGCGACGGCGACCATCGGTCCGGACGGTGCCGCGACCTACGTCTTCGACATCACCTGGGCCCCGGCGCCGGCAGTCCTGCCGGACGACGTGACCGCTGTAGTGGTCGCCTGTGGCTCGATCGGAGCGGTGCTCGCCCCCGGGGCCGACGTCGTACGGTCCGAGCTGGCGGCGCGGCGCTCGACGGCACTGACCTACTACGACCTCAACGCCCGCCCGCAGGTGACCGGGGTCGACGACGACCTGGTGGCGCGGGTCGAGGAGCTGGTCGGCCTCGCAGACCTGGTCAAGGGGAGTGACGAGGACCTGGCAGCGCTGTGGCCCGAGACGACCGAGGAGCAGGTGGCGAGCGACGTCCTCGAGCGCGGCGCCGCGGCGTTGGTGGTGACCAAGGGCGAGCACGGCGCCACCTGGTGGTCGGCGGGAGGTCGGGTGGACGTGGCGATGGTGCCGGTCGAGGTGGTCGACACGATCGGTGCCGGTGACACCTTCGGCGCAGCCATGGTGGACGCGCTCTGGTCGCTGGGTGCTGTCGGTGCCGGGGCGGGCGAGCGGGTGTCCGCGCTGACGCCCGACCAGGTCCAGGGGGTACTCTCCCGCGCCGTCGCTGCTGCCGCGATCACCGTGTCGCGGCCCGGTGCCGACCCGCCGTACGCCTCAGATCTCGTGTGAGCGGTGTGTGAGGGGGCTTTGGGGCTGGAGGAAGCCGCGTCACGCACCGCTGGAGGGGTGGTCCCGGGCGAGCCGCCACCGGAGCGGTGGGTGAGGGGGCTTTAGGGCGGGACGAACCCGCCTCACTCACCGCTCGAGGTTTCAAGGGCGGTGCCGACCCGCCGTACGCCTCCGAACTCGTGTGAGCGGTGGGTGAGGGGGCTTTGGGGCTGGAGGAAGCCGCGTCACGCACCGCTGGAGGGTGGTCCCGGCCGAACCGCCACCGAAGCGGTGGGTGAGGGGGCTTCAGGGCGGGACGAACCCGCCTCACTCACCGCCCCACAGAGGTCCACGCCGGGTCGCGGCCGATGAAGCCCATCAGCTGGTCGATGACGGGTGCGTCGGCGGGGACGGCCACGGGCGGGCCGTACTGTCCCGAGCCACGCAGTACGTCCTCCATCTGACGCATGCCGCCGAGCAGGGCGGCGGCATGGTCCGCGTCGAGGTCGACGTCCTGGCCGGTGGCGGCGGCCAGGTCCCAGGAGTGCATGAAGACGTCCGCGGTGTAGAACCGGTCGATCGCGTCGGCCAGTCGGTGGGTGCCGGCGTAGGGGTGCGTGAAGCTCTCCTGGCCCCGGTCCTCCAGCAGTGCCTGTACGCCGTCCGCGTGGTGCTGCCAGGCGCTGGCCGGGTCGTCGTCGACGGACGGACCCGGTGCCAGGTCGATGCCCCCGGCGGCGAGGAAGGCGGGGAACCACTCGAGGAGGTGCCCGAGGACGTCGCGCGCCACCCAGCCCTCGACCGGTGCTGGTGCGGACCAGTCCCGGGTGCCGGCGACGAGGTGCCCGAAGGTGGCTGCCGCGACGCGGTGACGGGCGGCGGGTGTGTCCGGCAACGCCATCAGAGGGAGCCGTCGTTGAGCAGGCGGTCCAGCTTGGCGTAGCCCTCGTGGATGCCCACCTCCATGCCGCTGGACAGCATCCCGTCGCGTCCCTCGAAGGAGTCGCAGAGCGAGAAGCCGTGCAGTCGGGTCCGGCCGTCCCCGAGGTCCTCGAAGGTCATCGTCTCCAGCGCGATCGCGTCGGGCATGCCCTCCCACGTGAAGGTCTGGACGAGCCTGGTGTCGCTGACCTCCGGGAACGTCCCGCGGAAGGCGTACTCGTCACCGTCACGGGAGGCGACGTAGCGGTAGGAGCCCAGGGTCCGGCAGTCCCAGTGGTCGATGCGGGTGGTGAGGGAGTCCGGGCCGATCCACTGGGCGAAGACCTCGGCGTCGGTGTGCGCGCGCATCAGCTGTGCGGGCGTCGCGTCGAAGTCGCGCCAGATGTGGACGGCCGGCACGCGCTCGTCGGCGACGATGACGGCCTCGGAGTAACGGGTGGCGGGGTTCTGCACGGTGCTCATGATGCGGTTCCTTCCTGGGTGCTGGGATTGGGGGTGCCGTTCTCGTTGTCCTGCATCCGCGCGAGCACGGCGTCGAGGCGCGCGAAGCGCTCCTCGGCCTGTCGGCGGTAGCGCTCGATCCACTTCGTCATCAGGTCGAACACCTCGGCTTCCAGGTGCACCGGCCGGCGCTGCGCCTCGCGGCTCCGGGAGACCAGTCCGGCCTCCTCCAGCACCTTGAGGTGCTTGGAGACGGCCTGCAGGCTCACGTCGTACGGCTCAGCGAGGTCGTTCACGGTGTGATCGGCCTCGGTCAGCCTCGCCACCATGTCGCGGCGGGTCGGGTCGGCCAGGGCGGCGAACACGCGGGAGAGCTGGTCGGTCATCCGACGGCCCTTTCTTCAACTGATTGGTTGAATAGACCGTACGAACACACCGAAGCGGTTGTCAACCCCTTGGTTGAACAAGGTGGGCCGACCGGCACGCGGGGCGGCTCAGGATCTGCGGGGCACCTGCACGGTCGACGACCTGGCCGCGGCGCACTCCGCGATGCCGGTGGCGTAGGAGGACGAGACCGTGACGTAGTAGTGCGCACCGCGCCGGGCCCTGAAGCGCTTGCGGCCGGTGAAGCTGGAGGTCTCGACCTCCGCCCGGACGTCGCCGCGGGGCGTCACCCGCCAGAGCTTGACGCGCGAGCGGGAGGCGCAGGCGGTCGCGGTCGAGATGACGCGCGCCTGCAGCCGGTTCTTGCCCGCGAGGTAGCGCAGGCGAGCGGATCGCTTGACTGTCGGGCAGCCCGTCGGGTTGGTGCTGGCCACGCCGGGGCAGCCGTCGACCGCATCGTCGATCCCGTCGCCGTCGGTGTCGCCGGCGAGTGCACGTGCCTCGGGTGCGCCGACCGCGCGTACGGAGCTGGTGGTGGCCCGGACGTCGGCGGGTGCGGCCGTCGCACCTGGAGCCGTCATCGCTGCGGCACCGGTGAGCAGGGCGAGCGCGAGGCTGAGCAGGCGAGGTGAGGTCATCGGGGCCAGCCTAGGCACTGATCGGGTCGGTGACACCTCTGACCGTGGACTGGACCCGTCCCACCTAGGATCGTGGCGTGCGCCTGCGGATCGACTGTGCCTACGACGGCACCGACTTCTCCGGTTGGGCGACCCAACCCGGCCTGCGCACGGTGCAGGAGACGCTGGAGGCCGCCCTGGCCGTGGCGCTGAGGCTGCCGCGCGTACGCGTCGGTGTCGCCGGCCGCACCGATGCGGGCGTCCACGCCCGCGGGCAGGTCGCGCACGCCGACGTGCCGCCCGAGTCCCTGACCGACTCGGTGGGCCGCTCGACCGATCCGCCGCTCGACTCGCTCCTGCGACGCCTGGCCGGGATCCTGCCGCCCGACCTGCGCGTACGCCGGGTGGGCGTGGCGCCGCCGGGCTTCGACGCCAGGTTCTCCGCGGCGTGGCGCCAGTACGCCTACCGCATCGCCGACGGCCCGTCGCTGGCCGACCCGCTGGTGCGTCACCACGTCCTGTCCGTTCCCCGACCGCTCGACATCGACCTGATGAATGCAGCGTCCAGGCCGCTCGTCGGGCTCCAGGACTTCGCCGCGTTCTGCAAGCGACGCGAGGGTGCCACGACGGTGCGCACGCTGCTCGACCTGTCGTGGACACGCGACGAGGCGGGCCTGCTCGTCGGCTCGGTGCGGGCGGACGCCTTCTGCCACAACATGGTGCGCGCCCTCGTCGGCGCCGTGGTCGCGGTGGGTGACGGCCGGCGTGCCCACGACTGGCCGGCCGAGGTGATGGCCGGGCGCAGCCGGCACCCGGGGCTGACCGTGATCAACGCACACGGGCTGACCCTCGAGGAGGTCGGTTACCCCGACGATGCCGAGCTCGCCGCCCAGGCCGAGCGCACCCGGGCCAAGCGAGAGGCGATCGATGCCTGAGCACTACTTCACCGCCGACCCCGACGTGCCGTTCGAGCGGGAGAGCTTCACCGCCGAGCTGTGGGGTCACGAGCTGACGCTGGAGTCCGGGTCGGGCGTGTTCAGCCGGGGTCACCTCGACCACGCCACCGCCGTGCTGTTCCGCGAGCTCCAGCCGCCCGTCCAGGGCCAGTTCCTCGACCTGGGCTGCGGCTACGGCGTGATCGGCCTGGCCATCGCGCGTGCCGTGCCGCTGGCGTCGGTGATCGGGGTCGACGTCAACCAGCGCGCCCTGCTGCTCGCCAACGACAACGCGCGCGCGGCCGGTCTCGACAGCCGTTTCGTCGCGTGCACCGAGGAGCAGGTGCCGAGGGACCAGGTCTTCGACGAGATCTGGTCGAACCCGCCGATCCGGATCGGCAAGGAGGCCCTCCACGAGCTGCTGCTGACCTGGCTGCCGCGGCTGGCGCCGAAGGGGCGTGCGGTGATGGTGGTCGGCAAGAACCTCGGCGCCGACTCGCTCCAGCGCTGGCTGACCGACCGGGGCTGGCCGACGACCCGGCTGTCCAGCCACAAGGGGTTCCGGGTGCTGGAGACGCGGCGCGGCTGATCCTCAGTGCCCGCCGTCGAGGAACATCGTGAGCCGGGTCCTGGTCCCGGAGGCGTCCTGCGGCACTGCCCCGTTGACCGCGCGGCAGATCCAGCCCAACCGCATCGCCAGCCGGGCCGCCTCGTCGAGGTCGCCGTCGTAGCGTTCGCGGAAGGGCGCAAGGTAGGCGGCGAGGTAGGGCTCGACGTCCTCGGAGTCCTTCTCGTCGTCGACACCCCAGGAGATGACGCCCTCGAGCGTCACCGCCAGCGTGAAGAACGGGTGCGAGACACACGCGTCGCCCCAGTCGAGCAGCTGGTGGGTGCCCGTCCCCAGGAAGACCTGGCCGTCGTGCAGGTCGTCGTGCTGCACGGTCTCCCTGATGCCGTACGCCGCGAGGTCGCGGCACATCTCCTCGATCGCCGCGGGAGCCGGCAGGCGCGGGTCGGTGTCGTCGAGACCGGCCAGCAGGTCGGCGTACGCACCGGGCAGGGTGTGGAGCCGGCAGTCGGGGAGGCCGAGCGCGAGCAGGTCCTCGACGTCGTCCTCGCACGCGAGCTGGACCCGGGCGTACGCCGCCAGCACGTCGCGCCACCGCTCGAGGCTGCGTTCGGCCTCGACGGCCTCCCGCAGCCGGGGACCGGCATCGGCCATCAGCATCCAGCCGGTCGACGCGTCGCGCGCCAACGGGGCGGGCACCCGACCCGCCGAACGTGCCGCCACCACCTCCAGGACGGCGGCCTCGTGCCCGAGGGCTTCCTCGTTGGCCTTGAACCACACGATCCCCTGATCGGTGGGCACCCGCATCGCCGTCGCCCAGTCGCGCACGTGCGGCTGCTCGATGGCGCCCGTGCGGGTCATCCCCAGCTCACCGAGGCGCTCGTCGATCCAGGCGTGGGCCGTGGTCACGAACGACGGTGCCCGCCACCTCTGCTCACCGGAGTCGTGCATGGGCCGTATTCCACCGCCTCGCGCGGTGCGCGGGCAACGGGATAAGCGTCACGGGACGGGCCGGGTCGCGACGAGGACGCCGATCTTGTCGATGCGGTGCTCGGGGTTGTCGAACTCGTCGGACCAGTAGTTGCCCACCGCATGGTCCTCGAGCGTCGCGCAGGTGGAGAGCGTGATCATGGCCCGGGTCGGAGCCCGCCCCGGGCGCCCCGGGACCGGAGCGCGCTGGGCAGCCAGCGACCTCGGTTGCCTGAACGACGTCCACCTGGTCCGCCGGACCTCGTAGACGAAGACGGAGTCGCCGCTGCGGACCCGGATGCGGTCGCCGCGCCGCAGCGAGGGCGAGTAGCGCAGGGGAGCGGCGCCGGTGAGGCGGTGGCCGGTGACGATGAAGTTGCCGACCTCACCCGGCCCGACGCCGCCCAGGTCGCCCCGCGGGGAGGCCATCTCGCCGGCGTTCTGCAGGGCGGTGCCGGGGGCGTCGTCGGCCGAGCCCGGGTAGCGCACGACGGGGAAGTCGCGCATGCCCAGCTCGGGGATGGAGACGAAGGACCGGCGGGGCTCGGGACGCTGCGGCGCCGGAGCCGCCTCGGTGGTGGGCTCAGCGGCCGGGGTGCTGGTCGGGGTGCTGGTCGGCGTGCTCGTCGGGGTGCTGGTCGGCGTGCTCGCGGTCGTCGTACGCCGCTCGGCGGGCGCCTGGGTCACCGGCTCGGGCGTCGGCCCGGAGCAGGCCGTCACGGCTGCGACCGCGGCAGCGGCGAGGACGAGACGGGACAGGCCAGGCATCCCTCCACCGTACGGAGCCCGTGTGAAGAGTCACCGGGTGACCGGTGACTCCGACGAGGCACCCAGCCGCACCGGCAGCTCCTCCACGCCGTAGACGATCGCCAGCTCGGTGAAGCGCAGGTCGGCCGGGTCGCAGGCGACGAGCAGGTCGGGGAAGCGCCGGGCCAGCCCGACGAGTGCTGTCCGCAGCTCCATCCGCGCGAGCTCGGCCCCGACGCAGCGGTGCAGCCCGTGGCCGAAGGCGAGGGTCCCGGCGGCCTTCGTGGTGGGATCGAAGTCGCCGGGATCCACGTGGTGCGCCGGGTCACGACCGGCGCCGGTGAGCGAGACGACGACGATGTCGCCGGCACGCACGGTGGTGGTGCCGACCCGGACGTCGTGGCGCGCGATGCGCGGGAACGCGATCTGCACCGGGCAGACGTAGCGCAGCAGCTCCTCGACGACGCGGTCCACCTCGTCGGCGTCGCCGTGCCGGAGCATCGCCCACGCCTCGGGGGACCGCGACAGCACGTAGGTGCCGAGCGACAGCATGCTCGCGCTCGTCTCGTAGCCGCCGAGGAAGACGCCGTCCGCGAGCCCGCCGATCTCCACGTCGTCGAAGTCGTCGCCGTGCTCGGCGACCAGACGTGCGATCAGGCCCGGGGGCAGGTGCGGTGATCGTCGTTCGGACGCCACCACGTCGATGAGGAACTGCCGGGTGCCCGTGGCGGTGTCGAGGATGCCGGCTCCCGCGTCGCGCAGGTCGAAGCGGGCGGCGCCCCGACGACGGAACTCCTCACGGTCCACGTCCGGGAGGCCGAGCAGGTCGCAGATGACGCCGAAGGGCACCGCGAAGCCGAACCGGGCGACCAGGTCGACCTCGGGCCCGTGAGCAGCCAGGTCGTCGAGGGCGGCCTCGACCACCCGGTCGATGTCGTCCTGCAGGTCGGCGAGCCGGCGGCGGGTGAAGTGAGGTGTCAGCACGCCCCGGAGCCGGTCGTGGTCGGGGCGGTCGGTCATGCCCAGACCGCCGATCCGTTCGGCCGGGGCGCGGTCCTGCCGCCCGACGAGGTGACGTACGTCGTTGGCGAAGGCGTCCGAGTCGGCCAGCACCGCGCGGGCGGCGTCGTACCCGGTGACCAGCCAGACGGTGGTGCCGAGCAGCCGCAGCAGCGGCACCACGTCGCCCCGGCCGCGGCTCGCCTCCAGCGCGGGCACCGGGTCCAGCCCGTCGCGCTGGAAGAGCGCGCGCCCGCGCGAGGGGATGTGTCGCGCCGACATGATCGCCAGCCGCAGGACCGTGTGGCGCACGCGCCCGCCGACCCGGGAGGGGATCAGCAGCAGCGCGGTCATGGATCTATTGGAGCCCCGCAGGGCTCCCTCGCGCCATCGGGAAAGACCCCGGTACGGACCGGGGCTCCCCCTGAGGTCGGTGGCGGCAGGCAGGATGACGCCATGGCATACGACGCAGCAGCTGACAGGTACGACGACAGCTCGGGCATGGAGTACCGCTTCACGGGGCGCAGCGGACTCAAGCTGCCGGCCCTCTCGCTCGGGTTGTGGCAGAACTTCGGGACCGACCGCCCCGAGGACACGCAGCGCGCGATCCTGCGCCGCGCGTTCGACCGCGGCGTGACGCACTTCGACCTCGCCAACAACTACGGCCCTCCCTACGGCCGGGCCGAGGAGAACATCGGGCGCTACCTCGCCGACGACTTCGCGCCCTACCGCGACGAGCTGGTGATCTCGACGAAGGCCGGCTACGACATGTGGCCCGGCCCCTACGGCCAGGGCGGCGGCTCGCGCAAGTACGTCCTCGCCTCGCTCGACCAGTCGCTCGCCAGGATGGGCCTCGACTACGTCGACATCTTCTACAGCCACCGCTTCGACGCCGAGACGCCGGTCGAGGAGACGATGACGGCCCTCGACACCGCGGTCCGGTCGGGCCGTGCGCTCTACGTCGGCATCTCGTCCTACTCCGCGGCCAAGACCCGGGAGGCGGCCTCGATCGCCCGCGAGCTCGGCACGCCGCTTCTCATCCACCAGCCGTCCTACTCCATGCTCAACCGCTGGATCGAGAGCGCCGAGGACGACGGTCCCAACCTGCTCGACGAGCTCGAGGCGCAGGGCATGGGGTGCATCGTCTTCACCGCGCTGGCCCAGGGACTGCTCACCGACCGATACCTCGACGGGGTCCCGCAGGACTCGCGCGCCGCCCGCAAGGACTCCACGCTGGCCGGGCTCGAGGACGACGTCCTCGACCGGGTCCGTGCCCTCAACGCCATCGCCGAGCGTCGTGGCCAGAAGCTCGCGCAGCTCGCCCTGCAGTGGGTGCTGCGCGACCGACGCGTCACCAGCGCGGTCATCGGCGCCTCCAGTGTCGAGCAGCTCGACACCAACCTCGACGCCCTGTCCGGGCCCCCGCTGAGCGAGGAGGAGCTGGCCGAGATCGACCAGTACGCCGATGAGGCCGGCGTCAACCTGTGGGCGAAGCAGACCGAGGAATGAGCGGGCCCGTGCGCGTCGTCGTCGTCGGCGCTGACGCCGCCGGCATGTCGGCCGCCCACCAGGCGCTGCGCACCGCCCGGCGCACCGGTCGGGAGCTCGCGGTCACCGTGCTCGACAGGGGGCTGCACACGTCCTACTCGGCCTGCGGCATCCCCTACTGGATGGCAGGCGACGTCGGCTCGGGTGACGAGCTGGTCGCGCGCACCGCCGAGGAGCACCGCGAGGCCGGCATCGACCTGCGGATGGGCACCGAGGTGATCGCGGCCGACCTCGCCGCGCAGACGGTCACGACCGCCGCGGGCGAGACGATCGCCTTCGACGAGCTGGTCGTGGCGACCGGCTCGCCGGCCGTCGTCCCGGACTGGGCGCTGCGCCCCGACGGGACGACGTACGACGGGGTGGGTGCGGTCAAGACCCTCGACGACGGTGCGGCGTGGATCGACCGCCTGGCTGCGGCCGGTGACGGTGCGCACGTGGTCGTCGTAGGGGCGGGTTACGTCGGCGTCGAGGTCGCCGAGGCGGCGCTTCGCCGCGGCTTCGGGGTCACCGTGCTGACCCGAGGTCGGGGCATGTCGACGCTCGAGGACGAGATGTCGGAGCGAGTCAACACCGGCCTCGTCGATGCCGGTGTCGAGCTGGTGCTCGGCGTCGAGGTGACCGGGCTGGACCTCGACGGCGACCGGGTGGCCGGGGTCCACTGGGACGGTGGCAGCCGGAAGGCCGACCTGGTGATGGTCGCCGTCGGCGTACGCCCGGCGACAGCGTTCCTCGAGAGCAACAGCCTGGCCGGCACCGGCGTGGAGCTGACCGAGGGCGGCGCCCTGCGCCCCGATCCGCACGGCCGGGTGGCCGAGCACGTCTGGGCTGCCGGTGACTGCTGCGAGGTCCGCCGACGGATCGATGACCAGTGGGTCTTCCGCCCGCTCGGGACCCACGCCAACAAGCACGGGCGCGCCCTCGGTGACAGCCTCGCCGGTGGGACGCTGGCGTTCGACGGCATGGTCGACACCTCGATCACCCGCTTCTCCTTCGGGAAGGTGTACCTCGAGATCGCTCGCACCGGGCTGTCGCGCGCGGACGCCGAGGCGGCGGGCCACGATCCCGTCGTGCTCGTGACCGAGGGCACGACCGCCAGCGGCTACATGCCGGAGGCCGACCCGATCGCGCTGTGGGTCATGGCCGACCGCACGACGCGTCGGCTGCTCGGTGTGCAGGTCGTCGGTGGCCGCGGCGCGGGCAAGCGGATCGACGTGGCCGCCGCCGTGCTCTGGGCGGGCGGCACCGTCGACGACCTGGCCTGGATGGACCTGGCCTACGCGCCGCCGTTCGCGACCGCCTGGGACGTCCTCCAGGTCGCCGCGCGTCGGGTGGCCGAGCGGCTGTAGCGGCCGACGGGCGCCTGACGTAAACGTGGTCGCGACGAGGCTGCCGATGCCGGACAATGGCCTCTCGTGGGACATGTCGACGTTGCCGGAGTGCGCTACGAGCTGCCGGACGGGCGCGTCCTGCTGGACGACGTCAGCTTCCGGGTCGGCGACGGTCAGAAGGTGGCCCTCGTCGGCGCCAACGGGGCGGGCAAGACGACGCTGCTGCGCATCATCACGGGGGACCTGACACCGCATGCGGGCGTCGTGACCCGGTCGGGCGGGCTCGGCGTGATGCGTCAGTTCGTCGGCCATGGTGGGGGTGACGAGACGGTCGCCGACCTGCTGCTCGGTGTCGCCCCGCAGCGCGTGCGTGCGGCCTCCGAGGGTGTCGACCAGGCCGAGCTCACGCTGATGGACCGTGACGACGAGCGCGCCCAGATGGCCTACGCCACCGCGCTCGCCGACTATGCCGATGCCGGTGGCTACGACCTCGAGGTCACCTGGGACGTCTGCACCACTGCGGCGATGGGGCTGCCCTTCGACCGGGCCCGCCACCGACTGCTCACGACGCTGTCGGGCGGTGAGCAGAAGCGGCTCGTGCTGGAGTACCTGCTGCGTGGTCCCGACCAGGTGCTGCTGCTCGACGAGCCGGACAACTACCTCGACGTGCCGGGCAAGATCTGGCTCGAGGAGCGGATCCGCGAGTCGGCCAAGACGATCCTCTTCATCAGCCACGACCGTGAGCTGCTCGACAACACCGCCACGCGCATCGTGACCGTGGAGCTCGGCAGCGACGGCAACCGGGTGTGGACGCATCCGGGCAACTTCGCGTCCTACCACGAGGCCCGGACCGACCGGTTCGCCCGCTTCGAGGAGCTGCGCCGACGGTGGGACGAGGAGCACGCCAAGATCAAGGCGCTCGTGCTGCGGCTCAAGATCAAGTCCGAGTACAACGACGGGATGTCGTCGCAGTACCGCGCCGCGCAGACGCGCCTGCGCAAGTTCGAGGAGGCCGGCCCGCCGATCGAGCAGCCCCGCGAGCAGCAGGTGAGCATGCGACTCAAGGGCGGGCGTACGGGCAAGCGCGCGGTGGTGTGCACCGATCTCGGGCTCACCGGGCTGATGAAGCCGTTCGACCTCGAGGTCTGGTACGGCGAGCGGGTGGCCGTGCTCGGCTCCAACGGGTCCGGGAAGTCGCACTTCCTGCGACTCCTCGCGGCGGGCGGTTCGGACCCCGACGTGGAGCACCGACCGGTCGGCGACCCGCCCGCACCTGTCCCGCACACCGGCAAGGCCAAGCTGGGCGCACGGGTCCGGCCGGGCTGGTTCGTGCAGACCCACGAGCACCCCGAGCTGCTCGGTCGCACGCTCCTCGAGATCCTCCACCGCGGCGACGGCTCGCCCGGCGGTCGCGCGGGAATGGGTCGCGAGCAGGCGGCGCGGGTCCTGGACCGCTACGAGCTCGCGCACGCCGGCGAGCAGACCTTCGAGTCCCTCAGCGGTGGCCAGCAGGCGCGCTTCCAGATCCTCCTGCTCGAGCTGTCGGGCGCCACGCTGCTGCTGCTCGACGAGCCCACCGACAACCTCGACGTCCAGTCGGCGGAGGCCCTGGAGGCCGGCCTGGAGGCCTTCGACGGCACAGTGCTCGCGGTCACCCACGACCGCTGGTTCGCCCGGGGTTTCGACCGCTTCCTGGTCTACGGCGCCGACGGTGCGGTCTACGAGTCCGACGGGCCGGTCTGGGACGAGGGCCGGGTGACCCGCACCCGATGAGCACGGACCTCGACATCCGCGAGCTCGACCCGTTCGACGACGCTGCCTTCGACGCCTGGCACCGGGTCTACGAGGCCGCCGAGCGGCACGATCTCGGCCAGGCCGCCACCCCGTGGCGGTTGGAGGAGGTGCGGGCGCTGCTGCAGGACAACGGGTCGTCCTCGTGGTCCGGCGGCTGGTGCGGCCTCGTCGACGGCGAGGTCGTCGCGGTCGGCTGGATGCGCACGCCCCTGCTCGACAACCTCGATCTCGCCGAGCTGACCGTGCACGTGCTGCCCGAGTGCCGGCGCCGCGGCCACGGCTCGGCCGTGCTCGCGCGGGTCGAGGAAGCCGCGCGCGAACGCGGTCGCCGCGTGCTCACCAGCCTCGCGGGCTGGCCGTACGACGCCGGGTCGGACGGCGCCGGAGCGTCCGGACCCGAGTTCGCCCGGTCCTCCGGCTACGACCTGGCGCTCTCGGAGGTCCAGCGCGAGCTGCGCCTGCCTGTCGACGCGGAGCTCCTCGCGCGGCTGGCGGACGAGGCGGCCCGCGCCCATCCGTCGTACTCCCTGCGCTCCTGGGTCGGTCCGGTCCCCGACGACCTGCTCCAGGGCTGGGCCGAGCTGGTCTCGACCCTCGTCACCGAGGCGCCGACGGGTGACCTCGAGGTCGAGGAGGAAACGGCCGACACGGCTGCCATCCGCGAGCGCGAGGCCGTGGTCGAGCGGCAGGGGCGCACGAAGTACAACACCGTTGCGCTCGATGCGGACGGCGCTGTCGTGGCCTTCTCCGACCTCGCGACCGCGGTCCACGATCCCGGGCGGGCCTACCAGTGGGGAACCCTCGTGCGACCCCGCGACCGGGGACACCGGCTCGGGGTGGCGGTGAAGGTCGCCAACCTCCGGCTGCTCCAGCGCGAGCGCCCCGACATCGTGCGCCTGACGACGTACAACGCCGAGGTCAACCGCCACATGATCGCCGTCAACGAAGCGATGGGGTTCGTCCCGGTCGCGCGGCTCGGCGACTTCCAGAAGAAGCTCACCTAGCCGGTCCCTCGCGCCCAACGGGCATGATCGACGCCATGACCACCCGACGCGGGCTCTTCGTCGCGCCCTTCGATGCCCTGGCCGACCCGCGCGTGGTCGGCGACCTGGCCGCGGAGGCCGAGGCTGCCGGATGGGACGGCTTCTTCGTCTGGGACCACCTGCAGTACGGCGATCGGGTGACCGCTGTCGCCGACCCGTGGATCTGCTGCGCGGGCATCGCGATGCGCACCGAGCGGCTCCTCTTCGGACCGATGGTCACTCCGCTGGCACGACGCCGCCCGCAGGTGCTCGCCCGCCAGGCCGCCAGCCTGGCCGTCCTCTCGGGTGGCCGGTTCGTGCTCGGCCTGGGTCTCGGCGACGACGGTGCCGGAGAGTTCAGCGCCTTCGGCGACGAGCCGGACCCCAAGGTGCGCGGCCGGATGCTCGACGAAGGCCTCGTCCTGCTCACCTCACTGCTCGCGGGCGAGGCCGTGGACCACGAGGGCGACCACTACGCCGCCCGTGACGTCCGCTTCCGACCCGCCCCCGCCGTGCCGATCTGGCTGGCCGGCAGGTTCGGCAACCGTGCGCCGCTGCGTCGGGCGGCGCGACACGACGGCTTCTTCGTCATCGGTCTCGGCGGTCCCGAGGACCTCGAGGCAGTGGCCGGCGCACTGGCCGGGCACGACCCCGCCCCGGGCTTCGATCTCGTGGTCGACCTCCAGCCCGATCAGGACGCCGCTGCGTGGCTCGACCGCGGAGCGTCGTGGGTGCTGACCCGGATCGGGCCCTACGACATCGATCTCGACGCGGCCCGCCGGATCATCGACGCAGGTCCGTGACCTGACCGGCTAACTCGTCCTCATGTGCGGTGGGCACAAGCCTCCGCCGCAGCACCGTCCGCGATGCCAGCCAGGCGAGGAGACCGAGCAGGATCGCCAGGCCGCTACGCAACGGCAGCGGCCACGAGCCCCGGTCGACCTCGCTGGGGCTCACGACCTGCAGGTCCTCGACCGTGGCTGAGGCGAGCTGGAAACGCCCCACGCCGTAGCTCTGCAGGTCGGACATCTCCATGAGGGTGCGGGGCGACGTCCGGTCGAGCGGGACGTTGGAGAGCGTGTAGGCGTCCGGGCCGCAGCACGCGTCGTAGTCCGCCACGTGGAGCAGCGCCAGGACCTCGTCGGATCCGGTCCAGCCGAGGACGCGTCCGGCCTCGGCCAGCGGGAGCTCCAGTGGCGCCGGCACGTCTGCATCACGTCCGGACGGGTCGATGAAGGAGAGGCCCGTCGGCGTGCCGGGGTCGGTGACGCCCGCCGGTGTGCCGGAGGGCTCCAGGGTGGTGGTGGCGAGCAGCCGCCCGTCCGGGGACCAGGCGGTCGGTCCGGCGAGCACGCCGCCGGCCTCGACGTCGCGGGCGTTACCGCTCGCCAGGTCGACGACCGAGAGCCGGGCGCCGTCCGTGAAGTACGCGCCGGCCCGCTCGACCGCCAGCTCCGCACCGTCGGGGGAGAAGGCCGCCGCCGTGGCCCCGCCGTCCGGGAGGACGACCGTCGTGTCGTCGTCGAGGTCGAGCACGCCGACCTCCCCGGTGATGCGCTCGCCGGTGTAGGGGTTCGTCGGTGCGGGGGACAGGAGGTGGGCCAGGGTCTTGCCGTCACGGGACCAGGCGACGGGTAGGACGCTGCGACCGGCCGGGAGCGGATGGGTCGTTGTGTCCCCGGTGAGGAGGTCGACGACCACCACGTCGGGATGGTCGGTGTCATGGTCACCCACGGCGACCTTCGTGCCGTCGGGGGACAGCAGCATGGGGGCCGGGTCGCCCTGCGTCTCGGCGCCCGCACGGTCCTCCGCCGCATCCACCCGACGGTAGACGTCGCCGCCGGCGCCCATCACCACGGCCTGGGGGAAGTCGAGGAACTCCACGCCCCAGCCGTGCTGGTAGAGCGCCACAGCGGCGCCGGGCGGGGAGGACGACACGCTGCCGGTCAGGTGGGAGTAGCCCGCGAGCTGCTCGGGGACCGCGGGTTCGTCCGGCTCGGCGGGAGCACTCCGGTGGTTGGCGGTCAGGACGAGCACGAGTGCGGCCGCGCCGACGCCGATGACCCCGGACAGCCCCCCGACCATGCGCATGCGCCGACTCTAGGGCGAGCGCGGCGAGGGCGTCACTCACCCGAACGCGCTGATCCCCGTCTCGGCGCGCCCGATCAACAGCTTCTGGATCTGCGAGGTGCCTTCGTAGAGCGTCATCACGCGGGCGTCGCGGAGGTACTTGGCGACGGGGTAGTCGTCGACGTAGCCGGCGCCGCCGTGGACCTGGATGGCGTTGTTGGCGGCGCGGACTGCTGCCTCGGAGGCGAAGAGCTTGGCCTTGGAGGCGGCCGTGCCGAAGGGCTCGCCGCGGTCGATCAGGTCGGCGCAGCGCCACACGAGCAACCGCGCGGCGTCGGCGTCGACGGAGATGTCGGCGATCAGGTCCTGCACCAGCTGGAAGGCCGCGATCGGCTTGCCGAACTGGGTGCGGGTGGTGGCGTAGGAGACCGAGGCCTCCAGGCACCCCTGCAGGATGCCGACGCAGCCGGCGGCGACCGCGAGGCGTCCCCGGTCAAGGGTGCCCATGGCGATCCTGAAGCCCTTCCCCACCTCGCCGAGGACCGCCGAGTCCGGCACCCGTACGTCGCTGAGGAACAGCTCGGCGGTCGCCTGGCCGCGCAGGCCGAGCTTGCCCGTGACCTCGCGCGCCTCGAACCCCGGGGTGTCGGTCGGCACGAGGAAGGCCGTGACGCCGCGGGGGCCGTCGTTGCTGGTGCGGGCGAAGATCAGCGCCACGTCGGCCCAGGTGCCGTTGGTGATGAAGAGCTTCTGGCCGTTGATCACCCAGTCGGATCCGTCCGCCACTGCCCGCGAGGTGAGGTTGCCGGCATCCGAGCCGGTGTCCGGCTCGGTCAGGCCGAAGCAGCCCAGCTTCGTCGCGTTCGCCAGCTCGGGCAGCCACTCCTGCTTCTGCTCCTCCGTGCCGTGGAACAGGATCGACTTGCCGACCAGTCCGCTGCTGACCGACACGATCCCCCGCAGGGCGGAGTCGGCCCGGCCGAGCTCCTCCATGGCGAGCGCATAGGTGACGTAGTCGCCGCCGACGCCGCCGTACTCCTCGGGGATGGTGAGCCCGAAGAACCCGAGCTCGGCCATCTTCGGCACGATCGCGAGGTCCACCGACTCCGCCTGGTCCCACGCGGTGCGGTGCGGGATCGCCTCGCGCTCGAGGAACGTGCGGGCGAGGTCGCGGAACGCCTGCTGGTCCACGGAGAGGGAGAGGTCCATCAGCCCAGTGCCTCCACCATCTCGTGCTCGCGGACCCGCGCGGACAACCTGGACAGGTGGTGCGAGGCGTTCCCGAGCCACTGGTCGAGCACGGCCAGGTGGGCGGTGCCGACCCCGACGGCGTACTCGGCGGTCATGCCGATGCCGCCGTGGAGCTGGATCGCCTCCTCGCCGATGTGCCGCCCGGCCCGGCTGATCTGCAGGCCCACCCGGTCGGCGGCGTCGGCCACCGCGTCGGGGTCGCCGGTGGCGATCGTCATCGTCGCCCAGTCGACCAGGCTGTGGGCCAGCTCGAGGGAGACGTACATGTCGGCGGCCCGGAAGCTGAGGGCCTGGAAGGTGTTGAGGGTGACCCCGAACTGGGTCCGGCTCTTGAGGTAGTCGGTGGTCGCGCGGACCTGGCTCTGCATCACGCCGAGCGCCTGGTTGGCGCCCATGATGCGGGTCAGGTCGCTGATGATCCCGATGCTCCGACGCAGGTCGCGTCCGGGCTCGCCCAGCGGCACGGCGCGGCTCGCGTCGAACCGGACGCTCGCTGCGCGCGTGAGGTCGGCGGCGGCGTAGCCGGTGCGCTCGACGTCGTCGGCGGCCACCACGAACACGCCCGTCCCGGCGTCGTCGGGCAGGGCGGCTGTCACCACGAGGTGGTCGGCGGACGCACCGCCGACCACGGGGTCGCAGATCCCGCTCACGGTCCAGGTGTCCCCGTCCCGGACGGCCTCGACCCCGTCGGCGCCGGCACTCCACCGGCCGCCGGGGGACGTGTCGGCCGCCGCCAGCAGGATCTTTCCGGTGGCCACCTGGCCGAGCAGGTCGGCGCGCTGCTCGGGCGAACCGAGCGCCGCGACCAGGCCGCCGGCCTGCACGATGCAGGAGAGGTACGGCTCAGGAGCCAGCACCCGGCCGAGCTCCTGGCACACGATGGCGATCTCGACGGGTCCGGCACCGACTCCGCCGTCGTCCTCGCTGAAGGGGAGCCCCAGCGCGCCCATCTCCGCCAGCCGACCCCACAGGGCCTTGTCGAACCCCGGCTCCGCAGCGACCGTGCGGCGCCGGTTCTCGTGGTCGGCGTACGTCGTGGCCAGCAGGCCGCGTACGGCCTCGCGCAGCGCCTGCTGCTCGTCGTCGTAGGTGAAGTCCATGCCGGTCTCCTCAGAGTCCCAGGATCGTGCGGCTGATGATCTGGCGCTGGATCTCGTTGGACCCGCCGTAGATCGAGGCCTTGCGGAAGTTGAGATAGGTCGGCGCGCTTCGACGGGCCCAGCCCGCGAGCGGGGAGTCGTCGTCGGCGCGGGAGCCCAGCGACGCGGGCCCGGCGAGGTCGAGCGCCAGCTCGGTGACCGCCTGCTGCAGCTCGGTGCCCCGGAGCTTGAGGACCGACGAGGCCGGGTGCGGCTCGCCGTCGGCGGAGTGCGCCACCACGCGCAGGGCGGTCAGCTCGAGGGCGAGCAGGTCGTTCTCCAGCTCGGCCACGCGAGCGCGCACCAGGGGATCGTCCATCAGGTCGGCGGCGTTGGTCTTGAGCGTCGACAGTGCACGCTTGGTCGCCCCGACCGGCGCCACGCCGACCCGCTCGTTGCCGAGGAGGAACTTGGCGATCGTCCAGCCGCCGTTGAGGTCGCCGACCAACAGGTCGCCGGGGACCCGGACGTCGGAGAACCACACCTCGTTGACCTCGTGGCCGCCGTCGATCAGCTCGATGGGGCGGACCTCGACACCGGGTGTCGTCATGTCGATGAGGAGCATCGAGATCCCGGCCTGCTTCTTGACCTCCGGGTCGGTGCGCACCAGCGTGAAGATCCAGTCGCCGTGCTGGCCCAGCGTGGTCCACGTCTTCTGGCCGTTGACGATCCAGTCGTCGCCGTCTCGCACGGCCGTGGTCCGCAGGCTCGCCAGGTCCGAGCCGGCGTCCGGCTCGGAGAAGCCCTGCGACCACCAGATGTCGAGGTTGGCGGTCTTCGGCAGGAAGCGCTCCTTCTGCTCCTCGGTGCCGAACTGCGCGAGCACCGGGCCGATCATCGAGGCGTTGAAGGCCAGCGGGATCGGCACCCCGGCCCGCTGCATCTCCTCGTGCCAGAGGTGCCGCTGGAGGTCGGTCCAGTCCTGGCCGCCCCACTCGCTGGGCCAGTGGGGCACCGCGAGCCCGGCCGCGTTGAGCGCGCGCTGGCTCGCCACGGTCATGTCGCGCGAGAGGTGGCGCCCCTCGAGCACGGTGTCGCGGATCTCCTGGGGGACCTCGGTGGTGAAGAACTCGCGCATCCGGTCGCGGAACGCGGCGTCCTCGTCGGACAGCTCCAGCTTCATGCTGCTCCTCGGCGTCGTGCGTCGGGGGCCGCACGTCGTACGGCCGGGGGACACATCATGTCCTGCCACGCAACGCCGCCGCCGTCATCTGCCGCCGTCGTCTGCCGCCGTCGTCTGCCGCCGTCCGTCTGCCGCCGCGTGGGTAACGGGCCCAAAGGTGCACTCCCGCCCCCACTGGTGGGGGCGGGAGTGCACGGACGGACCAGTTACCGGCAAGGAGCCCGGTCAGGCCGGCCCACCCATGCTCGGATCAGCCGGACGCGGCATCGCTGTCCAGCGTCACGGAGGCCTGCTGCTCCTCGCCGCCGCGCAGCCAGGTCACGGTGACCGAGTCGCCGGGGCGGTAGGAGCGGATGGTCGCGACGAGGGAGTCGGCGCCGGTGATGCGCTGGTCGCCGATGGCGGTGATCACGTCACCTGCCCTGATGCCGGCATCGGCGGCGGTCGAGCCCGCGGTGACCTGCTCGATCCGCGCGCCGGTCTCGGAGTCGGAGATCCGGATGCCGAGCCGCGCGTGGGTGGGCGTCTCGCCGGCCGCCATCTGGTCGACGATCGGCATCACCTCGTCGATCGGGATGGCGAAGCCGAGACCGATGGAGCCGGCCTGGCCCGAGCTGGTGGCGGAGGTGCGGATGGAGGAGTTGATGCCGACGACCGCGCCGGTCATGTCCACGAGGGGTCCGCCGGAGTTGCCGGGGTTGATGGCCGCGTCGGTCTGGATCGCGGGGTAGGTCGTGCTGTTGCCCTCCGCGTCGGAGCCGACGTTGACCGGGCGGTCCAGGGCGCTCACGATCCCGCTGGTCACGGTCGCGTCGAGGCCGAAGGGGGAGCCGATCGCGACGACTCCCTCGCCCACGCCGAGGTTGGCCGACTTGCCGATGGTGGCGGCCTGGAGCCCCGAGACGTCGGCGGCCTGGATGACAGCGGTGTCGGTGAGCGGGTCGGTGCCGAGGATCTCGGCGTCGGCCGTGGTGCCGTCCGCGAAGGACACCCGGAGCGTCCCGGCGCCGCCGGCGGCCGACTCGACCACGTGGTTGTTGGTCAGGATCGTGCCGTCGCTGGTGAGGATGATGCCCGACCCGGACGCCGACCCCTGGTTCCCGCTGACGTCGATCTTCACCACGCTGGGCAGGACGTCCTTGGCAACCGACTCCACCGAGCCCGCGACTGCGGGTACGTCGCCCTGGTCGGCGACCGTGGTGGTGGTGGCGGCTGCGTCTGCCTGCTGCGAGGACACCGGCTCGTCGTGGGTGACGTCCCACAAGGCCGCCCCGCCGAGACCGGCGCCGCCGCCCACGAGGAGGGAGGTCGCCACCACTGCGGCGGCCAGGCCCGTACGACGTCGGCGCGGGGGAGGGGGCGGGGTCGGGGGCGGGGTCGGGTGGCCAGAGTTGTCCTCGAAGGGGGTCCAGTCGGCGTGCGGTGTGGTGCTCATGCCCTCCAGCGTGGGGGAGTCGTCTGTGACCCACCTGAGAACCACCTCGGCGTCACCCAAGAACGTCGGGGGAGGGAGCCGGCGTTGCCAACCCCGTCCGCCCGCTCTAGCGTGACGCGGGTCACTGCCCCTCCGTCCTCCGTCTCGGGAGCTCTTCGTGCGCCGTCTGCTGCTCGCTGCCACTGGTCTCGCCACTCTTCTGGCTCCGCTCGCTCCCCTGGCTCCTGCCCAGGCCGACCACCGTGAAGCCCCACCGGGCAGCGTCACGCTGGTCGGCAGCCTCCAGGACGAGGTGGGCTGTGCCGCCGACTGGACGCCCGACTGCCCGTCCTCAGGGCTGGAGGTCCAGGACGACGGCTCCTGGGCGCTGACCGCTGACCTGCCGGCGGGCACCTACGACTACAAGGTCACGATCAACGGCTCGTGGGAGGAGAACTACGGCGCTGGTGGCAAGCTCGGCGGCGACGACATCCCCCTCGTCCTCGAGCACTCCGCCCGACTCACCTTCAGCTACGACGACACCAGCCACCGGGTCGCGGTGGCGCCCGCCGAACAGCCGGCAGGCAAGCCGACCGCCGAGGACCGCAGACTGGCGGGCACCTCCCTGCGCGGGCCACTGACGCGGGAGCGGTTCTACTTCGTGATGGCCGACCGGTTCGCCAACGGCGACCCGGGCAACGACGCGGGCGGTCTCGCCGGCGACCGGCTGGCGACCGGGCTGGACGCGACCGACAAGGGCTTCTTCCACGGTGGGGACGTGCAGGGCCTCTCCGACCGGCTCGACTACATCGCCGACCTGGGCACGACCGCCATCTGGCTGACGCCGAGCTTCAAGAACCGTCCCGTGCAGGGCAGCGGCACCGACGCCAGCGCCGGCTACCACGGCTACTGGGTCACCGACTTCACCCGCGTCGACCCGCACTTCGGCACCAACGCCGAGCTGTCGGCCTTCATCGACCGCGCCCACGGGCGGGGCATCAAGGTCTTCTTCGACATCATCACCAACCACACCGCCGACGTCATCGACTACGAGCAGAAGCAGTACACCTACATCGACAAGGCGAGCGCCCCCTATCGCGACGCGTCGGGTCAGGTCTTCGACGATCGCGACTACGCGGGCCGAGGCGACTTCCCCGACCTCGATCCCGAGACGTCGTTCCCCTACACGCCGACCTTCCGGTCCGAGGCCGACCGCACCGTCAAGGTGCCGGCCTGGCTCAACGACCCCACGAACTACCACAATCGCGGCGACTCGACCTTCGCCGGCGAGTCCTCGACGTACGGCGACTTCGTCGGGCTCGACGACCTGTTCACCGAGCAGCCCGACGTGGTCGACGGGATGAGCGAGATCTACAAGACCTGGGTCGACTTCGGCATCGACGGCTTCCGCATCGACACCGCCAAGCACGTCAACATGGAGTTCTGGCAACAGTTCGCCCCGGCCATCCGCGACCACGCCGCCTCGATCGGCAACGACGACTTCTTCGCCTTCGGCGAGGTGTACGACGCCAATCCGGCCAACCTGTCGCAGTTCAGCACCACCGGCCGGCTCGACGCCACCCTCGACTTCGGCTTCCAGGACGTGGGCGCCGGCTTCGCCAAGGGCGACGCGACCACGCGGCTGCGCGACTTCTACGCCGCCGACGACTTCTACACCGACGCCGACTCCAACGCCTACGCCTCGCCGACCTTCCTCGGCAACCACGACATGGGTCGCATCGGCACCTTCCTCCAGGGTGGCGACTCCATCCTGGAGCGCGACCGGCTGGCGCACTCACTGATGTACCTCACCCGCGGCCAGCCGGTCGTCTACTACGGCGACGAGCAGGGCTTCGTCGGCGACGGTGGCGACAAGGACGCGCGCGAGGACATGTTCCCGAGCCGGGTCGCGTCCTACAACGACAACGACCTGATCGGCACCGACGCCACGACGGCGGTGGCCAACTACGACACCGGCCACCCGCTCTACACGACCATCCGCGCACTCGCCCGGCTGCGAGAGACCTACCCGGCGCTGGCCGACGGAGCCCAGCTGCACCGCTACGCCTCCAACGGGGCCGGGGTCTACGCCTTCAGCCGGATCGACGCGCGCGAGGACCGGGAGTTCCTGGTCGCCCTCAACAACGCCACCACCGCGAAGACGGTCACCGTCCCCACCGAGATGCGCCGCGGCACCTTCACCCAGGTCTGGCCGGCCGCGAAGTCGTCGCTGCGCACCGATGACGAGGCTCGTACGACGATCACCGTGCCGCCGCTGTCGGCGATGGTCTGGCGGGCCAAGGGCACGCTGCCGAAGCGGAAGTCGGCCCCGGCGATCCACCTCGAGAAGCCCTCGGCCGGTGGGGTCGTCGGCGGTCGGGCGCCGATCACGGTCGGTGTGCCGGACGGCGGCTTCAACCAGGTCACCGTTGCCTGGCGCCCTGTCGGCGCGGACGACTGGACGCCGCTGGGCACCGACGACAACGCCCCCTACCGGGTCTTCCACGACGTCGACGCCATGCCCCACGGGACGCTCCTGGAGTACCGCGCGGTGCTGCGTGACAGCAGCGGCAACCTCTCGGTCACGTCGTCGTACGCCACGGTCGGTGAGCCCGAGGCCGAACCCACGCCGGGCGGGGGTGGCGACGGCGGCCCCGTCACCCAGCCGGCAGCCGTCTCGGTGCCCGGCAGCCACAACTCGGAGATGGGCTGCCCGGGGGACTGGCAGCCCGACTGCGCGCAGGCCCAGATGTCCCTCGACGCCGACGACCTGGTGTGGAAGCGCACCGTCACGCTGCCGGCCGGCGGCTATGAGTACAAGGCCGCCATCGACGGCACGTGGGACGAGAACTACGGCGCGGGCGGTGCCCGCGGGGGAGCCAACGTGGCGGTGGACCTCGCTGCTGCCCGCGACGTGACGTTCTACTACGAGCACGGGTCGCACTGGGTCACCAGCGACGCCAACGGTCCGATCCTCACCCTGGCGGGGAGCATGCAGTCCGAGCTCGGCTGCCCCGGTGACTGGGCGCCGGACTGCATGCGGGGATGGCTCAAGGACCTCGACGGGGACGGCACCTACACCTTCGCGGCCACGCTTCCTGCGGGGAGCTATGAGACCAAGGTCGCGCACGGACTCTCCTGGGCCGAGAACTACGGTGCAGACGGTGTGCGCGACGGCGCCAACATCGGCTTCGACGTCCCGGCAGGAGGAGTTCAGGTGGTCTTCACCTATGACGCGACCACGCACCGGCTGGAGATCTCGACCCGCACCTCGGGGTCCACGCCCGACCTGGGCAAGGCCCGCGCCCAGTGGCTGCGCCGCGACCTGGTCGCGTGGGACGTCCCGGACGCCGCCTCGCGTCGCTACCGGCTGCACTGGTCGCAAGCAGGTGACCTCGCTGTCGACGCCGAGGCCGTGACCGGTGGTTCGAGCGTCCCGCTGTCCTTCGACCCGGCCGGGCTGCCGGCCGACGTGCTCGCCGACTTCCCCCACCTGGCCGACTACGAGGTGTTCCGCCTTTCTCGGAGCGCGGCGAAGCGGGTGCCGGAGATGCTCACCGGCCAGCTGGCGGTGGCGTCGTACGACTCGGGTGGCGCGTTGCACGACGCCACCAGTGTGCAGGTGCCCGGTGTCCTCGACGACGTGTACGCCGACGCGGCGCGCGCCGACCTCGGCCCCACGTGGCGCGGCTCCCGGCCCACGCTGGCGCTGTGGGCGCCGACCGCGCAGGACGTCACCGCGGTCGTCGCGGGCCGGCGTACGGCGATGGAGCGGCGGTCCGACGGCACCTGGACGGTGACCGGCCGGTCGTCGTGGAAGGGCGCGACCTACAGCTTCGAGGTCCGCGTCTGGTCGCCGGCGGCGGGGGAGGTCGTCACCAACCGGGTCACCGACCCCTACTCCGTGGCGCTGACCGCGAACTCCGAGGAGTCGCTGCTGGTCGACCTGGCCGACCGCGCCCTGGCGCCGCCCGGCTGGGCGCGTACGACGCCCCCCGCCGTCGCACGACCCGAGGACCGCAACGTCTACGAGCTGCACGTGCGGGACTTCTCCATCGGGGACGAGACCGTCCCCGCGGCCGAGCGTGGCACCTACCTCGCCTTCACCCACGACGACACCGCCGGCATGCGCCACCTGCGTCGCCTTGCCGACGCCGGGCTCAACACCGTGCACCTGCTGCCGGCCTTCGACATCGCGACGATCGAGGAGCGCCGGTCGGCCCAGGAGACGCCCAGCTGCGACCTGGCCGCGCTGCCGCCAGACTCCACCGAGCAGCAGGACTGCATCGAGGGCGTGCGCTCGACCGACGGGTTCAACTGGGGCTACGACCCGCTGCACTACACGACCCCCGAGGGCTCCTACAGCACCGATCCCGACGGCGCCCGACGCACCGTCGAGTTCCGCCGGATGGTGCAGGGCCTCAACGGCGCAGGGATGCAGGTCGTGATGGACGTGGTCTACAACCACACCGCGGCCAGCGGCCAGGACACGAAGTCGGTCCTGGACCGGATCGTGCCCGGCTACTACCACCGCCTCGACGCGAAGGGCGCGGTCGAGAGCTCCACCTGCTGCTCCAACACCGCCACCGAGCACCTGATGATGGAGAAGCTGATGATCGACTCGGTGCTCACCTGGGCCCGGGACTACAAGGTCAACGGCTTCCGCTTCGACCTGATGGGCCACCACTCGCTGGAGAACATGACCCGGCTGCGGGCGGCGCTGGATCGGCTGACCGTGAAGCGCGACGGCGTGGACGGCAAGGCGATCTACCTCTACGGCGAGGGGTGGAACTTCGGTGAGGTCGCCGACGACGCCCGCTTCGAGCAGGCCACGCAGCGCAACCTCGCCGGCACCGGGATCGGGTCGTTCAGCGACCGGCTGCGCGACGCGGTCCGCGGGGGCGGGCCCTTCGACGAGGACCCGCGCGTGCAGGGCTTCGGGTCCGGACTCTTCACCGACCCCAACGGCGCCGAGGTCAACGGCTCCGCCGACGAGCAGCGCGCCGAGCTCCTGCGTCTGCAGGACCTGGTGAAGCTCGGGCTGGCCGGCAACCTCGCCGACTTCCGCTTCCGCTCCTCGACCGGGGAGGACGTGGTGGGGTCGGAGGTCGACTACAACGGCCAGCCGGCGGGCTATGCCGCGGACCCGTCCGAGACGGTGACCTACGTCGATGCCCACGACAACGAGACGCTCTTCGACTCGCTGGCCTTCAAGCTGCCCGCAGGTACGTCGATGGCGGACCGTGTCCGGATGAACACCGTCTCCCTGTCGACGGTCGCCTTCTCGCAGGGCGTGGTCTTCTGGCACGCCGGCACCGATCTGCTGCGCTCCAAGAGCCTGGACCGCAACTCCTACGACTCAGGCGACTGGTTCAACCGGGTGGACTGGCAGCGTCGTGAGAACGCCTTCGGGTCCGGGCTGCCGCTCCGTGCGGACAACGAGGCCAAGTGGGAGTTCATGCGCCCGCTGCTCGCCGATCCGGCGCTGGACCCCGGGCCGGAGGCGATGGACGCGGCGCACGCTCGCGCGCAGGACCTGCTGCGGATCAGGATGTCGTCGCGGCTCTTCCGCCTCGGGAGCCTCGACGCGGTCCAGGCCAAGGTGTCCTTCCTCGACGCCGAGCCCGGCGTGATCGCCATGCTCGTCGACGACACCGCCGGCGCCGACGCCGACGCGGACCGTGACGGCGTCCTGGTCGTCTTCAACGCCAGCCCGGACGCCGTCACCATCGGCGACGTCGGCGCCGGGTGGGCGCTGCACGACGTGCAGGCGTCCGGCAGCGACGAGGTCGTCAAGGGCAGCTCGGTGGGCGCTGACGCGGTGACCGTGCCGGGGCGTACGACGGCGGTCTTCGAGCGCTGAGAAGTCTCAGGCCGGCTAGCCCGGCTGGCGCCGTGCTGCGCCGCTCACACCGCTACGGGCCACGCGGCTTCGCCGCATGACCCGTGCGGCGCTCAGGCCCAGCGCTCGTCTGAGCCGACGAAGGTCAGCTGGCGGTCGCCGGTGTAGATCTGCTTGGGGCGCGCGATCTTCTGGTCCTTGTCCTGGATCAGCTCCGACCACTGCGCGAGCCAGCCCGGCGTACGGCCGATGGCGAACAGCACGGTGAACATCTCCGGCGGGAACTGGAACGCCTCGTAGATGAGGCCGGAGTAGAAGTCGACGTTGGGGTAGAGCTTGCGCTTGATGAAGTACTCGTCCTCCAGCGCGATCTTCTCCAGCTCCTTGGCGATCCCGAGGAGCGGGTTGACCCCGGTGACCTCGAAGACGTCGTCGGCGGCCTTCTTGATGATGGTCGCGCGCGGGTCGAAGTTCTTGTAGACCCGGTGCCCGAAGCCCATCAGCTTCTCGTTGCCGTTCTTGACGCCCTCGATGAAGGCGGGGATGTTCTCCTTCGACCCGATCCGGCGCAGCATCCGCAGCACGGCCTCGTTGGCGCCACCGTGCAGCGGACCGTAGAGAGCCGCGACGCCGGCGGCGACGGCGGAGTAGGGGTCGACCTGCGAGGAGCCCACCGAGCGCACCGCGTTGGTCGAGCAGTTCTGCTCGTGGTCGGCGTGCAGGATGAACAGCACGTCGAGGGCCTTGACCAGGCGGGGATCGGCCTCGAACTTCTGCTCGCTCATCTTGAAGAGCATCGAGAGGAAGTTGGCGGTGTAGCCCAGGTCGTTGTCGGGATAGACGAACGGCTTGCCCTGCGCGTGGCGGAACGACCAGGCACCCAGGGTCGGCATCTTGGCGATCATCCGCACGATCTGCATGTGGCGGTTGTCCGCGTCGCCGATGTTGCGGGCGTCGGGGTAGAACGTCGACAGCGCTCCGACGGAGGCCATCAGCATGCCCATCGGGTGCGCGTCGTAGCGGAACCCGTGCATGAATCCCTTGACGTTCTCGTGCACGAACGTGTGGTAGGTGATCTCGTGCACCCAGGCGTCGTACTGCTCCTTGGTGGGGAGCTCGCCCTTGATCAGGAGGTAGGCGACCTCGAGGAAGTTGGACTTCTCCGCCAGCTGCTCGATGGGGTAGCCGCGATACTCGAGGATGCCCTTGTCGCCGTCGATGTAGGTCACTGCGGACCGACACGAGGCGGTGTTCACGAACCCGGGGTCGTACGTCGCCAAGCCGGGCACGTCACCGCCCGTGGAGATCTGGCCGAGGTCCTTGGCCGCGATCGTGTTGTCGGTGATGGGGAGTTCGTACTCCTGGCCGGTTCGGTTGTCCCGAACGGTCAGTGAGTCCGAGGAGTTGGCCGCTACGTCGGTCACGTCGGCTCCTTGTGCGTGATGTCAGAGGTCGTGCCAACCTAGCCGCGACACCGATGGGCGCGCGAACTCGGCTCCACGAAACGGGACGAGCGCGGTGGGATCGTGCTCCGCGAGACCCGCGTTTTGACCCCTCCCCGCCCCGCGCCGTAGTCTGGCTGGTCGCGACTCCTGCCGCGTCCACCCTCTCCGGGGGTGGGTGCAGATCCGGACGTGATCCCCCGTGACTGGGGGAGCGAACCGGGCCGTGTTCGTCAGAAGCCGCGAGCTCCACACCGTGTGGGACACCTTCCACGCAGACCTTCGAACAAGAACGGGATACAGCCGTGCGCACGTACAGCCCCAAGCCCGCTGACATTCAGCGCGAGTGGCTCGTCATCGACGCCACCGACGTGGTCCTGGGACGCCTCGCCGTCCAGACCGCCAACCTCCTCCGCGGCAAGCACAAGCCGACCTTTGCCCCTCACATGGACATGGGCGACTTCGTCATCATCGTGAACGCCTCCAAGGTGTCGCTGTCGGGGACCAAGAAGACCACCAAGATGGCCTACCGCCACTCTGGCTACCCGGGCGGCCTCTCCGCCACGCCGTTCGGCGAGCTGCTCGAGAAGGACGCCCGCAAGGCCATCGAGACGGCCGTGTGGGGCATGCTCCCCAAGAACAAGCTCGGTCGCCAGATTCTCAAGAAGCTCAAGGTCTACTCCGGCCCCGACCACCCGCACCTGGCCCAGCAGGCCACTCCCTTCGAGATCACGCAGATCTCCCAGTAAGCGACTGAGGACTCACAGATGACTGAGAACACCGCTACCCCCGAGGTCGAGGTCGAGGAGACCTTCGAGCCCGACGCCGAGGGCGTCTCCTACACCTCCGAGAGCGACGCGTCCGCCGACACCCCGGCCCGCCCCGCGACCATCGAGCCCGGTGCTGCCACCGGTCGCCGCAAGGAAGCCGTCGCCCGCGTCCGGATCGTCCCGGGCACCGGCGAGTGGACGATCAACGGTCGCTCGCTGGAGAACTACTTCCCCAACAAGCTGCACCAGCAGATCGCCAACGAGCCCTTCACCGAGCTGCAGCTCGAGGGCCGCTTCGACGTGATCGCGCGCATCCACGGCGGCGGCATCGCCGGCCAGGCCGGCGCCCTGCGTCTCGGCGTGGCCCGCTCGCTCAACGCGATCGACATCGACGCCAACCGCGCCATCCTGAAGAAGGCCGGTCTGCTGACCCGCGACGCCCGCGTCGTGGAGCGCAAGAAGGCCGGACTCAAGAAGGCCCGCAAGGCCTCGCAGTTCAGCAAGCGCTGATCTCACAGGTCTCGTCACCATGACGCGACTCTTCGGCACGGACGGGGTCCGGGGCCTGGCCAACGGTCACCTGACCGCGGAGCTGGCCCTGGACCTCTCCGTCTGTGCAGCACATGTGCTGGCCGACCGCGGCGAGTTCGCCGGGCACCGCCCCGTGGCCGTCGTGGGTCGGGACACGCGCATCTCGGGGCAGTTCCTCGAGGCTGCGGTCGTCGCGGGGCTCGCGTCGGCGGGTGTCGACGTGATCCTCCTGGGTGTGCTGCCCACACCGGGCGTCGCCTACATGACCGACCGGCTCGGTGCAGACCTCGGTGTGATGCTGTCGGCCTCGCACAACCCGATGCCCGACAACGGCATCAAGTTCCTCGCACGCGGCGGCCACAAGCTCGACGACGCCATCGAGATCGCCATCGAGCGCCGGATGGGCGAGCCGTGGGAGCGTCCGACCGGCTCCGCGGTGGGCCGGGTGACGGTCTACGAGTCCGCGGTCGAGCAGTACGCCGCCCACCTCGAGAGCACGATCACCCACCCGCTCGTGGGGCTGAAGGTCGTCCTCGACTGTGCCGAGGGGGCCGCCCACGCAGCGGGTCCCCGCGCGCTGGAGGATGCCGGCGCCACGGTCATCGCGATCCACGCCGATCCCGACGGCCTCAACATCAACGACAACTGCGGCTCCACCCACATGGAGTCGCTGCGGGCCGCGGTGCTCGAGCACGGTGCACACGCCGGCTTCGCGCTCGACGGTGACGCCGACCGCTGCCTGGCCGTCGACCACGAAGGCAACTTCGTCGACGGCGACCAGATCCTCGCGATCCTGTCCCTGTCGCTGCTCGAGAAGGGCCAGCTCGCCAAGGACACCGTCGTCGCCACCGTGATGAGCAACCTCGGCTTCGTGCAGGCCATGCGGGCCGGCGGGGTCGGCGTACGCCAGACCAAGGTCGGCGACCGCTACGTCCTGGAGGCGATGAAGGTCTCCGGCTACTCCCTGGGCGGCGAGCAGTCCGGGCACGTCATCCTGCGCGACCACGCCACCACCGGTGACGGCATCCTCACCACCCTCCACGTGATGGAGCGGATGGCCACCACCGGCAGGTCGCTCGCCGAGCTCGCCGCGGTGATGACGCGGTTGCCGCAGGTGCTGCTCAACGTCTCGGGCGTCGACAAGTCGCGCGCCGACGACGACGCCGTCCTCGCGGCCGCCGTGGCCGAGGAGGAGGCAGCCCTGGGCGAACGCGGTCGGATCCTGCTGCGGCCCTCCGGCACCGAGCCGATCGTGCGGGTCATGGTGGAGGCACCGTCGCAGGGCGAGGCCCAGGGCGTTGCCGAGCGGCTCGCCGTGGTCGTCCAGGCCCAGCTGTCCCTGTGACAGTCGACATCGAGCAGATCAACCCGCGCAACGAGGCCGCCCTGCGCGCCTGGTGGGAGGTC
The DNA here is from genome assembly GCA_963721925.1 of uncultured Actinomycetota bacterium. Classification (GTDB taxonomy): domain Bacteria; phylum Actinomycetota; class Actinomycetes; order Propionibacteriales; family Nocardioidaceae; genus Nocardioides. The sequence continues at coordinate 184,608 of CAVRLH010000009.1, read as the reverse complement.
GGACACGCCGCCAACGCGGAGCGTCCCGGCAAGCCGTGGCCGCCCTGGGAGCAGACTCGCCTGGCCCTGCCGGCGGACAACCCCGAGCGTGGCGTGACCCTCCTGGGGGCCATCGACGGGCGGGAGATGGTCGGCGCGGGCCTGCTGACCCGCTCGTTGCAGGAGAACCTGCACGCGGCGAACGCCTACGCCTTCGTCTCCCCGGAGCGCAGGCGTGAGGGGATCGGCACCGCGCTCGTCGGCGAGATGGAGGTCATCGCCGCCGGCGACGGACGGACGTCGTTGCAGACCGAGGTCTACCTGCCTCCCGGTGCCACCGGCGGGCCGCTGGAGTTCGCGGCCGGCCTCGGCTACGCGCTCGCGAATCGTGAGTCGCTCAAGGAGCTGACCGTCCGCGACTACACCGCCCGCCGCGACGAGGTGGTCGCTGCGCTCGGAGCGGCCGCCGACGGCTATCGGATCGTCACCTTTGACACGGTCTGTCCCGAGGAGCACCTCGTCTCCTTCGGACGGCTCCTCGGGATGCTGTTGGCCGAGGTGCCGCTGGGCGAGCTCGACCTCGAGGACTCCGAGTGGACGCCCGCGCGCATCCGGGCCGCCGAGCGCCGCCAGATCGACACGGGCCGGCACGTGCACACTGCGCTCGCCATCGCCCGCGACGGAGAGGTCGCCGGCGTCTCCGACGTACGCATCGACGACACCGACCACCAGCACGGCCAGGTCGGCATCACGCTCGTCGACCCGGTCCACCGCGGGCACCGGCTCGGCCTGGCGCTGAAGGTCGCGACCCACGACCTGGTGCGGGCGACGTACCCCGCGCTGGTGTCGCTGGACACCTCCAACGCCGACGCCAACCTCCACATGAACGCCGTCAACGAGGCGCTGGGCTACCGCACGATCGAGACGCTGCTGGAGCTGCAGAAGCGGCTCTGACCCGAGCCCTCCCGCAACGTCATGGCGGGTGGTCGTCAGGACAACCACCGCCCATGACGTCCCGGCGGGCCACGAGCTGTCCACACCGACCCGACCTGCGCCGTCCTCCACAGGCAACGCGGCTGGGGCGAGCGCAGGGCACGTCGGGTGGATCAACCTCAGGGGATGGGGGACCCGCGGAGCTCGAGGCACAGTCGAGGCGAGCGCGAGCGCATCCTCGCGGCGGTCGCCGCGCTGGCGGCCGGCCAGGGTGGCGTGGTGTCGCGCCGACAGGCGTACGACGCAGGCCTGACGCGGGGCGAGGTGCGGGCCCAGATCCGCGCACGACGGTGGCAACGGGTGTGGAGCCGGTCGATCTGCTGCCACACCGGGGACGTCACGCAGACCGGCCGGTGGTGGGCGGCGGTCTTCGAGGGCGGCGACCGGGCGATGCTCGACGGGGAGGCATCCCTGGTGGCGTCCGGCCTCGCCCACTACGACACGTCGATCACCAGAGTCTCCGTCCCGCGAGGCGTGACGCCCCTGCGCGGGCCGGGCCTCGACATCAGGAGGACCCGACGCTGGCGTGGTGAGGACCGGGCACCTTCGGGAGTTCCGCGTACGCGAGTCCCGGTGGCGGCCGTCCGGGCGGCGTTGTGGGCGCGCAGCGACAAGCAGGCGAGCCTTCTGCTCACGATGCCGGTGCAGCAGGGCATGACCACCGCGGAGCTGATCGGCCGTGCCCTGCTGGACGTACGCCGGGACAGGCGGCGCGCCCTGCTGCATGCGGTGGTCCTGGACCTGCTCGGCGGGGCGCGCTCCCTGGGCGAGCTCGAGTTCGGCGCCCTCTGCCGTCGCCGAGGTCTCCCCGAGCCCAGTCGGCAGGTCGTCCGACGCGGCAGGGACGGGCGCTACTACCTCGACGTCTGCTGGCAGGAGTGGGGCGTGGTGGTCGAGATCGACGGGATCCATCACTCCTGGGCCACGACCGTCGTCCCTGATGCCCTCCGGCAGAACGAGGTGGCCCTGGGTGACGCGGTCGTGCTAGGCTCCCGTTGCTCGGGCTCAGGGTCGCCCAGGATCCGTTCTTCGACCAGATCGAGCGGGCCCTGCGGCAGCGCGGCTGGCGCGAGGCCGCCTGACCCCCATGCCTCGACACAACGTCATGGCAGGTGGTCGTCCGGACGACCACCGCCCATGACGTCCCGGGAGGGGAGGGGAGGGGGAGGGGAGGGGCTCAGAGCTTGCGGAGCCGCACGTAGCGCACCGAGTGGTCGGAGTCCTTGCGGAGCACGAGGTTGGCGCGCGAGCGGGTCGGGGAGACGTTCTGGACCAGGTTGGGCTCGTTGATGGAGACCCAGATGCGGGTGGCCTCGTCGACGGCCTCGTCGTGGGAGAGGGCGGCGTACTTGCGGAAGTAGGAGGCCGGGTCCTGGAACGCGGTCTCGCGCAGGCGCAGGAAGCGGTCGACGTACCACCGCTTGATGTCGGCCTGCGCGGCGTCGACGTAGACGGAGAAGTCGAAGAAGTCGCTGACGGCGAGGCCGGTACGGCCGTCGTCGCGGACCCGGGCCGGCTGCAGCACGTTGAGGCCCTCGATGATCACGATGTCGGGCCGCTTCACGACGACCTTCTCGTCCTGGACCACGTCGTAGACCAGGTGGGAGTAGGTCGGGGCGTCGACCTCGTCGGAGCCGGACTTGATGGCGATGACGAACTTCAGCAGCGCCTTGCGGTCGTAGGACTCCGGGAAGCCCTTGCGGTGCAGGATGCCGCGACGCTCGAGCTCGGCGTTGGGCAGCAGGAAGCCGTCGGTCGTCACGAGGGCGACGTTGGGGTGCTCGGGCCAGTGGGCCAGCATCTGCTGCAGCACGCGCGCGGTCGTCGACTTGCCGACGGCGACCGACCCGGCGAGGCCGATCACGAACGGCGTACGCGGTGGCGTCACGCGGTGCAGGAACTCCTCCTGCTCGCGGTGCAGCCGCGAGTTGGCCGCGACGTAGAGGCTGAGCAGTCGGGAGAGCGGGAGGTAGACCTGCTCGATCTCGCGCAGGTCGAGCGCGTCGCCGAGGCCGCGCACGCGGGCGATCTCCTCAGGCGTCAGCACCGTCTCGGTGGACGGGGCCAGGGCCGCCCAGGCGGCTCGCTCCAGCTCCACCCACGGTGAGTCCTCGGTGCCCGAGGGTGGGCCGGCGGACTGCGCCGGGTCGTCGGACATGCTGGCGATTGTTGCACCGCCGGGGCACACGGAGCGGGCCGCCCTGCCCGCGAGCCCTGCCGATAGACTTCTCTGCCATGTGCGGAATCGTCGGATACGTCGGTGCGAAGCCGGCCCAAGGTGTGGTCATCGAGGGTCTGCGAAGGCTCGAGTACCGGGGGTACGACTCCGCGGGGATCGCGATCATCGACGCCGGGTCGCTGGTCAGCGACAAACGGGCCGGCAAGCTCGCCAACCTCGAGAAGGCCCTCGCCGAGAACCCGCTGCCGTCATCGACGACGGGCATCGGTCACACCCGGTGGGCCACCCACGGCGCACCGACGGACGCCAACGCGCACCCGCACATCGGCTCGCAGGGTCGGGTGGCGGTCGTGCACAACGGCATCCTGGAGAACTTCGCGATCCTGCGCGGCGAGCTCGAGACGGCGGGCATCGAGATGTCGTCGGAGACCGACACCGAGGTCGCCGCCCACCTGCTCGACCGCGAGGTCGCCGGTGGGGCCGACCTCACCACCGCGATGCAGAGCGTGTGCCGGCGGCTCGAGGGCGCGTTCACCCTCGTCGCGATCGACGCCGACGACCCCAGCCGGGTCGTCGCGGCGCGTCGCAACTCACCCCTCGTGGTCGGCATCGGCGAGGGGGAGAACTTCCTCGGCAGCGACGTCGCCGCGTTCATCGAGCACACCCGCGAGGCGATGGAGCTCGACCAGGACCAGGTGGTCACGATCACCCGCGAGGGCGTCAGCGTCACCGACTTCGACGGTACGCCGACCCAGGGCCGCCGCTACCACGTCGACTGGGACCTCTCCGCCGCCGAGAAGGACGGCCACGACTGGTTCATGCGCAAGGAGATCTTCGAGCAGCCGCGGGCGGTGGCCGACTCGCTGCTGGGTCGCCGGGGCATCGACGGCATGCTCCAGCTCGACGAGATGCGGCTCTCCGACCAGGACCTGCGCGACATCGACAAGATCATCATCATCGCGGCCGGGACGTCGTTCTACGCCGGCATGGTCGCCAAGTACGCCATCGAGCACTGGTGCCGGATCCCGGTGGAGGTCGAGCTCGCCAGCGAGTTCCGCTACCGCGACCCGATCCTGACGAGCGACACCCTCGTCGTCGCGATCAGCCAGTCCGGCGAGACGGCCGACACCCTGCAGGCCATCCGCCACGCCCGCGTGCAGCGCTCGAAGGTGCTCGCCATCTGCAACACCAACGGGTCGACCATCCCGCGCGAGTCCGACGGCGTGATCTACACCCACGCCGGGCCGGAGATCGGGGTCGCCTCGACCAAGGGCTTCCTCACCCAGCTCGTCGCCTGCTACCTCCTCTCCCTCTACCTCGCCCAGGTCAAGGGCACCCGCTACGGCGACGAGATCGCCCAGGTGATGGACCAGCTCGAGGAGATGCCGGCCCACATCGAGACCGTGCTCGCCAAGGCCGACGAGATCTACGACCTCGCCCGCGCCCACCTCGGCACGCGGTCGGTGCTGTTCCTGGGTCGCCACGCCGGCTACCCGGTGGCCCTCGAGGGCGCCCTCAAGCTCAAGGAGCTGGCCTACATCCACGCCGAGGGCTTCGCGGCCGGTGAGCTCAAGCACGGCCCGATCGCCCTGATCGAGGAGGGACTCCCGGTCCTCTGCGTCGTGCCGCCCCGGGGGCGCGACCAGCTCCACGACAAGATGCTCAGCGGCATCCAGGAGGTACGCGCGCGTGGCGCCAGGACGATCTGCCTCGCCGAGGAGGGTGACACCACGATCGAGCCCTACGCCGACGTGCTGATCACGTTGCCGCAGGTGCCGGTGCTGCTGCAGCCGCTCGTGGCGACCGTGCCGCTCCAGCTGTTCGCGTGCGAGCTCGCCACCCAGATGGGCCACGACGTGGACCAGCCGCGCAACCTGGCCAAGTCCGTCACGGTCGAGTAGAGATGCCGGTCATCGGCGTCGGCATCGACGTGGTCGACATCGAGCGGTTCATGGAGTCGTTGGAGCGCACCCCGGCGCTGCGCGCGCGCCTCTTCACCGACTCGGAGTCCTCTCGTCCGCCCGCCTCGCTGGCGGCCCGCTTCGCAGCCAAGGAAGCGATGGCCAAGGCGCTCGGCGCTCCGGTCGGCATGGGATGGCACGACGCGGAGATCGTGTCGGAGGAGACCGGGCGTCCGCGGTTCGAGATCCGGGGGACGGTCGCGGCCCGGGCCGAGCAGCTCGGTGTCGCCCACATCCACGTCTCCCTGTCCCACGACGCCGGGATCGCCTCCGCCGTCGTGGTGCTGGAGAGCTGACGCGTGCTGCGCGCCCACACCGTCGAGGACGTACGCCGCAGCGAGGCCGCGGCGATGTCGCGACTGCCCGACGGAGCGCTGATGCAGCGCGCCGCGGCGGGACTGGCTGCCGCGGTGGGCGACCTGCTCGGCGGCGGCTACGGCCGCCGGGTGCTGCTGCTGGTCGGCTCCGGTGACAACGGCGGAGACGCCCTCTGGGCCGGGGCCCGGCTCGCCGCCCGTGGGGCCCGGGTCGAGGCGCTGCTCCTCGGCGAGCGCGCCCACGAGGCCGGCCTGGCCGCCCTGCACGCTGCGGGCGGCTGGTCCACCCGCGACCTCGACGCCCTCGACCACGCACCGGACGTCGTCGTGGACGCCATCGTCGGCATCGGTGGTCGGCCCGGCCTGCGACCCGACGCGGCCGCCGCGCTGACCCGCTTCGCCCTCGTGCCGCTGGTCGCGGTGGACGTCCCGTCCGGCGTCGACGTCGACACCGGACAGCTCGACGGGCCGCACGTCACCGCCGACCTGACGGTCACGTTCGGCACCCACAAGGTCGCCCACCTCGTCGATCCGGCTGCCGTCGCCTGCGGCGCCCTCCACCTCGTCGACCTCGACCTCGAGCTCGGCGACGCGGCCGTCGAGGCGCTCCAGCCCACCGACGTACGACGCCTGCTGCCGCGTCCGGACGCCCACGCCCACAAGTACACCCGTGGTGTGGTCGGCGTCCGCGCCGGCTCGGACACCTACCCCGGCGCCGCCCTGCTCGCGGTCGCGGGCGCCAACTGCGGTCTGGCCGGGATGGTCCGCTACGTCGGACCCGCGCACCTCGCCGAACGCGTCCGGACCGTCCACCCCGAGGTCGTCGGTGCGGGACGCGTCCAGGCCTGGGTCGTCGGACCCGGCGGAGGCGACGAGTCGGGGGCGATGCTGGCCGAGGCACTCGACGACGGGGTCCCGGTGGTCATCGACGCCGATGCGCTGGCGCACGTCGACTCACCGGTGCCGGGGTGCGTGCTGACCCCGCACGCCGGCGAGCTCGCCGCCCTGCTCGCCACCGAGCGCGAGCTCATCGAGGCCGCTCCGCTGCACTGGGTGCGGCAGGCCGCCGACGCGTACGACGCCGTGGTGCTGCTCAAGGGCCACCACACGCTGGTCGCCGACCCCTCGGGACGGGTGCGGGTCACGACGACCGGCGTGCCGTGGCTGGCCAGTGCCGGCGCCGGCGACGTGCTGTCCGGCCTCATCGGTGCGCTCCTGGCTGCCGGGCTGGATCCCTTCGACGCGGCCTCGGTCGGCTCCTGGATGCACGGCGCGAGCGCGACCCTGGCCTCCGCGGGAGGTCCGCTGACCGCCAGTGACGTGGCCGACCAGATCCCGCGTCTGGTGCGCGAGACCCTCGCCGGTTTGGCAGACTCGCCCCTATGAGCGATCCCGTGCACCCGCGCGCGGAGATCGTCGTCGACCTCGCCGCCATCCGGCACAACGTGCGCGTCCTGGGCGACCTGGTCGCCGTGGACGGGCCGGTCCAGATGCTGACCGTGGTCAAGGCCGACGGCTACGGGCACGGGCTGGCCGAGGCCTCGCGCGCAGCTCGCGCAGGTGGGGCGGCGTGGCTGGGCGTGGCGACGGTCGACGAGGCGCTGGCCGTGCGCGCGAGCGGGGACTCCGGTCGGCTGCTGTGCTGGCTGACGACGCCCGGCGACGACCTGGCCTCAGCCGTGGCCGCCGACATCGACGTGACGGCGTACTCCCTCGCCGAGCTCACCGAGCTCGCGGCGCTGGCCGACTCGGGGATGCGACCGCGCGTGCAGATCAAGGTCGACACCGGGCTCTCCCGGGGTGGTGCACCGCGCGAGGAGTGGCCCGAGCTGTTCGCGGCGGCGAGCGACCTCGAGCGTGAGGGTCGTGTCGTCATCACCGGCATCTGGTCGCACTTCGCTGCCAGTGACGAGCCGGAGCACCCCGCCAACGACGCGCAGGAGACCGGGTTCCGCGAGGCCCTCGACCTGGCTGCGGCCGCGGGGCTCGACCCGGAGGTGCGCCACCTCGCCAACTCGGCGGCCGCGATCCTGCGTCCGTCGTCCCGCTTCGACCTCGTGCGCTGCGGCATCGCGTCCTACGGCCTCGACCCGGCGCCCGGACGTACGCCGGAGCTCGGGCTCGTCCCGGCCATGACCGTGCAGGGCCGGCTGGCCCTCGTCAAGCACGTCGACGCGGGTGCCGGCGTCTCCTACGGCCACACGTGGGTCGCCGAGCGGCCCACCACGCTCGGTCTGGTGCCCATCGGCTATGCCGAGGGGCTGCCCCGCCGCGCCAGCAACCGCGCCGAGGCGTGGGTGGGCGGCCGCCGGCGACCGGTGCGCGGCCTGGTCTGCATGGACCAGATCCTCATCGACCTCGGCGGCGACGTCCCGCCGGTGGGCGAGGAGGTCGTCGTCTTCGGCCCGGGAAGCCGCGGCGAGCCGACCGCGCAGGACTGGGCCGAGGCAGCAGACACGATCACCTACGAGATCGTCACCCAGGTCGGCGGCCGCCTGGTCCGCCGTCACGTCGACAGCGACGACAGGAGCCGGAAGCCGTGAGCCTCGGACGCAAGGTCTTCGGAGCCGCAGCCGGAGCTGTCGGCCTCGCCGCCGCAGCCGGAGTGGTCGAGATCGCCCGCCAGAACCGGGTCATCGGCAAGCGCGCGGCGGGCGAGCGGGTCGTCTTCGGTGAGCTGCGCAGCGCCCCCCGCGTCGTGGTCGCCGACGACGCCGTGGACCTCCACGTCGAGATCGACGAGCCGGCCGACTTCGGCGGCGAGGCCTCGACCGACGAGTCCCTCACCGTCATCTTCGTGCACGGCTACTCCCTCAACCTCGACTGCTGGCACTTCCAGCGGGCTGCCTACCGGGGCCAGGTCCGCACCGTCTTCTACGACCAGCGCAGCCACGGCCGCTCCGCCCGGTCGGGCGAGGAGAACGCCACCATCGACCAGCTCGGCCGCGACCTGCTGCGCGTCATCGAGGACACCTCGCCGGGTCGTTGCGTGGTCGTCGGCCACTCGATGGGCGGGATGAGCGTCATCTCGCTGGCCGACCAGTTCCCCGAGCTGTTCGGCGAGAAGGTCGTCGGTGCGGCGCTGATCTCGACCACCGCGGGTGGTCTCGACCCGGGCCGCATCCTCTTCCCGATGGTCCCGCTCGGACTCGGCGGCAAGGTGGTGGGCCGCGTCGTCCGCACCCTCGACCGCGGACACCTCGTCGTCGACGTCGCCCGGTCCTGGGGCCGTGCGGTCGCCGACGTCGTCACCGACCGCTACGCCTTCGGCGACGACGTCCCGGCCGACTACGTCGAGTTCGTGTACTCGATGCTCAACGCCACGCCGTTCGCGGTCGTGGCGGACTTCTATCCCGCCTTCGCCACGCTCGACAAGTTCGAGACGCTCGAGCCGCTGAGCCGCGTCCCGACCGCGATCGTGTGCGGCACGGAGGACAAGGTCACCGCGGTCGGCCACAGCCGCAAGCTGCACAGCCGGATCGCCGGCTCCAGCCTCCTGGAGTGCGAGGGCGCGGGTCACATGGTGATCCTCGAACGCCACAAGGAGGTCACCGCCGAGCTCGACGACCTGATCTCCCTCGCCCTGGGCGAGGAACAGACGTGACCCTCGACGTACGCCGGGTCGGACCCGAGGCGGCCGCCGACGTCCTCGCGGTCGTGAGACGGGCCTTCGGTGCCCGCCCCGCGCTCGACCCACCGGCGGACGCGCTGGCCGACGACCTCGACTCGATCACCCGGCTGCTGGGCGGTCGCGGTGGCCTGCTGGCCACCCTCGACGGCGTACCTGCCGGGTGCCTCGTCCTCCACGCCGTCCCCGACGGCCTGACCCTGCGGCGATTCGGGGTCGCTCCCGAGGCCCAGGGCAGGGGGGTGGCCGCGGCGCTGCTGGCGGAGGCGCACCGCGCCGCGGTCGGCCGCGAGGCGCTCATCGTGGTGGCTCGCGAGGAGCTCCCCTCGACCATCGCGTTCTGGGAGCGGCACGGATTCGTCGTGCGCTCGCAGACCAGCCCCCACGTCGTCATGCACCACGACCTCGACCGGACCTTCGACGCGGCCGGCGCCGACGACATGCGCGCGCTGGGGGAGGAACTCGGCCACTCGCTCAGCGCCGGTGACCTCGTCGTGCTCACCGGGGAGCTGGGAGCCGGCAAGACCACCTTCACCCAGGGACTGGGCGAGGGCCTGTGCGTGCGCGGCGCGGTGACCTCGCCGACCTTCGTGATCGCACGGGTGCACCCCTCGCTCGTGGCCGGGCCCGACCTGGTCCATGTCGACGCCTACCGCCTCGGTGGTCTCGACGAGCTCGACGACCTCGACCTCGACACCTCGCTCGAGTCGGCGGTGACCGTCGTCGAGTGGGGTGCCGGCCTCGCCGAGGCGCTGGCCGACTCGCGGCTGGAGATCCTGATCGAGCGGGCCCTGGGGGCCGAGGCGACCGACGAGGCCGATCCGAGGCGCGTTTCGATGCGCTGGGTCGTCGGCTTGTAACCTCACTGCCGTGCTGCTCGCCTTCGACACCGCCACCGCCCTGGTGACCGTCGCCCTCCACGACGGCGAGCGGGTCGTGGTCGAGCACTCGTCCGACCAGCCGATGAAGCACGGCGAGCACCTCGCGCCGCTGATCGAGCGGGCCATGGACGACGCGGGCATCGTGCGGCAGGACCTCACGGCGATCGCCGTGGGCGTCGGCCCCGGCCCGTTCACCGGCCTCCGGGTGGGGCTGGTGACGGCACGCACCCTGGGGTTCGTGCTCCAGATCCCGGTCTACGGCGTCTGCTCCCTCGACGTCATCGCCGCCGAGGTCGTGGGCTCGGGGGCTGCTGCGGGCAGCTTCCTGGTCGCCACCGACGCCCGACGCAAGGAGGTCTACCTCGCCTCCTACGACGAGCAGGGCCACCGCCTCGCGGGGCCGGCCGTGTCCCGTCCCGCCGACGTCGCCACGACGACGGACGTGGCCGGAGCCGGACCGGCCCTCTACCCTGAATCCTTCCCGAGCCCCATCGGCCCGGCGCGTCCCAGCGCCGGGTGGCTGGCCGCCGCTGTCAGCGAGGAGCTCGTGGAGCTGCTCGACCCAGACCCCCTCTACCTCCGGCGCCCCGACGCGGTCGCCGCCGCCGTCAGGAAGCCCGTCTCGTGATCCGTCCCGCCCGTCACGCCGACCTGCCCGCCCTCGTCGCGCTCGAGGTCGAGCTGTTCGGCGACGACGCCTGGAGCGAGCAGTCGATCCGCGAGGAGGTCGACGGGCCCGGGCGTCGCTTCGTGGTCGCCGACGACCTGTCCGGATACGCGGTGACCATGTCGGCGGGTGACATCGTCGACCTGCTGCGCATCGGCGTACGTCCCTCCGCGCGCCGCAGCGGCCTGGCCAGCCGGCTGCTCGACGCCGTCCTCGAGGACACCGAGCACGCCTCCCGCATGCTGCTGGAGGTGAGCGCCGCCAACGTCGAGGCGCTGGGCTTCTACGTCGCGCGCCAGTTCAGCGTGATCGACGTACGCCCGCACTACTACCGCGACGGCGCCGAGGCCCTGGTCATGTGCCGGTGGCTCCCCGCGGCCGCGCGCGCCGGGACACCCGCCCATGAGTGACGCGCCGCTCGTCCTGGGGATCGAGACCTCGTGCGACGAGACCGGGGTCGGCATCGTGCGGGGGCACACCCTGCTGGCCGACTCGGTCGCCAGCAGCGTGGAGGAGCACGCCCGCTTCGGTGGCGTGGTCCCCGAGGTCGCCAGCCGGGCACACCTCGAGGCGATGGTCCCGACCATCGAGCGGGCGTGCGAGACGGCCGGCATCGTGCTGAGCGACGTCGACGCCATCGCCGTCACCTCCGGGCCCGGTCTCGCCGGGGCCCTGCTGGTCGGGGTCGCCAGCGCCAAGGCGCTCGCGCTGGGGCTCGGCAAGCCGATCTACGGCGTCAACCACCTGGCCGCCCATGTCGCGGTCGACCAGCTCGAGCACGGCCCCCTCCCGGAGCCGTGCCTGGCGCTGCTGGTCTCGGGTGGCCACTCCAGCCTGCTGGAGGTCACCGACGTGACGATCGGTGTCGAGCCGATGGGCGCCACGATCGACGACGCCGCCGGCGAGGCCTTCGACAAGGTCGCCCGGCTGCTCGGCCTGCCCTTCCCCGGTGGTCCCCACATCGACCGGGTGGCCCGGAGCGGCAACAGTGTCGCCATCGACTTCCCCCGCGGCCTGACCGCCCGCCGCGACCTCGAACGCCACCGGTTCGACTTCTCGTTCTCCGGCCTCAAGACGGCCGTGGCCCGATGGGTGGAGGCCCAGCAGCGTGCCGGGGTGACGATCGACGTCGCCGACGTCGCGGCCTCCTTCCAGGAGGCCGTGTGCGACGTGCTCACGCGCAAGGCGATCGACGCCGCGTCCAGCCGCGGGATCGACGACATCCTGATCGGCGGTGGCGTCGCCGCCAACAGCCGGCTGCGGGCGATGGCCGAGGAGCGTGCCGCCGCCCGCAACATCCGGGTCCGGGTCCCGCGTCCGGGCCTGTGCACCGACAACGGAGCCATGGTGGCGGCGCTGGGTGCCGAGCTCGTCGCGCGAGGTCGTACGCCGTCGGAGCTCGACCTGCCCGCCGACTCCTCGCAACCGCTCACGACCGTCGTGGCCTGACCCACGCAGGGCTCGCTGGGCGTCGCGTCAGTCGAGGACGCCGGGTGCGACGTCGTCGTCGCCGAGCCAGTCCTGGTCGTAGACCAGGCTGTCGCGATCAGTGGCCTGGTCGCGCTCGCCCTTGCGGCCACCCCGGCCACCGGCAGCCGATCCGGCAGCACCGCGACCGCCGGCACCGCGTGCACCGCCCGATCGGGATCCTGCTCCGCTCGATCCAGCCCCTCGAGCACCTGCCGCACCGCCACGGCCCGCGGCTCCGCCGCGACCTGCCGCGCTGCCGGGGGCGCCGGCTCGGGTCCCTGCGGCGTTGCCCGGCGCGGTAGGCCGCGCGGCCGGGCTCCCGGTGGTCGCGCCGCGTGACAGGGCACTCGCGCTGCCCGACCGGCCGGACGCGCCGATCGAGCGCACCGGGCTGGACGCGCTGCGTCCGGGGGCTGCCGGAGCGCTGCCGCCGCGTCCGCCTCCGGCCGCCATGGCACCTGCGGCGCCAGCCATGCCGGCTGCGCCCATGGTGGCACCCGACGACATGCCCGCCGGGCTCGAGGAGCCCGAGACGGGGGCGGAGATCGGGGAGCCGGTGGGGTTGTAGGTGACCCCGGTCTGCGAGCTGCCGGCGACGGTGGTCGTCGGCGACAGCTGGGGGCCCTTCGGTGTCGGGTCCGTGGGCGTCGGGTCCTTCGGGGTCGGGTCCTTCGGGGTCGGGTCCTTGGGCGTCGGGTCCTTCGGCTCGGGGTCCTTGGGCTGGGGGTTCTTGGGCTCGGGGTCCTTGGGTTCGGGCTGGCCGAACACGCCGGGCCTGTCGCCGTTGCCCCCACCGCCGCCGCCGCTCGGCACCTGGGTGCCGGGCAGCAGGGGGCCACCGGGTCCCGACGGCACGCTCGGCGGCGGCTCGGTCGGGTCGTCCTCGCCATGGATCGCCTTCATGGGCGGGATCGCCCCGAGGAAGGCGGCGTCCATCTGCTTGGTCATCGCGAGCGAGCGGGCCTCCTGCTTGTCGAAGGCGTCCTGCCAGCTGGTGCGCTCGCCCTGCCGGGCCTGCGAGTCCGCCGCCTGGGCGTTGATCTCCTCGGGGGTGAGAGGAACGCCGGGGGTGCCGGCCGGCGGCTGGTAGGGGCTGGGCTTGGGCCCCAGGTCCTTCATCGTGTCTCGCGCCTCGCGAGTGTCGGCCATCTGCGTGGCGACCTGCACGAGGGCATCGCCGGCGGCGTCGAGCTGCTCGGACTTGGCGGTGATGGAGTTCGACGTGCCCTCCATGCCCTGGCGCAGCGCGGGCCCGGTGAAGGACTGCTCGCCGATGCGGAGCTCGGCCTGCTCAGCACCGGCCTTCAACGCCTTGGCGAGAGTGTCGAGGGCGCGGGCCTTGCGCTTCCAGTCGCTGCCGGACGTGCGGAGGCGGCCCTCCTGGGCGGAGTCGAGGTAGCTGTCCAGGCGCTGACGGTTCGGTCCCTTGGGCATCGTCATGGTGATCAGTCCCGGCCGTCGGTCGGGAGGGAACAGGAGCCGCCGTTGAAGGTCGGCGCGGAGGTGCACTCGACGGACGCGGTGTAGAGGCGCATCGTGGAGTCGGTCTGATCGGTGGTCTGGTCCATGTCGCCCGAGAACTGCCGCACCGACTCACCCATCCCGCGCAGCCCGGCGGCCATCTTGGTGAGCTCCTCGGCCACCGCGTTGTGGGCCATCTGGGCGTTGGTCGCCAGGCGGTAGCCACCGGTGTAGGAGTCCCCGAACAGCGCTCCGGGGACCGGGGCGATCGGGTCGGACTCCAGGCCCTCGGCGGCGAGGTCGAAGGACTCCATCAACGTGGCAATCGTCTTGGCATCGACGTTGAGACCCACCATCGTCTGGGTGAGCAGGTCCCTGTCTTCGATCGGCAGCATGGCTGTTCCTTTCCCCCGTGTGTTGACGCTCAAACCACCCTAGGTGTCAGATCTGGCGTCGGTCACATCACAACATCTTCGCTACCCTCCGGGCATGATTTCTCGGGTTTCGCGTCGCGCCCTGCCCGGAGCCGTGCTGGTCGGGGTCGTCCTGCTGGGGGCCGCCGCCTGTCAGGACTCGCCCGGGCCGGGCACGTCCACCGGGTCCGGGACCTCGTCCGCCACCCCCACCGGGACCCCGAGCGAGAGCCCGTCCCTGCCGGAGCCGACCCCCACTGCCGAGCCGGCGGACGGCGTGCTGATCGACGTGCCCGGTGCCACGATGAACGGGCTCGAGGGCTACAAGAGCATCGCCGACTACGGGCTCGTGCAGGGATGGGGCGACCGACAGGGCTCGGTCATCCTCTCGCCCAACCTCACCAAGGCACGCTCGCTCGACGCATGGGCCAAGGAGTACCTCCGCGAGAAGCGGGCCAAGGTGAAGGCCCGACGTCTGGACGACGCGGTCGTCGGGGGCAAGTACTCCGCCTGGGTCATCGAGGACACCGGTGACCCGCTGATCGACAACCGGATCTACGGCGTGATGTTCCTCGACGGGGCGTGGACGATCGACTTCGGCTTCTACGAGGACGGCCAGCCCGAGCCGCTCACCGAGGAGGAGCGCCAGGCCGCCATCGACAGCATGCTGGCCACCTTCGCGCCGCACAGCGAGAACCCCTGAGCGACGCCCCGGCACCCCTCACTGCGTACGCCCCGGCGTGAGCCGGTACGACAAGGTCCAGTCGTCGTTGGTGACCGGTCCGGCCACCCGCTCGACGCTGCCGTCCAGCCCCAGCCGTACGACGTACTGCTGGTTGCCGTCCACGTAGGTCGCGAGCAGCGTCCGGTCGTCCTCCCAGACCACCTCGGGGGCGATCCCGACAACGCGGTTCCGGGCGCCGGTGACCTCGAACTCGATGACCGAGCCACCGGTGGCAGCGTCGAGGACGGTCAGGGTCGGCGACGGTCCGTCGGGGACGTCGGCGAAGGCCGCGAGGTGCCCGCCGTCGGGGCTGAAGGCACCCAGCACGTGGTCGCAGGTGTCCCAGACCGGGGCTCCCGTGCGGGCCCTGCCGTCGACCACTGCGGAGCAGGAGTCGACGCCGCTGACGCTGATCCGTCCCGCGACCATCCCGGTCACCGGCGATGCGCTGGCGGTGTGGATGAAGCCGGGTAGCTCGACGGTGCCCTCGCCGGTGATGACGAGCGTCGTCTCCACCCCGTCGTCAGGGTCGATCTGCGCGACGACGACCTCGTCGTCCGTCACGAATCCGACCGTGCGGACCTCGGCCTCGCGGGAGCCGGGAAGTGCGGTGTAGACCGGGTCGGTCTGACCGGTGAGATCGCTGGTCACCACCTGCCAACGCGTGCCGTCGCGCTCCGGCCAGGCCACCCTGGTGCCGTCCGCGGACACCGTGAAGTAGTTCGAGTCGACGGGCCCGTCCGCCACGGTGAAGTCGTCCGTGAGGATCTCGATCACCCGTCCGCCCTCGTTGTCGCCGGGCCGGGTTGCGAGCCAGCCGTCGCCGTAGGGCGTGATCTGGTCCCAGCCTGCCGGGAGCGCGAGCTCCTCCCCGCCGAGGAGGAGGCGGGAGTCCTCGCCCGTGACCACGAGCGGGACGCGGGCCGCGTCGCCGACGTCGGCACTGCGTGGGTCGACACGGACCGGGCCGGTGACCTGAGGGGTCTGCGTGGCGGGCGGGATCGTGGTGCGCTGGGCGGGCCCGTCCAGTGCCAGCCCGACCGGGACGGCCACCGCGAGGGCGGCCGCGACCGCGGCACCGGCCGCGATGGTGCGGCGGCGCTGGATCCGACGGGCCCGGTGACGGACGTCGGTGAACGACAGCGGTGCCTCGTCGAGGGCATCGACACGGCGTCGCAGGGCGTCGTGCAGCTCCTCCTCGGTGGGAGTCGTGTTCATCGCTCCTCCTCGCGGGTGGTGAGGGACTGGGGGGCGCGGGCGCGCAGCCCGGCCAGGGCTCGGCTCGCCTGGGACTTCACGGTCCCGACGGAGATGCCGAGGACGTCGGCGGTCTCCGCCTCGCTGAGCTGCTCGTAGTAGCGCAGGACGATCACCGAGCGCTGCTTGGGAGGCAGCGTCTGCACGAAGGACCACAGCGCACTGCCACGGCCCTCGTCGTACTCGTCGGTGACGCCCTGGTCGGGCACGACGTCGGTGGAGTGCTCGCGGCGCTTCCACGCCCGGCGCCACAGCGAGTTGTGCTCGTTGACCATGATCCGGCGGACGTAGCCGTCGAGGGCCTCGCGGTCACGGACCCGGTCCCAGGACAGGTAGAGCTTGGCGAAGGCGTTCTGCAGCAGGTCCTCGGCACCGGCACGGTCACCGGCCAGGAGGTACGCCGTCCGCATCAGGGCAGGTTGCCGTGCGGACATGTAGGCCGAGAACTCCTCGTCCCGACCGGCCTCACGGTCCGTCCCCATCACTCCTCCGACGACTGTCGTACTCACCATTCACCTCCTCGTCCACGTTTTCGTGGTTCTTCGACGTGAGGACGCGCTGGTGTCGCGCAGGGTTGCAACCGATTCTGAGACGCGTGGCCTTGTGTGCCGGCCACCGGGTTGTCAAGGTCTAGGCAGCCAACCTCAGGAGAAGACACGCATGCAGCAGGTCCGAGCAGTAGTCGCCCTTGCCCAGGGTGAGCCGGTCACCCTGACCACGATCAACGTTCCCGACCCCGGACCCGGTGAGGCACTGGTCAAGGTGCAGGCGTGCGGGGTCTGCCACACCGACCTGCACTACCGCGAGGGAGGGATCAACGACGAGTTCCCGTTCCTGCTCGGCCACGAGGCCGCGGGTGTCGTGGAGGCCGTGGGTCCGGACGTCACCAGCGTCGCGCCCGGCGACTTCGTCGTCCTGAACTGGCGGGCGGTGTGCGGCAGCTGTCGGGCCTGCAACCGCGGTGAGCCGTGGTACTGCTTCGCCACGCACAACGCGACCCAGAAGATGACGCTCGCGGAAGGTGAGGGCGCCGGGACCGAGCTGTCGCCGGCCCTGGGCATCGGGTCGTTCGCGGAGAAGACCCTTGTCGCCGCGGGCCAGTGCACCAAGGTCGACCCGTCGGCACGCGCCGCCGCGGTCGGCCTGCTCGGCTGCGGCGTGATGGCCGGGCTGGGTGCGGCCATCAACACCGGCAACGTCGGGCGCGGCAGCTCCGTCGCCGTGATCGGCTGCGGGGGAGTGGGGATGGCGGCGATCGCCGGGTCCGTCCTGGCCGGTGCGTCGACGATCATCGCCGTCGACATCGACGACCGGAAGCTCGCCGCGGCCACCGGCATGGGCGCCACCCACACGGTCAACTCCAGCGAGACCGACCCGGTCGAGGCCATCAAGGCGATCTGCGCCGACGACGGGTCCGACGGTGCCGATGTCGTCATCGACGCGGTCGGGCGTCCGGAGACGTGGAAGCAGGCCTTCTATGCGCGCGACCTCGCCGGCACGGTCGTCCTCGTGGGTGTGCCCACGCCGGACATGAAGATCCCCGACATCCCGCTCATCGACGTCTTCGGGCGTGGTGGGTCGCTGAAGTCGAGCTGGTACGGCGACTGCCTGCCGTCGCGGGACTTCCCGATGCTGGTCGACCTCTACCAGCAGGGACGGCTCGACCTCGATGCGTTCGTCAGCGAGGAGATCGGACTCGGCGACGTGGAGGCCGCCTTCGAGAAGATGCACCGCGGCGAGGTCCTGCGCTCGGTGGTCGTCCTCACGCCGGAGGACGCCTCGTGAGCGCCCGGGTCGACCACGGCGTCGTCTCCGGCACCTTCTCCCTCGACGGCGAGACCTTCGACGTGGACAACAACGTCTGGGTGGTCGGTGACGACGAGCAGTGCGTGGTCATCGACGCCCCGCACGACGTGGACGCGATCATGGAGATCGTCGGCGGGCGCGCGGTGAAGGCGATCATCTGCACCCACGCCCACGACGACCACGTCCGCGTGGCGCCCGCCCTGCGTGAGCGCACCGGGGCGCCGATCCTGCTGCACCCCGACGACCGCCCGCTGTGGGAGCTCACCCACACCGACGAGCTGTGGGACGCCGACCTCACCGACGGCCAGTCGATCAAGATCGGTGGAGCCGCACTCACGGTCATCCACACGCCGGGCCACGCGCCCGGCGCGGTCTGCCTCTACAGCCACGACCTCGGCTGCGTGTTCACCGGCGACACGTTGTTCGCTGGCGGTCCGGGTGCGACCGGCCGGTCCTTCAGCAACGAGAAGGTGATCGTCGCCTCCATCCGTCGTCGGCTGTTCGACCTCCCCGACGAGACCGTCGTCCACACCGGGCACGGGGCCGACACGACGATCGGGGCCGAACGGGCGAACGTGGAGTGAGCTGCCGCGGAGAGCGCGCGGTCAGGCGCTGAGCGGACGGTCAGGTCGTGCCGGCCGGAGCCACGGCGACGCCGCCCACACCTGCGCGCATCTCGCCTCCCTCACCTCGTCCTGGTGCTGCGCCTCGGCGACGAGCTGGCGGTCGGAGGGATGGTCGACGGGCGTACCCCAGATCAGCCGCTCGATGGAGCGCACGCCGGGCGAGGTGCGGAACTTGACCCGGGGAGCACGCCGCGCCCGCGACCTGTCCTGCCAGCGGAAGATGTCTGCTGTCGCCTCCACGCCGCGGGGATACCACCAGCCCCGGACGGTGAGGTCGACGTGTGCGGGGTAGCGGCGACCACCACGGTCCCTCGCCCCGTCATCACGCATCGACACCACGTCCTCGCCCGTCTCGTCCCGGACGCTCAGGCGCAGCCGGGCGAGTCGCAACAGCTCGACGAGCGAGGAGACTCGTGGGCTGGTGCGTCCGGTCTCCCAGCGCGCGACCACCGACTGCGAGACGTCCAGCAGGGCTGCGAGCCCGCGTTGCGAGACGTCGAGGATCCGTCTGACGCGACGCACGAGCCCGGGGACCTTCCCGTCGAAGGGACCCATGAGGTAGCACTGCACCTCGTCATCGGTCACGCCGGCCTCGTACAGCCAGGCTTCCGTCTCGTCCATGTGTCTGCCCCCGCGTCTCCAGTCGTTGTCGGTCGTTCCACCGATGACACCCGGAGCCACCGACAACGGACCGTCGTTCTCCACAGGCTGCTCCCCGCCAGCTGGCGGCCGCCCCCGGAAACGGCCCCCGCGCGCCTGCTTGCGGTTGAGTCTCCGAGGGACTCAACGGCAAGCAGCCGCGGTCGCCTTGCCGTCACTTGCGCCTGAGTCGCGGAGAGACTCAACCGCAAGCGGCCGCACGGGGGTGGCGCCGCCGAGGGCCCACGGCGAGTGGGGCCCCGCTGGCGGTCGTGTCACCATGACGGGATGCTCACGAGGCTGACGTCGACGGGCCCACCGACCGGCCGTCGTGCCCGCGGTGTGGCCCTGCTGGCGACGCTGGCCCTCGTCACGTCTCTCGGCGCGTGCGAGTCCGATGGTGGATCCCGGGACGAGAAGCCGGGCGCCGCCCAGGAGACCGCCGCCGCGAGCAGCACGCCCACCGTGCCGCCCACGCCGTCGGAGGAGCTCGGGCTCGTCGAGGGCTGGGGTCCGGATCGCGACGAGCTCGATCGCGCGGCGAGGGCCGCACGCCGGCTGCGCCTGCCCGACCTGGCCGGCCAGGTGATCGTGGCCCAGTGGCGTGGCCCGTCGGCGCCTGTCGACCTGGTGCGCAGCCTGCACCTCGGTGGCGTCATCGCGTTCGACTCCAACGTCGTCTCCGCGGCCCAGGTCACAAGCGTCAATGCCGCACTCACCCGTCAGGTACGACGCAAGTGGCCGCTCTTCCTCGGCGTGGACCAGGAAGGCGGGGTGGTGGAGCGCCTGCGATCGGTCGCCACCCGCTTCCCCACCTTCATGAGCGCCGGCGCGGCCCGCGATCCGGCCCTGACGCAGGAGGCCTACCTGGCCGGCGCCGCCGAGCTCCGGGGGCTCGGTTTCACCGTCGACTTCGCTCCGGACGCCGACGTGACCTCCGGACCGGTGGATCCCACCATCGGCTCGCGGGCGGCCTCCTCGGATCCTGACCGGGTCGCCGAGCAGGTGGTCGCGGCTGCCGCCGGTTTCACGGAGTCGGGGGTGCTCCCGGTGCTCAAGCACTTCCCGGGCCACGGATCCGTTCCCGCCGACAGTCACGTCACGTTGCCCGTGCAGAAACGCTCGCGCGCCGAGCTGGACGAGGTGGACCTCGTGCCGTTCCGGACGGCGATCGACGCGGGCCTGCCGGCGATCATGGTGGGCCACCTCGACGTGCGGGCGATCGATCCTCGCGTCCCGTCCTCGCTCTCGAGGAAGGTGGTCACCGACCTGCTGCGCAAGGAGATGGGTTTCGGCGGTCTGGTGGTGACGGATGCGCTCGACATGGCAGGCGTGACCCGTGGCCGGGATCCGGGTCGTACGGCCGTACAGGCCATGCGGGCAGGTTCGGACGTGCTGCTGATGCCGCCGTCACCGTCGGTGGCGCGGACCGCCCTCATCCGGGCGGTGAAGGCCGGCACCTTGTCGCGGCGGCGCCTCGAGCAGGCCGCTGCCCGGCAGATCGCCCTCCTCAGGCACCTGTCCGGCAAGCCAGGAGCGGCAGCGGGATCGGCCCGTGCCGCCTCGCAGCGGCTCTCCGCTGCCGCGGTCACCGTGGTCTCCGGTCCCTGCGCCGGCCGCCTGGTCGCCGGATCGGTCCACGCCTACGGCGATCCGGGCGCCGTGGCCGGCTTCAGCGCCGCTGCCGGTCGGGCAGGCCTGCCGGTGCTGGTGCGCCGGGCAGCCCCGGCGAACCTCACGCGTGCCGCCGCGGAGCCCGAGCGACGCAAGAAGGAGCGGAAGCGAGCCTTCCGCAAGCGCCACCGCGCGTGGAAGGAGGCCGAGGAGCGTCGAGTCCGCAAGCTCGCCGCCTGGACGGCTCGCGAGGACGCCCGTCTCGCGGTCGGCACCCCCGTCGGGTTCACCGGCTTCCACGACGCCCCCGTCGACGGCGAGATCGCCGTGGCCACCGACAGTCCCTGGGTGCTCGGCCGGGTGGGGGCACCCACCCGCATCGCGACGTACGGCGACACCCCGGGCGCCATGAACGTCCTGGTGGAGGTCCTCCTCGGCCGGGCCCGGGCGCCCGGTCGGCTGCCCGTCACCGTCTCCGGCGTCGAGCGGCGCGGCTGCCGGTAGCTGGTGGCCGCGTCGCTCAGAAGGGCTGGACCAGCAACGCGGTGCCCTGGCCGGCCACGCGGGTGAGGACCACGGTGGCCTCGTCGTCCCCCCGCAGGGCGAGGCGCTTGCGCAGCTCCTCGGGCACGATCTGCACGCCCCGCTTCTTGATCGTCAGGCGTCCGATACCGCGCTCGCGCAGGGCTGCCTTGAGCTGCTTCTCCCGGTAGGGCAGGTGTTCCACGACCCGGTAGGACCGGGCGAACGGTGTCCGGAAGGAGTCGTCGCTGGTGACGTAGGCGATGTGCGGATCGACCAGCCCGCCGTTGACGCCCGCCGCCACCGCGGTGACCAGACCGGCCCGGATCACGGCACCGTCGGGCTCGTAGAGGAAGTCGCCCACCTCGCGCACCGGCCGTTCTGCCCCGGTGTAGGGGTCGTCCTCGCTCGTGAGGCTCGCCAGTCCGCCGTCACCGATGACGGTCGCCCGACGGTCGGTGGTGGCCAGGCCGCGCGACCAGAGCACGGCCTCCTTGACGTCCCCGGAGTCGCTGACCCACTCGGCCTCGACACCCTCGGGGACCAGGCCGTGGGGGAGGCCCGGCGCGAGCTTCACCAGGGCGCGTCCGCGGAGCAGGTCGAGCACCCACGGCCACGGTGGGGTCCAGCCGTCGACGTCGAAGACCCGACCTCGGGCGCCCCGTCGCGCGGGGTCCGCGAAGGCGGCGTCGAAGCCGCTGGGATCGATCGTGGTCGCGTCGCCCACCTGCACCGCACCGGCCAGGCCCAGGGCAGCCAGGTTGGCCCGGGCCATCTCGACCCGGATCGGGTCCTGGTCGATCCCCGCCGTGATCAGCCCCGCGCGAGCGAAGGCGATCAGGTCGCCGCCGATGCCGCACCCGAGGTCGATGACACTGCCGCCGGGGATCGCCGCGGCTAGCCGCGCCGCCCGGTGGGCGGCCACCCGCTGCCGGGTGGCCTGCTCCAGCGCGTCCGGGGTGAAGAAGAGGTGGGGCGCCGCGTCTGCGAACTTGGGCACCGCGCGCACCCGGAGCTGCACCTGGGTGGTGGCTGCGGCTGCCTTCTCGGGGTCGGGCTCGAGACGTCGAACGGCAGTGGTCACCCGCACCGGATCGCCGTCGTGGTCGGCCCAGGCGTGGGCAGCGCCGTCCAGCAGCCGCCGACCCTCGTCGGTCTGCAGCCACGCCAGCGTCTCGATGTCCACGCCAGCATCCTGTCAGGCCCGCCTGGCAGACCCGGCTAGCACTCGGTTGGGGAGAGTGCTAGCGTCTGACTTGGCACTCTCGCCTTGAGAATGCCAATGCTCGCGAACCTCGGCACGACCCCCGCGACGGCGTGCCGGTCGGGTCGCGGGCCCACGTCCTGGGAGCCCTCAGAAGCTCCTGAAGAATCTCGTGTCAGAGAAAGTGGAGGTTGATCCGAAGTGTCGGTCAACATCAAGCCCCTCGAGGACCGCATCGTCGTCCGTACGCTCGAAGCCGAGCAGACCACCGCCTCCGGGCTGGTCATCCCGGACACCGCCAAGGAGAAGCCCCAGGAGGGCGAGGTCGTGGCGATCGGTCCCGGTCGCATCGACGACAACGGCAATCGCGTCCCGCTGGACGTCGCGGTCGGTGACAAGGTCATCTACAGCAAGTACGGCGGCACCGAGGTGAAGTACGCCGGCGAGGAGTTCCTCATCCTCTCCGCGCGCGACATCCTCGCTGTCGTTTCCTGAACCATTCGCCCGGATGTCATGGGACTGGCGTGTTCACACACCCAGCACCCATGACGTCCGGGCGAACCCCTTTCATTCCTAGGAGCATCTGAATGCCCAAGATCCTGGAGTTCGACGAGAACGCCCGACGCGCCCTCGAGCGCGGTGTGGACGCCCTCGCCAACGCCGTCAAGGTGACGCTCGGCCCCAAGGGTCGCTACGTCGTCCTCGACAAGAAGTGGGGCGCGCCGACCATCACCAACGACGGTGTCACCGTCGCTCGTGAGATCGAGCTCGACGACCCCTTCGAGAACCTCGGTGCCCAGCTCACCAAGGAGGTGGCCACCAAGACCAACGACATCGCTGGTGACGGCACCACCACCGCCACCGTGCTGGCCCAGGCCATGGTCCACGAGGGCCTGCGCGCCGTCGCTGCCGGCGCCAACCCGATGGGGCTCAAGCGAGGCATGGACGCCGCGGCCGAGGCCGTCGGCGACGCGCTGCGCGAGGCCGCGCGTGAGGTCGAGACCCGCGAGGACATGGCCGCCGTGGCGACCATCTCCAGCCGCGACAGCCACATCGGCGACCTGCTGGCCGAGGCGTTCGACAAGGTCGGCAAGGACGGCGTGATCACGGTCGAGGAGTCCAACACCATGGGCACCGAGCTCGAGTTCACCGAGGGCATGCAGTTCGACAAGGGCTACATCTCGGCCTACTTCGTCACCGACCCGGAGTCGATGGAGGCCGTCCTGGACGACCCCTACATCCTGCTCCACCAGGGCAAGATCTCCTCGATCCAGGAGCTCCTCCCGCTGCTCGAGAAGGTCATCGGGACCGGCAAGCCGCTCTTCATCCTCGCCGAGGACGTCGAGGGTGAGGCGCTCTCGACCCTGGTGGTCAACAAGATCCGCGGCACCTTCAACGTCACCGCGGTCAAGGCGCCGGCCTTCGGCGACCGCCGCAAGGCGATGATGCAGGACATCGCGACCCTGACCGGTGGTCAGGTCGTCGCTCCCGAGGTCGGCCTCAAGCTCGACCAGGTGGGCATCGAGGTCCTGGGCCAGGCGCGTCGCGTGGTCGTCACCAAGGACCACACCACGATCGTCGACGGTGCGGGCGACCGCGCCGGCGTCGAGGGCCGCATCAACCAGATCAAGGCCGAGATCGAGAACACCGACTCCGACTGGGACCGCGAGAAGCTCCAGGAGCGTCTCGCCAAGCTCGCCGGTGGTGTCTGCGTGATCAAGGTCGGCGCCGCCACCGAGGTGGAGCTCAAGGAGAAGAAGCACCGCATCGAGGACGCCGTCTCCGCGACGCGCGCCGCGATCGAGGAGGGCATCGTCCCCGGCGGAGGCTCCGCGCTGATCCACGCCGTCTCGGTGCTCGACGACAACCTCGGCCTGACCGGTGACGAGGCGGCCGGCGTGCGCGTGGTCCGCAAGGCGGCCGACGAGCCGCTGCGCTGGATCGCGGAGAACGGCGGCGTCAACGGCTACGTCGTGACGTCCAAGGTCCGCGAGCTCGGCGTCGGCAACGGCTACAACGCCGCCACCGAGGAGTACGGCGACCTGGTCGCCCAGGGTGTCCTGGACCCGGTCAAGGTCACCCGCTCGGCGCTGGTGAACGCCACGTCCATCGCCGCGATGCTGCTCACGACCGAGACGCTGATCGTGGAGAAGCCCGAGGACGAGGAGCCGGCCGCTGCCGGTGGCCACGGGCACGGCCACGGCCACTGATCAACCCCGTTCCACACAGCAGGCCCGCACCGGAACCCGGTGCGGGCCTGCTGTCATCTCAGCGAGGTTGCATCAGTCGTCCCAGATCGTGCGAAAGGGCGTCGAGCAGTCGACGTCGAGCGCGACGGGATCGACGGTGTTGAGCCGGTAGACGCGGTAGCGGTCGCAGGCCGTACGGACGAACTGGTACTTCGAGATCAGGGAGCGCTCGATCGGTCGGGTGCCGAGCTCGCTCCAGGCGTTGACGTAGGTCGCCTCGACGAACCAGGTCGGCGGGTTGTCGCCGTTGAGCACACGCTCGAGGTCGACCAGACCCGGGTCGAGCGTGCGCATCGGCAGCGACCAGAGGTAGGGGTAGGGAGAGGTCGCGCGGCTGGCCCACTGGATGTCTGCCCGGCCGCCGTAGACCAGGACCCGGTCCCCGGGGCGCGCGACGTCAGCGATCGCCTGGCCGGTGCGCACCTCGACCGGCACCGCGCCCCGCGCCCAGTGGACCGCCCACCCGGCGAGCGACACCATGCTCGTGAGGACGACCACACCCACCGCCAACCGCGTCAGTCGCGCCCGGGGCTCCTGCCAGCGCGGCGCGTCGACGGTCATCAGCAGCGCCAGTGCCAGCGCGAGGCCGGGGATGGGCACGAACAGGTACGGGCGCCAGAAGCTGCCGCTCGCCGCCACGGCGACCAGGTCCACCGCGACCATCGCGGCGACCGCCCCCGTGGCGACGGGGTCGTGACCGAGGAGCGCGCGCAGCCGGAGGAGGAACCACAGGAGCAGCAGCGCCATCCCGGTGCCGAGGAAGATCAGCAGGAGCAGCCAGATCCGGCTGGTGGCGGCCGCGCCGTTCTGCGAGGCGATGACCGCGCTCGCGTCGGAGCGGAAGGTCACCACGGCGTACCACAGGGTCTTCAGCCTGACCCCGACCGCGAGGGCCCAGCCGACGACGACCACGACCGGTACGGCGGCGCCCGCCGCCGCGGCCGCGGCACAGGTGGCCGCGCCCCGCCAGGACAGCCGTCGGGCCAGGGTCGAGCCGACCAGCAGCACGCCCCCGAAGACCAGTCCGCCGACGATGCTCTGCTTGAGCCCCACGGCCGTCATGGCCAGCACGCCCGCGACGAATGCGTCGGTCGGGGAGACGCGCCGGACCGCCCGGAGTGCCAGCCAGCAGGCCGTCATCACCAGCGGGATGCCCAGGAGCTCGCCCTTGGCGGCCACCGGGTCGATCTCGGCGTTGGCCACCATGGCGGCGGTGGCCACCGCCGTCCACGCGGCCGCGCGGGTGGCGACCTCCGGTCCGGCGGTGCCGACGCGAGCCGCCAGCTCCCGGGCCGCGGCGGCAGCAGCCAGGACCAGCAGGGCGCAGCCGACGGCTGCGACGAAGCGATGGGCGTACGGACCCACCCATGCGTCGGTGGCCTTGATCAACCACAGGATCGGCGGCGGGCGGTCCACCCAGTAGTGGCCGTAGACCGAGTCGGGCTCGGGATCCCACGAACGGGCGACCAGCAGGAAGCCGGCCTCGTCGGGGCGCAGCGGCCACAGCATCGAGGGGAACCGGGACAGGAAGGCCGCGAGCGCAGCCAGCCAGACCACCCGTGCGCTCCTCCATGTGGAACACCTTCTCAGGGGCTCCGTTTCTCAGGGGCTCCGTCGTGCCCACTAGAATGCAGGCGTGGAGATCCCCGAGAAGTTCGCAGCCCTGGGCCTCACCTACGACGACGTGCTGCTGCTGCCGGGTGAGTCCGACCTCGCTCCCAGCGACATCGACACCACGACCCGCCTGACCCGCGAGATCTCGCTCCGCGTGCCGCTGGTCAGTGCCGCGATGGACACCGTCACCGAGTCGCGGATGGCCATCGCCATGGCCCGCGAGGGTGGCATGGGCGTCCTGCACCGCAACCTCTCGATCGAGGACCAGGCGCGGCAGGTCGACCTGGTCAAGCGCACCCAGACCGGGATCATCTCCAACCCCGTCACCATCGGGCCGGACGCGACGCTGGAGGACCTCGACCGCCTGTGCGGGGAGTACCGCGTCTCCGGCCTGCCCGTGGTCGACCTCGACAACCGCCTGCTCGGCATCATCACCAACCGCGACCTGCGCTTCACCCCGGTCGCGGAGTGGGCGACCACCAAGGTCACGGAGGTGATGACCAGCGAGGGGCTGATCACCGGCGCCATCGGGATCTCCCGCGAGGACGCGACCTCGCTCCTGCGCGCCCACAAGCGTGAGCGGCTCCCGCTCATCGACGCCGAGGGTCGCCTCGGTGGACTCATCACGGTCAAGGACTTCGTCAAGGGCGAGCAGTTCCCGCACGCGTCGTACGACGCGGACGGCCGGCTGCTGGTGGGTGCGGCCATCGGCTACTTCGGCGACGCCTGGGAACGCGCCACCACCCTCGTCCAGGCCGGCGTCGACGTGCTCGTCGCCGACACCGCCCACGGCCACGTGCACCTGCTGCTCGACATGGTGCGCCGCCTCAAGTCCGACCCGGCCACCCGGCACGTCCAGGTCATCGGCGGCAACGTCGCCACCCGCGAGGGGGCGCAGGCGTTCGTCGACGCCGGCGCCGACGCCGTCAAGGTCGGCGTGGGCCCCGGCTCGATCTGCACCACGCGCGTGGTCACCGGCGTGGGCGTGCCCCAGGTGACCGCGGTCTACGAAGCCTCACTGGCGACCAAGCCCGCCGGCGTACCCCTGATCGCCGACGGCGGGATGAAGCACTCCGGCGAGATCGCCAAGGCGCTGGTGGCCGGTGCCGACGCGGTCATGGTCGGCTCGATGCTCGCAGGGTGCGAGGAGTCGCCCGGCGAGGTCGTCTTCGTCAACGGCAAGCAGTTCAAGTCCTACCGCGGCATGGGCTCGCTCGGGGCGATGAGCAGCCGCGGCAAGAAGTCCTACTCCAAGGACCGCTACTTCCAGGCCGAGGTCGCCAGCGACGACAAGATCGTGCCCGAGGGCATCGAGGGGCAGGTCGCCTACCGCGGCCCGCTCGCCGCGGTCGCGCACCAGCTCGTCGGCGGCCTCAACCAGTCGATGTTCTACGTCGGTGCCCGCACCATCCCCGAGCTCCAGGACAAGGGCCGCTTCGTGCGGATCACCTCGGCGTCGCTCAAGGAGAGCCACCCGCACGGCGTGCAGATGACCGTCGAGGCGCCGAACTACTCGGGCGCCTGAGCCACGTCTGGTGCATCGCCCCGTCAGGGGGTGAAGCCGCCGCGGGTGGGGGCGGACGCACCGACCACGGCCCAGGCCGGCCGCGTCAGCAGCCGTGAGGTCGCCGGGCGTCGGGAGTCGCTGGACACGACGAAGAGGCCGGCGTTGCTCCGCGTCACCAGCCCGGGGGACCGGGTGGGATCACCGGCGGAGCGGAAACGGGCGGACAGCTGGGACCGCGCGCCCGGCACGGCCGTACGGACGACCACCGAACCGTGGCGGGTCACCGCCGCGAGGTGGAGGCGACCGGCGAGCTCGCCGACCGCCGGGGAGGCGTACGGCGACCAGTCGCCGTCGACGGTGGTGGGGCGGGTCCAGCGCCGGCCGACGAGCGTGCGGACGCTCAACCGGCCCTCGTCGCTGATCTGGTGCAGGTAGGTCGTGCCGTCCCCGGCCCGGGTCAGGGCCGGCGTGGAGGTGACCGAGCTCGCAGCGCCGGGCAGCCGGACGAGCCGGCCGCGCTCCAGGCTCTGAGAGAAGGTGGCGCCGCCGGAGGTGACGGCCACCAGCCAGGTACGTCCGGAGTCGTCGTTGCCGAGCACCGGCGCCGTGTGGGTGGCCCACGAGCCCGGCTTCCCGACCCGCTCGGGACGGCTCCAGCGGCCCTGCTGGGTGAGGCGGCGGGTCGCCAGGGTGCCGGTCGGGGCGATCGTCGCCAGGATCGGGCGGCCGGTGCGGGACTGGGCGAGCGCCGGGCTCGACGTGGGTGCCGCGGTGCCGACGGCCCGCAGGGTGAAGCCCCGGCCCCGGGTGGTCCCGGCGAGCACGCGGCCGTCCCGGGCGGTGGCGGCCACCCACGGCCGGCCACGTCGGTCCACGCTCAGCGCCGGGGCGACGACCGGGGAGAAGGCTCCCCGGGGGCCCACGGTCCGGGCCGGTCGGCCGGGGTGGGCGACCCGGAGGCTGCCGCTGGCGTCGACGCGTGCGGTCCACGACTCGCCCATCCCGTCGGGGACCGAGACCACGGGGCGGTCCGATCCCACGAGCGGCGACGGTGCGACGTCGTCGAGGTGGAGGTAGCGGAACTCGCCGACCGGCACGGTGCGGACGCCGTAACCACCGGGGGTGGCGTGGTTGTACTCCTCGACGGTCACGGTGCCGGGACCGATGCCGCTCACCCAGGCGACGTGGCCGACGCGGCCGGCATCGCTCTGCGCGACGGCGCCGATCGCGGGCACGGAGTCGACCCGGTAGCCCAGGGACCGGGCGACGTCGTCCCAGTTGCGCGCGTCACCCCAGTGCTGCCCACCGAAGTGGTTGGCGAAGCCGGCCATCCGGTTGCGCTCCTGCATGCGCCAGGCGACGAAGCTGGTGCAGTTGCGCAGGACGAAGCCCCACGGGTCGCCGATGGAGCCGTTGATGGACCACACCCGCCGTTCGCAGGTCGGGCTGGGACCGCGCGGGTCGTAGTAGTGGCCGGTCATCGGGTCGAGGACGGGTGGAGGTGGCGGTGGAGGTGGCGGTGGAGGTGGCGGCACGACGGGAACGGCCGTCTCGCCGGGCTTCGGAGGTGTCGGGGTGGGGGCGGGCGTCGGGGTCGGCTCCTCGATCGGCACCTGCGGCACGATCGGGCACTGGCCCTGCCAGGCCCACGGATAGTCGTCCGACGCCTCGGCACCCGGGGCGGACAGGCCCAGCAGCCCGACTGCGAGGCAGACGGACGCCAGGGCGCGCGCGACGCCACGCTTCGGCTCGCTGGGGAGCCGCCCTCCGATGTTCCCCACCGCGCCACGGTAGGAAGTCGCGGCAGGGTCCGTAGTGGTTTCTCCAGAAGTGTGGCCGGAATGTTCACGTCCAGCGCAGCCGATACGCTGCGCCCGTGACCGAGATCGAGATCGGCCGTGCCAAGCGCGGTCGCCGCGCCTATTCCTTCGACGACATCGCGATCGTGCCCTCCCGGCGCACGCGTGACCCCGAGGAGGTCAGCACCGCCTGGCAGATCGACGCCTACCGCTTCGACATCCCTGTGCTGGCCGCGCCGATGGACTCGGTGATGTCGCCGGCCACGGCCATCGCCCTGGGGCAGATGGGCGGGCTCGGGGTGCTCAACCTCGAGGGCCTCTGGACGCGCTACGACGACCCCACCGACCTCCTCGAGGAGGTCGCCGGTCTCGAGGGTGCCGATGCCACCCGCCGGATGCAGGAGATCTACGCCGAGCCGATCAACCCCGAGCTGATCACCGCGCGGCTCAAGGAGATGCGGGCCGCCGGTGTGACCGTCGCCGCGTCGTTGTCGCCGCAGCGCACCAAGGAGCACGTCAAGGCCGTCGTCGACGGCGGTGTCGACATGTTCGTCATCCGCGGCACCACGGTGAGCGCCGAGCACGTGAGCAGCCAGGCCGAGCCGCTGAACCTCAAGGAGTTCATCTACGAGCTCGACGTCCCGGTCATCGTCGGCGGTTGTGCGACCTACCAGGCGGCCCTCCACCTGATGCGGACCGGTGCGGCCGGCGTCCTGGTCGGGTTCGGCGGGGGAGCCGCGCACACCACCCGTACGGTCCTGGGTGTCGCGGTACCGATGGCGAGCGCGGTCGCCGACGTCGCCGCAGCCCGGCGCGACTACCTGGACGAGTCGGGCGGTCGCTACGTCCACGTGATCGCCGACGGCTCGATCGGCAGCTCGGGCGACATCGCCAAGGCGATCGCCTGCGGCGCCGACGCGGTGATGATCGGCTCGCCGCTCGCCCGCGCGAGCGAGGCACCCGGCCGCGGCTTCCACTGGGGGAGCGAGGCCACCCATGCCGATCTGCCGCGTGGCCAACGGGTGCAGTTCGACGCGGTCGGCTCGCTGCAGGAGATCATGTTCGGCCCGTCCCGCACCGCCGACGGCACCATGAACCTGATCGGCGCCCTGCGGCGCGCGATGGCGACGACCGGCTACACCGAGCTCAAGGAGTTCCAGCGCATCGAGGTCGTCGTCCAGGACTGACCGCTCAGCCGGGCGGGGGCAGGGGCAGCTCCCGCCGGCTCACGAACGACCGGTCCGTGCCATCGATCGGATCGACGAAGGCCAGCTCGCTCGCGAGGAGCTGGAGCGGTCGGGAGAAGTCGTCGATGGCGGTCTCCCGCACGACCGGGTACAGCGGGTCGTCCACGATCGGGATGCCGAGGCCCAGCAGGTGCAGGCGCAGCTGGTGCGTACGTCCCGTGCGAGGCGTCAGCCGGTAGACCGCGAGGTCGCCGACGCGTGACTCCACCTCGACCAGCGTCTCCGCATTGACCGGCGCCCCCGGCACGACCTCCGCCTGCCAGGCGCCGCGTGTCTTGTGGATGTGGTTGCGCACGGTGACCGGCAGGTCGAGGTCGGCGCGCCACGCGGCGAGCGCGCGGTAGGTCTTGCGCACCGTCCCGTGCTCGAACATCACCTGGTAGGGCCCGCGCCACCGGCGCTCGGTCGCGAGGAGGAGCAGCCCCGACGTCACCCGGTCCAGCCGGTGCAGCGTCGATACCTCCGGCAGGCCCAGCTCGTGCCGCAGCCGGACCACGACGCTCTGCTGCACGTGGTGCCCGCGCGGGATCGTGGAGAGGAACGGCGGCTTGTCGACCACGACGATCCGCTCGTCGCGATGGACGATGTCGAGTGATCCGGGCACCTCCACCTCCTCGCGCAGGTCGCGGTGGAACCACACGAACGTGTGCGGGAGATAGGGATCCTCGCCCAGCACCGGACTCCCGTCGTCGTAGACGAAGCGTCCGTCCGACAGGAACCCCGTGACGTCGACGTGCTCCGGCAGCTTGTGACGCAGCCAGTCGGCCATCGTCGGCCACACCTCGGCAGGTGCCTGGTGCCGATCGGGCGTGCGTACCCAGGCCGCGCTGAGGCCCAGGCGGGCGGGCAGCGGCGAACGAGGGGGCACCGAGGAGATGGTAGGCCCTGACAGGATGTGTCGGTGACCTACCAACTCAGTCCCGAGCACCGCGCCAGCGCGATCACGTCCATGACGGCCACAGAGCTCGACGTGCTGGTGGTCGGTGGCGGGATCGTGGGAGTCGGTACGGCGCTGGACGCGGCGACCCGGGGCCTCTCGGTCGGCCTCCTGGAGCAGCGTGACCTCGCCTCCGGCACGTCCTCACGCTCGTCGAAGCTCGTCCACGGCGGCCTGCGCTACCTCGAGATGTTCGACTTCGCCCTGGTGCGTGAGGCCCTCGCCGAGCGTGGCCTGCTGCTGACCCGGCTCGCGCCCCACCTGGTCCGGCCGGTCCCGTTCCTCTACCCGCTCAAGCACGCGTGGGAGCGCCCCTACGTCGGCGCCGGGGTCGCGCTCTACGACGGCATGGCGATGACCGGCAAGTACGACATGGGCGTGCCCAAGCACAAGCACATCTTCCGCAAGCAGCTCGCGCGGATGGCTCCCGACATCCGGACCGACGACCTGCACGGCGCGATCCGCTACTACGACTGCCAGGTCGACGACGCCCGCCTGGTCATGACGATCGCCCGCACGGCCGCCAACAACGGCGCGCACGTCGCGACGCGCACCAAGGTCACCGGGTTCCTCCGCGAGGGCGACCGGGTCGTCGGGGTCACCGCGCGCGACCTCGAGAACGACGTGGACGTCACCATCCGCGCCCGGACGGTCATCAACGCCGCCGGGGTGTGGACCGACCAGGTGCAGGACGTCCTCGGCGGCCAGGCCCAGCTCGACGTCGACGCCAGCAAGGGCGTCCACCTCGTCGTGCCGAGGGACCGGATCCGCTCCGAGTGCGGCTTCATCACCAAGACCGAGAAGTCGGTGCTGTTCGTCATCCCGTGGGGCAGCTTCTGGATCATCGGCACGACCGACACGCCCTGGGCCCTCGACCTCGCGCACCCGGCCGCCAGCCGCGCCGACATCGACTACATCCTCGGCCACGTCAACCTGCTGCTCAAGGATCCGCTCGACCACCGTGACGTGGTGGGCGTGTACGCCGGTCTGCGGCCGCTGCTCAAGGCGGTCAAGAAGCAGGGCGAGGGCAACGGTGGGGAGACCACCAAGCTCTCCCGGGAGCACACGGTGGCCAACCCGGTGCCGGGCCTGGTGCTGATCGCCGGCGGCAAGCTGACGACCTACCGCGTGATGGCCGAGGACGCCGTCGACCACGCGATCCGGGAGTGGGACGTGCGGCCCCCGAGCATCACCGAGCGGGTGCCGCTGTTGGGCGCCTACGCCTACGAGGCCCGCACCAACCAGCGGGTCGCGTTGAGTCGCGCGTCCGGCCTCGATGTCGGCGTCATCGACCACCTCCTCGGGAGGTACGGCGGGCTGCTCGACGAGGTGCTCGACCTGATCCGTGACCGCCCCGAGCTCGGCGCAGGGCTCAGCGGTGCGGAGCACTACCTGGCCGCCGAGGTCGTCTACGCCGTCACCCACGAAGGCGCACGGCACCTCGACGACGTGCTCACCCGGCGTACGCGCGTCTCGATCGAGACCTTCGACCGCGGCGTCCACGCAGCCCGGCCGGCGGCCGAGCTGATGGCGGACGCCCTCGGGTGGGACGCCGCCCGCACCGACGACGAGGTCGACCACTACCTGCGGCGGGTGGAGGCCGAGAAGCAGAGCCAGCTGATGCCGACCGACCAGGAGGCCGACGAGGCCCGGGTCAAGGCCCCGGACATCGTCTGACGAGCCACTGGACAAAAGGTGGCAAAGTGTCAAATGGTGGGACGATGTGACGCACCAGTAGCAATGGCCAGGACCCCGGCCTAGGCTGCCGGAATGAGTGAGCAGAGCCCCGCTTCCGGACCGGTCGTCGACGGCCCGCACGACCCCGAGCACGACAGCACCGCGTCCTATGCCCTGGAGCGTGCCTACGTGGACGGCCTGACCGGCCGGGTGGTGAGCTCGAGCGGCGAGACGCACGCGGTGTTCTCCCCGATCGGTGGGGCGCCGCTGGCGCACATCCCACAGTCGAGCCCTGCCGACGTCACCGAGGCCTTCGCCCGCGCCCGGAAGGCGCAGGTGGCATGGGCCGCGACGTCGATCGACGACCGCGCGGCGGCGCTGCTGCGCCTGCACGACCTGCTGCTCGACCGCCAGGTCGAGCTGATCGACCTCGTCGTCCGGGAGTCCGGCAAGGCCCGCAAGGACGCCTACCTCGAGGTCGCCCACCTGGCCCTCACCGCGCGCTACTACGCGCGGACCGCCCACCAGCACCTCGACACCCAGCGGGTGGGCGGCATGTTCCCGGTGCTGACGCGCGCCGAGGTGCGCCGGGTGCCCAAGGGTGTCGTCGGCATCATCTCGCCGTGGAACTACCCCCTGACCATGGCGCTGTGCGACGGCATCCCCGCGCTGCTGGCGGGCAACGCCGTCGTGGCCAAGCCGGACGGCCAGACCATGCTCACCGCCCTGCTGGCCGCCCAGCTGCTCGCGGAGGCGGGGATCCCCGCCGACCTGTGGCAGGTCGTCGCCGGGCCCGGGCCCGAGGTCGGCGGCGCACTCGTCGGCGCCGCGGACTACGTCTGCTTCACCGGCTCCACCGCCACCGGCCGGCTCATCGCCCGCCAGTGCGCCGAGCGGCTGGTGGGCTGCTCGCTGGAGCTGGGCGGCAAGAACCCGATGCTCGTCCTGCGCGACGCCGACGTGCACCGCGCGGCGGAGGGCGCCGTACGCGGGGTGTTCTCCAACGCCGGCCAGCTCTGCGTCTCGATGGAGCGCCTCTTCGTCGCCGACCAGGTCTACGACCGCTTCGTCGACGCCTTCGTCGCCCGCACGGAGGCGCAGACCCTCGGGGCCAGTCTCGACTGGAGCGTCGACATGGGCTCGCTGATCTCCCAGGACCAGCTCGACACCGTGACCGCCCACGTCGCGGACGCCGTGGCCAAGGGTGCGCGGGTGCTGACCGGCGGCCGCCCGCGCCCCGACCTCGGTCCCTTCGTCTTCGAGCCCACCATCCTCGAGGGCGTCTCGGCCGACATGGAGTGCTTCGGCAAGGAGACCTTCGGGCCGGTCGTCTCGCTCTACCGCTTCCACAGCGAGGACGAGGCCGTCGAGCGCGCCAACGACGGTCACTACGGCCTCAACGCGTCGGTCTACACGCGCGACACTGCCCGCGGGCGGGCTCTCGCCGCCCGCATCAAGTGCGGCACGGTCAACGTCAACGAGGCCTACGGCGCGACCTTCGGCTCGCTCGGCGCACCGATGGGCGGCATGCGCGAGTCCGGCATGGGTCGACGCCAGGGTGCCGAGGGCATCCACCGCTACACCGAGGCCCAGTCGATCGCCACCCAGCGGCTCGTCCCCATCGCGCCGGTGCTGGGCATGTCGGAGGAGATGAACGCCAAGGTGATGACGGCCTCGCTGCGCCTGCTCAACAAGCTCGGGCGGGCATGAGCACCTCCGCCTCGATCCACTACGACGTCCTGGTCGTCGGGTCCGGGTTCGGCGGCTCGGTCAGCGCGCTGCGGCTGACCGAGAAGGGCTACCGGGTCGGCGTGCTGGAGGCGGGTGCCCGGTTCGACGACGGTGACTTCCCGGCGACGTCCTTCGACGCCAAGCGCTTCCTCTTCGCCCCGGCGCTGGGCCTCTACGGCATCCAGCGCATCGACATGGTCAAGGACTGCCTGATCCTGGCCGGCGCGGGAGTGGGCGGCGGGTCGCTGGTCTACGCCAACACGCTCTACGAGCCCCTCGACGCCTTCTACCGTGACCCCTCGTGGTCGCACATCACCGACTGGAAGAGCGAGCTGGCGCCCTACTACGACCAGGCCAAGCGGATGCTGGGCGTGGTGGAGAACCCGCGGCACACGCCGGCCGACGTCGTGATGAAGCAGGTCGCCGAGGACATGGGCGTGGGCGACACCTTCCACCCCACCCCCGTCGGGGTCTTCTTCGGCGGCCCCGACGCCCAGGGCGGCGAGCAGGTGGCCGACCCGTTCTTCGGCGGCGCCGGCCCGGCCCGCAACGCGTGCCTCAACTGCGGCGAGTGCATGACCGGATGTCGGCACAACGCCAAGAACACCCTCGTCAAGAACTACCTCCACCTCGCCGAGCGGGCCGGCGCGGTGGTGCACCCGCTCACCACCGTCACCCGCGTACGCCCCCGCGACGGTGGCGGCTACGAGGTCACCACGCGGTGGACCAAGGCCAAGCTGTCGCGGCGTACGGCCACCAGGACCTTCACCGCCGACCAGGTCGTCTTCTCCGCGGCTGCGCTCGGCACCCAGAAGCTGCTCCACGAGCTCAAGGGCGAGGGCCACCTGCCCCGGATCAGCGACCGGCTCGGCCTGCTCACCCGCACCAACTCCGAGGCGATCCTCGGGGCGCTGGCGCCCGACGTCGCGATCGACTTCACCGAGGGTGTCGCGATCACCTCGTCGTGGCACCCCGACGAGTTCACCCACATCGAGCCGGTGCGCTACGGCAAGGGCTCCAACGCGATGGCGCTGATGCAGACCGTGCTGGCCGACGACGTACCCGGCCAGTCGCGCGTGAAGACCTGGCTGCGCGAGCTCTGGGCCCAGCGGCGCACGGCCTTCGACCTCTACGACTTCAAGCACTGGTCGGAGCGCACCGTGATCGCGCTCGTGATGCAGACCTTCGACAACTCGATCACCACCAGGGGCGTCAAGGGCCGCTTCGGCTGGCGGATGACCAGCGAGCAGGGGCACGGACTGCCCAACCCGACCTTCATCCCGATCGCCTACGAGGCCACCCGGCGGATGGCCGACGTCCTCGGCGGGACGGCCGGCGGCAACGTGGGCGAGGTCCTCGACCGGCCGCTCACCGCGCACTTCATCGGCGGCTGCACGATCGGCGACTCCCCGGAGTCGGGCGTGGTCGACCCGTGGCAGCGGCTCTTCGGCCACGAAGGGCTGCACGTGGTCGACGGGTCCACGGTCTCGGCCAATCTCGGCGTGAACCCGTCGCTGACGATCACCGCGCAGGCCGAGCGGGCGATGGCGTACTGGCCCAACAAGGGCGAGCCCGACCCACGGCCCCGGCTCGGGTCCGCCTACGTCCAGCTGGCCGCGGTGGAGCCGAAGAACCCGGTGGTCCCGGAGGCAGCGCCCGGCGCCCTGCGGCTGCCGATCGTCGGGGTCAGCTGAAGCCCGAAAACTTTTTTTGGGGATGGCCGTAACCACCCGAACGGGGGGTCGTTGCCACGTGTAAGGGGTCCGGCAGAGCAGCACTCCCTCCCAAGGGCCGGTTACTCCATCCCCAGCGCGGTACGTCAGTCGCTGGGACGCACGCACCAGGGCCCGGTCACCCTCCCTCCCCGACCGGGCCCTGGTGCCATTTCGGGAGGTTCGCGCTCGATAGACTCCACGCGTGACCCACGCTGCAGAGCACGACCTGGTCCTCGTCGTCGACTTCGGGGCCCAGTACGCCCAGCTGATCGCCCGCCGCGTGCGCGAGGCGCGGGTCTACTCCGAGATCGTGGCCCACACCCTGCCGGTCAGCGAGATGCTCGCGATGGGGCCGAAGGCCATCATCCTCAGCGGCGGACCCTCCAGCGTCTACGCGGAGGGTGCCCCCGGCCTCGACCCGGCGATCTTCGAGGCCGGCGTACCGGTCTTCGGCATGTGCTACGGCTTCCAGCTGATGGCCAGCGGCCTGGGCGGCGAGGTCGCCCACACCGGGGCCCGGGAGTACGGCCGGACACCCGTGCACGTCAGCGAGCCCGGCACGCTGCTGGCGGACGTCCCGGCCGAGCACACGGTGTGGATGTCGCACGGCGACTCCGTGGCCCAGGCCCCCGAGGGCTTCACCGTGCTGGCCTCGACCGCGGACACGCCGGTCGCCGCCTTCGAGGACCTCGGCCGCCAGCTCGCCGGGGTGCAGTGGCACCCCGAGGTGATGCACACCGAGCACGGCCAGCTCGTGCTCGAGCACTTCCTCCACGACATCGCCGGCTGTCGGCAGACCTGGACGATGCTCAACATCGTCGAGGAGCAGGTCGACCGGATCCGTGAGCAGATCGGCGAGGGGCGCGCGATCTGCGCCCTGTCCGGGGGCGTCGACTCGGCCGTTGCCGCGGCGATCGTCCAGCGCGCCATCGGTGACCGACTGACGTGCGTCTACGTCGACCACGGGATGATGCGCGCGGGCGAGACCGCGCAGGTCAAGCGGGACTTCGAGGAGGTCTTCGACGCCCTCGACGTGGTCGACGCCGCCGACCAGTTCCTCGACGCGCTCGCCGGGGTGACCGACCCCGAGGAGAAGCGCAAGATCATCGGTCGGGAGTTCATCCGCACCTTCGAGGCCGCCGAGGTCCGGGTCTTCGGGTCCCTGCCCGACGAGGGACAGACCACCGCCTACCTGGTGCAGGGCACCCTCTACCCCGACGTCGTCGAGTCCGGCGGGGGAGCGGGCACCTCCAACATCAAGTCGCACCACAACGTCGGCGGACTGCCCGACGACCTCGACTTCGAGCTGGTCGAGCCGCTGCGCACGTTGTTCAAGGACGAGGTCCGCGCCGTCGGCGAGCAGCTCGGCCTGCCCTCGACGATGGTGTGGCGCCAACCCTTCCCCGGGCCCGGCCTGGGCATCCGGATCATCGGCGAGGTCACCCGCGAGCGCCTCGACATCCTGCGCCGCGCCGACCTGATCGCCCGCGAGGAGCTCACCCGGGCCGGGCTCGACCGCGACATCTGGCAGATGCCCGTCGTGCTGCTCGCCGACGTGCGCTCGGTCGGCGTGCAGGGCGACGGCCGCACCTACGGCCACCCGGTCGTGCTGCGACCGGTCACCTCCGAGGACGCGATGACCGCCGACTGGGCGCGGCTGCCCTACGACGTCATGGAACGCATCTCGACGCGGATCACCAACGAGGTGGCCGAGGTCAACCGGGTCACGATCGACATCACCTCCAAGCCGCCGGGGACCATCGAGTGGGAGTGAGCCCTAGGGTGACCCCATGACCCGCGCCGTGCACCACATCGACGTCTGGGTCTCCGACCCGGCGACCGCGCTCGGCGAGTGGGGCTGGCTGCTCGGCGAGATCGGCTGGGAGGTCGACATCGAGGGCGCCTCGTGGGTGGCCGACGACGGCACCTACCTCTTCCTGGAGCGCTCCGTCGACCAGGTCGACGAGCCGCACGACCGGATGCGCCCCGGGATCAACCACCTCGCCTTCACCGTCGAGTCCCGCGAGCTCCTCGACCGGATCCGCGCCGCCTCGACCGAGCACGGCTGGCACGAGCTCTTCGCCGACCGATACCCGCACGCCGGCGGCGAGGACGTGGTCGCGCTCTACGTCGAGAACTCCGAGGGCTTCGAGGTCGAGCTCGTCGTCGAGTGAGCCACTCAATCCTCCGACCGGTCTAGGGTGCGCACATGGTGACCCCCGCGCCCGACCGCGACCTCGGTCCGCTCGTGGCCGACCTCGAGGGTGAGCTCGACGAGCGGCTCGCCGCGGTGGATGCGGCACTGGCCGGCCACTACCCCGGGGAGCGTGCCGGACGGCAGCCGGTGCACACCGTCTACGTCCCGGCGGACCGCTTCCACGCCGGGCTCGTCCCGGACTACGGCCGGGCCGCGCTGGACAGCACCGAGGCGCACGCCGACGTCCTTGGCGAGCTCCTCGGAGACGACGACGAGCTCCTGGCCAGGGTCCGGGAGAAGCTGGGTCGCGAACCGGTCGAGGACCTGCGGATCGACCTCGAGGACGGCTACGGCACACGGGCCGACGCCGAGGAGGACGGCCATGTCCGGAACGCCGCCCGGGCGCTGCGGGAGTCGATCGACTCCGGCACCGCGGCGCCGTACACCGGGATCCGCTTCAAGGGCTTCGAGGCACTCACGCGCCGGCGGGGGCTCCGGACCCTGGCCCTGTTCCTCGAGGCGCTGGGACCCCTCCCGGCCGGCTTCGTGGTGACCCTGCCCAAGGTCACCGCCGTCGAGCAGGTGGAAGCGCTCGTCCACACGGCGGTGCGCCTCGAGGCGGCGCTCGGGCTGGCGCCCGGGTCGCTGCGGTTCGAGCTGCAGATCGAGACCCCGCAGTCGATCCTCGGGCCCGACGGCACCGCGCTGGTGGCGCGGATGATCCATGCCTCCGCGGGTCGCTGCACCGGGCTGCACTACGGCACCTACGACTACTCCGCGTTCTGCGGCATCGCCGCCGCGCACCAGAGCCTCGACCACCCCGTCGCCGACCATGCCAAGGCGATCATGCAGGCCGCAGCCGCCGGCACCGGCGTACGCCTCTCGGACGGGTCCACCAACGTGCTCCCGGTCGGGAGCGCGGACGAGGTCCGGGCCGCGTGGAGCAACCACCTGCGACTCGTGCGCAGGTCCCTCGAGCGCGGCTACTACCAGGGCTGGGACCTGCACCCGGCGCAGCTGCCGACGCGCTTCGCCGCCACGTTCGCGTTCTACCGCGAGGGGTTCGCGGCGGCCGCCGGGCGGCTGCGCAACTACGTCGAGCGGCAGGACTCCGCGATCCTCGACGAGCCGGCGACCGCGCGGGCGCTGGCGGACTTCCTGCTCCGCGGGCTCGACTGCGGGGCGCTCTCGGCAGCCGAGGTCGACGCGGCCACCGGGGTCGACACGACACGACTGGCAACACTGGCACACCGCACCAGCGGTGAGGGAGGCTGAGCCGATGGGCATCGTCCTGGGACCGAACCGCTACGGCAAGGCAGAGACGCGCGTCGTCCGGATCGTGCGCGACACCGCGCGCCACGAGATCCGCGACCTCAACGTCTCGACGTCTCTCCACGGCGACTTCGTCGACGCGCACACCGAGGGGGACCAGTCCCACGTGCTGCCGACCGACACGCAGAAGAACACCGCGTTCGCGTTCGCCAAGCGGCACGGCGTCAGCTCGCCCGAGGACTACGCCCTCGCGCTGGGTCGGCGGCTCCTCGACGCGACCCCGGCCGCGACGGGCTCGACGGTCGGGGTCGAGGAGTACGCCTGGGACCGGATCGAGGTCGACGGTGCCGGTCACGACCATGCGTTCGTGCGCCGCGGCGGCGAGGTGCGGACCACCGTGGTCGAGACGACGGACGGGGGGTCGACCGTCACCTCCGGCCTCAAGGACCTGGTGGTGCTGAAGTCCACCGGGTCGGAGTTCACCGGCTTCCTGCGCGACGAGTACACGACGTTGCGCGACGCCGACGACCGCATCCTGGCGACCGCGCTCACGGCCGCGTGGCGCTACCGGCCCGGACGCGGACGTCGACTGGAACGCGACGTACGACGCCGTGCGCGGACTGCTGCTCGCCACCTTCGCGACGACGTACAGCCGGGCCCTGCAGGAGACGCTCTACGCCATGGGACGGGCGGTGCTCGAGGCGCACGAGGGGATCGAGGAGATCTCCTTCGCGGCCCCCAACAAGCACCACTTCCTCGTCGACCTGGCGCCGTTCGGGCTCGACAACCCCGGTGAGGTCTTCATCGCCGCGGACCGGCCCTACGGACTGATCGAGGCGACCGTCCTGCGCGAGCCCGCGCCGGGCTTCAACGAGATGGCCGACGACGTCGCCCGCGACCGCCTGCTCACCTGCCTCGACGTCCCGCGCTGGGCCGACGAGGTGCTGGCCGGGAGGCCCTACACCGACATCAACCAGGTCGAGGCGCGGATGGCGGCGGTCGCGCGGACCATCACCGACGACGAGCTGGAGCGTGCCCTGGCCCGGCACCCGCGGATCGGCGAGAGGGCCGACGAGGCCCGGCACGACGCCGGCCACTCGACCCGGGAGCAGGCCGGGGTCGACCGCCAGGACGCCGACGTCGCGCGACGGCTCGCCGAGGGCAA
This sequence comes from uncultured Actinomycetota bacterium, assembly GCA_963721925.1. Taxonomy (GTDB): domain Bacteria; phylum Actinomycetota; class Actinomycetes; order Propionibacteriales; family Nocardioidaceae; genus Nocardioides. The sequence goes on along the minus strand of CAVRLH010000009.1, from coordinate 143,157 downwards.
CCGGGCCTACGAGGAGCGCTTCGACCGCGTCTTCATCATCCGGGCAGCGGGCCGCGACGCCGAGGAGATCCTCCGCCAGCTCCGGCGGCGCCTCGACAACACCGACGAGGCCGAGCGCGTCGAGACGATCGACCAGCTGACCCAGATCGCACAGCTCCGCATGCGGGACGTGTGGGGCTGATGGCCACCCTGAGCACCCACGTCCTGGACACCGGCCGCGGCCGGCCCGCGGCAGGCCTGCGGATCACACTGGAGTCCGCGACCGGCGAGCCGCTGGCCGACGCGGTCACCGACGCCGACGGCCGTGCCCCGGACCTCGCGACGGGCACGCTGGCCGCAGGCACCTACCGGCTGCGGTTCGACTCCGGCGCCTGGTTCGCCGAGCAGGAGATCGTGAGCTTCTACCCCGAGGTGGTGGTGGCCTTCGAGCTGGCCGGTGACGACCACTTCCACGTGCCGCTGCTCCTCAGCCCGTTCGGCTACTCGACCTACCGGGGAAGTTGAGGGTGGCAGCGGAGCGCCTCCTCCGCGCCCGCCGCGCCGTCGTCGGCGGGCGCGAGGTCCCGGTCGCCGTCCGGATCCGCGACGGCGTCATCGTCGCGGTGTCGGCGTACGACGTCGAGGCGGGCGCAGCCGAGGTCGTGGTGCTGGCGGACGACGAGGTGCTGCTCCCCGGGCTGGTCGACACCCACGTGCACGTCAACGAGCCGGGCCGCACCGAGTGGGAGGGCTTCGCCAGCGCGACCCGGGCCGCGGCCGCGGGCGGCGTGACCACGATCGTGGACATGCCGCTCAACAGCATCCCGCCGACCACCACGGCCGCCGGACTGGCGGAGAAGCGCGCGGTCGCCCGGGACCAGGTCTACGTCGACGTCGGCTTCTGGGGCGGCGCGGTCCCCGGCAACGTGCCCGACCTCGCGGCGCTCCACGCCGCGGGTGTCTTCGGCTTCAAGTGCTTCCTGCTCGACTCGGGGGTGGAGGAGTTCCCGCACCTGACCGCCGCCGAGTTCACGACGGCGATGGGGGAGACCGCGCGTCTGGGCGCGCTGATGCTCGTGCATGCCGAGGACGCCGAAGCGATCGGGCCGTGCGACCCCGGAGCGGCGTACGCCGGTTTCCTCGCGAGCCGGCCCGACGCGGCCGAGGAGCGTGCGATCGACCTGGTCATCCGCACCGCCCGCAGCACCGGCGGTCGTGCGCACGTCGTCCACCTGAGCGCATCGGGTGCGGTGCCGGCCCTCCGTGCGGCCCGGGCGGAGGGGGTCGACGTGTCGGTGGAGACCTGCCCGCACTACCTGCACTTCGACGCCGCGTCGATCGCCGACGGCGCCACCGAGCTCAAGTGCTGCCCGCCGATCCGCGATGCCGCCAACCGGGATGCGCTCTGGGCCGCGCTGGTGGCCGGTGACGTCGACTTCGTCGTCACGGACCACTCGCCGAGCACGGCGGAGCTCAAGGGCAGTGGGGACTTCGCCGACGACTGGGGCGGCATCGCCTCCCTCCAGCTCGGGCTGGCAGCGGTGTGGACCTCCGCTCGCGAGCGTGGCCTGGGGCTGGCCGAGGTCTCGGGGTGGATGGCGACGGCGCCGGCTCGTCGGGTGGGCCTGGCCGGCAAGGGCGAGATCGTGGTGGGCGCCGACGCCGACCTGTGCGTCTTCGCCCCGGACGAGACGTTCGTGGTCGACCCGGCCCGGTTGCACCACAAGAACCCGGTCTCGGCCTATGCCGGGCGTACGCTCACCGGCACCGTCCGAGCGACCTGGCTGCGGGGTGCACGCGTCGACCTCGACGCACCGCCGCGTGGCCAACTGCTGAGCAGGGGAGAGGCATGACCTACTACGTCCCGCGGGGTGGCCTGCCCGACCAGACCGAGCTGACCACGGACCGGGCGGTGTTCACCGAGGCGTACGCCGTCCTGCCCCGCGGCACCATGCGCGACATCGTCACCAGCCAGCTGCCGCACTGGCGCAGCACGAGGGCCTGGGTGATCGCTCGGCCGTTGTCGGGGTTCGCCGAGACGTTCTCGCAGTACGTCGTGGAGGTCTCACCGGGTGGCGGCAGCGACCGACCCGACCCGGACCCGTCGGCCGAAGCGGTGCTGTTCGTCGTCGACGGGACGGTCCAGCTGACGATCGGCGGCATCAGCCACCGGCTGGGGCCGGGCGGCTACGCCTTCCTGCCGCCCGGGACGCCGTGGTCGCTGCGCAACGACGAGGCGGCCACCTCGACGTTCCACTGGATCCGGAAGGCCTATGAGCACGTCGAGGGCATCGACGTGCCCGAGGCGTTCGTCCTGCAGGAGACGGACGTCCGGGCCGAGCCGATGCCCGGCACCGACGGCGCCTGGAGCACGCAGCGCTTCGTCGACCCGCTCGACACCCGCCACGACATGCACGTCAACATCGTGAACTTCGAGCCCGGCGGCGCCATCCCCTTCCCCGAGACCCACGTGATGGAGCACGGCCTCTACGTCCTGGAGGGCAAGGCGGTCTACCTGCTCAACAAGGACTGGGTCGAGGTGCAGGCCGGTGACTTCATGTGGCTGCGCGCGTTCTGCCCGCAGGCCTGCTACGCCGGCGGGCCGGGGCGGTTCCGCTACCTGCTCTACAAGGACGTCAACCGGCATCCCCGGCTGAGCGTTGCTCGTTAGCCAGCACCACGGCGTACGCCGGCAGGGTCAGGAAGTCGGGGAAGTCCGCGCCGAGCGCCGACCCGACGAACAGGCGACGCGCATCGGCCCAGTGGCCGGCGGCGAACGCCTCCGCACCGACGGCCTCGCGCAGGGCGTCGTACTCCTCCTCGACGATGCGTTCGACGAGCTGCTGGGTGATCTCCTCGCCCGTGTCGAGACTGGCCGAGCTGTTGATCCACTGCCACACCTGTGACCGCGAGATCTCCGCGGTGGCGGCGTCCTCCATCAGGTTGTCGATGCCGGCGGCCCCGTTGCCGGCCAGCCAGGACTGCAGGTACTGGATGCCGATCCGGACGTTGCCGCGCAGCCCGGCCTCGGTGCGCTCGCCGGGAGTCCGGTCGACGGCCAGCAGGTCGTCGGCGCTCACGTCCACGTCGTCACGGAGCACGTCGAGCTGGTGGGTGCGCGCCCCGAGGGCCTCGCTGAAGATGTCGTCGCACAGCGGGACCAGGTCGGGGTGGGCGACCCAGGATCCGTCGAAGCCGGCACCCGCCTCGCGGGTCTTGTCCTCACGCACCTTGGCGAACGCACGCTCGTTGGCCGCCGCGTCGCGCCGACTCGGGATGAAGGCCGCCATCCCCCCGATGGCGAACGCGCCGCGGCGGTGACACGTGCGGACCAGCAGGTCGCTGTAGGCCTTCATCATCGGCGCATCCATGGTGACCGCGTTGCGATCCGGGAGGGTGAACGACGGCCCCGCGTCGCGGAAGTTCTTGATGATGCTGAAGAGGTAGTCCCAGCGGCCTGCGTTGAGCCCGGCCACGTGGTCGCGGAGCTCGTGGAGGATCTCGTCCATCTCGAAGGCCGCGGTGATCGTCTCGATCAGCACCGTCGCCCGGATCGAGCCGTGCGGCACCCCGAGGGCAGCCTGGGCATGGGTGAACACGTCGTTCCAGAGCCGTGCCTCGAGGTGGGACTCCATCTTCGCCAGGTAGAAGTAGGGCCCGCTCCCGCGTGCGAGCTGCTCGCGGGCGTTGTGGAAGAAGTAGAGCCCGAAGTCGACGAGGGCCGCGACGACGGGTGTGCCGTCGCGGGTGAGGTGCTCCTCGTCGAAGTGCCACCCGCGCGGCCTCGGCAGGATCGCCGGGATGGTCGCGGGGTCGGCGACGGCGTACTCCTTCCCCTCCGGTGAGGTGAAGGCGAGCTGCCCGCGCACGGCGTCGCGCAGGGTCAGCTGACCGCCGACGACGTTGCGCCAGTGCGGGGTGTTGGCGTCCTCGAGGTCGGCGAGCCACACCCTGGCGCCGGAGTTGAGGGCGTTGATGGCCATCTTGGGCTCGGTCGGGCCGGTGATCTCCACGCGTCGGTCGAGCAGGTCGCCGGGGACCGGCGCGACCTGCCACTCGGAGGAGCGGATCGACGCGGTCCCGGTCAGGAAGTCGAGCGTGCCCGTGCGCGAGATCTCGTCGCGTCGGGTGCGCCGGGCGGCGAGCAGCTCGTCGCGTCGCCCGCGGAAACGGGCGTCGAGGTCGGCGACGAAGTCGAGTGCTTCGGGAGTGAGGATCTCCTCCGACCGCGGCACGCGGGGACCGGAGACGTCAAGGGTGGCCATGCGTCACCGTAGCCGCCGAGTCGGCGCGGAAGTGGCGTGCATCACCTAGACTGGTGTCGACGCGCAGTCGTTCGGCATGGACAACCGGCTCGCGTCGTACGTCCCACAACCATGCGCAGGCAGCGGTGTGCTGCGCTTGGGAGAGAACATGTCGACGAGTCATCAGCCTCACGTCACGGTGAACGGGGTGTCGCGTCCGCTCGGTGGCATCGCCCCGCACACCAACCTGCTCGACTTCCTGCGCGGGGTGGGCCTCACCGGCGCCAAGGAGGGCTGCGCCGAGGGCGAGTGCGGCGCCTGCGCCGTCATGGTGGCCCGTCCCGACGGTGATCACAGTCGCTGGACCGCGATCAACTCCTGCCTGTCTCCTGCCGCGGCCCTGGACGGCCAGGAGGTCGTCACGGCCGAGGGGCTCGGCAGCCCCGACGACCTCCACCCGGTGCAGGCGGAGCTGGCCCACCGCGGCGGGTCGCAGTGCGGCTACTGCACCCCCGGCTTCGTGTGCTCGATGGCGGCCGAGTTCTACCGCCCCGACCGCGGCGAGTCCGACGGGGACGGCTTCGACCTGCACGCCATCGCCGGCAACCTGTGCCGCTGCACGGGCTATCGGCCGATCCGCGACGCCGCCGCGGCGCTCGGGTTGCCCGACGCCGCCGACCCCTTCGTCGTACGACAGGGGGCGTCCGCCCCTGCCCCGGCGCCGACCGCGCTGGGTGACGGCGCGTTCACCCGACCGGCCGACCTCGCCGAGGCGCTCAGGCTGCTGCACGAGCACCCCGACGCGACCGTGGTGGCCGGCTCGACCGACTGGGGCGTCGAGGTCAACCTGCGTGGACGTCGGGCGGCTCGGGTGGTGGCGATCGACCGGCTCCCCGAGCTGCGCACCGTCTGGTCCGACGGACCGGTCGAGGTCGGGGCCGGGCTCACCCTGAGCGAGCTCGAGGAGGCCCTGGGCGACGCCGTTCCGCTGCTCGCCGAGGTCTGGCCGCTCTTCGCCTCACCACTGATCCGCAACGCCGCGACCGTCGGCGGCAACCTCGCCACCGCCTCGCCCATCGGCGACCTCGCGCCGGCGCTCCTGGCCCTGGAGGCCACCCTCGTGCTGGCGTCCGTCGAGGGCGACCGCGAGGTGGCCCTGGCCGACTTCTTCACCGGCTACCGCGAGACGCTGCTCGTCCCCGGCGAGCTGATCCGCTCCGTCCGGATCCCGCATCCCCAGGCCAGCCGGACGGGTTTCCACAAGATCGCCAAACGCCGTCTGGACGACATCTCCAGCGTCGCGGTCGCGTTCGCCGTGGTCGTCGAGGACGGTGTCGTGGTCCGCGCGCGGATCGGTCTCGGCGGGGTCGCGGCCACCCCGATCCGGGCCCTCGCCACCGAGGCGGCGCTCGAGGGGAGACCGTGGACCGGCGAGACGATCGAGGCAGCGGCGCGCGTCCTGACCGGCGAGGGAACCCCGATCGACGACCAGCGCGCCAGCGCGGCCTACCGGTCCGCGATGCTCGGCAACGCGCTGCGTTCCTGGTGGGCCGAGCAGTGAGCGGCGTCGGCAGCGCGCTGCCCCACGAGAGCGCGGCCCTCCACGTCACCGGGCAGGCGCTCTACACCGACGACCTGGTGCACCGCACCCACGCCGTGCTCCACGCCCACCCGGTCTGCTCGCCGCACGCCCACGCACGGATCACCCGTCTCGACCCCAGCCCGGCGCTCGACGTCGCGGGTGTGGTGCGCGTGCTCACAGCAGAGGACGTGCCCGGCATCAACGACGCGGGCGTCAAGCACGACGAGCCGCTGTTCCCCGAGATCACGATGTTCGTCGGACACGCGGTGTGCTGGGTGCTGGGGGAGACCCTGGAGGCCGCCAGGCTCGGCGCCGAGGCGGTCGTCGTCGACTACGAGCCGCTGCCCGCGGTGATCTCGCTGACCGAGGCGATCGCCCACGAGAGCTTCCAGGGCGCCCACCCGGTGGTCGAGCGCGGAGAGGTCGACGCGGCGCTCGCCGGGGCGTCGTCGGTCTTCGAGGGCGTCACCGAGATGTCCGGCCAGGAGCACTTCTACCTCGAGACCCATGCCGCACTCGCCCTGGTCGACGAGAGCGGCCAGGTCTTCGTGCAGAGCAGCACGCAGCACCCGACCGAGACCCAGGAGATCGTGGCGCACGTCCTCGGCGTGCAGAGCCACCACGTCACCGCCCAGTGCCTGCGGATGGGTGGCGGGTTCGGTGGCAAGGAGATGCAGCCGCACGGCTTCGCGGCCGTCGCCGCACTCGGGGCCGTGCTGACCGGGCGACCGGTCCGTCTCCGGCTGGACCGCACCCAGGACCTCACGATGACCGGCAAGCGGCACGGCTTCCACGCCACGTGGAAGGTCGGGTTCGACGACGACGGGCGACTCGTCGCCCTGGTGGCGACGCTGACCTCCGACGGGGGCTGGAGCCTCGACCTCAGCGAGCCGGTGCTGGCCAGGGCGCTGTGCCACATCGACAACGCCTACTGGATCCCGCACGTGCGCATCGACGGTCGGGTGGCGCACACCCACAAGACCTCGCAGACGGCGTTCCGGGGGTTCGGCGGTCCGCAGGGGATGCTCGTGATCGAGGACATCCTCGGTCGCTGCGCACCGCTGCTCGGCCTGGACCCGATCGACCTGCGCCGGGCCAACTTCTACGTCGACGGGCAGGCGACGCCGTACGGCCAGGCGGTGCGGCACCCCGAGCGCCTCGTGGCCGCGTGGGACCAGGTGCTGAAGACCGGCGACGTGGACGCGCGCCGGGCGGAGATCGCCGACTTCAACGCCACCCACCCGCACCGCAAGCGCGGTCTGGCGGTGACCCCGCTGAAGTTCGGCATCTCGTTCAACTTCACGTCGTTCAACCAGGCCGGAGCGCTGGTGCACGTCTACAAGGACGGCTCGGTGCTCATCAACCACGGCGGCACCGAGATGGGGCAGGGGCTGCACACCAAGATGCTCCAGGTGGCCGCCACCGCACTCGGTCTGCCGATGGAGCTCGTCCGCATCGCCCCGACCCGCACCGACAAGGTGCCCAACACCTCGGCGACGGCTGCCAGCTCCAGCACCGACCTCAACGGTGGCGCGATCAAGCACGCGTGCGACCAGATCACTGCTCGACTGACCGAGTTCGCCGCCGGACGCGACCTGCCGTGGGCCGACCTGGTCCGCGAGGCCTACTTCGCGCGGGTCCAGCTCTGGGCGGCGGGCTTCTACCGGACCGAGGGCCTCCACTGGGACCCGGTCGCGATGCAGGGCCACCCGTTCAAGTACTTCGCCTACGGCGTCGCGGCCGCGGAGGTCGAGGTCGACGGCTTCACCGGTGCCTATCGCACCCGCCGCGTCGACATCGTCCAGGACGTCGGCGACAGCCTGTCCCCGCTGGTGGACGTCGGCCAGATCGAGGGTGGGTTCGTCCAGGGTGTCGGCTGGCTGACCCTGGAGGACCTCCGCTGGGACGAGTCCGACGGGCCCGGCCGCGGTCGGCTCACCACCCAGTCGGCCAGCACCTACAAGCTGCCGTCGCTGGGTGAGCTGCCGGCCGACTTCCGCGTCGCCCTGCTCGAGGACGCCCACGAGGACGGGGTGGTCTACGGCTCCAAGGCCGTCGGCGAGCCGCCGCTCATGCTGGCCTTCTCCGTGCGGGAGGCGCTGCGCGATGCGGTGGCGGCGTTCGGGGCGCCCGGGGCGAGTGTCCGGCTGGCATCGCCGGCGACGCCCGAGGCCGTGTTCTGGGCGATCGAGGAGGTCCGCTGATGCACTGGACGAGTGCGGTGGAGCTGCTCCGTCGCGAGCGGGAGGCCGGGGTGCTGGTGACCGTCGTCGACGTCCGCGGCCACGCCCCGCGCGACCCCGGCGCCAAGATGGTCGTGGCCGTCGACCGCTCGTGGAGCAGCATCGGTGGCGGCAACCTGGAGGAGACCGTCCTGCAGCGGGCCCGGGGGATGCTGGGCGAGCACGCCACCGCCCCCGAGCAGCTCACGGTCGGGCTCACCGACCAGACCCGCACCGACCACGGCCGGCAGTGCTGCGGCGGCGAGGTCACGGTGCTGCTGGAGCCGTTGCCGGTCGTCGGATCGGTGGCCATCTTCGGGGCCGGGCACGTGGGGCTCGAGCTGGCCCGGATCCTGGTGCGCCACGACCTCGAGCTCCACCTGGTCGACTCGCGGGCCGCCCAGCTGACCCCGGAGAGGCTGCGCTGCCTCGACGACGGACAGGCGCGCGTCCGCGTCCACCACTCGCCGGTCCCGGAGCTCGCGCTGGGCGCGCTGCCGCCGGGCACCCACGTGCTGGTGATGACCCACGACCACGCCGAGGACTTCGCCCTCTGCGACGAGGCCCTGCGCTGCACCCACCTGGCGAGCATCGGGCTGATCGGGTCTGCGGCCAAGTGGGCGCGGTTCGGCAAGGGGTTGCGGGTGGAGGGCCACGACGAGGCCGCCCTGTCGCGGATCACCAGCCCGATCGGCGCCCCCGGGCAGCCGGGGAAGGACCCTGCCACGATCGCGCTGTCGGTCGCGGTCGACCTGATCCGGGTGCTCGACAGCGAGCGGGCGCGGGCAGGAGCGTGAGGTTCGCCGCCGTCGTCTACCGCGCCCGTGCCTATGACACCCCCGACGATCCCTTCGTCGCCGCAGAGCCCGGTTTCCGCTACGACGACGACCTGGGGCTGGCGGTGTCCGCGGCAGGCGTGATCACCGCCCGCGGCCCGTTCGCGGCAGTGACCGCCGCCCATCCCGACGCCACTGTCATCGACCTGCGCAGCGGCATCCTCCTGCCCGGGCTCGTCGACACCCACGTCCACTTCCCGCAGGTCCGGGTGATCGGGGCGCTGGGGATGCCGCTCCTGGAGTGGCTGGAGCGCTGCGCGCTGCCCGAGGAGCAGCACCTCGCCTCGCCCGACTACGCCGCCACGATCGCCGCCGAGTTCGTCGCGAGCCTGATCGCGGCAGGTACGACGACGTCGCTGGTGTTCGGCTCTCACTTCGGCCCGGCCGTGGACGCGCTCTTCACCGAGGCGGAGCGCTTCGGGCTGCGGGTGACCAGCGGGCTGGTCGTCAGCGACCGGATGCTGCCGGAGCCGCTGCTGACGACCCCCGAGCGCTCCTACGCGGAGTCGATGGCCCTGGCGTCGCGCTGGCACGGTCGGGGCCGGGCGCGCTACGCGGTGACGCCCCGCTTCTCGCTGTCCGCGTCCGACGCGATCCTCGAGGCCTGCGCCTCGGTCGCGACCGAGGTCGAGGGCGCGTTCTTCACCTCGCACGTCAACGAGAACCTCGCCGAGGTGGCCGCGGTCGTCGGCCACTTCCCGACCCGGGCCGACTACGTCGACACCTACGGCCACCACGGGCTGCTGGGGCCGCACTCCGTCCTGGCCCACAACGTCCATCCGCTCGACGCCGAGCTCGAGGCCCTCGCTGCGTCGGGCACGTCTGTCGCGCACTGCCCGAGCAGCAACTCCGCGCTCGGCTCGGGGCTCTTCAGCCTGCGGCGGCACGTGGAGGCCGGCGTACGCGTGGCGCTCGGGAGCGACGTCGGTGCGGGCACCGGGTTCTCGTTGTTCAAGGAGGGCCTGCAGGCCTACTTCGTCCAGCGGCTCCTGGGCGATGCCGGGCTGCCCCTCACGCCCGGCCACCTCCTGCACCTCAGCACCTCCGCCGGTGCCGCCGCACTGGGGCTCGCCGACCTCGTGGGCGACCTCGGCGAGGGCAAGCAGTTCGACGCGATCCTCCTGCGCCCACCGGCCGGGACGGCGCTCGACATCGGCCTGCGCCATGCCGCGTCGCCGGAGGAGGCGCTGGGCAAGGTGTTCGCGCTGGCGAGCGACGCCGACGTGGCCGACGTGTGGGTGGGTGGGGTGCAGATCGCGTCGGGCGGCTACGTGCGCCCGGTCGATCACTGATCGGCGACGTGGAGCGGCTAACCTCCGGGGAATGCGCCGTCCCGTCTCCCTCGCACACGCCGTGGCCCTCGCCGTGCTGCTGCCCCTGCTCTCGGGCTGTGCCAGCGACGAGCCGACCGTGGCGCTCCTGGTCGCGGACGGGGCGGACGTCGCCCACGTCGTGGACGTGGAGGCCTTCGAGGCGCGGGTGGCCGCGACGTGCGACGAGTGCGTGGTGCGGGTCTACGACGCCGAGGGCGACGCCACGCAGCAGAAGAGCCAGGCCCGGCAGGCCGAGGCCGATTCCGCCGACGTGCTGGTGGTCGTCCCGATCGAACCCGACGACTGGGAGGTGCGGGCCGACGCGGAGGTGTCGCTGGTGTCCCTGGGCACGCTCGTGCCGGGGGCGGAGCGCCACGTCGGCCTCGAGCGGGCGAGCGACGCGGAGGGCGATGCCGACTCCGACCTGACCGCGGCGCGTGACCTGATCCTGGGCGAACGGTCCTCGATGACCTACGTGCCCACCATGGACATGAGCGTGCAGGCCGCCGACGTCGCCGTCGCCCTCCTGGCCGACACCCCGGTCCCCGAGGGCATCGTCGCGAGCGAGGAGGTCGAGGGAGTGCAGTCGTGGCTCTTCGAGAGCCAGGCCGTCACCCTCGACACCCTCACCACCCTCCTCGTCGGGCAGGGTGTGCTCACCCTCGACGAGCTCTGCGAGGGAGCCACCGCCAAGAAGTGCGCGAAGCTGGGCCTGCGCTGACCATCGGGTCAGTGCACGGTCTCCAGCGGCGCATCGGCCTCGGCGGCGGTGAGCGGGGCGTTGGCCCGGTCGAGCTTGCTCGGCCACCAGATCGTGCCGCCGAGGTCGAGGTTGAGCGCCGTGACGAGCACCGAACGCACGATGAGCGTGTCGATCATGACGCCGAGGGCCACGGCCACGCCCAGCTCGGCCAGGAAGACCAGCGGCAGTGAGCCGAGGACCAGGAACGTCGCGGCGAGGACCACGCCGGCCGAGGTGATCACGCCCCCGGTCGAGGCGAGCGCGATCAACGAGCCCTTGCGGGTGCCATGGGTGGCCGTCTCCTCCCGGACCCGGGTCATCAGGAAGATGTTGTAGTCGATGCCCAGGGCCACGAGGAACACGAAGGCGAACAACGGGAACCCCGGATCGGACCCGGCGAAGCCGAAGACGTACTCGAAGAGCAGGGCCGAGATGCCCAGGGCGGCGCCGAACGACAGCACGACCGTGGCGATCAGGATCAGCGGGGCGAGGACGGCCCGCAGCAGCCCGATGAGGATCAGCAGCACGACCAGCAGGACGAGCGGCATGATGACCCAGCTGTCCCGTACGGAGGCGATCTTGGTGTCGAGGTAGAACGCCGAGCCGCCACCCACCAACGCGTCCGCCCCCTCGACGCCGGCGACGGCGTCACGGGAGGCCTCGACGATGTCGGCCGCCGTGCTGGAGGAGATGTCGGCGTCGATGGTGGCCTCGAACCACACGCGCTCGTCGGCCAGCGGCTGCACCTCTCCGGGCGTGCCGAGACCGTCGATCGTCTCGAGGGACGCGGCCACGTCGGCGGCCGCGTCCGCGGTGGTGACCACCTGGAGGGTGTTGGAGTTGTCGGCGAGGCCGTGGTCGGTGAGCAGCCGCTGGCCCTTGATGGAGTCGAACTCCTTCGTGTAGGTGTCCTCGGTCGACAGGCCCGAGGTGTCGAGGCGGAACAGGCCGAGGCAGGCGAGCAGCAGCAGGCCCGTCGTGACGACCCACACCCGGCGCGGTCGGTGGCTGATCGCGCGTCCGACGCGCGCCCAGAGGCCGTCGGAGGTGGGCTCCGGGCTCCGGAAGGTCGGTCGCTTGGGCCAGAACACCCAGCGGCCGCTGATCACCAGCAGGGCCGGCAGCAGCGTGATCATCACGAGCATGGTCACGGCCACGCCGATGGCGGCGACCGGCCCGAGACCTGCGGTGGAGTTGAGCTCGGCGAAGGACAGGCAGAGCATGCCGAGGGCCACCGTGGCCGCGCTGGCGAGGATGGCCGGGGCGGCACGGTGCAGCGCGTAGCCCATCGCCTCGTGGCGGTCCTCGTGCCGCCGCAGCTCCTCGCGGTAGCGCGCGACGAGGAGGAGGGCGTAGTCGGTGCCGGCGCCGATCACCAGGATGCTCAGGATGGCCTGGCTCTGGCCGTTGACGGTGAGGTCGGCGTACTTCGCCAACAGGTAGACCAGGCCGGTCGCGATCGTGTTGGCGACGACCGCGCAGATGATCGGGAGCAGCCACAGGACCGGGCTGCGATAGGTGAGGAGCAGGATGACGACGACGACACCGAGGGTGGCCAGGATCAGGTTGGTGTCGATGCCCTCGAACGCCGCGGCCGAGTCCGCTGCCTGACCACCGAAGCCGGCCAGGTGGACCTCGCCGCCGTCGATCCGGGCGATGTCACGGATCTCGTCGGCTGCGTCGGGAATGGCGTTCCACCCGTCGGACCCGAAGTTGAGCACGAAGTAGAGGTAGGCCACCTCCCCGTCCTCGGACGTCAGCGCCGGCACCGGCGCGCCCTGGGCTGCGGCCGCCTCGGCGGCGGCCGGTGTCAGGACTCCTGCATCGGTGACGCCCTCGAGCACGGCGATCTCCTCGCCGTCGGACTCCATGGCCGCGAAGTCGTCGTCGGTCAGCCCGCCGTCGCGGTGGTAGACCACGAGGGTCGGGATGTCGTTGGGGTCGACTGCCTGGGACAGCTCGTCGAGCACCTTCGTCGACTCCGCCGAGGCGGGCAACCAGGACGAGGCCTCGTTGTTCTGGACCGAGGTGAGCTTGGCGGAGTAGGACGCCATGATGACCGTGATCGCCAGGACGGCGACCAGGACGAACCACTTGGTGACGTGGCCGGTGAGCGAGCCGGCGATCCGACGATGCATGCGTCCCAGTGGACCAGCCGGGGACGGCCGTTCGCATCCGTGATGACCCGGAGGTCTAGTCCGGGTCCTCCCCCGGCGAGGTCGCCTACCTCGTCTGCAGCTGGAAGGGGGAGCGGGCGTCCGAGGAGCCGCGGCGCGGCTTCACGGCGTACTCCATGGAACCGTCGAGCCCCAGCCGCACGATCGCCCACTCCTGGTCGGAGAAGGTCACGACGAGCACGTGCTCGGCGTCCTCCCAGACCTCGTCGAAGTAGGTCGTCACCGCACCGCTGGTCCGAGACCGGAAGGTGCGAGCGACCGAGCCGTCGGCCGTGGCCAGGACGTCGAGGGTGGTGGGCCCGAACCCGTCGCCGTACGCCGGCAGGCCGAGGACGTGCGCGTTGTCCGGGGAGATGTCGGAGAAGCGGTTGTCGCAGGTGCGCCAGCGGGCACGCTGACCGCGCAGCATCACGCTGCAGGTGCCGGTGTCGCTGATGCTCGTGATGCCGCCGAGCCACTTCCCGCGGCCGGTCGAGGTGAGCCGCATCTTCGGGGCCCGGTCGACGATGCCGTGCGAGGACGTGAACCAGCCCCGCGCACCGTTGACGTAGACCGAGCAGCCGTTGCTGGTCGCACCCTCCTTGCAGTCCTCGCCGAAGAGCGCGACGGCCTGGCCCCTGCCCGAGATCGGCACCCGCCGGAAGGACAGCACCCGGTCGGCGTCCTGGTCGATGGTCCACACCCTGCCGGCCCTGCCGGCGAATCCGACGGCCCTGCCGCGCGCGGACACGGCGAGCCCGTAGCCGGTGCGCCACTGGCGGCGGCCGGCGCTCCCGTCGGCACCCACCCAGCGGGTGGTGGGCGGTCGGCTGCCGGCGGTCTGGATCACGAAGCCGGAGCCCATCGGGGCGAAGGCGTCGAGGCTGTTGGGCACCGGCGTGGCCGTGCCGCCGGTGCCGTGGATCACGGTGCGGCCCGAGCGGCGCTCGGCCCAGGCGATGGCGGGTGGTGCACCGCGCTCGAGGTCGGACACGTCGAAGCGCGTCGTGGGGGCCGAGCGGGCGCGGTCGTCGGACTGCTGGGCGCCGGCTGCACCTGTCGGGGCGGCGAGCGCCAGGGCGGCGAGGCCTGCCGCGAGGAGCGCGGCGCGAGAGGCGGTGGTCATGTCACTAGGACTCCTCGGGACCCCGAGAGGTTGCCGGTCGGGCGAAAACCGGTGGGAGCTCACGGTCCTCCTCGGTGAGGACCTCGCGCAAGAGGTCGGGACGATTGGTGATGAGACCGTCCGCCCCGAGCCGCACGAGGTGGCGCATCGTGGGCTCGTCGTCGACGACGTAGGGGATCACCGCCAGTCCGGCTGCGTGTGCGCGGGTGATGAGGTCCTCGGTGGTGAACGGGACGTACGCCGGGTCCTCCACGCCGCTCAGGTAGGGCGTGCCGTGGATCGGGGAGATCGCGGTGAACCCCTCGGCCGCGGCGGTCGTCACGAAGTCGCAGTCGACCGCGAGTCCGTCGAACCACGGCGACGGGGCGTCGGCGGTGGCCTTGAGGTAGGTGGGGGAGACGAGCAGGTTGCGGGCCAACCCCGGCTCCGCCTCACCGACGCGGGCGAGGACTCCCCAGTCGAAGCACTGGATGCTGGTGCGCTCGACCAGTCCGTCGATGCGGAGCGCCGCCACGACCCGGGCCACGAAGGCCTCCCTGCTGGTGAGCCGGGCGCCGTCGAGGGCGTCGTACTTGATCTCGAGGTTGATCCGCACCGGGTCCGCGCCGCGTTCGTCCAGCAGCGCTGCCACCTGTCTCAGGAGCGGCATGGAGTGGGGCAGGTCGGCGCGCGTCAGCTCCCGGATGCGTCGTGCGTCGGCAACGGTCGGGTCGTGCGCGACGACGACGTCGTCCTCGGCGGTGAGGTGGACGTCGAGCTCGAGGGTGGAGACGCCCATCGCGAGCGCGCGACCGAATGCCTCGAGGGTGTTCTCCGGCCAGAGCCCGGCGCCGCCGCGGTGCGCCTGCAGGTCGAAGGAGGTCTCGCGCGCTGACGCGACACCGGCGGGGATCTCGTACGCCATCGGTCTCCTTGATGTGGCGGGGGGTCACATCATGGTGCGCCACCGGTGAGGATGGCTACGGGCTGTCCGCGCCACTCGCGGGGTGGTCCAGACTGTCCCCGACGTGACCGACGACTGCGATCCAGGAGACGACATGGTGGCGAGCCGCTCGGCCCGCGAGAGGAAGGCCGCAGCCCAGGCGGGACCTCTCGGGCGGGTGAAGATCGACCTCGACGGCGACCAGCAGTTCCTCTACCGGATCAGCTGCTCCGCGTGCACGGCCAAGGGACACCGGGCCTGGTCGACGCACCGGCCCGGCGGCGACAACGGCTTCATGGCTGCCATGGACCGCTGGACCTTCCACCTGGTCGAGAAGCACCCCGGCGAGGACGCGCCGTGCCTGGCCTTCCTGGCCGAGGCGCAGCAGCGGCTGCACGAGAGGCGCGAAGGCTCGTCCGACGTGTGATCACACGCCGAACGTGGCGAGCCAATCCTGTGCCACGGCGATGTCGACTCGTTGGTAGCCGTCGATGTAGCGGCAGTTGGAGGTGTAGCCGTAGCTGGTGACCCCGACGATCTTGCCGTCCAGGAGCAGCGGGCCACCGGAGTCGCCGAAGCACGTGCCACCGGTGCCGGCGTTGTCGTGCTCGTTGCCGTTGGTCTGCAGGATCTGCGGAGTGAGCTTCTGGCCGGGCATGTCGACGTAGCGGCGCACGATCGGGTAGCTGAACGGCGTCGGCTTCTGCGGGCCGGAGGTGTCCTTGCGGACCTCGGTGCCGTAGCCCACGGCGCGGAAGAGCGTCTTGCGCAGGTCGCGGCGCGGGATGCGGTCGAGAGTGCCCTCCGCGGCGATCTCGGTGATCGCGACGCCTGTCGCAGCCTCTTCCAGGACGATGACGCCGACGTCGTTCCAGTTGGCCATGTCGGTGAAGTCGGAGTACTCCGGGTGTGTGTGGCCGGTCCCGGCGAGGTAGCCGGCGGAGGTGATGTCGGCCGAGGTGTATCCGGCAGCCGGGTCGGACGCGGGCGGCAGCCCAGACGGGGCCTCCTTGGCGATGAACGGCTCGAACGTCACGGCGGTGAGTCCGTCGACCCCGTCGGTGCAGTGGGCGGCGGTGAGCAGGACCGTCGGGCTGACGAGCGTCGCGGAGCACCGGTAGCGAGAGCCGCCGTCGTAGAACGCGATGAGGGCCACGCCCGAGTAGCGGTTGGCGGTGTCTTCTGTCCCACCGGTGCTGGCGGACGCGGGCCCGGTCGGAGCGACCAGCGCGAGCCCCAGGACGACGGTGGAAAGCGCGGCGACGAGACGTGGACGCATGTGAAACCTCCGGAGGTCCTGGAAAGAGGGTCAGTTGAGCACACGCGTGCCACCAGGAGAACGTTCTGCGCCAAGAACAGGGGAAACCTGTACGGACTGATGAAACCCGGGCCGGGCGCTGATTGTCGGATGGCTGTGCTTGTCTGGGCGGGTGCACGAGGTCGTGGTGGGCGCGCTGGTTCGTGAAGGTCGAGTCCTCCTTGTGCATCGGAGGCCGGACAAGCCTGCCAACCCGGACGTGTGGGACTTGCCCGGTGGTCACGTCGAGACTGACGAGTCGGAGTTGCGCGCACTCGCGCGGGAACTGCAGGAAGAGCTCGGCGTACAGATCGTGACGACCTCAGCGTCTCATCTGTGTCGGCTCACCGCTGGACCTGTAGACGAGCCGGCCATCCTGAGCGCTTGGCTGGTGAATGACTGGCAGGGAACGCCGAGAAATGTCGCTCCTGAGGAACACGACGACATGGGGTGGTTCAGCCTGGAGGAGCTGCCTCCTTCCCCTCACCTTCTCGTGCGCACGGCTCTGGTGCACGCGATGCAGGGCGACCGCGTCTGAGATCCACGCCCGATGATCGACAAGCCCGCGCACCATCAGCGGCGGATACGGATGTTCAGTTCGGCCTAGCCACAAGCGGACCAGCTGGTCACTGCGGCAGACTGCCCGTGTGCTGACCGCCGACAATCTCGACGTGACCGACGCGTTGACCTGGTCCTCAGCAGCCATCGGGTCCATCACCCGCGCCAGCGAACTCTCAGGTGGCTGGACCTCGACCATGCTTGCGGTGGCCACCGAAGACGGTGACGAAGCCGTTCTCAGGCTCATGACGCGCGACCCCTGGCGCAGCCATGGACCAGCTCTCACAACGAGAGAGCGCGAGGTCCAACAGATGCTGGCGCACAGCGGTGTTCCGGCGCCTCGTTCGTGCGCCTTGGACGCCGACGGCCGAGAGTGCGGCTTTCCTGCTCACCTGATGAGCCGGCTGCCGGGGCGCGTGGACCTCGACCGCATCGACACGGTCTCCCTTGACCGTCTGGCACACCTGCTCGCCACCATCCATGAGATCTCGCCGACGATCGAGGTCCGCACCTACCAGTCATGGGCATGGGAAGCGAAGTACTCGGTCCCGCCTTGGGCGACCGACGCAGCTGTGTGGGAGGACGCGTTCGCGCTGCTGCGCACCGATGTGCCGGACTACGAGCCCTGCTTCATCCATCGTGACTTCCAGCACCGAAACGTGCTCTGGTCCGAGGACCACCGGATCACTGGTGTGGTCGATTGGGTCGAGACGTCGATGGGTCCGGCGTGGCTGGACGTCGCACACTGCTGTACCAACATCGCCATCGCCCACGGCAGCAAGACCGCCGACCGGTTCGCCGCCGCCTACGCCGCCCGCACCGGTCGGGAACCGCAGCACTACTTCGATGTCATGGACATCGTCGGGTTCCTCCCTCCCCCCGGCAAAGAGGGGTTCATCAAGGCAACGGATGAGCGTCGAAGGCTCGAAGAGCGCCTCTCATCGGTCATGCGGCGCGTCACCGAGCATCGGTGAACGGCGGCACCACGTGACCAACCAGCCGCGGCAATGAGCCGGTCAGGTTACCGGCGAGGCGCCCTGCAGGGCTGTACGCGCCACAGTCCCGGTCCGGAAGCCGGTCGGCGCGTGTTCCCCCAGAATCGGGCAACTCCGCGAGATCGGAATGTCGGTCGCGAGGCGGGCGGGCACGGTGGGTCCCACTCCAGGAGGCTGCCGTGCGTCGATCTCTCGCCGCGCTCGTCATGTCGGTGACCCTGTCCATCGCTGTCCCGGGCGATCGGGCGGTCGCGACCCCCGAGCCCGCCACGACGGCCTCGTCCGTGGCGCCGGGCCCGCCGTCGACACCGACGTGGCTCCCCGGCCCCGGCGTGCCTGGCCCAAGGGGCGCGTCACCTACGTCGATCGCACCCGGTATCCCAAGGCCGTCCGGTTGGCCGTGCGGGCATGGAACTCCAGCGGCGTGCAGTTCCGTTTCGTCAAGGCGAAGCGCGCGCGCGACGCCCAGCTGGTGATCGAGCACGAGCAAGGCATGCCGTGTGCTTTCGGAGTTGCCTCGGTCGGCTACGCCTCGCGCGCCTACGCCCGCGTCGGCGGGCGGGATCAGGACGGTGACCCGTGCCCGTGGCCCGAGGTGGCGCTGAAGACCACCCATGAGCTGGGTCACGTGCTGGGGCTCAACCACATCCGGGAGTCGACGTGCGCCACCATGAACCCGACCACCACCAACGGTGTCGCCCCCACCGGTTGCCTCGCGCCCGACGACGAGGCCAAGCCCGGCCGGTGGTGGTGCCGGATGGTCGCCCGCCCGGACATCCGACGGGCGAACAGGTTGTACGGCGGCAGGGTGCGTGAGCGATCGCCGGAGTGGTGCAACGCCTACCCGCTGATCCCGCAGACGGGTCCGGTGACGGCCATCTCGTCAGGTGAGAGCAACTCGATCCGGCTCTCGGTCACGCGCGCCCCGGAACCGGTCGTGCCGGACTGGGTGCGCGACGGCGACTACGCAACCGAGCCGGGCGTGGAGGTGCATGTCTCCAACGACGGATGTGTCAGCTCTCCTGAGAGCGCACGCACCTACCTGACGACAGCCTCGTGGGGCACCGTCGCGGTGGGCGGATCGTTGGAGCTGTTCGCCTTCGCGCCCGGCCAGGTGTTCCCGGGCAGGACGTGCGTGACCGTGTGGCAGTACGACGCCGGCTCGAACTACGCCGACCTGCCGACCAGTGCAGTGGTGCAGCAGGCTCCTCCTGTCGATTGACCCGGCTCGAGGAAGCACGCGTCGATTGCTTACTTGACTGTCCGTTCGGTAAAGTAAGTAGCGTGATCGCGAGTGCCCCCGCCCACCGCCCGTCTGGGCGCGACGACATGCTCGCCAGCACTCTCGCGCTCGCTCGCACCGGGAGTGCGGTGTCCCTGGAGTCCGCAGCCCGCGCGGCAGGGGTCACCAAGCCCGGCCTGATGTACCACTTCCCGACCAAGCAAGCCCTGATGTCGGCCGTGGTCGATCACCTGATGGACCAGTACGAGCGCGAGCTGATCAGCCGACTGCCGAGCGCCAGCATCGCGCAGCTGTCGGCACAACGCCGCCTTGCCGCGTACGTGGACTGGACCTGCGACGGGGACTTCGACTCCGGGGACCTCGTGATGTTCATCGACCCCCGACTTCGCGAGACCCTCGTGGCTCGCTGGGTCGAACGGATGGAGCCGTGGCTCGCGATCCCCGAAGACCTCCCCGCGACGACTCGTGCGCGACTTCTCAGCGCTCGCCTCATCGCCGACGGGATCTGGTTCAACTCCGCCAGCAACGCAGCGCTGTTCAGCGCCCGTGAACGCGCAGCCGTTCATGCGCTCGCCCACCAACTCATCCAGGAGAGCTCGTGACCACGTGGTTGCTCCTCGCCGCAGCGGTGGTCAGCGAGGTCACCGCCACGCTGGCCCTCAAGGGAGCACTCGACCACCCGGGCCTGTACGGCGTCGTGCTGACCGGATACGTCGTCTCGTTCGTGCTCCTCGCTGCCGTCCTGCGTCGAGGCATGGCACTCGGTGTGGCCTATGGCATCTGGGGCGCGCTCGGCGTCGCCAGCACCGCCGTCATGTCTGCACTGCTCTTCGACGAAGCCCTGACCACCCTCATGGGTCTCGGCATCACCGTCATCATCGCTGGTGTCCTCCTCGTGGAGATCGGCTCCCAGCAGGCCGGCAAGGGCTCTGAGCTGGAAGGGGCCACCTGATGCAGTGGGTCTTCCTCGCCGGGGCCATCGTCCTCGAGGTCGCCGCAACCCTCTCCCTGCGCGTCGCCTCGGGCGGACGTCCCACGTGGTACGCCGCAGTCGCGGGCGGCTACATCGCCGCGTTCGCCTCCCTGAGCCTCGCACTCGACGAAGGCCTCGGACTCGGCGTCGCCTATGGCATCTGGGCAGCCTCCGGAGTCGCCCTGACCGCCATCGCCTCCAAGGCACTGTTCAAGGAACCGCTCACCCCGATCATGATGGGCGGGATCGCGCTGATCATCAGCGGCGTGCTCCTCGTCGAGCTCGGCGCAGCCCACTGACCTGGACGCCCAGGTCGGTGGCCGCGGCGTTGTCGCACGACATCTCGAGTGCTGGCCCCGGCGGGTGAGGGGACGGGCCCCCCTGGAGGACCGGAAGTGGGCACAATGTCGGCATGCCGACGAGGAGCCGCGCGACACCGAGGCGACGCAGTATCGACGAACTGCTGATCGAGGCGCGGTCGCGGTTGGCGCGGCTCACTCCACATGAGGCACACGGGGCTCAGCAAGACGGCGCTGTACTTGTCGATATCCGACCGCAGGCAATCCGCGAGGCTGAAGGTTGCCTGCCTGGCGCGGTGGTGATCGAGCGGACCGTGCTGGAATGGCGGCTCGACCCGGCCAGCCTTGCGCGGATTCCCATCGCCTCCTACGACCTGCAAGTGGTCATCGTGTGCAATGAGGGCTACTCCTCCAGCTTGGCCGCCGCCACGCTGCAGGATCTGGGCATGCACAAGGCCACCGACCTGGACGGAGGCTACCGAGCCTGGAAGGCTGCGGGCCTCCCGACCAACTGAGGCCGCCCCAGACGCCGACAACGCACTCATCTGATGGGGCTGGTCTAGTCCCGGGGTAGGCAGTGTGCGGATTACCGAGGAGAGTGCCAAGAAGGTCGCTAGGTCAGGTGCGGCGAACCCGCGTCGCCCCGAGATGCCCAACGGCTGGGAGGCGAATCATGCGCACGAAGGTTCAGCGATTGGCGCTGGTGGGCATGCTGATAGGCGCGCTGCTGGGGACAGGACTGATGGCCCCGGCTCAGGCCGCCGGGACGACGCAGGTCGACGGAAGCGGCTACTACGACGACATCACCGGGGACGAGTGCGACGCGCCACCGGCCGAGTTCTCGGACTACCCGGCGCTGGTCCTGCACGGCGACCTGGAGGGCTGCCTGTACGCGCACGTGCTGAGCGGCCACCTCACGCCGTCCGGGGTCTGGATCGAGACCGGCCAAGAGCTGGTCGTCGCGTCGCTGAACGGCGGGCCGGTCGGAACGTTCACGACCAACTACCGGTTCGAGGGCAAGTACGAGGCGGACTTCACCGTCGAGATCCACGGGCGCTGTCAGCACCCGGTCGCCGCAGGCTCGGGGACGGGCGCGTTCGCGGGCGTGACCGGCAGGCTCGACTTCAAGGACGACGTGGACAACGCGATGTTCTACTACCGCGGGCACCTCACGCTCGGCTGATGAAGTCGCCCCGCTCCGTCACCACGACGGGACGGGGCAAGCCGCCTCCCCACCACGTCCACCGCGTCGCCAACACACTCACATGCCGCGACCCGTGAGTGCATCGCGGCATGGGACGTCCAGGGGTGGCCGACAGACTCGTCCTGCCGTTCAGCGATCATGAACCTCATGGAGGACCAGCAGGCGCCGCAGCCGGCCGAGGGTGAGGCGAAAGTCATCACGCTCTGCGGCTCGACACGGTTCGAGGCTGAGTTCGCGGAGGTCAACCAGCGGCTCACGCTCGAGGGTTGCGTCGTGATCAGCCTTGGAATGTTCAGCCTCCCCGATCTGTCGGACTACGACTGGACCGTCGACAGCTCGGACCTGAAGGGGCGACTCGGTGGTGTGCACTTCCAGAAGATCCGGATGGCCGACGAGGTGTACATCGTGGATCCGGGCGGCTACGTAGGCGAGTCGACCCGACGGGAGATTGCCTACGCGGAGTCGCTCGGCAAGCCGGTTCGGTATCTGAGTCGGGGCGGAAGTCTCGGCACACAGGCGCACGGGCAAGGCTGACCACTCCTCCACAGGCCGCTCGCTCAGCCCGGCCCACTGTCGGTGGCTCCTGCTTGAGTGGAGACATGCACCTGACCGCCGCACTCGAGGAACTGGCCGAGGCCGAGCTCCTCGATCATGCCGACGAGATCTCGTGCGCGCTGCGCGAGGGCGAGGCGCAGGTGCTGCGGATCGCGGTGCAGCTGGCGATCATCAACAACCCGGACGCCCTCGACCCCGAGGTCAGCGCGTTGCCCGGTCGGGAGCGGCCCAGACGCTTCGGGGGAGTGGGCACCCCCGACGTCGCCGAGTTCGCAGCGGCCGCGCTCGGCGCTCGCCTGGGCATCTCGTCGGGTTCGGCCCACTCGTTGATGGCCGACGCCCTCGACCTGATGATCCGCCTGCCTCAGCTGTGGCGACGGGTGGAGGCGCTCGAGGTGAAGGCGTCCTATGCCCGCTTCGTGGCCCGCCGCACCCGTGACCTGTCCGTCGACCAAGCGTCGTACGTCGACGAGCGGATCGCCGAGTCGGCAGACGGTCGCATCCCGTGGACGCGCTTCGAGGACCTCCTGACCGGGCTGATCGTCGCGAGCGACCCGGAGGCCGCCGCCGCGCGCGAGCGGGCCAACGCCGAGCGCCAGGTCGCCAACCCGACCCGCTCCACGCAGGACGGCATGCGTGGCTTCTTCATCCGGGCGCCGTTCGCGATCATCGCGATGCTCGACGCGCGCGTGCAGTGGATCGCCGACATCCTGGCCGCCCTCGGCGACACCGACGACCTCGATGCTCGGCGGGTCAAGGCGATCGCGGTGCTCGCCAACCCCCATCAGGCCGTCGCCCTCATCGAGGCCTTCGTCCAGTGGCGCGACCGGCCGGCGGACCCCGCGACGGACAGCGCCGACGCCGCCGCCGAGGAGCAGACCGGCGACCGGCCGACCCTCGACTGGTCGCAGATCCTCCCGGGCGTGACCCTCTTCGCCCACTTCTACGTCGGCCGCGAGACCGCCCACACCACCCGCGTGGAGGGCCACGGCCCGGTCACGGAGTCCTGGGTCCGCGAGCATCTCGGCCCGCACGCACGATTCACGATCAGACCGGTGCTGGACCTCGCTGGCCAGGCACCCGCCGACGCCTACGAGATCCCCGACCGACATCGCCAGGCCGTGCATCTGATGACGCCGGCCGACACCTTCCCCTGGGGAGTGAGCACCGCTCGAACCCAACAGATCGATCACACCGAGGCCTTCCGCCACCGAGGGCCACCCGGTCAGTCGAGGGTGGGCAACTACGGACCGATGACAACGTTCCACCACCGCATCAAGACCCACGCAGACTGGCAGGTGCGGCAACCCTTCCCGGGGATCTACGTGTGGCGCGACCCGCACGGTGCGACGTACGTCGTGGACCACAGCGGCACCCGGCGGGTGCCGGTGGATGGCGGACTCAGCAAGGCCGAGGCCCAGCTCAGCAGGATGCTGTTCGGGTTGGCCGCCTGACTAGGGTCGGCACGTGGACACAGGGCGCGAAGTCGACGTGGTGGTCGTCGGAGCAGGTCTTGCCGGGCTGCGCTGCGCCCAGGCTCTGGTCGACGCCGGCCGCGATGTCGTGGTGCTCGAGGCCTCCGACGTGGTCGGCGGACGCATCCGCACCGAGCGGGTCGACGGCTTCCTCGTCGACCGCGGCTTCCAGCTGCTGAACCCCGCCTACCCGGCCGTACGACGCTGGGTGGACGTCGACGCCCTCGGGCTGCAGGCCTTCGGGGCCGGCGTCGCCGCACGCACCGAGGATGGACGGACGGTGCTCGGGCATCCGCTGCGCGAGCCTGCCCTCCTCCCTGCGACCCTGCGTGCCGTCGCGGGTCGCCCGAAGGAGGCCGCGGCGCTGGCGCGGTGGGCGGCCCCGTTGCTGCGGCCCCGTCCCCGCCGACCGCTCTCCGACGTGCTGGATCGACGTCCGGACGTCGATCGGCGTACGTCGCTGGACGCGGCCGGTGTCGATGGTCTGCTGAGGCGCGTGGTCGACGGGTTCTACGCCGGGGTCCTGCTCGAGGACGACGGCAGCACGGCCGACCGTTTCGCGCTGCTGCTGGCCTGGATGTTCGCCCGCGGCGTCCCGGCGCTGCCGACGGGCGGGATGACGGCCCTACCCGTCCAGCTCGCGGCTCCTCTCGGCGACCGCGTGAGGCTCGGCGAACGGGTGGCCAGCGTGTCGGGGAGCACGGTCACGACCGACGCAGGAACCTGGTCGGCCCGCCACGTCGTCGTCGCCACGGGTGCCGCGCAGGCGGCCGACCTGATCGGCGTGCCGGTGCCGGTCACCAAGGGGGTGGTCACGACGTGGTGGGCTGCGCCCGATGCCCCGGACACCGACCTCCTCCACGTCGACGCGCGCCGGGTGCCGTCCGGACCGCTCGTCAACACCGCCGTCGTGTCCCGCGCCGCTCCCTCCTACGCCCCGCCGGGTCGCCACCTGGTGCAGGGCTCGGCGCTCCTGGGCCCGGGCCGTGACACCGACGAGCAGTCGATGCGCAGGCACGCCGCCGACCTGCTCGGCACCGACCCCGCGCGCTGGGAGGTGGTGGCTCGCCACGAGGTCCCCGACGCCCTGCCAGCGCAGCCTGCGCCCTACAGCGACCACCGCCCGGCGCGGGTCGGCGACGTCGTCGTCTGCGGCGACCACCGGGACACCGGCTCCATCCAGGGCGCACTGGTCAGCGGCCAGCGGGCGGCCGAGGAGATCCTGCGATGACGCATCCGGACGTCGTGGTCGTCGGTGCTGGCCTGGCCGGCGTCGCGTGTGCCCGCGAGCTGCGGTCCGCGGGAATCCGCGTGCGGCTCATCGACCGGGGACACCGACCCGGTGGTCGGATGGCCTCGCGCCGACTGTGGGAGCGCGACCGGCCCGTCGACCTCGGCGCGTCCTACTTCACGGTCTCCGATCCCGACTTCGCCGCCGTGGTCGACGACTGGCAGGCCAGGGGGGTGGCCGCCCCGTGGACCGACACCTTCTGCGTGCTCGAGGACGGCGCGACGCGGACGACGACCGGCGCGGTGCGCTGGGGTGCCCCGGGTGGCCTGCGCTCACTCGTCGAGGACCTGGCCACCGACCTGGACGTCGAGCGGGCGGACGTCGCCGACCTCGACCTCGACGCGTCCACCGTCGTCCTGGCGATGCCCGACCCGCAGGCACTCCGCCTCTGCGATGACCACCCGGTGGCGCGCGTCCTGGACCGCGAGTGGGAGCCGGTGATCGCGATGGCCGCCCGCTGGCCGCGGCGTACGTGGGACGACATCAGCCCGACGGGACGCTTCGACGGCGTCTTCGTCAACGGCGACCCGAGCATCGGGTGGGTCGCGGACGACGGTCGCCGTCGGGGGGACGACGCCCCGGTGCTGGTCGTGCACTCGACCCCCGACCTCGCGCGACGGCACCTCGCCGATCCGGCCGCGATCGCGCCCGAGCTGGTCGCCGCGGTCCGCCGGCTGCTGGACCTCGACGCGCCGGAGGAGGTCCACGTGCACCGGTGGACCTTCGCCCGGCCCGTGGGGGAGCGGGAGGAGTCGTACGCCCTGGTCGAGGGCGACGGTCGCCTGGTCGGCGTGTGCGGTGACGGGTGGGGTCCGACGCCCAAGGTCGAGACGGCCTGGCTGAGCGGGACCAGGCTCGGGCGCGAGCTGGTCAGGCGGACAGCGCCGTGAGGCGGTAGCGGCGGCGCTAGCCTGAAATCATGACGGACGACCCACCGATGTTCTCCCACCTCGACGTCCCCGGCGCCACGATCGCCTACGCGGTCATCGGCGACCTTGCAGACGCCACCTCGGAGCGACCACCGCTGCTCCTCTTCGGCTCACCCATGGACAGCACGGGCTTCGCCACGTTGGGCGGTCTGCTGGAGGAAGAGCTCGACCACCGGGTGCTGGTGCTGATCGATCCGCGCAACAGCGGGCGCAGCACGTGCGACGACCCGACGGCAGCGGTCACGCCGGAGCAGCACGCGGACGACCTGCACGCCGTGGTGACGGCTCTGGGTTGCGGCCCGGTCGATGCCTTCGCCTCGTCCGGTGGTGCGGTGAACGCGTTGTTCCTCGTAGCGGCCCACCCCGACGACCTGCGCGTCCTCGTCGCCCACGAGCCGCCGATGGCCGGCCTGCTCCCCGACGCCGAGCACGTCATCGCCGCCTCGGAAGGACTCGTCGCCACCTACGACGCCCGCGGCGTGGGTCCGGCGATGGCGGGGTTCATCGCGATGGTCATGCAGCGCGGCGAGCTGGCCGCCGACTACGTCGACCAGCCCGGACCCGACCCGGCGATGTTCGGCATGCCCACCGAGGACGACGGCTCGCGCGACGACCCGCTGATGGCCAACATGCGCGGCGGCGGCGTCTCGCGGGCTCCCGACCTCGATGCCGTGCGCGCTGCGTCGACGCGAGTCGTCATCGCCGTGGGCGAGGAGTCGGGCGGCCCGAGCGACGGCGAGATCGCCGGCCGATCGGCGTACGCGGTCGCCAGGGCGCTCGGCCAGGACGCCGTGGTGTTCCCGAGTGGCCACCAGGGGTTCCTCGGTGGCGAGTTCGGTCAGACCGGCAAGCCGCAGGAGTTCGCGGCGAAGCTGCGGGAGGTCCTGCTCACCAGGTGAGCTCGATCTCCACCTCGTTCTCGTCGCCGAGCTCGACCTCGACACTGAGCCGCACCTCGTCGGGGACGGCCACGGTGATCCGACCGCCGTCTCGCAGGAACTCGACCGAGTTGTGCTTGCTGAGTGAGTCGGCGAGGTCGCGCAGCTTGTTCGCGGCTTCCTCGCGGGTCATGGTCCGGGTCTCGTCCATCTCGAAGAGGTCCATGTCCCGACCGTACTCGGCTGCTCACAGCCCCAGCATCCGCCCGATGATCTCCTTCTGGATCTCGGTCGTCCCGCCGTAGATGGTCTGGACCCGGGAGTCGGTGTAGGCCTTGGAGATGGGGTACTCGCTCATGTAGCCGTAGCCGCCGTGGAGCTGCACCCCGGCGTCGACACAGCGCTTCTGGAGCTCGGTCGTCCACCACTTCGCCATCGACGCGAGGGCGGTGTCGACCGTGCCTGCGTTGAGACGCAGGACGCAGTCGTTGATGAAGACCCGCGCGATGTGGGCCTCGGTCGCCATCTCGGCCAGGACGAAGCGGTTGTGCTGGAACTTCCCGATCGGCCTGCCGAAGGCCTCACGCTCCTTGGCGTAGGCCAGGCACAGGTCGAGGACGTGCTCCACCGCCGCGACCGCGATGCAGCCGATCGAGATCCGCTCCTGGGGCAGGTTCTCCATCAGCGACACGAATCCGGAGCCCTCGGCGCCGAGCAGGTTCTCCTTGGGCACGTGGACGTCGGTGAAGGAGAGCTCGGCGGTGTCCTGGGCGTGCAGGCCCATCTTGTCGAGGTTGCGCCCACGCTCGAAGCCCGCCATGCCGCGCTCGACGACGAGCAGGCTGATGCCCTGGTGGCCCGCATCGGGATCGGTGCGCGCGACGACGACCACCAGGTCGGACAGGATGCCGTTGGAGATGAAGGTCTTCGAGCCGTTGAGGACGTAGTGGTCACCCGCGTCGACGGCGGTCGTCCGGATGCCCTGCAGGTCCGAGCCCGCGCCGGGCTCGGTCATCGCGATCGCCGAGACGAGGTCGCCCGAGACCAGGCCGGGCAGCCAGCGCTGCTTCTGCTCCTCGGTGCCGAGCGAGGAGACGTAGGGGACGATGATGTCGGTGTGCACGGCGAAGCCGGGGCCGGAGGCGCCCGCCCGCGCGGCCTCCTCGGCGAGCACCATGTTGTAGCGGAAGTCGGTGATCCCGGGACCGCCGTAGGCCTCCTCGACGTCGAAGCACAACAGCCCGCGCTGGCCCGCCTTGCGCCACACCTCGCGGTCCACGATGCCGTCGCGCTCCCACTGCTCGTGGAAGGGCTTCACCTCCTTCTCGAAGAAGGCCCGCGCGATCGCGCGGAAGTCCTCGTGCTCCTGCTCGAGGATGCTGGGGCGCTCAGGCATGGGGCTGCTTCCTGTTGTAACCGGTCGGGTCCGACATGGGCCGGCACGTGCAACGGCTCAGGACACCCATTCCTTGAGCTGGGCGACGGTGGCGGCGGGGTCTGGGTGGGACGAGGTGGGGACGGGCGTGACGTTGAGGTCGGTGACGCCGGCCTCCTTGAACGCCGCGATCCGCTCCTTGATGTAGGACTCGGGGCCGACGAGGTTGGCGGCCTCGAGCCACTCGGTGGGGATGAGCGCCTCGGCCTCCTTCTTCTTGCCGGAGAGGTAGAGGTCCTGGATCTCCTCGGCCTCCTTCTCATAGCCGTAGGCGCGCGCGACGTCGTTGTAGAAGTTCTTGCCCTTCGCGCCCATGCCGCCGACGTAGAGCGCAAAGATCGGGCGCGCGAAGTCGAGCATGGCCTTGGTCTCCGGGCCCTCGCCGACCGCGACCATGCCGCCGGCCATCACCTTCAGGGGAGCCAGGCCCTCCTGCCGCTTGGCGTTGCCGGCCGCGAGTGCGTCACCCCAGACCAGGTGTGCCTTCTCGGGGTGGAAGAGGTGGGGGATCCAGCCGTCCGCGATCTCCGCGGTCTGCTCGACGTTCTTCGGACCCAGGGCAGCGATCCAGATCGGGATGGTGTCGCGCTCGGGCCGGGTCAGCAGCTTGAGCGGCTTGCCGAGCCCGGTGACGGCGCCGTCGTCCTTGGTCAGCGGCAGGTGGAACTCGCCGTCGGCCGTCAGCGGCTCGCGCTTGAGGCCGCTGCGGATGATCTCGATGACCTCGGCCGTGCGGGCCATCGGCTTGCGGTAGGGCACGCCGTGGAAGCCCTCGATGACCTGCGGTCCGCTGACCCCGATGCCGAGGATGGCGCGCCCGCCGCTGACGTTGTCGAGGCCGGCCGCGGTCTGCAGCAGCGCACCCGGCGTGCGCGAGTAGATGTTGAGGATCCCCGAGCCGATCTGGATGGTCTCGGTCTTCGCGGCGAGGTAGCCCATCAGCGTGGGGGAGTCGAAGCCGTACGCCTCCGCGACCCACACGCTGTCGAGGCCCGCCTGCTCGAGGGCGACCACCTGGTCGGCCGCGCTGCGGGGGTTGCCGTCGTACATCAGGAGGGTCGCGAGACGCATGCCGCCATCGTGACAGTGTCACTGTCACGGTGCAAGGGCGGCCTCGGACCCCGGCTCGAGCGGTGTGTGAGCGGGGTTCCCGGGCCGCCGAATCCCCCTCACACACCGCCGCCGGGGGCGTCGGCGTACGACTCGCGCGTCGAGCGGTGTGTGAGCGGGGTTCCCGGGCCGCCGAATCCCCCTCACACACCGCCGCCGGGCGCGTCGGCGTACGACTCGCGCGTGAGCGGTGTGTGAGCGGGGTTCCCGGGCCGCCGAATCCCCCTCACACACCGCCGCCGGGCGCGTCGGTGTCGGCGTACGACCCGCGAGGGTCAGCTCTTCCCGTGCCACGACTCCCAGAGCGCGGCGTAGGACCCACCCGCCGCGACGAGCTCGTCGTGCGAGCCGAACTCCGAGATCACACCGTCCTCGACCACCGCGACCCGGTCGGCGTCGTGGGCGGAGAAGAGGCGGTGCGCGATCGCGATGACCGTACGTCCCTCCAGCACTGCGGCGAGCGAGCGCTCGAGGTGGCGAGCGGCGCGCGGGTCGATGAGCGAGGTGGCCTCGTCGAGCACGAGGGTGTGCGGGTCGGCGAGCACGAGGCGGGCGAGGGCGATCTGCTGGGCGTGGGCCGCGGTGACGCTGCGGCCGCCGGAGCCGATGACGGTGTCCAGCCCGGCGGGCAGCGAGGCCACCCACTCGTGGGCGTCGACCGCTTCGAGCGCCTCGTGCACGTCCTGGTCGGTCGCCGTCGGGCGCGCCAGGATGAGGTTCTCGCGGATGGTGCCGACGAAGACGTGGTGCTCCTGGGTGACGAGCGCGACGTGGCCGCGCAGGTCGCCGAGCGGCAGCTCGACCAGGCCGACGTCGCCGACTGTGACGGTGCCGGTGCGTGGCGGGTGGATGCCGGCCAGCAACCGGCCGAGCGTCGACTTGCCCGCGCCGGACGGGCCGACCATCGCGATCCGCTCGCCCACGCCGACGTCGAGGTCGACGCCGTGCAGCACGTCGCGACCCTCGACGTAGGAGAACCGGACGTCCTCGGCGTCGAGCTTCTCCGAGGCCGGCGTACGCCCCGAGACGGATCGGTCGTCGGGCACCTGGGCGACGCCGAGCAGCCGCGAGAGCGCAGCCGCCCCGAGCTGGAGCTCGTCGAGGATGGAGACGATCCGGTCGACAGGGTCGATCAGCATCTGCACGTAGAGCGTCGCCGTCGTGACCTCCGCGAGCGAGACCTGGCCGCGCGTGTAGAGCCAGCCGCCGAAGAGCAGCGTGCCCACCACCGGCAGCAGGTAGCTCAGCTCCATGCTCGGGAAGAAGACGGTGCGCAGGTGCAAGGTGTACTTCTCCGCCACGAAGGACTTCGCGCAGTCCTCGTCGCACAGCTCGACGCGCTTCGCCCCGAGGCCCAGGGCCTCGACGGTGCGCGACCCCTCGACGGTCTCGGAGAGCGTCGTGGTGATCTGCGAGTACGACGCGGTCTCGGCGAGGTAGCCGTCCTTGGCGCGGGCGAGGTACCACCGCAACCCGGTCACCAGCGGCGGGAGCGCGAGCAGGCAGGGCAGCGCCACCCACCAGCCGACACTGAGCGCGGCGGCGAAGGTCAGGACGGCGGAGACGACCGCGATCGTCCACTCGGGCAGCGCCCAGCGCACCGACCAGCCCAGCCGGTCGATGTCGGACCCGGTGCGGGTCAGCAGGTCGCCGGAGCCGGCAGCCTCCACGGTGCCGACCGGGAGCGCGAGGGTGTTGGCGACGAAGTCCTCGCGCAGCTCGGCCAGGACGAGCTCACCCATCACCTGCGAGCGGTAGCGCGCGAAGCGGGTCAGCACCGACTGCAGCACCAGGAAGACCGCGAGCCAGATGACGATGTCGTCGACATGGGAACGCGTGGTCCCCTCCTCGACCGCCTCGACGAGGCCACCGAGCAGCCGGGGCGCGGCCAGCGCGGTGAGCGCGGCGAGCACGTGCAGGCCGAGCGCGGTCCACAGCAGGCGCGGATGGCGGTGCGCGACCTGCCCGACATAGCGGCGGACGGCCTTCCCGTCGGCGATCGGGAGCCTGGTGGTGACGCTCACAGAGCCACCTCCACGTCACGTACGACGACCCGGCGGTAGGCCGCGACGTCGGCCAGCAGGTCAGCGTGGGTGCCGACCGCGACGACCCGCCCGTCGACCAGGAAGGCCACCTCGTCGACGGCGTCCAGCAGGAGCGGACTCACCGTCGTGACCACGGTCGTACGGCCGGCGCGGTGGGCCCGCAGGCGGGACGCGATCCGCGCCTCGGTGTGGGCATCCACGGCGCTGGTCGGCTCGACCAGCACGAGGATCTCCGGGTCGGCCGCGAGGGCGCGGGCCAGCACCAGGCGCTGGCGCTGCCCGCCGGAGAACGAGCGGCCCTTCTCGGTGACGACGGAGTCGAGACCGTCGGGGAGCGCCTCGAGGATGTCCTCGGCCGATGCGGTGAAGAGTGCTTTCTCGACATCGCCGTGGCCGCGCTCGTCGATCCGGTCGGCCAGCCGCCCGGCGAACAGGGCGGCGCCCGTGTCGGACACCATGATCCGCTCGCGGACGTCGGCGTGGCGCAGCGAGGTGAGGGGTACGCCGCCCAGTGACACGTCGTCGTCCTGCTCGGCCGCGCAGAGACCGAGGCGGTCGGCGAGCAGGGCGGAGTCCTCGGGCTGGTCGGAGACGATCGCGGTCAGCATCCGCGGCCGGACCCGCAGGCCCGAGCGCGCGTCGTGCAGCTCGGAGTCCGGCGCCGGGGGAGGAGCCGGGGTGGAGGGCTCGACGACGTCCGGCTCGAGCGCCATCACCCGGCACACGCGTGAGGCGGCGACCCGGCCCCGGATCAGCTTGTTGGCGAACTCGGTCGCGGTGCGCAGCGGCAGCATCAGGAACGCGGAGTAGCCGTAGAAGGCGACGAGCTCCCCGGCGCTGATCGCGCCGGTGACGGCCGACCGGGCGCCCAGCCACACCACGAGCACGACGAAGACGCCGGGCAGGAAGACCTGGAGCGCGTCGAGCACCGACTGCAGCTTGGCGACGTTGACCGCCGCCGTGCGGGTGGCCTGCGACTCGCGGCGGTAGCGGGCGAGGAAGACACCCTCGCCGCCGATCCCGCGCAGCACCCGGAGGCCGCCGACGATGTCGGTGCCGGTGTTGGACAGGTCCGAGCGCATCTGCCGCTCGGTGGCGCTGCGGGCCTGGAGCGGCTTGAGGATCGGCCCCATCACCAGCAGCAGCAGCGGCACCCCGATGAGCACGACCAGTCCCAGCTGGACCGACGTGCTGAGCAGGATCACCGAGACGAGGAAGAACGAGACGATCGCGCCGGCGAAGCGGGCGGTCACGTCCATCACGTTGCCGATGTGGTCGAGGTCGGTCGTGCCGATCGCGATGACCTCACCGGTGCTCACCTTGCGCGGCAACGAGCCGCCCAGGCGTACGGACTGCCGGGTGGTGAGCTGCACGATCCGGTAGGACGCGGTCAGCCAGTTGGTCACGGCGAAGCGGTGGCGCACGATCCCGCTGACCGCCTGGAGCAGGCCGATCATGAGCATCACGCCGGCCCACAACAGCAGCTGCTGCTCGTCCTTGCCGGCCACGCCACGGTCGATGGCGCGCCCCAGCACGGCAGGCATCACTGCCTGGCTCGACATCCAGATGATCCCGAACGCCATGCCGCCGAGCAGCGTCGGCCGCTGCTGCATGGCGAGCCACCAGAGGAAGCGATCGGGTGTGCGATGGTCCGCGACCCCGGGATCAGGGACGGGAAGGGTTCGCACCGACCGATCCTAGGTTTCGGGACCGGTCGGCGACGAATCCTTTTTCTCAGCCGGAGAGGCCCGGGATCCGGGCGGCCAGGCCCTCGATCACGTTGGCGGGACGCTGCTGCTCGCCGAGCCGGGCGTCCACCACGATGATCGCGCCGGTGAGCGCGGGCACGACCCACTGCAGGAGGTCGAGCTGGCGCTGCGCCTGGGCGACGGCCGGCGGGGTCGCCGCGGCCGGCTCGGTGCCCGACTCGGCGGGCACGGCGTTGTGCTCCGACACGCGCTTGCCGAGGATCCGGCTGTACGCCGTCACGCCGAGGGCGGCGGCCATCAGCCCGGTCTTGAGCATCGAGGCGCCGGCCACGCCGCTCTGACCGGCGACGCGGCCCTTGTTGGCGAGGAGGAGGCCGGTGCTGCCGAGGACGTGGGCGCCGATCGCGGCGGCGTTCACCGGGGTCCAGCGGTCCCAGCCGGTGTTGGCGACCGAGCCGACGCCGGTGGCCGTGTCCGCCTCGCCGGCAGCGGGGTTCAACGCGACGGCGTTGGCCAGCGTGCCGCCGAACCAGGCCGCGAGGCCGACGTCGTTGAGCGAGCGGGACAGGGTGTTGCTGCTGGACATTGACGCTCCTGTGGTTGGGGTTGTCCTTCCCCGTACCCGGACGTCGTCCCGTCAGCCCCCCAACGGCTCACCTGCCGAGGTCGGGCACCACCTCGGCGCCGGGCAGCTCCTCCAGCAGCCGGCCGGGCAGCAGCAGCTTGGAGCGGCGGATGCCGCTGCCGACCACCACGACGGGCTCGTCGAGCAGCGCGTCGTGCACCAGGACCCGCCAGCCGGCCGGCAGCCCGAGCGGGGTGATGCCGCCGTACTCCATGTCGGTCTCGGCCACCGCCCGGTCCATCGGCAGGAACGAGGCCTTGCGGACGTCGAGCATCTTGCGCACGAGGGTGTTCACGTCGGCGCGGGTGTCGGCGCGGACGACGCATGCGGCGATCCGCTCGTCCCCGGCCCGTGAGCCCGCGACGACCACGCAGTTGCCGCTGGCCGTCATCGGGATGCCGTACGCCTCGCTCATGGCGGCGGTGTCGGCGAGGTCGGGGTCGATGTCGACCACCGCCACCTCGGCAGCGCCCGGCCATCCGGCCAGGGCTCGAGCGACGGGTGCGGCCACCAGGTCGGGGTGCTCGGTGGCGGGCAGGGACGTCAGGGTCGGGAAGCTCGGGAGCGTCACGCGGTCATCATCCGCCATTCACCCTGAGGACACCGCTCGGTCCCGTCGGCCGGGCAGCCTGTTCGCGTGACGGTGACCCGAGAGGCCCTGAGGACGACCTCGTCGTTGGTCGTGACGCCTGCCGTGGTTGCGCACCGCGGAGCGAGCGGTCACCGTCCGGAGCACACCCTCGGCGCCTACCGCGCCGCCATCCGGATGGGCGCGGACGACATCGAGCTCGACCTCGTCTCCACCCGGGACGGTGTCCTGGTCGCCCGCCACGACGCCGAGCTCAGCACGACGACCGACGTCGCGTCGCGTGCCGAGCTCGCCCACCTCCGCACGACCCGCACGATCGACGGCGTCGCCCAGAGCGGATGGTTCGCCCAGGACCTCACCGTCACCCAGCTCAAGACCCTCGCCGCTCGCGAGCGGATGCCCGGCACCCGCCCGACCAACGCGCACCACGACGGCGCCGAGGGTGTGCCGACGCTGACCGAGGTGCTGGCGATGGTCGGCGCCGAGTCCGTGCGGCGTGGTCGCACCGTCGGGGTGATGCTCGAGCTCAAGCACGCCACCCACCACGACTCGATCGGGCTCCCGCTCGACGTGCCCCTCCTGCGCGACCTCGCTCGCCACGGCCTCGACCACCCGTGGGCGCGGGTGTCGCTCATGGCGTTCGAGACATCGGTCCTTCGGCGCCTGGCGGGTCGCACGAGGCTCCCGATCATCCAGCTGGTCGACACCGCGTCACGGCATCCGGCCGACCTGGTCGCGGCGGGTGATCCGCGCTCCTACGGCGACCTGGTCACTCCCGAGGGCCTGGCCTGGGTCGATGAGTACGCCGACGGCATCGGCCCCCACAAGTCGATGATCCTGCCGCGCGACCGCGACGACGCCATCGCCGAGCCGTCCACCCTGGTCCGCGACGCCCACCGGCTCTGGCTCACCGTCCACGCCTGGACCGTGCGTGGGGAGAACCGCTTCCTGCCGAGCAACCTGCGCCACGGCAGCTCGCCCGACGCCCTCGGCGACATGGCCGCCGAGGTGCGCGCCCTCCTCGCAGCCGGGGTCGACGGGGTGATCACCGACCACCCCGAGGTGGCCCTCCGAGCCGCCCGTGAGGCGGGCGTACCCTTCGGGGTGTGAGCCCCGCCACTGACTCGTCATCGCTCCTCGTCGAGCACATCCGGGCGTCCGTGATCGGCGACGACCAGATCATGCAGGGCCCCTACGGCCCGCGACGGGTGACCTACGCCGACTACACCGCGTCGGGTCGCAGCCTCAGCTTCATCGAGGAGTTCATCCGCTGCGAGGTGTTGCCGGCGTACGCCAACACCCATACCGAGGCGAGCGGAACCGGCCTGCAGACCACCCGTCTGCGCGAGGACGCGCGACGCATCATCCGCGACGGCGTGGGCGGCGACGACGAGACCGTCGTGGTCTTCTGCGGCTCGGGCAGCACCGCAGCCATCGACAAGCTCATCGGCATCCTCGGCCTGCGGATCCCGGCCGGGCTCGACGATCGCTACCACCTCAGTGACGCGATCCCCCCCGACGAGCGACCGGTCGTCTTCATCGGCCCCTTCGAGCACCACTCCAACGAGATCCCGTGGCGCGAGACCATCGCCGACGTGGTGACGATCCACGAGGACGCCGACGGCCGGGTCTCCCTCGCCCACCTGGCCGAGGAGCTGGAGAAGTACGCCGACCGGCCGCTGAAGATCGGGTCCTTCTCCGCCGCGTCCAACGTGACCGGCATCGTCACCGACACCGAGGGCGTCGCGGACCTGCTCCACCAGCACGGGGCGCTGAGCTTCTGGGACTTCGCCGCGTGCGCGCCCTACGTCGACATCGAGATGTACGGTCCCGGCAGCTCGGTCAAGGACGCCATCTTCATCTCGCCCCACAAGTTCATCGGCGGCCCCGGCACGCCCGGCGTGCTCGTGGTGCGTCGCGAGCTGATGACCAACCGGGTGCCGGTCGTGCCCGGCGGCGGCACGGTGATGTACGTCAACCCGACCGAGCACCGCTACCTCGACGACCACGCCCACCGCGAGGAGGGCGGCACCCCGGGCATCGTGGAGTCGATCCGCGCGGGCCTGGTCTTCCAGCTCAAGCACGCGGTGGGGGTGGAGACCATCCAGCGGCACGAGGAGGAGATGCTGACGCGGGTGGTCGAGGCGTGGCGGGCCGAGCCCACCATCCAGATCCTCGGCAACCTCGACTCGCAGCGCCTCTCGATCGTCTCGTTCGTGCTGAAGGCGCCCGACGGCTCCTACCTCCACCACAACTACGTCGTCGCCCTGCTCAACGACCTCTTCGGCATCCAGACCCGCGGCGGCTGCTCCTGCGCCGGGCCCTACGGCCACCGGCTGCTCGACATCGACCTCGACACCAGTCACCAGTTCGAGGCCCAGATCGAAGGCGGCTGCGAGGGCATCAAGCCCGGCTGGGTGCGGGTGAACTTCAACTACTTCATCGAGGAGGAGGTCTTCACCTACGTCGTGGAGGCCGTACGCCTGGTGGCGCGCGAGGGTTGGCGGCTGCTCGGCGACTACCGCTTCGACCCGCTCACCGGCCTCTGGCACCACCGCACCGGCACGGTCGAGCCGCCGCTGCGCCTCGCGGACGTGTCCTACGCCGCCGACGGCGCGATGACGTGGCCCGAGAACACGACGACGGCCCCCGTCTCGGTGCTCAAGGAGCACCTCGACGAGGGCCGCGCGATCATGGCTGCCGCGTCGCCGCCGGACTGGTCGGACCCGGCGCACCTGGGCGCCGACTTCGACGACCTCAGGTGGTTCGCGCTGCCCGCCTGCTCACTTGCGTGAGGGCAGGACCGTCGCGACGAGGCCGGCGGCGCCGGCGGCCAGCCACGGGATCGGCAGCAACCAGCGGTAGTCGCCCGCCTCCACCACGTTGCCCTCGACGAGGGCCCAGATCAGGAGTATCCCGGCGAAGGCGACGCCCATCACGAGCTGGGTGATGTTCACCGGGTGGCGACCCGTCGGGTGGTCCGGTGCGTCCAACGGGCCGACCATCGGCTCGTCGTAGGAGTAGACGTCAGTGGTCTCGTAGGGGTTCGTGTGCTCGGTCATCTCGTCACTCATTCCTGGTGCTCAGGCC
Organism: uncultured Actinomycetota bacterium; assembly: GCA_963721925.1. Lineage (GTDB taxonomy): Bacteria > Actinomycetota > Actinomycetes > Propionibacteriales > Nocardioidaceae > Nocardioides. The sequence goes on along the minus strand of CAVRLH010000009.1, from coordinate 105,735 downwards.
GCGTCGCGGACGATGACCTCGCCCGCGAAGAGGTCGATGGTGATGGTCAGGTCAGGTACGCCGTCGCCGCCGTCGCGGAAACCGTCGAGGTTGACGTCGAAGCCTTCCCTGCGCTGGTCGAAGACCCGGCTGTCACCGGCAACCACGTCGGTGCGGACCGTGACGTCCACGCCGTCCGGGACCACGACCTCGAGCCGGCCGCCGACACCGTCGATGGACACCTCGCGCCCGTCGAGGGCGTCGACGTCCGCGACGCCGGACAGGTCGAGGTAGAGCTCGCCACCGCCGACGTCGTAGTTGTCGGCGACCTGGTCGGCACTGGACGGGGTGTAGGTCACCACGTCCTCGGGGTACTGGTTTCCGATCGCCGCGCCGGCGGTGGCCAGGGCCGCGACGAGACCCAGCGCGATCAGGCCACCGGCCCGTCCCCAGAAGGCACCGATCAGCAGCATCACGGTGACGATGCCGAGCGCCAGCGCGGGGTAGGCGCTGTTCGTGATGTCGGCACCGGCGAGGTCGGCCACGCCGAGCACGCCCTCGGCGAGCGCGATCAGGGCCAGGGTGAAGAAGAACAGCACCGGACCGCGCTTGCGCGGGTTGCGGGGCCGCCGGGCGCGGGCATACTCCGCGGGAGGCATGGCGTACGACTGCTGGGCGAAGTCGTACGACTGCGGCGGGGTCGGGTCCGAGCCGGGCGAGCTGTCGCGCTGCTGCCGGTGGAGGAACCACAGCACCACGGCACCGAGGATGGCGAGCGGCCACGGGAACCAGAAGGCCCCCGCCCAGTCGCCGACAGCGCACAGGAGCGACAGGACTCCGACTCCGGCGAGCGCGATCGTGCGACTGCGCCGGTCGAGCCCGAGCGGCTCGTCGTCGGTGCCCTCCTCGGGGACCAGGGCCCAGGCGCCGATGTAGGCGAGCAGGCCGGCGCCACCGAAGAAGATCGCGACGACGAAGGTGACGCGCAGGATGATGGGGTCGACGTCGAGGTGTCGGGCCAGTCCGCCCGCGACACCGCCGATGTGACGGTCGGTGACGCTGCGGCGCAGACGCCCCAGGTCCTTCATCTCCTCCCGGGAGACCCGCGGTCCGGGTCCGCCGGTCGGCGGCGTGGGGTTCTCGGTGGTGCTTGCGTTGTCCATGGCTCCAACTCTGCAGCGGTGCGTGGTCACGCACCATCGGGGACAGCCCTGAATCCTGCCGCCCCGGACGCATTCTGACTCAGGGTCGTCTCGGGGTCAGTCCTCATGGTCGCGCGTCCCCGCGCCTGCGACGATGGGGACACGATGACGCATCACTCCACGCCCCCCGTCGGGTCCGCCACCGGTGCCTGGTCCCGTCCGGGCCACCCGCGCCGGGCCTTCCGCGACCTCGGTTCGGCGATCGCCGGTGGAGTCGCGTCCGGCGTGGCCGCCCACCTGGGCGTTCCGGTGCTGTGGGTGCGGGTCTTCTTCGTCGCCACCGCCCTGCTGGGCGGGTTCGGACTGATGCTCTACGCCGGGCTGTGGATGTTCCTGCCTGCCGACCAGCGCTTCGAGGTCAGCACCCCCGGGCTCGAGAGCGCGACGCGGACGGGCAGGCGCCCCGGTCGTCGCTCCCGGTTCCGCGACGCGGGCCCGGCCATCGCGTTGGGCGCGCTGCTCTTCGGCGTGGTCCTGGGGTTCGAGGGGATCTTCGGTCAGGGTGCGCTGTTCTGGCCGGTCGTCCTCGGTGTCGCCGGCATCGGCCTGCTCTGGCGCCAGGCCGACGAGGCGCAACGCGAGCGGTGGACGGATTCGACGGGTCGCATCGATCCCTTCCGTGCCGTGTTCGGCAACGGTGGCTGGGCGGCGTACGCCCGCATCGCAGCAGGCCTCGGCCTGATCGTCGCCGCGCTGAGCGTGTTCGCCATCGCGGCCAGCGGCGCCACCTTCGCCGTGCCGGTCCTGGTCGCGGGGCTGCTCGGCCTGGTCGGGCTCGCCATCGTGGTGGGCCCGTGGGTCCTGCGCCTGATCAACGACCTGAGCGCCGAGCGCGTCGAGCGCGTGCGGACCCAGGAACGCGCGGACATGGCCGCCCACCTCCACGACTCGGTGCTGCAGACCCTGGCCCTGATCCAGAAGAACTCCGGCGACGCGCTGACCGTCGCGCGGCTGGCGCGCTCGCAGGAGCGCGACCTGCGGCGCTGGCTGTTCGAGGCCGAGAGCACCGACGCCACCACGCTGGCCGGTGCGCTGAAGGAGATGGCTGCCGAGGTGGAGTCCCAGCACGCCGTCGTGGTCGACGTCGTGACCGTGGGCGACTGCGATCTCGACGAGCCGCTCCGCCCGATCGTGCTCGCCGCGCGTGAAGCCGTCGTGAACGTCGCCAAGCACGCCGGCACCGACCGCGCCGACGTCTACGCCGAGACGTCCGCCACGAGCGTCGATGTCTTCGTGCGCGACCGGGGCACGGGTTTCGCCGTGGACGGCGTGGCGGCGGATCGCCACGGCGTACGCAGCAGCATCATCGACCGGATGGCACGCCACGGCGGCAGCGCGGACGTACGGTCCTCGCCCGGCGGGGGCACCGAGGTCCGGCTGCACATGCCCCGCACCACCGACGAGGAGAACCGATGAACAGCACCAGCGCCCCCGACCGGGCACCGGTCCGGGTCGTCCTGGTCGACGACCACGCCATGTTCCGGGCAGGAGTCCGCGCCGAGCTTGCCGCGAGCGGTGCCGGGCTGGTCGAGGTCGTCGGCGAGGCCGCCGACGCCGATGCCGCCGTCGCGATCGTGCGCGAGCTCCAGCCGCAGGTCGTCCTCCTCGACGTGCACCTGCCCGGCGGTGGCGGCGTCGAGGTGATGCGTCGTCGGCCGGCGCCCGACGCGTGCTATCTCGCGCTGTCGGTCTCCGACGCGGCCGAGGACGTGATCGGCACCATCCGCGGAGGTGCGCGCGGCTACGTCACCAAGACCATCACCGGACCCGAGCTGGTCGACGCGATCACCCGCGTGGCCGGGGGAGACGCCGTCTTCTCACCGCGACTGGCCGGCTTCGTGCTCGACGCCTTCGCGGGGTCGATCGACGTGGCCGCGGTGGACGAGGACCTCGACCGGCTCACCGAGCGCGAGCGCGAGGTGATGCGGCTGATCGCTCGCGGCTACGCCTACAAGGAGGTGGCCAAGGAGCTCTTCATCTCGGTGAAGACCGTCGAGACCCACATGTCCTCGGTGCTGCGCAAGCTGCAGCTCTCCAGCCGCCACGAGCTGACCCGGTGGGCGTCCGACCGCAAGCTCCTCTGAGCGGGGACCACCCTCTTCCGGGTGGTCGATGATTGACAACCGCCGGCGCGCACCGGTGGGGTCGGGCCACCAACTCCACTCGGAAGTGAGGGCCGTCTCGTGGCCGACTCCACTGCAACCGCCCCCCGGGCCGCCGTCGACGACGGGGGTCTCAAGCGCTCCATCACCGGGACCCAGCTCTTCTTCTACACCCTCGGTGACGTCCTCGGGTCCGGCATCTACGTCCTCATCGGCCTGGTGGCGGCAGCCGTCGGCGGGGCGTTCTGGATAGCGTTCGCCGTCGGTGTCTCGGTCGCGGCGATCACAGGATCGGCGTACGCAGAGCTGGTCACGAAGTACCCGCAGGCCGCGGGCTCCTCGCTCTACGTGCAGAAGGCCTTCGGCAACCGGCCCCTCACGTTCCTGGTCACCGTGTCGTTCCTCGCCGCCAGCTTCGCGGCGTCGGGCTCGCTGGCGACCGGCTTCGCGTCCTACTTCGGTGAGCTCTTCGACGGCGGCGGCCCGCCGGCGCTGGTGGTCTCACTCGCCTTCGTCGCCGTCCTGGTGTTCATCAACTTCATCGGCATCACCGAGTCGGTGGTGATGAACATGCTCATGACCTTCATCGAGCTCAGCGGCCTGATCATCGTCATGATCATCGCGATCTACTACATCGCCCAGGGGAACGCGGACTTCGCGACGCTCACCGACATCAGCGTCTCGGGCAACCCCGCCATGGCGATCCTGGCCGGAGTGGCGCTCTCGTTCTTCGCGATGACGGGCTTCGAGAACACCGCCAACGTGGCTGAGGAGACCATCGACCCGCACAAGGCGTTCCCGCGCTCCCTCATCGGCGGCATGATCGTCGCGGGCCTGGTCTACGTGCTGGTCTCGATGGCGGCAGCCCTGACGGTGCCCACCGACCAGCTCGCCGGGTCCGACGTGGCGCTGCTCGAGGTGGTGAAGCAGGGCATCCTGCCGTTCTCCACCGACCTGATGACGACGGTCTTCACCATCATCGCGCTCGTCGCGATCACCAACACCACCCTCGTCACCCTGGTCACGCAGCCCCGCATCCTCTACGGCATGGCGCGCGAGGACGTGGTCCCGGGCGTGTTCGCCAAGGTCCACGCGAGCCGACGCAGCCCGTGGGTGGGCCTGCTCTTCAGCGGCCTGGTGGTGGGCGCGCTGCTCGTCACCGGCTACGCCGTCACTGCGGCCGGTGGTGGCATCGACCTGGTCAACCGGCTGGCGCTGGTGACGGTCGTCTTCCTGCTGGCCATCTACGCGCTCGTCATCGTGACCTGCCTCAAGCTGCGCGGTCACGACGAGGACGAGCGCGCCTTCCGGGCCAACACGCCCCTGCTGGTCGTGGGGCTGCTCGGCAACCTCGCGATCCTCTACTACGTCATCGACGACGACCCGGCCTCGCTGCTCTGGTGCGCAGCGCTCCTCGCTGTCGGCGGGGTGCTCTTCCTCGCCGAGCATCTCTTCGGCAGTCGCGGCACCGGCTCGACCGCTCCGGCCCTCGACAAGGAGATCTGACCATGCACGTCATCGTCGCCACCGACGGGTCCAGGCAGTCGCTGGCCGCGGCCAAGCACCTCAAGGCCTTCGCCGACCCGGCCAAGCTCACCGAGATCTCGGTCGTCGCGGTGATCCGGCCGCTCGCATCCGTGGCGTTCGCCGACGACCTGTCGGAGACTCCCGGCAAGGGTGGGTGGGAGTCGGCGTCGTTCCGCGACGCAGCGGACAGCGCGGTCGCGACGATCGCGGCGGTCTACGACGGCTGGGGACCGAAGGTGTCCAAGCGCATCCGCAGCGGATCGGCGGCCAACGAGATCATCAAGGCCGCCAAGCAGTACGACGCGGGGCTGGTCGTGGTGGCCTCCGGTGGTCGCGGCCTCAGCGACAGCGTGCTGGTGGGCAGCACCGCCCAGCGCGTCCAGCACTATGCCCCGTGCCCGGTCCTCGTCGTACGTCCGGCCCCCCGCGCCAAGAAGGCACGCAGGGGCTGAGCGTCGCGCACGCACCACTAGGCTCCGCGGCATGGAGATCCTGCGGTTGGTCCTGCTCGTGGTGCACATCCTCGGCTTCGCTGCGCTCATCGGCGGGCTCCTGGTGCAGGCGCGGGAGTCGCAGAAGTCGGTCAACGCCGCGATGCGCGACGGGGCCGCCACCGCGTTCCTCACCGGCCTGCTGCTCGTCGGCGTGCTGGAGGCGGGGGACGGCGACGTCGACCACGTCAAGGTCGGCGTGAAGTTCGCCGTGGGCCTCGTCATCCTCGTGCTGGTCATGGCCAACACGCGCAAGCCGAGCATCCCGCAGGGCCTCTACCTGGGACTCCTGGCGCTGAGCGTGCTCAACGTCGCGCTCGCGGTCCTCTGGTCGCCCACGCACGTGTGACGCGGAGCGTCACCTGACGGTCCCGCTGTCCCCGGCGGGCCGTAGGCTGGCAGGGAGATGAGCACCCCCTTCACACTGCCCGGACTCGAGGACATCGGCGGCCCCGGCGAGACCCCGAGCGCCCGCACCGGACCCACGCGCGACGAGCTCCTCGAGGGCCTCAACGAGCCGCAGCGTGCTGCCGTCATGCACTCCGGTCCGCCGCTCCTCGTGGTCGCGGGCGCCGGGTCGGGGAAGACCCGGGTGCTGACGCGTCGGATCGCGTGGCTGGTCTCGGAGCGCCGGGCCCACCCGGGCTCGATCCTGGCCATCACCTTCACCAACAAGGCCGCCGCCGAGATGAAGGAGCGCGTCGAGCACCTGGTCGGCAGGCGCGCCCGGATCATGTGGGTCTCCACCTTCCACTCCTCCTGCGTGCGCATCCTGCGCAAGGAGATCGACCGGGTGGGCCTGAAGTCCAACTTCTCGATCTACGACGCGGCCGACTCCAAGCGGCTGATGACCCTGGTGCTGCGCGACCTCGAGCTCGACCCCAAGAAGTACCAACCCAACGCGGTGCTCCACTGGGTCTCCGACCACAAGAACGAGCTGCGCGACGCCGAGGACGCGGCCAAGGACGCGAAGAACGGCTTCGAGGAGGCCTACGCCGCGGCCTACACCCACTACCAGCGCCGGCTGCGCGACGCCAACGCCCTCGACTTCGACGACCTGATCATGACGACCGTGCACCTGCTGCAGGCGTTCCCCGACGTGCGGGAGAACTACCGCCGCCGCTTCCGCCACGTGCTGGTGGACGAGTACCAGGACACCAACCATGCTCAATACAGCCTGATCCAGCAGCTCTGCGGTCGCTCGCTCGAGGACGGCGGCGCCGAGCAGGTCGAGCCGAGCGAGCTGATGGTGGTGGGCGACGCCGACCAGTCGATCTACGCCTTCCGCGGCGCCGACATCCGCAACATCATGGACTTCGAGCAGGACTTCCCCGACGCGACGACGATCCTGCTGGAGCAGAACTACCGCTCCACCCAGACCATCCTCACCGCCGCCAACTCGGTGATCGGCAACAACCGCGGGCGCAAGCCCAAGCGGCTGTGGTCCGACGCCGGTGACGGGGAGCGCATCGTCGGCTACGTCGCCGACGACGAGCACGACGAGGCGCGGTTCGTCAGCCAGGAGATCGACCGCCTCGCCGACGAGGGCGGCGTACGCCCGGCGGACGTCGCCGTGTTCTACCGCACCAACGCGCAGTCACGTGTCTTCGAGGAAGTCTTCATCCGCACCGGCCAGCCCTACAAGGTCGTCGGGGGAGTGCGCTTCTACGAGCGCCGCGAGGTCCGCGACGCGCTGGCCTACCTGCGGATGCTGGTCAACACCGCTGACGAGATCTCCCTGCGCCGGGTGCTCAACACCCCCAAGCGGGGGATCGGCGACCGGGCCGAGGCCTGCATCGCCGCCCTCGCCGACCGCGACCGGATCACCTTCTGGGAGGCGCTGGTGAAGGCCGAACAGGCGCCCGGGCTGGCCACCCGCAGCCTGAAGAACATCCTCGGCTTCGTCGCCATGGTGCAGGAGCTCCAGTCGATGGTCGCGGCCGACGAGCGTCCCGACGTGATCCTGGAGTCGGTGCTGGGTCGATCGGGCTACCTCGCCGAGCTGGAGGCCAGCGACGATCCGCAGGACGACACCCGCGTGGAGAACCTCGCCGAGCTGGTGGCCGTCGCGCGCGAGTTCGCCGAGGACCCGCAACCCGGTCCCAGTGCCGACCCGGCCGACATCGAGGCCGGCACCGTCGCCGTCGGGCTCGGCGACTTCCTCGAGCGAGTGGCGCTGGTGGCCGACGCCGACCAGATCCCCGACTCACCGGACGGCGACGACTCGGGTGTCGTGACCCTGATGACCCTCCACACCGCCAAGGGACTGGAGTTCCCGGTCGTGTTCCTGAGCGGGCTCGAGGACGGCGTCTTCCCCCACCAGCGCTCCCTGGGCGACCAGCCCGAGCTGGAGGAGGAGCGTCGCCTGGCCTACGTCGGCGTGACCCGCGCCCAGAAGCGCCTCTACGTCTCCCGGGCCATGGTCCGGTCCGCGTGGGGCGCGCCCAGCCACAACCCGGCCAGCCGCTTCCTCGACGAGCTGCCCGTCGACCTCGTCGACTGGCGTCGTACGGCCGCCGAGCAGACGCGCTGGGGACGTCCCGACCTGACCTCGCAGTCCACCCGACTGGGCTCGCCGACGGCGGCCGGTCGCCAGAACTTCACCTCGGCCGCGATGCGCGCCGACGCGGCGTCCAAGGCCAAGCCGGCCCGCGAGATCCCCAGCCTGACGCCGGGGGACCGGGTCGTGCACGACTCGTTCGGGATGGGCACGGTGGTCGCGGTCGACGGCGTCGCGGAGAAGTCGGTGGCCTCGATCGACTTCGGCTCCGAGGGCGTCAAGCGGCTGCTGCTGCGCTACGCGCCGGTGGAGAAGCTCTGAGGCTCTCCCGAGTCGCTCTGAGCGGTGTGTGAGGCGGCTTTTCCGAGCTCGGAAGGCCCCTGGCTCACCGCTGCCGGGGGTGGATCGGCCGGATTCGGCTTGAGCGGTGTGTGAGGCGGTTTTTCCGAGCTCGGAAGGCCCCTGGCTCACCGCTGCCGGGGGTGGATCGGCCGGAGTCGGCTTGAGCGGTGTGTGAGGCGGCTTTTCCGAGCTCGGAAGGCCCCTGGCTCACCGCTGCCGGGGGTGGATCGGCCGGATTCGGCTTGAGCGGTGTGTGAGGCGGCTTCTCCGAGCTCGGAAGGCCCCTGGCTCACCGCTGCCGGGGTGGAAGATCGAAGATCCGCTCCCGCAGCTCGATCAGGGAACGATGCCGTGGTCGACGAAGGCGTCGAACGGGTTGACCGGGCCGCCGCCACCGGGGCGGACCTCGAGGTGGAGGTGCGAGCCGGTCACGTTGCCGGTCGCGCCGACGGTGCCGAGCACCTCGCCACCGCGGACGGTCTCGCCGACGCTGACGTAGATCGAGGTCTGGTGGCAGTACCAGATCTCGGTGCCGTCATCGAGGGTGACCACGGTCTTGTTGCCGTAGGCGCCGTCGTAGCCGGTCGACGTGACGGTGCCGTTGGCGACCGACAGGATCGGGTCACCGGAGTTGCCGTTGAAGTCGAGGCCGGTGTGATAGTTGGCCCAGAGTCCGTACTGGCCGAACGTCGCGGTGATGGAGTAGTTGGCGAGGGGGAGAACCCACTTGTTCTCCTCGATCTTCGCGGCCTGCTTCTCCGCGGCCTGGCGCATCTCGGCCAGCTTGGCCTCGCGCTGGGCCATCTGCTTCTCGGCCAGGGCGGCCAGCTCGGGGTCGGTGTCCTCGTCCCCGGCGCCGCGCGTGTAGTTGCGGCTGACGATCTTGCCGCGGCGCGACAGCGCGTCGCTCGCCGAGGCACCCATCTGGCCGGCAGCACTGATCGAGGTGCCCGTGGGGGCCAGGTCGGAGCCGTCGGCGCCGGCGGCCGTCACGGCACCGCCCGCGGAGATCGCGAGGACCGCCACGCCGGCGATGAGCGGCGTGGAGGGGAGGCTGCGGACCAACGATCGGCGCTGCGGCGTGGTGGCGCGTCGCTTACCGACCGGGGACGCTGCTGCCGAAGTGCTGCGCCTGGAAGGGCGCTGCGCTCGGTGGTTGCCCATGAAGAAGTTACCAATCTGCCGGGTCAGGGGGGTGGGTCGGCAAGACCGCCGTCAGACTGTAACGGAAAGGTCACGGAAATGCGCAACTCGGGGGTGACTCGCCGCCTGCTAGCCGGGGCGCGGGCGAGACGGTAGCGCTCGAGTGCCTCGACGCGCTCGGCCGCGTGGTCGACGATGCGCAGGGGGTACTCCTGCTCGTAGCCGACGTCGGACTTCCACGGCTCGTGGGCCGCAGCCCCGGCCAGGTGGTCGAGCTCGGGCACCCAGCGGCGTACGTAGTCGCCGTTCGGGTCGAACTTCAGGCCCTGGGTGATCGGGTTGAAGACGCGGAAGTACGGCGAGGCGTCGGTGCCGGTGCCGGCCACCCACTGCCAGCCGTGGTTGTTGGACGCGACGTCGCCGTCGATGAGCCGGTCGAGGAAGTGCCGTGCGCCCACCGGCCACCAGACGTGCAGGTCCTTGGTCAGGAACGAGGCCGTGATCATCCGCACCCGGTTGTGCATCCACCCTTCGTGGATCAGCTGGCGCATCCCCGCATCCACGATCGGGAAACCGGTGGTGCCGGTCCGCCAGGCCTCGATCGCGTCCTCGGGCTCGTCGTAGTGCATCGCGCCGAGCGCCGGCCTGAGGTCCGCCCAGGCCGACCCGGGGGAGTGCCAGAGGACGTCGGCGTAGAACTCACGCCAGGCGAGCTCCGTCTCGAAGCGTGAGGTGCCGGGCCCGCTGCCGAGCTCCTCGAGGAGGGAGCGCGGGTGCAGGACGCCGAGGTGGAGGTAGGGCGAGAGCCGGGACGTGGCGTCGAGGGCAGGACGGTCGCGGTCCTCGGCGTAGCGCGCCATCAGGTCGTCGCGGAAGTGCCGCCAGCGTCGCCAGGCGGCGTCCTCGCCGGCGCTCGGCATGCCCTCCGGCCCGGCTGCCAGGGCGCCGCCCAGCAGCTCGGCGACCTGCGACCCGGAGTCGATCGTGAGGAGGTCGGGGGAGCGTGGGGTCGGGGCGGGCTCGGCCCAGCCGTGCTCGCGCCACGCCCGGGAGAAGGGCGTGAAGACCTGGTAGGGCTCGCCCGAGCCGTTGCGGACGAGCCCGGGGCCGACCGCGTACGGCGAACCGGTGGCGACGAGCGGCACCTCGCCCAGCGCCTCGGTGACGCGAGCGTCGCGCCTGCGGCCGTACGGCGTGGTCTCGGCCGAGACGTGCACAGCCGTCGCGTCGACCTCGGTGACCACCTGGGGCACCACCTCGACCGGGTCGCCGTGGCGGAGGACCAACCGACCCTCGAGCCGCTCGTCGAGGGCGCGCAGGTTGGCCGCGAGCCACGCCCGGCGCGCATCGCCGGCGCCCTCCCACAGGCGAGGGTCGATGACGAACAGGGCCACGGCAGGCCCGTCCTCGAGGGCGGCCCGCAGGGCGGGGTTGTCGCGCACGCGCAGGTCGCGCCGGAACCACATCACCGAGGACATGCCCGACAACGTAGCCCGGTGAGTGACCAGCACCACGTGAACCCGAACTCGTGCGGCCCACCCGACAGGGCTAGTGTGCCGAGAGGAAATCCCGGGAACGGTTGCTTACGAGAAGGACTGGTTACGTCGTGGACCTGATGGAGTTTCAGGCGAAGGAGCTCTTCGCCAAGCATGGAGTGGCGGGAGCCCTCGGCAAGACCGTGGAGACCCCGGAGGACGCTCGCGCGGCCGCCGAGGAGATCGGTGGCGTCGTGGTCGTGAAGGCGCAGGTCAAGGCCGGCGGTCGCGGCAAGGCCGGCGGCGTGAAGGTCGCGAAGACGCCGGAGGAGGCCGAGGAGGCCGCCCGCGCGATCCTCGCCCTCGAGATCAAGGGGCTCCCGGTGAACCGGGTCCTCGTGGTCCCCGGTGCCTCGATCGAGGACGAGTACTACTTCTCGTTCCTGCTCGACCGCTCCAACCGCTCCTACCTCTGCATCGCCAGCGTCGAGGGTGGTGTGGAGATCGAGGAGGTCGCCAAGACCAACCCCGACGCCGTGAAGAAGATCCCGATCGACGCCGGCACCGGTGTGGACGCGGCCAAGGCTGCCGAGATCGCCGATGAGGCCGGCTTCCCGGCCGAGCTCCGCGACCAGGCGATCACGATGATCCAGCAGCTCTGGAACGTCTTCGTCGAGGAGGACGCCACCCTCGTGGAGGTCAACCCCCTCGCCCGCCTGGCCGGCGACAAGCTCGAGGCGCTCGACGGCAAGGTCTCGCTCGACGAGAACGCCGACTTCCGCCACCCCGAGCACGCCGCCTTCGAGATTCGCGAGGAGGCCGACCCGCTCGAGGCGAAGGCCAAGGACAAGGGCCTCAACTACGTCAAGCTCGACGGTGCCGTGGGCATCATCGGCAACGGCGCCGGCCTGGTCATGTCCACCCTCGACGTGGTCGCCTACGCCGGTGAGAAGCACGGCGGCGTCAAGCCCGCCAACTTCCTCGACATCGGCGGCGGCGCCAACGCGCAGGTCATGGCCGACGGTCTCGACGTGATCCTCAACGACCCGCAGGTCAAGAGCGTGTTCGTCAACGTCTTCGGTGGCATCACCGCGTGCGACGAGGTGGCCAACGGGATCGTGGGCGCCCTGGAGATCCTGGGCGACAAGGAGAGCAAGCCGCTCGTCGTCCGGCTCGACGGCAACAACGTCGAGGAGGGTCGCCGCATCCTCACCGAGGCCAACCACCCACTGGTCACCCTCGTCGACACCATGGACGGTGCGGCCGACAAGGCCGCCGAGCTGGCCCACACGAACACGCCCAGCGCCTGAGGACGGAAAGAATCCCATGAGCATTTTTCTCGACAAGAACTCCAAGATCATCGTCCAGGGCATGACCGGCGGGATGGGTGCCAAGCACACCACCCTGATGGTCGAGTCCGGCGCCAACGTCGTGGGCGGGGTCAACGCCCGCAAGGCCGGAACCTCGGTCGAGCTCGGTGGCCAGGACCTGCCGGTCTTCGGCACCGTTGCCGAGGCCATGAAGGAGACCGGCGCCAACGTGTCGGTCGCGTTCGTGCCGCCGGCGTTCACCAAGGACGCCTGCATCGAGGCCATCGACGCCGAGATCCCGCTGCTCGTGGTGATCACCGAAGGCGTGCCGGTGCAGGACTCGGCAGAGGTCGTGGCCTACCTCGAGGGCAGGTCCACCCGGATGATCGGCCCCAACTGCCCGGGCATCATCACGCCGGAGGAGTCGCTGGCCGGCATCACGCCGCACACCATCGCGGGCAAGGGCCCGGTCGGCCTGGTCTCCAAGTCGGGCACCCTGACCTACCAGATGATGTTCGAGCTGAAGGACTTCGGCTTCACCACTGCCATCGGGATCGGTGGTGACCCGATCATCGGCACCACCCACATCGACGCCCTCGAGGCCTTCGAGAACGACCCGGAGACCAAGGCGATCGTCATGATCGGTGAGATCGGTGGCGACGCCGAGGAGCGTGCGGCGGCCTACATCAAGGACCACGTCACCAAGCCGGTCGTCGGCTACGTCGCGGGCTTCACGGCTCCCGAGGGAAAGACCATGGGCCACGCCGGCGCCATCGTGTCCGGTTCCTCGGGCACCGCGCAGGCCAAGAAGGAGGCCCTCGAGGCCGCCGGCGTCAAGGTCGGCAAGACGCCGTCGGAGACCGCGGAGCTGATGCGGGAGATCCTGCGGAGCCTCTGACCGCCGCCAACACCGCCGTCAACACCGCCGCCGACACCGCCGTCAACAGCCGGCGGCGGTGAAGGCGCACATCGCCGGAGCGATGGCGGCAGTGTCGTCGGTGACATCGGCGCCCTGGTCGGGAAGGGACTGCAGCGACCCCTCGCCGGACGTCGTCACGACCAGGACCGCCGACCCGACCCGGGTGAGCTGGAAGACCGAGCTGCCCAGCCCGTCGTCATAGCTCAGTCCCATCGTCACCGAGTCCCAGCCCGTCTCCTCCTCGAGCGGGGTCCAGACCTGGTTGCCGGTGCCGCGACACTCCCGTGCTGCCTTCCGGACCGGGGCCATCGCGCCGAGCGCGGCGTCGCTGTCGGCGAACACCACCAGCTCGCGCGCGTCGGAGAACTCCGGCCCCTCGACGTGGGTCACCAGCCGGTCCCGTCCGGCCGCGCCTGGCCACACCACCCGCCCGCACATCTCCACCTCGCCGACACCGTCCCCGTCACGAGTGGGACCCGTGCGGGTGTAGTCGCCACCGTCCTCGACCATCCCCGCCGCCAGCGGGAAGTCGTCGGGGATCACCGTGGCGAGCTCGGCGGGCTCCGCCGGGACGGCGGCTGCGTCGTCACCTCCCGGGGAGGACTGCTCGCCGCACCCCGCGAGCGCGGCGGTGGCCAGGGCGAGCGCCAGCGCGAGAGCGGGGAGCGTGCGCGGATGAGTCATACCCATGGGATGCGCGAGCACCCGGATCGGTTGCGCGTCAGCGCGAGGCGCCGCGCAGGTTGCTGAGCCGCTCGAGCGAACGGCGGGTCAGCGACACGAAGTCCGCACGCGTCATCGTCATCGCCCGGTCGGGCGTGAATCCGACCTGCGAGACGACGTTGCCGTCGCGGACGATGCCCATGAAGAACGGGAAGGACTGCTGGTCGTTGAGCTCGATGGACAGCGCCCAGACCTGCAGCTCCTGCGCCTTGGAGGACATGGTGGCCAGCGTCGTCACCGAGGTGCCGAGGTTGGCCGCGCCGCACTGGCGGACGCGGGTGCGGACGACGTCGACGAACTTCTTCGCTGCCGGCACCTCCATCAGGCCCACGGTCTGGGTGAGCCCGAACTGGTCGGCGTCGGGGGTCTCGGGGAAGAGGAAGGTCCGGGTGAGCGGGCGTCGGATGCCCTTGCCCTGGAAGGTCGTGCGGTCACACCGCGTCGCGGCGAAGTTGGTGCGGGCCGGCTCGGGCTCGGTGCCGACCCAGGGTCCGCGAGCGGTCGCGACGGGAGGCAGGTCGACGACCGACAGCAGTCCCGAGGGAGTGCCGACGGCGACCGGGTCGGTGGCGTGGCTGCGGGCGCGACCGGCGCAGGCTCCGGCCCCGGGTGTGCCGCACAGGCGGTTGACGGCCGCGGCGAGGGTGGTCGCGACCGCAGCGTCGGCGACCGCGCCGCGCTGGCTGCGTACGACGGTGGTGACCACCAGGCTGCCTGAGCGCGCCAGCCCGACCGACATGGTCGTCGGGACCTTGCCCCAGGTCCGCAGCCGGAACTGCCGCGCGGTCTCGCCGACGCCCTTCAGGCCGCGCGTGGAGAGGAGCTGGGTGCGCGGGTCGGTGCACCCGGCGTACCACAGGGTCGCGGTCTTGAAGGCCTGCGCGGCCTGCTCGTCGGTGCGCGACATCTCCACGACCTCGAGTGCGGTGGAGCGCACGCTCGTGACTCGCTCCTTGCGCTGCCGCTGCCGGCCGTTGCGGCGCACAGTGGCGAGCTTCACCGTGGTCTCGGAGCCCTCCCAGGAGCGGGTCAGGGCAGCCAGCCCGTCGGGGTCGGAGAACCGTTCGCGCTGGCACGGCGCGATCAGGCCGTTGCCCCTGAGGTTGTCGGTGGTCTTGGTCTCGGCCCAGTCCAGTCCGGCGCCCAGACGGGTCAGCTGGTCCTGGGCCATGAGCGACGCCTCGTCGATCACCGGCTCGCCCGTGGTGTCCTCGACGTCGTCGGACGGGGCGTGCACGGTGATGCCCGCGGTGGCTCTCTCCCCCTGCAGGCTGGTGGCCTCGGCGCCGGAGCCGGACGCGACCAGCGAGCCGGAGACGAGGAGCGCCGCCGTCGCGAGCGCGGCCCCCGCGAAGGTGTGCGTACGTCGTCGGGCTGCGCCGGTGCGCCGGATCACCGTCGCCCGGGGCCAGCGGACGTTCTCGACGGGCTGGGCCAGGTCCTCCAGCAGGGCGCGGACGGAGGTCGTGGGCACGTCACGATGCAGGGCGAACTGCGACGAGGCGATCTGCAGCTCGCGCTCGGCGTCACCGCGGGCCAGTCCGACCGTCCGCGCGATGTCGGACATCGACAGGCTGGACAGGTTGGTCAGGACGAGGAGCCGACGCTGCTGCGGGGTCAGCTTGGAGAGCGCATCGAGCGTCGCGGCGGCGGCCGGGTCCAGGCTCTTGTCGCGGTGCCAGATGCGGGCCGTGTGGCGGCGCCGGGCGCGTCCGTGGGCGATGCCGCGGACGTAGGCGTCGGGGTCGTCGAGGGTGGACACCTTGCGCCAGTGGTGCCACGCGACGACGTAGGCGTCCCTCAGCGCGGAGCGGGCAGCGGGCGCGTCACCGGTGAGGGCGTACGTCTCGTGCAGGAATCGCGCGCGGGTGCCGACGTAGTAGGCGTCGAACGATTCGGGGTTCCTCATGACCGCTCCACGGTACGGGAGACGACCACGCCGTGCACAACCTCCGGTGACGAGCGACAGGCGGCGTGGGAGCGTGATCCGGGTCCGCCCCAGGGTCATGATGGTCGAGTCATGACGTCGTTGCTCACCCGCCCGGACCGCCCCCGGACCGACGCTGCGCACCCGCGTCCGCTCGTGCTCATCGCCACCCTGGGCGGCGTGCTCGCGGCGGCCGGTCCGCTCCTCGTGCTGATGGCCGTCGGCGTGATCGGCTGGTTCGTCTCGGACGCCGGGGTGCACGGCGCGCCGCGCGACGGGATGCGGATGGGTGCCCTGGCCTGGCTGGCCGGCCACGGCTCGGGGTTCACCGTGATGGGCGCACGGGTGCTGATCGTCCCGCTCGGCGTCACCGCCGTCGCGGTCTGGTCGATGTGGAGGCTGGGGCACCGGGTCGGTGATGCGGTCTCGGGTCACGGTCCCGATGCCGACCGCATCTCCGACGGCGAGCGTGACGTCACCGTGCCCACCGCGATCGCGCTCTTCTTCGCCGGCTACGCCGTCGTCGCCGTGGTGGTCGCCACCCTGGCAGCCGGCTCCACCGCTGACCCGTCGCTGCCGCACGTGCTGCTGTGGTCGTTCGTCATGACCGCGCTGGTCGCCGCGCCGGCCATCGCCGTCGGCTCCGGCCGGGCCGCGATCTGGGCGACCTTCCTCCCGGTCACCCTGCGGGCCGCGGCCGCCGTCGCCGCGTCGGTGCTGACCGCGCTCCTCGTCGTGTCGACGCTGGTGTTCCTCGTCGCCCTGGCCACCTCGTTCGACGACGCGGCGACGATGACCTCGACCCTGCACCCGAGCCCGTCCGAGGCCGGCCTCTACGCCCTCGTCAACGCGGGGTTCCTGCCCAACGCGTCGCTGTTCACCGGCTCCTGGCTGCTGGGTCCGGGCTTCGCCGTGGGTGGCGGCACGCTGGTCTCTCCCAGCGCCGTGGTGCTGGGCCCGCTGCCGGTCGTCCCGCTGCTGGCCGCGCTGCCGGCCGTCGGCACGCCCGCCGCCTGGGTCGGCGGCCTGATGGCGCTGCCGCCCGTGGTGGCCGCGATCCAGGCGTTCCGGGCGCTGCGCGAGCGACCGCTGACCTGGGAGCGGGCAGCCCTGGCCGGGTGCGGGGGCGGCATCGTGGCCGGCCTCGGCTTCGCGTTCCTCGCGTCGGTGGCCGGCGGCGCTGCCGGACCGGGCCGGATGCGACACGTCGGCCCCTTCGTCCCCGAGGTGCTCGTGCACGCGATCACCGCCTGCGGGATCGGTGCGTTGCTCGGCGCGCTCGCGCTGGTGCTGCTCCAGCGCCGATCCACCTAGACTCCGGGCGTGACCCCAGCCCGGCAGCCCGCTCGCATCGTCGCCCTCGTGTCGGGTTCGGGAACCAACCTGCAGGCCCTGCTCGACGCCTGTGCCGAGACGACGTACGGCGCCCGCGTGGTGGCCGTCGGCGCCGACCGCGACGACATCGAGGGTCTGGCGCGCGCCGAGCGGTCGGGCGTCCCGACGTTCGTGCGTCGGCTGGGCGACTTCGAGACACGGGAGGGATGGGACGCGGCACTCACCACCGTGATCGAGCGCTTCGAGCCCGACCTCGTCGTGCTCGCCGGCTTCATGAAGCTCGTCTCGCCCCACTTCCTGTCCCGCTTCGTCACCCTCAACACCCACCCGGCGCTGTGCCCGTCGTTCCCCGGGATGCACGGCCCGGCCGACGCGCTCGACTACGGCGTCAAGGTGAGCGGTGCGACGCTCTTCGTCGTCGACGGGGGAGTCGACACCGGACCGATCGTCGCCCAGACGGCGGTCCCGGTGGCCGACGACGACGACGTCGCCTCGCTCCACGAGCGCATCAAGGCCGCTGAGCGGGTCATGCTCGTCGATGCCGTCGGGCGGATCGCCCGCGAGGGGATCAGCGTCGAGGGACGTCGGGTGCGCATCGGCGCGGAGTCTCGGTAGGCTGCAGCCACACGACTGGCGCAGGTGGGCAACCACCAGGGAGTGACACAGAGAGCATCGAACGCCTGGGTGCTCTCCTCCCCACGCATCCGAGGAGTCCCCCGTGTCCGACGCAGCCGACGTCCGCATCCCGATCCGCCGAGCCCTGGTGTCCGTCTACGACAAGGCCGGTCTCGACGACCTCGTGCGCGGCCTCCACGACGCCGGCGTCGAGCTGGTGTCGACCGGCGGTTCGGCCGCGCTCATCGAGTCCCTGGGCCTGCCGGTGACGAAGGTCGAGGACCTCACCGGCTTCCCCGAGTGCCTCGACGGCCGGGTCAAGACCCTGCACCCCCGGGTGCACGCCGGCATCCTGGCCGACCGCCGCCTGGCGTCCCACGTCGAGCAGCTGCGCGAGCTCGAGGTCGAGCCGTTCGACCTGGTCGTCTCCAACCTCTACCCCTTCACCGCGACCGTCGTCTCGGGTGCCGGGCCCGACGAGTGCGTGGAGCAGATCGACATCGGCGGCCCCTCGATGGTGCGTGCCGCCGCCAAGAACCACCCGAGCGTCGCGATCGTCACCTCGCCCGCGTCGTACGACGACGTGCTGGCCGCAGTGTCAGCCGGCGGGTTCACCCTGGCCCAGCGCCAGCGCCTCGCTGCTGAGGCCTTCGTGCACACCGCGACCTACGACGTGCACGTCGCCTCCTGGATGGGCAACGTGCTCACCGACACGAGCGAGGGCTCCGGCTTCCCGGCCTGGATGGGCGCGACCTGGACCAAGGACGCGGTGCTGCGCTACGGCGAGAACCCGCACCAGGGGGCCGCGATCTACTCCAACGGCTTCCTGCCCGGCGGCCCCGGCCTTGCCCAGGCGACCCAGCACCACGGCAAGGAGATGTCCTACAACAACTACGTCGACGCCGACGCGGCCCGCCGGGCGGCGTACGACTTCGACGAGCCGGCGGTCGCGATCATCAAGCACGCCAACCCGTGCGGGATCGCCGTCGGCGACACGGTCGCCGACGCCCACCGACGCGCCCACGAGTGCGACCCGGTCTCGGCCTTCGGCGGAGTCATCGCGACCAACGTGCCGGTCTCGGTCGAGATGGCGACGCAGGTCGCGGAGATCTTCACCGAGGTGATCGTGGCTCCGGGCTATGAGCCGGGTGCGGTCGAGGCGCTGCAGGCGAAGAAGAACATCCGGGTCCTGGAGTGCCCGCCGCTGACGCGCGGCGGGGTCGACACGCGCGCCATCTCCGGCGGGCTGCTGCTGCAGCAGCGCGACGTGATCTCCGCCGATGGCGACGACCCCACGACCTGGACGCTCGCGACCGGCGAGGCGGCCTCTCCCGAGGTGCTGGCCGACCTCGCCTTCGCGTGGCGGGCCTGCCGCTCGGTGAAGTCCAACGCCATCCTGCTCGCCTCGGGCGGCGCATCGGTCGGTGTGGGGATGGGCCAGGTCAACCGGGTCGACTCCTGCCGTCTCGCGGTGGAGCGGGCGGGGGAGCGGGCCGCGGGTGCGGTGGCCGCGTCGGACGCCTTCTTCCCGTTCGCCGACGGGCCGCAGATCCTGCTCGACGCCGGCGTACGAGCCATCGTGCAACCGGGCGGCTCGGTGCGCGACGCCGAGGTGATCGAGGCCTGCGAGAAGGCCGGGGTCACGATGTACCTCACCGGCACGCGGCACTTCTTCCACTGATCCCTAGACTGACCGGCGTGACGGCACAGACCCTGGACGGCGCGGCCACGCTGCGGGCCATCAAGGCGGAGCTGGCGCAGCGCGTCGCCGCCCTCGGTGAGCGCGGGGTGACCCCCGGGCTCGGCACCGTGCTGGTGGGCGACGACCCGGGCTCGCAGTGGTACGTCGGGGCCAAGCACAAGGACTGCGCCGAGCTCGGCATCTCCTCCATCCGCCGCGACCTGCCGGCCACCGCCACCCAGGCCGAGGTCGAGGCCGTCATCGACGAGCTCAACGCCGATCCCGCATGCACCGGCTTCATCGTGCAGCAGCCGACTGGCCTCGACGAGTTCGCCCTGCTCTCGCGCGTCGACCCCGACAAGGACGTCGACGGACTGCACCCGACCAACCTCGGCAAGCTGGTGCTCGGCGAAGCCGGTCCGCTCCCGTGCACCCCGGTCGGCGCCATCGAGCTGCTGCGCCGCCACGGCGTCAAGGTCGCCGGCGCCGAGGTGGTGGTCGTCGGTCGCGGCCTCACCGTCGGCCGGCCGCTGGGGCTGCTGCTGACGCGCCGCTCGGAGAACGCCACCGTCACGCTGTGCCACACCGGCACCGTCGACCTCGCCGCGCACGTGCGGCGCGCCGACATCGTCGTCGCGGCCGCCGGCGTACCCGGCATCATCACCGCCGACATGGTCAAGCCCGGTGCGGCGGTCCTCGACGTCGGCGTCTCGCGGGTCGAGGGCAAGGTGACCGGCGACGTGCACCCCGACGTGTGGGAGGTGGCGGGCTGGGTCTCGCCCAACCCCAAGGGCGTCGGGCCGATGACCCGCGCGATGCTGCTGACGAACATCGTGGAGATCGCCGAGAAGTCGGTCCGGGAGTGAGCGAGACCGACCCCGCGGCTCCCCACGACCCCGACGAGCCGACCGAGGCACCCGAGCCGGTGATCGTCCCTCCGGAGAGTGTGCCGCCCGTCTCGGCCGAGGACCTCGTCGACGGCGGGCTGCCGCCGGACGAGGAGGACGTACGGCGCTATCCCTCGACCATCGGCGGTGCGTTCTACCTCCTCGTCCTGGTCGTGGTCGGCGTCGCGCTGCTCATCGTGGCCATCGGCGACTGGCGCACCGGCATCCGGCTGATGGGCGGGACGCTGGTCTTCGCAGCCCTCGTGCGGTTGGTGCTGCGGGCGCGCGACGCCGGCATGCTCGCCGTACGCCACAAGGTGCTCGATGCGGCGATCCTCATCGTGCTCGGCGGGCTGCTGATCTTCCTCGCGGGCTCGATCCCCGACCAGCCCGGCCTCTGACGCCCGCCCACCCATCGCCGACCGGGCGCATATGTGCCCGAAATCGCCGCGACCGGGCACGAATGTGCTGGTGTGCTGCACATTCGTGCCCGGTCAGCGGGCTGGGGCGGACATTCGTGCCCGCTCGGCGTCGGATCAGATGAGGCCGAGCTCCTTGACCTGGTCGCGCTCGGACTCGAGGCGGGCCACGGAGGCGGCGATGCGCTCCTTGGAGAAGTCGTTGAGGTCGATGCCCTGGACGATCGAGTAGGACCCGTCGGCGACCGTGCACGGGAACGAGGAGACGATGCCCTCGGTGACGCCGTAGGAGCCGTCGGAGGGCACCGACATCGAGACCCACTCCGACGTGCCGTTCAGCCAGTCGTGCATGTGATCGATGGTCGCGTTGGCGGCCGAGGCGGCGGAGGAGGCCCCCCGGGCCTTGATGATCGCGCCACCGCGCGTGGCGACGGTGGGGATGTACTCGTCGGTGATCCAGGCCTCCTCGACCTGCTCGGCGGCGGAGCGGCCGCCGACGAGGGTGTTGAAGAGGTCGGGATACATCGAGTCGTCGTGGTTGCCCCAGATCGCGAGGTTCTCGATCTCGGTGACGGAGACCCCGAGCTTCTTCGCCAGCTGCGTCTTGGCGCGGTTGTGGTCGAGGCGGGTCAGCGCGTTGAAGCGCTCGCGCGGGATGTCGGGGGCGTTGCTCATCGCGATCAGCGCGTTGGTGTTGGCCGGGTTGCCCGTCACCAGGATCTTCACGTCGTCGGCGGCGCTGTCGTTGAGGGCCTTGCCCTGGCCGGTGAAGATCTTGCCGTTGGCGGCGAGCAGGTCGGCGCGGTCCATGCCCTCCTTGCGGGGCATGGCCCCGACCAGCATCGCGGCGTTGACGCCGTCGAAGATCGCGGCCGGGTCGGCGCCGATCTCGACGCCCGCGAGCAGCGGGAACGCGCAGTCGTCGAGCTCCATGACCACGCCCTCGAGGGCGGGCAGGGCCGGCTCGATCTCGAGCAGGCGGAGCTCGATCGGACGGTCGCCCAGCGCGCCCGCAGCGAGGCGGAACAGCAGGCTGTAGCAGATCTGGCCGGCGGCGCCGGTGACGGCGACCTTGAGGGGGGCTGGGGAGGTCACGGAAGTACTCCTCGCGAGATGAGATGGGCTGTCCCGCTGACGCTAGCAGCGCCCTTCGGCACCCACACGACTGGCATGCTGGCGCCCATGCCCCGAGCCGTACGACGCCCAGCCGGGGCCGCACGTGCGGTCGTGGCGGGCCTGGTGGTCCTCACCGTGAGCGGGTGCGGCGGCATCGGCCAGCCGGCGCCGTACGACTCCCAGGGCATCGACGGACTGGTCATCCCGACCCCGACGCCCGACCCGGACGACTTCGAGGAGTCGATCGACAACGTGTGGCTGCCGCTGGTGCCGGGCACGACGTGGCGCTACGACGTCACCGACGCCGGGGCCCGGGTCGGATCGGTCGAGTCGGAGGTCCGCCCGGACCCCGTCGACATCGCCGGGTTGACCGCGACCGCCGTCGAGACGACGACCACCATCGACGACGAGGACGAGACCTCCACCCGGTTCTACGCCCAGGACGACGACGGCAACGTGTGGTGGCTGGGCGAGGACGCGGAAGGCCGGTCGTGGCGTGCCGGCGAGGGCGGCGCCGAGGCCGGGCTCGCGATGCCGGCCGGCCCGCGGCTCGGTGACGGATGGCTGGCGTACGTCGTCCCGGGACTCCCCGGGTCGAGCGTCCGCGTGACGGAGCAGGGTCCCGAGATGGTGCAGACACGCAGCCAGCGCGAGGGAGAGGACGACGCCGCGACGTCGAGCACCTACACGTCCGGTGTCGGTCTCGTCGGTGTCGAGGACCTCGACTCAGGCCGGCAGATCGCGCTCGTCGACCACCAGCCCGGCTGAGTCAGTCGGGGCGTCGGACCTGGGTGCGCCCGTCGTCGTCACCCTCGGGGTTGCCCCAGTGGCCGGGTGCGCCGGGCTGCCCGCCGGCCGGCGGAGCACCCCACTGACCGCCCTGCTGGGGGGCCTGCTGGGGGGCCTGCTGGGGAGCCTGTCGTGGTGCCTCGGGCTGACCCCACTGGCCCGGTGCGGACGGAGGAGCGGCCTGCGGTGACGGCGGGGCACCCCACTGCTGCGGCGGGCCCTGCGGCTGGCCCTGCTGCGGGCCCTGCTGTGGCGGCGCTCCCCAGGCGGCTCCCGGCTGGCCCCAGCCGCCCTGCTGGCCCTGGTTCCACTGGGCCTCGTAGTTGCCGGGGACGTACTGGTTCCTCCGGCCGCCGCCGAAGTTGAGCCCCGAGCCGGCGACCGGCTCGGCGCCGTGGCCGAAGAGGACGGGGTAGGTCAGGCCGGCGATGGCCGCGCCCAGGAGCGGAGCGAGGACGAAGAGCCAGAGCTGGATGATCGCGTCGGTGCCGGCGAAGACCCCCACGCCGATGGAGCGGGCGGGGTTGACCGAGGTGCCGGTGGCGCTCATCGAGGCGAAGTGGATCATCGCCAGGGCCAGGCCGATCGCCAGCGGGCCCATGGCGGCGTTGATCTCGTTGCGCGCGTCGGTGACGGCGAGGATGACCCACAGGAAGACCATGGTCATGATGGCCTCGAGCAGCAGCGCGGCCCACCAGGCGAAGCCGGTGCCCTGGTCGCCGAAGAAGTTCTGCGCCATGTTGCCCTCGGCGGTGAAGCCGGCGAAGCCGTGGTTGAGCCCGAAGAGCACCACACCGGCCAGCAGGCCGCCGAGGAGCTGGGCGGCCATGTAGATGCCGACCGCGTTCCAGGGCAGGCGCCCACCGAGGGCGGCCCCGAGGGTGACGGCCGGGTTGAAGTGACCGCCGGAGACCCGGCCCACGGCGTACGCCATGACGACGACCGTGAGACCGAAGGTCAGGCCGGTCGCGACGTAGTCGCCGCCGCTGCGCATCGCGGCGCCACAGCCGAAGAACACGAGCACGAAGGTGCCCATCGTCTCGGCCGTGAACTTCTGACCGGTGGTGGGTGTGTCGTCGATGGTGTCGCTCATGGCGCCCCGTCCTCAGAGTCCTCGATGGCCGTACCCCGCGTAGGCCCGCGGCGCACTCTAGCCCCGCGCTCGGGGTGGGTGCGAGGGTAGGCGAGT
The DNA here is from genome assembly GCA_963721925.1 of uncultured Actinomycetota bacterium. GTDB lineage: Bacteria > Actinomycetota > Actinomycetes > Propionibacteriales > Nocardioidaceae > Nocardioides. The sequence goes on along the minus strand of CAVRLH010000009.1, from coordinate 82,064 downwards.
CGCAACCCACGGCGATGTCAGGTATCTTGACGTCAAGAGTTATACGCACACAAGACGATCACCCAGGAGCTCTCCGACCCATGGCCAAGATCATCTACACCCACACCGACGAAGCGCCCCTGCTGGCGACGTACTCCTTCCTGCCGATCATCGCTGCCTACGCGAAGACCGCCGGCGTCGAGGTCGAGACGCGTGACATCTCCCTGGCCGGGCGCGTGCTCGCGCAGTTCCCCGACCGCCTGAGCGCCGAGCAGCGCGTCGACGACGCCCTCGCCGAGCTGGGTGACCTGGCCACCAGGCCCGAGGCCAACATCATCAAGCTCCCCAACATCTCCGCCTCGACCCCGCAGCTCAAGGCGACGATCACCGAGCTGCAGTCGCAGGGCTACGACCTGCCCGACTATCCCGAGAACCCGCAGACCGACGAGGAGCGCGACGCGCGCGCCCGCTACGACAAGGTCAAGGGCTCCGCGGTCAACCCGGTCCTGCGCGAGGGCAACTCCGACCGCCGCGCGCCCGCGTCGGTGAAGAACTACGCCAAGTCGCACCCGCACTCGATGGGTGCCTGGAGCAGCGACTCCAAGACATCGGTCGCCACGATGGCCGACAACGACTTCCGCAGCAACGAGCAGTCGGTCGTCCTCGACGGCGACGACACCCTCTCCATCGTGCACGTCGGCAGCGACGGCTCCGAGACGGTCCTCAAGGAGGGCCTGGACGTCCTCGCCGGCGAGGTCGTCGACGGCACCTTCATGAGTGCTGCGGCGCTGGACGCCTTCCTCGAGGAGCAGGTCGCGAGGGCCAAGGCCGACGGCGTCCTCTTCTCCGCGCACCTCAAGGCGACGATGATGAAGGTCTCCGACCCGATCATCTTCGGCCACGTGGTGCGCGCCTACTTCTCCGACGTCTTCGCGCAGTACGGCGAGCAGCTCGCCGCCGCGGGGCTCTCGGCCAACGACGGCCTGGGCGCCATCCTGTCCGGTCTCGACTCGGTGGAGGACGGGCCTGCGATCAAGGCCGCCTTCGAGGCGGGCCTCGCCTCGGGCCCCTCGCTCGCGATGGTCGACTCCGACAAGGGGATCACCAACCTGCACGTCCCCTCCGACGTGATCATCGACGCCTCCATGCCCGCGATGATCCGCACGTCGGGCCAGATGTGGAACTCCGAGGGCGACCAGCAGGACACCCTGGCGGTCATCCCGGACTCCTCCTACGCCGGCATCTACCAGGCCACGATCGACGACTGCCGCACGCACGGCGCGCTCGACCCGTCGACCATGGGATCGGTCCCCAACGTCGGCCTCATGGCCAAGGCGGCCGAGGAGTACGGCTCGCACGACAAGACCTTCGAGATCCCCACCGCTGGCACCGTCGAGGTCCGCAACGCCGCCGGCGACGTGCTCATGTCGCACAGCGTCGAGGCGGGGGACATCTGGCGGGCGTGCCAGACCAAGGACGCGCCGATCCGCGACTGGGTCAAGCTCGCCGTGACCCGCGCCCGGGCCAGCGAGACGCCTGCCATCTTCTGGCTCGACGAGGGTCGCGCCCACGACGCCAACCTGATCGCCAAGATCAAGGCCTACCTCCCCGAGCACGACACCGAGGGCCTGACCCTCGAGATCATGCCGCCGGCCGAGGCCACGACGTACTCGCTGGAGCGGATCCGTCGCGGCGAGGACACCATCTCGGTGACCGGCAACGTGCTGCGTGACTACAACACCGACCTGTTCCCGATCCTCGAGCTCGGCACCAGCGCCAAGATGCTCTCGGTCGTCCCCCTGATGAACGGTGGTGGCCTCTTCGAGACCGGCGCCGGTGGTTCGGCCCCCAAGCACGTCCAGCAGCTCGTCAAGGAGGACTACCTCCGCTGGGACAGCCTCGGTGAGTTCTTCGCCCTCGCCGCGTCGCTGGAGCACCTCGCGTCGTACGACGACAACGTGCGGGCCAAGCTCCTGGGTGAGAGCCTCGACCGGGCCACCGAGACCTTCCTCAACGAGGACCGCTCGCCCGGCCGCAAGCTCGGCACCATCGACAACCGCGGCTCGCACTTCTACCTCGCCCTCTACTGGGCAGAGGAGCTCGCGGCGCAGACCGAGGACGCCGACCTGGCGGCCGCGTTCGCCGCCCTCGCCGGCACGCTCCGCGACAACGAGCAGAAGATCGTCGACGAGCTGCTGGCGGTGCAGGGCAAGCCCGCCGACATCGGCGGCTACTTCCGCCCCGACCCCGAGAAGGCGGCCCGCGTGATGCGTCCGTCGACGACGTTCAACGACGCGCTCGACACCATCAGCTGAGCCTGATGCCCGGGTGACCTCCGACACGGACGGTCCTCCCGGGGGAATATCTCCCCGGGGGGCCGTCTTGGCCCAGATGATGACGACGACCGACGCCCCGACCGACCGCCCGACCGACCTCGACGTCGCGTCGGTGACGGCGCGGCACTTCGGCCTCGCCGTGCTCGCCCTGGCGATGGGTGGCTTCGCGATCGGCACGACCGAGTTCGTCACGATGGGGCTGCTGCCGCAGATCTCCGACGGCGTGGGTGTCTCCATCCCGACCGGCGGGCACGTGATCTCGGCGTACGCCCTGGGCGTCGTCGTCGGCGCCCCGGTCCTGGCCTTCCTCGGTGCGCGCCTGCCGCGTCGTGCCCTGCTCGTCGCGCTGATGGTGGCGTTCGTGGTCGGCAACGCGCTGAGCGCGCTGGCGACGTCGTACGACCAGCTCGTGGTGGCGCGGTTCGCGGCAGGTCTCCCGCACGGCGCCTACTTCGGTGTCGCGTCGCTGGTCGCCGCGAGCCTGGCGCGGCCCTCGCGCAAGGGTCGTGCCGTCGCCCAGGTGATGCTCGGCCTCTCCTTCGCCAACGTCCTCGGGGTGCCGGCGGCCACGCTGCTGGGCCAGGCGCTCGGCTGGCGTGCTGCCTTCTGGGCGGTGGCCGGCCTGGGCATCGTCACCCTGGCGCTGGTGACGTGGTTCGTCCCGTCCCTCCCGGGCGACTCCCAGGCCAGTGGTCGTCGCGAGCTCGCCGCCTTCCGGCTGCCGCAGGTCTGGCTCACGCTGCTGGCCGGAGCGGTCGGCTTCGGTGGCATGTTCGCCGTCTACACCTACATCGCCCCCGTCGTCACCGACGTCGCCGGGCTGGGGGAGAGGTCGGTGGCGATCTTCCTGCTGTCCTTCGGGCTCGGCATGGTCGCCGGCACCTGGCTGGCCGGGATCATGGCCGACTGGTCGATCTTCCGCTCGCTGATCATCGGTGGGGTCGGCATGGCCGCCACGCTGCTGGCCTTCTGGGTCACGGCTCCCTACGGCTGGGCCGCGTTGCCCGTCGTCTTCCTCATCACCGTCATGGGCTCGGTGCTGGTGGTCAACCTCCAGCTGCGGCTGATGGACGTGGCCGGGGACGCCCAGACCCTCGGAGCGGCGATGAACCACGCCTCGCTCAACGTCGCCAACGCCCTCGGCGCGTGGCTCGGCGGGCTCTCGATCGCTGCCGGGTGGGGCCTGCGGTCGCCCGCCCTCATCGGCCTGGCCCTGTCGCTCGCCGGCGTGGGGATCCTGCTCCTGTCGGCCCGGCTGCACCTGCGTGAGCGCGACGCCGCCGTCTCGTCAACCTGACGTTGCCTGGAGTTAACACGGCGGGAACTTCGTTGTAGCGCGGGCTTGGAACGATCCAACCGGGGGGTGGAACGGCCACCTGGACGATTCGGAGGTGTGGGGGATGGACGAGAGCTCGATCGATGCCGAGATGAGGCGCAGGCGGGAGCTGCACGACCGCAACGTGTACGACGTGGTGGGCCTGCTGCAGCGACGTACGGACCTTCGGGGGATCTACCCGATGGCCGACCACGTGGCAGACAACTTCGCCTGGATGGTCTGACCACAGGTGCGGCGCTCACCGCAGGCCCGGGAGCGGCATCGCGACCCACGGCCCGCCGCTTGCGCCGCACCTCATCTGGTCCAGCCGGCCCGCCTCGGTCACCAGGCAGGCGGTGTCGCCGATGGCGAACACGCTCCGGTCGAAGGCCGAGAGCTGTTCAGGCAGCGCGTTGTCGCCGGTGTCGATGCGGACCAGGTGGTGCGAGCCGGTGGTCAGGTAGGTCGTGCCGTCAGGCATCACCGCGACCGATGACAGGTCACGGACCCGGTCGCCACCGCTGGTGTCCAGGCCGCGGGTGCGGGTCCACGAGCCTCCGTCGTCGTGGGACACGCGGACCTCGGTGACGGGGATCGAGCCGCCGAGGGAGTCGCCGAGGAAGACGACCGCCACGTGGTCGCCGGACCCGGCGACCACCGCACCCGCGGTGGCGAGCGGGCCGTCGACCCGGGCGGGCACCTGCGTCGCCCACGTGCGACCGTCGTCCGTCACGGACACCGAGATTCCCTCGGCATCGGCCGTGGCCGCCACCAGCCGCCCCGACGACGTGACGAAGGCGTTGAGCAGGTCGCTCCCGGCCGGGAGCAGCGCAGGGACGAGCGTGTCGCCTCGCAGCAGCGTGGCGCCGAACGAGGGAGGCAGGAAGGTGTCGCCGGCCTCGGTGGGCACCGGGTCGCCCCCGACTGTGGAGACCGGTGTGCGTCGGCCCTCGGCGTCGATCAGCACCGGACCGGTCTCCTCCGCCACGAGCCACCCGCCGGGAACGGGGGTGATGTCGCGGGGATCACCGCGGACGACGAGTCCGTGGACCTCCTCCCCGTCGCGGATGACGAGGGCGCTGCGGCAGCCGTCCAGGTGGGGCTCCCTCCCGGTCGGGCACGCGGCCCACAGGGCCGCGACCGCGCCGTCGCCCGTCGCGGCGATGTCGAGGACGTCGACCCGACGCTCCCCGAGGATCTCCTGCACGTCGGCGGGCAGTCTGGGGTCGACCTCGGACGTGCCGTCCCCGAGCAGGGTGGGGGCCGGTCGCGCGGGAGCAGGTGAGCGGTCGTCCGGGGCGAGCTGACCGCCGATGGCGAACGCCGCTCCGGTGACCACGACGGCGGCCGCGAGGCCCGAGGCGATCGTCGTACGACGACGGCGTCGCGCGCGGTTCGCACGGTTGATCACCGTGTCGAAGCCGGGCTGCTGCGTGCGCTCGGCGATCTCGTGGGCAAAGTCTGGGGGCAGGCTCATCGGGGGCTCCGCTGGTGGTCCGGGTCGGGCTGGCTCTCGGTCTCGTGCTCGGTCTCGTGCTCGGTCTCGGAGAGCAGCACCGCCAGGGCCGCGCGGCCGCGCGCCAGCCGGGCCTTGACCGTCCCCACCGGCGCACCGACGGCCTCCGCCACCTCGTGCACAGGCAGGTCCGCCAGGTGGTGCAGCGCGATGGCCTCCCGCTGTGCGGCCGGCAGCTGCCGCAGAGCCGCCAACAGCACGATGTGATCCTCCGGCAGGTCGTCGTACGACCTCTCCGCGACGAGCCGGTGGCTGACGTCGCGGAAGAAGCGGCTGCGTCGCCAGCGGGTGCGAGTGACGTTGACCGCGACCGTGCGCAGCCAGGCCTCGGGGTTGTCGACGCCGAGGAAGGAACGGGAGGAGTTCAAGGCCCGCGCGAACGCCTCCATGACGGCGTCCTCGGCCTCGACGCGATCGCCCGTCACGCCGGTGAGCTGCCCGACGAGGCGGCAGTAGGAAGTGGCGTACACCTCCTGCACGCGATCCACCGCACTCGCCCGGGGCATGACCAACCCTCCCACTCGACGTCTGCTCTCACCATGACGACGTGTGGGAGGGCGGCCCGGTTGCACGGCGTCGAGGTCGGGGCGCCCTACTGGCGGGTCACACGGGCGGTGCCGACGTCACACGTACCGCATGCCCATCGCGTCGCGGACCTCGTCGAGGGTCGCCTCGGCGACCTCGTTGGCGCGGGCGTTGCCGCGTCGCAGCACCTCGTCGAGGTAGCCCGGGTCGGCCTCGAGCTCGGCGCGGCGTGCTCGCAGTGGAGCCAGCTCGGTGTTGATGGCCTCGGTCAGCCGTGACTTGAGGGCCCCGCCGCCACCGTCGCCGATCTCCTCGGCGATGGCGGCGGGGTCGCCGCCCTCGCACAGGGCGATCAGGAGCAGCAGGTTGGCGACCTCCGGGCGGGCGTCGGGGTCGTAGGTGATGACCCGGTCGCTGTCGGTCTTGGCGCCCTTGAGCTTCTTGGCCGTCTCGTCGGCGCTCATCCTCAGCTCGACGACGTTGCCCTTGGACTTGCTCATCTTGGTGCCGTCGGTGCCGAGGATCAGCGGGGCCTCCGACAGGAGGGCGCCGGGCTCGGGGAAGACGGGGGCGTAGCGGTCGTTGAAGCGTCGGGCGATGACCCGGGTCTGCTCGAGGTGGGGGAGCTGGTCGCGACCCACCGGGACGACGTTGGCCTTGCAGAAGAGGATGTCGGCGGCCTGGTGGACGGGGTAGGTCAGCAGGAGTCCGCCGATCGAGGTGATGCCGGCCGACTTGGCTTCGTCCTTCACCGTGGGGTTGCGCTGCAGCTCGGCGACGCTCACCAGGCTGAGGAACGGCAGCATCAGCTGGTTGAGGGCGGGGATCGAGGAGTGCGTGAAGATCGTCGCCCGCTCCGGGTCGAGCCCGGCGGCGATGTTGTCGATCAGCAGGCTGCGGACGCTACCGGCGATGTCGCCGGCGACCTCGCGGTCGGTGATGACCTGGTAGTCCGCGATGAGCTGCCAGATCTCGACACCACTGCCCTGCAGCCGGAGACGGTTCTTGATCGATCCGAAGTAGTGGCCGACGTGCAACGAACCGGTCGGCCGGTCCCCGGTGAGCATCCGCAACGAGGCCGGGTCCTCGGCCATCTGCTCCTCGATGGCGGCGCTGCGGGCCTGGGCTGCGCGGAAGGTGTCACTCACGGGGCCGACCCTACTAAGCGCCTGTGCTCGGCCACGACCGGGTTATGTAGGGTCTTCGGGTGTCGACCATCGGAGTAGCCATCGCCATCCCCGAGCCCTGGGCCAGCGACCTGCAGGACTACCGCACCTCCATCGGTGACACCACCGCGGCGCAGATTCCCACCCACATCACGCTGCTGCCGCCGTTGGAGGTCGACGACGCCGACATCCCCGACGTCACCGAGCACCTCGCCGCGGCGGCTGCGGCCGTCGAGCCCTTCACGATCCACCTGCGCGGGACCGGCACCTTCCGCCCGATCTCCCCGGTGGTGTTCGTGACGGTCGTCCGGGGCATCTCCTCGTGCGAGCTGCTCGCCGACGCCGTACGTGGTCCGCTCGACGTCGACCTGAAGTTCCCCTACCACCCGCACGTCACCATCGCCCACCACCTCGACGACGACACCCTCGACCGTGCCTTCGACGAGCTGACGGGTTTCGAGTGCTCCTTCGATGCCGACTCGTTCTCGCTCTACGTCCACGACGAGAACGAGGGCTGGGCCCCGACACACGAGTTCGGGCTCGGCTGACCTGATGTCCTTCATCAGCGCCGCCAAGGCCCGCCTGGAACGCGTGCGGGAACGTCGCCCCTTCATCGACCACGTCGTCCGGATGGTCGGGCACTACGGCAGCGTCAAGGGCAGTGCCCTGGCCGCCGCAGTCACCTATTTCGCGTTCCTGTCGTTCTTCCCCATCCTGGCCCTGTCGTTCGCGGTCATCGGCCTGGTCTCCCGCGCCTACCCGAATGCCGACGACGACCTCGTCACGGCCCTCAACAGCGTGCTCCCCGGCCTCGTCGGAGGTCAGGACGGACTCAAGCTCTCCACCTTCCAGAACAACGCCCCGGGCATCCTGAGCGTCGGAATCCTGCTGGCCCTCTACTCCGGCCTCGGCTGGCTCTCCGGGATGCGAACCGCCCTCGTGGCGGTGTTCGAGGAGCCCGCGCACGATCAGCCCAACTTCGTGATCGGCAAGCTGCGCGACGTCCTCGCACTGGTCACCCTGGGCTCGGTGCTGATCGTCAGCGTGGCGGTGTCCGGCGTGGCCACCAAGGTCGCGACACCACTGCTCGAGTTCCTCGGCCTCGGAGTCGGCGTCAAGCCCCTGCTGTGGGCGTTCGCGCTGGCGCTCGGGCTGGCCGCGAGCGCGCTGCTGTTCTTCGCGTTCTTCAAGCTGCTCGCGACCCCCGAGATCCCGACCCGGTCGCTGTGGTCCGGAGCGGTCCTCGGCGCCGTGGCCTTCGAGCTGCTCAAGCAGCTCTCGACCGTGCTGCTGCAGGCGACCCGCGAGCAGCCCGCCGTCCAGGCGTTCGGGATCGCGCTCATCCTGCTCGTGTGGATCAACTACTTCTCCCGCGTGGTCGTCTTCGCCGCGGCCTGGGCCTACACCGCGCCGAAGGCCCGCGCCATCCGCGATGCGCGCGAGGCGGCGGAGGGACTGGTCGAGGGACCCCGGATCGACCTCGCGTCGGCGGCGGACGTCGTACGAGCTGGGTCGGCTTCCTCGTCCTCACCCTCGTCCTCGCCCTCATCCTCGCCCCGGGCGGCCTTCGCTGCCGGGGCGGCCGCGATGCTGGCGGTGGTGGCTGTCGTACGCCGCCGCCCTCCGCCCAGCTGAGCCCCCGCCTCCCGCTGAGCGGTGTGTGAGGGGGGTTCTCGCGGAGCGGTGCGTGACGGGGGTTCTCGCTTAGCGGTGCGTGACGGGGGTTCTCGCGTCCGAGAAGCCTCCTGTGACACCGCTGGAGCAGCGAGTCGCCCAGGACGCGCCCGGTGGCGGTGCGTGGAGAGGCATCGAGTGGACCAGACCCCGCCTCACTCACCGCTCGTACGGCGGCGCGCGGATCGAGGGGCGGGCCGCATTCCGTCCACAAGCGGTGCGTGACGGGGGTTTTCCACTGCGTACGCGGCCACGGCTCGCACGGGGATGCTCGCGTGCGGCCTCATGAACGCATGTTCAATGTCCCGAAGGAGTTCCGCCAGGGCCCGATCCATCGCACGGCCGCGCTGGCAGGTGGCATCACGCGCGACGTGCTCGAGGGTCCGCAGTTCCGACGTCTGCACGAGGCTGTCTACTGCCATCGTGACCATGACCTGACCTGGGCCGACCGGGTCGAGGCGGCCAAGCTGGCCCTGCCCGTGTCCGCGCGGGCGACGGGGATCACCAGGATCCAGCAGCTCGGGCTGGACCATGGACCGAGGGAACCACTGCACTTCGTCGTCCAGGGCGACCTGCACCTCGAGCTCGAGGGGGTGTTCCTCCACCGCACCGTCGTCATGCCACCCCACGATGACGACGGTGTGACGATGGAGGCGGCATTCATCGCCTACTGCGCCGAGGTCCGCCTGCTCGACGCGATCAAGATGGGATCGGTCCTGCTGCACCAGGAACAGCTCTCGGTGGACCTGCTCGAGCAGCTGATGCTCGAGCAACCGTGGCGACGAGGGTGCGCGGAGGCGCGATGGGTGCTGCCCCATCTCGACGGCGGGTGTCGTTCCCTCCCCGAGGCCGAGCTGCTCGCTTTCGTCCGGTTCGCGGGCCTTCCCGAGCCCGAGATCAATCGGACGCTGGACCTGGGACCCGGTGACATCCTCACACCCGATCAGTGGTTCGAGGACTACGGCGTGGGTGTGGAGTACGAAGGCAGTCAGCACCAGGAGGACCGGGGCCAGTACAACTCCGACATCGATCGCTACAAGCTCTATCGCCGCCACAGCTTGGAGTACGAGCAGATCACCAAGGAGCGCCTGCGGTCACCCAAGGCGACCGTGCGCCAGATCTATCGGGTGCTGGTCGATCGCGGCTACGACGGCCCGCCGCCGGAGTTCGGGGAGACGTGGGCGCTGCTCTTCGCGCGGCTTGCTGACGTCGTACGTCCACGGCGGGCGGGATGACCTTGGTGGCGGTGTGTGAGGCGGCTTCCGGGACGCGAGAACCCGCCTCACACACCGCTCCACGCGGGATGACCTTGGTGGCGGTGTGTGAGGCGGCTTCCGGGACGCGAGAGCCCGCCTCACACACCGCTCCACGCGGGATGACCTTGGTGGCGGTGCGTGAGGCGGCTTCCGGGACGCGAGAACCCGCCTCACACACCGCTAAAGGCGAGGAGGCGGGTTCACGAAAGGCCAGATCAGTGGCCGTGCTTGAGCGCCGTCCGCAGGTCCTTGTTGAGCTGGCTGATGACGTCGAGCGGGATGCCCTTGGGGCATGCTGCCGTGCACTCGCCGATGTTGGTGCACCCGCCGAAGCCCTCGTGGTCGTGCTGGCCGACCATGCTGACCACGCGGGAGTCGCGCTCGGGCTGGCCCTGCGGGAGCTCGCCGAGGTGGGTGATCTTGGCACCCATGAAGAGCGACGCGGAGCCGTTGGGACAGGCCGCGACGCAGGCGCCGCAGCCGATGCAGGTCGCGACGTTGAAGGCGCGCATCGCGTCGTCGCGGGGGACCGGTACGGCGTGGGCCTCCGGCGCCGAGCCGGTGTTCACCGAGATGAAGCCGCCCTGCTGGATGATCCGGTCGAAGGCGCCGCGATCGACGACGAGGTCCTTGACCACCGGGAACGCGTCGGCGCGCCACGGCTCGATGGTGATCGTCTCGCCGTCCTTGAACGTACGCATGTGGAGCTGGCAGGTCGTCGTCGTGACCGGGCCGTGCGCCTGACCGTTGATCATCAGGCCGCACATGCCGCAGATGCCCTCGCGACAGTCGGAGTCGAACGCGATCGGCTCCTCGCCCTTGTCGTTGAGGTTCTCGTTGAGCACGTCGAGCATCTCGAGGAAGGACATGTCGGGGGAGACGTCCTCGACCTGGTAGGTGTGCATGGCGCCGTCGGCGGTCGCGTCGGCCTGACGCCAGATCTTGAGCGTCAACTTCACTTGTAGGACCTCTGCTTCATCTCGATGGCCGTGTAGGTCAGGTCTTCCTTGTGCAGGATCGGCAACTCGTCGTCACCGGCGAACTCCCAGGCGGCGACGTAGGCGAACGCGTCGTCGTGGCGCAGCGCCTCGCCGTCCTCGGTCTGCGACTCGGCCCGGAAGTGACCACCGCAGGACTCGCGGCGGTTGAGGGCGTCGATGCACATCAGCTCACCGAGCTCGAGGAAGTCGGCGACCCGGCCGGCCTTCTCCAGGCTCTGGTTGAGGCTCTCGGCGCTGCCGAGCACCTTCACGTTGCGCCAGAACTCCTGCTTGAGCGTGCGGATGAGGTCGATGGCCTTCTTCAGCCCGTCCTCCGACCGCTCCATGCCGCAGTACTCCCACATGATGTTGCCGAGCTCGCGGTGGTAGGAGTCGACGCTGCGGGTGCCGTTGGTGGTCATGAAGTGGTTGATCCGCTCCTCGACCGACGTACGGGCCTCGACCACGTCCGGGTGCGACTCGTCGAGGGCCTCGAACGGGCCGTCGGCGAGGTAGTCGCGGATCGTGTGGGGCAGCACGAAGTAGCCGTCCGCCAGTCCCTGCATCAGCGCCGAGGCACCGAGGCGGTTGGCGCCGTGGTCGGAGAAGTTGGCCTCGCCGGTGACGAACAGGCCGGGGATCGAGGACTGCAGGTCGTAGTCGACCCAGACCCCACCCATGACGTAGTGCACGGCGGGATAGATCCGCATCGGCACCTCGTAGGGGTTCTCACCGGTGATCTGGGCGTACATGTCGAGGAGGTTGTCGTACTTCTCGGTGACCGTGTCCTTGCCCAGGCGCTCGATCGCGTCACGGAAGTCGAGGTAGACACCGCGTCGTACGCCCTCGACCTCGGGGCCCACTCCGCGACCGTCGTCGCACATGTTCTTGGCCTGGCGCGAGGCGATGTCGCGGGGGACCAGGTTGCCGAACGAGGGGTAGATCCGCTCCAGGTAGTAGTCGCGGTCCTCCTCGGGGATGTCGCGGGGGTCCTTGTCGCAGTCGGCGCGGTTCTTCGGCACCCAGATGCGGCCGTCGTTGCGCAGCGACTCCGACATCAGGGTCAGCTTGGACTGGTGCGCGCCCGAGACGGGGATGCAGGTCGGGTGGATCTGCGTGTAGCAGGGGTTCGCCATGTAGGCGCCCTTGCGGTAGGCCCGCCACGCCGCGGTGACGTTGCAGCCCATCGCGTTGGTCGAGAGGTAGAAGACGTTGCCGTAGCCGCCCGAGGCGAGCACGACGACGTCGGCCAGGTGGGTCTCGACCGCGCCGGTGACCATGTCGCGGGCGATGATCCCGCGGGCCTTGCCGTCGGCCACGATCACCTCGAGCATCTCGTGACGGGTGTACGTCGTGACGGTGCCGGCCGCGACCTGCCGCTCGAGCGCCTGGTAGGCCCCGATGAGGAGCTGCTGGCCGGTCTGGCCGCGGGCGTAGAACGTGCGGGAGACCTGGACGCCACCGAAGGAACGGTTGTCGAGCAGGCCGCCGTACTCACGGGCGAACGGGACGCCCTGCGCGACGCACTGGTCGATGATGTTGGTGCTGACCTCGGCCAGGCGGTAGACGTTGGACTCGCGCGAGCGGTAGTCGCCGCCCTTGACCGTGTCGTAGAAGAGCCGGTGGACCGAGTCGCCGTCCTCCTTGTAGTTCTTCGCGGCGTTGATCCCGCCCTGGGCGGCGATCGAGTGGGCGCGGCGCGGGGAGTCCTGGTAGCAGAAGGACTTCACGTTGTAGCCGGCCTCACCGAGGGTGGCGGCGGCCGAAGCGCCCGCCAGGCCGGTGCCGACGATGATGACGGAGAGCTTGCGACGGTTGGACGGGTTGACCAGTCGCGCCTCGAACTTGCGGTTCTTCCAGCGGTCGGCGATCGGGCCCTCGGGGGCCTTGGTGTCGACCAGCGGCTCACCGGGGGTGAAGTAGTCGATCGCGTCGTCGAGGAGGTCGGGGTCGATGTGGCTGGGTGCGTCGTTGTGGTGGTCGACGTCGGAGGTGAACTCGGAGTGGGAGTCGGTCATGACTACCCCTTTCAGTCGACGAGGCCGAAGAGAACGGACAGGGGAACGAGCGCGAAGCCACCGGCGATCACCACGGCCAGCACGATCCCGGCGGTCCTGGCGCGTGCACGCGCCCGGGCGCTGCCGGTGAGGCCCAGGGTCTGCATGGCGCTCCAGGTGCCGTGGTGCAGGTGGAGCGCGAGGGCGACCAGCGCGAGCAGGTAGATCAGCGTCATCCACCACACGGCGAACGAGTCGACGAGCAGGTTGTAGGGGTCCTCGACCCGGTTCGCGGCGTCGGTGGTCGGGTTGACCTTGACGATCGTGAAGTGGATCAGGTGCCAGATGACGAAGACGAGGAGCGCGACCCCGCCCCAGCGCATGGTCCGCGAGGAGAGCGTGGAGGCGATGTTCTTCTTCACGGCGTACTTCTGGGTGCGCGCCCGGGACGCGCGCGACGCGAGCGCGACCGCAGCCCCGACGTGTGCCACGAGGGAGACCAGCAGCACGACCCGGACGATCCAGAGCAGGCCCTCGTTGGGCAGCATCGGCTCGCCGAAGACGCGCAGGTGGTGGGCGTACTCGTTGAAGGCGTCATGGCCGGCGAAGACCTTGAGGTTGCCGTACATGTGGAGCAGCAGGTAGCCGATGAACACCAGCCCGCTGACTGCCATCAGCATCTTCAGCGCGATCGTCGAGCGCGACGCGCGCGACCCCTTCACCAGGGTTCGTTCCTTGAATTGAGTCGCCACTACGCCACCGTATCGCCGCACACCCCGGAGATCAGCCCGGGGGCGTGTGAGATTCACCCCGCTGGGCGCGTCCCCTTCCCCTGAGGTGTGACTCACGCCATAGTCGGTGGCGTTGTCCGGACCCCTGGAGGAATGCATGGCATCCACCGACCAAGGCGTGACCAGCCCGACCCGGGCCCGGATCGACGCGCGCACGCTCCGCGAGGACAGGTGGTGGCTCGCGCCGCTGACCACGTTCGTGGTGTTCGCCGCGTTCATCGTCTACGCCACCGTGCGCGCCTTCATGGGCCGCGACTACTACGCCTCGCCCTATCTCTCGCCGTTCTACTCGCCCTGCCTGGGCGACTGCGTCGAGGGAGCGTCCGACTTCGGGCAGCCGTTCGGGTGGTGGCCGCTGTCGGCGGCGCTCATCATCCTGGTCTTCCCGCTGGGCTTCCGGATGACCTGCTACTACTACCGCAAGGCCTACTACCGCGCGTTCTGGCTCTCCCCGCCGGCCTGCGCCGTCGCGGAGCCGCACCAGTCCTACTCCGGTGAGACGAAGCTGCCGCTGATCCTGCAGAACGTGCACCGCTACTTCTGGTACGCCGCGATCCTGGTCGGCGCGGTGCTCACCTTCGACGTGTTCCTCGCCTTCCGACCGATGCCGGCCGAGTACGCCGTCGGCGACGGTGAGACGAGCGGGATCCACATGGGCCTGGGCACCCTGCTGATGATCATCAACGTCGTCTTCATCTGGCTCTACACGCTCTCGTGCCACTCCTGCCGCCACGTCGTCGGCGGTCGGTTGCGCCACTTCTCCAAGCACCCGGTGCGCTACAAGCTGTGGACCTGGGTGTCGAGGCTCAACACCAGCCACGGCCGGTGGGCGTGGTACTCGCTGTTCTCGGTCGCCCTCGTCGACCTCTACATCTTCCTGCTCGCCACCGGCACGATCCAGGACGTGAGGTTCTTTTGAACACCCCAGCAGCTCCGACGGCGCCCGGTGAGGGCCGCCACCCGATGACCGGCAACGCCCTGTCCGGCGACGCCCAGGGCGGCATGGAACGCCACACCTACGACGTCGTGGTGATCGGCGCCGGCGGTGCCGGTCTGCGCGCCGCCATCGCGGCCCACGAGGCGGGAGCGCGTACGGCCATCGTCTGCAAGTCGCTGCTCGGCAAGGCCCACACGGTCATGGCCGAGGGCGGCATCGCGGCTGCCATGGGCAACCGGTGGCCCGAGGACAACTGGGAGGTCCACTTCCGCGACACCATGCGCGGCGGGAAGATGCTCAACAACTGGCGGATGGCCCAGCTGCACGCCCAGGAGGCGCCCGAGCGGGTGCAGGAGCTCGAGGACTGGGGCGCGCTCTTCGACCGCACCGACGACGGGCTGATCAGCCAGCGCGACTTCGGCGGCCACAAGTACGCCCGGCTGGCCCACGTCGGCGACCGCACCGGACTGGAGATGATCCGCACCCTCCAGCAGCGGGCCGTGGCGCTCGGCATCGACGTGTTCATGGAGTGCACGGTCACCGACCTGTTCAAGGAGGACGGCGCGATCGCCGGCGCCTTCGCCTACTGGCGCGAGTCGGGCCGCTTCATCGTCTTCGACGCACCCAGCGTCATCCTCGCCACGGGCGGCATCGGCAAGTCCTTCAAGGTCACGTCGAACTCGTGGGAGTACACCGGCGACGGCCACGCCCTCGCCATGCGCACCGGCGCCAGCCTGATCAACATGGAGTTCGTGCAGTTCCACCCGACGGGCATGGTCTGGCCGCCCTCCGTCAAGGGTCTGCTGGTCACCGAGTCGGTCCGCGGTGACGGCGGGGTGCTGAAGAACTCCGAGGGCGAGCGCTTCATGTTCGACTACATCCCGGAGTTCTTCAAGGCCGAGACCGCCGACACGATCGAGGAGGCGGACCGGTGGTACGACGACAAGGCGAACAACCGCCGCCCCCCCGAGCTGCTGCCGCGTGACGAGGTCGCGCGGGCGATCAACTCCGAGATCAAGGCAGGCCGCGGCACGCCGCACGGCGGCATCTACCTCGACATCGCCTCACGACGCACGCCCGAGTTCATCCGCAAGCGGCTGCCCTCGATGTACCACCAGTTCAAGGAGCTCGCCGACGTCGACATCACCGCCGAGCCGATGGAGATCGGGCCGACGTGCCACTACGTCATGGGCGGCGTCGAGGTCGACGCCGACACCCAGGAGAGCGCCGTCACCGGCCTGTACGCCGTCGGCGAGTGCTCGGGCGGCATGCACGGCTCCAACCGGCTGGGCGGCAACTCGCTCGGTGACCTGCTGGTCTTCGGCAAGCGCGCCGGCGAGGCCGCGACGGCGTACGCGCAGTCCCTCGGGGAGAGCCGGCCACAGGTGGACGAGGCCGACGTCAAGGCCGCGCAGACCAGCGCGCTGGCGCCGTTCGAGGTCGAGGGCGGGGAGAACCCCTACACGATCCAGTCGGACCTGCAGCAGTCGATGAACGACCTCGTCGGCATCATCCGGATGCGCCCCGAGCTGGAGGAGTCGCTGCGCGAGATCGAGGCCTTCAAGGTGCGCGCGGAGACGATGGTCGTGGAGGGGCACCGGCAGTACAACCCGGGCTGGCACCTCGCGCTCGACCTGCGCAACATGCTGATCGTCAGCGAGTGCATCGCCAAGGCGGCGCTCGCGCGCGAGGAGTCCCGCGGCGGCCACACGCGCGACGACTTCCCCGGACCGGACCCGGAGTGGGGCACCAAGAACCTCGTGGTGACCCTCAACGACGCGGGCACCGGGGTGGAGCTGCACGAGAAGGCGCTGCCGGAGATGCCCGACGAGCTGAAGAAGTACTTCGAGACCCCGCCCGCCGACGCCGCCCCGACGAAGGAGTCCTGAGATGGCCTACCAGCTCAAGCTGCGGATCTGGCGCGGCGACAAGGACGGCGGCGAGGTCAAGGACTTCCCGGTCGAGGTCTCCGAGGGAGAGGTCGTGCTCGACGCGATCCACCGCGTCCAGGCCACCCAGGCCGGCGACCTCGCCGTGCGCTGGAACTGCAAGGCCGGCAAGTGCGGCTCCTGCAGCGCGGAGGTCAACGGCAAGCCCCGGCTGATGTGCATGTGCCGGCTCTCGGACTTCGAGGAGGACGAGGTCATCACGGTGACCCCGATGCGCTCCTTCCCGGTCATCCGCGACCTGGTCACGGACGTGTCCTTCAACTACGAGAAGGCCAAGGAGCTGCCGTCGTTCTCCCCGCCGCCGCGCGACGCCGACGGGAAGCGGCGGATGGCGCAGATCGACGTCGAGCGTGGGCAGGAGTTCCGCAAGTGCATCGAGTGCTTCCTGTGCCAGGACGTCTGCCACGTCGTGCGCGACCACGAGGACAACAAGGAGGCGTTCGCCGGGCCGCGCTTCTTCCTGCGCTACGCCGAGCTCGACATGCACCCGCTCGACACCCACGACCGTCGCGAGCTCGCCCAGGGCGCGGCCGGGCTCGGGATGTGCAACATCACCAAGTGCTGCACCGAGGTCTGCCCGGAGGGCATCAAGATCACCGACAACGCGATCATCCCGATGAAGGAACGCGTCGTGGATCGCAAGTACGACCCGCTCGTGTGGCTCGGCAACAAGATCGGGCTGCGGGCCAAGGACAACGAGGGCCGCACCGAGGTGTGAGACCGGGTGAGAGGTATCCCACTAGGTCCGGGCAGTGCCCGGTCGGTCCGAGGCGTCCTATCCTGCCCACATGACCGATGCTGATGGTGGTCTCGACGGTGGCCTGGCCGAGCCCGAGGAGCTGCAGCCCGAGGAGGGCACGCTACGACTCGTGGGCGATCACGACACCTATGACGCCGCCGCGTGGGAGGCAGCCACCGCCGCCGTGCTGCGCAAGGCGCGGCGGCTCCCCGACGACGCGCCCGACACCGACGTCTGGGCGGTGCTGACACGGAGGACGCTCGACGGCATCGAGGTGGCGCCCATCGGCCAGCCGGCCGACCTCGACGACCTGACCACGAGCGGTCGCCCCCAGCGCGCAGGCGCGTGGGACATCCGTACGCCGTTGGCCGGCGACGACGCCTCGGCCGTCAACGAGGCGGCCCTGGTCGACCTCGACAACGGCGCGACCTCGCTGCACCTCGACCTCGTGGGCGGGGCGGATCTCGGCGTCGCACTGCGCGGTGTGCTTCTCGACCTGGCCCCGGTCACCCTGGAGCGGCCGGACGCCGCCCTGTCCGAGGCGCTCGCCCGCCTGCTCGAGGACACCCCGAACGACCCCCACCCGAGCAGCAACCTCTCCGCCGACCCGGCCACCGCGCTGATGTTCGGCGAGCGCGTCGACGACGACGGCCGGACCATCGACGACGCCTTCGTCGAGACCGCCCGCCGGGCCCAGCGCCTCGGGGTCCTGGGCGCGGTCGTGGACGGCACCGCACTGCACGACCGCGGGGCCAGCGATGCCCAGGAGCTCGGCTGGACGATGGCCGTCGGCATCCACTACCTCCGCCTGCTCACCGAGGCGGGCTTCACGGTCGACGAGGCCGCGGGGCTCCTCGAGTTCCGCTACGCCGCGACCGACGAGCAGTTCCCGACCATCGCCAAGCTGCGCGCCGCTCGTCGGCTGTGGGCGCGCGTGCTCGAGGCGTCCGGCGCTGCCGCGACCACGCAGCGCCAGCACGTCGTCACCAGCCGCGCGATGATGGGCCGGGTCGACCCCTGGGTCAACATGCTCCGCGCCACGGTCGCCGCCTTCGCGGCCGGTGTCGCCGGTGCCGACGCGATCACCGTCGTCCCCTTCGACGAGCCCCTCGGCCTGCCGGACGCCTTCGGCCGTCGGGTGGCACGCAACACCTCCTCGCTCCTCATCGAGGAGTCCCACGTGGCCGCGGTCACCGACCCGGCCGGCGGGTCCTACGCGGTGGAGAAGCTGACCGACGACCTCGCGGTCGCCGGCTGGGCCGAGCTCGGGCGGATCGAGGCCGACGGCGGCTTCGGTGAGCAGGCGGCGCTCGCGGTGAAGGCCCGCGTGAAGGAGGTCGCGGACCGCCGCCGGGCGGGCATCGCCGACCGCTCCCGCCCGCTGACCGGCATCTCGGAGTTCCCCAACCTCGGCGAGACCCTTCCCGAGCGCGAGCCGTGGCCGGGCAACGGCGCCGAGCACTACGGAGCGCCCTACGAGAGCATGCGGGCCGCGCCCGCGGCCACGCCGGTCTTCCTGGCGACCATGGGGCCGGTCGCGGCCCACACCGCACGGGCGACCTTCGCCACCAACCTCCTCGCGGCCGGCGGCGTGGCCGTCGAGGCGCCCGGACCGACCGACGACGTCGAGGCGGTCACGGCGGCCTACGCCGGACAACCCGTCGTGTGCCTCGCCGGCACCGACGCCGCCTACGCCGGGTGGGGGGCCGACCTGGTCGCCGCGCTGCGGGCGGCAGGAGCGTCGTACGTCGTGCTGGCGGGCAAGCCGGGGGAGCGGACCGGGCTCCGTCACGGGGATGGCGACGACGCTGTCGATGACTGGGCTGCCATGGGGGTGGACGCGCTGGCGTTCCTCGCCCGGATCCGAGAGGAGCTCTCCCGATGAGCATTCCCGACAACTTCGCCGAGGTGCCGCTGGCCGGTGGTCTCGTGACAGGACTTCGTCCTTCCTCGACCAGCGGGGACGGCCCTTCCTCGACCAGCGGGGACGGCCCTTCCTCGACCAGCGGGGACGGTGAGGCGTGGCCGAGCCCGGAGGGCATCGACGTGCTTCCGGTCTACGGCCCCGAGCACCTCGAGGGCCTCGACGGGCTGGACACGTGGCCCGGGATCGCGCCGTTCCTGCGCGGGCCCTACCCGACGATGTACACCACCCAGCCGTGGACGATCCGTCAGTACGCCGGCTTCTCCACCGCCGAGGAGTCCAACGCGTTCTACCGCCGCAACCTGGCCGCCGGGCAGAAGGGCCTGAGCGTCGCCTTCGACCTCGCGACCCACCGCGGCTACGACTCCGACCACCCGCGGGTGCGGGGTGACGTCGGCATGGCCGGCGTGGCGATCGACTCGATCTACGACACCCGCACCCTGTTCGACGGCATCCCGCTCGACACGATGAGCGTCTCGATGACGATGAACGGCGCCGTGCTGCCGGTGATGGCGCTCTACATCGCCGCCGCCGAGGAGCAGGGCGTCAAGCCGGAGCAGCTCGCCGGGACCATCCAGAACGACATCCTCAAGGAGTTCATGGTCCGCAACACCTACATCTACCCGCCGCAGCCGAGCATGCGGATCATCAGCGACATCTTCGCGTTCACGTCGCAGAAGATGCCGCGCTTCAACTCGATCTCGATCTCCGGCTACCACATGCAGGAGGCCGGGGCCACGGCCGACCTCGAGCTGGCCTACACGCTGGCCGACGGCGTCGAATACATCCGCGCGGGCCTCGAGGCGGGCCTGACGATCGACGAGTTCGCCCCGCGGCTGTCCTTCTTCTGGGCGATCGGGATGAACTTCTTCATGGAGGTCGCCAAGATGCGGGCGGCCCGCGCCATCTGGGCGCGGCTGGTCGACGAGTTCGAGCCGCAGAACCCCAGGTCGCGCTCGCTGCGCACCCACTGCCAGACCTCCGGCTGGTCGCTCACCGCCCAGGACGTCTTCAACAACGTCGGGCGCACCGCGATCGAGGCGATGGCGGCGACCCAGGGCCACACCCAGTCGCTGCACACCAACGCCCTCGACGAGGCGATCGCGCTGCCGACCGACTTCAGTGCGCGGATCGCCCGCAACACCCAGCTGCTCCTGCAGCAGGAGAGCGGCACCACCGAGATCATCGATCCCTGGGCCGGCTCCTACTACGTCGAGAAGCTCACCCACGACCTCGCCGAGCGAGCCTGGGCCCACATCCAGGAGGCCGAGCAGGCCGGGGGCATGGCGAAGGCGATCGAGCAGGGCATCCCCAAGATGCGCATCGAGGAGGCGGCCGCGCGCACGCAGGCGCGCATCGACTCCGGGGCCCAGAAGGTCATCGGCGTCAACACCTTCCGCCTTCCCGTCGAGGACAAGCTCGACGTGCTCCGGGTCGACAACGACGACGTCTACCGGCAGCAGATCGCCAAGCTGGAGCGGCTGCGCGCCGAGCGCGACGACGACGACGTACGCCGCTCGCTCGACGCCATCACGCACGCCGCCGATTCCGGCGAGGGCAACCTCCTCGAGCTCGCCGTGGTGGCCGCCCACGCCAAGGCCACCGTCGGTGAGATCTCCGATGCCATGGAGAAGCCGTGGGGGCGCCACCAGGCCGTGATCCGTACGATCAGCGGCGTGTACCGCGACGAGGCCGGCCGGGGCGAGCACGGCAAGGTGGCGGAGGTGCTCGCGGCCACCGACGACTTCGAGGCCGCCGAGGGTCGCCGGCCGCGCATCCTGGTCGCCAAGATGGGCCAGGACGGACACGATCGTGGGCAGAAGGTCGTGGTGACGGCCTTCGCCGACCTCGGCTTCGACGTCGACGTCGGCCCGCTCTTCTCCACGCCCGAGGAGGTCGCCCAGCAGGCGGTCGACGCCGACGTGCACATCGTCGGCGTCTCGTCGCTGGCCGCCGGTCACCTCTCCCTGCTCCCGGCGCTCAAGGCCGCGCTGGCCGAGCAGGGCCGTCCCGACATCATGGTCGTGATCGGCGGTGTGATCCCGCCCGACGACGTGGCGACGCTGCTCGACATGGGCGCTGCCGCGGTGTTCCTGCCCGGCACGGTCATCGCCGACTCCGCCCTCGACCTGCTCACCCGCCTGCGGGAGCAGCACGCCTGATGGCCCGTCCTGTCGACGTCGCGGCACTGGTCGAGGGCGTCTCCTCCGGTCGGCGCGCCGCGGTTTCGCGAGCCATCACCCTGGTCGAGTCGTCGCTGCCCGATCACCGGCTCGCCGCGCGCGAGCTGTTGACGACCCTCGCCGGTCGAGCGGAGCCGAGACCGGCGGGACCCGCGGTCCGGGTCGGCATCTCGGGCGTCCCCGGGGTCGGCAAGTCCACCTTCATCGAGGTGCTCGGGACCAGGCTCACCGCCGCCGGCCACCGGGTCGGCGTGCTGGCCGTGGACCCGTCCTCGGTGCGCACCGGCGGCTCGGTGCTCGGCGACAAGACCCGGATGGCGGCGCTCTCGGTCGACCCGCAGGCGTTCATCCGACCCTCCCCGTCGGCCGGCACCCTCGGCGGCGTGGCCCGCGCGACCGCGCAGGCGATGGCCGTCCTCGAGGCGGCGGCGTACGACGTGGTGCTGGTCGAGACGGTCGGCGTGGGGCAGTCGGAGGTGACCGTCGCGGGGATGGTCGACACGTTCCTGTTCCTCACCCTGGCCCGCACCGGCGACCAGCTCCAGGGCATCAAGAAGGGGATCCTCGAGATCGCCGACGTGATCGCGGTCAACAAGGCCGACGGTGATCGTGAGGGCGAGGCACGCGCCGCGGCCCGTGAGCTCGCCGGGGCGTTGCGGCTGGTCCACGGCAGGGGGGAGTGGGCGCCGCCCGTGGTGACCTGCTCCGGGTTGACCGGTGCCGGCGTGGACGAGGTGTGGGAGCGGGTGCTGGCCCACCGGGAGCACCTCGGTGCGGACGGACTGGCAGACAAGCGCGCCCGGCAGCAGCTCGACTTCACCTGGGCACTCGTGCGCGACGAGCTCGACCAGCGGCTGCGGTCCTCGCCCGCGGTCGCTGCGGTGCGCGCCGAGATCCGCGCCGGGGTGCTCTCGGGGGACGTGCCCGCGAGCGTGGCCGCCGACCGGCTGCTGGCGGCGTACGACGCATCACCTCGCGAGATCTGAGCCGCCAGGACACACCGACCAACTAGGCTGGAACGGTTATGCCTGATCTACCCGCCACGTCCGTCATCACCGAGGTCATCGACAAGTACGCCGATGACCTCATCGCGCTCCGACGCGACCTGCACGCCCACCCCGAGCTCAGCTGGGGCGAGGCGAGGACGTCGGAGTGCGTGGTCTCCGCGCTCGACGGCACCGGCTGGTCGGTGAACCGGGTCGACGGCGGCGGTGTGATCGCCGACATCGGAAGTGGTGACGGCCTGGTGGCCCTGCGCGCCGACCTCGACGCGCTGCCCGTCGACGACCTGATCACCGACGGGTGGCGGAGCACCGTTCCCGGAGTCGCCCACGCCTGCGGCCACGACGTGCACACCGCCGGCCTGGTCGGCGCCGGCCTGGCGCTCGCCGAGGTCTCCGCCCGCGGCCTGCTGCCCGGACGGGTGCGACTGCTGTTCCAGCCGGCCGAGGAGATCATGCCCGGCGGCGCCCTGCACCTGCTCGCTGCCGGGGCTCTCCGCGACGTGGACCACGTCTTCGGGCTGCACTGCGACCCCAGCCTCGACGTGGGCCGGATCGGCCTGAGGGAGGGACCGCTCACCGGTGCCGCCGACTCCCTGACCGTCCGCGTGGTCGGCAAGGGCGGACACACCTCGCGTCCGCACCTCACCGAGGACCTGACCTTCGCCATCGGCAAGATCATCACCGAGCTCCCGGCGATCCTGAGTCGTCGCCTCGACCCGCGCGCCGGCGTCTCGGTCGTGTGGGGCATGGTCCGCGCCGGGTCCGCCCCCAACGTCATCCCGCACGCCGGCATCGTCGCCGGCACCGTCCGGATGCTCGACGCGGTCGCCTGGGCCGACGCGGAGCAGCTGATCCGGCAGCTGGTGAGCGCCATCGTCGCGCCGTACGGCGTCACCGTCGAGGTCAGCTATCAGCGCGGGGTCCCGCCGGTGGTCAACGACCCGGTCTCGACGGCGCTCTTCGGCGACGCGGTCGAGCGGGTGCTCGGTCCGCACGGGCACGTCACGACGACGCAGAGCCTGGGCGGCGAGGACTTCGGGTGGTACCTCAACACGGTCTCCGGGGCGATGGCTCGCCTGGGCACCCGCACCCCCGGCGGCCCGACGTACGACCTCCACCAGGGCAACCTGCGCATCGACGAGGCGGCCACGCCGATCGCCGCCCGGGTGCTCGCCGAAGCTGCTGTCGCGTCGCTCGCCGGCTGACGCGCGACCGGCTCACGCGTCGCTAGGGTGGTCGCGTGGCGGTCAACCGGAGTCGGCGGGCGAGGGCGTCGCGCAAGCGCAGACGCCGGATGGACAGCGTGGAGCACGACCTCAGCACTGCTGAGTGGTCGGCGCTCCAGGCGGCGTGGGGCGGCTGCGCCTACTGCGGGGCGACCGACCGACCGCTGCAGCGAGACTGCGTGCTGGCCATCTCCCGCGGCGGGCGATACACGCTCGACAACATCGCCCCGGCGTGCGGCTCGTGCAATGCGAGCAAGTGCAACGAGGAGGTCACCAGCTGGCTGCGCCGCAAGCGGCTGGACGAGCGCGCCTTCCTCGTGCGCCAGATCGAGGTCCAGAGCACCCTCAGGCTGCAGTTCGGTGCGGCGCCCACCTGATCCTGCTGCCGGTGGTCACTGCTTCCGGTAGGGGATGCCGTCAGCAGCCGGCGGGCGCGAGCGACCCACCAGACCAGCCACGGCGAAGATGGTGACGAGGTAGGGGAGCATCAGCATGAACTGGCTGGGCACCGACGACCCGATGGCGGACAGGACGCCCTGCAGGTTCGACGCGAAGCCGAACAGCAGCGCTGCGAGGGTGGCCCGGATCGGGTCCCACTTGCCGAAGATGACGGCAGCGAGCGCGATGAAGCCCGCACCGCCGGTCATCTCGCGGTTGAAGCCGGCGACCGAGACCAGGCTGAAGTAGGCGCCGCCCATGCCGGCGATGGCGCCGGCCAGCAGGATGGTGCGGTAACGGGTGAGGTTGACCCTGATGCCGACCGTGTCCGCAGCCATCGGGTGCTCACCGACCGCGCGGACCCGCAGGCCCCAGCGGGTGCGGTAGAGCGCGAACGCGACGAGCACGACGACGGCGTAGAGGACGTAGACCAGCGGGGTCTGGCGGAAGAAGATCGGCCCGATGAGCGGGATGTCACCCAGGATCGGCAGCGGCAGGCTCCCGAACCGGTCGGGGGAGTTGAGGGCGTCGGCGTTGGGCGTGAGCACCTGGCGGAACAAGAAGTTCGTCAGCCCGATGACCAGGACGTTGAGCACGACGCCGACGATGACCTGGTCGACGAAGTAGGTGATCGTGAAGAGCCCCAGCACCAGGGCGATCAACGCCCCGGCGGCCATGGCCGCGAGCAGCCCTGCCCACGCGGAGCCGGTCAGCGAGGCCGTGATGGCTGCCGCGAACGCGCCGAAGAGGAGCTGTCCCTCGATGGCGATGTTGACGACGCCGGCTCGCTCGCCCAGCACGCCACCCAGGGCGCCGAAGACCAGCGGGACCGCGAGCGCGACCGCTCCGCCCAGCAGGCTGACGATCTTGATCTGGCTGCCGGCGGCCGCCCAGCTCAGGAAACCGGTCATCCAGGCCAGGGCGAACACGATGGGCAGCCACATCGGCTGGGGGCGGGCGCCCACCACCCGACGGACGGACTCTGCGCTCAGCAGCGCGCAGATGACGACCATCACCCACCCGGTGGCCATCGAGGGCACGGTGATGTCCGGCAGCTGGAAGAAGTCGGTGGCCCTCGCGAACCTGAACGAGGTGTCCCCGGGGTGACCCGAGCCCAGCAGGATCACGGCGAGCGCCGCGGTGGTCACACCCAGCAGGATCGGCATCTTCTTGGGGCGGGCCCCTGAGGTGGGCGTGACGGCAGGATCGGGCGCCAGGCCCCCCTTGTCGGCGGGAGGCTGTTCGATGGCGGTGCTCACTTTGCCTCCTGGGCGGGGAGCCGGAAGATGGCGCGCACCAGGGGAGGTGCGGCGATGAACAGGACGATCAACGACTGGACCACCAGGACCAGGTCGACCGAGATGTTCTCCGAGGCCTGCATGGTGAAACCACCCGCCTTGAAGGCGCCGAAGAGCAGGCCCGCGGCCAGGATGCCGAGCGGTCGTGACCGGCCCAGGAGCGCGACGGTGATCGCGTCGAAGCCGATGGAGGCATCGAGGTCGAGCGAGACGCCGCTGGTCACGGTGCCGAGGACCTGGTTGACGCCGGCGAGGCCGAGCAGCGAGCCCGCGATCATCATGACGACGGTGTAGGTGCGACCGACGTTGATGCCCGAGGCGCGCGCAGCGTGCGGGTTCTCACCCACCGCCCGGATCCGGTAGCCCAGGGTGGAGCGGTTGAGCAGCCACCACACGACCGCCACGGCGATCAGGGCGAGGACGAAGCCGAGGTGGAGGTTGAACCTGTCGCCGAGGATCTTCGGCAGGATCGCGGAGTCCTTCATGGGCAAGGACTTGGGGTTCGACGAGCCGGCGGCCTGGAGCAGGAACTGGCGGGAGAGGGCGTAGAAGAGGAGGTAGTAGGCGACGTAGTTGAGCATGATCGTCACGATCACCTCGTGCGCCCCGGTGCGTGCCTTGAGCAGCCCGGCGATGCCGCCCCACAGGGCCCCGACGAGCATGCCGACGAGGATCGCCAGCGGCAGGTGCACGATCAGCGGGAGGTCGAACCTGAGGCCGATCCAGCCGGCCGCGCCGCCTGCCATCAGCATCTGGCCGCGGCCACCGATGTTGAACATGGCCGCACGGAAGGCCAGGCCGACGCCCAGACCGCCGGCGATGAGCGGGCCGGAGAACTTGAGGGTCTCGGTCAGCGGTCGCCACTGCTGGGCGGGATCGGTGAGGTTGTAGTTGAAGACCGCCCCGCGGAACATCGCCGAGTAGGCGCCGGTGATGGCTTCCCACACCGCGGAGAGGAAGTCGCCGGGGCGGGCGAAGACGTAGCTCGCGCTCTCACGGACCCCGGTGTCGGTGGCGGTGATCATCACCGAGCCCACGAAGACCGCGAGCAGCACGGCGAGGACACCTGCCAGGGCGTCCCCGGAGGCGATCTCGCGCAGGAGGGACCGCGACGTGTCCGGGGCCGCCTCGTCCTGCGCAGCCTCGTCCGGGGCAGCCGGTGGGGTGGGCTGCTTGTCTGTGTCGCTCACGCGTCCACGTCCTTCAGGTCCTTGGGGCGTTCGCCCGTCATCATCAGACCCAGGGTCTGGCGGGGGGTGTCGGCAGGCACGATCCCGACGATCTTGCCTCGGTAGAGCACCATGATCCGGTCGGCCAGGGCCACCACCTCGTCGAGCTCGGTGCTCACGACGAGGACCGGGATGCCGCTGTCGCGGGTGGCCACGATCTGCTTGTGGATGAACTCGATCGAGCCGACGTCGACGCCACGGGTGGGCTGCGCGGCCACGAGGAGCCGCAGGTCGCGCGAGAGCTCACGCGCCACGACGACCTTCTGCTGGTTGCCGCCGGACAGGTTGCCGGCCAGCGTGTCGATGTCGCGGGCGCGTACGTCGTACTGCTCGAGCTTCTTCTCCGCGAAGGCGCGCAGGGCGCCGATGCGCAGCGAGCCGTTCTTGACGAACGGCGACGTGAAGCTGCGATTGAGCATGAGGTTCTCGGCGATGCTGAAGGAGGGGACGAGCCCGTCGACCTGACGGTCCTCGGGGATGAAGCCGACACCGGAGTCGAGGATCTTGCGCGTCGACCTGCCGACCAGCTCGACGCCGTCCAGGGTGATCGAGCCGCTGACGTCGTCCTGGAGGCCCAGGAGCGCCTCGGTGAGCTCGGTCTGCCCGTTGCCCTGCACGCCCGCCACAGCGAGGACCTCGCCGGCCCGGATGGTGAAGCTGATGCCGTCGACGTGGCCGTGGCCGGTGGGGTCGGTGACGCGGAGGTTCTTGACCACCAGGGCGTCGTCGCCGAGGGACGGTGCGTCCTTCTGGACCGTCAGCTCGACCGGTCGGCCCACCATCATGGAGGCGAGCTCGGCGTTGGTGGCCTTGGGGTCGGCCTCGCCGACGACCTTGCCGAGCCTGATGACGGTGATCCGGTCGGCGACCTCGCGGACCTCGCGCAGCTTGTGGGTGATGAAGACGATGGCCTTACCGGACTCACGCAGCTGACGCATGATGTCCATCAGCTCGTCGGTCTCCTGCGGGGTCAGGACCGCGGTCGGCTCGTCGAAGACGAGGAGCTCGGCGTCGCGGGACAGGGCCTTGATGATCTCCACGCGTTGCTGGACGCCCACCGGGAGGTCCTCGACCAGGGCGTCGGGGTTCACGTGGAAGCCGAAGCGCTCGGAGATCTCCGTGACCCGCTCCCGCGAGGCGGCGAGGTCGAGCGTGCCGGCGAAGCCGGTGGTCTCGTTGCCGAGCATCACGTTCTCGGCGACGGTGAAGACGGGGATGAGCATGAAGTGCTGGTGCACCATCCCGATGCCGGCGGCCATCGCGTCCCCGGGTCCGGTGAACTTCTGCACCACGCCGTCCAGCTCGATCTCGCCCTCGTCGGCGCGGTAGAGCCCGTAGAGGACGTTCATCAGGGTCGACTTGCCGGCACCGTTCTCGCCGAGCAGGCAGTGGATCTCGCCGGGCTCGACCGTCAGCGAGATCCGGTCGTTGGCCACCATGCTGCCGAAGCGCTTGGTGATGCCGCGCAGGACGAGTCTCATGGGATCGCATCCTAGGGGGAGTGGGGGGTCGGGCGGTCGGCAGGGATCGAGCAGAAATGCCGGGGAGGCCGACGTCAGACGTCGGCCTCCCCTGTGAAGCGGTGGTGATCAGCCCAGGTAGGACGTCACCTTGATGGAGCCGTCGATGATGCCGGCCTTCACCTCGTCCAGCTCTGCAGCCAGCTCGGGGTTGACCTTGTCCTCGAAGTTGTGGAACGGCGCGATGCCGACTCCGTCGTTCTCGAGCGTGCCGACGTAGGGCGAGAAGTCGAACTCGTCCATGCCCGCGGCCATGACGGCCTCGTAGGTCGAGACCTTCATGCCCTTGAGGATCGAGGTCATGACGTACTCCTGCGTGGACGGGTCGGTCTCGTAGAGGTCGGCGTCGACGCCCAGCATGGCGATGTCCTTGCCGGAGTCCTCGATCGCAGTGATGGCGCCCTGGTAGATCGGGCCACCGACCGGCAGGATCACGTCGACGTCCTGGTCGAGGATCTGCTTGGCGGTGCTGGTCGCGGCCTCGTTGGCCTCGAAGCCACCGGTGAAGGAACCGTTCTTGCCGTCCCAGCCGACGACCTTGATGTCCTTGCCCTTCTCCTTGCCGTAGTACTCGGCGCCCTGCTTGAAGCCGTCCATGAAGATGGTGACGGTCGGGAAGGGCATGCCGCCGTAGGTGCCGACCTTGCCGGTCTCGGTGTAGTCGGCAGCTGCGTAGCCGGCCAGGAACGCGGCCTGGGCGGTGTTGTAGAGAAGCGGCTTGATGTTCTCGACGTCAGCCTTGCCGTCGAAGTCCGTGCCGTCGTCGCCGCCGTCGGCCGAGTCGTCGATGAGGACGTACTCGACGTCGGGGTTGGCCGCGGCCGACTCCTTGGTGGCCGAGGCCAGGGCGAAGCCGACCGTGACGATGACGTCGCAGCCCTCGCCGATCAGGCTCTCCAGGTTGGGGCCGAAGTCGTTCTCGCTGTTGGACTCGACCGCCTTCAGCTCGACACCGAGCTCGTCGGCCGCCTGCTTGGCACCCTCGAAGCCCAGCTGGTTGAACGACTTGTCGTCGAACCCGCCGGCGTCGGAGACGATGCACGGCAGGAAGTCGCTGACGGCGGGCTCGCTGGTGCCGCTCTCGCTGCCGGTCGTGGTCTCTTCTTCCGGCGCGTCGCCGCAGGCAGCCAGGGTCGCGCTCGCCAGGAGCGTCACCAGGCCGCTGGTCACGAGCTTCCTCGTCTTCGTCACAATGCCTCCAAGTTCATGAACCCCGGGGTGGGGTCAGTGTTCGGTGTGCATGATGCCCCGAGAAGCGCGCTGCGTCACCCACATCAGCACTTCCGTCATCAGGTTGATACATAGGACTTCCGGTTGACTGGACCGGATGCGCCATAGTGTCCCGGTGAAGCAGAGCAACTGGGACGATTTGAAAGCAGCCGCGGTCGAGGTCATGGGTCGCGCCTACGCGCCCTACTCGAGATATCCCGTCGGTGCCGCCGCGCTGGCCGACGACGGCCGGCTCGTGGTCGGCTGCAACGTCGAGAACGCGGCCTACGGCGTCGTGCTGTGCGCCGAGTGTGGTCTGGTCAGCCAGCTGCACGCCTCCGGAGGGGGTCGACTGACCCACTTCGTGTGCGTCAACGCCGACGGCGACGTGATCATGCCGTGCGGCCGGTGCCGACAGCTGCTCTTCGAGCACGGCGGCAGCTCGCTCGAGCTCTGGACGGTCTCGGGGATCAAGACCATGTCCGAGGTGCTGCCCGACGCCTTCGGGCCCGACGACCTGGCCACCGTGGCCCCCGTGGAAGGAGCCCGCTGATGGCGGCGCACGACGCAGTTGAGGTCATCATCGCCAAGCGCGGGAAGCAGGTGCTCAGCGACAGCCAGATCGACTGGGTCATCGACGCCTACACCCGGGGCGTGGTGGCCGACGAGCAGATGTCCGCCCTGGCGATGGCGATCCTGCTCAACGGCATGAACCGCGCCGAGATCGCCCGCTGGACCGCTGCGATGATCGCGTCGGGGGAGCGGATGGACTTCTCCACGCTCTCTCGGCCCACCGCCGACAAGCACTCCACGGGCGGCGTGGGCGACAAGATCACGCTGCCGCTGGCCCCGCTGGTCGCGGCGTGCGGCGTCGCCGTACCCCAGCTCTCCGGACGCGGCCTGGGCCACACCGGCGGCACCCTCGACAAGCTCGAGTCGATCCCCGGCTGGCGCGCGGCGCTGACCAACGAGGAGATGTTCACGATCCTCGAGGACGTCGGCGCGGTCATCTGCGCGGCAGGTGACGGGCTCGCCCCGGCGGACAAGAAGCTCTACTCGCTGCGCGACGTCACCGGCACCGTCGAGGCGATCCCGCTGATCGCCAGCTCGATCATGAGCAAGAAGATCGCCGAGGGCACCGGTGCGCTGGTGCTCGACGTCAAGGTCGGCAGCGGCGCCTTCATGAAGGACATCGACAGCGCCCGCGAGCTCGCCGAGACCATGGTCGCGCTCGGGAACGACGCAGGCGTCCACACGGTCGCCCTGCTCACCGACATGGCGACCCCGCTCGGGCTGACGGCCGGCAACGCCATCGAGGTGGCGGAGTCGGTGGAGGTGCTCGCCGGTGGCGGTCCCGCCGACGTCGTCGAGCTCACCCTGGCCCTGGCGCGCGAGATGCTCGCCGGCGCGGGCGTCACCGACGTCGACCCGGCCGACAAGCTCGCCGACGGCTCGGCCATGGACGCCTGGAAGGCGATGATCCGGGCCCAGGACGGAGACCCCGACGCCGACCTGCCCGTGGCGCGCGAGTCGCACGTCGTCGACGCGCCCGCCAGCGGCACCCTGACCCGGCTCGATGCGATGGCGGTCGGCCTGGCGGCCTGGCGCCTCGGCGCCGGCCGGGCGCGCAAGGAGGACCCGGTGCAGGCCGGTGCCGGCGTGGTCTGGCACGCCCGCCCGGGCGACCGGGTCACCGAGGGGCAGCCGCTGTTCACGCTCCTCACCGACGAGCCGGAGCGCTTCGACCGCGCCCTGGCCTCGCTGGAGGGTGGCTACGACATCGGCGACGGCGCGTCGTTCGAGGCCGGCCGGATCGTGCTCGACCGGATCTCGTGACGATCGCTGCGTGGGCTCCTCAGCCGGCGAGGAGCAGCACCACGTGGGCGGCCACGCAGGCCGGCTTGGCCTGACCCTCGATCTCGACGGTGTGCTCGACGATCAGCTGCTTGCCCGCGGGGAGGTCCTTCACCTCGCCGAACCGCACGTGTGAGCGCAGGCGGGAGCCCACCGGCACGGGGTGGGGGAAGCGCACCTTGTCCAGCCCGTAGTTGAGGCGGGCGCCGGGCGTCTCCAGCGTGAAGACCTGCGAGGCGAAGCGCGGGAGCAGGCTCAGGGTGAGGAAGCCGTGCGCGACGGTCGTGCCGAAGGGGCCGGCTGCCGCGGCGTCGACGTCGACGTGGATCCACTGGTGGTCCAGCGTGGCGTCGGCGAAGGCGCTGATGCGGTCCTGGTCGATCTCGAGCCACTCGCTGGTGCCGATCTCGGACCCGGCAGCGGCGGCGACGTCATCGAGGCTGGTGAAGGTGCGCATGGGGCCAACCCTAGGACTGGTTGGATGGGGTCTGTGACCACCCCGAGCCCGACCACCGTTCCCAGCCCGACCCGCGACCAGGTGCACGCCGCGCCCAAGGTGCTCCTCCACGACCACCTCGACGGCGGCCTGCGCCCGCAGACGATCATCGACCTGGCCGCCGAGGTCGGCCACGAGCTCCCGGCCTCCGACGCCGAGTCGCTCGGTCGCTGGTTCGTCGAGTCCGCCGACTCCGGCTCGCTGGTGCGCTACCTGGAGACCTTCGACCACACCGTGGCGGTCATGCAGTCCGGTCCGGCGATCACGCGGGTCGCCCGCGAGTGCGTGGAGGACCTCGCCGCCGACGGCGTCGTCTACGCCGAGGTCCGCTACGCCCCCGAGCAGCACGTCGGCATGGGCCTCACCCTCGACGAGGTCGTCGGTGCCGTGCAGGAGGGCTTCGACCAGGGCGTGGCCGCGGCCGGCGGCAGGATCGTCGTACGCCAGCTGCTGACCGCGATGCGTCACCAGGCCCGGTCGATGGAGATCGCCGAGCTCGCCATCGCGTGGCGCGACCGCGGCGTGGCCGGCTTCGACATCGCCGGTGCGGAGGCCGGCTTTCCCCCCACCCGCCACCTGGACGCCTTCGAGTACCTGCAGCGCGAGAACGCCCACTTCACCATCCACGCCGGGGAGGCGTTCGGGCTGCCGTCGATCTGGGAGGCGATCCAGTGGTGTGGCGCCGACCGGCTCGGCCACGGGGTGCGGATCGCCGACGACATCACGGTCGACGAGGACGGCTCGGTCGTGCTGGGCCGCCTGGCCGCCTATGTCCGCGACCAGCGCATCCCCCTGGAGATGTGCCCGGCCTCCAACATCCAGACCGGTGCCGCCGAGTCGATCGCCGAGCACCCGATCGGGCTGCTGACGAAGCTGCGCTTCAGGGTGACGGTCAACACCGACAACCGGCTGATGAGCCAGACCTCGATGACCGAGGAGATGTTCAGCCTGGTGGAGGCGTTCGGCTACACGCTGGAGGACCTGCGCTGGTTCACCATCAACGCGATGAAGTCGGCCTTCCTGCCCTTCGACGAGCGCCTGGAGATCATCGACACCGTCGTGAAGCCGGGCTACGCCGAGCTCATCGGCTGAGCGCCGGCGCCACGACGAACCACGGCCGGTCCCAGCCGGCCAGGCGCAGGGGGCCCGGCGCCCAGCGCTCGCGGGGGACGTCGAGCACGAGGCCGGACGCGGGCTCGTACGTCCGGGCGAGACCGCCCTCGATGCCGGTGACGAGCACGACGTGGCGCGGGAGCAGGCGATCGCCGACGTAGACCGCCACCGGCCGCGCCTGCGTGGCGTGCTGGATCCGCGTCCACGTGCTGCCGAGCCGCACGGTGTAGCGGACGCCGGTGACCAGCCGCAGGTCCCGGGCGACCGCCCACGGTGCGGTGCCGACCGCCCGCAGCCACGGCACCTGCCACCCTCCGGCGGCGTCCGACAACGACGTCAGCCGCCGGTGGAGGGTGGTCACCTCGTGGGCGAAGGTCGACTGATCGGCGACCAGGCCGGCGTAGCGTCCGCTGACCAGCCGGCGCGCCATCACCAGGGAGGCGGCGCCGCAGGACCGGCGGTCGGGCTGCCGGAGGATCACGGCGCGCTGAGCTCGGCGAAGGCCTGGTCGCCGGTCGCCCTGCGACACCCCTGGCGGACCGCGTGGGCGACGACGCGTTGCTGGTCGCGCATCAGGGCGAAGCCTCGACGGACCAGCATCAGCGGCGGCTTGCGGTGCTCGCGCAGGTCGCGGGTGAGCCGGCGCCAGAACGTGACGAGGGGGTGCTGGGTGATGCAGTACGCCGCCGCCAGCAGGCCCTCGTCGCGGCAGGTGGCCACGACCTCCGGGGCGAAGATCCCCTCGGCGATGAACCGCGTGCTTGCACCGAGCTCGACCTCGCGCGAGCCGCTGCGACCGTTCTGGGCGATCTCGTAGACGGGCACCTCGCTGCGACCGGTGGTGCACAGCTCCCGCAGGGCCGTGAGGGCGTCCTCGCGGTGCCAGGATGCGGGGTCGTCCCAGTCGACCAGCCCGGCGTTGGCGCCGTGGGTGATCAGGGGCAGCGTCGGATCGTCGCCGTCCTTGTAGAAGTCGTCGAGGCGGAGCACCGGCAGACCGAGCCGTTCGGCGAGCCGGGACTTGCCGGCTCCGCTGGGTCCGGCCAGGACGACCACCTGGGCACTCTGCATGGTGACGAACCATTCCCTCGTTCGGTCTCGGACGGTCGGACGGAGCAGGAACAAGAGCGTGGAGCTCTGGTGCCGACTATCGGCACCAAAGCTCCACGATCGTTGCTGCTGGTGGGCTCAGACCCCGATCGGGTGCCACACGGTCTTGGTCTCCATGAAGCGGGTCATCCGGTCCAGGGCGGGCTCGGTGAGCCAGTCGGTGTCGGGTGCGGGGCGGCGTACGCGCTTGAGGTTGTCGGCCGCGGCGACCTCGAGGTCGGTGGCGAGGTCGGTGTCGGTGACGCCGGTGAGGTCGATGCCGTTGACGTCCATGTGCGAGGCCAGCCAGGGGGCGATCTCGGCGACCGATCCGGTGAGCACGTTGACGACACCGCCGGGCAGGTCGGAGGTGGCCATGACCTCGCCGAGGGTGATCGCGGTCAGCGGGTTCTCCTCGCTGGCGATGACCACCACGGTGTTGCCGGTGACGATCAGCGGGGCGACGACGCTGACGAGGCCCAGGAGTGCGCCTCGGGGGGCGACGACGGCGATGACGCCGCTGGGCTCGGGGGTGGAGAGGTTGAAGTAGGGGCCGGCGACCGGGTTGGCGTTGCCGACGACCTGGGTGATCTTGTCGGCCCAGCCGGCGTACCACACGAGGCGGTCGACTGCGGCGTCGACGAAGGTGCGGGCCTTGGCCGCGGACACGCCCTCGGAGGCGCGCAGCTCCGCCTCGAACTGCTCGCGGCGGCCCTCGAGGACCTCGGCGATGCGGTAGACGACCTGCGCGCGGTTGTAGGCGGTCTTGGCCGACCAGCCACCGAAGGCGGCACGGGCGGCCACGACGGCGTCGCGGGCGTCCTTGCGCGAGGCCTGGGCGGCGTTGGCGAGCAGGCGGCCCTTGGCGTCGTTGACGATGTAGGAGCGGCCCGACTCCGAGCGGGGGAACTGTCCGCCGATGTAGAGCTTGTAGGTCTTGCGCACGTCGATGCGGGACATCAGTTGCCAGCTCCAGTCTCGGGGGTCTTGAGGTAGCCCTCGAGCCCGTGGCGGCCGCCCTCGCGGCCGTATCCGGACTCCTTGTAGCCGCCGAACGGCGAGGTCGGGTCGAACTTGTTGAACGTGTTGGCCCACACCACGCCCGCGCGCAGGCGGTTGGCCACGGACAGGATCCGCGAGCCCTTGTCGGTCCACACGCCGGCGGAGAGGCCGAAGGGGGTGTTGTTGGCCTTCTCGATCGCCTCCGAGGGGGTGCGGAAGGTCAGCACCGACAGGACGGGGCCGAAGATCTCCTCGCGGGCGATCCGGTGGGCCTGGGAGACGCCGGTGAAGACGGTCGGGGCGAACCAGTAGCCGTTGGCGGGCAGGTCGCACGGGGCGGACCAGCGCTCGGCGCCCTCGGCCTCACCGATGTCGGAGAGCTCGCGGATCTTCGCGAGCTGCTCGGCAGAGTTGATGGCGCCGACGTCGGTGTTCTTGTCGAGGGGATCGCCCACCCGAAGCGTCCCCATCCGGCGCTTGAGACGCTCCATGACCTCGTCGGCGACCGACTCCTGCACGAGCAGGCGCGAGCCGGCGCAGCACACGTGGCCCTGGTTGAAGAAGATGCCGTTGACGATGCCCTCGATCGCCTGGTCGAGCGGTGCGTCGTCGAAGACGATGTTGGCGGCCTTGCCGCCGAGCTCGAGGGTGACCTTCTTGTCGGTGCCGGCCACGGCCCGCGCGATCGCCTTGCCGACGTCGGTGGAGCCGGTGAAGGCGACCTTGTCGACGTCGGGGTGCGACACGATCGCGCGACCGGTCTCACCGGCGCCGGTGACGATGTTGACGACACCGGGCGGGAGGTCGGCCTGCTGGCAGATCTCGGCGAACAACAACGCGGTCAGCGGCGTCGTCTCGGCCGGCTTGAGGACCACCGTGTTGCCGCACGCCAGGGCGGGGGCGATCTTCCACGCCAGCATCAGGAGGGGGAAGTTCCACGGGATGATCTGACCGGCCACACCCAGCGGCGTCGAGCCGTAGCCGGAGTGCTCGAGCTTGTCGGCCCAGCCGGCGTAGTAGAAGAAGTGCGCGGCCACGACCGGGATGTCGACGTCGCGCGACTCCTTGATCGGCTTGCCGTTGTCGATCGACTCCAACACCGCGAGCTCGCGCCCGCGCTCCTGGATGATCCGCGCGATGCGGTAGAGGTACTTGGCGCGCTCGGCACCCGACATCTTCGACCACACGCGGGTGTAGGCGCGCCGGGCGGCCTTCACGGCCTCGTCGACGTCGGCGTCACTGGCCTCGGCGACCTCGGCGAGGACCTCCTCGGTGGCCGGGTTGATGGTCTTGAAGGACGTGCCGGTGCCGTCGACGAACTCACCGTTGATGAACAGGCCGTAGGACGGCTTGATGTCGACGATCGCGCGCGACTCGGGTGCGGGGGCGTACTCGAACGTGGTCATGTGCCTCAGTCCAGCGTGAAGTAGTCGGGACCGGAGTAGCGACCGGTCGTCATCTTGGTGCGCTGCATCAACAGGTCGTTGAGCAAGGTGGAGGCGCCGAAGCGGAACCAGTCGGGATCGAGCCAGTCGGGGCCGGCGATCTCGTTGACCATCACGAGGTACTTGATGGCGTCCTTGGTGGTCTTGATGCCACCGGCAGGCTTCACGCCCACCATCTGACCGGTCTGCTCACGGAAGTCGCGCACCGCCTCGAGCATCACCAGCGTCACCGGCAACGTCGCCGCGGGCTGCACCTTGCCGGTCGAGGTCTTGATGAAGTGACCACCGGCCATCATCGCCAACCAGCTGACCCGGCGGACGTTGTCGTAGGTCTGCAGCTCACCGGTCTCGAAGATCACCTTCAGGTGCGCCTCGGTGCCGTCCGGACGCGCGCACGCCTCACGGACCGCGACGATCTCCTCGAAGACCTGGAGGTAGTGACCGGCCAGGAACGCGCCCCGGTCGATCACCATGTCGATCTCATCGGCCCCGGCCCGCACCGCGTCGCGGGTGTCGGCCAGCTTGATGTCCATCGACGCACGGCCGCTGGGGAACGCCGTCGCCACCGCAGCGATGTTGACGCCGCTCGAGCCCAGCGTCGCCTTCGCCGTCGGGACCATGTCGGGATAGACGCACACCGCCGCAGCCGACGGGCACGTCGGATCCGCAGGGTCCGGGCGCATCGCCTTCGAGGCCAGCGCACGGACCTTGCCCGGGGTGTCCTGGCCCTCGAGGGTGGTCAGGTCGACCATCCGGATCGCCAGGTCGATCGCATACGCCTTCGCGGTCGTCTTGATCGACCGGGTGCCGAGACCGGCCGCGCGAGCCTCCGCGCCGACCTGGTCGACGCCCGGAAGGCCGTGGAGGAATCGGCGGAGGGAGGAGTCCGAACGCACGATGTCGTCGAAGACCCCTGAGCTCGCCGTTGAGCTTGCAGTGGGTGTCACCGACCCAGCATAGGGTTGGCGAGGATGTGCCGAGCAATCGTGGTGGATGAATTTCGACGAGGTGATGACGCTGAGCAGCGACGACGAGGTGGAACGGTTCCACGCCACCACTGGCCGGGTGACCGGCTGGATGACGGTGGTCCTGGCCGCTGCCGTGGCCCTCACCGGCGTGGTCTACCTCGACAACGGCTTCCCGCTCTGGCTGGTCTCCTCCGCGGCGCTGGTCGGCGTGCTCGCCTGGGCCGCGATGCTGCGTCCGGCCCTCTGGGTGCGCGACGACCGCCTCGTCATGCGCAACATGCTCGAGACGATCCAGATCCGGCTGGTCGCGGTCGAGGAGCTGGCCGTCCGCCAGGTGCTGGCGGTGCGCGCGGCCGACCGCCGCTGGGTCTCCACCGCCGTCGGCCGCAGCCTGCGCAAGACCATGAGCTCCGGTCGACGCTCCACGGCGGTCCTCGACGGCAAGGCGGCGACGTCGGTGAAGTACGTCGACTTCGTCGAGGAGCGCCTCCACCTGCTCGTCAACGACGCACGCACCACGGCCGGCATCCGGCCGGGCTCTCCCGAGCAGCTCGCGGTGCCCGACGCCGTACGCCGGGAGCCGGCGTGGCTGCCGATCGCGCTGATCGCGGTGGCCGCGGTCGCGCTGCTCGTCACGCTCCTCGTGTGAGGAAGCGCGACTCGACGCCGTCGAGGATGAGCTCGAGTCCGTAGCCGAACTCGGCGGCGTAGCTGTAGGACCGACCGGTGATCTGCTCGGCGACCATCTCGGCGAGGTGGGGGTGCTCGACCGCGACGATGCCGAGGCCCTCGACGAACTCGTCGGTGGCCTCGCCGGGCTCGAAGGGGAGGTTCACCTCGGTGAGCACGAAGCCGAAGACGTAGGCGTCGAGCACCGAGAAGGCGTGGGCGGCCAGCGGCACGGTGAAGCCGGCCGAGCGCAGGCACCCGAGCACCGCGTCGTGGTGGCGCAGCGTCGCCGGCCCGGGGGAACGACGCGACTCGATGAGGCCCAGCCCCCAGGGGTGCGCGGAGAGCACCTCGCGCGCCGAGTGGGCCCGCGTGTGCATCTCGCTCCGCCACGGCCCGTCGGTCGACGGTGTCGCGATGCGGGCGAAGACCCAGTCGGCCAGCCCGTCGAGCAGGGCGTCCTTGTTGGCGACGTGGTGGTAGAGCGACATCGCCTCGACGCCGAGCTCGCGGCCGACGCTGCGCATGCTGACACCGGCGAGCCCGGCCTCGTCGGCGACCCGGCTCGCGGCGTCGACGACGCGCGGCGTCGAGAGGGGTGGTCTGGACACGGTCGGCTCCTGGGGTTGTCTGGCTTACACCTGTAAGGCTACTCTGATCGGGACAGACTTACATGCGTAAGGCAGGAGCTGGCGGATCGTGAGAGCAGCAGTGGTGGAGAGGTACGGCCCGCCCGAGGTGGTGTCGGTGGTCGAGCGCCCGGATCCAGTGGCCGGCAAGGGGCAGGTCCTGGTGCGCGTGCACGCCACGACGCTCAACTCGGGCGACGCGAGGATCCGGGGCTGCCGCTTCCCCCGCGGCTTCGGGGTGCCGGGACGGTTGGCCCTCGGCATCCGTGGCCCGCGCAGGGCCGTGCTCGGAGTCGTCTACTCCGGGGTCGTGGAGGCCGTCGGCCCCGGAGTGAGCGGCGTGTCGGTCGGCGACGAGGTCTGCGGGATGACGGGAGCACGCATGGGCGCACACGCCGAGCTCGCGGCCGTCCGCGCTGACCGGCTCTGCGCCAAGCCGGCCGGTGTGGACCACCAGCAGGCCGCCGCGATCCTGTTCGGCGGCAGCACGGCGCGGCACTTCCTGCACGACGTGGTCGGCCCGGGCCGGCGGGTGCTGGTCAACGGGGCCTCCGGCGCCGTCGGGACCGCAGCCGTCCAGATCGCGCACCTGGCCGGCGCCCACGTCACGGGCGTGTGCAGCGCCCGCAACGCCGATCTCGTGCGTTCGCTGGGGGCCGATGTCGTCGTCGACCACGCCCGCACCGGCGTGGTCGACCTCCACGAGACGTACGACGTGGTGATGGACACGGTCGGCAACCTGGACCGGCGCTCGGGGCGACGACTGCTGGCGCCCGACGGTGTCCTGATCCTGGCGGTCGCCGGGCTGGCCGAGACCGTGCTGGCGCACGGCAACGTCCGGGCCGGGGTCTCCTCCGAGGACCCGGCCAACTTCGCGTGGCTGCTCGACCAGGTCGCCGCGGGCGAGCTGCGAGCGGTCGTCGACCACACCCTCCCGCTCAGCGACGTCGTGGAGGCGCACCGCATCGTCGACTCCGGGCGCAAGGTCGGCAACCTCGTGGTCATCCCCTGAGGGCGGCGCGTCGCGCGGCCTCCGTCCCGGGGGTGGGGAACCAGCGCATGATGACCGCGGACTGCCCGAGCGTCCAGGCGGAGTTGAGGATCCAGTAGGCCAGCAGCGTGACCGGCACGACGCCGGCGGCCACGACGAGACCCATGGCCGACAGGGCCGGCATCGCCCGGTGTGCGGTGGCGACGGCCTCGGGCAGGCCGTCGAGCACCGCGTTGGGTGCCACGAAGAACTTCTGGGTGAGGTAGGAGAGGGCCGCTGCGGTGACGGCGAGGCCGGCGACCACGCCGAGGTGGATGGGCCCGGAGCCGAGGTAGCCACGCCCGGCGAGGGAGACGCCGAGCAGGGAGGCCGCGCCGAGCGACGAGACGAGTCCCGGCCCCATCGCGCCCACCGCGGTGCCCGAGGCGACGTCGCCCAACAGGTGGTAGAGCGCCAGCCAGACCGGCATCTGGGCCAGCACCGGCAGGCAGCCGACGCGGCTCACGCCGTGCTCCGCGGACACGACGCGGCGTTCGTCCATCAGGCGCCGCAGGCTGTGGGGGTCGGTCCGGCCGCGGTAGCGCTCGGCGATGCGCTGGAGGTGGGGCCGGGCGCGCGCAGCGGCGTGGGCCTGGCGTACGCCGTGGACGACGAGCGGGAGCAAGGCCGTGCGGACGAGCATCACGACGGCCGCGACGCAGAGCAACCAGACCAGCGCGGAGTCCGGCGGTGCGCCGAGGGTGGAGAGGGCGTGGTGGGTGGCCGCCAGGACGGCGGCCAGGGCGTGCGAGAAGGGTTCGAGCAGGGACATGGGTGGCTCCTGGAAGAGGTGGGACAGGCTCTGACGTGCCTCGCCTGGGGCGAGGGTCAGACGAGTCCAGGAGCGCGCGGGCGGACCGGGTGGACGGCGTCGGTGATCCGGCCGGCCAGCACCAGCGGGACGTCGGTCGCACGCCGCGGCGGCCGCAGCGAGTGCAGGCCGGCGTCGGGAACGGTCAGGAGGCAGTGGACGCCTGCCAGGGCCGTGGCCGCGGAGAGGGCGGTGAGCACCACGATGGTCTGGGCGGTCATGGTCGGCGCGACCGATGCTGCTGTCACGACAGACGCAACACCGACGAGGGCGACGACGAGCGCGAGTCGCCCACGTGCGGTCACCGCGGCGAGGGTCCGGACCATGCCACCAGAGTAGTCGGTTGGGGTCGTCAGCGGAGCTCGTACGCCCCGAGGTCCAGGCGGCCTGCTGACGGACGACGGACCAGGCGCGCGGGAGCGACGTACTCCCACCGTGCCCGCCAGGCGCGGGGCACGCGCGCCCCGCGGTCGACTGCAGGGGAGGACGGGCGGAGCCGGAAGTCCTCGTCGGCGGGGGCGACGAAACCACCCGGCCCCACGCGGCGGTTGGCCCGGGAGTCGGCGGGCGCACGACGGGTCAGCTCGCCGGGTCCGACGAGCAGGTTGTTGCGCAGGTGGGCGCGACTGCCTTCGGCGAGGGCGACGAAGGTGCCGGACGTCCGCCGGTTGACGAAGGTGTTGTTGACGACCCAGAGCGTGCGGGACGGGTTCGTCAGGCCCTCGGCGCCGTAGGACACCAGCGCGGGGTTCTCCGAGCGTGGACCCTGGATGATGACGTTGCCCGCCACCAGCGAGCGACCCCCGTTGGGCAGGTCGATCGAATAGCTCGCGGTCGCGTCGCCGTCGCTGATCCGGTTGGCGACGATCGTGTTCCTCGCGGCACGTGACTTGAGCTCGTGGCCGACGTCGGCTCCCCACAGCCAGCTGCCGGTGACCGTGAGCGAGCGCACTGCCCCGACGTAGAGGTTGTGGGTGTAGCCGTCGCCGGCGCCGCTGCGGAAGAACCGCGAGCGCCGGATGACGATGTCGCTGTCGGGGTCGGCGCCGGTGAGGATGCCGTTCTGGTTGTGGTGGAACCAGCTCCGGGTGACCGTGAGGTCGGTGCCCTCCTGGCGGATTCCCGCGCCGTTCTGGTCCGGCACGGTCGCGCCGCTGAACTCGATGCGGTCGACGCGGGTCCGGTCGCCGGCGATCACCCAGATCGCCTTGCCCTGGGCGCTCCGTCCGTCGGCGCGCAGGTGGGCCCGTCCTCCGGCGCCGCGCAGGGTCAGGTCGTCCTGGGTCCAGGTCGCGACGTCCCCGCGGTAGGTGCCGGGGTCGATGAGCACGGTGTCGCCGTCCCGGGCGACGGCGGCGGCCGCGCTCGGGGTCGTGAGGGACCGGGTCGGCCCGACCCGCCAGGTGCGCTGGCCGTCGACGTCGTACGGCGCGGGTGCGGCGGCGGCCGGGTGCACGCCGGTCGTGACCGCGGCGAGACACAGGCCCACCGCCCAGGAGTGCAGGGTCAGGACTCGACGCGCTGCCACCTCAGCCACCGAAGACGGCACCCCGCAGGTCGCCCTTGATCGCGTCGAGCCGGCCGGCGGCCGAGATGCGGGCACCGTCCACGTCCTCGTCGCCGACCGGGATGACGACCTCGAGGTAGCACTTCACCTTGGGCTCGGTGCCGCTCGGTCGCACGATGACGCGGGCACCCTCGGCCAGCAGGTAGCGCAGGCCGTCGGTGGGCGGGAGCTCCGGCGAGCCGAGCGAGAGGTCGTCGACACGTTCGACCGCGAGGCCGCCCAGCGTGGTGGGGGGTGTGCTGCGCAGGTGCTCCATGGTGGCCGGGATCTCGTCGAGGTCGTCGAAGCGCACCGAGAGCTGGTCGGTCGCGTGCAGGCCGTGGACGTGCGCGATGTCGTCGAGGATGTCGGTCAGGCCACGGCCCTCGGCCTTGGCCTCCGCCGCAAGCTCACAGACCAGCAGCAGCGCGGAGACGCCGTCCTTGTCCCGGACGTGCTCGGGGTCGCAGCAGTAGCCCAGCGCCTCCTCGTAGCCGAACGCCAGGTCCTCGACACGGCCGATCCACTTGAATCCGGTGAGCGTCTCCTCGTGGGGCTGGCCGGCGGCCTTCGCCATCTTGCCCAGCAGGCTGGAGGAGACGATCGAGTTGGCGTAGGTGCCGGTGGCCCCGCGCCGGATCAGGTGATGGGCGAGCAGGGCGCCGACCTCGTCACCGCGCAGCATCCGCCACCCCTGCGGGCTCGGGACGGCGACTGCGCACCGGTCGGCGTCGGGGTCGTTGGCGACGAGGATGTCGGCGCGCTGACGCTCGGCGAGCGCCATGGCGAGGTCCATCGCCCCCGGCTCCTCGGGGTTGGGGAAGGCGACGGTGGGGAAGTCCGGGTCGGGGTGCTCCTGCTGCTCCACGACGTGCGGCGCGTCGAAGCCCGCGGTCTCCAGGACCTGCGCCACGGTCGTGCCACCGACGCCGTGCAGCGGCGTGTAGACGATCGAGAGGTCGCGGGGGCCGTCACCGGCCAGGCCGGCGACGGTGTCGAGGTAGCGATCGATGATCTCCTCGCTGACCACCTTGCCGGCGGTGCCGCGGGGCAGGTCCGCCAGGGCGGCGACCTCGGCGATGCGGGCGGCGATCTCCCCGTCGGCCGGCGGCACGATCTGGCTGCCGTCACCGAGGTAGACCTTGTAGCCGTTGTCCTGCGGCGGGTTGTGGCTGGCGGTGACCATGATGCCGGCGGCGCAGCCGAGCTCGCGGATGGCGAAGGCGAGCAGTGGCGTCGGAAGCGGGCGCGGCATCACGAGGGCCTTGAGGCCGGCGCCGGTCATGATCTCGGCGGTGTCACGCGCGAAGGCGTCGGAGTTGTGTCGCGCGTCGAAGCCGATCACGACGCTGCCGCCCGCGTGGCCGGTGTCCTTGAGGTACGCCGCCAGGCCGGCCGCGGCCCGGGTGACCACGACGCGGTTCATCCGGTTGGGTCCCGCGCCCAGCGCGCCACGCAGACCAGCCGTGCCGAACTCGAGGGTGCCGGCGAAGCGGTCCGCGAGGTCGGTCTCGCCGCCCGCCTCGGCGGTGGCGACCAGCGCCTCCAGCTCGGCCCGGGTCTGTGCGTCGGGGTCCTCGGCGGACCAGGCGCGGGCACGCTCGAGGAGGGCGTCGATCGGTTCACTCATGTGCGCACGGTAGTCCGTAGGGCTGGCCGCTGTCGGTGGGCGGTGCCACGATCAGCGCATGATCGATCACCTGGGCATCAACTGCACCGACCTCCCGCGGGCAGCCGCGTTCTACGACCGGGTCCTGGGGGTGCTGGGGCACCGTCGTGTCATGGACGTCGGCGTGGCCATCGGCTACGGCACCGACGAGCCCGCCTTCTGGATCGGCACCTTCGAGGGTGTCGGCCCCAATCGGGAGGTGCACGTCGCCTTCGGTGCTCCCGACGCCGCGACGGTGCGCGCCTGGCACGCGGAGGCGGTGGCTGCGGGCGCCGAGTCGCTCCACGAGCCCCGCCTCTGGCCGGAGTACCACCCCGCCTACTACGGCGCCTTCGTCCGCGACACGGAGGGCAACAACATCGAGGCGGTGTGCCACACCGGGGAGTGAGGTGCCCGGAGGTGCGGCCTAGGGAAGACGGACGAGCAGCTGCCCGTTGTTGTTGACCTTCGACTCGACGCCCGCCCGCGACTCGACGAACGCCTTGAACGAGGTGAAGCCGAGCGACTTCTCCTTGAAGGCCGGGCTCATCCGCTGCATCTGGCTCTTCACGCCGGCGGCGTGGA
The DNA here is from genome assembly GCA_963721925.1 of uncultured Actinomycetota bacterium. Lineage (GTDB taxonomy): Bacteria > Actinomycetota > Actinomycetes > Propionibacteriales > Nocardioidaceae > Nocardioides. The sequence continues at coordinate 37,988 of CAVRLH010000009.1, read as the reverse complement.
TCCACTCGTCGTCACTCTTCTGCAGCCCGACCCGCACGGCGCGGACCAACAGCTCCGTGGCATCCACGAGCTCCTGTGGTTCGCTCGGGACGTCCTTCTTCTTGGCTGCAGCCTTGGTGGCGGTCTTCTTCGCGGCGCCCCTCCCGGTGGTCTTCACGGTGGCCTGCACGGACGGCACGTCGTCGGGCGCCTTGTCCGATGCCTCGTCGGTCGCCGAGTCGGGTGTCTTGGAGGTCTTCGCGGTCTTCTTCCTCGGGGGGGCCGCCGCGGTCAGGTCCGCCTTCTGCGGCACGCCGGGGAGCTTCTCGTACCTCTCGAACTCGTCGCAGGCACTCACCAGCGCGTGGCTGGTCGACCCGGCCATGCCGATCCCCACGACGTAGCGGCCCAGGCGCTTGCAGCGGGTGGCGAGGGGCACGTAGTCGGAGTCGCCGGCGACCAGCGCGACATGGGTGATGTCCGGGTGGCGCAGCAGGTCCTCGACGGCGTCGACCGCCAGTCGGATGTCGGCGCCGTTCTTGGTGCCCGAGGCGGCGAAGAGCTGCACCAGGTCGACCGCCCGCTCGACCAGGTCCTTGCGGTAGGCGGCGTTGGCCGGCACCGACCAGTCGGCGTAGGCACGTGTCATCCCGACCACGCCGTAGGACGTCGCGTAGTCGATGATCGCGCGAAGGTCCACCTTGGCCTGGGCCAGCTTGACGTCGATCGGATCATCGGACTGGGCATTCATCGTGTGCGAGCGCGCCTCGTCGGAGCGCCACGCCCCGTCACCGTGGACGTGGTCGTATCGCGAGATCACGACGTTGTCGAAGTCGATGTACACCGCCACGCGATCAGCCATGGGGTGACCCTAGATGACGCGGGCGCCGGCCCGGTTAGCGTGTGGGACGTGACCGCCACCGTCCTCTCCGTCAACGCCGGCGGGCTGCAGCCCGTGCCGGGGCTGCGCCGCGGCAGCGGGATCCACAAGCGGCCCCTCGACCGCATCGAGGTGCGTGACCCCGGACCCAAGCGCGGAGGCCTGGGCAGCGGGGTGGTGGGTGACCGGATCGGTTCGGGCAAGCACCACGGGGGAGAGACCCAGGCGGTGTACGCGTTCGCCCGCGAGGAGCTCGACTGGTGGGAGCGCGAGCTCGACCGCGAGCTCGGCAACGGGATGTTCGGGGAGAACCTCACCACCGTCGGCCTCGACGTCGACGGCGCCGAGATCGGTGAGCAGTGGCGGGTCGGTACGGCCCTGCTCGAGGTCTGCGGCCCGCGCATCCCGTGCGCCACGTTCGCTGCCCACATGGCGGAGCGTCGCTGGGTCAGGCGCTTCACGGCCCGCGAGCGGGTCGGTGCCTACCTCGGTGTCACCGAGGCCGGAGTGGTGGAGCCGGGTGACCCGATCGAGGTCGTGCACCGCCCCGGCCACGGCCTCACCGTGCCGATGTTCTTCCTCGCCGCGATGGGTGACCGCGACATGGCGGCCCGGTTGCTGGAGGCACAGGTCCTCCCACCGATCGAGCACGAGTGGCTGGCGAGCCGCGGGTGAGCGGTCGCCCGCGCGACCGTCAGGAGAGGACGGCGACCGCGGCGTCGTAGTCGGGCTCGATGCCGATCGCGTCGGTGAGCTGGGTGTGCAGCACGGTGCGGTCCGTGTCGAGCACGACGACGGCGCGGGCGAGCATGCCCTGCCAGCCGCCGTCCGCCATCACGACGCCGTAGTCCTGGCCGAACGACGAGCGGAACGCGGACCCGACCTCCACACCGTCGATCCCCTCGGCACCGCAGAACCGCGCCTGCGCCAGCGGGAGGTCCACCGACACGTTGACGACCGCCGTGTTGTCCAGGCCGCCGGCCAGCTCGTTGAACGTGCGCACGCTCGCCTGGCACACGCCGGTGTCGATGCTCGGGAAGATGTTGAGGACGACCCGCTTGCCCGCGACGTCGGCGTCGGTGACCTGCTGGAACTTCAGTCCGACCAGGTCCCAGCCCGGTGCCTGCGAACCGATCGCGGGCAGCTCGCTGACGGTGTTGACGGTGTTGTCTCCGAGTTGTGTGGTTGCCATGGGGCTATTTCTATCCCAGCGTTCCCAACGAGCAGGCACCTAGGGTGGCGTCATGCCCGGCTCGAAGCGCACCAAGGTGATCGTGGAGGTGCTGCGTGACGCGTTCGCCCCGCTGATGCGGGCCGACCCGACCGCCTTCCGCGCCAAGTACCGCACGATGGCCAGGGACCCGCACGCCTTCTACCGCGGGACGGCCTGCCTGTTCTACAGCGACGTCACGGCGGAGCAGGACGACTGGGCCCACCACGGTGCGGAGCGGATCTGGATCCACGGCGACCTGCACGTCGAGAACTTCGGCACCTACCTCAACTCCGACGGCCGACTGACCTTCGACATCAACGACTTCGACGAGGCCTACCTCGGCCGGTTCACCTGGGACCTCCAGCGATTCGCCGCCAGCCTCGCCCTCCTGGGCTGGCAGAAGGCACTGCCCGAGGACGCCGTCCGCAAGCTCATCGGTCGATACGCCCGCTCCTACCTGGCCCAGGTGAACCACTACACGGGCACCGACGACGACGACGACTTCGCGATCCGCCTCGACACCGCGCGCGGCCCGGTGCTCGCCGCGCTCGAGGCCGCCCGGACCATGCGCCGGGCCGACCTGCTCGACGGGGTGACCGTGCTGCACGGGTCGAGCCGGCGGTTCGTCGAGGACTCCACCACCCGTCGCCTCCCGCGCGCCGAACGCACCCGCGTCGAGGCGGCCTTCGCCGACTACCTCGAGACCATCCCGGAGTCCAAGCGCTTCGACCGGGCCCTGTTCTACGACCTGCGCGACGTGGTCGGGAAGTCCGGCTTCGGCATCGGCAGCGCCGGCCTGCCGGCGTACAACCTCCTCGTCGAGGGCTACAGCGAGGCACTGGACAACGACGTGGTGCTGAGCATGAAGCAGGCCAACATCCCGGCGTTGAGCCGCTTCGTGGACAGCTCCGAGGTCGACGCCTACTTCGAGCACGAGGGTCACCGCACCGCGGTGAGCCAGCGCGCGCTCCAGGTGCACACCGACCCGCTGCTGGGCCACACGCAGATCGACGGGGTCGGCTTCGTCGTGTCGGAGGTCTCGCCCTACGAGGTCGACCTCGACTGGTCGCACGTCAACGAGCCGGCCGACATGCGCACCGTCGTCGACCAGCTGGGCCGGGCGACCGCGAAGATCCACTGCGCCTCCGACGAGGACAGCCAGCAGGACCTCGTCGACCTCCAGGTCGAGGAGGCGATCGCCCAGTCGCTCAAGGGCCGCCGCAACGAGCTCGTCTCGTGGCTGTGCGACTGGGGCATCGCCTATGCGGAGACGGTGCGCAGCGACCATGCGCTCTTCGTCGATGCCTTCCGTGAGGGCGAGGTCGGCATCGCGGCGACCTGAGGGGGTGGCTCAGCGGTCGATGTGCGACATGTCGCCGTAGCGCTCGCCCACCACGGCCTCCCGCGGCACGGCGTCCTCGAGTGCGGTCAGGTCGTCAACGCTCAGGACGACATCCGCGGCGGCGACGTTCTCCTCGAGGTGGGCGACTCGCTTGGTGCCGGGGATCGGGGCGACGTCGTCGCCCTGCGCCAGCACCCAGGCAAGAGCCAGCTGCCCCGGCGTACAGCCCTTCTCGACGGCGAGGGAGCGCACCCGGCCCACGAGCGCGAGGTTGGCGTCGAGGGCCGCTCCCTGGAAGCGGGGGAAGGCGTCCGAGCGGCGCCTGTCCAGCGCACCGTCGGCGCCGGAGTCGGCGGTGATGGCGCCCGTCAGCAGCCCACGACCCAGCGGGGAGTAGGGCACCAGTCCGATGCCCAGCTCGCGGAGGGTGGGGAGGATCTGGTCCTCCAGGTCGCGCGTGAACAGGGAGTACTCGCTCTGCAGCGCGGTGACCGGGTACGTCGCGTGGGCGCGGCGGATGCTGTCCGCGGACGCCTCGGACAGGCCGAGGTGGCGGACCTTGCCGGACTCGACCAGCTCACCCATGGCGCCCACGGTCTCCTCGATGGGCACGCTCGGGTCCACCCGGTGCTGGTAGTAGAGGTCGATGTGGTCGACGCCGAGGCGTCCGAGGGAGGCGTCGCAGGCGGCGCGGACGTAGTCGGGGTGGCCGTTGATGCCGGCCGAGGTGCCGTCGGGCCGGCGCTCGTTGCCGAACTTGGTGGCGAGCTGGACCTGGTCACGCCGCCCGGCGATCGCGCGACCGACGAGCCGCTCGTTGGTGAAGGGGCCGTACATGTCGGCAGTGTCGAGGAACGTGGCTCCGAGGTCGAGGGCCCGGTGGATGGTGTCGATGCCGCCCTGCTCGTCCGGGGTGCCGTAGAACTCCGACATCCCCATGCAGCCGAGGCCGAGGGCGGGGACTCCGAGGGTGCCGATCCGTCGCTGCTGAAGGGTCATGCCGCAAGCGAACTCCCTGGGGCGCGCTCGTGGCAACCCGGGTCAGTCGGGCGGCGCGTCGCCCAGCGCCGGGCGGTGGAACCGCTCCAGAGCGAACGGGCCGCCGACGTACGTCGCCTCAGCGGCGTCCTCGTCCCGGTGCGGGATGCGGTCGGCGAAGGACTCCGCATCGTCCTGCGGCTCATAGCCCAGGCGTCGCCCGGGCTCGAGGTCCCACCACGCGCGGGTGTTGGCGCTGATGCCGTAGAGGACGGCATGACCCGGCGCCGGCGCGGTCAGCGCGGCCACCACCATGCGTACGCAGTCGGCCGGGGAGAGCCACGTCGACAGGGCGCGCGCGGTGGCCGGCTCGTCGAGGAAGGAGCCGATCCGGCACGCGACCGTGTCGAGGGCGTAACGGTCGGCGTAGAGGTGCATGAGGGACTCGGCCGCCACCTTGGCGACGCCGTAGAACGTGTCGGGGCGGGGGAGGGCGTCGACCGAGATCGGCTCGGAGGCGAGCTCGCGGCGCGGGGTCCGACCGACCGCGTGGTTGGACGAGGCGTAGACGAGGCGGGGCACGTGGTGGGCCACCATCGCGTCCAGCAGGGCCGCGGTGGTGATGACGTGCGAGGTGAGGGCCTCGGGGAGGGAGCGCTCGTCGGCGATGCCGGCGAGGTGGACGACGGCGTCGAGGGGCTGGGCGGCGACGGCGGCCATGACCGCATCGGCGTCGGAGCAGTCGACGGTGTGCCAGTCGCCGGTGAAGCCCTCCGGCTCCGGGACCAGGTCGAGGCCGACGACCTCGTGGCCCAGGTCGCAGAGGCCGAGGGTGACGACGCGGCCGATCGAGCCGGCCGCGCCGGTGACCAGGACGCGCATCAGACCTGCGCGACGACCTGGCTGAGCAGGCCGCCCATCCGGCTGGCGGCGGCCTTGCCCGCCTCGAGGACCTCCGCGTGGTCGAGCGGCTCACCGCTCAGGCCCGCGGCCAGGTTGGTGACCAGGCTGATGCCGAGGATCTCCATGCCCGCCTCGCGGGCGGCGATCGCCTCGAGCGTGGTGCTCATGCCGACCAGGTGGCCGCCGAGGACGCCGGCCATCCGCACCTCGGCCGGGGTCTCGTAGTGCGGACCGGGGAACTGGACGTAGACGCCCTCGTCGAGCGTCGGGTCGATCTGCTTGCACAGCTCGCGCAGCCGGGGGCTGTAGAGGTCGGTGAGGTCGACGAAGTTGGCGCCGACGATCGGGCTGGTCGCCGTCAGGTTGATGTGGTCGGAGATGAGCACCGGCTGGCCAGGCTTCCAGCCGGGCTTGAGGCCGCCGCAGCCGTTGGTGAGCACGATCGCGCGGCAACCCGCGGCCGCTGCGGTGCGGACCGGGTGGACGACGGCCGCGACGCCCTTGCCCTCGTAGAAGTGGGTGCGGGAGAGGAAGACGAGCAGGTTCCGGTCGCCGGACGGCGTGGACTGTCGGATCGAGCGGATCTTGCCGCTGTGGCCGATGACGCCGGCGGCGTGGAAGCCGGGCAGGTCGGTGGCGGAGATCTCGGCGGTCGCCTCTCCGAGCGCGTCGACCGCCGGCAGCCAGCCGGAGCCCAGGACGAGGGCGATGTCGTGGCTCTCGACCCCTGTCAGCTCGGCGAGCTTCACGGCGGCCGCGGCGGCAGCGTCGTACGGGCTGGAGGCGTCGTCGGCAGTCACGCGGGGAGCGTAGCGCCCGCCCGCGCCAACCTCACAGACCAGTGGAGCGGCAGGCCCGGCTGCGCAGGCCGGCGACGTAGTCGACGGGGGCACCGGCCGCCTCGGCGGCGTTGGCGAGGACCCCGAGGTAGGAAGCCGAGGGCAGGCCGCCCTCGTAGGCGTCGAGGACGTAGGTCCACACGACGACCTCGCCGGTCATCGTGGAGACCCGCACCTTGGTCTTGCGGTAGAGGCCGCTGTCGGCGGCCTCCCAGCCGTCGAGCTCCTTCTCGTCCTCGTCGGTCACGTCGTAGACCGCCACGAAGACCTGCTCGAACGGGTCCTGCACGATGGTGGAGAGGGACCCGTCCCAGCCGTGCTCCTCGCCGCCGAACGTCAGCCGCCAGCCGGTCAGCCAGCCGGTGGACTGGAGGATGGAGTGGGGGCAGCGCTCGCTCATGCGGGCGGGATCGAGGTTCGTCCCGTAGGCGGCATAGAGCGTCACGGACGACAGGCTACCGAGCCGACGCCTCCGGGTGTGCCCGGAGGAGTGCGGACAACTAGGGTGGTGCCGTGACCGACACGCACTTCGACACCCTCGTCCTCGGCGCCGGCCCCGGTGGCTACGTCGCCGCCATCCGCGCCGCCCAGCTCGGCCAGTCCGTTGCGGTGGTCGAGGAGAAGTACTGGGGCGGTGTGTGCCTCAACGTGGGCTGCATCCCCTCCAAGGCGCTCCTCAAGAACGCCGAGCTGGCGCACACGCTCCAGCACGAGAAGGCCAAGTTCGGCATCGAGGGCGACGCCACGATGTCCTTCGGCCCGACCCACAAGCGCAGCCGCGACGTGAGCGCCGGCATCGTCAAGGGCGTCCACTTCCTCATGAAGAAGAACAAGATCACCGAGATCGACGGCTGGGGAACCCTGACCGGTGCGACCGGGATCGACGTCGAGAAGGACGGCGAGAAGACGGCCTACACCTTCGACAACCTGATCATCGCCGCCGGCGCCACCGTGCGCCTCGTCCCCGGCGTCGAGCTCAGCGAGAACGTCGTCACCTATGAGGAGCAGATCCTCAACGACCAGCTCCCCGAGTCGGTCGTCATCGGCGGCTCCGGCGCGATCGGCGTCGAGTTCGCCTACGTCATGGCCAACTTCGGCGTCGACGTCACCATCGTGGAGTTCCTCGACCGGATGGTGCCCACCGAGGACGCCGACGTGTCCAAGGAGCTGGCCAAGCACTACAAGAAGCTCGGCGTGAAGGTGCTGACCTCGACCGCGGTCAAGAAGGTCGAGGACACCGGCTCCGGTGTCAAGGTCACCGTCGCGCCCGCAGCCGGCGGCGACGAGCAGGTGCTCGAGGCCGGCAAGTTCCTCGCCGCGTTCGGCTTCGCCCCGCGGGTGGAGGGCTACGGCCTGGAGAAGCTCGGCGTCAAGGTCTCCGAGCGCGGCGCGATCGAGATCGACGACTTCGGCCGCACCAACGTCGACAACGTCTACGCCATCGGCGACTGCACCGGGAAGATGATGCTCGCCCACGTCGCCGAGGCGATGGGCATCGTCGCCGCCGAGACGATCAACGGCGCCGAGACCATGGCCGTCAACTTCGACATGGTCCCGCGCGCGACCTACTGCAACCCGCAGATCGCCTCCTTCGGCTACAGCGAGGCGCAGGCCAAGGAGAAGGGCTACGACGTCAAGACGGCGTCGTTCCCCTTCAGCGCCAACGGCAAGGCGATGGGCCTCGGTGAGCCGATCGGCTTCGTCAAGGTGGTGGCCGACGCCGAGCACAACGAGATCATCGGCGCGCACATGATCGGCCCCAACGTCACCGAGCTGCTCCCGGTGCTGACGATGGCCCAGCAGTGGGACCTCACCGCCGACGAGCTCGCCCGCAACGTCTTCGCCCACCCGACGCTGGGCGAGGCCGTCAAGGAGGCCGTGCACGGCATCGCCGGCCACATGATCAACTTCTGATGGCCGACCACGTCGTCATCATCGGCGGCGGCCCGGGTGGCTACGAGGCCGCCCACGTCGCCGCGCAGCTCGGTGCCGAGGTCACCGTGGTCGACTCCGACGGCATCGGCGGCTCGGCGGTCCTGACCGACTGCGTGCCCAGCAAGACGCTGATCGCCACCTCCGAGCTGATGACCGACATGTCGACCGCGCAGGAGCTCGGGGTCAACTTCCAGGACCAGCATGGCGACGCCGCCACGTCGATCGGGGTCGACCTCGCCAAGGTCAACGCGCGCGTCAAGCAGCTCGCGGCCGACCAGTCGACCGACATCACGGCCCGCCTCGACCGCGACGGCGTACGCGTCGTCAAGGGTCGTGGCCGGCTCGGTCCCGACCTGACGGTCGAGGTGGGGGAGGAGACGCTCCAGGCCGACGCGATCATCGTCGCCACCGGTGCCGCACCCCGCACCCTTCCCTCCGCCCAGCCCGACGGTGAGCGGATCCTCACCTGGGAGCAGGTCTACGACCTGACCGAGGTGCCGGAGAAGCTCGTCGTGGTGGGCTCCGGCGTGACCGGCGCCGAGTTCGCCAACGCCTACTTCTCCCTCGGCGTCGACGTGACGCTGGTGAGCAGCCGCGACCGGGTGCTGCCCGGTGAGGACGCCGACGCCGCCGCGGTGCTCGAGGAGGTGCTGACCCGTCGGGGCATGCACGTCCTGGGCCGGTCGCGGATGCAGTCGGTCACCCGCGAGGGCGACACCGTCACCGTCACGCTGACCGACGGCCGTACGGTCGAGGGCAGCCACTGCCTCCTGGCCCTCGGCTCGATACCCAAGACCGCCGACCTCGGACTCGAGGAGGCCGGTGTCGTCACCGACGACGGCGGCTTCATCCAGGTCGACCGCGTCTCCCGCACGTCCAGCCGTGGCATCTACGCCGCCGGCGACTGCACCGGCGTGCTGATGCTCGCCTCGGTCGCCGCGATGCAGGGCCGGATCGCGATGTGGCACTTCCTCGGTGACGCGGTCGCTCCGCTGGACCTCAAGAAGGTCTCCTCCAACGTCTTCACCTCGCCCGAGATCGCCACGGTCGGCTGGTCGCAACAGGCTGTCGACGCCGGCGAGATGCAGGCCGAGGTCGTGACGCTGCCGCTGGCCGGCAACGCCCGCGCCAAGATGCAGGGCGTGCGCGACGGCTTCGTCAAGCTCTTCTGCCGTCCCGGCACCGGCATCGTCGTCGGGGGAGTGGTCGTCGGGCCACGCGCCTCCGAGCTGATCCACCCGGTCTCGATCGCGGTGGCCGAGTCGCTGACCGCCGACCAGCTGGCGCACGCGTTCACCGTCTACCCCTCGATGAGCGGGTCGATCGCCGAGGCCGCCCGGCGGCTGCACCGCGTCTGAAGCCACGCAACCCCACCGGGTTGGTCGACCTTGTGTACGCTCGTCTATTCGGCCGTTTCGACCTCGGGGGAGACCAGACACATGCCTCGCATCCGCCTTTGCACCGCGCTCGTGCTGTGCGCGCTGCTGCTCCCTGCCCTTCCGGCGAGCGCGGTGTCGCAGCGCAAGGTGGAGACCTGGCTGACGCCGGGAGCCACCGCGATCACCGTCACCGGGCACGGCTTCGGCCACGGGAACGGCATGTCCCAGTACGGCGCCCACGGTGCGGCGACCCAGGGGCTGACCTGGCAGCAGATCGTCGGGTTCTACTACCCCGGCACGACCCTGGAGCCGATGCGCGGCAAGATCCGGGTGCTGCTGACCGCCGACACCAGCCCCGACGTGCAGGTCGTCGCCCAACGCGGGCTGAAGGTGAAGAGCCTCGAGCGCAAGCGCACCTGGCGGGTGCCGACCTTCTCCGCCCGGAAGTGGCGCCTGGTCGCCAAGGGCTCCGACACCGCTGTGCAGTGGACCAAGGGTGGCCGCTGGCGCTCGTGGAAGCGGGTGCCCGGCCAGGCCGAGTTCTCCTCGACGACCGGGCGGCTGACGCTGGTCGCGCCCGGCAGCCGTCGTACGTATCGCGGTGCCCTGCAGTCGGTCGCCCCCCGCAACGGTCGGCGCCAGACCGTCAACCGGCTCAGCCTGGAGTCCTACCTGCGCGGCGTCGTGCCGCGCGAGGTGCCGCCCCTGTGGGCCGCCGACGCCGTCCGCGCCCAGTCCGTCGCAGCACGCACCTACGCCGCCTTCGAGCGGTCGCACCCCTCGGCCGGGCACTACGACCTCTGCGACACCACCCAGTGCCAGGTGTACGGCGGCGTGGCCGACGAGCACCCGGAGGCCGACGCTGCCATCAAGGCCACCGCCAAGCAGGGCCTCTACTACAACGGGCGGCCGGCCTTCACCCAGTTCTCGGCGAGCAACGGCGGCTACTCGTCGGCCGGCTCCATGCCCTACCTCGTGGCCCAGCCCGACCCCTACGACGGCGTCACCGGGCACAAGTACTCGACGTGGACGACCAGCATCGACGACGCGCAGATCGAGAAGCACTGGCCGGCGATCGGCGACCTCACCAGCATCGAGGTGACCTCGCGCGAGGGCAACGGTGAGTGGGGCGGCCGGGTCACCGCCATGGCCTTCATCGGCACCACCGGCACTGCCCGCGTCGACGGCGACACCGTGCGCTCCTACCTCGGCCTCTACTCCGACTGGTTCACCTTCAGCGTGGCGCCGCGACAGAAGGGCCCCGCGCCCCGATGACGCGATCGGTGACGCGCGGGCGTCGGCTCGGTGTGCTGCTGGCGGCGCTCGCCGTGGCGGCGACGGGCTGCGGTTCGGGCGAGGCCGCCGAGGGCGGCGTCTCGCTCCCCGACCCCGTCGTCGGCATCGAGGTGACGTCCGACATCGACTACGTGGCGCTGGGGGACTCGTTCTCCGCCGGCCCGTTCATCACCACCATGCGCTCCGATCCGCAGGGGTGCGCCCGGTCCCGCAGCAACTACCCCGCGTTCCTCGCGGACTGGCTCGAGGTCGCGAGCTACACCGACGTCACCTGCTCCGCCGCCGTCACCGCGGACCTCTACGCGCCGATGACCACGTTCGACGGCAAGACCACCGGACCCCAGCTGGACGCCGTCTCCGCCGACACCGACCTGGTCACGATCGGCATGGGTGGCAACGACTTCTCGATCTATGACTCGCTCATCCGGTGCCAGGACGGCAAGGCCTGCCCGGTCGACGACCTGAAGGCCGACGCCCGCAAGGTCGCCGGCCGGATCGCGAAGGCGGTCCGCCGGATCCAGCGGGCTGCCCCGGAGGCCGCGGTCTATGTCGTGGGCTATCCCGACATCCTGCCCACCGAGGGCACCTGTCGCGCCGTCGGCGTCTCGGCGGAGGTGCTCGGGCCGGTCACAGAGATCGCCGGGGCGCTCAACGCCTCGCTCGCGAAGGGCGCCGCGGCGGCAGGAGCGTCGTACATCGACATGGAGGCGCTGTCCGAGGGCCACGACGTGTGCGCCAAGGGTCGGGCGTGGGTCAACGGCCCCCGCTTCCGGGCGGGCGTCGCGGCACCGTTCCACCCGAAGATCAACGGTATGCGAGCGGTTGCCGCAGAGCTCTTCCGCACCGTCACCGGCGAGGAGCCGGAGATGACCGAGTACGCCGAGCCCGACCCCGACGTCGTGGTGCTCAACGAGTAGCTGCCCACGCCACGGGACGGTGAGACGGCATGAGGAACCTCGGCGACGTCGTCTGACGTCGCCAGACGGGGTTCGGCGGCGGCGGCTTCGCGTCCCGGCCGTCGACACTGAGCCAGGGCCCCTCGGGGCGAGGCCGAACAGCGTCGAACCGCCCACTATGGGCGCCCCAACGCCACCCGTTGACGCGGTGACGGGAACGTAGCCTTCATCCTGTGCACGAGGGCTAGTTCGCGTCGTTCATGCCAGCGACGCAGGCGACCAAACTCGTTGATCCGCATGATTGCGCGGTCAGGCGCTCGCTGGCCGGGGGCACTACAGTGTTGTTTTGCTGGCAGTCGACGTGAGTAGAGGAAGTTGCGGCATGGCAGGCAAGAAGCCGAAGGTCTCCCTACTATTCTTGTCGTCCGAACCGACTGACGCCTCGCGTCTTCGTGTGGCACAAGAGCAACGCGATGTCTCCGAGGTGCTTCGACTCGCCAGTGCGCGAAACGTTGCGATGAATTCGCGCTTCGCCGTCCGCGCTCGCGATCTTAGCGATGCCCTACACGAGCATCGACCGACGATCGTGCATTTTTCGGGCCATGGGACCGCCAGCGGAGAGATCTGTGTAGAGGATGTAAATGGAGTCGTGGCTGCTGCAAGCGCGACAGCCCTCGGAACGCTCTTTGCGGAGTTTGCAGATACCATCCAGTGTGTAGTGTTGAACTCGTGCTACTCGGCCCGACAAGCCGACGAGATTGCGAAGAGCGTGGCCTTTGTGGTGGGGTTCGCGAAGCCAGTGGACGACGGAGCTGCAATCGCTTTTGCGACAGGTTTCTACAAGGCGGTTGCTGCCGGCCGTAAGTACGCGGACAGTTTTCGCCTTGGCCTAGCCGAAATGCGGCTGGAGGGGTTTGACCCCCGAGAAATATGATCCGAGGATCTCGTCGCGGCGACCCCAAGACTGGGCACACTTTATCGAACCGAGCGACAACCGGAGTCATCCAGCCCATATCACGGTGAAACATGATCGGCTCTCACTAGTCATTGATCCTCTTCAAGTGAAGACCATTCGAGAGTTGACTGATTTGGCTTATCTTAAACTCTTGTACCAAGAAGTGCCCCCGTTATCATACGGCTCCGAGTGGATGCTTAAGTATGGCGGGGGCTGGGGGCATGGGGCGCTCGTAACCACCTACAAATGGGCGTTTGCTGCCGCCGCCAGTCACGCTGGACAAGTGATGTCGGGGACGGAACTGAATTGGCCGGAGGATACGACCCTTGAGGACCTGGACATTCTTCCAGGCGAAGATCTTAGCGTGCTTCGTGCACCGTTCACCCGATCGACTAAGCTTGCCGTATTGGACTGTGATGACGCGCGCCGCCGAAAACTGTTGAGGACGCAGCCAAAATACTACGCTTTCAATGAGTCACACGAGAGCGTTGTTGATCCGGCGGCCGTTCCAGTCTCCCACGTGGTGATATTGGATGACTGGCTCGGGCGGGCGGCGCCCGGACAGATGGTTCGCTTCGAAAAGAACTCCGAAGATCCGTACTGGGATCGAGTCATGCGATGAATCGGTCCCACATGTTGAACGTAGAACTGCGACTCCTCGCGGCTAATTCGCCATGGACAGCCATCCAGCCACTTCACCGGCCGAACTTGTCATATGCTTGCTGGTGCTTGCCGTCGGGCTGCCCGGTTAGTTCACCGAGGCATCTCCTGGCCGATCGCGCGGAAAGAGCTCATCCGCCACTTGGCTGAGGGCTTCGAGTGCTTGACCGGATGACATCCCTCCACCAGCCACACCCCTCGAACCGGGCGTGCCGGGCGTTTGCTGTCCGGAGGAATCCGTCGTCGACGTGGCCTTCGCCAGGCCTCTCGCTGTCGCCGCCATCGTTCGCCCCTTCTGGGCATCTTCAGAGGAAAGCCGCTCACTCTTCTTCGCTTCTGAGGCTTCTTGCTCTGCCTGCTCCGCCCGCACGTTTGCCGCCTTGGCCTCGCCCCGCTTCACCTGAACTCCGAATAGCGCACCAGCCGCAGCGAAGACGATGGCCTCGACCGAGGCGTAGACGTAGACTTTTCGCTGCCAAACGTCGTCTGACACGTCGCTCGTGACGATCATGTAGAGCGCTAAAGCGCCGAAGAACACAAGCGCACCTATGGCGGTAATGCTAGCGAGAGTGGTCATTCCAGTCTCCCCGGCACCCGGTTCGGAAACTGAGGCTTCAGAGGTCGTCGACATATCTACTCCTAATCTTGGGGAAAGGATGGCTTGAAGCTCACGCGCTAAAGCAACCGGCACGGTTGTCCCAGTCACGAGTCGCCCAGGTCGCTCGTTGGCCAGCGTCATGGCGGGGGATCGCCTTAGGTGGTGCGCCAGCACGCTGGCCTGAGTCACCAAGCGGCTCAGCGCAACGTTGGTGAGCGCGCGCGCTGAGGTCGCCGCTCGTTGGCTCGCTATACCCGAACGGAAGCGCTCAGGGAGAAGGCAACTGAGCCGCCACACGAGCGCGCTCAAGCCGACTCTCAGGCCACGAGCGCTGGAGACACTCAGCCGGCTCAGGGCGGATGACTCAAAGTCCGAGAGCGGGCGCCCGAATAGGTCAACGCCCTCGAGCCGGTGCGCGCTTGTCCCCTTGTCTGGGGCACTGGTGGGCGCCATCCAACGCGACCAGATTCCACTGTCGAATGCGGCCCCAGCCGCCAAAGCAGCGTAAGAACCGTCCACTAAGTCACAACTGAGACGCTGCGACGCCGCTAGCATCGGAGGTTCGCTCGCCGGGGCTGCTGTGAGTGCTATATGACTGGCATACCTCCGAACATCCGGGTGCAGAGGCATGATTGCCATTAGTAGATGCAGTAGATCCTGACCGTCCTTGAGTTCGAAGCCGTCCTTGTCTCCAGACATGACTTGCGAGACTGCAAGGACCGCCAGCATGGGGTCCTCTGTCACATAACGCTTGAGGAGGTTGGACTGATCCGCCACGAAAGGCGGACGGCCATCGCGCATTGCCGCAAAGGCCGACTCGGCAAGCAGGAGTCGTTCGGTCTGCGTGTCGTCGTCGAAGTCAGACTTGAGCCGAGACATGGTCACGAGCGCGTGCGCCGGCGAGAGGCCGGTCGACGTTGCCGGTATCACTACGATTGTGCGCCAGCCGCGCTGCATGTATATGACTTGCTCTACCAGCCCCTCTCCAGGCGCAGCGTGCTGGAACGTATAGAGCCCAGGAACCAGATTCACACTTGTCGCAGAGAAGTCTGAGGCCGACATCAAGCGGCGGGCTTTGTCGAAGCGCCGAACGCGTACCCGACCGGGGTCGAGCAGGGCGAACTGTTGACCAGGCAGGTCACTCTGCCTTCCGGAACTGCTTCGCATTACGACGGTCAGCGCAGATGTTCGCGGCCACCTCGCAGACTTGAGATCCGACAGCATGGCTGAGAAGTCTCGGTCGCGCATAGCGTGGCCGTCGCCGAGAGAATCGAGCGGCAGCAGCGGGTGAGCGGGCTTGCCCACTTGAAATAGCACCCGGCCTTCGGGCGGTGCCTCGACTATTTGTGTGTCGTCGCCACCGGAACCATGCGCCGAGACTCTATACAGCCCTGCTTCAACTTCGGCAGTGAGGCTGTCACGCCCCGAGGCCACGAGAACTAGCGTGGCATCGTAGACAGAGATGTCTGCTCCAGGGTTTCGTGATACGACGGCGATGATCGTCATACGCTCGACCCACGGAAATCAGTGTCTATGGCTGGCATCGGGTGCACGGCCCCACTTATGTCGACCCACTGGCACCTATAGAGCCCCGACTTAACGCGAACCTCCCACGTTGTGCCTTCGAGATCTCGCGAGGACGCTGCGACAAGTTGCCTCTCCGAGGTCAATAGTTCGATGTGACCGGCCGTGAAGTCCTTCCCAGCCGGCACAGGAACCGCAATCGTGACGAGTGCTTGTAGGCGCTGAGGTCCGAAGACCACGAGCGGGTGCAGGCTCGCTTGCATCTGACATGTCTGCGGTGGTTGCGGATACGGTGGTGCGGTCAGCGCAGTGATCCGCGCGCGCACGTTCGCCTCCAGCGAGACGTGCGTTACGTAGCCGATTGGACTTACGGCGTCAGATAGAGCCTGCTCCAGGGCGGCGGAGAACACTCCCCGGTGAGCATCTGTGTCAGTGGGCCCCTCGTATGACAGCTCATCAGGGAGGGTGGCGTAGAACGTGACAACACGAGGCGAAGCTCCCATTGCGCGATACGGCATCTCCTCCTTCTCAAAAGGCATGCCGATAACACCCACGTCTCGGAAGCGTGAGCGGCAGCAATCCGCGAACAGCACGACCTCGGCAAAGGGGCCGTACTCTTCATACCAATGCGCAAGCGCCCTTAGGTCCAGCGCTGATCCCCACGAACCTTGCCTAGCTTCAACTGTGAATAGAGCCGCCGGAACGCTCGGCGCGGACATCCCGTGCCCAGCCACGTAAATATAGATCCTGCTCCGAGCATATTCTTCTGGACTGCTTCTGAGCCGAGCTCGCATCTCCTCGTTAACATCCGCGATGGCATCGAGTATGTCGCCCACTCGTGGCATCAGCCGACTGTGGTCACCGTCTGAAAACTCTTCAGTCGCGGGCACGCAGCGGACGTTGTCTGGATCCAAACCGCCTCCGCTGGGCGCCACGAGCCACTCTGCGAACCGACGCGCATCGTTCAAGGCGCCGCTTAGTGGCGTGAATGATCGATAATAATTGATGCCGACCACGACGGCGTAGTGAGCGGCATTCAGCGGCCGACCTGAACTGGACAGGGGACCAGCGTGGTTTGGCATGCCTCGAGCCCCCTGTCGCTCGTCGAGTGAACCGTCCCGAAGGCGGTCGACCTCCATGCTTGTCTCTGCGGCGCGGCCCGTCAACGATCTGCGAACACAGCCTGTCGATGGAGGTGTTCTCGGTTAGCTTCGAGGGTGAACACTCCACGGGCTCATCCCGTGCGGAACAACGGGCTGCCAGGTCCAAGCGACGGAACACATTCCCTGAATTGGTGTGGCGGAAGCGCTGCCACCAGTCAGACTCTCGATGATGCTGGCGCGATCTGAGAAGCGGCCTGACGGGCGACCTCTCGGAACCGAGGGTGGTGGAGTAGTGCCGCGAAGTCGCGCGAGGACGCTCGGACCGACGGCTGCAGGAGATGCCGTTCCAGGGCGATCACCTCGTCGATGCACGAGTTCTCGAAGGATGTCACCTCGTCAGTATCGCAACGCGGCGGAACAGCTCAATCGCGTCCGCGCATGCCGCGTTGTGGGCCACTACGCTCGCTCGGATCGCGTTGAGTGCGTTCAACGCCCGCCGATGGGGTATTGCCTGACTACGTGCTCGTCGACGTCTTTCCGTCGGGAGAGAAACGCTCACGCCCTAGGGTGCGAGCACGCCCGTTGACGCCGAATTCGGCCGGATCAAAGCCCTGCGTCTTTTCGCCGCGACAGCCTCACCCATCACATGGCGCCAGGCGCTCTAAGCGCAACCCTGGACCAGTGTGGCCCGGTAAGCAAGCCGCGGCATCTGGCTCATCCCTCCAGACGCGCATAGGCGAATGCGGCCGGCGAGGGCGGCCGCTCCTTGCGCGCTGCGTACGCGTGCCTGGCCGTCGCCGATCGCCCCAGGATCTGCCTAGAGGATGCCGCATCTTCAGCGGGAGGGTGCGCCAGCACGACGACTTAGTGCTGAGGCGCCCGCTCAGTTGAGGTCCCCTCCTGCGGTTTCGATAAATGACGACCTTGTGGCTATCAGCGTCGTAGTGCGCTTGTTCATGTCTTCGACGATCTCCGCGTTTGTCGCCGGCCCGTACTTCGTACAGTACGTAGCCAGGTCCGCCTGACATCCGAAGCTCTCGAACCAGTCGACATGCTGATTATGGATATCGTCAAGTTTCATGGCGATCTCCTCGTCATCTGTCACCAGTCGGGCCCGAGCCCAGTCAGCATCTAGTCGAGCGGCGATCTGCTTCGCGGGCACCCAGAACTCGCTGCCGATGTCGGCTGGCCTCGGTGACGGGGCATCAGACCCCACCCAAGTGACATTTCCCCATAAGAACTCGTTGAACTCAGACAAATCCTTGAAGTATGCGGCGTACGCCTCGACGCGATCGGCACGCAAAGCAGCATTCTGGTTAGAAGTTCCTGTCCAGTAAACGCTTGCGATTACCGCAACAGCGCTGACTAGAGGCGAAAGCACTGCTGCGGCTGGCACCCAAGGCTTCCACTTCTTGGCTAGCGCCTTCGCTCGACCAGGCTCCGGACCTGCCTCGTCTTTCGCTTGGTTCGCTTGACCTCTGTCGCCTGTGGGGAGGCGGTCAGAGGAGACCTGCATCTCCGTGTGGTGACCGGTGCTCCCGAGGCGCTCGGCTCCAACCGACTCAGTTGGACCACCTACGTCGTTGGAAGCGTTTGGCACGTCGCGCATTCTAGCGAGCGGGTCTACGGTCTCTCATCGAGAGTCGTGCAGTGCCATGACCTCAATCCGCCGGGGCTGCTTTCAGGGCAATCCGGTTTCGAGCAGTGGGCATCTACGTAAGCCGCGACATGAGCGTCACTTCGCCGCCCGCCGCCTGCCGCCTGCCTGCCGCCTGCCGGTGAACGCTTGTCGGTGAACGCTTGTCGGACCGGCCGCCTGGACCCGGCTAGTTAAATCAGTGCTGCAGTGCGTCACGCCGCGCCAGCCGTACACCAACTGACCATCGCGGCAACTGCGAACTCATTCCGCCGTCATGGCAGGGAAGCGCTCGCGAAGAATCCGTTTCACAAGTTCCTCAGTCTCTTCGTCGGGTCGCGTCACCGGGGTGCTGGCGAAACGGACCCGCTGGGAGTCACTGGCGTCGGATAGCCAGCTGCGAAACCTGCCCATGAAACGGTCATCACGCAGTTGTGCCTTCGTTAGCGCTGCCTCGAGATTGAGGAACGAGCCCGTGATCCTTCTTCCAGTCACCGGATGATTGACTCCGTGGGGGTTACCCACGGCTGCCACCGTCTCTGCCAGGGCGCCGTCCGAAGTGACGAGGACGGCTGGCATTGGGTCAGTCTCGTACGGGAAGGCGCCATGCTCGCTGGCACCCATAGCGCGATGGAAGGTCAGATCCCATGCTGCGTTCCAAGCCGTGCTTCGTGCTGAATCAAAGTCTCGATAGAGGTGAAACTTGCACATTCGTGCGGCTGGACCCGACGGACCTAACGCAACTTGCACTCCTATGAGAAGTAGAGCCGGCGATAGAACGACATGAGATCACATGCTCGATTCCCAGCCTGATAATGCGTCTAGCGCCTCGATGCGCTCACTGAGCTGCCCAGCCGCCCTCCGCCGAAAGATGGCCTCGAGACCTAAGAGTGCCAAGACGACGCGCGCGTGGTCCTCATACTCGCGGGCGCCGTCGAAGCGCGTGGCATGACTCGCGTCCACATCGAGTTCAGGCGGGGCATTGGCAAACGTTCGGTCATTCATACGTCCCTGATGCAACCAGTCTGCAAGGACATCTCCAGCCGCGATCATGGCCAAGCCGCTCTCCTCGAATGATGCCAGTCGCCCGCGAACCCTCGAGGGCAGCTAAGCGCACGTCAAACGACGTGACGTTGTGCTCCTTGCGTACACGGGAACGCAATTTGCGTCTGGCGACCATCCGCTGAACCAGCCTTAGACTCTCAACTTCGGGCGCCGTCGGTGGGCGCTTCCCCGCCGCCATCCACCTGAGCGCTGGTCCGACGACATTCGTGTCGAGCACCACGCGCAACCGCGGCTCGTCTAGTCGTGACGCGTCATCTGGCACTACATGGGTGGTCACGTGGAGACGCTATGCCGCGCGAGTCCACGTGCTGCATTCCGCCGCTTGTCTGACGTTCCGAACTCGGCGCGGGGGTCGGATGGCCCCAAGTCCTCGCCGTGAACCGATCGACAGTTTGGCGGTTTACAAGACTGCGCGAAGCGATCCACCTAACCTCGGCCGGGCGTCGGACTGCAGGGGCAGTCCGTGAGTGCCAGGGGGATGACATGAACGATCAGTATTCGCAGCTAGGTGCGGAAGCACACAGCGAGCCGGATCCTGGCGCTGGGGGCCCGGAGCAGCTCGATGGGGCCAAGCCGGCGGGACGTCGAGTGCTAGTGCAGGGTGACGACGCGGCGTCGACTCCACCATCGACATCAGACGACTCGGGCGTAGGGCCAATTTTCGCCGAGGGGAAGACACCGCCCGCGGGCATTGACCGCAGCAAGATCGTGGTGCCGCTTGTCGCGGTGCTGATTGCGGTCATCGGGTTCTGGTGGGTGGCAGCAGCGCCTGAAGACGGTTCGTTCAAGGAACGGCGGGAGCGCCGCCGGTCGTCGGTGGACGACCATCGGTACCTGAATCGCGCTGGCCAAGCAACCGACGTGACTTCTGGCTCATCCTTCGATTCTGGTCGTACACACCATTCGCTGTCTGATCGGCGTACCGCGCTCGATCCTCGGAGTTCAGGTCCAGTCCGACGGCTGCGGCCGACTCAGGTCGCACGCTCCGTCAACGCGCGAATCGAACAGGCGCCCTCAACGGCGTCTCGTCACAACGGAGACGTTTTACCGTTTTGTGTCCGTAGTGTGGATCGGGATTGTACCGTCGAGGAGTGCTTGGAACCGTGCTGCTCGTTGAAGACGAACCTGACCTGATCCAGGTCATGGACCGAGCCCTGAGTCGAGTCGGGCTCGAAGTCGTCGTTGCACGGTCAGGCGCTCAGGCCGTCCAGATCACGCGATCACGACACATCGACGTGGTGACGGTGGATCGCGGCTTGCCCGACATGGACGGGACCGTCGTCGCTGCGCAGATGCGAGCTGACGGATTTCGCGGCGGAATCCTGGTGACAAGCGGGTACTCCGGACGGGAGCACGTGAACGCGTGTCGGTCCGCCGGCGCGGATGGCGTCCTCGGCAAGCCATTTGCGCTGTCTGAGCTGGTTGGCCGTGTCGCGGAACTGATCGGCGCTGCGGAGGCCGTCCAGGCGCCGACCCCGAGCCTCATTTATGGATAGCGTGCGCACAGGATTCCGGGGCGCATCCTTGCCGAGTGAACGCATGTCTCGATCACAACCTCGGCGACCCGGGCGGGCCGCATCCGGGCAAGTGAGTCACCGGAAGCGATCCAAGACTGAAGCGGAAAGCTGATCTGCGGCATTTCGTTCGCTTCATGGCGTGCGTCTATTCGCCGCCTTCGAGGGGCCAGGACGCTGCACTCGGTAGGAGTGTCTACGGTCTCGGGTCACTGACGAACGCTAGGAACTCAACACCGAGCGCCGTGACGCCGGGAGCCCACACGCCGCTGCCAGTCATCACTGTGTGCAAATTGGGGTTGGCCAGCCCTGCTGATTGCAGGTCTCCGGCCAGCAGGTCGTACCAGGCACGCTGACCACTAAATTCCGGGACTCCAAGCTCGAGGATGTGCCCGCGTCCACCGGCCATGATGTTGGGCTTGTCGAGGTTCCTCTGATCGAACCAAGCCACCGGATCGGCCAAGAATCGAAGCATCGTCAAGTGCGCGCGGCCACGAGGCGGAGGACGGTTGTCATCAACGTCATCTCCTACCGAATCCGCGAGTGGTCGCGAGCTCTTTGCATTCTGCCGCGGTGCAAGCGTCCACATATTCGCGGTGCTCTTCTTCAACCTTCCTGCACTTCCGCCGCTTGAAGGACGCCGGCGGTTGTCAAGCCGATCCAGGTGAGCATGAGGGTGATGGTGCCTACCGGGAGACCGGCGCTGGTGAGATCCTGCTGTCATGACCGAACGCGATGAGTTCATCTCGTGGGTCCAGTCCGTTCTCCGTGACGCGGAGATCGCGGTCCACAACGGTGACGCCGGGCCACGTCGTGCCATTTGGTCGCTGAACGACCCGGTGAGCGTGTTGGGCGCTTGGAAGAACGCCGTCGGGCAGCAGGACCTGAACGCCCTCTTCGAACATCTCGCCGGGAGTCTCTCCGACTGCACTTCTTACGAGTTCGAGCTCCTGGAAGCCGAAGTGCTTGGAGACACCGCGTACACGGTGGGCTTCGAGCACACTTCAGTGTCCGTCGACGGTGCTCCTCGGACCTACACCCTTCGCGTCACCCAGATCTATCGGCGCGAGGAGGGGGCTTGGAAGGTTGCGCACCGGCACGGGAGCGCACCCCCCAAGTAGCTCGCTGGGGGCCTCGACGGTTCAGCGCGAGGCCTAGCACCGCTGCCAGCGTCACCAACCGGATGGCCGCGGTCGTCGCCGTACGGGGTGCCCCCTTGCGCGAACCGGAGAGGGTCCGACAGGTCGAGGCAGCCAGCTGAGAGCGCGTTGGACTCCGCCAGCAGGCGTCCCGCCCTGTCGACCGCACCTGTATGACGCGATTCGCCTCGACCAGGTGACGCGTCCATCCGCGATAGCCGCCGGTGCAGCCGGTCACGTCCGACAAACCCTGCGGGTTGCACCTACTCGCCGCTGGTTTGCCCAAGCCATTCTTCGGGTGCGAACTCGCTGCCGAAATCAGCGCAAGCCTCGTTCTCACAGCGCCCTTGTGTCTCGAAGGTGATGCCGGCGTTCCCGGAGGCCACCACCAGCTTGGCGTTGTCGGGCTGGAGGTGGTCGCCGTGCCGGAGGGGCTGGCCGCACGTCGGACAATGCGGGTCCATCAGCTCGGCAGGGTCAGTCATTCAGTCACGGTATAACCGATCGGCTGCCATAGGCCACGGTCGCGCGGCATGCATCCAGCGCCCTGCTGAACGTGAGGATTGATGAGCACGCCGCCACCGTCGGACGCCGTCGCGATTCGACCTGCCCTTCGACCGGGACACGCCGTCGCCGTACCTGTGCGGCGTCATCGGCCCGCAACTACTGCTCGAGCCTGCGCAGGGCGAGGCCCTGCGTCGCCGAGAGCCTGGCGGTCTTCCCCGCCCATTCGGAGACGTCGGCGTCGCGCAGGCTCGCGAGCTGGTGGGGGTCGCGCTCGAGGTCGTAGAGCTCCCACTCCCCGGTGCCGTGGTGCTCGACGTAGGCGTGGGAGCCCTCCCGGAGCAGCGACCAGTCGAGGTTCGTGTTCTCGATGATCAGGCGGCGTCGCCAGGAGGACCAGTCGCCGGACCTCAGCGGCTCGAGCATGGATCGGCCATCGAGCTCGCGCCCGGTGTCCGGGTCGAGCTCGGCGATGTCGAGTGTGGTGGGCATCAGGTCGACCTGCGAGACCAGTGCCTCGACGGTGCGCGGCTCGACACCCGGCCCGCGCACGACGAACGGAATGCCCGCCGCCTCCTCGTACGGCTGCGACTTGGAGAGCAGCCGGTGCTCGCCCAGCAAGTAGCCGTTGTCGGAGACGAAGAAGATCCACGTCCTCCTGAGCTGGCCGGTCCGGCGCAAGACGTCCAACACCGTGCCGATCTGGTCGTCGACGTCCTGCAGCTCCTCGAGCTTGCCCTCGTAGATCTTTCGCATCCGGCGACGGTCCTGCGGCGGGAGGGCTCGCAGCCACGTGGGCTTGTCGCTCATGTCGGCTTCGTTGAACGCCGGTGGGTCCCAGGGAACCCCGTCGAAGTCATCCGCGTGCTCGGGGCTCGGCGTGTAGGGGCCGTGCGGCGCTGTCGGCGAGTACACCGCGAACCACGGACCGGTGTCTTGGTGGCGACGGATGAAGCGGCGCAGCCGCTGGGCGGCGAAGTGGTCGAACTTCCGCTGCGAGGCGACTCTCCGAACGGTGCCGTCGACGTTCACCCTCGGGTTGTCGACCATGCCGTCGAGCAACGTCACCCATCGGTCCCAACCGGGGGCGACGTACGACGGCTGTTCGCCGAGTCCGTTCATGTACTTCCCGAAGTAGCCGGTGTCGTAGCCGGCCTCCTTCAGCCTGGTCGCCGCCGTGTCCTGGTCATGCCCCTGAGCCACGAAGGGCTGATGGGTCATGTTGGTGTCGCACCCGTGGTTGTGTGGGTAGCGACTCGTGAGGATCGAGGCGCGCGCCGGCCCGCACAACGGCATCGCACTGTACCCCCGCCGGAAGTGCACCCCTTTGCGCACCAGCCGTCTCCAGGTGCGGTCCATCGACCTCAGCGTCGAGCGCATCTGATCGTCCGTGACGATCCACAGGACGTTGTCGGCCACGTCCCACACCATACGCACGCCGAAGCCCTTCTCACCTGCTTCGGTCCGCAACGCGTGACCCCACGCGCCGCGATCGAGGCATCAGCTCGCCGCCAGATGGTCCACCGGCTCAAGTTTGTGTGGCGGTCGTACAAGAACAAGCCCCAGTGTCGTCACCCGTGCTCGGGTTCATGAAAGACACCTGGACGATGCCCGAGTTGATGAACGCGCTGGCGCATTGACCCGCAGGAGGCTCAGGCGTCTGGGTGCAACCGGGTGTCTGGCGGGGTGGTACGCCATGACGTGAAGTGGACCGTCAGCCCGGCCCGGGTCGGCGCGCAGCAGAACGGCCCTGCAGTGACGGGTGCGGCCGCTTCCAGGGGCGCGACGCGAATCAGCCGCCAGGGTTCGTCCTCAACACGCGCGCGCACGGTGAGCGCGTTGCCCGACCAGCTGCCGCGAACGGTCACCAGCCGTCCCGCCCAGTTCGGCACGGGGGACAGGGACCAGTCCGATTGGCCCCGGGTCACCACAGCGCCGAGACTCTCTTCTCCGTCGCTCAGCTCGACGCCGGCCTTGATCCATGATTCGGCATTGACCTTGACGAAGATGCCGGCCTGGTCGAACTGGTCAGTGAAGTCGAGGCGGAACTGCACCTCGAGTGCAGACTCGGGCTCCAGCTTGGTCAGCAGCGCGTGTTCTGTGGAGTGAATGAAGCCGTAGGACGTGAGGCGCCAGGCGTCACTGCCTTTGCGGGCGGTGACGTGGAGGCCATCGCCATCGGGCCAGACGTCGGCGGGTTCGTTCGTCCAGGATCCGTCGCTCCAAGGAACGGTGTGGGCCATGGTCGCCTTTCCGGGGGTGACTGCGGCTGCCGACTCAGTATGGACGCGAGGATGTCTCGCACCAGCCTTCCGCGGAAGATCTGCTGCACCAAGCGACACCTGCGTTGCCGGCGGAGTAGCCCATTGCGCCGCCTAGGAGCGACAGTGCGACGTCGGGTGCGGCTGCACAACGCCACGCCTCAGCGTCGTACACGTGGCAGGACGACGCGAAACGTCGTTCCTTCCCCGAGTGACGACTCCACCTCTGTGCGGCCGCCGTGCCGGGTCACGATCCGCGAGACGATCGCCAGGCCGAGGCCGGTTCCCGGCCGCCGTATCGCCTCCAGGTTGGTGGAGCGGAAGAACTCGGTGAAGAGCAGCCCTCGGTCCTCGTGCGAGATCCCGAGCCCGGTGTCCGCGCAGACGAAGGCGACCTCCTCGCCGTGGTCCTCCAACGACACGGTCACGGTGCCTCCGGAACGCGAGTACTTCACGGCGTTGCTCACCACGTTCGCCATCACCCGACGCAACTCCTCGTGGTCCCCAGCCACGGTCGAGTTTTCGCCACGGGTTGCGATCCGGAGGGTCACGCCCTGCTGCATCGCACGAATCGACTCATCCTCGGTGACCTCAGTGAGGACGGCACCGAGGTCGATCGGCGCCTCGGACATCGGACGGTCCACGTTGCTGACGCTGCTCAGCAGCAGCAGGTCGTCGACCAGGGACAGCAACCGGGAGGTGCTACGCCCAAGAGCGGCGAGAGACGCGGCGGCTGCTGTCGGCAACCCGGCGACATCTTGGAGCATGTCCACGTGGCCGACGATCACTCCCAACGGATTCTTCAGCTCGTGGGAGACCGTTGCGATGAGTTCCTGGCGATACTCGTCGAGCCGTCTGCAACTGGTCGATCAGCTGTTGTTCCCGCTCGTGGGCACGGGTGCTGAGCAGGGCTCGCCCCAGGTCGTGGCCGACCCCGAGGGCCGCTTGGCTCTCACTCTCCGTCCAGCGGTGGGTGAGGCCGTCGCGGACCACGACCAGCACGCCCATCGCTTCGTGCCCGGCGCCGACTGGCACCAGAAGCAGTTCGCCGGCATCGTGTGCGACGAGGTGGCGGGTCAGGTCGTCCAGGTGGTCATTCTCCAGTCGGTCGTCGCCCCATACACGTCCTGATTCGGCGATGATCACCGTGCGGGACTGCCACGCGCGACGGGTCGCTGCCTCGATGGCGGGACGCAGGGACGGGGGAAGCGCGGCAGCGTCGGTCGCCTCTGGGGGTTGAGCGGAGGCGTCGTAGAGCAGCACCGCGACCGACTGAGCGCGGAAGCCAGTCACCAGCGCTGCGTGGACGTGAGCGAGCAGATCGACGCCTTCGGGGCGCCGGGACGCGGCCCGCACGATGGCACGTGCTGTCTCGTCCAGTCGGGCTCGCCGAGTGAGGTCATCACGGTCGACCGTGGCGAGGACCGTCTGCAGGGCGAGCTCGAGACGGATGGCGATGTCGTGCAGCTCATCAGGTCGGGGACGACGACCCGAGATCGGCGCATCGAGGTGCAACAGGACGCGGGTGCGGTCGGAATCCGCCAGCGCCGCAACCAGCATGTCCAGAGACCGCCAACGCTCGGGGTCATCCACGTTCACGACGGGCGGCACATACCCGTGGCCGCGAAGGGCCTGCTGAAGGTCGGCGTCCATCTCCTCCTCCGCCAGGAACACGAACTCCCCATATCGGGTGCCTTCGCTGAGGACTTGGCGAATGTGGTCGAGCGAGTAGCTCTCGCCTGTGCGGGGAGCCTCGTCAGGTCCGCTGCTAGTGAACGCCACGAGCTCGAGCAACCCGTCTGTTCGGAGCACCTCTATGGCACAGACGCGGAAACCGGCCCGACGCGCGGCGTCGTCAGCGATCCGGCGCAGCTCGGCCCGCACCCCGGGGCCACCCCAGCCGCTCTCTCGGGCACGGTCCGGGGACGGCAGCAAGTCTCGGTCGCCGGTCATGTCGTCCCCCTTAGCCTCGAGGGATCGAAGCTGCGCGCTCTGACGGTGCGCTCAGCGCAACTGCGTTGCGCCGGCGTCCCCTGTTGGTGACCGGCGTCCCGCGCCTGATGATACGGCCGAGCCGCAGGTCGCAACCCGAAACAACGAAGACCGTCGGCAGGTCGATCGAGCCATCCGCACGCGTCAATCCCGCCGCGCTCCGGCACACCTTCGATGATCCGAACCTGGCACGCCGGCGGGGGAGTCGGGGACACGACGAATTCAGGGGCGGAACGCGGAGCCGGCGCGATCCAGGGCGCCCTCCGTGACCGGCACCGCCCCCCTCCGGACCGCTCGGACCAGCTCGGCGTGGTCGGCTTCGGTCTGGTCCGCGTAGGCCCGAGCGAATTGGGCCATCGCCCGCTCCAGCTTGTCGGAGCGGCCGGCATACCCCGCGATCATGGAAGCGCCACTGGTACGAGCGTGACCCTTGGCCAACAGGTGTCCGACGATGCCGGCGTAGTCAGCCAACGCCGCGGGATCGATGGCGTCGAGCGGGATGGTGCCCTTCATGTTCCGGAACTGCCGAACGTAATACTGTCGCTCGCCAACGGTGGTCCACCCCAGGAGTGGATCACTCACCGTCTGCAGGGCCTGCTGGTACTCCACCACTCGCTGGCCCTGGTGAGCGTGCCAGGCCGACTCGCCGTGCACATGCTCGGCGAGCACTGATCGACGCGCCTGTTTCAGCTGGAGGAACAAGACGTCCTCGGGGCTGCTGCCCTCGAGCAGCGCCACGTAGGCCCGCAAGCCGACGCTGCCGACGCCGACGACCTTGTGAGCCACGTCAACCAGGGTGTAGCCGCCCAGCACCCGCCGCCAGTGCGGAGCCAGGGTGGTCAGATATTCATCCAGCGCGGCCGCGATCAGTTCGCCGTCCTGCTCGGGGACGTGGGTGATCAAAGGCGGCTCGTCCACGATGTGCCGACGCCCCTCATGCTCGCGGGTGAACCGTGGCAGCGCACGATCACTTGTCCGGTTTCGGGCCCGCTTGGCAGACCGCCCGATCTCGGCCCGGAGCGTCTTCTCGGTGGCGGTCTCGTGCAGCCGCTTCACGTCCAGACGATTGTAGGAACGCATGAGCAGAGGCTGTTCTGCCAAGAAGTTCACCTCCGCCCGATAGGCCGACACGCACGACCTGACAGCATCCGTGCACTGCTGCTCGCTGGAGGAGTTCTCCCGCCCGGCCACCCAGATGCTGGCGACGAGTCGCCGAAGATCCCACTCCCAACAACCGGGATGGGCCTCGTCGAAGTCATTGAGATCGATCACGAGCTCACCCTCGGGCGAAGCGTAGAAACCGAAGTTCCCGAGGTGCGCGTCGCCGCAGATCACCGGGGTGATCCCCGTCGCCGGCAATCCGGCGACGTCCTCGGCCATCACGATGGCGGTTCCGCGCAGGAAGCCGTACGGCGAGCTGACCATCCGGCTGACTCGGATCGGGATCAGTTCGTCCACTCGACCTCGATGCGAGTCCTGGATCAGCTGGACTGGGTCTCGCCGGCCAGCCGATGCCTCCCATCGCCCCAAGGCCTTGCGGGGCACCTGCTTGCGCAGCGCCCGGCCAAGGGCGAATCGTTCCAGCCGAGACGTCGGTCGCTTCCGCAGCGAGCCAAACGCCTCACCCTCGGCCGTAGCCAAGACCGTGTGCTCGCCAGGGCCGCTGGTCACATCGTCACCTCCACTACCGGACGCGTCTCGTTTCTACCAGAGTCCGTGCTCCCGGGCACCCGCCCAGCGACTCGGGACCAGGTGCAGCGCCACCGCGCTGGCCCCGTCACCTGAATGCAGGCGAGGGTTCCGCCTGTCGCAACGCGAGTCGGGCGTCGGGACAGACGCCGGTCAGGAGTTCGTCAGGTCTGGGGATGAACGTCGACTCGTCGAGTTCGGGGCTGCTCATCCGGTCGGCCCGGAAAAGCCGGGCAGCGGCTGCGGTGGGGTCCCAGGCGACGACGTACCAAGCTGGCGGGCGGAGAAGGAGCCCGTGAGGCTCGACCGCGCGGGCACTGGCTCGGCCCTTCGCGTCCGTGTACTCGAACCGGAGCCGGAGCCGGTCGGTGAAGGCGCGCTCGACGGTGGCCACCAGGTCGCCGTCGATGGCGCCCAGGTCGGTCGCCGGGATCGGAGACTGGTCGCCGATGAGGATGCGTTCCATGAAGGTCTGCAGCTCGGCGGCACGCCGGCTCGGCAGCGCCGCCTCGATCTTGCGCAGGGCTCCTTCGGCACCGGCTGCGAAAGGCATCTTGGGATTGGCTCGGGCCAGGGCCACGGAGAGGATCAACGCGACGACTTCGTCGCCGTCCAGCTGGGAGGTGACCATCACGGAGGTCGGCTCGAGGTGAACTCCACCGCCCGGGCCGCTCATCGACGTGAGGTGGAAACCTCGATCACGCAGGTCGTTGAGGTCTCGCAGGATCGTGCGACGCGAGACGTCGAGCTCTCGGGCGAGCTCCCCGACGGTCCAGAAGGTCCGTCGTCGCAGTCGCTGAAGCAGCTCGTCGCTGCGGAGCTGGGTGGCCACCCAGCCAGCCTACGACGATAGGTGACGATTCCTGTCACCGATAGGTCGTACGTTGAGAGGAGACACGCAGCCGAACCCGGGAGGTCGAAGCCATGAAGTTGCAGGGCAGGAAGCAGATCGAGCGGACGGTCGTGATCGCCGCCCCGACAGCGGCCGTATGGGCGGTGCTGTCAGACGCCCGATTGCTGCCGGAGTGGGTGCCGGCCGTAGACCAGGTCACCTCGTGCTCGCTCGACGGTGAGGGCACGGGTGCCAGTCGATCATGCATGGCCAATCTCGGCGGTAAGGCCGGGACCATGGTCGAGAGGTGCATCGAGTACACGCCGACGACCCGGATCGCCTACCTGGTCGAGGACGAGTCATTCGGGATGCGCAAGATGTTCGACGACTACGGCTTCGCGATCAACCTGGCCTCGCTCGGAGCCCAGCGAACCCGGGTCACCCTCGAGACCCACTACACGCCCCGCAACCCCATCTACGCCCTGATGAACGTGACCTTCATGCGCCGACAGTTCCGCGGCGTGTGCCAAGGGATCGTTGACGGGCTGAAGGCCTTCACCGAGGCCCGGGAGTCCGAAGTCGCCTCCTGACGAGATGCCCGCGGGCCGGGTTCCCCATGTCTTGCCCGCGACTACAGTGACGCGATGGAATCCAAGGCCTCCGACCTGCTCGACACCCTGGCCGAGGCACTTCCCCGGGTGCTGTTCGCAGTCGCCATCGTCGTGGCCGGCTACCTGCTCTCCCGTGCCGTCCGTTGGGCGCTGCGGCACATCTTGTCCGGGCGCCAGACGCCGAGCTTCGCGGCGGTGATGAGCAAGCTGGCCGGGTGGGTGCTCCTCTCGCTGTCAGTGATCGTCGCGATCGTGGCGGTCTTCCCCTCCGTGAAGCCGGTGGACATGCTGGCCGGTCTCGGGTTCTTCTCAGTGGCGGCCGGCTTCGCGTTCCAGGACATCCTGGAGAACCTGCTGTCCGGCCTGCTGCTGATCCTGCGCCAGCCGTTCCGCTCCGGGGACCAGATCACCGTCGGCGAGGTGTCTGGGACGGTGCAAGCGATCACCATCCGCGAGACCCGACTGAAGACCTTCGACGGACAACTGGTGTTGATCCCCAACCGCGACGTCTACAAGTCGGTCATCACAGTGCGCACCCACTTCCCCAGCCGGCGGATGAGCTTCACCGTAGGCATCGCCTACGAGAACGATGCCAACGAGGCCCGCCGCGTCATCCAGGCCGCTCTCGCCGAGGGTCTTCCACGCCTTGAGGAGACGCCAGAGCCGGAAGCCGTCGTGACCCAGCTCGGGGTCTCCACCGTCGACATCGAGGCCCGTTTCTGGTGCGGTCCGGGGCAGCACGACGTGGTCCTGGCCATGGACTCGGCCATCAGGGCCGTGAAGCGCGCCCTGGACGACGCGGGCATCGAGATGCCGGCCGACATCATCGCGTTGCAAGCGACACCCAGCCTGCGAGCCGCCATCTCGGGCGAGGCCGAGGTGACGCCGGGCGGAAGCGTCGTTGGGTCGACTCCTCGCTAGGTGCGCCCGAACATGGCTCATCACCTCGGAGGTCCGCCCACCCGATAGCCGAACCGCAATCGGGAAGGTCGGAGTTGCGTCATAGCCGCCTGTCGGAGTGCGTCCCACCTACCGGATCCGATGAGAGGAACCGGCCACGGACGTTCGAGCACCATGTGATGTGCTGGTGTCACTCAATCTGCGGCTGGTCGAGCCGGGGGCCGTGACAGGATGCGCGCACGTTGCTGACTCAGGGGGTTTCATGCGTCGTCCCTTTGCCACAGGTCTGGGGGGTCTGCTGTTGGCCGCTAGCGGCGCCATCGTCGTCGGCGTGCCGGCCGAATCGGTGCCCGTCCAGCAGTTGAGGGCGGATGACCAACCGAAGGCGGGGGTGTGGGCTCGCCCGTTCTCACCCAACGGCGACGGTGTGCGGGACTCGACCAAGATCCGTCTGAGTCTGCCGAGGTGGGCGGACAACGTGCAGGTCCGGATCGGCCGCCGCGACAGCCCGCAGCAGGCGTTCCGTGTGGTCGACCTCGGGCGGCTGCGGAAGGGGAAGCACACCTGGACGTGGGACGGTCGTCGGGACGACGGCAGCAAGGTCGGTGACGGCGCCTTCCGGGTCGAGGTCGTCTCGTCGCCGCGTCGGTGGCGCGAGAGCGCCGGAGCAGTGGTCGTCGATCGCGTCTTCTCGCCAGGAGTTGCTCCCTCCGTCCAGTTCAGCCTTCCGCCCGGGCAGGTGCCGCGCGTCTTCCCTCGCACCAAGGTGGTGACGGACCACGTCACGATCGTCGACACCGGAATCCGCCGATACTCCGAGTACCCCGCCACCGGGCTCAAGGGCCTGCGCCTCGAGATCCGCGACAAGGCCGGGCGGATGGTGCTGCGACAGCCAATGTCGAGAAAGAGTGACGAGGAGCCCTACTTCAGCTACGACTGGACGGCCCGCCTCAACGGCAAGCCGCTGCTCCCGGGGCGCTATCGCGCCGTGGTCAACGGGTTGGACAGTGCCGGCAACCAGGGGCCCGGCGAACCCCTGCGGCTGTGGGTCTCGCGGGACTCGTTGGAGTGGCGCGAGCAGACCTACACCGTCGAGCCGGCTGCCTCGACCGTCGGGCCGTGCTTCTTCGACGGCGGCTCTGGCTGCGGCGACCTCCCTACGCCGCCCTGCGACGTTGCCCCTAGCGACATGTTCCCCGGCGGTCTCAGCTATCGGTCCGACACCTGCAGGCAGCCCGAGTACGGCTCCTTGTACGCCGGCCGGGCCCATTGGGTGCCGATCCCCGACGCCTTGCCTGGCCGCGGGGTCCACCGCGCTCGCGTCGCCTTCAGGGGCGCGCCCACCGACGCAGCGGGGTCAGATGTAGGAACACTCTCCGTCTCGGGCGAGACCTACGCCGACCGCGAGTCGGTCACGTCGTCGACTGGGGCAGAGACAGCAGAGGTGCGGCCGCGGTACTGGAACGGCGTCCCCTACGGCAACTACAACGAGCTCGTGCCCCCAGGGGTCGGGTGGAGCTTCATCACCAGGAACGGTGACGCTGTCGACGTGGACCGCTTCCTCGTGAGTGCCCGCTACCTGGCTGTGGCGGACTAACCAGGAGGTACCTCGCTCCTGGAAGAACTACGGATGAGGACGTCAACACCTGATTGCACGGGTCCGCTGATGCATTGCGACGCCCGGATCTGCCGCGATGGGCGCATCCGCCCATGCCGATGAGCGATCAGAAGTGCGCCTCCGCGACAGTCCACACGCTCCGTGGGCTTGTGACGCCGGGCGGCTTGCACGTGGTGACACTCGCGTACGGCGATCCGTCACGAATCGTTCGCCACGGCTCAGCTGGACGGAGACGTATTGGGTGAGAACGCAGAACTCGTTGCCCTCTCGGTCGGCGAGCACGGCCCACCCCTTGTCAGGGCCTTCGCGTAGGTCATGCACGAGCGTCGCGCCCAGAGCAAGGATCCGATCAACTTCCTCCTCGCGCGTCCTGTCGGTGGGACGGATGCACATGTGCATGCGGTTCTTGGTCTTCTTGGGTTCGGGTACCCGAGCAAAGATGATCTCCCGGTCGTCGGGCCCCACCAGCCAGCATTCATCCTCGTCGGGACCCATCTCGGCTTCGTCGAGCAGTCGGAAGTCATCCAGCACCTGCGACCACCACCTAACCTGGGCGTACGGGTCGACCGAGTCGATGCAGAAGTTCGATGTACGAGATGCCATGGTGACAATCCTCGCCGATCGAGCGCATCCATGGCCCAGGGTTTGTTCCCTACCCTCGTGCCAGGATCCCGACACTGCGATTCCGCCGTGCACAGCCCGTGACGCTCAGGTACAGAGGGGCTCAGGCACACCCGAACTCCACTCATCAGGGTCAAGCGTTCACCGGATCTGCCGCAACTCGGTCGCGAACACTGCGACTCCCACCTAGAGTCGAACGGCGCATGCCGGGTTCAAGGCGGGTTCGCCCTCCGTGCGGACACGGGCAACCGTGAGCGTCAGGCATGGCGCTGGACAGCGGCCACGTACAGGCCCGGCATGCGTATCCAACGAAGGCATCCGCATCTGCCGCGACGAGTGCGGCCATCGGGCGCCTGCCGGGTGGGCTTGGCCACCTGTCCAGCCGGCCGCCGGGAACTGGGGATTCAGCGGCCGGTGGCCGCGGTCGTGGCGATCGCGCGCGCGAGCGGCACGTGCGCCGTGGCGTCGGCGGCAGCACGCCGGAGGAGCCGCTGCGCGACCGTGCCGTGCCCGTCCCGGAGTGCTGTCTGTGCGGCGCGCCAGCGGGCGTAGGCCGCGTCGTGCGGACGTTCGAGGTCGTCCCATCCGGCGGCTGCTCGGGTCCACCGTTCGAGCGAGCCCGGACGGTCGTGGCCGAGCTCGGCCTCGAACGCTGCCCGGTGTGTCGCCAGCGACCGGTCGTCGGCCAGTGCCTGCTCGAGCAGCCCGCACTCGCGGGCGACGTGGACGAGGTCGACCGCGCTGGCGGTCGGGATCGTGCGTTCGACTTGCGCGGCCAGCAGCAGGACGGGGGCCAGCAGGCGGACATCGGCCGTACCGGCCACTTTCCGCAAGTAGGCCACCAGGTGCTGCAGCCTCTCGTCGGGTTCACCGGACCACCACAGCACGTCGACGGCCCACGCAAGGAACTCCAGTTCGAGGCTGTCGGTCGACCTTGGCTCGTCCCAAAAGCTCCGAATCCGGTCGGCTGCTGGTGCCCGCTCTCCGCGACGGGAGTCGATGACGGCGCGGGCTAAGTGGAGCGCCGCCCGGTCGCGTTCGACGGGTGATCCGGGCATTGCCCCGATGAGCTGGTCCGCCTCGTCCACCCGGCCGGCGCGCAGCAGGGAGGCGGCGGTGTTGAAGCGCACGATCAGCACTTCAGGGTTGTCGACGTGGTGGTCCCGGGCCACCGCCAAAGCCGGTGCACCCGCCGCCACGACCTCGTCGGCCGGTGCGTCGCAGAGCAGCAGCATGTCCGTGGCGTAGACCCCACGCCGGACGTCCCCGAGGGGGTCGTCGTGGTTCCCGGCCTCTACGGCGGCACGCTCTAGGAGCTCACGTGCGCGGTCGAGGTCGCCGGCGACACCGACAGCGTTCGCCTGGCGCATCAGCGCGTCGCGAAGCAGTGCCGGGTCGCCGAGCTCGCGCGCAGCCTTGACCTGTTGGTGGAGCGCAGCGCGGACCTCTTCTGCTCTTCCGAGCCCAAACAGGAGGGACCGTTTGTGGTGCAGCGCCGACACGGTGCCCTCGCTGACCGGGAGTCTGGCGTAGATCTGAAGTGCCCGGTCCACCAGCTCCAGCCCTCGCTCGAGCCCCTCGACCTCCCCCTGGTAGATCGCCCGGCGGGAGAGGAGGTCGGCCCGATCGCGGTCCTCGAGTTGGACGCCGGTCAGCGCTCTGTCGGCGTCCTCGTACAACGCCGCGGCCTGCTCGAAGCGCAACGAGGCGCGCAACGCGTCCATGGCACGGACGTAGGCCTCGGCGTGCCGCGTGGGCGGGTCCCCGCCGTCCGACCCCGGAGCCGGCCAGATCGCGAGGGCCCGCAGCCAGTGGTCGGCCCCCTGGCCCCGGTCGAGGCGCTCCGCGGCCACCCGGGCCGCGCGGATGCGCCACGGCAGCTCTTCGTTCGGCTCACCGGCCCGGCGCCAGTGCTCTGCCACCTCTGCAGCCTCTGGTTCGGCCGTGGCGCCGAGCGCCGTCGCCAGCGCTCGGTGCGTCCGCTCCGCCTCGCCCGCGACCAGGCGTCGTTGCACGGCGTCGGCCAGCAGCGGGTGCTGCAGCTCGACCGCCGATGATCCGCTCGACCGCAGAAGGCGTCGGTCCACCAGTTCGTGCAGGAGTGCGATGAGGTCGTCGTCGGCCCGGTCGACGACACCCGCCAGCACCGGTACCGGGAGCGGACGCTCGGCGACACCCAGCGCCCGTAGCAACGTCCAGGCCGGCTCGGAGAGCCCCTCGAGCCGCCGGTCGAGGAGGTCACCGAGAAGCTGCGGCAAGTGCGGCCGGTGGTCTCCGTGGGAGGCCAGCTGTTCGGTGAACAGCGGCTGTCCCCGGCTCCTGTCGTAGATCACCGGCAGCTGCTCGCGCGCGGAGCTGCCGAGCAGGTTGAGCTGTTCGGCGGTCTCCTCGTAGGTGAGGGGCGCCAGGTCGATCGCGGTGGTGTTGGACAGTCGTTTGACGCGGCTCATCCACTCCTCGTGAGCGGGCGGGGTGGCCAGGTCGGATGATCGCCAGGTCGCCACCACCGGCACTGGCAGCTCAAGACCGAGCAGGTGTTCGAGGAGGTCGAGGGTGGCCCCATCAGACCAGTGCAGGTCCTCCAGCAGCAGGCCCACCCGGCGCACCTCGAGGATGCCCCGCAGCACCGCACCTACGGCGCTGAACAGCAGCGAGCGGTCGTCGACCCGGCCCGGGGCGACCGACCCCTCGCCGATCTCCGGAAGCAGGGCCGCCAGGATCGGGGTCACATAGGCGGGGCACGCCCGCACCGCACCCGTGACCAGCCCGGGATCGGCCTCCCAGATGCCACGCAGACAGTCCGCCACCGGCAGCAACGCGACCTCGGTCGACAACGGCAAGCACCGCCCCTTGCCCATCAGCACGTCGCTGGTCCGCATCGCTTCCGAGGTGAGGGCCGTCTTCCCCATCCCCGCCTCGCCAGCGACCAGCAGCAGTCCGGCACCACCCTCCAGGTGGCGGCGTACCAGGTCCAGCTCACGCCGGCGCCCGGCGATCCGCATGACGGCCCGGGTGGCGTCCTCCGGTGGCGCGGACGCGGCGAGCCAGAGTTCGTGGAAGCGCGCGGGATCGCCTTCGAGGGCCTCGACGAGCAGTTCCAGGGTGCCCCAGGAGGGCAGCTCGGGTCGGGAGAAGACCTTGGAGACCGTGGTGTGGGACACGCCGGTCCGCGTGGCGAGCCTCCTCAGCGAGGGCCAACCTGCCCGGTGGTGCAGGTCGTGCAGCGCATCGTTGAGCACCATTGTCGGACCCGGCGCCAGGTCGGGTCGGGGAAGTGCGCTCATGGGCCCTCCAGCCCCCGTCGTCCTTCGAGGATCTCCCGCCGCGCTCGCGACGCGCAAGACATCACGTGTTGGCTGTCAACTATCGTCAACCCCCGTCAACCGGGTCCCGCGCGGGCCAACTCTGGTGATCACCGGACCGTGACCGAAAGGACTGATTCCCGTGTTCGCCACCATCTTATTCCTCTTCCTTGTCGTCTGGTTCTTCGCGGCTCTCGGGCGAGGTGCGACACCACACGCCGAGCGTCTGCCGTGGACCCGTTGGACAGCCCGGGACCTGCTCGCCAATGTGGTCCTCGGCGGTCGGCGGCTGCTGGAGCTGAACGATCGCAACCCGATGACGCCGCACAAGCGCACTTCATTCCACCGCTGATCACACCGTCGAGTGGAGCCCGCTGGAGCTCACTCGCACGGCACCCACGACCAGGTCGACCTTGTCGCCGGTATCCGTCAGGCCGGTCGCTCGGACGGTGCACATGTCGGCCTCCTCGGCGAGGGTGCCGTAGCCGAGCCGACGCTCACGTGCTTCTCGGCGGACGTACCGCCGCCGCCTGCCCAGCCCCAAGCGCACTACGTCTCGAGGTCGCCGTCCATCCGGGCTCGGACGACGTCCTCAATGGGCGACCGCCACCACAGCAGCCGGCTGAAGGAACCCCTGGTTGCTGCTCAACCACGACGTCGCCGTGGCTGGGGGCGGCCCCTCCCGCGGTCCTGGCCGGCGCTGCCACCACGTGGACGCGTCCATCGAGCACGGCCACGCCCCGCTCGAACTCGACGCGCCGGCCCGGGGCTGGCGGGAAGGGTCGTCGATGACCGGGTGCTCGGGGAGATGCCGCGTGGATGGCTCAGCCGTTTGAGATGCGCGGCTCAAAGCCGTGTGCGTGCCTGTGAATCGCTCTCTCGGCTGCGAGGGGGACGCCCTCACGTGGGCGACCCAGCCTGGGTGTACCGATTGAGGAACCACCTGCGGGATCGCCGGAGGCCGCACGTGGCACCTCCGAATGAGGGTCCCCTAAGCCCCGTCCGGAGGGATGCCCGGGGAGGGATGGACTACAGGTGACGGCGCAGCGGCGCCGGCCAGAAGCGCACGCATCTGGTACCCCTCTGTGTCAAGAAGCGGTTGGAGTGAGGGTCTTCCGACCGGCTGGTCGTCGGCGTAGCGTCGGCTTCGCGGGTCCGGGAAGTGGCTGATCCGAAGTGTCGATGAGCGGGTGTGAGTCGGCCGCGCTGGATTGAAGTGTCGCCCCGTAGTGCCCTCCCGGACCCGCTCCATCCCGCTGTTGGGCGTCGGCGACGAGCTGGCGGTAGACGACGTCGGACAGACGTCGCTTCAGACACCGCAGTGCTTCCATCGGGGTCTTGCCCGCGTCGAGCTTGCGGCGGTAGTAGGCGCGGCCTTCGGTGTCGTGGCGGATCTGCACGACCGCGGCGACGTGCAGGACGTGGTTCATGCGCCGGTTCCCCGCCCGCGACAAGCGGTGGCGGTTCTGCTCACCCGAGGAGGCGTCCAGGGGTGCGGTGCCGGTCCAGGACGCGAACCGGTTGCGGTCCGCGAACCGGGCGATGTCGCCGACGTCGGCCAGGGTCCGGGCCGCGCCGGCTGGGCCGACGCCGTAGAGGTCCATCAACGTCGAACCGCGTTCGACGACTGCGGCCTTCAGTTCGGCCTTGATCTTCTTCAGCTTCGCGTCCAGGGCGACCAGGTCGGC
The DNA here is from genome assembly GCA_963721925.1 of uncultured Actinomycetota bacterium. GTDB lineage: Bacteria > Actinomycetota > Actinomycetes > Propionibacteriales > Nocardioidaceae > Nocardioides. The sequence goes on along the minus strand of CAVRLH010000009.1, from coordinate 136 downwards.
GATCTCCTCGGTGGCCATCCGGCGGCGGGTCTTGCCGGCGATGTCACGCGGGCGCACGGTGGCGAGCATGGCCTTGGCCTGGGTGGCGGACAGGTCGCGTTTGCGCTGGCCAGGCAGCAGTTCGCTCAGGAGGCGT
>CAVRLH010000008.1:0-21813 GCA_963721925.1 uncultured Actinomycetota bacterium | reverse complement strand
CGACTCGTCCCGGCTCGTGCGAGCGGCGCGCAGGGCGGGAGCGGGCGCGGTGTTGTGGCGCAGGTCGGTCTGGAGCCAGCCGAGGAGGGTGTCGGGCGTGGCGGGTGCCGCGTCCGCAGGGAGGCCGGGAAGCACCCCGAGGGTGCGGCGCAGCTCGCGCGAGTCGCGTCCCAGGGAGCTCAGGAGGGGATGACCGACCAACGCTGCCGACCCGTCGACGGCGCGCGCCACCTGGCCGGCACGGGCCGTCGGCTCCAGTGCGTCCCACAGGGCCGGCGAGGCCTGGGGCAGCCACAGGTGGACGTCGCGCACCTCGCCCAGCGCGCGCAGGAGCGCCACCTCGGTCTCGGGGAGCCGGGTGTGGCCGAACAAGGACAACCGTGACGGCAGGTCGAGGTCGTCACCGCCGGCGCGGAGTCGCGCCAACGTCTCGGCGAGGCGTACGTCGGGTGGCGACGCGCTGACCCGGCCGACGAGCCTGCGCCACAGCTCGGCCTGCCAGCGCAGGTCGTGGTCGAGATCGCCCCCGGCGCCGTCGCTGTCGAGACCGGCGCGCCACTGGGCGATCAGCTCGGGGCGCTGCACGGCGTAGGAGGCGAACAGCCCGGCAAGGCGCCGAGCAACGGCATAGCGGCGGGCGGAGCGGTCGTCGGCCGGGTCGCCGCCGCCGAGGTGGGTCGTGAGGTCGTCGAACCCGGGGGTGCCCATGACGTCGTCGATGACGGTCAGCAGCGGCCAGGCGAGCCGGTCGGGATCCCACGGGTCGTCCGCGTCCTTGCCGAGCAGCATCGCGACCAGGGAGTGGGGTGCGACGAAGTCGACTCCGGCGCAGACGCCGTCACCGCCGCGAGCACCGACGCCGAGGCGGTGGGACAGCCGCTGGGTCAGCCAGCGCTCCACGCCGCGCGCCGGCACCACCACGACCTCGCGGGCGAAGGGATCGGGCAGGGGAGTGACCAGCAGGTCGGCCAGGCCGTCGGCCAGCGCATCGGTGCGCTCGGCGGTGTGGAGGTGCACGGTCACGTGAGCACCCTATGAGCGGCGACCGACATCGGGCTCCGGGCACGCTGACGCACCCGGGGCAGACAGGTCCGGACACGGATTCGGCCCCCCGTGCGTGACGGAGGGCCGAACGTGGGACGGCTGGTCAGCTCTTGAAGGCGTCCTTGATCTTCTCGCCGGCCTGCTTGATGTTGGCGCCGGCCTGGTCGCCCTTGCCCTCGGCCTCGAGCTTCTCGTCGTCGGTGGCCTTGCCGGTGGTTTCCTTGGCCTGGCCCTTGAGCTCGTCGGCCTTGTTGCCCATCTTGTCGTCGAGACCCATGGTGGGTTCCTCCTGTGGTCGGTCGTGCGCGATGAGGTGGACGTGCAGCTTCTTCTCCGAACCTGCCACGGAGGTCGTGCGGCTTCGACACCCGTGGGGGTGGAACTGTGGGTCAGGCCGACGGCGGCAGGGTCCGGGCGCGCGCGGCGACGGGAGCCGCGACGGCGGGTGAGGTGGAGCGCAGCGGTTCCACGTGCTCGATCTCGTCGGCTCGCGCGACGTCGAGGCGCCAGATGACGGCGCTGCCGACGAGCGCGACGATGATGGCGACGACGCTGATGAGGATCATGGTGCCCATGGGAGTTCTCCGGGGGTGTGGTGGGGGACTGGCAACTACTTCTACAGTCATGTATAAGTTAGTTATACACGTTTGACAAGGGTTTGACGAGAAAAAGTTGTCGCCCATCGACACGAAGGAGGCCCGAATGGCTGCGGTCACCGAGGGATTCAGCATCGGGGTGCTCGCCTCTCGCACGGGCCTGACGCCGACGGTCCTGCGCTCGTGGGAGAACCGGTTCGGGTTCCCGGCGGGCGAGCGCTCCTCCGCCGGCCACCGGCGCTTCTCCGACGCCGACGTGGAGCTGGTCCGCCAGGTGCTCGAGGTGCGGGAGTCGGGCGTACCGCTCCAGGTGGCCATCGACTCGGTGACGCGGCACCGGGAGCACGCTCGCTCCGACTCGGTGTACGCCGCCCTCGTCGGCTCGTTCGGCGACCTCCGGCCCCAGCGGCTCAGGCGCCGGACCCTGATGGCCGCGTCACTCGCCATCGAGGACGAGTGCCTGGCGCGGGCCGACCGCGCCGTGGTCCTCGGCGCGTTCCAGCTCGGGCACAACTTCGCCCAGTCGCAGCACCGCTGGGACGAGCTGTCCCGCACGGCGGCGTGGTCAGCGGTCGTGGCCGACTTCGACGAGGCTCTCCCGGCCGACGCGACCGCGCGGCCGGTGAGGTGCCAGCTCCCCGCGGACTCGCCGATGCGTCGTGAGTGGACCGTGGTGACCATCAGCCCGACGTACGCCGCCGTCCTCGCCGCCTGGGAGGTCCCTGTCGCGGCGGGTCGGGAGCCGGCGTACGAGGCCGTGATCAGCACCCACCGGCCGGCCGTGGTCGCGGCGGCGCGTGTCATCACCGGCGTCGCGCGCACCGCAGGCGTCCAGCCGCCCGCCCAGGTCGAGCACCTGCTCAGCGACGCCGCTCCGCGCCCGGCGACGGCAGCCGCCGATGCGGACCGGATGTGGCTGCGGGCGCTGGCCCACCTCGACGGCCGGCGCTGAGCCCGGGTGCGGCCCGACCCGGCGCGGGGTCAGGACACCTGACGATCCAGGCAGGCCGTCAGCTGGGTGACGGTCTTCCTGGCGAGGAACGGCAGGTAGGCGGCGACGAGCGGGATGGCCAGTCGGGCGACGCCTGAGAAGGCGAACTCCGCGTGGTAGGTGACCTCCGCGCCCCGCCCCGACTCGCGGATCGAGAAGACGTCGTGGCCCTCGAACTGCTCGTTGGTGCCGCGCATGTGCACGCGCGTCGGCGGGGCCAGCTCGGCGGTCGTGTAGGTCACCTCGGCCTCACGACCCAGGAAGGACGAGACGTTGCGGTAGGTCGTCCCGACCCCGCCGTCGCCGCTGGTGCGCACACAGGTCTTGGTGCCCGGGTCCCACTCCTCGGCGTTGGTGAAGTCACGCAGGTAGTCGTAGGTGGCCTGGACGGAGGCTGTGGTCGTGAAGGTGCGGCTGACGGAAGGCTTCATTGGATCCACGCTAGCCACCTGCCGGTCACGGCGCGTCACCCCGACGGGCGGCGGGCCTCTGGTCCCTAGGGCTGGTGCGCAGGTCGTGATCGCCGTCCTAGGTTGGCGGCATGGCCAAGAAGACGACACGTTCCGCAACCGCCCCGGTCTCCAGCACGAGCGACGCACCCCTGACCGTGCCCGGTCTGAGCACCTCGACCGGTCACGCCGTGGCCGACGCCCTGCAGATGCGGGTGCACGCGCTCAACGACCTCGCACTGACCCTCAAGCATGCCCACTGGAACGTCGTGGGACCGCACTTCATCGGCGTCCACGAGATGCTCGACCCCCAGATCGACGGCGTCCGCGCCATGGTCGACGTGCTCGCCGAGCGCATGTCCACCCTGGGAGTGCCGCCCAACGGGCTGGCGGGGGCACTGGTCCAGGCGCGCACCTGGGACGACTACGACCTGACCCGGGCCGACACCACGGCTCACCTGGCTGCCCTCGACCTCGTCTACACCGGCGTCGTCGAGGACCATCGTGCGGCCATCGAGGAGGTCGGGGACGACCCGGTCACCGAGGACATCCTCATCGGCCAGACCGGTGACCTCGAGCAGTACCAGTGGTTCGTCCGGGCACACCTGCAGGGCACGAGCGGTGCGCTGGTCAGCGACGGCGCCGGCGACGAGATCACCGCCGCCCGGCGCGCGGTCGGCGCCCGGGGTGCGGTGAAGAAGGCGGCTGCGAAGAGGACTGCGCGCAAGCGCTGAGCCCGACGCTCACTCCGGGTGGCACCGGCGCCGGCGCGGGACTGGACCACTGGTCTACCCGCGCCGAGCGCTCGTGAGCGCTGACGCCGGACGTTGTGTAACGAACCGGTAACGGCTGGGCTGGCAGGTCTGGACGTGACGGCGATCACTTCATATGTTGTTTCGAACAACATATGTACGGAGGCGCCCGACCGACGAGGGCCGCCGTGCGACGAGATCGCTAGGAGGCGGTTCGCGTGAAGCGGAAGCACAGTTTGGTCCTGATCCCCCTGCTCGGTGCTGCAATGACCCTCACTGCGTGCGGCAGCGACTCCGACGGCGGTGGCGACACCGGCAGCGACGGCGGTTCGGACGCCACCGGCAAGATCGGCGTCATCCTCCCCGACACCGAGTCGTCGGTGCGCTGGGAGAGCGCGGACCGTCCGGCGCTCGAGTCGGCCTTCAAGGAGGCCGGTGTCGAGTACGACATCCAGAACGCCGAGGGCGACGCGGAGCGGATGACCCAGATCGCCGACACCATGATCGGAAACGGCGTGACCGTCCTCGCGATCGTCAACCTCGACTCCGAGTCGGGTGCGGCCATCCAGGAGAAGGCGGCGTCCCAGGGCGTGGCCACCATCGACTACGACCGCCTGACCCTCGGCGGCACGGCGGAGTACTACGTGTCCTTCGACAACACCGTCGTCGGCGAGCTGCAGGGCCAGGGCCTGGCGGACTGCCTCGGCGACAAGGACGCCAACATCGTCTACCTCAACGGCTCTCCCACCGACAACAACGCCACGCTCTTCGCCGAGGGTGCGCACAGCGTCCTCGACGGCATGAGCAACTACAAGGTCGTCGGCGAGCAGGCTGTCCCGAACTGGGACAACGAGCAGGCGGCCACGATCTTCCAGCAGCTCTACACCGCTGCGGACGGCAAGGTCGACGGCGTCCTCGCCGCCAACGACGGTCTCGGTGGTGCGGCCATCAGCATCCTCGAGGGCGCCGGCCAGGACGGCAAGGTCCCGGTCACCGGCCAGGACGCCACGGTGGAGGGGCTGCAGAACGTCCTCGCCGGCACGCAGTGCATGACGGTCTACAAGTCCGCCACGCAGGAAGCCGGCGCGCTGGCTGAGACCGCCATCGCGCTCGCCAACGGCGAGGACGCCGAGACCACCGGCACGACGGTCGACTCCTCCGACGACAGCGAGGTCCCCTCGATCCTGCTCGAGCCGCAGGCCATCACCAAGGACACCGTCGGTGACGTGATCGACGACGGCGGCCAGACGGCTGCTGACGTGTGCACCGGCAAGTACGCCGACATGTGCGCCAAGGCCGGCATCTCCTGATCGCCTGACAACCTGCGGAACGGCGTCCGGGCCGCAGCCCGGCCCGGGCGCCGTTCCGTCCACGCGCACAACAAATTCTTCTCGATCGGAGTAGGTCCATGGCTGAACCGTTGCTCGAGCTGCGCGGCGTCAACAAGAGCTTCGGCGTGGTGCACGTCCTGCACGACGTCGACTTCGCCGTCTATCCCGGACAGGTCACCGCGCTGGTCGGCGACAACGGTGCCGGCAAGTCCACCCTGGTGAAGATCATCGCCGGCATCTACGGCCGCGACAGCGGTGACTTCTTCTTCGACGGCAAGAAGGTCGAGGTCCACGGCCCCCGTGACGTCGCCGCCCTCGGCGTCGAGGTCGTCTACCAGGACCTCGCGCTGTGCGACAACCTCGACATCGTCGAGAACATGTTCCTCGGGCGCGAGGAGGTCAAGGGCATCGGCCTCGACGAGGTCAGCATGGAGTCGCGTGCCCGCGAGACGCTCGCCTCCCTCTCCGTACGCACCGTGAAGTCGGTGCGGCAGAGCGTGGCCAGCCTCTCCGGTGGCCAGCGCCAGACTGTGGCCATCGCCAAGGCCGTGCTCTGGAACTCCAAGGTCGTCCTCCTCGACGAGCCCACCGCCGCCCTGGGTGTCGCGCAGACGCGCCAGGTGCTCGATCTCGTACGACGACTCGCGGACCGCGGCCTGGGCGTCGTGCTCATCTCGCACAACATGGGCGACGTCTTCGAGGTCGCCGATCGGATCACCGCTCTCTACCTGGGCCAGGTGGCCGCTGACGTCCCGGCGAAGGACCTCACGCACAGCCAGGTCGTCGAGCTCATCACTGCAGGGCGCTCCGGAGACCTCGGCATCGCCGACACCTCCGAGTCCGCGACCGTCTGAGAAGGACCGGAGACCCACCATGACCGTCGACCCCGACACCACCCAGACCCCTGCCGCCCCCAGTGGCTTCGACAGCGACAACCGCCAGTCCGCCAGCATCGGCGACTCCGCGCGCGACTACGTCAACCGCCTGCGAGGCGGCGACATGGGTTCCCTGCCCGCGATCCTCGGGCTGATCTTCCTGTTCGTCGTCTTCTCCTCGCTCAACGACCGCTTCCTGACGACCTACAACATGGCCAACCTGGTCGTGCAGGCCGGCTCGATCATCGTCCTGGCGATGGGCATCGTCTTCGTGCTGCTGCTCGGTGAGATCGACCTGTCCGCGGGAGTGGCGGGCGGCGCCTCCGCGACCGTCATCGCGCTGATGCTGATCGACTACGACTGGACGTGGTGGATGGCCGCGCTCGCCGGCGTCGCCGCGGGCGCGGTGATCGGCCTGGTCATCGGGTCGCTCGTCTCGATGCTCGGCATCCCTTCGTTCGTCGTCACCCTGGCCTTCTTCCTCGCCCTGCAGGCAGTGCCCCTGCGCCTGATCGGCTCGGGTGGATCGCTCCGCTTCAACGACTCGGTGCTGCGCGGGCTCTCGATCAAGAACGTCCCCGTGACCGCCGGCTGGATCGCCGCGGTGCTGATCGTGCTCGGCTTCGCGGCACTCTCGCTGTGGCGCTACCGCTCCCTCTCGGCCAAGGGCCTGGTCCACAAGCCCCTCGGCCTCGTGGTCATCCAGATCGTGTTCCTGGCCGCGATCGTCCTGGGCCTCACCGCGCTGCTCAGCGCCAACCGCGCGCCCAACCCCAACCTCTTCAACATCAGCGGCATCCCGTGGGTGGCGCCGGTGGTGATCGCGCTGTTGCTGTTCTGGACCTTCGTGCTCACCAAGACCCGCTTCGGCCGGCACCTCTATGCCGTCGGCGGCAACGCCGAGGCAGCGCGCCGCGCAGGCATCAACGTGCTGCGGGTCAAGATCACCGCGTTCATCATCTGCTCGTCGATGGCGGCGATCAGCGGCCTGCTGGCGGCGTCGTACACCGGCAAGGTCTCGCCTGGGTCCGGTGGCGGCAACGAGCTGCTGTACGCCGTGGGCGCTGCCGTCATCGGCGGCACCAGCCTGTTCGGTGGCCGGGGCCGGGCGATGGATGCCGTGGTCGGTGGACTGGTCATCGCGACCATCCCCAACGGGTTGGGCCTGCTCAACCAGGCGAGCTACATCAACTTCCTCGTCACCGGCGGCGTCCTGCTGCTGGCCGCCAGCGTCGACGCGATCTCGCGGCGACGTCGCTCCTCGGCGGGCGTCTAGGTCGAGCACGTGAGCCCGCAGCGTCGCTCGGGCCTCGGCACCAACCAGGAGGCCGTGCGCCGCCACAACCTGGGCACGCTTGCTGCGGCACGTCCACAGCGCCGGCCAGATCTCGCGGGCGGAGCTCACCAGCCTGATGGGGCTCAACCGGAGCACCATCGCCGGTCTCGTCAGCGAGCTGGAGTCGCTGGGCATCTCCGAGCACGCGACCCCGGTCGGTGGCACCCGGCAGGGAGCCGGCCGGCCGTCCGCGGGCGTCCGGATCGCGGCGGACGGCCCCTTCGTCATCGCCGTGGACCTCGGGGTCGACCGTGCCGTCGTGGCCCGGATCGGCCTGGGCGGTCGGGTGCTCGAGCGGGCGCAGGCGCCGGTCCGCAGCGACGGTGAGGCCTGGCAGGTCGGCGCCTCCGTGGCGTCCCTCATCAGGAGGGTCGCCGAAGGGGCTCCGCCAGCGGCTCCCCTCGTCGGCATCGGGATCAGCATCCCCGGTCTCGTGCGCCGCAGCGACGGGCTGGTCCGGCTCGCGCCGAACCTGGAGTGGCACGACGTCTCCTTCGGCGGCATCGTGCTGGCCGCGCTCGGACTCGACGTCCCGGTGTCGCTGGCCAACGACGCCGACCTCGGCGCCCTGGCCGAGCACATCCGCGGAGCGGCCATCGGCGTCGACGACCTCATCTACATCTCCGGCAACGTCGGCGTCGGTGCCGGGGTGATCAGCGGCGGTCATCGGCTGGAGGGTGTCAGCGGGTACGCCGGCGAGGTCGGCCACCTGCGCTTCAACCCCGAGGGCCGGGAGTGCCACTGCGGCAACCGCGGGTGCTGGGAGACCGAGGTGGGTGCGCACGCGATCGCCGAGGCCATCCACTGTCCGCCCGACAAGGTGGCACAGCTCGACGAGGTGCTCGAGGGCTTCGACAAGCCGTCGCCCGAGCTGCGGGTGACCGGCACCGCGCTCGGCCATGGGCTGGCCAGCATCGTCAACATGTTCAACCCGCGGCTGGTCGTGCTGGGTGGCTACCTGAGCTCGCTCTACTCCCTGGTCGGGCCGGAGGTGGACGCGGCACTCGCCGACCGGGCACTGCCCGCGCCGCTGGAGTCGGTGACCCTGACCCTTCCCGGCCTCGGGTCTGACTCGCCACTGCTCGGTGCGGCGGAGATCGCCCTCGAGCCGCTGTTCGTCGATCCCGTGGCCGCCCTCGGCAGCTCGCTCCTCGACGTACGGTCGCGGCTGGCCGGTCGAGCCCTCAGTCGGTGAGGTCGAGGGCGCCGGAGAAGATCGGCCCCAGGGACTGCTCGGCGGCTCCGAGTGCGGCGGCCTGGATGCCGAGGGTGCTGAGGCGCAGCTCGGGGCGTACCTGCGCGGCAGACGCGAGCCGGGCGTCGAGCATGCGGCGGGCGGGGTCCAGCACGAGGTCGCCGAGCGGCGCGAAGTAGCCGCCCAGCACGACGACCTCGGGGTCCAGGACGCTGCTGAGCATGGCGATGCCCAGGCCGAGGTCCTGACCGATCCGCTCGAGCCCGGCGCGCACGTCAGGGTCGGTCGCGGCCCGCTCGGCCACGGACTCGGCTGTGCGCAGCGGCGTCTCCAGCTCAGGCATCCCCACCGCTGCCAGCATCGCGTGCAGTCCGACAGAGGCCTCCCAGCATCCCCGGCGACCGCAGCCGCACAGGGCGGTGGAGTCACCGATGGGCATGTGCCCCACCTCGCCCGCGAAGCCCGATCCGCCGCGCATCACCTCGCCGTCCTGCACGATGCCGGCACCGATCCCGACGGTCCCGGTGAGGTAGAGCGCGTGCGAGACGCCGCGGGCAGCGCCGTGGTGCGACTCGGCGTACGCGGCGCAGTTGGCGTCGTTGCTGACGTCGATCCGGCCTCCGCGGACGAGGGGGCTGAGGGCGTCGGCCAGGCCGGTTCCCTCGAGGTGGAGGTTGGGGGCCCAGGCCACGTCCCGGTTGTCGCTGCGCACCAGACCGGGGACCGCGACGGTCGCCCCGACGAGCGTGGTGCCGGCGTCCACCTGCTGGCCGAGCGCGGCGCTCGCGAGGTCGCGGAGGTCGTCGCTCGTGCCCCCGGCCCGACTGGCGCTGAACGTGACGTCGCCGGCCAGGTCGAGCACGACGGCCGAGACGTAGTCGACGTTGAGCTCCAGGCCGAGCGCGACGAAGCGCTCACCGCGCAGCGCCACCGGGCGGCCGGGTCGGCCGCGGACGCCGGGCCTCGAGCCCTCCTCCGCCACCGCGCCGACGGACTCGAGGTCGGCGACGATGACCCCGACCGTGGCCTTGGCGAGACCGGTGTCCTTGGCCAGCTCGGCCCGGGTGAGCGGGCCGAGCAGGCGCAGGGCGCGCAGCACGGATGCGGCGTTGTGCCGCCGCAGGCTCTCGGTGCCGACGGTCGGGCGCTGGGCGTTCAGCGGACGCCGTAGAGGTGCTCGAGGGCCAGCTGGTCGAGCAGCTCGAAGCCGCCGCCGCGGACGGCGAGTGCCTCGGGGTCGGGCAGGTCGGTGGCCAGGAACGCCTCCCAGCCCTCGCCCTCGGCGAGTGTCGGGACCGCGAGCTCGGGGACCTTGGCGGCCTCGAGCGCTGCCTGCACCTCGGGGTCGGCCCGGAAGGCCTTCACCTTCTCGCGCAGGATCAGGTAGTTGCGCATGTTGGCCTCCGCCGAGACCCAGACGCCGTCCTCGTCCTCGGTGCGCGCCGGCTTGAAGTCGAAGTGGACCGGGCCGTCGTAGCCGCCCGCGAGCAGGGCGTCGACGACCCAGAAGGCGCCGCGCACGTTGCCGGCGCCGAAGCGCAGGTCCTGGTCGTACTTGGGACCGTTCTGACCGTTGAGGTCGATGTGGAAGAGCTTGCCCTGCCACATCGCCTGGGCGTAGCCGGCGGCCGCGTTCATGCCGGCCATCTCCTCGTGGCCGATCTCCGGGTTCACGCCGACCAGCTCGGGGCGCTCGAGCCGCTCGATGAAGGCCAGGGCGTGGCCGATCGTCGGGAGCAGGATGTCGCCGCGGGGCTCGTTGGGCTTGGGCTCGATCGCGAACCGGAGGTCGTAGCCCTTCTCGGTGACGTAGTCGCCGAGCACGTCGAAGGCCTCCTTCATCCGGTCGAGAGCGACCCGGGTGTCCTGCGAGGCGCCGTACTCGGCACCCTCGCGACCGCCCCAGGCGACGTAGATCTTCGCGCCCAGCTCGGCGGCGAGGTCGACGTTGCGCATCACCTTGCGCAGCGCGAAGCGGCGGATGTCGCGGTCGTTGTTGGTGAAGCCGCCGGCCTTGAAGACCGGGTGGGTGAAGAGGTTGGTGGTCGCGGTGGTGACGACGAGTCCGGTGTCGGCGAGGCCCTTCTTGAAGCGGGCGATGATCTGGTCGCGGGTCTGGTCGTCACTCCCGAAGGGGATGACGTCGTCGTCGTGGAAGTTGACGCCGTAGGCACCCATCCCGGCGAGCTTCTCCAGCGCGTGCACGGTGTCCATCGGCTCGCGCGTGGCGTCCCCGAAGGGGTCGCGCGCCTGCCAGCCCACGGTCCAGAGGCCGAAGGAGAACTTGTCCTCGGGGGTCGGGGTGGGGATCGCGATGCTCATGTGGTGCCTTCCTTCTCGGTCCCGGACGCGGTCCAGGCTGCTGTGCGGGCACGCAGGTCTGCGTAGGCCTCGCGGACGTGGGGGGTGGGCTCGGTGTCGAGGACGGTGGTCTCTGGCTGCGGCCAGGCGGGCGGGTCGGCAGTGCCGGCCAGCGCCCAGGCGGCCTGTCGAGCGGCGCCGAGCGCGACGTACTCGGCCGACGGCGGCAGGGTGACCGTCCGTCCGAGGATCGCCGGGGCCAGTGCGCGCAGCGCGGCGCTGCGGGTGGCGCCGCCGACCATGAGCAGGCGTGTGGGCTGCACGCCCGTGGCCTGCACGAGTCGGTCGACGGCGTCGGCGAGGGAGCACAGCAGCGCCTCGTACGCCGCGCGCGCGAGGTCGGCGCGCGTCGTGGTCGGGCGGAGGCCGGTCCAGGTGCCGACGGCATCGGGACGGTTGGGGGTGCGCTCGCCGCCGTAGTAGGGGAGGAGCGTGAGCCCGCCGGCGCCCGCTGTCGATTCGAGCGCCAGGGCAGCGAGACCGTCGTGGTCCACGCCGAGCCACTGCGCCTGCAGGTCGAGGATCCCGGCGGCGTTCATCGTCGTGACCATCGGGAGGAAGCCGCCGCTGGCGTCGGCGAAGCCGGTCACCACGCCGGTGCCGTCGGCCACGGCCGTGGTGCTGACCGCGGACGCGACGCCGGAGGTGCCGACCGAGATCAGCACGTCGCCCGGCTGGAGGTCCATCCCGAGCGCCGCGCCCATGTTGTCGCCCGTCCCGCCGGCGACGACTGCGCCGTTCCTCGTCTGCGCTGCGACCGTGCCGGGCGCCACCAGGCGGGGCAGGGCTGCGTCGTGACCCAACGCCTGCTCCAGCAGGTCGTGGCGCCAGTGGCCCTCGCGGGTGCCGAAGTAACCGGTGCCGGACGCGTCGCCGCGGTCGGTGAACGGGTCCGTGCCGGGGGCGCTCAGGTGATGGGAGACGAAGTCGTGGGGGAGCAGGACGCTCGCCACACGCGCTGCCCGGTCGGGCTCGTGGTCGCGCAGCCAGCGCAGCTTGGTGGAGGTGAAGGAGGCGACCAGGACACTGCCGATCGCGTCGGCGCACGCCTGCGGGCCGCCCAGCTCCTCGATCAGGTCGTGCGCAGCCCCGGCCGAGCGGGTGTCGTTCCAGAGCAGCGCGTCGCGCACGGGCGTACCGCTGTCGTCCAGCGCCACCATGCCGTGCTGCTGGCCGCCCACGGACACCGCGTCGGCCCGGTCGAGCAGGCCGTCGGTGGCGGCGTCGACGGCTGTCAGCCAGGCCCGCGGGTCGACCTCGGTGCCGGCCGGATGGGGGGCCGACCGCGAGTCGACGACGCGACCGTCGTCGCTGTCGACGAGGAGTGCTTTGGTCGACTGGGTCGAGGAGTCGATGCCGAGGACGAGAGCCACGTCACTATTAAGTACGAGACTCGAACTAATGTCAAGGGTGGGCGCTGCCTGGGTCAGCCGTCCTTGGTCGCCGTACAGAGGAAGACGCCGAACTCGCGTTCGTCCTTGATGATGGTCGTGGCGTCAGCGAAGTCGATGTCGGAGAAGCCCGCCCGCTCGAGCTGCGCGGCCAGGGCATCCCTGTCGAAGCCGTGATGTCCGTCGAAGTCGACCTTGTCGGCGTGGAAGGCGCCGTCCGGGTCCCGGTCGAGGTCTGCGATGGCCAGGCGACCACCGTCGACCAGCAGTCCGGCCAGGGCCAGCAACAGCCCATCGAGGTCCGGCACGTGGTGCAACGCCATGGAGCTCCACGCCACGTCGTACGACCCCTCGATCCGGTCGCTCGTCAGGTCTGCCCGTAGGGCTCGGAGCCGGTCACCGAGACCGGCCGCCTCGATCCGCTCCTGGGCGACCTGCACCATCCCGCTCGAGGGGTCGGTGACGACCACCGAGCCGACCCGGTCGGCGAGCAGGATGCTCAACCGGCCCGTCCCGCCGCCGACATCGAGCGCCCTCGTGTCGGGGCCGAGGTGCACGGCCCCGGCGATGGCGTGAGCCACCGCCACCTGCCGCGCCTCGTGACCGGGGTCGTCGTCCCACGTCGCTGCCTCGTCGTCGAATCGCTTGTGCTCGGGCATGGGCTCGACCCTAGACCCGTGCCGGGGGCGCTCGAAGGCCCGAGGATTTGATTGCTCCTGAGGTCCGGGACACCCTCGGTGCGATGCGATTCCCCACCAGTACACCTCGCCCCGACCAGAGAGAGACAGCCATGTCTGCACGCCGCGTGCTCGCCGGCAGCGCCATCGCGCTGCTGATGCCCGCGTCCCTGCTCCTCACCATCGACGTCGGATCGGCAGCCGATTCCTCGACGAGTGAACCCGCTGCGTCGTCGTCGACGTCCGCGCGCCAGGCCAGGCGGTCGCGAGCGAGGCTGACCGTCCTTCCCCAGATCGTCCAGCAGGGGCGTCGCACCGCCAGCCCGGACGCTGCCCGGGTGGCCATCACCGCCACGATCAAGCCCCGCAGGGCTGGTCGCCCGGTCCGCCTCCAGGTCAAGCGCGGCAAGGGGTGGAAGAACGCGGGGAAGGCACGGCTGGACCGCCGCGGGCGCGCAGAGTTCTCCGCCAGGGCGATGCGCCACGGCAAGGCGCTGACGTACCGCGTGAAGGCGCGCCGGTTCAAGGGGTTGCGACGTGTCGTCAGCCGGCCGCAGAGCACCGCTCGCTGGCAGACACCCGCCTACACCGACAACTTCTCCGGCCGGTCGTTGCGTCCGGAGTGGAGCCACCGCGGCCAGTCGTACGAGAAGGCCAGCCTGCGAAGGTGCTCCAAGGGGAGCCCGAAGGCCGTCAAGGTGTCCGGGGGCAAGGTCCGCCTCAGCGTGATCAAGGACCGGAGCCGCAAGGGAAAGTGCAAGGCGGTCAAGCGGGGGAAGTCGTCCGGTCGCTACGCCTACCGGCTCAACGGCCACATCTCGACCCAGAACGCCGTGTCGTTCAAGTACGGCTTCGCTGCGGCTCGCGTCAAGATGCACAAGCGCCGCGGCCAGCACAGCAGCTTCTGGCTGCAGCCCCAGACGTCGCAGCGTGGCACGCCGCGCACAGCGGGCGCCGAGATCGACGTGATCGAGTACTTCGGCGACAAGCACCCCAAGGGCGGCCTGACGAGCTTCATCCACTGGAAGCGTCACAACAAGGTCGTGAAGACCGGCTCCTGGCTGAAGAAGCCGAGGAGCTTCCTCAAGAACAAGCGTGACGGTTGGTCGAAGAACTACCACGTGTTCTCGGTCGAGTGGACGCCCAAGATGTACATCTTCCGGATCGACGGCAAGGAGACCTGGCGCACCCGCGCCGGGGTGTCCGGCCAGCCGCAGTACCCGATCCTGAGCCTGCTCGCGTCGGACTACGAGCTCACCCAGATGAAGGACAAGCAGCTCCCGCAGCACATGTCCGTCGACTGGTTGCGGATCTGGCAGGCCTGAGGGACCGGTCACAGTCGGGGAGGGCAAGCGCCCGGGCTGGGTTGCGTTTGCGCGTGTTCGCGTCCGTTGGGATGGATGCGATCAGGTGTTGCATTTGGCATCGGCGGCCCGGGCCGTGTTGCACTCGACGGGTAGTCATGCCTTGGTCGCGCGTCGTGCGCCGGCCGTGAGCGCGTGGCACCCGTCACCGGCCTTGACCGGTGTCGCGCCCGCACGCCTGTTGGCGTGAAGTCGATCAAGGGAGCTTCCCTCGTGCGTTTCATCCGTTCGTCCACCACGCCCGCCGTACGCCGCGGGCTCGGCGTTGCCGTCACCACCGGCGCCCTGACTCTCGCGCTCCTTCCTGCCGGCGTCGCGTCGGCCGGTTCGAGTCAGGCGCAGGCGCAGGTGCGCGTGAAGGTCGCCGACCAGTCGGCCGTCCTGCTCACCACCACCCCGCAGACCTGGCCGCAGTCGCTGCTGACCGACCACGGTGTCGACGTCGACGGGAACGACCTCGTCCGCGTCGTACGTGAGGGCCGCCGCGTGCGCGGCACGAAGCGCCGGCTCCGCGCCGGCGACACGGTCAGGGTCGTCGACGTCACCCACCGTACGAAGGTCAAGCGGGTGTCGATCGCACCCCGCACCGTCACCGTCTCCACCACCCGGCTGAAGCCGGGCCAGCGCAAGGTCACCTCCCGCGGCGAGCAGGGCGTACGCCGGGTCAAGATCGTGAAGAGGCTGCACAACGGGGACGTCGTCAAGCGACGGGTCGCCTCTCGCAAGGTCGTCCGCGCCCAGAAGCCGCGCCGCGTCCTGGTCGGCCGGGCCGCCTACTCCGTCCCGGGTGCGGACGGGCTGAACTGGGGCGGACTCGCCAACTGCGAGTCGGGCGGCAACCCCCGCGCGGTCAACGCGGCCGGCTACTACGGCCTCTACCAGTTCAACGTCGCCACGTGGCGCAGCGTCGGCGGCTCCGGGATGCCCCACCACGCCTCGGCGGCCGCGCAGACCTACCGCGCGAAGCTGCTCTACAAGTCGCGCGGTCGTTCGCCGTGGCCGCACTGCGGCCGCTACCTCTGAGGAGGGAGCGGGCCGGCCACCTCTAGAGTCGGCCCATGGCTCGCTACGGCGCTCAGTTCGGTCCCGACATCACCTTCCTCGGCGTGCCCGCATGCGACCTCGACGACGAGGCGACGTACGCCGATGCAGACGTGGTCGTGATCGGCGCACCGTTCGACGGCGGCACGTCGCACCGGCCCGGCACCCGGTTCGGGCCACAGGCGATCCGGATGACCGACTACCTGCCCCACGACGGCTCCCGGCCCTCGTTGGCGCTGCGCACCGACGGACTGCAGGACCTGCGCGTGGTCGACGCCGGCGACGTCGAGATGCCGCCGGGCGACATCGAGAAGGCCCTCGGCGCGCTCGAGGCCGCCGTCGAGAAGGTCGCCCGCACGGGCGCGATCCCGGTCGTGCTCGGCGGCGACCACTCCGTCGCGTTCCCCGACGCCAAAGGAGTCGCCAACGTCCTCGGCCACGGCCGGGTGTCGATGATCCACTTCGACGCCCACGCCGACACCGGGGACATCGAGTTCGGCTCGCTGTGGGGCCACGGTCAGCCGATGCGGCGGCTGATCGAGTCGGGGGCGCTGCGCGGCGACCGGTTCCTCCAGATGGGCCTGCGCGGCTACTGGCCCGGACCCGAGACGCTCGACTGGATGGCCGCCGAGAAGATGCGGTCCTACGAGATGACCGAGATCGTCCACCGCGGGCTCGGCGAGTGCCTCACCGAGGCCTTCTCGATCGCGACCGACGAGTGCGAGGGAGTCTTCCTCTCCGTCGACATCGACGTGTGCGACCCGGGCCACGCCCCCGGCACGGGCACTCCCGAGCCGGGTGGGCTGTCGGCCCGCGAGCTGCTCGACTCCGTACGCCGCATCTGCCTCGAGCTGCCGGTGGTCGGGATCGACGTGGTCGAGGTGAGCCCGCCCTACGACCACGCCGACATCACCGCTGCTCTGGCCAACCGGGTCGTCCTCGAAGCGCTGTCGGCCATCGCGCGCAAGCGGCAGGACGAGCGCGACGGTACGACCTGGGATCCGTCGCGACCGCTGCTGGACCGCTGACCGCTCGCGCTGGTGGGCTTTCCCCGCCGCGTCAGCCGGTCACCGGAGCCGACGTCCGCACCGGTGTCGGCGCGGGCGCCTGCTTGGACCGGCCGGGCTTCTCCGACTTCACCTCAGGGGCGTGCGCGACCGGTCCGCCACAGGTTGCCGACGCGAGGACGGCCACTTCCCGACCGCCCACTTCCAACCGCAGGCCCTGGACGGTGAAGTTCTCGCCGTCGGTGAGCTGGTGGTTCAGGGTGATCGTCGCCACGGCGGCGAGCTCCGGGGGCAGCAGCTGGGTCTCCGGGTGCGACCTGTCCGGTGAGCAAGGGCTGAGGCGCCCCGAGCGTCTCGACATCGGTCAACGTCACTGTCCCGGTCGAGTCGTTGCACTCGGCATGGAGGCTGCCGACCTTGGCGAGTGACAGGATGTCGGCGTCCAGCAGGCCGTTGCAGAACACGGCGGCTGCCTCGGCCGTCGGGAGGTCGACCACCTCGCTGACGCCGGGGAACTGGTCGATGGCGGCGTTGAGCGGGTCGATCGCCTGGTTGACGTCGGTTGCCTGCTCCACGGCCGCGCACGCCTGCGTGAGGCTGGCGAGGCCGTCCTTGAGCTCCTGCGGCAGCTGGGCAGCCGCCTGACCGAGCGTGAGGCCGGTGATCGTGGCCGTGGCGCGGTCGTTGCCGGCGCTCAGGGTCACCGCGCCTCCGGCGGCCAGGGGGCCGAGCTGGGCGGGGAGGGACCCACCTCCTGTCCGGGTCTCGGCGCCGTCGGACTCGATCGCCGGCTCGCCGGGCGCCCCGCCGACGGAGGCTCCATAGGCCGAGGACCCCGACTGGTGCTCACCGCTGGCGGTCGTGGTCGTCACGACCAGCAGCGCCACGGTTGCCAGGGCGGTACCAGCGGTCTTGAGCGAGATCTTCATGTGTTCCTCCGAGCTAGTGCTGATCAACGATGACGAGGGAGCCGAGCGGCACCTGCCGGAGCTGGTCGAGGGCGTCGGCCGGCACCCGCACGCAGCCGTGGCTGACCGCGCTGCCGAACACCGAGGCGTCCGGCCAGCCGTGCAGGGCGACGGTCCCGGGACCGCCGCCGTAGGTGTCGAGGGTGTTGCTGTGCGAACCCAGCGGAAGGATCAACGGGGAGTAGCTCTGGTTGTCGTCGATGACCGAGCCGAGCAAGAAGGTGCGTCCGGTCGGAGTCGGGGTCCCCGGGGCACCCACGGCGACGCTCCACGAGCCGACCAGGTTTCCGTCGCGGAGGAGCTCCAGCCGACGCGATCCCAGGTGGACCCGGACCAGGTACGGCGTGTGCCGCCGCTCGAGCTTCGCGCTCCTGAGCCATCCGGTCGACCCGTTGGGGCGCGACGGGAGCAGCACCTGGGTCCAGCCGCCGTGCCGACCGATCACCGGCAGCCAGGTGTCCCCCATCTGCGTCGGCGTGATCTTGGCGAAGGCGCGGCGCCCGGGTGCGGCGTGGACGGGGAGGGTGCGGCGAGGGTGGACGACCTCGCCGTCGGTGTCCGCCGTCGGGTCGGAGTCCCGGGGAGCGTGGGGCAGCTTGGCGTCCGTCGTCGAGGCGACCAGCGATGCCAGGTCGATCTGGCCTCGCCGGTTGCCCGAGGTCTTCTCGTCGGCGGAGCAGGAGGCCAGGACCGACACGACGATGGCTGCGAGGGCGATGGCGACCACGCCGGACCGCAGTCTGTTCCTCACGCTGAGCATGCTGTCGCCCTTGCTGGCCGCCGAGTGTCGTGACGAGATCCCTCCCGTCTGGTGGTCAAACGACAGACCGTGCAGAAGGTGACGGTGGCGACGGTCTCCTCCGCGCCTGCACGCTGGCATCGCGATGTCGCATGTGGATTCTCGGTCGCCGACTAGTCTCGTGCGCATGTCCTGGACCACCGTCGACGGCTGGAGCCGCAGATGATCGAGGCGCGATGATCGAGTTCCGATCGATCACCAAGCAGTTCCCGGACGGGACCGTGGCGGTGGAGGACTTCAGCTTCACGCTCCCCTCGCACCAGACCACGGTGTTCGTGGGCTCCTCGGGGTGCGGCAAGACGACACTGCTCAGGATGATCAACCGGATGGTGGAACCGACGTCGGGGGAGGTCCTGATCGACGGCGAGAACGTGGCCGCCCAGGACAAGGTGAGGCTGAGGCGGAGCATCGGCTACGTCCTCCAGGCCTCGGGTCTCCTGCCGCACCGCAAGGTCGTGGACAACGTTGCCACCGTGCCCCTGCTCAACGGTGTCCCGAAGGCGAAGGCCCGAGAGTCGGCGCTGGAGCTGCTCGACAAGGTCGGTCTCGACCGCGACCTCGCGGATCGCTATCCCCGTCAGCTGTCCGGTGGTCAGCAGCAGCGTGTCGGTGTGGCCCGCGCGCTGGCCAGCGATCCCAACATCCTGCTGATGGACGAGCCGTTCGGTGCTGTCGACCCCATCGTCCGGGCCGATCTCCAGGTCGAGCTCAACCGGCTCCAGCGGGAGCTGGGCAAGACCATCGTCTTCGTGACCCACGACATCGACGAGGCGTTCGTGCTCGCCGATCAGGTGGTCATCTTCCGCAAGGGAGGCGTCATCGCGCAGGCCGGCACCCCCGCCGAGATCCTCGCCGCCCCCGCCGACGACTTCGTGGCCAGCTTCGTGGGAGCCGACAAGGGCAAGCGCGACCTGTCACTCCAGCGGCGGGAGGGCGACGGGGGCATCACCCTGGTCGTGGACCGTGAGGGACGGCCGGTCGGTGTGCTCGGTTCCGAGGACGGTCCCCCCGACCCCGGCGGCGACGAGTCGGACTCGTGAGCTGGACCTTCGACAACCTCGACCTGATCGGCGAAGCCACGCTCAATCACGTCCGGCTGGCCGTCATCCCGATCGTGGTCAGCTTCGTGCTGTCGGTCCCGCTGGGCTGGCTGGCCAACCGCACCCCCCTGCTGCGCAGCGTGGTGATCACCGGCGGCAGCCTGCTGTACACGATCCCGTCGCTGCCGCTGTTCGTGATCCTGCCGCTCATCATCCCGACCGGCGTGCTCGACGACACCAACCTGGTGGTGGCCCTCAGCATCTATGGCGTGGCCATCATGTCGCGCTCGGCGGCGGACGCGCTGGCCTCGGTGGACCGGACCACGGTCGATGCTGCGACCGCGGTCGGTTACTCCCCGACGACCCGCTTCTTCAGGGTGGAGCTCCCGCTGGCGGGTCCGGTGCTCCTGGCAGGGATCCGGGTGGTGTCGGTCAGCACGATCGCCCTCGTGTCGGTGGGCGTCATCATCGGCTCGAAGAACCTCGGCTTCCTCTTCCAGAACGGCAAGCAGCGCGGGATCCTCGAGGAGGTCGTGGTCGGAATCGTCATCAGCCTGCTGCTGGCGCTGATCTTCGACCTCGTGATCCTCAGGGTGGGGCGGATCCTGATGCCCTGGACCCAAGAGCCCCGGGCGCGCGACGCGCGACCGACGAAGGTCAAGATGTCCGGCCTCGACACCGGCGCCGGGTCGGAGCACGCCTGATGGACCTCCTCATCGACGCCCTCCGCTGGATCTTCGACGGATCGCACTGGGCTGCGGGCAGCCAGAGCCCGCTGCCGATCCAGGATCGGCTGCTCGAGCACCTGCGCTACACCATGGTCGCCGTCGCGCTGGCTGCGCTGATCGCCCTCCCGCTCGGCTTCTTCATCGGGCACACCGGTCGGGGACGTCAGTTCGTCATCGTCTTCACCAGCTCGATGCGCGCTCTCCCGACGCTGGGACTGCTCTTCTTCCTGCTGATGGTCTTCGGCTACTTCCTCTCCTACGACACGGCACCGATCGTCGGAGCGACGATCTCCTTCGTCATCCTGGCCATCCCGTCGATGCTCGCCGGCGCCTACGCCGGCCTGGAGTCGGTCGACCGGCAGGTCATCGACGCCGCCCGGGCCAACGGCATGACCGAGTGGCAGATCCTCACCCAGGTGGAGATCCCGCTCGGCCTGCCGCTCATCGTGGGCGGGATCCGGGCCGCCGTCCTGCAGGTGATCGCCACCGTCACCATCGCGTCGTACGCCGGCCTGGGTGGGCTGGGGCGGATCATCACCAGTGGCATCGGGCTCAACGACTACGATCGCATCCTGGGAGGTGCGCTCCTGGTCACCACCCTCGCGCTCATGGTCGACGGTCTCTTCGCCATCGCCCAGCGCGCAACCGCTACCCAAGGGCTCGCCGACACAAGCCCGGCGAACCCAAGGCGCACCCTCCGTCGACCAGCACAGCCGCTCGCGCGTGAGAACGCGACAGACGAAAGGTAGGACTGCAGATGTTCGTTCCTGGACTGCGCAAGATGGGTGGGCTCGCACTCGCACTGGGCCTTGCCGCCACGCTTGCTGCGTGCGGCTCCGACGACCCCACCGCTCCACCTGCCGCAGGCGGCGACGCCAGCACCGTCATCGTGGGCTCCTTCGCCTTCCCCGAGAGCGAGATCCTCGGCGAGATCTACGCGCAGGCGCTCGAGGCCGACGGGGTCGACGTCGAGACCAAGTTCAACATCGGGCCACGCCAGCAGACCATTCCCGCTCTTCAGGACGGGTCGATCAATCTGATCCCCGAGTACAACGGCAACCTGCTCGCCTACTACAACCCCGACTACACCGAGCGCACCACCGAGGAGGTCGACGCCGCCCTCGGCGACGCGGTCGCCGCGGACAACCTGCGCGTCCTGGACTCCGCCGAGGCCGAGGACAAGGATGCGTACGTCGTGACCAGGGAGACCGCTGAGGCCGACGGCCTGACGTCGATCGGCGACCTGGCCAAGATCGTGCCCTTCTCCCTCGGCTCCAACCCGCAGTTCGGCGAGCTGGGCTATGGCATCCCGGGGCTCAAGAGCATCTACGGTGTGGGCGTCGACAAGGGCGACGTCACCTTCCTCCCGATCGAGGACTTCGGCGGACCCGACACGGTCAAGGCGCTCGTCGACGACACCGTCCAGGTCGCCGACATCTACACCACCTCCCCGGCACTCAAGGCCGAGGACCTCGTGGTGCTGGAGGACCCCGAGAACATGATCTCCTCGCAGAACATCGTCCCGCTGCTGTCCGATGACATCTACAGCGACGACATCGCGGAGACCCTGAACGCCATCTCCGCCGAGCTCACCACCGACGACCTGATCGCGCTGCGCGACCGGGTCGAGGGTGACGAGAAGGCCTCGGCCAGCACCGCGGCCAAGGACTGGCTCGCCGACAAGGGCCTGCTCTGACCTGAGACGCCACCCGATCCACCACTCGGACCGGCAACGCGGAAGGCCGGACCATCCGGCCCCACCCCGGACAAAACAGAAGGCCGGACCCAAGTTCTGGGTCCGGCCTGTCCGGTATCTCCTGAGAGATCACACTGTGCGCCTGTAGGGATTCGAACCCCAAACCTTCTGA
>CAVRLH010000007.1:0-32566 GCA_963721925.1 uncultured Actinomycetota bacterium | reverse complement strand
GTGCGCCTGTAGGGATTCGAACCCCAAACCTTCTGATCCGTAGTCAGATGCTCTATCCGTTGAGCTACAGGCGCCCGTCGCCCGCACCGCTTGCGCGCCGCGAGGACTGGACGAGGATAGCCGACACGCGACGGACGGGTGAAATCAGGACCACCCCCGAGGGCTGATCCACATCCGTGGCCGGTGCCCTATGGTGCCTAGCACCCGCACACGCGGCGGCTCGCACCCGCCGCAGGATGAGAGGCAGCGCGATGGCAGATCTCGAGGCAGACCTGGATGCAGCCGGACTGACGAACCCCCGGGTCCGTGAGTTCGTGAAGGAGTACGCCGAGCTCACCGGCGCCGAGCGCATCGAGGTGGTCAACGCCTCCGACGACGCGCGACTTCTCGACGAGGCCGTCGCGGCCGGCGAGCTGGAGAAGGTCGGCGAGGGCCGCTACTACTCCCGCAGCTACCACAAGGACACCGCCCGCTCCGAGGAGCGCACGATCGTCGCGACGGGCGACGAGAAGGACAAGGGCGTCTACAACAACTGGCGTCCGTCCTCGGAGATGAAGCCCAAGCTGCACGACCTCATGCGCGGTGCCAGCAAGGGCAAGACGATGTACGTCGTCCCCTACCTGATGGCCCCGGCAGGCAACGCGCTGGCGCCGTGGGCCGCCGGCGTCGAGATCACCGACACCCGCACCGTCGTGCTGCACATGATCCGGATGTCCCGCGTCGGCGTGCAGTTCGTCAACGACCTCGAGGACCCGGGCATGTTCGTCCGCGCGGTCCACGTCAGCGGCGACCTGGAGAACCTGGGTCAGGGCACGCCTGGCGACAAGCGCTACTTCGTGACCGTGGCCGACGAGCGCACCATCCTGCACTTCGGCTCGTCGTACGGCGGCAACGCGCTGCTCGGCAAGATCGCGCACGGCCTGCGCCAGGGGGCGTACGACGGCTGGGCGAGCAGGAAGTTCCTTGCCGAGCAGTACATGCTCATCGGCATCCACGACAAGGAGACCGGGAAGGACTACCACATCTGTGGCGGCTTCCCGAGTGCCTCCGGCAAGACCAACCTGGCCATGATGGCCGCCCCCGACGCGCTCGGCGATCGCTACCACGTGTCGTTCTACGGCGACGACATCGCGTGGCTGTGGGTCGAGGAGGAGACCGGCAAGCTCTACGGGATGAACCCCGAGTACGGCGTCTTCGGGGTCGCCAAGGACACCAACGAGACGACCAACCCCAACGCACTCGCCTCGGTCGACCAGGGCACTGACTGCATCTTCACCAACGTGGCCTACAACCCCACGACCGGCGAGGTGTGGTGGGAGGGCCGCACCAAGGCGAAGCCGTCGGACCGGCGCGGCTGGCTGGACTGGATGGGTTCGCCGATCGCCGACCGCAAGGACGACGACTCCGCTCCGTGGGCGCACCCCAACAGCCGCTTCACGACCACGCTGGCCAACGTCCCCAACATCGCCGACGACTACGACGCGCCGATGGGTGTGCCGATCGACGCGATCATCTTCGGCGGCCGTACGCGTGACCGGGAGCCGTTGATCCGCGCCATCACCGACCTCGCCGAGGGCGTCTACGACGGCCTCACGCTGGGCGCGGAGGCCACGTCCGCGGCCGAGGGCAAGGAGGGCATCCTCCGCTACGACCCGATGTCCAACCGCCCCTTCATGGCCTACGGCGAGGGCGACTACGCGCAGCACTACCTCGACATCGTCGGCGCGGCCAGCGAGCAGCCGATCTTCGCGCACGTCAACTGGTTCCAGCGCGACGCGCAGGACGGCCACTTCCTGTGGCCCGGCTACCGCGACAACCTGCGCCCGCTGCTGTGGCTCCTCCAGCTGAAGAACGGTGAGGTCAAGGGGCGCCGGACCGCGGTCGGCATCATCCCGACCGAGGAGGAGCTCAACCTCGAGGGCATGGACGTCCCGGCCGAGGACCTCGAGCGGATCCTCACGATCGACAAGGCCCGCTGGCAGCAGGAGATGGGCTTCCGCGAGGAGCACCTCTCCCAGTTCGACCGGATGCCCGAGGAGATCTGGGAGGCCCACCGTCGCGTGGCCGCCGACCTGGAGGACGAGGACTGACCTTTTCCGTTCGGCCTCGGGATCTCGCCACGGCGGATAACCTCTGACGCGATGGACACTCTCGGGACTCGCCCATCGACGCCACGCGGTCGATTCGATCGCAGTCGACCCTCGCTGCGTCTGATGCGACCCTTCGCCGTCATCTGCGGTGTCGGGCTGGCCACCGTGCTGCTGCCGCCCTACCACGCCTCGGTGCTGGTGCTGGTGCTGGCGCTGGCGGTCTTCCTCGTCATCCTGGGGCTCCTGGTCCTCAGCGCCCGGAAGCCCACCCGCTCCTGGCTCGACCCCGCGGCGGCCTACCTCGGCTTCGCGTTCGTCGGACTGGTCCGCGAGGCCGGTGGTGGTCAGGCATCGGGACTGTCGGCGCTCGTGTTCGTCCCCATCCTCTGGCTGGCGATCACCGGGACCAGGCGCGAGCTCTACACGGCGAGCTGCCTGGCCGGCATCATCATCATCGGACCGGTGCTGCTGATCGGCGGCGACCGCTATCCGGCCGATGACTGGCGCCGAGCCTTCATCACCGTCGTCATCGCCGTCGTCCTGGGTCGCGTGGTCCAGCGCATCGTCGAGCGGCTCGAGCGCGAGACCAAGGTGGCGGGCGCAGCCACCGAGCGCAGTGAGCGCCTCTTCCTCGATGCTCCGCACGGGGTCGCCGTGCTCGACGACGAGGGCCGGATCAAGCTCTCCAACGACGCCCTGTGCGCCATCGTCGGTCTCGACGTGGAGCAGCTGGGCCACCGAGGGCTGGCCGAGCTCGCCCCGCCCGACGACGACGCCATCGAGAACCACCTGGCACGCATCCTCCACGACGGGAGGGAGTCCTACTCCTCCGACTGCGTCCTGCGCAACGCCCAGGGCCAGGACGTCCACGTCGCCCTGAGCAGCCGGATGCTGCGCCACGACGACGACGACGTCGACATGGTGCTGGTCAACATCGTCGACGTCTCCGAGCGTCGCCGCTACCAGGACCGGCTCGCCCACCTGGTCGACCACGACGTCCTGACCGGCCTGATCAGCCGCCGCCGCTTCGACAGCGAGCTCCAGCGACACCTCGAGAGGGTGCGGCGCTACGGCGAGACCGGGGCCGTGCTCCTGCTGGACCTGGACAACTTCAAGCAGGTCAACGACTCCCTCGGCCACAACGCCGGCGACGAGCTCCTCGTCACCGTCGGCGGCCTGCTCCGGCGGTCGGTGCGCTCCACCGACGTGGTCGCCCGCCTGGGTGGCGACGAGTTCGCCGTGCTGCTCCCCGATGGCGACCAGGCCGCGGCCGAGACGGTCGGCCGGGCGATCGTGGCTCGCATCCAGGACTACGCCGCCACGCTGGACGGCGTACGCCGCCGGGTCACCGCCAGCGTCGGTGCCGTGACGTTCAAGGCGGCCAGTGAGCACGCCACCGACATCCTCGCCCTCGCCGACATGACGATGTACGAGGCCAAGGAGTCCGGCCGCAACCAGGTGGCCGTGCTCCCTGAGGGTGAGACGCGCCCGCCGCGGCTCGCGGCCCGCCTCCACTGGCAGAGCAGGATCGAGGAGGCGCTGGAGAACGACCGCTTCGAGCTCCACCTCCAGCCGATCGTCAACCTGGCCAACGACCGGATCACCTCCGCCGAGGTGCTGCTCCGCCTGCGCGACGACGACGGACTGGTCCCCCCGTCGCGCTTCGTCTACATCGCCGAGCGCACCGGGCTGATGCCGCAGGTCGACGCCTGGGTGGTCGAGCACAGTGTCGAGATGCTGGCCCGACTGCGTGAGCTCGACCCCGAGTTCGAGCTCGAGGTCAACCTGTCCGGTCACTCCATCGGCCACCCCGACATCGAGCAGCGGATCCGGGACTCGCTGGCCCGACACGCCGTCGACCCGTCGGCCCTCATCCTCGAGATCACCGAGACGGCTGCCGTCGCCGACGTGGTCCTCGCGCGTGCCTTCGCGGAGCGGATCACCGAGCTGGGGTGTGCCTTCGCCCTCGACGACTTCGGTGCCGGGTTCGGCTCGTTCTACTACCTCAAGCACCTGATCTTCGACTACGTCAAGATCGACGGGGAGTTCGTCGCCCACGTGCACGAGTCCCAGGTGGACCGCACCATCCTGCGCTCGATCGTGGGCATCGCCCGCGACCTCGGCAAGCGGACCGTGGCCGAGTTCGTCTCCAGCCCCGAGATCCTGGAGGTCGTCCGGGCCGAGGGCGTCGACTTCGCTCAGGGCTACCTGATCGGCAAGCCGATCCCGTACGACGAGTTCGTGACCACCTTCATGCCCCCTCGGCCATCGTTGGTCCCGGCCACGGCGCTGCTGGGTGATGCGAGGGTCGACGTCCGATGAAGTGGCTACAGCGTTCGGTCGGCGTGGCGATCATCGGGACCGCGGCACTCGGTGCAGCCCTGCTGTGGGTGGCGGTGTCGGCCAGCGGACCCCGGGCCGGACAGCGTCCGTCCGAGGGCATCCTCTTCGGTGCCTGGCGGGTCTTCTACGACACCGAGATGCCCTCGAGCCGTGTCCTCCTGGCCGCAGTCGGCGTGGCACTGCTGCTGGCGGCCGGCGTCGCCTCGATCGAGCGGCGGCTGCTGACCCGTGCCCGGCGCAGCGACAACCCGGACCGGATGCCGTTGGCACCCAAGCTGGTGATGGCAGAGACCCGCGGGGTGTACGCCGGGCCCGTCAGCATCACCGTGCTGATCCCGGCCCACAACGAGGAGGCCTGCATCGCCGAGACGCTGCAGTCGCTGCTCTCCCAGTCCCTGCCGCCGGCGCGCGTGGTCGTCGTCGCCGACAACTGCAGCGACGGCACGGAGCGGATCGCCCGCGGGGCCGGCGTCGAGGTCTTCGAGACGGTGGACAACTCCCACAAGAAGGCGGGAGGCCTCAACCAGGCCCTGCGTGAGCTGTTGCCGGGCCAGGGCGACAACGACTGCGTCATGGTCATGGACGCCGACACCACCCTCGACCCGGGCTTCCTCGAGTCGGCCGCTCGTCGGTTGACCGACGACCGTGCGCTGATGGCGATCGGCGGCCTGTTCTACGGCGAGGGCGGCTTCGGGCTCATCGGCCAGTTCCAGCGCAACGAGTACACCCGCTACCAGCGCGACCTGCGGCGTCGGCGGGGCCGCGTCTTCGTGCTCACCGGCACCGCCTCGGTCTTCCGTCCGCGGGCCCTGCGCGCGGTCGCGGACGAGCGTGGCAAGAACCTCCCGGGCGTCCACGGCGACGTCTACGACACCGTCGCGCTGACCGAGGACAACGAGCTCACCATGGCCCTCAAGACCTTGGGCGCGCTGATGATCTCGCCCAGCGAGTGCACGGTCGTGACCGAGGTGATGCCGTCGTTGAAGGGGCTGTGGTCGCAGCGGCTGCGGTGGCAGCGCGGGGCGCTGGAGAACCTGGGCGCCTACGGCCTCCGGCCGCAGACCTTCCGCTACTGGATGCAACAGCTCGGCATCGGGTACGGCGTCGTGGCGCTCAGCGCCTACCTCCTGCTGATCCTGCTGATGGTGCTGGCCACCTCGACCTGGGTCTGGTTCCCGTTCTGGGTCGGGATCGGGCTGGTCTTCACCCTCGAGCGGGTGGTGACGGTGTGGCGCGGCGGCTGGAAGGCCCGGTTGCTGGGCCTCTCCCTCTTCCCCGAGCTGTTCTACGCGATGTTCCTCAACGTGGTCTTCCTCAAGGGCATCTGGGATCTCTCCCTCGCCAAGCAGGCCACGTGGGAGCACGTGGTCCAGACCGACTCCGGCGTCCGGGCGGGGGTGTGACGTGCTGAGCCTGATCCCTCTGGGCCTGATCCCTCTGGGCCTGATCCCCATGGGGGTGCTGCTGCCCGATGACCTCCTGCGCCACGAGGCGATCGCCGTCCTGGCGGCGTTCGTCGCGATCAACACGGTCGGCTACGTGACGCTGGCGGTCGCGAAGATGCTGCCGAAGGTCTACCTGCGGGACTGGATCGGCCCGCGCAACCGCCGTCAAGAGACCCGCAGCATCCATCCGGACGCCCCGATCTGAGGGAGCCGCACCGATCGAGGCGGGCCAGTGGTCCACGTCACACGCCTGTGATCGATCCAATATGTGCGCCCATTCACACGCGTTAGCGTCGCTGGAAATCGCCGACAACGAGGCCGCGCGAACCGCGACGAACGCTGAAGGAATCGGGCATGACCGCCACCATCGACTCACAGACGACGCCCGCCACGACCCACGAGGGCATCCTCGCCTGGGTCGCCGAGATCGCCGAGCTCACCCAGCCGGAGAGCATCCACTGGTGCACCGGCTCCGACGAGGAGTGGGCCCAGCTCACCGCGTCCCTCGAGGTGACGGGCACGTTCACGCGCCTCAACCCCGACATCATGCCCAACTCCTTCCACGCCGCCTCCGACCCCACGGACGTGGCCCGCGTGGAGGACCGCACCTACATCTGCTCGGTCGACGAGCGCGACGCCGGTCCGACCAACAACTGGATGGACCCGTCCGAGATGAAGGACCTGATGCGCGGGCTCTACGCCGGCTGCATGCGGGGCCGCACGATGTACGTCATCCCCTTCGTCATGGGTCACCTCGAGGCCGAGAAGCCCATGTTCGGCATCGAGATCACCGACTCGGCGTACGTCACCGTCTCCATGCGCGTCATGGCGCGCATGGGCACCGACGTCCTGCGCCGCATCGAGGAGCTCGACCAGACCGGCGAGGACCCGCAGTGGGTGCCTGCGCTCCACTCGGTCGGCATGCCGCTCGAGCCGGGTCAGCCCGACGTGTCCTGGCCGTGCAACGACACGAAATACATCGTGCAGTTCCCCGAGGAGCGGATGATCTGGAGCTTCGGGTCCGGCTACGGCGGCAACGCCCTGCTCGGCAAGAAGTGCTACGCCCTGCGCATCGCGAGCGTGATGGCCCGCGACGAGGGCTGGCTCGCGGAGCACATGCTCATCCTCAAGCTCACCTCGCCGCAGGGTGTCACCAAGTACGTCGCGGCGGCGTTCCCGAGTGCCTGCGGCAAGACCAACCTCGCGATGCTGAAGCCCACCGTGCCCGGCTGGAAGGTCGAGGCCATCGGCGACGACATCGCCTGGATGCGCATCGGCGAGGACGGCCGGCTGTGGGCGGTCAACCCGGAGTTCGGCTTCTTCGGCGTCGCCCCCGGCACCAACGAGCACACCAACCCGCACGCCATGGACACCATCAAGAAGGGCAACTCGGTCTTCACCAACGTCGCACTCACGCCCGAGGGTGGCGTGTGGTGGGAGGGGCTGGAGAACACGCCGGCCCGCGCCACCAGCTGGAAGGGCGAGCCGTGGACGCCGGAGTCCACCGAGCTGTCCAGCCACGCCAACAGCCGCTACTGCACCCCGATCAAGCAGTGCTCGATCCTCGCCGACGAGTACGACGACCCGCGCGGCGTCCCGATCGACGCGATCCTCTTCGGCGGTCGCCGCAAGACGACCATCCCGCTCGTGACCGAGGCCCGGGACTGGAACCACGGCACGTTCATGGGCGCCACGCTCTCCTCGGAGACCACTGCCGCGGCCACCGGCGCGGTGGGCATCGTGCGCCGCGACCCGATGGCGATGCTGCCCTTCATCGGCTACAACGCCGGCGACTACTTCGGCCACTGGATCAACATGGGCAAGGACCACGACGCCGCCAAGCTGCCGAAGATCTTCTACGTCAACTGGTTCCGCCGGGCCAAGACCGACGACGACCGGGACGGCGGCTTCCTGTGGCCCGGCTTCGGCGAGAACAGCCGAGTCCTCAAGTGGGTCATCGAGCGTATCGAGGGCCAGGCCGCTGCGGTCGAGACCCCCATCGGCCACGTCCCCGCGCCGGGCTCGCTCGACGTCGAGGGCCTCGACCTCTCCGAGGCCGAGCTGGCCCAGGCCCTCGCGGTCGACGCGGAGGAGTGGAAGGCCGAGCTGCCGCAGATCAAGGAGTGGTTCGAGACGTTCGGCGACGACCTCCCGGCCGTGCTCTGGACCGAGCTCGACACCCTCACCGCCCGTCTGGACGCCTGAGGCCGCTGAGGCGCCGCATCGGGTGACATCGTCCGACGCGCCGTTCCGCACCCGGGACGGCGGGTCGGCCGCTGTCGGCCCGGACGTGGGTGCGTCGGACGGGGCGTGTGGGACGATCCTTGCGATTGCCGGGGGTGTTGAGGGGAGGTCCGCATGCCACTGGGTCAACACGAACGCGCGTTGTTCGAGACTGAGTCGACGCCGCTCTATGAAGAGATCGTGAGTGCCGGCGGGATCAGCGCCAAGGACCGCCGCATCGTCAAGAGCGGTGAGCTGCATGCGGCGTTCGACCTGCTGGTCGAGCTCGGGCTGGTGGTCAGGAGCGAGGACGGTCCCCACTGGCGCGCGGTCGACCCGGCCGCCGTTCAGGCCCAGGTGGTCGCACCGCTGGGCCAGCAGGGCGCCGAGCTGATCGCGGAGTCGGCCAGCTGGGCCCAGGCGTTCAACGCGGTGTCCCACTCCTGGCGGCGCTCACCGAGCGCCGTGGGCGGACCCTTCGCCGAGATCCGCGGCATCGCCACGATCGGCAACTTCCTCGCCTCGCTGGTCAGCGACGCCGAGGAGGAGCTCCTCACCGCCCAGCCGCAGGACCGCCGCGGCATCAAGCAGCTCTCCGAGGTCGTCGCCCGCGAGGTCGCCGTGATCAAGCGCGGCGTCAGCATGCGCACGCTCTACCAGCACGGCGCCCGGCGCAACTCCCACACCCGCAAGTACGTCGAGGCGGTCACCGCCGCGGGCGCCGAGGTCAGGACCCTCGACGAGTTCTTCAACCGGCTGATCGTCGTGGACCGCCGCGTCGCGCTGATCCCCAGCCACGCCGGGGTGTCGGTGGCCATGGTCATCAGCGAGCCGTCGATGGTGGCCTACCTCGTCGACATGTTCGAGCGTCACTGGGAGCGCGCGCGGCCGTTCACCAGCAGTGAGACCTCGCTCGTGCGCGACATCGCTGCCGAGCAGCGCGCCATGACGATCCGGATGCTGCTGGAGGGTCGGGCCGACCCGGCGGGTGCCAAGCGACTCGGCGTCAGCCCCCGCACCTACGCCGGCTACGTCGCGGACCTCAAGAGTGAGTTCGAGGTCGAGACACGCTTCCAGCTCGGCTACGAGATGGGCAAGCGCGGCATCTCCGGTCGCGAGACCGACGACCCGCCGCCGGCGTAGCAGGAGCACCTGCCGGGCTCCTGGCGCCGACAGCTCGACGAGGGAACGGATCGAGGGCAGCAGCTCAGGGGGGTGAGCTGCTGCCCTCGTGTCGAGACGGGCCTGCGGGGGAGGCTCCGGGACCAGGACTCGTGGGGGGAGAGGGTCCGCGTCTCGATCAGGTGTGCGTCGTCGGCACTGTCAGCGCGGGGCCTTGGTCTTGCCGCCCCAGGTGGTGTCGAAGCCGGCGTTGGCAGGCGTCGCGGCCATGCCGACGGCTCCGAGGCCAAGGGTGGCCACGAGAGCGGCTGCAGCGATACGGCGTACTACGGTCATGCTTCTCACCTCAATGTCGCGATGTCACAGGGGATGACATCTTCATTGTCTCCCACGTTGTGCCACCCGTCACCGCGCTCGGTGCTGCAGGTCTGTGCATTGCATGTTGTTGCAAGAAGGCCAGCCCCCCTCCTTGTCGGAGAGGGGCTGACCACACTGGCGGAGGCGGAGGGATTTGAACCCTCGATGGGGTTTTAGCCCCAAACCCGCTTAGCAGGCGGGCGCCATAGACCGGACTAGGCGACGCCTCCACGCGCGACCCAAGGGCCGAGCGCCGACAGGTTACAAGGCTCGACGGGTGGACGCCGAATCAGGTCACGCCTTGCGCAGCCCGTGCCCGCGCTGGAGGTGGTCCTGGACGTCGCGGACGAACGCCTCGCGGTCGGAGGCGAGCATCTCGACGGGGATGGTCGTGGCGCGGCCGTCGCGCAGCCGCAGCACCAGGACGGGGGCACCTGCCACGGTGTCCGTGACGGCGTCCTCGACGTCCTTCCACCGTCCGGAGGGGGAGCCCACGCCGCGCACCCACTGGATGCGGTAGCCGTCCGGGGTCAGCCGCGCCAGCCAGCCTCGCGTGCGCCAGACCCACCAGTTGGCGACCAGCACCACGACGGTGAGCGCGACCGGGACCAGCAGGAAGACCGTGTGCAGGTTGAGCGCTGCGACGGCGACCGTGCTGATCAGGATGATCGCGGCGACCGCCACGAGCACGACGCCGAGCACCCGCGCAGCGACAGCGGGAGCGAGCCGGTAGTCGGTGGTCCCTGCGTCCGTCTGCACCCGCTCATTTCACCACGCGACGGGGCGCGCGCTGATTCGAGGTCGGGTACGCCGCCGGGCTTGGGTAGAGTCCCACGATGTGCGCGCCCCGGTGCGCACGAGGAGGGGTGCCGGAGCGGCCGATCGGAACCGCCTTGAAAGCGGTCGTAGGGAGACCTACCGCGGGTTCGAATCCCGCCCCCTCTGCCAACCAGCCAGCCAAGGCGAAGCGGCGCCGCCATGCCTGAGATCGACGGTCTAGGCTCGACCGGTGACGACGACATGGTTCGAGTCCGCGGACGATGCGGCGTCGAGACTCGGTGCGGCCGGCTACCTCGCTGATCCGGCGACGGCGCTGACGGCGTACCTCGCCGGCACGCTGGAGAAGCCCCTGCTGGTCGAGGGGCCGGCCGGGGTGGGCAAGACCGAGCTCGCCAAGGCGGTGGCCAGGGCGACGGGTGCCGACCTGGTGCGGCTGCAGTGCTACGAGGGCCTCGACGAGGCGCGCGCGCTCTATGAGTGGAACTACAAGAAGCAGCTGCTCCGCATCCAGGCCAGTGGCACCGACCAGGAGTGGAGCGAGACCCACGACGACATCTTCACCGAGGAGTTCCTCCTCACCCGACCGCTGCTGAGCGCCATCCGCCGCGACGAGCCGACCGTGCTGCTGATCGACGAGGTCGACAAGACCGACGTGGAGGTGGAGGGCCTGCTGCTGGAGGTGCTCAGCGACTTCCAGGTGACGATCCCCGAGCTGGGCACGATCGCGGCGACCCGCCGACCCTTCGTGGTGCTGACCTCCAACGCCACCCGCGAGCTGTCCGAGGCGGTGAAGCGCCGCTGCCTCTTCCTGCACCTGGACTATCCCGACGCCGAGCGCGAGCGCGCCATCGTCACCAGCCAGGTGCCGGGTCTCGACGACAAGGTCGCCGGCCAGCTGGTCGACGTCGTCGTACGCCTGCGCGGGCTCGAGCTGAAGAAGGCCCCGTCGATCGCGGAGTCGGTCGACTGGGCGAGGACGTTGATCGCCCTGCACATCGGCGACCTCGACGAGGCCACCGTCGCGAGCACCCTCGGCGTCGTGCTCAAGCACGCGTCCGACCACGCGCGCGCGACCAAGGAACTCAAGCTGGCCGTGCGATGAGACAACCACCATGAGCCTGCTCGACACCCACATCAGCTTCGTGGAGGCGTTGCGCTCCGCCGGCCTGTCGGTGTCGCTGGCCGAGGGTCTCGACGCGATCGCCGCCCTCGACCAGGTGAGCTGGCACGACCGCGAGACGGTCCGGGCGGCCTATGCCGCGACCCTGGTCAAGCGCCAACCCCAGCGGGTCACCTTCGACGCGGTCTTCGACATCTACTTCCCCCGCCTGGTCGGCGACGGCATCGCGGCGGAGGGTGCCGAGCAGCTCGAGCGCGTACGCGACGGTGGTCCGGCGCTCGAGCGCTTCCGTGAGTCGCTCGCCGAGGCCCTGACCGCAGGCGACCAGAGCACGCTCCAAGACCTCGCAGTGGAGGCGATGGCGCGGTTCGGTGCGATGCCCGGCCGTGGTCCCGGTCTCTCGAGCTGGTCGGCCTACACCTCCCTCCAGCGGGTCTCGCCCGGCGAGCTGACGGACCGGCTCGTGCAGGGCCTGCTGGGATCGGGAATGGACGCCGAAGGGGCGCAGCGGGCGGCGGGTCGACGGATCGGCGAGTTCACCCGGCTGGTGGAGTCGGACGCCCGCCGACGGATCGCCGAGGAGAAGGGACCCGAGCACGTCGCAGACGTCACGGTGCGACCCACCATCGACCGCCTCGACTTCATGTCCGCACGTCGCAGCGACCTGGAGGAGATGCGGCGCGAGATCTATCCCCTCGCGCGCCGGCTCGCAGCCCGCCTGACCAAGGAGCACCACGCTCGACGCCGTGGCCCGCTGGACGTACGTCGTACGGTCCGGGCGTCGATCTCGACGGGCGGGGTTCCGCTCACCACGCACCACAAGCCCAAGCGGCCGCACCGCACCGACCTCGTCGTGCTGTGCGACGTCAGCGGCTCGGTGGCCAACTTCGCGCAGTTCACCCTGCTGCTCGTCTACGCCCTCCGCGAGGCCTTCAGTGGTGTGCGCGCCTTCACCTTCATCGACGACGTCGTCGAGGTGACCGACCTCTTCCGGCCGGGGGCCGATGTGGTCGACGTGATGGAGTCGCTGGCTGCGAGCGTCTCGCACGCCGCACTGTGGGGCCGGACCAACTACGGTCGCGCCCTCACGCGCTTCGCCGAGGAGCACGGGGACGCGATCGGTCCGAAGTCCTCGCTGCTCGTGCTCGGCGACGCGCGGTCCAACTACAGCGACCTCGCGCTACCGGTGCTGGGCGACCTTGCCGGGCGGGCGCGGCACGCGTGGTGGCTCAACCCGGAGCACCCCCGACACTGGGGGACCGGCGACAGCGCCGCCGACGCCTACGGCGAGATCGTGCGGATGGTGGAGTGCCGCAACCTCGCCCAGCTCGGCGAGTTCGTCCACGAGATCGTCTGACGGCGCGAGGTGTGGCCACCCCTCGACCGCCGGAACGAGCTCAGCCGATGAGGTAGCCGAGCTCCTGCATCCGGGTGATCTCGGCCCGCAGTTCGGGATGGTCGGCGACGTCGGCAGCACGAGCGCCGGCGACGTAGGGCTGCGTGCCGTCGACCGCCGCACCGTCGAAGACCACGGTGAGGCGGTTGGCGACCTTGGCGTTGATGAGCGAACCGAGCATCGCGACCGGATCGGCGCGGTCCTCCAACGACAGCATGCGCGTGCCCTCGGGGATCAGCGGCACCTGGGCCGAGGGGGAGCCGGCCGTCACGACCTGGTCGACGGTGAACTTCTCCGACGCCATGGACGCCGCGATCTCCGCCGCCACGGTGCCGCCGGAGGCCGATCCGACGAGCATGACGCGGGAGTCGTCGTCGGTGACGGCCCGCTCGATGGCCCGTACGACGTGGCTCGCCTGGGTGGAGGTGTCGGCCCCGACCAGGCGCAGGCGGCCCGACTCGGGTGCAGCATGGCCGGGGAGGTAGGCGATGTAGCGACCCGCGCCGACGCGCTGGACGCTGATCTTGCGGTCCTCGGCCGCGAGGTTGGCCATCAGCTCCTCGAGCGAACGAGGCGGCTTGGCCTCGCCCGCGCCGACCGCAGGCGCGGACGGCTCGGCCTCGACGAAGGAGCCTGCCGAGTCGCGGAAGGCGGAGACGGCGTCGGTGGGGAACGGGTCGACCCCGATCGCCCGGAGGCCGCCGCGCGCCGCGTGGGCGCCGTGCTCGGAGGCGAGCACTCCCGCGGTGAGCAGCGACCGCATGTGGAGGCCCTCGAGCAGGCCGCCCCCGCTCGACATGTGGTCCATGAGCTCGGGGTTGTTCTCGGCGAGCTCGTTGAGGTAGGCCGTGACGCCGTCGCGGTCGAGCGCGTCGGTCTCGATCAGGCCTGCGGTGACGATGGCGCCGCCGAGGGCGACCTCCGGCGCGAGGTAGCCGATCGCCCGTCCCGCGATCGAGCCCAGGGTCTTGTAGGCCGCCTGCTGGAGCTCATCGATCCAGCGATAGGTCAGGACCGTGGCACGTACGACGAGGGCGTCCGCGTCGAGCTCGACCGAGCGGGTCAGCAGACCGTGCTTGCCGGTCGTCGCAGCGCGGATGTCCTCCTCGGCCTGTCCGTAGGTGGCCCTGGAGAGCTCCTCGGAGTCGGCGACGTCGTCGTCGCGGAGGATCTCGTCGCCGAGCCGGGCCCGGGCGCGCATGTCGCTCCCGCAGGAGTCGAACAGGTCGGCCAGCGCCAGCATCTGGTCGTACTTGTCGGCGGCCACCGCTGCCGACGACTCGACCGGCGACACGTCGTGGGAGGTACGCGGGATCTTGAAGTCGCTCACGTCGTCACCTGGGCGAGGACCGGGGCGAGCTCGCTCGCGAGGTGGTCGGGATCGACGCGACTGACCGACACTCGTGCGCCGTCCTCGTCGTGGCGCGGTGTGATGGAGTGCCAGCCGTCCTTGAGCATCACCCACGAGATGACACCCACCGAGGTGGTCGTCTGCTCGGAGACCTCGGCGGCCAGGATGCGCAGTCGCCCGCGGCTCTCCGTGTGCAGCGCCGACGCAGCGGTCGCGGCCTCGGCCTCACCCATCGGGTCTCCGTCGGCCCGGACGTCGCCCACGGCCTGGCTCGTCAGGACCGGAACCAGGTCGGCGCGACCGGAGCGGAGGGCCTCGCCGATGGAGTCGACGAGCGAGTAGGGCAGGTCGAGCAGCCGGGGGACCGCGGAGGTCGTCAGTGCCAGGTCTGTGGGCACGGCGGTGACGCGGGCCAGCTCGGCGGTCCAGCGGTCGACGGGGAACCACGCGAGCTCGAAGACGATGCCGTCGCAGGTGGAGAGGCTGGCCACGGCGCCATCGGCATGTCGGTGCCACGCCTTGACCTGGGTGCCGCCGGCTGCGACATCGATGTCGAGCGCCAGGCTCGGGGTGGCCAGCAGCCCGACCGCGCCGAGGATGCCGGGGTCCGGTCCGTCGTCGGTGACGAGACCACGCCGTCGCAGCGTCCCGGCGGCGTCGTGAAGCGAGGACAGCGCGTCGGCGTACGCCGTGTCCTCGACCGAGCCGCGGCTCTGGCCCAGGCGACCGGACAGGCCGCCCCCGCTGTCGGCGGTGGGCTCCTGGAGATCGAAGGGCAACGGCGCGCCGCCGGCGTGCTCGGCGAGGAGTCGCAGCTCGGGCAGCGTGACGGCCAGCCGTCGGGCCAGGCCGTCGAGGAAGCTCGCTGCCGGCGCCGCGGCGGTGGTCAGGTCGATGGTCACCATGATCAGAGTCCCGGGAGGTCGACGGTGAGCCAGTCGCGGTGACCGGCCGGCGGGGGATCGAACGCGAGCAGGGCGTCGTCGGTGTCGCCGGGCGAGGGTGCGTCGGCGTCGCCGGCGGTGTGCGCGGCGCGGGTGCGGGCGTCCTCGACCAGGGTGGTCGCCTTGTGGCTGCGGGTGTCGATGGCGTCCTTGAGCGCGTCGACCTCGCTCAGGTGCGCGGCGAGGGACTCGGCCGCGGTCTCGTGCTGGGCCGCGGCGGCCCTGAGGTGGTTGGCGCGGTCCTTGATGCGGCTGCGCATGGACTCGGCCGCCTTGCCGTGCCACGGAACCGCCTCAGCCTGCGCCACCAGGCGCGAGGCCATGGCCCGGATGTCGCCGCCCTGCTCGCGCAGCTGGGCCACCCTCCGGCGCGCGGCAGCAGTGTCGCCGTACATGGATCACGTCCCTTCCCTCCGGGCACGCTCTACCCGGTGACCGCCCTGCTCAAACCCTGCCGTACGACCCGGTTCCACCGGTAGTCGCGTGGTCGGTTGCCCCCTCCTCCCACCGATAGGATCGCGCCCAGTCACCCCTCTCCGCCCACGAACGAGGTGCCCGTGACCTTCGACGTCCACGAGCTCGACCTGTTCCTGCTGGTCGGCGCGGCGGTGACGCTTGCGGCCATCCTCGCAGTGCGGGCCTCGGCCGGTGCCGGCCTGCCCTCCCTGCTGATCTACCTGCTGATCGGTGTCCTCCTCGGCGAGGCCGGCCCCTTCGCCATCCCCTTCGAGGACGCGCAGCTGGCCCACGCGCTCGGCTTCGGCGCGCTCGCGATCATCCTGGCCGAGGGTGGGCTCACCACCGATTGGCGACAGATGCGCCCGAGCGTCCGCCTGGGCGTCTCGTTGGCCACGGTGGGCGTCGCGGTGTCGGTCGCGGTCGTCGCGGTCAGCAGCCACTACCTCCTCGGCCTGCCGTGGGAGCTCGCGATCCTGCTCGGCGCGATCTGCTCGCCGACCGACGCGGCGGCCGTGTTCTCGGTCCTGCGCGTGATGCCGCTGCCGAAGCGGCTGACGGGTGCGCTCGAGGCGGAGTCCGGCCTCAACGACGCCCCCACGGTCGTGCTGGTCGGTGTCATCTCGACCGGGGCCGTGGGCGAGGCCGGACTGTTCGGGGTGGCCGGCATCATCGTCTTCGAGCTCGCGGCCGGGGCCGTCATCGGCCTGGCGTGCGGCTTCCTGGGGGCCTGGGTCATGCGACGCATCGCGTTGCCGTCCTCGGGCCTCTACCCGATCGCCGTGCTGAGCCTGGCCTTCATCGCCTACGGCGCCTCCTCCGCCCTGCACGCGTCCGGCTTCGCCGCGATCTACGTCGCCGCCCTCATCCTCGGCAACAGCGAGCTGCCCCACCGCATCGCCACCAAGTCGTTCGCCGAGGGCGTGGCGTGGCTGGCCCAGATCGGCCTCTTCGTCATGCTCGGGCTGCTGCTCTCACCCGACCGCATCGACGCCACGACCGTGGTGCAGGCGCTCGTGACCGGCCTGGTGCTGACGCTGGTCGCCCGACCCCTGTCAGTGCTGCTCAGCAGCATCGCCCACCCGTTGGCGCCGCGCGACCTGGCCTTCATCTCCTGGGCGGGGCTGCGCGGTGCGGTGCCGATCGTCCTGGCCACGATCCCGCTGGCGGAGGGAGTCACGGGCGCGGAGGACATCTTCGACATCGTCTTCGTGATGGTCGTCGTCTACACCCTGCTGACCGGGCCGACCCTGCCCCTGGCCGCACGCTGGCTCAAGGTCGCCCAACGCTCGGAGCCGCGTGGCCTCGACGTCGAAGCAGCGCCGCTCGAGAAGATCGCCGCCGACCTGCTGCAGGTGAGCATCGCGCCGACCTCGAAGATGCACGGCGTCGAGGTGGGCGAGCTCCGCCTGCCCCAGGGCGCCTCGGTGTCGCTGGTGATCCGCAACGGCGACATGCTCGTGCCCGAGCGACGTACGGTCCTGCGTCACGGCGACGACCTCGTCGTGGTGACGCCGCGCAAGGTGCGGGAGCAGACCGAGGAGCGGCTGCGCCAGGTGTCGCACAACGGGCG
Organism: uncultured Actinomycetota bacterium; assembly: GCA_963721925.1. Taxonomy (GTDB): domain Bacteria; phylum Actinomycetota; class Actinomycetes; order Propionibacteriales; family Nocardioidaceae; genus Nocardioides. The sequence continues at coordinate 15,366 of CAVRLH010000007.1, read as the reverse complement.
GCTGGCCCTGTGGCTCGGCGACAAGCGGGGCAGGTCGAGCGGAGAGTGACCGCCGCCCGGGCTCATTCCGAGCCGGTGGCCCGGCAGTAGGTCGTGTCGGCCTTCACGACCACGGACTCGACCTGCTTGCCACGCAGCGCCTGGAACTCCTTGCCGACGACGACGACGACCCCCGGCCCGAGCTGGGTGCCGGGGACGACCTTGGCGCGCTTGAACTGTCTCTTCACGAGCCGGACCGCCGGGTTGGTCGCGTCGTCGGCCCAGATCTGGGTGCGGGTGGCCGACTGCGGAGCGTCACCGACGTCGCCCGTGACGAAACCGCGCTCCTCCAGCTGCGCGATCGTCGCACCCGCCAGGCCGCTGCGGTCGCTGCCGTTGAAGACGCTCACGACGACCTCGTCGCGTCGTACCTCGGACCCGGTCGCGACCGGGGTGTCCTCACAGATGGCGATCGGCTCGTCCCGCGGGAGCGGCTTGGTGAGGGCGCTCCAACCCCACAAGGTGGCGACGACGAGGAGCATGGCCAGCGTCAGCAGCGTCAGGCCCGATCGGGCCGCGGCGCTCACTGGTCGTCCGCCTGGTGGATCCGCGCGTGGAGCACGGAGCGCTGGTGCAGCGCGGCGCGCAGCGCCCGGTGCAGGCCGTCCTCGAGGTAGAGGTCACCGCGCCAGGACACGACGTGGGCGAACAGGTCGCCGTAGAAGGTGGAGTCCTCGTCGAGCAGCGTGTCGAGCTGGAGGGTGTCCTTGGTGGTGACGAGCTCGTCGAGCCGCACCTGGCGCGGAGGGAGCTGGGCCCACGCCCGCGAGGAGAGCCCGTGCTCGGGATAGGGGCGGCCGACTCCCACCCGCTTGAAGATCACGCCCGTGATCATAACGACGCCCTCGTCGCGGGCCGCGCCGCTGACTAGGCTCGGGCCATGACCGAGACCCCCGAGGCGCAGCCGACCGACCCGATCTCCGCGGCAGTTGCGCCCGGTTATGACTTCGAAGGTCCGGCGCTCGAGCTCGGGGGCCTGATGCTGAACGCCGACGACCTGGGCGGTGTCCACATCCGGATCCCGCTCGGCATGCTCAACCGTCACGGGCTGGTGGCCGGAGCCACCGGCACCGGCAAGACCAAGACGCTGCAGCTGCTCGCCGAGCAGCTCAGCGCCAACGGGGTGCCGGTCTTCGCCGCCGACATCAAGGGCGACCTCTCCGGCATCAGTCGTCCCGGCGAGCCGAGCGACAAGCTCTCCGCGCGCACCTCCAGCGTCGGCCAGACGTGGACGGCGACCGGCTTCCCGACCGAGTTCTACGCCATCGGCGGCCAGGGCATCGGCGTACCCGTGCGGGTGACGATGACGGCCTTCGGGCCCACCCTGCTTGCCAAGGTGCTCGGGCTCAACGACACCCAGGAGTCGTCGCTGGGGCTGGTCTTCTACTACTGCGACAAGTCCGGGCTGCCGCTCCTCGACCTGGCCGACCTCCGCGCGGTCCTGCAGTTCCTCACCGCCGACGAGCAGGGCAAGGCCGAGCTCAAGGGCATCGGCGGCCTCTCGCCGCAGACCGTGGGCGTGATCCTGCGCGAGCTGGTGGCCTTCGAGGCGCAGGGCGCCGACGTGTTCTTCGGCGAGCCCGAGTTCGAGACCAAGGACTTCCTCCGGTTGACCGATGACGGGCGGGGCATCATCAGCCTGCTGGAGCTGCCCAACCTCCAGGACCGGCCGGCGCTCTTCTCGACCTTCCTGATGTGGCTGCTCGCCGACCTCTTCCACGACCTCCCCGAGGAGGGCGACCTCGACAAGCCCAAGCTGGTGTTCTTCTTCGACGAGGCGCACCTGCTCTTCAACGACGCGTCCAAGGCGTTCCTCGACCAGATCGCGCAGACCGTGCGCCTGATCCGCTCCAAGGGCGTCGGCGTCTTCTTCGTCACCCAGTCGCCCACCGACGTACCCGACGAGGTGCTCGGCCAGCTCGGCTCTCGCATCCAGCACCAGCTCCGGGCCCACACGCCCAACGACGCGAAGGCCCTCAAGGCCACCGTCAACACCTACCCCAACAGCGCCTACGACGACCTCGGCCGGGTGATCACCAGTCTCGGCATCGGCGAGGCGGTGGTGACGGTGATGAACGAGCGCGGCGCGCCGACACCCGTGGCCTGGACCCGTCTGCGAGCGCCCGAGTCGCTGATGGACGCCGCTCCGACTGCCGCGATGGAGGCGGTCGTCACGGCCTCACCCCTCACCGCCAAGTACGCCGAGGGGATCGACCGCGAGTCGGCCCGCGAGCTGCTGGCCAAGAAGCTCGAGGAGGGTGCGAAGAAGGCCGCCGAGGATGCCCGGATCAAGGAGATGGCGCGCGAGCAGAAGAACACGCGCGTCACGGAGAAGGCCAAGAAGGACGACGACGGCCTCGTCATGGACGTCGTGAAGTCCCCGGCCTTCAAGGACTTCATGCGCACCGCTGCTCGCGAGATCGCCCGGGGGATGTTCGGGTCGGGGCGCCGCTGAGCCTCCTGCTTGGGCGGGGGCGGTGTGTGAGGGGGGTTCCGGGCGCCGGGATGCCTCGTCACGCACCGCTGGCGGGCGTGGGGGCGTACGGCTCGCGGGTGGGCGGTGTGTGAGGGGGGTTCCGGACGCTCGGATGCCTCGTCACGCACCGCTGGCGGGCGTCGGGGCGTACGGCTCGCGGGTGGGCGGTGTGTGAGGGGGGTTCCGGGCGCCGGGATGCCTCGTCACGCACCGCTGGCGGGCGTGGGGCTCCGGCGTGGACTCTCGGTGCCGTGCCCAACCCCCTCACACCCCGAGCGCTGTTCCGTCGAGCCCCGGTCGGAGTGCGGTAAGAGTGGAGAATGCATCCGATCCGCGTCGGCATCTCCGGCTGGACCTACCCCGGGTGGCGAGGTGACTTCTACCCGACCGGGCTGCGCCAGAAGGACGAGCTGGCCTTCGCTGCGGAGCGGATGAGCTCGATCGAGGTGAACGGGTCGTTCTACTCCCTGCAGCGCCCGTCGTCGTACGCCGCCTGGCACGATGCTGTGCCCGACGACTTCGTGTTCGCGGTGAAGGGCAGCCGGTTCATCAGCCACATGAAGCGGCTGCGCGACGTCGAGACGCCACTGGCCAACTTCCTTGCCTCAGGCGTCTTGGCGTTGCGGCACAAGCTCGGCCCGCTGCTGTGGCAGCTGCCCGAACGGGTGGAGTTCGACCCCGACGTCGTCCGCTCCTTCTTCGAGCTCCTTCCTCGCACTACCGCCGCCGCGGCCGAACTGGCGCGCGGGCACGACGACAAGGTGGCAGCAGACCGGGCGCTCACGACCGCGCCCGTCGACCAGCCCCTGCGCCACGTGCTGGAGTTCCGGCACCGCAGCTTCTGCGAGCCCGAGGCACTGGACCTTCTGCGCGAGCACGACATCGGCTGCGTCATCGCAGACACCGCCGGGCGGTGGCCCGAGGCCGACGTCGTCACCTCCGACGTGGTGTACGTGCGGCTGCACGGCGACCAGGAGCTCTACGCCAGCGGCTACACCGACGCCGCCCTCGACCGGTGGGCGACGCGATGCCGGGAGTGGGCTGCCGGGGCCGATGTCTTCGTGTACCTCGACAACGACGCGAAGGGCCACGCCCCCCACGATGCGCTCGCGCTGCTCTCCCGTCTCCGGGGTTGACATGCGCAGGATGTCGCCGTGAGCAGTCGTTGCCGCGTATGAGCGTCGGGTGGATCACGCCCCACCGCAGCCGGACGCTCGGGTCGACGCATACTGCCTGCACCGTTCACCGCACACGACCGAAAGTGACCCGCCATGATCTACGACAACCTCTCGGGGCTGGTCAGGGTGCTCGTCGTCGGCACCTTGGCCTACGCGACTCTCGTGACACTGCTCCGGGTCAGCGGCAAGCGAACCCTGGTGCAGCTGAACGCCTTCGACTTCATCGTCACCGTTGCGCTGGGATCGACACTGGCCACGATCGCACTGAGCAGCACCGTCGCCTGGGTGGAGGGCGCGCTGACCCTGGCGCTGCTGGTCGTCCTGCAGTTCGTCGTTGCCTGGCTCGCGGTCCGGTTCGGGTGGGTACGGCGCGCGCTGACGTCCGAGCCGGCCCTACTCGTACGGGACGGCCTGCCTATCCCTGGCGCGCTGGCCCGTGAGCGGATCTCCGAGGAAAGCCTGCACCAGGCTGTCCGCAGCGCCGGCGTCGGTGACCTCTCGCAGGTCTCGGCAGTCGTGGTGGAGGTCAATGGCACCTTGAGCGTCGTCACCAGGGACAAGCTCGGCAGCGGCTCCGCGATGGACGGCGTCCCGGGGTGGCGAGAGGAAGTGCGCTGAGGGGCTCAGTCGCCCCTCGCCCGGGAGGTCGCCGGCTTCGGCATCAAGTCACCGTCGTCGAGCCCGGTGGCGTACGACTCGCGGGTGGGCGGCGGTGCGTGAGGCGGGTTTGGGCGCTGGGATGCCCTCGTCACACACCGCTGGCGGGCGTGGCGGCGTACGACTCGCTGACCGGCGGTGCATGAGGCGGGTTCCTGGGCGCTGGGATGCCCCTTCACACACCGACGGCGTGGAGCGGCGGCGTTCGGATCGCTGGGCTGAGCGGCGGTGCGTGAGGCGGTTTCCGAACGTTGGGATGCCTCGTCACACACCGCCAGCGGGCGTGGCGGCGTACGACTCGCTGACCGGCGGTGCGTGAGGGGAGTTCTGAGCGCCAGGAAACCCCCTCACACACCGCTCGCTCGGGAGCGGCGGCGGACCGAGCTACATCGTCGGGTCGAGCCAGGCCAGCTGCGTGGTCTCGGTGCCGCGGTCGCGCGTGACGAAGCGGGCGCGACCGGGCGGCGCGGGTTGGGGTCGCAGGTTGCCGATGAGCACGCCCTCGTCGCGCGGGCCGGAGAGCATCACGCCGGGCATGGCGAGGTCGCGGAGCGACTGGATGACGGGTTCGTAGAGGGCGCGCGAGGCTCCACCCGTACGCCGAGCCACCACGATGTGCAGGCCGACGTCACGGGCCTGCGCCATCAGCGGCTGCAGCACCGCCACCGGGGACGACTGCTGCGTGGCCACCAGGTCGTAGTCGTCGACGACGACGAAGACCTCGGCGCCGGTCCACCACGACCGGTTGCGGAGCTGCTCGGGCGTGACGTCGGGGCCGGGGATCCGGCCCTCGAGGTAGGTGGCGATGTCCTTGAGCGTCGGCGTCGCCTGGGTGGCCGACGTGAGGTAGTTGAGGAGGTACTCGTCGGGGACCTCGCCGAGCAGCGAGCGCCGGTAGTCGACCAGCACGAGCTGGGCCTCCTTCGGCGTGCGGGTGCGGATGACCTCCTGGCAGTACGCCCGCAGCAGCGCGCTCTTGCCGGCCTGGCCGTCGCCGAAGACGAGCATGTGCGCCTCGGCGTCGACGTCGAGCGCGACGGGGGCGAGCTCCTTCTCGTTGATGCCGAGGATCAGGCTGCGGGCGGGCAGGTTGCGGCGCTGGGCGTCCTCGCGCACCGTGTCGAGCAGCACCAGCTCGGGCAGCAGCCGCAGCTTGGGACCCGTCGGGCCCTGCCAGGCCGCGGCCATCTTCTCGATGAGGTCGTCCACCCCTTCGCCGAGCGTGTCGGCGTTGCCGTCGCCGTCGATGCGCGGCAGCGCGCCGAGGAAGTGCAGCTTCGACGGCACGAGGCCGCGGCCGGGTCGGCCCGCGGGCACCAGGGCGGCGACCTTGCGGTCGACCTCGGAGTCGAGGGGGTCGCCCAGGCGCAGCTCGAGCTTGGAGCCGAAGACGTCGCGCATGGCCGCGCGGTAGTCGGCCCAGCGGGTGGAGGCGGTGACGATGTGGAGACCGAACGTCAGGCCGCGCGCGGCGAGCTGCTGGATCTCCATCTCGAGGTCGTCGAACTCGGCGCGCAGCGTGCTCCACCCGTCGATGACGAGGAAGACGTCGCCCCAGCCGTCGTCGGCGCGGCCCTGGGCGCGACGCGTGCGGTAGGTCTCGATGGAGTCGATGCCGTTCTCGCGGAAGTAGGCCTCGCGGCGGTCGACGATGCCCTCGACCTCCGCCATCACGCGTCGTACGACGTCGGGCTCGGAGCGGGTCGCGACACCCGAGACGTGCGGGAGCCGGGTCAGCGGCGTGAAGGTGCCGCCGCCGAAGTCGAGGACGAAGAACTGCGACTCCTTCGGCGTCGTGACCAGCGCCATGCTGGTCACGATCGTGCGCAGGAGCGTGCTCTTGCCGGAGCGCGGACCGCCGACGACGGCCACGTGACCGGCAGCACCGGTCAGGTTGAGCGTCATGGTGTCGCGGCGCTGCTCGCGCGGCCGGTCGACGGTGCCGAGCGGGATCACCAGCCCCGGGACGTTGCGCCACTGCTGGGAGACCAGCCCCAGCTCGGGGTGCGCCACCAGGTCGGGCATGAGCTCGTCGAGGGTGTCGGGGACGTCGAGCGGCGGCAGCCACACCTGGTGGGCCTCGGGCCCCTTGCCGATCATCCGCTGCACCGCGATGTCGAGCAGCGACGGCTGCTCGCCCTGCTGCTGCGGCACCGGCACCACGACCTCGGTCGAGTCCGTCTCGACCGGCGCCAGCGCCTGCACCTCGGAGATCGTGAAGGGCAGGATGCCGCGGATCGCGCCGCCCTCGTCGCGGGTCACGCGGGCGCGGCTCGACGGCGGCCCGGAGACGTACGCCGCCTTGAAGCGCAGCAGCGTGGACTGGTCGGGCTTGAGATAGCCCAGGCCCGGCACGGCGGGAAGCTCGTAGGCATCGGGCACACCGAGGACCGCGCGCGACTCGCCGGCGGAGAAGGTGCGCAGGCCGACGCGGTAGGAGAGGTGGGACTCCAGCCCGCGCAGGCGGCCCTCCTCGAGTCGCTGCGAGGCGAGGAGGAGGTGGAGTCCGAGGGATCGACCGAGTCGACCGATGGCGACGAAGAGGTCGATGAACTCCGGCTTGGCCGAGAGCATCTCGGAGAACTCGTCGACGACGATGAAGAGCGAGGGCATCGGCTCGAGCGGCTCGCCGTTGGCGCGGGCCTTCTCGTAGTCGCGGATCGAGGCGTAGTTGCCGGCCTCGCGCAGGAGCTCCTGGCGGCGCGTCATCTCACCCGACAAGGCGTCCTGCATGCGGTCGACGAGGGTGAGCTCGCCCGCCAGGTTGGTGATGACCGCGGAGACGTGCGGCATGTCGGCCATGCCGGCGAAGGTCGCTCCGCCCTTGAAGTCGACCAGCACCAGGTTGAGCTGCTCCGACGAGTGCGTCATGACCAGGCCGAGCACCAGGGTGCGGAGGAACTCCGACTTCCCCGAGCCGGTGGCGCCGATCACCAGGCCGTGCGGACCCATGCCCTGCTGGGCGGACTCCTTGATGTCGAGGTGGATCAGGCCGCCGGAGTCGCCGATGCCGATCGGCACCCGCAACCGGTCCCGGGCCGGGCGCGGACGCCAGGCGGCGACGGTGTCGTAGGCGTGGATGTCGCCGAGGCCCAACAGCTCCATGTGGTCGGGCGACGTGGAGGTGATGTCGACCGCGGCGCCTCCGGCGGACGACTCCGCGGACGCGGTCTTGAGGGGAGCCAACCGGCGGGCGAAGGCCTCGGCCGTGGCCAGGTCGCACTGGTCGGCCAGCGCCCTGACCGGCGCGTCGCGCAGGCGCAGTGCCAGCACCGGACGCTTGCCCAGCTCGTCGGGGCCGTCGACGAACTCCAGCCGAAGCCGCGTGGAGTCCTCCAGCTCGTCCCAGCGGTGGGGGAGGTCGAGGAGGGTCACCCCGTGGAGGCCGTCGGGCGGGACGATGTGGTTGCCCGGAGGCAGGTGCCCGCCGTCGATCACGAGCAGGATGTGCGGGGTCGCCGCCCGCTCGTCGGCACCGAAGCGGGGCCGTTCGCTGAGGTCGGGGGGCAGGAGGTGGCCCAGGTCGTCGAGCGAGGTGGAGACCAGGCGCATCGGGCCGACGGCGTCGGCCTCACGTGCGCTCTGGGCATGGGGGAGCCACTTCACCCAGTCCCAGTGCGTGAGGTTCTGCTCGGAGCTGAGGACCGCGACGACGAGCTGGTCGGGGTTGTGGAAGGCGGTGGCCGAGCAGATCATCGCCCGCGCCGCCGCGCGTGCCTCCTCGGCGTCCCCGCAGAGCTCGATGCGGTCGAAGGCGCGCAGGTCGATGGACGCGGGCAGGTTGGGCTGCAGGCGGTGGACGACGAGGAGGCGGTGCAGGGCCGACGCGGCGGCCGGGTCGACCTGGTCGACCGGCGCGCTCTCCGGCGGGACCAGCTCGAGCGAGAGCGGCTGCGAGCAGAGGCCGTAGCGGACGTGGAGGTAGTTGTCGTCGGTGGGCCCGTGCTCCCACAGGCGGGTCCGGTCCTCGGCCAGGGACGGCAGCGCGGTCGGCTCGGGGTGGTGCCAGTTGAGTGCCCGGCGCTGCTGGTCGGCCGCCTCGCGGGCGACCTTGCGGATGTTGCTGAGGTAGCGGAGGTACTCCGTGCGCGATCCGGTGACCTGCTGGGCACGCTGCTTACGCTGCCGGTCGATCTGCACGATGATGAAGCCGAGGGTGGCGAAGAGGAACATGCCGGCGGCCAGGAAGCTGCGACTCCGGTTGGCGCCGCCCATGGTCGCGACGAGGACGATCGAGCCGAGGCTGCCGAGCATCGGGATGGCGTTCATCAGCACGCCGCTGGCGCCCTCGCCGTCCTGCAGCTCGGGCGGAGGTTGCAGGACGATCTGACCACCGGGCATCTCCGGCTCGTCGAGCCGCTGTCCGCCCCGAAGTGTCGTGCTCACGCTTCCCCCAGTCGCTCACCCGATCAAGTCGCGTTGATGATAGGTGTGCTGCGGGACGAGGCGCGACTACCCTGCTGCCCGGAAGCAGCGGATCCACCCGGATCCCACTGGTCCGGCCATCACCAGCACGCGAAGGGGGACGACGTGTCTGACGTCCCGGCGTCCGCAGCGTCCACCGACGCGACCATCGCGATCAGCGTGCACGGCTCGGCCGGCGTCCTCGACCTGGTCGTGCCGTCGGCGGCGACCTCGGTCGACATCGCCCGCGAGTACGCCAAGCAGGCCGGGGTGCCCGGCATCCCGCTGCTGCAGACCTCGCTCGGTGACCTGCTGCACGCCGGCTCATCGCTGGGCGAGTCAGGAGTGCAGGCCGGGGACGTGCTCGTGGCCGCCACCGGTGTGCACCGGCCCCGGCGGGCCACGCTCCTCGAGGTCGCGAAGAACGCGCCCGAGAGCCCGGCGTTGGCGTCGATGATCGCGACCGTCGCCGCGGCGTTCGCGCTGGTCGCCGCGGCGTACGCCGCTCGCGCCGGGGAGGACGTCACCCGCACCGTCACGGTCGGGATCCTGCTGGCCTGTGCCCTGGGTGCGACCCTGCCGGTGGGCCGGCACTCCCGTCAGCGGGCCGCGGCCGCCCCTGCCTTCGCCGCTGCTGCCGCGTTCGCAGCCCTGTACGCCCCGGGTGCGCACCTGCTGCCCGCCGTGCTGGGGGCGTCCGGGATCGCCGCGGCGGTCATCGCCGGCGTCGGGCGCGCGCTGGCCGACGAGGCCGACGAGATCAGCTCGGTGTGGATCGCGAGCGGCCTGACCGTGTTCGTGTGTTGTGCCGTGCCGGCCTTCCTCGGGTGGGACGCCCGGGTCTCGTGGACGCTGCTGGTCCTCTTGTCGATGATGGCCGCGCGCTTCGCGCCGTCGCTGGCCATCGACGTGCCCGACGAGGCGTTGCTCGACCTCGACCGGCTCGCCGTCACCGCCTGGTCTGCGCGCGACAGCAAGTTGAGCGGCCGGCGTGGCCGCATCGTCGTCGCGGGCGACGCGATGCAGCGGTTGGTCCACCGGGCCTCGCGCATCGTCACGGGCTCGGCTGTGGCCATCCTCGTGGTCGTCAGCATCGCCAGCCCGCTGCTGCTCCGCAGCGCCGACATCGACCTCGACAGCATCGGGGCCCGCTGCCTGGTCCTCTTCGCGGGGCTGTCGCTGGTCCTCGCCGCCCGCTCCTACCGGCACGCCGGGGCCCGTGCCCTGCTGCGCCTGGCGGGGCTCAGCGCCCTCACCTCCCTGGGCGTCCACCTGGTGGCCGGCCCGGGTGCTCCCCACCTCGCCACCTTCTTCTACGTCGTGCTCGGGCTGGGGGTGATCGCCCTCGCCGCCGCGGTCGCCACCGGTCGCGGCTGGCGGTCGGTCTGGTGGTCGCGACGTGCGGAGGTCGCCGAGTCGCTGTGCGGGAGCTTCGCGTTCGCCTCAGCAGTCGTCGCCGCCGGGGTCTTCCGTCGCCTGTGGGAAATGACGTCCTGATGTTTAGCGCCCAAGTCGTCGGGTAGAGAGTCGTCAGTGCGGGGGGTCGGGACGTCTCCCCGAGCAGGAGTTCACACACCAATGAGACTCGGTCGGTCGGACCGCCGAGGGACAAGGATCTTCCATGAGTGAGATTTACGGCCAGACAGAGAAGGCGCTCTCCAAGGGTGCCGACTACGTCGACCAGGCCCGCGGCGACGTCAAGAACAAGTGCGGTGTCCTCACCTCCAACATCCAGAGCATGATGGCTGGGTGGGGCGGCCAGGGAGCCACCTCGTTCAACAACCTGATGATCGCCTGGAACGAGAAGCAGGAGACCATCCTGAAGGCGCTCGACCAGCTCTCCGCGTCGATGGTCGAGACCGAGCGCGACAACGTGGCCACGGACGAGGGCCAGTCCGCCGCCGCCGCCAACCTGCAGGGCCGCCTCGGCTGACCTGCTCCACCACTTTTTCTTCTCAAGGAGATCATCATGAGTTTCGACGGAATCAAGGTTCAGCACGGCCACCTCGAGACGGGTGCCGCCGACGTCATGAAGGCGGCCAAGGACATCGAGGCCCGCCTCGACCAGCTCGAGAACGACCTCAACCCGCTCAAGGCGAACTGGAACGGTAATGCCAAGCTCGCCTACGACGACGCCAAGAAGAAGTGGGACGCGGCCATGGTCGAGATGACCACGCTCCTGCAGCAGGCCAGCCAGGGCGTCGACTCCTCCAACGCCGAGTACCGCGCCGCCGACCAGCGCGGTGCCGGCCGCTTCTGAGCGACCCGATCCCGACGCGAGGCCGGTCATCCCAGATGGGGGTGACCGGCCTCGCGTCATCCGCGCGGGCCGCGGCTCCGCGCGGGTCCGAGTTCGCCTAGGCTGCTCTCGATCCTGCGACCCGACCGCTCGCGCGGGTGCCGATGCAGATGCTCATTCCATGCTCAACGGGGGGAACGACACATGAGTCAGGGGTCCTCGGTCACCTCGGGCCTGGTCCGGGTGACCATCGCCTCGGGGTCGCGACGGGTCGATCTGGTGCTGCCGGGGGCGATCCCCGTGGCTGAGCTCGTCCCCGAGCTGGCACGTTCGGTCGGCCTGCTCGACGCCTCCACGGTCTACGGCGGCTACCGCCTGGTGACCCAGGAGGGCCGCATCCTGGCCAATGACTCCGGCCTCACGATGCAAGGCATCGAGGACGGCGGGCTGCTGACGGTCTCCGCCGGTGTCGACGACCGGGCCCCCCGCGTCTACGACGACGTGGTCGAGGCCATGGCCGACGTCGTCGAGAACGAGCTGAAGCCGTGGGAGCCCGCGGCCGGACGTCGTACGGCGCTGGGCGCGGGCAGCATCCTGCTCGGCCTGGGCGCCCTCGCCCTGCTCCTCAAGGGCGAGAGCCTGCTCGGTGGCGTGGCCGCCGCCGTCATCGCGGTCCTGCTGGTCGTCGGCGGTGTGGTGCTGGCCCGGGCGCAGGACGAGCCCGAGGCCGCCGTGGCCGTCTCCCTGCTCGCCAGCCTCTACGCCGCCGTCGCCGGGCTGCTCCTCGCCCCCGGCGACCTCCCGGCATGGTCGTGGCCGCTGGACGACCAGTTCTTCCACGCGCCGGTGCTGAGCGCCGGCCTCGGCGTGCTCGCCGTCGGCCTGGTCGCGGTGATCGGCCTGCAGGAGGGACGAGTCCTGGTCATCCCGGCCGTCGTCGTCGGCGCGGTCCTGGTGGCCAGCTCGGTCCTGATCCGCGTCGCCTCGCTCGAGCCCAGCGTCGTCTTCACGGTGCTGATGACGCTGGTCGTCCTCGCGGGCAGCGTCTTCCCGTGGCTGGCGCTCGGCGTCACCGGCACCCGCGTCGAGCAGCTCTACTCCCTCCACGACATCACCGCCGATCCGGAGGAGATCGACTCCGACGAGGTCGGACGCGATGCCCGGGTCGGTCACGAGATCCTGCTGGCGGTCTCGGCGACCGTCGGCACCCTGCTGGTGCTCTTCGCGCCCTTCGCCGTCGGGCGCGGCGTCTTCGGCACCATCCTGGCCGGCGTCTGCTGCCTGGCCGTGATGTTCCGGACCCGCCAGTACCGCACCGGTTCCGAGGTGCTGGCCGGCCTGACCTCCGGGATCCTCGGCCTGGTCTCCGTCGCGGTCGCGATGCTGCTCATCCACGACGACTGGCGCTCCGGTGCCGCCATCGCCCTCGCCGGCGTCGGGGCCGGGCTCCTCGGCCTCACCCTCGTGCCGGCCTCACCCTCGGTGCGCCGCGGGCGGATGGGCGACGTGGTCGAGACGTTCACACTGCTGTCGCTCCTTCCGCTGATGGTGCTGGGGGCAGGGTTCGTCGGCGCGGTGGCGGGCTGATCGGTGGCAACGAAGAAGGATCTGGTCGAGGCCCACGCCTTCAGCCGACGCCGCCTGGTCACCGCCTTCGTCTCCGGCGCTCCCGGTGGTCGTGAGGTCGAGCCGGTCCGTCCCGGTCGCGTCCTGATCGGTGGCATCGCCCTCTCGGTGCTGCTGATGGCCGGTGCCGCGATCGCCGGCTTCCTGCTGGGCCGCCCGCCCGCACAGTGGCTCGACGCCAACAGCTTCATCATCTCCAAGGACACCGGCGAGCAGTACGTCGTCCTGCGCGGCGGCGACGACCCGGTCATCCAGCGCGTCCCCAACTACGTCTCCGCGCAGCTGCTGCTGGGCGAGGCCGAGCTCACGCCGGCCACCGTGCGCGACAAGTACATCCGCACCGTCAGGCTCGGCGACGACCTCGGCATCGAGGGTGCCCCGGCCAGCCTGCCGTCGGTCGACGAGCTCGTCGACGACGGGTGGACCGCCTGCACCGCACCCGACACCGGCATCAAGATCGCCGTGCAGCAGCAAGCCGCCGTCGACGACCTCACCGGCTCGGCCTTCCTCGTCACCAGCGGCAGGAAGCTGTGGCTCATCGCCACCGCGCCGTCGGTCGGCAGCGAGCCCGGGCGGGCCTACCGGTTCGAGATGCCCGCCGACGAGGTGATGGCGTCGACCATCGCCGACAAGCTCGACTTCGGGGCGTCCGCCTCCGCGCCCGAGGTGTCGCCGGACTGGCTCAACCTGTTCGTCCCCGGCTCACCCCTCGACGAGTCCGAGTTCGGCGTGACGAACACCGGCCAGCCGGTGGGCTACGGCGTCACCTCGGCCGACCTCTCGCCGTACTCCGTCGGCGACCTCCTCCAGTCCGACACCGGTGAGTACTACCTGCTCGCCGACGACGGCGTCCAGCCGCTCGGTGACTTCGCCGGCATGGTCTACGACGCCGTGGCCAGCCGGGCCATCCAGCTCGACGGCGACATCCGCTCCAACCAGGCCACGCCGGACTATCCCGTCGAGTGGCCCACCGGACTGCCGACACCGGTCCTGAGCGGCGCGCTGTGCGGCGTCCTGCACCCGGGAGCCGGCGAGGCACCCGCTGTCAGCCTCGCCACCAACCCGACCGGCTCGGCCGACCCGACCCGCATCGGACCGGGACGCCACGAGGTGGACGTCGAGCCCAGCGCCGGCGCCTACGTCCTGTCCGGCTCCGACGACGCCGCGCCCGGCGGGACGCCGTACGTCATCGACACCAAGGGCCAGAAGTACCTCCTGATCGGGGCGTCGGTCCCGGACTTCATCGGCTACGGCGCGGTCGACCCGCCGTTGGTGCCGAGCACGTGGATGGAGTTCTTCGAGGTCGGGGTGCCGCTGTCGACCAACAGCGCCCGCAGGGTGCCCGAGGACGCCCCGGCACCGGACACCGAGGCGGACTCCGGGTGATGACCCCCCGCGCTGTGCTCCGTACGACGCTCGCGGCCGCCGTGGTCGTGCTCACGTCCGTGCCGGTCTGGGTCGCACCAGCCGGGGCTGCCGAGGATGCTCCGTGCGACGTGACCCAGGTGCCCGGCTCCGAGCGGCTCGCCGACGCGGACACCGAGGAGAACGTCGCCTTCGACCGGATGCACGTGGTGCGGGCCCAGGAGCTCGCCCGCGGACGCGGCACCAAGGTCGCCGTCATCGACAGCGGGGTGGTGCCCGTGCCCGGGCTCCGGCGTACGGCGCTCTTCACCGCGCCGGGTGTCTCGCAGGCCTTCCTGTCCGGCCACGGCACGATCGTCGCCGGGCTCATCGCCGGACCGGACGGGGTCGCGCCCGAGGCCACGGTCTACGACGTGAAGGTGTTCGACGCCGAGGGCGCCGACCCCACCGAGGGGCAGCAGCCGGTGACCTCCGCGGGGATCGTCGCCGGCATCGAGGCGGTCATCGCCGCCCAGGCCCGCGAACGGTTCGACGTCGTCAACATCTCGCTCGCGGCGCGCCGGGCCGACCCTGCCCTGGAGGCTGCGATCGCCCGGTTGCTCAGGCTCGACGTGGTCGTGGTGGCCTCGGCGGGCAACAAGGAGGCCGACACCGACGCCATCGGCTTCACCGGGACCGAGGGCAACGACGCGGACGTCTATCCCGCCGACTACCCGGGCGTGCTCGCGGTGAGTGCCACCCCGCCCGGCTCCGACGACCCCGGCACCTACGTCGTACCCAACATGGACACCGATGTCGCCGCCCCCACCTTCGGAGCGCTCTCGGTCAACGCCACCGGGCAGCGGTGCGTGGTGGGCGAGATCGCCACCTCCTGGGCTGCGGCCGAGGTCAGCGGGATCGTGGCCCTGCTGCGTGAGCGCTTCCCGCGGGAGACGTCGCAGCAGATCGTCGCGCGACTGCTGGCCACCACCGAGGGTGCCGGTCCGCCGACCGACCCGGAGCAGCAGGTGGAGAACCCCTGGACCGGGGCCGGTGTCGTCCAGGCGCACGACGCGCTGACCCGCCAGCTGGAGCCCGGTCGGCAGGGCAAGGTCGAGCGGTCCGTCGCCGAGACGCGCGCCGATGCGCAGGCGCCCCCGCCGCCGGAGCGGATCGACCTGTTCTCCGAGCCCCGCGCCATCCTGCTCTGGGCGGGAATGGGTGCCGGGGCACTGCTCGCCCTGGCGTTCATGCTCCGCCCGCTGATCCGCCGCTGACCTCGCCGGCTCGCGGCTGGGCGCCGGCCGTTCTCCGGTTATCCGCGTGGGGACCGGACCGTTGTGATGGAATCAACGCGACACGTCCGGTTGCGTGAACCCGAGGGGAGTGGTCGCTGGTGGCCG
>CAVRLH010000006.1:0-249539 GCA_963721925.1 uncultured Actinomycetota bacterium | reverse complement strand
CCGTGATGGCCTCGTCCGCGCAGAGCAGGAGGAACCGCTCGATGCGCGCGGAGGAGTGGTCGGGACCCTGCCCCTCGTAGCCGTGCGGCAGCAGCAGCACGACGCCGGACTGCTGGCGCCACTTGGTCTCGCCGGAGGAGATGAACTCGTCGATGACGTCTGGGCGCCGTTGACGAAGTCGCCGAACTGCGCCTCCCAGAGCACCAGCGCGTCGGGCCGCGCGACGGAGTAGCCGTACTCGAAGCCGAGCGCGGCGTACTCGCTGAGCAGCGAGTCGGTCAGATGTGGAACTTCGCCTGCTCCTCGGTGAGCGTGCGACAGCGGCGTCCACTCGTCGGCGTTGACCCGGTCGACGATCGTGGCGAACCGCGACACGAACGTGCCGCGGCGCGAGTCCTGGCCGGCAGCCGGACGGGACGGCCCTCCATCAGTAGCGAGCTCCGAACGCCAGGATCTCGCCGGTGCCCCAGTCGATGGGGCCGTCGGCGATGGACGCGAGCGACGCTGGAGCTGCGGCATCACCTTCGCGTGCACCGTGAAGCCGTCGGGCGGCGTCACGTAGGCGTCGGCGATCCGCTTCATCACCTCGGGCGTCACCGCGGTGGTTGCCTCGCCGACGGCTTGTCGGGGTAGTCCGGCACCGTCGTCCACTCCAACGGTGCGAGTCGGCCTCGCGGACCTCGGTGAAGACCCGCTCGAGCTGCTGCTGGTAGTCGGCCAGCACCTGCTCGGCCTCCTCGATCGTGATGTCGCCACGGCCGATGAGGGACTCGGTGTAGAGCTTGCGCACCGAGCGCTTCTGCTCGATCAGGTCGTACATCAGCGGCTGCGTGTACGACGGGTCGTCGCCCTCGTTGTGCCCGCGCCGGCGGTAGCAGACCAGGTCGATGACGACGTCCTTGTTGAACGCCTGGCGGTACTCGAACGCCAGCCGCGCCACCCGGATGCACGCCTCGGGGTCGTCGCCGTTCACGTGGAAGATCGGCGCCTGCGACCATCCGCGCGACGTCGGTGCAGTAGAGGCGTCGAGCGCGACGAGCCGGGCGAGGTCGTGAAGCCGACCTGGTTGTTGACGACGACGTGGATCGTGCCGCCGGTGCGGTAGCCGCGCAGCTGCGAGAGGTTCAGCGTCTCGGCGACCACGCCCTGGCCGGCGAACGCCGCGTCGCCGTGCACGAGCAGCGGCAGCACGGGGTACTCGGCGCCGCGGTCGAGGACGTCCTGCTTGGCGCGCGCGATGCCCTCGAGCACCGGGTCGACGGCCTCGAGGTGCGACGGGTTCGCGGCCACCGAGACCTTGATGCGGTCGCCGAGCCCCGAGAGGAACTCGCCCTCGGCGCCCAGGTGGTACTTCACGTCACCGGAGCCCTGGACCGTGCGCGGGTCGATGTTGCCCTCGAACTCGCGGAAGATCTGGCGAGTACTTCTTGCCGACGATGTTGGCCAGCACGTTGAGCCGGCCGCGGTGGGCCATGCCGATGCAGACCTCGTCGAGGTCGGCCTCGGCGGCCGCTTCGCAGAGCTCGTCGAGCAGCGGGATCGTCGTCTCGCCGCCCTCGAGGCTGAACCGCTTCTGGCCGACGAACTTGGTCTGCAGGAACGTCTCGAACGCCTCGGCCTGGTTGAGCTTGAGCAGGATCCGCAGCTGCTCCTGGCGCGGCGGCTTGCTGTGCGGCTGCTCGACCCGCTCCTGGATCCAGCGGCGCTGCTCGGGGTCCATGATGTGCATGTACTCGATGCCGGTGGTTCGGCAGTACGGAGTCGCGCAGGATGCCCAGGATCGTGCGCAGCTTCATGAAGCGGCGACCCTCGCCGCCGAACGACCCGGTCGGGAACTCGCGGTCGAGGTCCCACATCGTCAGGCCGTGCGACTCCACCGCGAGGTCGGGGTGGCTGCGCTGACGGTACTCCAGCGGGTCGGTGTCGGCCATCAGGTGGCCGCGCACCCGGTAGGCGTGGATCAGCTCGAGGATGCGGGCCTGCTTGCCGATCTCGTCGTCGTGGGACGTCGCGATGTCCTTGGCCCAGCGGATCGGCTCGTAGGGGATGCGCAGCGCGGCGAAGATCTCGTCGTAGAAGTCCTCCTCGCCCAGCAGCAGTGCGTGCATGCGGCGCAGGAAGTCACCCGACTGCGCACCCTGGATGACCCGGTGGTCGTAGGTCGACGTCAGCGTCATGACCTTGCTGATCGCGTTGCGGGCGATGGTCTCCTCGGAGGCGCCCTGGTACTCGGGCGGGTACTCCATCGCGCCCACGCCGATGATCGCGCCCTGGCCCTTCATCAGCCGCGGCACCGAGTGGTTGGTGCCGATCGTGCCGGGGTTGGTCAGCGAGATCGTGGTGCCCTGGAAGTCCTCGACGGTCAGCTTGTTGTCGCGCGTGCGGCGCACGATGTCCTCGTACGCCGTCCAGAACGCCGCGAAGTCCATCGCGCTCGGCCGCCTTGATGCTGGGCACGAGGAGCTGACGGGTGCCGTCGGCCTTCTGGACGTCGATCGCCAGGCCGAGGTTGATGTGGGCCGGCGTGATCAGGTTGGGCTTGCCGTCGATGGTGTCGAAGCCGACGTTCATCTCCGGCATCGCCTTGAGCGCCCTGACCAGCGCGTAGCCGATCAGGTGGGTGAACGACACCTTGCCGCCGCGGGCCCGGGACAGATGGTTGTTGATGACGATGCGGTTGTCCCACAGCAGCTTGACCGGCACCGAGCGCACGCTGGTCGCGGTCGGCACGGTGAGCGAGGCGTCCATGTTCTGCGCCGTGCGCGCCGGGGCGCCGCGCAGGATCGTGTACGACGCCTGGTCGCTCGCCGCGGCCTTCTCGACGGGCTTGGACTCCTTCGGGACCGGGTTGGTCGTGCCCTTGGCCGGCTCGGCCGCCTTGGCCTCGGGCCGCGGCTTCGCCACCGGGGCGGCGGCTTCGCGGCCTTCTCCTCGGCCGCTCGCTGGTCTTCGGCGGCCGACCCGGCGCCGGGGCCGAGGAGGGCGCGCGCGCGTCCGCTGGTCGAGGAGGGCGGCGAGCGCCGGCTGGGGCGAGGGGGGCGGCAGCGGTGGCCGTCGCGGTCGACGTACGGTGGTCCGATGCCTGGACCGGACTGCCGTTGTCCCCACCAGGAGGCGAGGCCTTGAAGTACGCGACCCAGACCGGGTCGACGCTCTGGGGGTCGCGTTGGTACTGGTCGTACATCTCCTCGACCAGCCACTCGTTGGCCCCGAGGTCGGTGGAGGGCTGGCGCAGAGGAGTTGTCGGACGGGCTGCCGGAAGGCTGCGGCACGGCTGGGTTCGCCTCTTCCTCAGATGCGTGCGAATGAAAGTGAAGTTCGGTACATCAGGTTAGTCCCCGACACGAGCAAATGCCGACCCACGCCCCTGCCTTCAGGCACGGTTGCGCTGTGACGAACATCCAAGGAGTCCCCTGACCGTGAGATCGACCCGCGAACACCCCGCGCACGAGCCGTCCGGCGCTCGCACGCCCTGGCCGAGGCAGGCGTCGGCCTGGTCCTGGCGCTCGCCCTCACGCTGGCCGCGTGCAGCGGCGACGCGAGCGAGCCGTCGGCCGACCCCGGTGACGGCGAGCCGGCCGCGTCTCGAGGCCACCGACGCCCGCGCCCGGTCGCAGACGACCGCCACGCTCGGCAAGGTGACGGGCAAGCTGCCGAAGGCCAAGCGCACCAAGGTCCGCGCAGCAGGTCGCGCACGCCGTCGACGCGTGGTTCGACGCGGCGTACGTCGCGGGCGACTACCCGCGCAACGACTTCGCCGACGCCTGGCCGGGCTTCACGACCGGCGCCAAGGCCGACGCGCAGAGCGACAAGGCGCTGATGAGCAACCAGGACATCGGCAGCGAGATCGCCGGCGTCGAGGCGACGGCGCGCAAGGTCACCGTCGACGTGCTGGCCGTCAAGGGCAAGGCGTCCGGCGCGACCGCGAGGTTCGTGCTGAAGTTCCGCACCGACGGGCGACGTCGCAGCGCAAGGTCGAGGTCCGCGGCCGGCTGTTCCTGACGCCGGGCGCCGAGGGCTGGCGCATCTTCGGCTACGACGTGACGAAGGGGCGGTGGGCGTGATGTCCGCTCGCCTGGCGTGGGTACGCCGCCTCGTCACGCTGGCCGTCGTGCTCGCGGTCGCGGCCGTCGTGGTCCCCGACTCCGCGGTCAAGCCGACCCAGATGGAGCTCGTCAAGATCAACCGGGCCACCGGCGTCGACTACCCCGAGTCCAGCAAGGACGTCGTCTGGATCCTGGCCGTCGGGTCCGACGCGCGGCCCGGCGAGGACATGACCCGCGTCCGCGGCGACGCGCTCCAGCTGGTCGGCATGAACCTGCGCACGGGCGCGGCGACCGCGATCGGCGTACCCCGCGACTCCTGGGTGCCGATCGCCGGGCTACGGCTCCAACAAGATCAACGCCGCGCTGTACTTCGGTGGGCCGCAGGCGCTCGGTCGGGCCGTGGGCGACCTCGTCGGCATCCAGCCGGACTACGTGTTCATCTCCCGCTTCAAGTTCTTCCAGGCGCTGATCGGCAGCATCGGCGGCATCGACATCCAGCAACCCGGTCGCGTTCAGCGATCCGGACCTCAAGCCCGAGGGCTTCAAGCAGGGCCGCGTCCACCTCGGCCCGTACGACGCGATGGTGTTCTCCCGGATCCGCCACAACCTGATCCGCGGCGACTTCGACCGCTCGGCCAACCAGCAGCGGGTGCTGCGCGGCATCCAGGCCAAGGTGCGTGCGCGCGCCCACGAGCCCGGGTTCCTGGAGAACGGCGTCATGCACGTCATGCAGTACCTCCACACCGACCTCGCGCCCACCGAGCTGTTCCAGCTCGCCCAGGCCGTCGCCCAGGTCGACCCCAGCAAGGTCACCTCCTGCGTCGTCCAGGGCGGCATCGGCAACATCGGCGGCGCCAGCGTGGTGCTGCCGTTCACCGACCAGGCCCGCCGCCTCGGCGACCGTGCGCGTGACGACGCGACCTTGGAGTCCTGTACCTGACCGCTGGTCGAGGAGGTCGCGCTAGCGACCGTCACGAGACCCGCGGCTGCTGGCGTTGCGACCGTCACTGTCGCCTGCGGCGGGGCTTGGGTCGGGATCGTCGGCCGGCGTGCGCAGCGTCGGTGCCTGGGGGACAGGGCGGGGCGGCGCCCTCGTGGTTGCTGCTCGTGGGTGGTTGCGCATGCCCGGGCGCCTGCGCTTTAGCCCCCACGACACCGCACCGCCGCCGCTCCGGCCACGACTTCCGGCCCGTGGGTGGACAGGGGCCGTGGTCACCGTGAGCTGCCAGCGTGCGGTCACCGGGGTCCACCCACGGGCCGACGGCCGGAACCCAAGCCCGCCGCAGGCGACAAATCTGATCGCAACCGGAAGCCGGTCTCAGCCGTTGACGTACTGCTCCCAGTCCTCCGGTACGCGGCCCTCGGGGCCCGGGGACGTCCTGGGCGACGGGGTGGTGCTGGGGGTCGGCGAGGCGGGGGCCGAGGTGAAGGCGATCCAGGCGAAGTCCCAGAACCACTCCTCGCCGGGCTCGTAGGACGCGATGACGGGTGGCCGGTCTCCTCGTAGTGCTTGGTGGCGTGCTGCATGGGGAGGTGTCGCAGCAGCCGACGTGGCCGCAGCTGGGCGCACCGGCGCAGGTGCACCCACCAGCCCTGCCGGACTGCTCGCACTCGACGCAGCCGGGTCCGCTCGGCGGGACGGTGGGGTCGATGGCGGACCCGTCGGGGGTGGGCTCGGGAGGCATGTACGACAACCTACGAGCGTGCCTCCTCGAGACCCGTGCGCGACACGGGGTCCGAGCCCCGTTCGGACTACTTCTCCGGACCCCCGCCCGGCCTACGATGACGGCGGTGCGTCCTCCGGCCGCCACCCGACGCAGCCGAGCCGCCGGAGTTGGACACATGAGCAAGCCCTCGTTCGCAGGCCGCACCTTGGTTGTCGGTGTTCGGTCGCCTCAACGGCGCCGACCGTGGCACCGGCTGCCGCTGCCCGCCGCCCTCGCTCAACCTGATCGCGCTGCGGATCGAGCTGCGCCAGCACAACCTCACCGACACCCGTACGCCGGACCCGAGCACCCGCCGCGCGGCCGTCACGCTCGACCAGTGCCCGCACCTGGCCGGCGAGTTCCGGACGCCCGACGGCTCCTACAACGCCCTCGACGACCCGGACATGGGGATGGCCGGCACCCGCTTCGCGCGCAACGTGTCGCTCGACCAGGCGTTCCCCGAGACGATGCCCGGCCTGATGGAGCCGAACCCGCACACGATCAGCCGCACGCTGATGCGCCGCGACACCTTCACGCCGGCGACCGTCGCTGAACCTGCTGGCGGCCGCGTGGATCCAGTTCCAGACCCACGACTGGTTCGCCCACGGCCGTGACGCCGAGCACGAGGACCTCGAGATCCCGCTGCCGGACGGTCACGGCTGGCACGAGAACCCGATGCGGGTGCCGCGGACGCTCCGGCGACCACACCCGCACGCGACGACGACGCGCACCTGCCGCCGACGTACATCAACCGGCTGTCGCACTGGTGGGACGCCTCGAGCATCTACGGCAGCTCGGACGAGCAGCGCGACCGGGTGCGCACGTTCACCGACGGCAAGCTCGTCGCTG
This sequence comes from uncultured Actinomycetota bacterium, assembly GCA_963721925.1. Lineage (GTDB taxonomy): Bacteria > Actinomycetota > Actinomycetes > Propionibacteriales > Nocardioidaceae > Nocardioides. The sequence goes on along the minus strand of CAVRLH010000006.1, from coordinate 242,938 downwards.
CAGGACGGCCGGCTGCCGCTGGACCACCAGACCGGCACGGCGATCACCGGGTTCAGCGAGAACTGGTGGGTCGGCCTCGGGATGCTGCACACGCTCTTCACGCTCGAGCACAACGCGATCTGCGACGACGCTGAAGAAGAAGCACCCGGAGATGAGCGACGACGAGCTCTTCGGCACCGCCCAGCTGGTCAACTCCGCCCTGATCGCGAAGATCCACACGGTCGAGTGGACGCCGGCGATCATCGCCCACCCGGCGCTCCAGATCGGCATGCGCGCCAACTGGTGGGGGCTGCTGGGCGAGCGCCTGCACCGCCTCGTCGGCCGCGTCGGCAGCAACGAGGAGCTCAGCGGCATCCCGGGCTCGCCCGCCGACCAGCACGGGGCGCCGTACCAGCTGACCGAGGAGTTCGTCTCGGTCTACCGCCTGCACCCGCTGCTGCCCGACGAGCTCGAGCTGCACTCGCTGGCCGACGACACGCTGATCGACTCGATGGCCTTCGACGAGATCATCCTGCTGAACGCCGAGAAGGTACTCGCGAGTGGCGTGAAGTCGGCCGACCTCTTCTACTCGTTCGGCATCCAGCACCCGGGCGCGGTCTGCGCTGCACAACTACCCGCGCTGGCTGCAGGACCTGACCCTGCCCGACGGCGTACGGCTCGACCTGGGAGCCGTCGACATCATCCGCGACCGCGAGCGCGGCGTGCCGCGCTACAACGAGTTCCGCCGCCAGCTCCACCTGACGCCCGCCAAGTCCTTCGCCGACCTGACCGACAACCCGGTGTGGGCCGAGGAGCTCGAGGAGATGTACGGCGACGTCGAGCGCGTCGACCTCCAGATCGGCATGCACGCCGAGACGCCGCCCGAAGGGCTTCGGCTTCAGCGACACGGCCTTCCGGGTCTTCATCCTGATGGCGTCGCGGCGGATCAAGAGCGACCGGTTCCTCACCGACTGCTACACCGAGGAGTACTACACGCAAGACCGGGCATGAAGTGGATCGCCGACAACACGATGGTCACCGTGATGAAGCGGCACTACCCGGAGCTCGCCAAGGCCCTCGACGGCGTCGACAACGCGTTCGCGCCCTGGAAGAGGGGAACCGCATGACCGAGCTGGACGCCGAGCAGGACCGCCAGGCGCGCATCGACCTCATCAGAAATACTGGGACGCCCTGATGTCGGCGGACCTGGTCACCTTCCGCTCGTTGCTGGCGCCCGACGCGGTCATCCACTACCCCGGCCAGAACTTCCTGTCGGGCGACTACACGACCACCGACGAGATCGTCGGCCTCTACAAGACGCTGACCGGCTTCATCACCGAAGGCACCTTCACCGGCCAGGTCCTCGACATCACCACGGGCGAGAAGTACACGACGGTGATCCTCACCTACCAGCTGCACCTGCCCATGAAGACCCTCGACGGCCGTGCCACCGGGCTGTTCCTGCTCGACGAGAACTACCTGATCAAGGAGTACTGGCTGCACGAGTGGAACCAGGTAATGATCAATCGGGTCCTGCGCGCAACCTGGGCCTCCAAGCCCTTCATGGGGATCGTGAACCGCGTCAAGAAGAAGAAGGCGACGTGACCGCAACGCTGCCGCCTGGCAAGCTCGGTCTGCCGTGGATCGGCGAGACGATGGGCCTCGCCCGCAACAACCACCAGTTCTACAAGTCACACTTCGCGAAGCACGGCCCGGTCTTCAAGACCCGGCTGTTCGGGTTCAACTTCGTGATCGTCTCCGGGCACGAAGCCTTTCACCAGTTCGCCACTGACCCACGCGTCGAGCGCGGAGGCACCGACCCGGTGTCCGTCGAGCAGATGTTCCACGGCTCGCTGGCCCTGATCGACGGCGACGAGCACCACGCCCGCAAGGACGTCATGCTGCACGCCGTCCGCACCGACGAAGCGATGGCGGCCTACCTCGAGCGGATGCAGCGGGTGTGGGGCGCCCAGTCGACAGATGGGCCGAGGCTGGCAGCGCCACCCTGCGCCCGACCTCCAGGACTCGCCTCGGCCGAGCTCACCGGTGCGCTGTACACCGGTGACGAGTCGAAGGCGCACATCGACGAGCTCAACCAGATCCTCGCGGCGATGCGCTACTCGCCTACAGACCTGCCGCTACCGATCCCGGGCACGCCGTACGGCAAGGCGATCAAGGGCCGCGACCGCGTCTCGACGTCCTGATCGCCCAAGCCATCAGCCGACACCAGGAGCACCCGGAGCGGTACGACGACATCCTCTCGCGCATGCTGGCCGTGGCGACCCGACCACGGGGTGTCCGCCGAGACGATGCTCGGCGACGTACGCCACTGATCTTCGCGGGGCAGGCCGGCTTCTTCGTGCCGTTCATCCTGCTGACGATGACGTTGGCCCAGCACCCGGACATGCGCGAGCGGGCCCGGCAGAGGTGCGTGCGGTGTCCCCGGACGGTCCGGTGACGATGGAGCAGCTGCCGCGGATGGAGTACCTCGGACAGCTGTCCAAGGAGGTTCGGCGCTTCTTCGCGATGAACTCCGCGACCTTCTTCGGCAAGGCCCTCGAGGAGCATGGAGATCGGCGGCTACCGCGATGCCGAAGGACTGGGGCGCGATCGGCGCGATCCACATCAACCAGCGCAACGCAGGTGTTCGACGACGCCGACACCTTCGACCCCGAGCGATTCCTGCCCGCACGCGAGGCCGCGATGGCTCCCGGCAGCTACGTCCCGCACGGCGACGGTGAGCGCAACCACCACCGGTGCCCCGGCGAGGACATCGTCACGATCGCCGATCAAGCTCTACCTGATCCTGCTGCTGCGCCGGCTGTCGTACCGGCTACCCGAGCAGGACCTCACGCCTGAGCGACGACCTCTTCCCGCTGCCGGTCTCCGGGCTGAAGGTCGACTTCTGCCCGGCGAGCGTGAAGGCGTCCCCATGAAGCTACTGGGCCCTGATGCGCATCACCACGCTCATGCTGAAAGGGGCCGGGTCCCGATCACGCGGACACCGGCAGAGGCGGACCTGGCGTTCGAGGACGTCACCTTCGCCGCGACCGACGGCGTACGCCTCCAGGGCTGGTTCGTCCCGGCCGCCACCACCGACGGAAGCCCGGCTCCGGTCGTGGTGTTCGTGCACGGCTGGATGTGGAACCGCTGGGCAACGTCGGTGGCCGGGTGCCGTTCCGCGACCGCGACGTCGACTTCCTGCCCGCCGACAAGACGCTCCACGACGCCGGGATCGGACGTGCTGCTCTTCGACCTGCGCCAACCACGGCGAGAGCGGCTCGCGGTTCCCCGTCGACCTCGGCTGCACCGAGTCCCACGACTTCGTGGGCGCCGTCAACTACCTGCGAAGCCGGGCCGACGTCGATCACGAGCGCATCGGCGCCGTCGGCACCTCGATGGGAGGCAACGCGGTGCTGATCGGTGCCCCGGAGGCACAGCCGCTCAAGGCCGCGCTGCTGGTGCAGCCGACGGTTCCCTACCGGTTCTCGCGCAGGTTCAGCAAGGACGTCCTGGGCTGGCTGGGAGTCGGTCTCCCTGCCCGTGGTGGACCTCGTGTACGCCGCCCTGCGCGCCCCGCGGCCCAGCCAAATCGACCCCGGCAAAGCGGCCCGGCTGCTCACCGACACCCATGGTCATGTACGTGCAGGGCACCGGCGACCCCTGGGGCGAGATGGGGATCGTCCAGCACTTCGTCGACGTTTCCCCGAAGTCCCTGCCCCTGGTCGAGTACCCGTCGACGGGCAGGTACGACGGGTACCGCTACGTCACCGAGCAGGCCGACGACGTCACGGCGTACTTCAAGGAGCACCTGTGCCGAGTCTGCCGAACGCCTGTCGGTGGTTGAGCCTGCGACACCGACCACTCACGACAGAGCCGCGTCGCTAGGCCAGGCACGACGCGCCGAGTCTTGCGCGATGGACGATCGCCAGCCTGACATCGTCGCTGCCCCGATCGGTGCTTCTCGTAGGCAGCAACGCCGCGCCTGGACGTGTTCGAACGCGGCCGCACCAGACGGCTCGACTCGGCCGACGCGGCGTACACCCCCGGCGTCGCCCACGTTGATGCTCGTCTCGCCTGCGAGCTGCGCACAGGTCGGCGGCTGCTCGCGTCGTAGCTGCCGATCGAGTGAGCCGATCGAGCGCGAGGCCTTGCATCAGGCGATCGTGCGCTGCCCGAGCTGGCCAGCCGTCCGCAGCGAGACGCGAGCCTTGTGATGGTGGTTTCGAGGCTCAGCGGACGAGGTAGGTGAAAGCCATACGTCAGGCGCGCGTTTGGCGAGCAGTTCTGCAGCGCCGGTCGCGGTCCCTGTGGACGGTGGTTTCGAGGCTCGTCGCTGGCGCTCCTCGCACCTCAACCACCGAACGGAGTGAGCCGGTTGGACTACGGGTGCCAGAGGCCGTCGTGGGCGGCTTGGCGGGTGTACTGGGAGGGGTCGAAGAAGCGGTCGTAGTACTCCATCTCCAGGTGGGAGAACTGGAGCCACATGCCGGCGGCGTAGAAGGCGTCGACGTGGGCGGGGAAGCGGCCGTAGGTCTCGTACAGGTAGTTGCAGGCGTCCTTGACGTACTGCACCTGCTTCGGCGCCGATGTGGGTGCCCTTCGCGACGTACGCCTGCGCGTCGGCCTGGTTGCGGTAGGGGCTCGCCCAGACCTCCTCGTTGCCGTACGCCGACCCGCCCGGCGCCGTACTTCAGCTCCATGACCTTGTCGACGGCCTCGTCCATGGACTTCACGTACGGCGGGGTCAGACCCTCGAGCACGCCGTCGATGCCGACGGGGTTGGGCTGCGAGGCCGGCACCGGCGCCCACGGGCTGACAGCGTCTTGGGCTGCTCCATGCGGAAGCCGAGGCCGTGCCAGTCCTTGGCGGGCTCCTTCTGCCAGATGTACGGCGAGAACACCGCGCCGTGGATCCACCCGCCGAGGCCCATGGCCTGGCCGAGCAGCATCAGGTTCTGGAAGTAGAAGAACGCCTCGTAGTCGGTGCGCAGCGTGTGCGCGAAGCCCAGCGGGACGACGTTGTCCTTGTTGACGAACTTGCTGCGGACGTACTTCAGGCCGCCGATCGGCTGGTACGGGATCTTCTCCATGAGCGCGGAGCGTCCCGCCGACCTTGGCCATCCACTCGACGAAGCCCTTCGGGTGGAACGGGCGCCAGTCGTCCATGAACATCGACCGCTTGCCGTCCGGCTCGTTGGCGATGATCAGCAGGGCGTTGATGTACTGCCAGGTGCAGTCGACGACGGGGTAGAACAGCGTGGTGCCGGCGACGTTGGAGGCCTGGGCGTTCCAGCCGAGGTAGTAGGGCCACTCGCGCGGGAAGCTGAGCCGCTTGTCGGAGATGCGCACCTTGCACTGCTCGGCGTACGACAGCCAGTCGTCGTCGGACCACTCGGCCCAGCTCGCGCGGCCGGGCGTTGCAGCGCCTCGAGCGCCGCGTCGCCGGTGGGGTGCTTGAGCAGGAAGATCCCGTCGTCGTTGATCATGAAGAAGTGCGTCGCCTGGGCAGTTGTCGGCGCTGCTGCCGGTGCGGGCGAGCACGTTGAGGAACGGCGTGCCGAGCTCGTCGGTGCCGTCGGTCTTCGTGAGCGGGCCGTCGTGCGTGGTCTTGCCCACGATCCCGGTGATGCAGGTGACGAGGATGGCCTCCTCGAGCGGGCGTCAGCGGCGCCGGGTCGTTCTGGCTCTGGTGGGTGAGCGGGCCTGCGTTCGACCGAGAAGCCCGCGGGGGATCCGGCGGGTACGACGCTCGGTCAGCGCCGACATCAGCGGGTAGCTGAACAGGTCCTGCATCGACGGGTGCGGGTGGGACATCAGGCTCCTGAGGGGTCAGTTGAAGCGGTCGAGCTCGGCCGTGATCGACGGGGTAGACGTCGCGCGCGGCGTCCTTGCCGACGAACAGGTCCATGTGCGCGTACCCCGGGACGACCGTGTGCGTGTAGAGCTCGGGTCCGTTCTTCTCGCGGAGGTAGTCGTAGGTCAGCTGGCTGCCCTCGGGCTTGAAGAGCCGGTTGTGCTCGCCGTGCAGGAAGGAGATCGGCAGCCGCAGGTTGTCGGTCGCCGGCAGGTAGACGTCGGCGCCGTCGGCGGCGACGATGTGGTCCTCGCGCAGGAGCCAGGGTGATCTGCTCGAACGTCGTCAGGTTGGCGACGCCGAACACCTCGTGGAGTGCCTCGTGGGTGGCGTCGTTGAGCTGGTCGTGGTCGTAGACCTCGCCGTACATGAACATCACCCGGCGGCAGAACGGCAGCCCGCACGTCCTCCTCGCCGGACGGGTACACCTGCAGGGCCCGGTCGTAGAGCCGCTCGGCCCACGACGGGTCGTCGTCGCGGTCGGTGGTCAGCGTGTCGACGTCGAGGGCCTGCAGGATCACGCGGCGGCGTAGATGCCGGCGCGCAGCTCGTTGAGCGTGCCCGGCCCGCGGGTGCAGCGTCACCTGCGACGCGACGCCGTGCCGGACGCCCTCGAGCCCGAGCGCGAGCGACATCAGCATCGTGAGCGAGCCGATGCAGTGCGCCATCACCTGCACGGACTCGGCGCCCGACATCTCGCGGACCGTTCGCGACCGCGGCCGGGTAGTCGTGCTTCGCGATGTCATCGAGGGTGAACTGCGTCGGCGCCGGACGCCAGGGACGGGCTGGCGCGGTAGTCGAGCACCCAGACGTCGTACCCGTGCGCGTGCAGGTACTCCGGGAAGTTCTGCTCGGTGGTGTCGATCAGGAAGGCGTGCGCCGGAGTTGCCGAAGCCGGGGCTGAGGATCACCGGCCCCTTCGGCCCGCCGTTGAAGCGGGTGAGGCGCAGCTCGACGTCGTCGTCGGTGCGGAAGAAGTGCACCTCGGCCTCGCCGCAGCGTCAGGGCCCGGTGCTCGCGCGGCGCGGCGTCCGGGTTGAACGCGCTCGGCCTGGCGAAGACGCTGCCGAAGGTCTCGTTGAGCGACCCGGCGAACATCCGGCCGAACGTCGCCAGCGCCTTGAGCTGGTCGAGAGGACCGCCGCCGATCGCGCGCATCGTCGTCAGCTGCTTGGCGAAGTCCGCTGCGTGGATCGTGACGATGCCCTTGGCCGCGACCGGACCGCTCCGCGCCCTCGCCGTCGTGGACGGTGACGTAGAGCGTGGTCGTGTCGGACCAGAGGTCCATCCCCTCGTCGTCCTGGATCTGCTTGAAGCCCTCGAGGTGGAAGCGCCGGCCGTCGTCGGCGACCAGCGGCATCGAGTAGAGCATCTGGCGGGCGCCGGCGTGCTCGGCGTCGCGGACGAGCAGGTTGAACCGACCGCCCTCGACCGTCAGCGGCGTGGGGGAGAGCGCCGGCGCGGTCACCGTGCCTGCGAGGTCGGCCTCGTGGTCGCGTTCGTCGACCAGCCGGTCGACGTCGTCGGCGGTGACGGTCACGGTGAAGTCGAGCGGCGACTCGTCGGCCTGCCCGCGGTCGAAGCCGGCCTGGTAGTCGTCGACCGAGGAGGTGGAGACGAAGCCCCGCATCGTCTCGGTGAACCGAACCCCGGAGCCGCTCATGTCACCCTGCCGTCCTCAGCCGCCTGAGGAGGTCCAGGCGCTTCCTCGCGGCAGAGCTAACCGCGATTCGGGACGTGCGGGAGGCTGCTCATGACGCGCGATTCGTCAATGGTCCGTTCGGATCGAAGCCGAGTCTCGTAGCCTGGCGGACCATGGTGGCCGTCCGCCTCGCTCCGGTAGCGTCCGGAGCGCCGAGAACTGCGTCAGCGGGGGTCTGAGTTGGCCGAGAACGCCTCGACCGAACAGGTCGACGTCGTCGTCGTGGGCTCCGGGTTCGGTGGCTCCGTCACGGCGTACCGGATGGCCGAAGCGGGCCGCTCCGTGGTCGTCCTGGAGCGCGGTCGCGCGTACCCGCCGGGGTCGTTCCCGCGCACGCCGGGTGGCATGGCGGCCAACTTCTGGGAGCCCGCCGAGGGCAACCACGGGCTGCTCGACATCTGGAGCTTCGACGGCATCGACGGCATGGTCTCCAGCGGCCTGGGCGGTGGCTCGCTCATCTACGCCAACGTGCTGCTCCGCAAGGACGAGAAGTGGTTCGTGCACGAGGAGCCGCTGCCGGCGGCGGCTACGAGCACTGGCCGATCTCCCGCGACGACCTCGAGCCGCACTACGACGCCGTCGAGTCGATGATCGGCACCGCGACCTACCCGTACTCCGACACCCCCAAGACCAACGCGCATGCGCGAGGCCGCGAAGGGCGCGGGCCTGTCGGTGTCGCTGCCGCCGCTGGCGATCAGCTTCGCCCGCCGGCCGGGGGACGAGCCCGTGCGGCTCGGGGAGATCGCGACGCCGTCGTACGGCAACATCCACGGCCTGCCCCGGTCCACCTGCGCGCTGACCGGGGAGTGCGACCTCGGCTGCAACTACGGCGCCAAGAACACCCTCGACCACACCTACCTGTCCGCGGCGCAGCACGCCGGCGCCGACATCCGCGTGCGCCACGAGGTCAAGGGGTTCCGGCCGCTCGACGGGCGGCGGCTACGAGGTCACGTACGTCGTCCACACCGGCGCCGCCGGCGAGCCCGCGGTCGGGCTCCCCACGCACACCATCCGGTGCGAGCGCCTGGTGCTGGCCGCCGGCACGTTCGGGTCGACGTACCTGCTGCTCCGCAACCGGCTGGCGTTCCCGAACCTCGGCGCCGCCCTCGGCACCCGCTTCACCGGCAACGGCGACCTCCTGGGCTTCGTGATGAACGCGTCGCAGGACGGGGTCGGCCGTGACCTGGCCCCGAACACCGGACCCGTCATCACCGCCGCCGTCAGGGTCGGCGACGACGCCGACGGTGACGGCGCGTCCGGGCGCGGTCACTACATCGAGGACGCCGGCTACCCCGCCTTCGCCGCCTGGCTCGCCGAGACCGGCAAGGGCCTCGGCACGCTCGCCCGGGCCTTCCAGTTCGGCTACCGGCGCGCCGTCGAGGACCTGACCAACTCCGGCGACACCACCGTCGGCGGCGACCTGGCCACCCTGCTCGGCCCGGGGGCGCTGACGGCCACGTCGATGCCGCTGCTCGGCATGGGCCGCGACATCCCGGACGGCGTGATGCGGCTGCGCGAGGGCCGCCTCGAGGTCGACTGGACGACCGAGACGTCGCTCGACTACTTCGAGGGCGTGCGCGCCAGCATGCGCGCGATCGCCGGGCAGCTCGGCGGCACGTACGCCGACAACCCGCTGTGGTGGGCCAAGCGCGTGATCACCGTGCACCCGCTCGGCGGCGCCCCGATGGGCCGGCACCCGGGCGAGGGGCTGTGCGACGAGTACGGCGAGGTGTTCGGCCACCCGGGCCTCTACGTGATGGACGGCGCGCTGCTGCCCGGGCCGGTCGGGGCCAACCCGTCGCTGACGATCGCGGCGGTGGCCGACCGGGCGTGCACCCACCTGCTCGAGACGGCGGCGCTGGTCGAGGAAGGACGAAGTCCTGTCACGAAACCAGCTGACGCCGATCGTGACCCCGCACCGGTCTCGTGACAGGTCGCTGCGCGCCTCCTCGACCGAGCGGAGGCGGCGAGCGGGCTGCGGTTCACCGAGCAGATGAAGGGCTTCGTCGCGCTCGGCGACCTCGACCCGGAGACGGGTCACGAGCGCGGCAAGGCGAGCCGCGACCGGCTGATGTTCGAGCTGACGATCGCGGTCGACGACGTCGACCGGTTCGTCGAGGACCCCGGGCACCTGGGCTCCGCGACCGGGTACGTCGACTCCGACCTGCTCGGCGGCCGGCTCGAGGTCGAGCGCGGCTGGTTCAACCTGTTCGTCGAGACCGACGACCCGGACGCGCGCCAGATGCTCTACCGCCTGTGGCTGCGCGGTCCGGGCGGCAACCCGATGACGTTCACCGGGGTCAAGCTGGTCCGCGACGAGCCCGGGCTCGACGTGTGGCGCGACACCTCCACGCTGTACGTGCGGATCTTCAACGGTCACCTCGACGCCCGGCGTGGACGACGGCGTCGGTGCTCGCGGCCGGCGTGATCACCATCCACATCCCCGACTTCATGAAGCAGCTGACGACGTTCCGGACCTCGGGCGACAGCAGCTTCGGGGCGATGGAGGGGTTCGGCCGGCTGTTCCTCGGGCAGCTGTGGGAGGTGTACGGGCGGTTCTTCCGCGACGATGACGACGACCGTGATCGCAGGAGGTCCGAGTGAAGCGCTCCGAGCTGGCCGAGCACTTCGTCGAGCTCAACTTCATGCCGCAGGACGCCTGCCGCTGGCTGTCGCCCAGCGAGCTGAAGACCCTGATGGCCCAGACGTTGGCCGATGCTCTTCGGCAACTACGCCGACAAGCGCGAGCTGCAGAAGGTCTTCGACAGCAACCTGATCGTGATGCCGCCCGCCGACCAGCCGCTGGCCGAGGGCGAGGACTTCTGGTTCGACTACACCGCCGACGTCGGCGACGGCTTCGAGGCGACGTACACGGTCGCGGCCCTGATGGCCCAGGAGACGCTGCGGGTCGACGGCATCGACGGCGAGCTGCCCCGCGGGCAGATGCTGGTGCTCGGCGGTGACCAGGTGTACCCGACGGCGTCGTCGCGGGCCTACGAGGACCGCACGACCGGCCCGTACCGGTCGGCGATGCCCGCGGCCACACCGCAGCCGCTGCTGCTGGCCCTGCCCGGCAACCACGACTGGTACGACGGCCTGACGGCGTTCCTGCGGCTGTTCACCCAGGACCGGATGATCGGCGGCTGGCGCACCGAGCAGAAGCGCAGCTACTGGACCGTCCAGCTGCCGCACCGCTGGTGGCTGGTCGGCCTCGACAGCCAGCTCGACTCCTACTTCGACGACCCGCAGCTGAAGTACTTCGAGGCGACGCTGACCGCCAACCTCCAGCCCGGCGACAGCGTGATCGTCTGCTGCGCCACGCCGGCGTGGCTCAAGGCGTCGTCCGGCTATCCGGACGCCTTCAACGGCCTGGAGTGGTTCGAGCGCAACTTCGTGACCACCCGCAAGATCCCGGGCAGCAACGAGCGCGAGCTCACCGGTGCCCAGGCGCGGCTGTGGCTCAGCGGCGACAAGCACCACTACCTGCGCTACGAGGAGCGGCTCACCGACCCGATGGCTCCCGAGGGACCGCCCGCCAGATGGTGACGGCCGGTCATCGGCGGCGCCTACCTCGACGTCACCCACGGCATGGCCACCGAGCTCAAGCTGCTGCCCCAGGCCTCCCGCAACTGGCGCGAGGGTGACGACGACGCGACGTTCGTGCAGCAGCCGATCACCTACCCGAGCCTCGACGACTCGCGGTCCTGGTCGACGCGACTCGGCAAGCCCTGGTGCAAGGAGTCGCTGCTGCGCCGCAACCCCGGTGTGTTCACCGCGGTCGCGCTCACGCACTTCCTGATCTTCCTGCTGCTCCTGCTGATCTTCTGGCAGGGCATCCGGGCCAACGAGACCGGGCTGCATCATCGACGCCTACCTCTCGGCGACACCGGGCGCGCTGTTCCGGTTCGCCGGCGGGCTGCTGGCCGTCGTCCTGCTGGCCTTCGGCATCTGCCTGCTGCCGATGGTGCGGGGCGACCACCGCTGCTCTCCATCAAGGCGATGGTGCTGATCTTCGGCCCAGCTGCTGGTGGCGTGCGTCTGCTTCGTGGGCTTCGGGCTGCTGCCGGTCGGCACCGCTGGGGCTGCTCGCCGCGTGGCTGAAGTTCTTCGTGGTGATCATCGGGGTGTCCGTGGTCGGCGGTGTGCTCGGCTCGTTCGCGATCGGCTCGTGGATCGTCGCCTACATGCACGAGGGCCTGACGTCCTGGGCGATGATGGGTCAGGCGATCGAGGAGGGGAAGGGCTTCCTCCGCATCCGCCTCGACGCCGAGGGAGCGCTGACCGTCCACTCGATCCTCACCGAGGAGCTGGTCACCGACTACGAGATCAGCCCGACCCAGGTGACGACGTCGAGCGGGCGGACCACCAAGATCCCCCTCCCCGCCGGGCCGCTGCCGACGCCGCGCACCATCGAGCCTCCCTTCAAGGTGCTGCCGACGCCCGGTCCCTAGCTCGCCACCCGTTCGAGCGCCTGGCGGATGTAGGTCATGTTGGCCTTCTCGTCGCGCCGGAGCTTGAGCAGGAACAACGGGAAGACCAGCCGGAACCACCCGTGCGGCCGGGCGTCGAAGTCGACCGACAGCCGCGTGCCGTCGCTGACCGTCTCGAGGCGAGCCTTGAAGGCGACCTCGATCGGGCCGCCGTTGTGGGCCTCCCACGCGACCGGCCGGTCGTACCCGACCATCGTCACCTCGACGGGAGGCCCGCCCTTCCACTTCGCGCGGAACCGCGTCCCGAGGCCGACGGGTCCGTCGGTGAGCTTCTCGACCGAGACGGCCGTCGGGTTCCACTCCGGCTCGTTGCGCATGTCGCTGAGGTAGTCGAAGGCCTGCTCCGCGCGTGCAGCGGATCACCGTGGAGTTCTGGATGACGGTCATGATCGAGCCTTTCGCATTCACTAGTGTCATCACTAGTGAGATCACTAGCTAGAATGCGCCACGTGAAGCCGCCCGTCAAGAAGCCGGTCGTCAGCCGGGCCGAGCGGGCGCTGGCCACCCGGCGTCGCATGCTGACCTCGGCGCGGGACCTCTTCGTGCGCCAGGGGTACGCCGCCACGACGGTGGAGCAGATCGCCGCCGACGCCGGCGTCGCCGTGCAGACGGTGTACTACACCTTCCGCACCAAGGGCCTGCTGCTCCGGGAGCTGGTCGAGGTCACCTCGGCCGGTGAGGAACCGGCCGCGCCGGTCATGGAGCGGCCCTGGGCCCGCGAGATGCTGTCGACCACCTCGGCCCAGCGCGTGCTGGCCCTCGCCGTCGAGCACGGCACGGCCATCTACGAGCGAGTGGCCATGCTGTGGCCCGCGGTCGCCGCCGCCGCGAACGCCGACCCCGACGTGACGGCGTACTGGGAGGGCGTGGGTGCCGGCCGGCGCGCCGGCCAGCGGCAGATGGTCGCGCGCATCGTCGGCCTCGACGCCCTCCGTCCCGGGCTCGACGCCGAACGGGCCACCGACCTTGCCGTCACGCTGCTGGGGCACGACGTCTACCGGAACCTGGTGGTCGAGGCCGGCTGGTCGATCACGACGTTCCGGGCCTGGCTGTTCACCACCGTCGTGCAGCAGCTGCTCGGCCCGGTCGAGCTCGAGGCCGAGGCGACCGAGGACCTGTCGTACGGCGGCTACTTGGGCGGCAGCGAGCGCGCGTAGGTCACCCCGCGCTCGACCCAGGTCCGCAGCGCGTCGTCGTCGTCGACCGTCGCGGCGTCCACGCGCAACCAGCCCCGCATGCCCTTGCCGCGCATCTCGAACTCCTGCGCTCCCGGCTCCTGCAGCAGGGCGTCGGTGTCGTCGGGATCGCACCGGAGCATCAGCCCGCCCTGGCCGCTGGCGGCGACGGCCATGTGGCCGCCGACCAGGAACGCCAGCCCGCCGAACATCTTCATCTCGGTCAGGTTCTTCTCGCCCGCCACCTCGGCCCGGATGCGGTCCGCGAGCTCCTCGTCGTACGCCATGGCGCCATCCTCGCCCACCTAGCGGTCCAGGTCGGCGAGCACCTGTCCGACCGTCTCGATCGACTCGGCGGTGATCGGGTCGAGCACGAGCTGGAGGTGCGTCGCGCCCGCGGCGGCCAGGGCCCGGACGTGGTCGGCCAGGTCGTCGGGCGTCACGGTCGTCGACCTTCGCGTCGTAGTGGTCGCCCATCAGCCGGCCGCTGCCGCCGTCGAGGGTGACCATCACGGCGGCGGTCGCCTCCACGTCGCGCCCTTCGGGCATCGCCGCGTCGACCTCGGCCTTGACCTCGGCGAACCGCTCGACCCGGTTGTCGTAGATGCTCCACCAGACGTTCCAGGAGTCCACGACGGGCAGCCCGATGCCCAGCATCCGCGGGCTGTTGGAGCCCAGCATGATCGGCGGTCCGCCCGGCCGCACCGGCCGCGGGTCGAGGACGCAGTCGTCGACGTCGTAGTACGTGCCGTGGAACGTCGTCCGCCCCTCGCGCAGCAGCGGCACGATGATCGCCAGCGCCTCCTCGAACCGGCTGACCCGACGGTCGTAGGCGAACCCGAAGGCGTCGTACTCGCGCTTGTTCCACCCGGCGCCGAGCCCGACGATCAGCCGGCCCTGCGGAGATCGCGTCGACGGTCGCGGCCTGCTTGGCGAGCATGGCCGGCGCGTGGAAGCTCGTCGACGCCACCAGCGGTCCGATCTCCACCCGCTCGGTGACCGCGGCGATCGCCGCGAGCGTCGTCCACGCCTCGTACGGGCCGCGGGTGCGTGCCGTCGGGCAGGTCGTAGATCAGGTGGTCGCCGACCCAGACCGAGTCGTAGCCGCTGGCCTCGGCCAGGCGGGCCAGGTCGAGGTACTCCGGCCAGGGCACGAACCGCTCGACCTCGGGCAGCTGGACGCCGATCTTGCAGGGACGCGTCATGCCCCGACCCTAGGCGGCGGTCGGGCCGGGCCCGCGGTGTCGGATCGAGCGCCTGTGGCGCGGCGACATACCTCGACGTGCTACGTCTGCCGGCGACCGGCTACGCCATCGCCGCCTGCCTGACCGACGACGCTGCGTCTGGGTGATCCGCGGCCACACGCGGGTCGAGGGTGCAAGGCCGCGTTCCTCGCCGCAGGTCGACCGCACGGGGCCCGACGTACCGGCTGGAGGTCACCGCCGACCGGCGCATCTCGGCGTGACGGCGACGACCTGGTCGTCCTCGGTCGGAGTGGCGGGCGACTCCGCCCGACGGTCAGGCCGTCGACCTCGCCTTCGCCGGCACGTGGTCCACGACGCGACGGCCTGATCCGGCCGCTGGACTCGTGACGTCGTGCCGCTCACCGGCTGAGCGCGGCCTCACCCCGCTGCCGCCACGGCCTCGACGGGGGCGCCGACCATGACCTCGTGCTGGCGCACGATCAGCCCGTCGGCCAGGTCGACCAGCACGTTGGACACCACGACGTGGTCACCCGGGAACTCGCAGTCGAACGTGAACGCGGCGCTGTCGTCGCCGACCACGGCCTTGCGGACGCTGACCTTGGCGCCGGCCGAGACCGCGTGCTCCCACATCATCCGGAGCGGCGCCTTGCCCCGGTGGGCGAGCGGCCGGCCCGGAGGGTTGTCAGGGGTCACCATCGTCAGCTCGACATCGTCGGCGTAGTGCGAGAGCAGCGCCGGGATGTCCCAGGTGTCGAACCCCCGCGCGTACGCCTCGGCGTCGAACCTCGTCGGTGCGTTGATCGTCATCTCTTCCTCCTTCATCGGAATGTCGGACGGCGCTACCGTGGCGGTTGAAGCGCGCTTGAAGGCAAGGGCTGCGATGGACCGAGTTTCCGGACTGACGATCGGTGAGGTCGCTCACCGCTCCGGCGTCGCGCCGAGCGCCATCCGGTACTACGAGTCCCTCGGGCTGATCCCGACGCCGCCACGACTGCACGGCGAGCGCCGCTACTCCGACGAGGTGTTCGCCACGCTGGCCTTCGTCGCGGTGGCGCAGGCCGCCGGGTTCACGCTGCGGGAGATCCGAGCCTTGGTCGCGCACACCGAGAACGGGCGCGATCTCGCGGCGACGATGCAGGTCATGGCCGAGCAGAAGCTGGCCGAGGTCGAGTCGACCATCGCCAGGGCCGCCGCCATGAAGGACTGGCTCGAGGTCGCGCGGAGCTGTGGTTGCTCGAACCCCGCCGAGTGCAACCTGTTCCTCAGCGACGAC
The DNA here is from genome assembly GCA_963721925.1 of uncultured Actinomycetota bacterium. Taxonomy (GTDB): domain Bacteria; phylum Actinomycetota; class Actinomycetes; order Propionibacteriales; family Nocardioidaceae; genus Nocardioides. The sequence goes on along the minus strand of CAVRLH010000006.1, from coordinate 227,258 downwards.
GACCTGGTCGCCCAGGCCGGACCGGGCTGCCGCTGCTCGCCCCCGACGCCGACGGCTGCCGACGGGCGCCTTGATCGCCATCCGGGTGCATCATCGGCAGATGGACGATGCCTCAGACGTACGCCAGTTGTTCGATCGTCTCTACGACACGCTCGCGACCGGAGACGCCTCACCTTGGGCCGACGCTCTCGCCGATGACGCCCTGGTGATCGGCACCGACGAAGCCGAGTGGTGGCAGGGCAGGGAAGCCGCGATGAGAGTGCTCCAGGCGCAGGTCAGCCGAGCTGCACGAGGCCGGCCTGCGCTACAGCGGGAGCGATCCGCAGGTGGCGGGAGCCGGTGACGTCATCTGGGTCGCCGACCGCCCGGCGGTCGTGCTCCCGGACGGGACCAGCCTGCCCTTGCGGCTCACGGCCGTGGCCACTCGCGACGGCGGCGCGCTCGTCGTCCGACAGCTCCACGTGTCCGTCGGTGCCCCGAACGAGGAGGCGCTCCAGCAGCAGCTCACCGTGTGACGCGGGCCGCGGTGACGATGGTTCTTACGGTGTAAGGTACGCGTCATGCCGCCCTCACAGCCTCCGCACCGACCCCCGCTGCTCGTCCGACGCAGCACGATGACGGACCGACGGGCAGCACTGGTCGCCGGCGTCGCCCTGCTCCTGATGGCGGTGCTGGCTCCGTTCACGATCCTCGGCGTCATCGACCACGTGGTCGCGGGGGAGGAGCCCGCCAGCGGCACCGCCTTCCGCCTCGCCGTGGCCGGCGTCCTGGTCATCGCGCTCCTGGACCTGGTCATCGCCGCGGCGCTGTGGCGGCTCTTCCTCCCGGTCGACCGCCGCCTCGCCGCGCTCGCCGGCGGTGCCCGGGCGGCGTACGGCGTGGTCTACCTCGTCGCCATCGGCTTCCTCGCCACGGGCGAGCCGCGAACGTCGCGAGGTACCAGGAGATCTGGGACCTCGGACTCCTGCTCTTCGGCGTGCACCTGGTGCTCGTCGGCGTGCTCTGCTGGCGCTCGGGCGTCGTCCCGCGCGTCGTGGGCGTGCCTCGTGGCGGTCGCCGGTGCGGCGTACGCCGTCGACTCGGTGGGCGTGCTGCTCTCGGAGTCGTACGACGCCGACCTGGCCGCGTACCTGTTCGTCGGCGAGGTCGTGCTGATGCTCTGGCTGCTGTGGTGGGGCCTGGGCGTCAGCCGCCGGCGCCGAGCCGCTCGACCCTGATCCCCGCGCTCCCGGGCGAAGTACCGTTGCGGTGCCGCACTCTGAAGGACGGGGGCCGACATCGTGGGGACCGGCGCGTCGAGCTCGCAGCGGTACGCCGTCGCTGGCGCGTCTGCTGGGCCTCGTGGCGGGTGTCCTTCTCCTGATCGTCGCGTTCGTCCCGGAGCCGGGGACCCCCGGCGCACTCGACCAGGGACGTGAGCCCTCTCCGGTGGGGACGACGCCGTCCCCGGATGGCGAGCGACCCGCCACCGTTGCGTGAGGGTCACGCCGGGGTGCCGGACCTCATCAGCGGGCCCGTCCTGCCCGCGGCCGTCGCCGGTGAGCGTGTCCATCCCGCGGCTCCGCGTCAGCTCGCGGCTGGAGACCCTCGGCGTCGATGCCCGGGGGCGATGGAGGTGCCCGCGGATCCGGCGCGAGCGGGCTGGTACGCCCGCGGTCCGACACCGGGTGCGCTGGGCCCGGCCGTGATCGCCGGCCACGTCACCTGGGACCAGGTGCCCGCGGTCTTCTTCGACCTCGCGACGCTGCGACCGGGCGACCTGGTGCGAGTCGAGAGGGCTGACCACGGGTCGCAGTGTTCACGGTCACGCGTGTCGAGCAGTACGAGAAGTCGCAGTTCCCGACGGATGAGGTCTTCGGTGCGATCGACCACGCCGGCCTGAGGCTCATCACCTGTGGCGGGGAGTACGACGACTCCGCGCGCCGCTATCGCGACAACGTCGTGGTCTTCGCCAGGCTCACGAGCGTCTGAACCACCGCGACTCAGAACAGCAACAGCGTCAAGGTCCGCGACGTGGTGCCGGTGGCCGGGTCCACGAGTCGCAGTCGGTACCGCCCGGCGCCCAGCTCGACGTGGGCGCGGAAGTGTCCCGACGCTCGAGTCACGGTCGGCAAGGGGAACGACTGCCAGCCCTCGGACTGCCAGAGCTGGACGCGCAGCTTCGTCGGGCGGTCAACCCCGCGGTAGCGCCCCGGGATCGGGATCGTCTCGTAGGGCAGCCCGAAGTAGAAGTCCGACGTGGTCTCGATGGCGGGGCTCGATGGGGTCGGCGCGCGGGGCAGACGGGCTCGGGCGGCGAGACCGGGGGAGGGCGCGCCAGACCGTGGCTGCGCCGGCCGTCGAGTCGCGCCGGCGCGCGTCGTCGCTCGAGCGCGCGTCGTCGACGACCTGGCGGAGGAGCACGACCCCGAGCGATCCGAGCACGAGCCCGACGACGATCGTCGTGATGAGGCGTCCGGGACCTCATCAGCTCCGCCTGGTGCGTCCCGACCGGAGGTTCCACAGCGCGACCGCCGATCCCAGGAGCAGCACGGCTCCGAGCGCTCCGACGCGCCAGGTCGAGCGAGCGGCGGTCATCGTCGCCACCACCGGTCTCCACCCCGCCGTGGGGCGCCATGGGGGTCGCGGCGCCGGTGACCACGCCGCAGCTGGCCGGGTCCGTGGCCTCCTCCGGGACGTCGGGGATCCCGAGATTCTCGGCGAACGTGGAGACTCCGGCCCCGGCCAGGTCGTAGCGCCCGTTGCCGTTCACGTCGATGCCGTGCTGGACGACGTGCACCTCGGAGAGCTGCTCGACCAACCCCTCGGGCACCTCGTCGGCGCGAGAACGTCCTGTCGTAGTCGACGTGCCCCGACGCGGACGCGACCGGCATCCGGTCGATGGCCAGGCCGCTGTCGGCCGAGGTGTCACCCTCGGTCGTCAACGCCATGAAGACGTTGCCGTACTCGCCCGACGCCTCCTCGTTGGTCAGCAGCCCGTCGCCGTCGGTGTCGCTCTCCGTCGAGGGGCACATGAAGTGCCCGCCGTTGGTCGAGCCATGGATGTGCTGGGCGTGCGGCATCCCTGGCACGAGTCCCTCGGCATGGATGACGACCCTCAGGCCGCCGCCGGTGTGGCGGTCAGCTGGGCGGTGCCGCTGACCCCGCTGTCGTTCGACTCCTCGAGCTCGGCCTCCACCGTGGTGTCGGCCTGGGCCGGTGCACCCGTCATGCTCAGGAGGCCTGCCAGCCCGACCGCCATGACCAGTTGTCGCGTGAACATCCGAACCAACTCCTTCGTCACGCCCCCCCGGGCGAAGAAGACTGCTGTTCCTGTCTGACTGTAGGTCCGGTACCCCCACCTTGCCCACCTACGCGTCACGCGGGCCTGGGGTCGAGCGTCAGCCGGTCGCGCCGAACTGCTCGACCCTGATGGTCGCGGGCTCGACGCCCAGTCCGAGCAGCAGCCCCTCGGCGTACTCGGCGAACCGCGAGGACCCGCAGACGTAGCTCAGCTCGACGCCGTCGAGCAGCGGCCGGATCTCGTCGGGAGTCGGTGGGCCGGCCGGCCGCTCGTCCGTCGTCTGCCGGGTGAAGGCGAGCGAGGCGCCGGCCCGCGCGAGCTCGTCGGCGTACGGCAGGGCCTCGTGGTCGCGACCGACCGCGACGACGCGGAGCAGGTCGCGGCGGCCCAGCCTGCGCGCGGCGCGCGTCATCGCGACGGCCGGTACGACGCCGGTGCCGCCGACCAGGCACAGCGCCGGCGTCGTGGTGTCCCAGAGGAACCAGCGCCCGATCGGCCCGCGGAGCTCCAGCACGTCGCCGACCTCGGCCACGTCGGCGAGGAACTCCGACACCTCGCCGCCCGGCAGCTTCTCGACGAGGAACTCGAGCAGCGGGTCGCTGTCGTCGGAGGCCACGGAGTAGGACCGCTGCGCGGTGTAGTCGTCGGGCGCCCGCAGCCGGATCAGGTAGTGCTGGCCCGGCCAGTGCCGCGGCCGGTCCTCGACGTGCATCCGGAGCCGGACCATCGTCGGCGTCGGCAGCTCCTTCTCGATGATCCGCCCGGTCGTCCAGGTCGTCGGTCGTGGGGTGACGTCGTCGATGGTCGTCACTGATCAGTCGCCCTGGTACCGCTGCTCGCGCCAGGGGTCACCCCGGTCGTGGTACCCGTTGCGCTCCCAGAACCCCGGCCGGTCGTCGGCCATCAGCTCCAGCCGGTTGACCCACTTCGCCGACTTCCAGAAGTAGAGGTGCGGCACCAGGAGTCGCACCGGCCCGCCGTGCTCGCGCGGGAGCGGCCGGCCGTCGAAGTCCCACACCACCCATGCCTTGCCGTCGGTCACGTCGGCGAGCGGGATGTTCGTGGTGTAGCCGGTCGTCGAGTGCGCCATCACGAACCGGGCGTCGTCGGTGGGTCCGGCCGCCTCCAGGAGGACGTCCACGCTGACCCCGGCGAACGTGGTGTCGAACTTCGACCACGTCGTCACGCAGTGGATGTCGCCGACGTACGCCGACTTCGGGAGCGCGTGGATCTCGTCCCAGCTCCACGTGGTCGGCGTCGTCACCAGACCGTCGACGGTCATCGTCCAGGTCGCGGTGTCGACCCGTGGGGTGGCCTCGGCCGTGAGCACGGGCCAGCCGCTGCCGGTGTCGTACTGGCCGGGCGGCAGCCGCCCCTCCGGCCCTTCCGGGCGCTTGCGGAAGAAACCGCGGGTCACCGGCATGCAGACGACCCTAGTTCGCGACGAGGATGGCGCGGTACCTCCAGGTCCCGTCCGGGCTGACGACCGTCGGGGTCCCGACCACCTGTCCGTTGGCGAAGGGCACGGACCGCAGCGCGCCGTCGGTGGAGGACCCGTAGAGGATCCGCCCGCCGGCGAGGGTCATCCCGGCCACCGACGAGAAGCTCACGCCCGGGGGCGCCAGCTCGAAGGTCTGGGCGCCGATGACCTCGCTCTCCGGCGTGAAGTACCGGTAGTGCAGCCGGGTGTCTCCCGACGTCGTGTAGTAGATCCGGTGCGTGGCCGGGTCGTAGAACGAGCCCGTCATGGTGGAGATGGCGAACGGGATCGGCGTGCCGTTGTCGGGGTCGTCGTACATGTTCACGGCCGTCTGTGACCCGACGGCGCCCGTGGTGCGGTTGAAGGTGCGCTTGTAGAGGCGGCCGTCGGTGAGCCCGTAGTAGAGCGTGCCGTTGACCAGGAACCCGCCCCGCAGCGTGGTCCAGTCGAACGCCGAGTTGGCGGTCGAGCTGCCGCCGGTCGGCGCTCCGTTCGCGTCGACGGCTCGGCGCAGCAGGGTGCCCGGCGCGGACTGCTGGGCGACGAAGAGGTCGTTGGGAAGTACGGCGGGCGCGACGGCCGGCACCTGGGTACCACCGGCGAGCGGCATGAACGCGATCCGTCCATGCACCTCGCCGCCGATCCTGGTCGTGTCGCTGCCGACCCACAGGCCCGATGCGGTCGCGTACATCGCCTGGGCGCCCACGCCGCGTGTGCGGCCGGGGTTCCACGACAGGGGGAGTCCGTTGACGGGGTCGAGCGCGGCGATGCCCTCGCGCGGCACGGCGCCCGGGCCGGCCTGGTCGCCCTGGAACGGGTTGTTCTGCCAGCGCATGTGGCCGCCGACGTACACCGCGCTGCCCGTGACCGCGACGCCGTACGTCGTGTCGCCCCCGGTGTAGTTGGCCCAGGTCGGGTCGTTGCCGGTGCTGGCGGTCTCCCAGCGGGTGGTCGTGTCGCACAGGGTGCCGGAGGCGGCTCCGCCCGCGAAGGCGCCGGTGGTGGTGACGGCGAACCAGGTGCCGTCGGGCGAGAAGTCGACGTCGCGCATGAAGGTGTCGAACACGGACGCGCAGTTGTTGTGTGCGCTGTCCATCCGGTTGGTGGCCCAGGGCGCGACGGCTGCCACCGGCGCGCCGGTGTCCACGAGCGCCAATTGGACCCGGGGCAGTCCGCCAACGGTGGAGAAGTTGCCGACGGCCGCAAGCCGCGTGCCGTCCGGGGAGACGTCGAAGCGGACGATGTTGGTGCCGCCGGCACCGTTGTAGAGGCCCGTGAACGGGACGTTGACCTCGGCCAGTACCGCTCCCGTGGTCGAGTTGAGCGCGGCCATCGCGCCTCGCGGGAACGTGACGTTGCCGTTCTTGACGCTGGTGAAGGCGCCGCCGAGGTACACGCGGGCGCCGCGCACGACGACCTCGTTCACGGGCTTGTTCGGGAGTGCCTGGAACGTGGAGACGACCGCGCCCGTCGCGGTGAGCTTGACGATCCGCTTGATCGTGGTGTTCCCGTCGACGGACGTGAAGGCCCCGCTGACGTAGACGTACGTGCCGTCGGTGTCCACGGAGTTCGCGTTGCCGCCGAGGTTCGGGTTGAAGGTCGGGTCGATCGCGCCCGTCGTCGCGTCGAACGCGAACACCCGGTTGCGGACCAGGTCGTCGGCGGTGCTCGAGAACGTCGCCGCCGGACTCACCGACGTGAAGGTGCCCACCGCGACGATCTTGTTGCCGATCTGGGTGATCCCCTGGACCTTGCCGTTCATCACGTGCGGCGTCGTGTTGGCCGGGTTCGTCGAGACCACGCCGGTGCCGTGGTCCGCGTTGACGGCGCTGGTCGGTGGCGCGCCGAGCGCGACCAGGGCAAGTGCTGTTGCGGCGCCGAGTACGGTCGCGCGACGATTCGAGGCAGCGTTCATTTTCCCCCACATTCAGGCGTGCTGCACCCCGAGCGCAGGATGCGAGGACGCTAGCGAGGCGCCGTGCTCGGCGGATCCTTCGGAGCCCGACGTCACCCAGGTTGGGTACCGCGGCCATCGCTTCAACTGAACTACGGTGGCCCGATGGAGTCGGTTGCCAGCCTGACCAGGAGCGAGGCCGAGGAGCGTGCGGCGCTCATCGAGGTGACGCGCTACGACATCGCGGTGGACCTCCGGGGACTGTTCGAGGGGGAGGTGCTCGAGGCGACCTCGACCATCACCTTCACCTGCCGCGAGCCGGGCGCGTCCACGTTCGTCGACTGCGTCGCCGAGATCCGCAGCGCGACCCTCAACGGCGTGGCGCTCGACCCGTCGACGGCTGAGCGTGGCCGGCTGCCCCTGCCCGACCTCCGCGCCGAGAACGTCCTGGTGGTCGCGTCGTCGCAGTCCGACACCGCCAGCGCCCACGGGATCCAGAGGACCGTCGACCCCAGCGACAAGCTCGTCTACCTCTGGACGAGCTTCGAGTGCGACTTCGCCCGGATGGCCTGGGCGAACTTCGACCAGCCCGACCTCAAGGCGGTCCACGGCTTCGTCGTCAGCGCCCCCGCGACGTGGACGGTGCTCAGCAACTCGGCCAGCACGTCGGTAGAGGAGCTTGCCGACGGCGGGCGCCTCTGGACGTTCGCCGACACGCCGCCGCTGTCGACGTACGTCGTGGTGGTCAATGCGGGCCCGTTCTACGAGCTGCGGTCGCAGCGTGGTGGTCACGACCTCGGGCTGTACTGCCGGCAGTCGTTGAAGGAGCTGCTCGACCGCGACGCCGAGGAGCTGTTCGAGCTCACCGAGCAGGGGCTCGCGTGGTTCGGCGAGCACTTCGGGATCCCGTTCCCCCAGGAGCGTTACGACCACGTGTTCGTGCCCGACCTCGGCGGAGCGATGGAGAACTGGGGCTGCGTCACCTGCGGCGACTTTGCGCTGCCGCGCGGCAAGCCGACGTACGACGAGCGACGCGAGATCGCCGACTTCGTGCTGCACGAGATGGCCCACATGTGGTTCGGCGACCTGGTCACGATGCGGTGGTGGGACGACCTGTGGCTCAACGAGGCCTTCGCCTCCTGGGCGGCGTGCTGGGCGGCTGCGGGTGCCACCCGGTACACCGAGGGCTGGGCCACCTTCCTCGCCACCGGGAAGCAGGACGGCTACCGCCTCGACATGGGGCCGGCCAACCACCCGATCCGCGGCGACGTCCCCGATGTGGCGCAGGCGATGGCGAACTTCGACTCCATCTCCTACTCCAAGGGCCAGGCAGTCCTCAAGCAGCTCGGCGCGTACGCCGGCGACGACGCTTTCCTGGAAGGCCTGCGCGCCTACTTCCGCGACCACGCCTGGGGCAACACCACCCTCGCGGACCTCACCGGTGCGATCGGCTCAGCCAGTGGGCATGACCTCGCCGCGTGGGAGACGGCCTGGCTCGACCGCGCCGGCACCGACACTCTCGTGCTGTCCGGTGACACCCTGACGGTCGTCGGCCCCGACGGCGAGTCCCCGCGGCCGCACCGCCTCGACATCGGCTGCTACGCCGACACCGGCGACGGCTTCCAGCACGTGGCCGATGTCCCGGTGCTCACCGGCGGAGCCACCACGAAGGTCGAGCTGCCGGACTGCGACCTGCGGCTGGTCAACGACCACGACCTCACCTTTGCCGCCGCCCGGACCGACCAGCAGTCGCTCGACCTTCTCCTGCCACGCGCGGGGCAGCTGCCTGACGTCGTCTCCCGAGCCCTGGCCGTGACGACGGCCTACGACATGCTCGTCAAGGGCGAGCTGAGTGCCGACGACATGTTGACCTGCGTCCTGGGCGTGCTCGAGACCGAACGCCTGGCGGGCGTGGTCGAACCGTTCCTGCAGCTGGCCGGGAGGGTGGTGGCTCAGAGGTTCACGCCGCTCGACAGGGTCGACGCCCAGCGGAGCAGGGTCGCCGACGTGGCCGCCGTACTGGCGAAGGAGCCGGAGCTCGCCCCGGGCGCCCTGCTCGAGCTGGCGAACAACGCCGTCACCGCCGAGCACTTCGCCCAGGTGGACGAGGCCGCCGCCGACGACCTCGGCCTGGCCTGGCGCGTGGCCACCACCCGCGCTGCGCGGGGGGAGTACGACGAGGACGCGATCCAGCGGCTGCTCGAGCGCGACCCCGACCCGGACGCCCCGTTCAACGCCCTGACCGTGCGCACGGCCCGGCCACTTCCGGAGGCCAAGGAGGAGGCCTGGCACGCCTTCTACGTCGAGCAGTCCGTGCCGTCCGGCCTGAGCACGTACTGGATGGTGATGGCGTTCTGGCAGCCCCGGCAGCGCGAGATCCTGCTCCCGTTCACCTGGCGCTACCTCGAGGAGGTCCCGAAGCTCGCCGGCGGTCTCATGCTCAAGGTAGGCGCGCTGATCCGTGGCATGTTCCCCGATGTGGGCGACCAGGAGTTCCTCGACGCGGCCCTGGCGATGGCGCATGCGGAAGGTACGGATCCCACGGTTCGCTCAGGACTGCTCGCCGGCAGCGACACTCTCGTCCGGCGGCTGCGGGCTCGGGGTGAGCTCGAGGTCTGACGGCGTGGCCGTCAGACCGCGGTCTGGGTCTGTTCCCCGCCGTGGTCGTGTCCCTCGCACCCGCACGGCTTCTTCGGCGGGTGCTCGTCGTCGTCGCAGTCGTCGGGCTTGGGATCCGGAGGCGTGCCCTTGTCCTTGCAGCAGCGGTCGTAGTGCCGCATCACCTCGCCGACGATGTCGTCCTGCCGCTTCTGGCACGCGTCCGCAGCGGCCTTGGCCTTGCAGTCGAGCTCCGCGACGACTCCCTCGAGGACGGCGATGGCCTCCCAGCCCTGCATGATGCACGTCAGCGCCTGGCACAGGCAGTCGACGAGGTCGTTGACCGTGGCGAAGCCGGCGTACAGCTGGGCGGGCTTCAGCTGCCACTCCGCCGCGATGGCGCGCGCGTAGAGGAGCGCCCAGTTCTTGGCACCCGTGCCGGCGGCCTCCTCGGCGAGCGCGGCGACCTTGTCCTTCAGGGACGTCACCCGCTTCGGGAGCTCGGTGATCTCCGCGATCACCTTGGCGAAGCAGGTCTCGGCCTGCTCGACGTCGCGCCGGTACTGCTCGATCCGGCCACGCAGCGCGGCGGCCGCGTCGTCACCCGGCTCGGGGTCGAACGTGCACGTGCCCACGCAGCACCCGGTGTCGCCCGCACAGGAGCGGATGCACGCGACCACCTTGTCGAGCCCGTCGTCCAGGCACTCCTGCTGGTGGTCCTTCAGCTGGCAGCGGACCGCCTTGAGTACGTCGGCCAGCTGGTCGGACACCGCCGCCACGTCCGCGGTCGCCGCGTCCCGCACCTCCTGGTACCTCGTCCGCGCGGTCGCGTAGTCGTCGCGGTACTTCGTGACCTTCTCCAGGCTGGCCTTGATGATCTCGGCCTGCTTCTCGTAGCGCTTGCCGCTGCAGGCCAGGTCGTCGATCGCTCCCGGGTCGCAGTCGCCGCCGCAGCCGCAGGGGTCTGGCTCCTCGGGCGGCTCGGGGCCCGGCTCCGGGGGCTCGTAGCTACCGGACTCGGTCTCCGGCCGGGCGTCTTCGTACTCCACGAGGCGACCTCCCTCTGATCGACCCAGATCTCCCTCCGGGCTGGCGGTCACGATCGTGGAGGCCGGCTGTCACCCCAGCGTCTCGTCGCCGTCGCCACCTCCTGGTCCGCGGCGACGCACTGGTGACGAGCGGCCCGTCACCATGCCGCCATGGCGGGATACCGGGCGCTGGCGGCAGTGGGACGCAGCATCGTCTCGCTGCTCGACGCCCACTTCGTCGCGCAGATCCCCGTGGGCCGCCGCCCGCGTGCCGTGCTGGCCGGCACCGCGGACTTCGACCTGGTCAACAGCAACGCCGACGCCGTCATCCGGTACCCGTCGGTGGCGGTGTTCTGCTACCGGCTCAGCGTCGATCCCGAGACCCGACCGGGCTGGTCGTCGGTGGCCACCGGCGACGGGATCCCGCGCGTGCCCCTGCGGATGCACCTGTTCATCTCGGCGTGGGACGAGTTCGTCGAGAGCGAGCTGGAGTGGCTCGGCCTGACCGCCCAGGCGTTGGAGACCACCAGCATCCTGACCGGCACGCTGCTCGACCCCACCGGCGACTGGCGACGCGGCGAGGCCGTCCAGGTCGTGCCCGACGACCTCGCGCTGGAGTCGATGAGCGAGGCGTTCCAGGCCCTGACGACGGACTACCGCTGCTGGCTGTCGTACGTCGCCCGCGTGATCGTCATCGACGGCCTCGTCGAATCCGTCGACCCACCGGTGGCGACCGTGGGCAGCGGGGCCCACGTGGGAGTGACCCCATGAGCGACGCGATCGTCGTCGACGCCGGTCCGGTGGTGGCGGTGCACCGCCTCGCGCTCGCGGTGCAGGCGATCGACGCGAACACCGGGGCACCGGTTGCGGATCCCCTGCGGGTGACCCGCGAGACGGTCCGGTCGCCGGCGGGTGGCCCGGGGTTCGTCGACCACGGAGCGGGTCGGTTCGTGCTCACCCACGCCCGGGACGTGTCCACGGAGGCCGTCGTCCGGATCGCCGACCCGACGCGCCGCTTCGTCCCGCGCCGTCTCGTGGTCCGGCTGTGGCCGCTCCCCGTCGTGATCGGCGCCGACCAGCGACCGCCGACGGCGACGTTCGTGCCCGCTCGCTCGCGGCTGGTCCGCCCCTGGCTGCTGCCCGGGTCGGCGGCCGTGCTGCCCCGGGGCACGACCGCCCTGCGGGCGCGGGTGATGCACGCCGGCGCCCCGGTGCGGTGGGCCCGGGTGGAGGTGTTCACGGCCGCCGGCCGCATCGGCTGGGGGCACGGTGACGAGCGGGGCGAGGTCGTCGTCGTGGCCACCGACCGGACGGCGTACCCGCCCATGGGCGCCACCGACTTCGCGACGGCGGTCCGGGTCCACCGGCCGAACAACCCGCCGCCACCCGACCCCGACGACCCGCTGGCGGACCTGGTGGTGCAGCGCATCTTCCGCTCCGTCGCGCCCCCGGTGCCGACGAACCTCGACAACGCCCGGCTCCGCGGCATCGCCGTGCCGCCGGGCTACGTCACCGCCCCGGACCAGGTGGTGAACCTGACCTCCGGCCGGGTCACCACGGTCGGGGACCTGACCGTGTAGCCGTCCACCCGCCCACTTCCACCGATCCAGGAGACCAGCCCAGCCACCGAGGAGGCCGTCCATGCCCGAGTACCTGACACCCGGCGTCTACGTCGAGGAGACCAGCTTCCGGTCGCGCTCGATCGAGGGTGTGCCCACCAGCACCTTCGGCATGACCGGACGCACGCAGTACGGCCCCGTGCCGTACATCGCGAACGGCGCGACCATGCTGCCCGGACCGGTGCTGGTCACGAGCTTCACCGAGTACGAGCGGGCCTTCGGCGGCCTCACCATCGGCGACCAGCCGTGCTGGCTGGCGCTCGCGGCCCGCGCGTTCTTCGGCAACGGTGGCCGGCGGCTGTACGTCGCCCGCGTCTTCGACCTGACGATGGACACCGCGAACCCGCCCGCGGTCGACGTGGCCGCCAACTTCGGCAGCCTGCCGGTGCCGGCCACCGGGACGCCCTTGCTGCGCTGGAAGGCGCGCTGGCCGGGTGCGGTGGCGGAGCGGGTCAGGGTCGCGGTGAGCCTGCGTCGCAGCAAGAACATCATGATCGGCGGTGAGCTCAAGGGAGTGCTGCCCGGCGCCGCCGTCGAGGTCGCCGCCGCGGGCACCACCTCGATCCCCGACACCACCGACCCCGTGGCCGCCAACGTCAGGATCGTCACCCGGGCGGCGAACGACGACCTGGGCTACGAAGCGGCGGGAGGTGCTTTCGAGGCGGCCGACCCCAACACGGCGGTGTTCCACCTGACCCTGGCCGTGACCGTGACGCTGGGGGAGGAGCGGCTCGACGTGTACAACGAGCTCGAGCTCGGCCGCACCCACCGGAGGTCGGTCTTCGAGGTGCTGCAGGCCGTCGACCCCGCCGACGAGATGGCCCTGGTGTGGCTCGACGACGAGCCGGTCGCGGGTGGTGGTGCGGCGCCCACCGCAGGCGAGCAGGTCAACGCGCTGCTCACCCTGCGCAACGGTGCGTGGCTGTCCGGCGGTGGCGACGGCGAGGACCTCACCGCGGTCGTGCTCAAGGGCGGTCCGGCCGATCCCGACAACATCAACCGCCCGGCCCGGGGGCTCGGCGCCCTGGGCGAGATCGAGGACATCGCGATCGTCGCCGTCCCCGACACGGTCGCCCTGGCCGACGCCGAGCAGCAGACGGCCGTCCAGGACCTGATCGCGCACTGCGAGCAGGAGCGCTACCGGATGGCCGTCGTGGATCCTCCGTCGGAGAGCTCGATCAGCGAGGTCCGCGAGTTCCGGTCGCAGTTCGACACGAAGTACGCCGCGCTCTACTACCCGTGGCTGCGCATCGTCGACCCGACCCGACGACCCGACCCGGGGATGCCGCCGCCGCTGCTCGACATCCCACCCTCGGGCGCCGTCGCCGGGATCTACGCCCGCAGCGACATCGAGCGAGGGGTCCACAAGGCACCCGCGAACGAGGTGGTCCTCGGCATCACGGACTTCACCACCAACGTCACCTACGACCGGCAGTCGGTGCTCAACCCGGAGGGCATCAACGCGCTGCGCTTCTTCGAGGGCCGCGCCCGTCGGGTGTGGGGCGCTCGCACCATGAGCTCGGACCCGGAGTGGAAGTACGTCAACGTCCGCAGGCTGTTCATCTACCTCGAGCACTCGATCGACAAGAGCACCCAGTGGGCGGTCTTCGAGCCCAACAACGAGCGGCTGTGGGCCTCGGTCCGCCAGACGATCGAGGACTTCCTCCTCCAGGTCTGGACGACGGGGGCCCTGATGGGCACCAAGCCCGAGGAGGCGTTCTTCGTCCGGTGCGACCGCACCACCATGACGCAGAACGACCTCGACAACGGTCGGCTGATCTGCCTGATCGGCGTCGCGCCGACGTACCCGGCCGAGTTCGTCATCTTCCGCATCGGTCAGTGGACCGCCGACTCGCGGCGCAGCTGACGCGACTGGTCACCAGGAGGACCCGATGGCACTGCGCAACAACCCCTACAGCCAGTTCAACTTCATGGTGAAGCTCGGCGACACCGGCGGTGAGGACGAGATCGCCGGCGGCTTCGCCGACTTCTCCGGGGCCGGCAACACCGTGAAGTACGCCGAGTACCGCAACGGCAACGACAAGGAGAACCACGTCCGCAAGATCCCCAACATCAACTCGACCGAGGACGTGACCCTCAAGCGCGGCATCATCGGCGACCTGCGCCTCTTCGACTGGATCAAGGCGACCCGCGAGGGCACCTACTCCCCGCGCACCGTCACCGTGACCCTGCTCGACGAGGCCCGGACACCGGTCTGCTCGTGGACCCTGCGGCAGGCGCAGCCCTCGAAGTGGGTCGGCCCCAGCCTGTCGGCCAAGGGCAGCGACGTCGCGATGGAGGAGCTCCACCTGGTGGCCGAGCGCATCGACTTCGCCTCGCTCTGACCACGCAGAAGATCATGAGCCCGATCGGTCTCACCCTCGGTCCACCGGGGGTCTACCACGCCCGGGCCCCCGAGGAGCCTGCGTTCACGGCCGTCCGGCTCGACGTCGCCGGCTTCGTGGGCGTGGCCCCCCGCGGGCCGGTCGACCAGCCGGTCCCGGTGGAGACCTGGTCGGACTACCAGTGGCGCTTCGGTGCGTACGACGGCCCGGGGCTGCTGCCGTGGGCGGTCCGGACCTTCTTCGCCCAAGGTGGTCGACGGGCGTACGTGTGCCGGGTCTCGCCCCTGCCGCGGGCCCCCTCGTCCGAGGCCATCGCGGCGACGGCCGTGCACGAGCTGCTGCTGGCCGACGCGTCGGGCGCCGTGCGAGAGGTGCGATTGCGGGCAGCCGACGAGGGGGCCTGGGGCAACGGCCTGGTGGTGACGCTGAGCTTCGACGTCGACGCGCGTCTGGTTGCCGAGGGCCAGGGCGTGCGGTTGTCCCTCCCCAGCGACGCGGCCGTCGAGGCAGGCAGCCTGCTCCGCGTACGGCGCGCCGACGTCGCCCCCGGTGACGGGCCCGGCCAGCTGCGCTGGGTCGAGGCGGTGACGACCCGGACCGACGGAGCAACGCGGCGTACCGTCGCCACCCTCGACCGCCCCGGACCCGACGGTCGCCTCGAGGTCGAGGTCGTCACCGCGACGGCGCAGGTGCGGGACACCGCCGGCGATCTGCCCCGGGTCGAGACGTTCGCGCACCTCCGGCTGACGCGCGGGACACCCGCGCTGGATCGCCCAGGTGCTGGCCGAGGAGTCCCTGCTCGTCGATCCCGTCGAGCCGTGGCCCGACCGGGTCGGGCCCCTCGACCCGCTGCTCGACCACCTCGTGTCCTCCGGTGTCTCGGCGGGCCTCGACCGGTGGTCCGGCATCGGTCGCGACAGCTTCCTGGGCGACGAGCCGCCCGAGCTCTTCCCCGTCGGCGGCCCGGACCCGGACCCGCACGCCCCGCTGCGGCCCGGGATGGACGCCATGGCCCTCGTCCCGGAGGTCGCCCTCGTCACGGTGCCCGATCTCTTCTGGAGCTTCGCGGAACAGGCGCCGGCCGTGGAACCACCACCGCGTCGCGGGCCGGCGGCGTGGGAGCCGTGCCGGCCCCGAGACCCGGGCTTCCGCTACGCGCCACCGCCGTTCTCGTCGGTGCGGCTCGACGGCCACGGAGACATCGACGAGATCGTGCTGCGCCAGGGCAGGCTGGTGGCCCTCGCCGAGCGCCAGCAGCGTTTCGTCGCGTTGCTCGACGTGCCCGAGCACCTCTCGCAGCGAGCGGTCGCGCGGTGGCGCTCCCGGTTCGACTCGTCGTACGCCGCGGCGTACCACCCCTGGCTGGAGGTGCCCGGTGTGGTCCAGCCGGGTGGCGGCCCTCGGCGCCAGCCGGTGCCGCCGTCGGCGTTCGCCGCGGGCATCATCGCCGAGCGTGAGCGGCGCCTCGGGCTGCCGTTCGGTCCGGCCAACGAGCTGGCTCGCGAGGCCGTGCTGGCCCGCGACGTGGTGGACGACTCCACCCACGAGGCCCTGCACGCGTTGGCGATCGACGTCTTCCGCGCCGAGCGTGACGGCTTCAGGTTGACTGCCGCGCGCACGCTGTCGAGCGACCAGGACTATCGCCAGCTGACCGTCCGGCGGCTGATGACGATGCTGCGGCTGATGCTCTTCCAGCAGGCCCAGTGGCTCGTGTTCGAACCACACACCGAGACCCTGCGCGACCAGCTGCGCGACGCCCTGGTCGCCCTGCTGCGGGACCTCTACCGAGGCGGGGCCTTCGTCGGCGACTCCGAGGAGGAAGCGTTCTTCGTGCGCTGCGACGACGCGGTGAACCCGGGCTGGTCCGCCGACCTCGGCCGGCTCGTCGCCGAGGTGGGCGTGTCGCCGGCCAGCCCGCTCGAGTACCTGGTGCTGCGGTTGTCGCAGGACACCGACGGCTCGCTGGTGGTGGCGTGATGGCCGACCTCGTCCAGTCGTTCCGGTTCCGCGTGAGGCTGGTCCGCTCGACCTCCCCCGGGGCGAACCTCACCCCGCCGCCCGTGCTGAAGGGTCGCGCCAGGCGCGAGTTCGGGCGGCCGAGCGCCGGCGGAGGGCCGGCGCAGCTCGGCGACGGCGGGTTCCAGGAGGTCTCCGGCCTGGAGGTGGAGTCCGACGTCCACGAGTACTCCGAGGGTGGGCGCAACGACGGGCTGCTGCGGCGGCTGGGGCGGGCCAAGGTGCCGCCGCTCGTGCTGAAGCGAGGCCTGCTGACCACCAGCACGCTCGGGTACGCCGACCCCGCCATGTGGGTGTGGCTGCAGTCGGTGGTCTCGGGCCAGCTCCCCGTCGCCCGCTATGACGGCACGGTCGAGGTCCTCGACACGTCAGGTCGCCTCGTCACGGCTCGGTGGACCTTCACGCGAGCGCTTCCGGTCAAGGTGACCGGCCCGGCCCTGAACGCCCGCACGGGCGAGATCGCCGTGGAAGAGCTGCATCTCGCCCACGAGGGCCTGCGGATGGAGGCGACCCGGTGACCGCACTCCAACCCGCCACCCTGCAGCGGCTGACCCGGGTCGGCAAGGCGGCGAAGGACGAGCCGGCCCGCGTCACGCCCGACGGTGACGCGCTGCCGGTGCAGTTCAACCCGGCGTCGCTGCGCCTGAGCCGCCGCAACAACGTCGACCGCGCCGGCGTGACCACCGGGACGCAGAAGGTGCAGCACCCCTCGACCGAACCCTCGACCCTCACGTTCGAGCTCGAGTTCGACACCGCCGAGCAGGGCACCGTCGCCTCGCGGATCAACGTCCGGGACTGGACCGCCCTCGTGCGGCAGTTCGTCGAGCCACCGGACGGCAAGCCGGGAGAAGCCGCTCCCGGCTGTCCAGTTCCAGTGGGGCAAGCTCATCTACCGGGGGGTCGTCACCGACCTGACCGAGGAGCTCGACTTCTTCGCTCCCGACGGCACCCCGCTCCACGCCAAGATGAGCGTCACCATCAGTGAGCAGCGCTTCGAGCTGGAGAAGACCGCAGGCCCGGCGCAGCGCGACGCGAGCGGCGCGCTGGCGCCCGGCGGTGCAGCGGCCGGCGGCGGGCTGGGCGCGGGTTTCGGCGCATCCCTGTCCGCGGGGCTGTCCGCGTCCTTCGGGGCGGGCGCGTCGATCGGGATGAGCGGCACCGCCGACGCCCAGCTCCTGGTCGCGGCCCTCGACGGCGAGAGCGCCCAGCAGCTGCTCACGAGGCTGGGCAAGGACCCGACCGCATGGCGGGCGGCGATGTCGGGCCTGGACAGTCCGCTGGCCCTCACCGCCGGTGGCTCGGTGCAGCTGGGCGCGGAGGTGGATGCCGGCGTCGGGGCCGGTGTCCAGGCGGGATTCGCGGCGGAGGGGTCGGTCGACACCGAGGCGGCGCTGGCCGCCGCCGTGGGCGTCGGGGTCGACTCGACGGCGAGCGCGGGTTTCCGCGCCGACGCCCGGGCCGACGGCTTCGCCCTGGCGGCCGCGGGTGGCGTCGCCGCCGCGAGTGCACGCGTCGAGACCACCGTCGCGCACGCCGTCACGACCGAGGCGCGGGCGTCCTTCGACGTCCCGCCGGGAGGCGTGCCGCCACCGGTCCTGGATGCCCGGGCGACGACGTACGGGCGCGGGGTGCCGCTGCAAGGTGCCGTGTCGCTGCAGGCGTCCGCCGCCGGTGCGGCCGGGTGGTCGGCGGACGCGACGGCCGACGCCGAGCAACGCAGCCGTGACGCTGGGTCGAGCACGCTGAGGTGGAGCCCGAGGAGGTGAGGCGGCGATGCCGGTGTACATCGGCGAGATCCACGCGGACGTCGCCACGAGCGCACCCCTGGACCGGCCCGCCGCGCGCGAGACCGTCGAGGCCCAGGCCGCGGCGGGCGACCGGCTGCTCGACGGCATCAGCCGGATGAGCTGGCTCGCGGAGCGGGTCGGCGCGGAAGGCTTCGATGACTGAGCTGCCGGTGTCGGCCACTTCGCCGGTGTTCCTCGTCGGCGGGCAGCTGGTCCGTGACCTCGCCCGCGACTGCATCCGGCTGGACGTGCGCGAGGGCGTGGAGGGCATGCGCCGGCTCGAGGCCTGCTTCCTGGCGGTCGGCGCCGGGGCGACGGGACCGTCCGCACAGCTGCTGCACATCGACGGCTCCACCGTCGCCCTCGGCAGCGAGCTCAAGGTGGCGATCGGCGCGACGGCCCAGCAGCGCTACGTCTTCGAGGGCACGGTCTCCGCGGTGGAGCTGGTGCTGGAGGACGGCTCGCCGCCCACCGTCGTGGTGCTGGCCGAGGACGCCCTGATGAAGCTCCGGATGAGCCGGCGGATGCGCTCCTGGCTCTCGGTCTCCGACGCCGACCTGGCGAGCTCCCTCGCCGAGGAGCACGGCCTGCAGGCCGAGGTCGACGCGCCCGGCCCGACGTACGACGTGGTGCAGCAGCTCAACCAGAGCGACCTGGCCTTCCTGCGCGAGCGAGCCCGGTTGGTCCAGGCGGAGCTGTGGGCCACCGGCCAGACGCTGCACTTCGCCAGCCGGACGGCGCGACAGGGCACCGAGCTGACGCTGGTGCTGCACCGCGACCTGTTGTCGGTGCGGCTGACGGCGGACCTCAGCGCGCAGCGCAGCGAGGTGCACGTGACGGGGTACGACGCGGGGCAGAAGGAGGTCATCGACGAACGCGCCGGGGCCGACACCATCGCCGCCGAGACCACGGGCAGCCGGACCGGGCCGTCGCTCGTCGAGCGGGTCTTCGGGTCGGCGACCAGCCTGCGGGTCCGTGAGGCGGCCCTGGCGGCGGACGAGGCGCAGGCCTGGGCCAGGGCCGAGATGCTGCGGCGCAGCCGGGGGTTCGTGATCGCCAACGGCCAGACCAACGGCAGCCCCGACCTGGTGGTCGGCAGCCGGCTGACGCTGTCGGGCGTGGGGCAGGTCTTCGAGGGCGCGGGCTACTACACCACCGCCGTACGGCACACGTTCGACCGCGCGCACGGCTTCCGCAGCCGGTTCCAGGCCGAGCGGGCCGTCCTCAACGAGGTGGCCTGATGGGCCTGCCGCTGCGCAACGACGGCTCCGACCCCGGGTACTTCGGGGTCTACCCGGCCATCGTCACCGACCTCGTCGACCCGGACTCGCTGGGGCGCGTACAGGTGCGCTTCCCGTGGCTCGGCAGCACCGGCGACCAGGACGTGCGGGCGTGGGCGACGCTGTGCACGCCGTACGCCGACGACGAGCAGGGCTTCCTGGTGCTGCCGGAGGTCGACAGCCAGGTGGTGGTGGCCTTCGAGGCCGGCAACCTGCGTCGGCCCTACGTCGTCGGCGCGGTCTGGAACGGCCGTGCCTCCCTGCCTCACGCGCCGGAGGCCGCCAACAACATCCGGCTGCTGCGCACCCGCGCCGACAGCCGCGTCGAGTTCGACGACACGGCCGGGGCGGAGAAGGTGACGATCAGCACCCAGTCCGGCCACCGCGTCGTCCTCGACAACTCCGCCCAGGAGGTCACCGTCGAGCACTCCGGCGGCTGCACGGTCCGGCTGACGATGACTGCCGTCGAGGTCAACGCCAACGTCAGCGTCGACGTCACCGCCTCGATGGTGAGCGTCAACGCGCCGATCTCCACGTTCAGCGGCATCGTCAAGGCCTCCACCTTCATCGCCGAGTCCGCGGTCGTGTCGCCGTCGTACACCCCCGGCGCCGGCAACATCTGGTGACGCCATGGACAGCTCCCTCGCCCACGGCGTCGTCCTGCGAACCCCGTGGTACGCGTGCGAGCGGAGCGGGACCGACCGCTTCGACCCGCTGGCCACCCGTCCGGTGATCCAGAAGTACGACGCCCCCGACTTCGTCACGCGCCTGCTGGCGGACCCGTCGGAGTCGCTGGCCTGGGATCCCGACGACGATGTGTGGGGCTACCCGGTCCCGATACCGGAGCCCCAGCGAGGAGCCGGCCGGCTGCGCTTCGCGACGCACCGGATGATCCGGCCCGGACCCCGCAAGCTGCTGCAAGCAGCGCACGAGCGTTTCTACGCGGTGGTGGTCGAGGTGTTCTGCCACCAGCCCGGGCTGCCGCGACCCCGGCCCGACGCCGACCTCGACGTGGGTTTCGTGGTGCGCCGCCGCAACGTCGACATCAACGCCACCGCCCCGATGGTGCGCCGGCTCGCGCGCGACCTCACCACGCAGCTGGTCGCGGCCCAGCACCAGCAGGTGGTGAGCCAGCTGCACGACCGCGACGTCGACCAGGTCCTGCTGGGTCAGCTCGCCGACGAGACCTGCGTCCTGCCGGACGGCCTCGCGTCCGCGGTCCGCACCGAGGGCTGGTTCGTCGGACGCGCCGGGCACCGACGCTGGCGCGACCTGGCCCAACCGATCCCCGAGGGCCTCGACCTGCGCGAGGAGACGTACCCGATGTGGCGGCTGCCGGCGCCCGAGGGTGCGTGTGAAGCAGCGGGCACCCGGTCTCTCTGGTTCGGGTTGGTGCCCACCTACACCGGCGAGACGGCAGACGCCTTCGACGACCCCACGCCGCCCGGCGTACCGCCCGCCGCCCGGGACGACAAGGGCGCGCCGAAGCTCGACGAGTACGCCGTCTACGAGATCGTCTGCCTGGCGCGGCCCAAGCCCGCGCGGGGTCGGGAGCACTGCCCTCCGCTGCCGACAACGAGCGCTCCGACGGAGTGCTTCCGCCTCGCGCCGTACTTCGACCCCGACGGCACCAAGAACCACCGCGTCGCGTTCTCGTTGCCGGACTTCCGCGCCCTCGCGGCCCGGACGGCGAACCCACCCGGACCCGGTGGCGTGACCATCACCAGCCCACCGGGTTCGCAGATGTCCTTCGACCCCGGCAACGGCCAGCCGTCCGGGGGGTCGGCCGGCGGCACGATCCCGCAGGTGTGCACCTTCGCGCTCGAGCTCTTCTTCATCGTCGCGATGTTCCTGTTCCTGATGTTCAAGCCGATCGTGGTGCTGCTCTTCCAGCTGTGGTGGATGCTCGCGCTGAAGTTCTGCCTGCCACCCGACCTCCAGGCGATGGCCCAGCTCAAGGGGCACTTCACCGCCGGCGGCACCCTCGCGTCGCTGCCGAACGCGCCCGTACCGCCACCACCGGCCGAGCCGGCCTCGGCGTGGAAGGGGCAGCTCGACGCATTGCTGGGTGGGAAGGGGCTCACCGCCCGCCTCGCCGCCCTCCCGGCCGCCCAGTTCCAGCAGGCCGACGCCGACGACCTCGTCGCCGCCGTCGACCCCGAGACACGGGCCAAGCCGGAGCCGCCCGAGTCGCTGCCGCCGGTCAAGGACCCGCTCTGCGACAGGTGATCAGTCGCCGGCGGCGCCCTTGAGCCGGTCCCAGATGCTGGGGTCCTTGATGGGCTGGCCCTTGTCGTCCGTGGGGTAGGTGAAGCCGCCCACGCGACGCGTGCCCCAGCCCACCGACGGCGCCGCGGCGGTGTACCGGACCCTGACGGTGATGTCCTTGCGGTACCCGCCGAGGAGCTTGAGCAGTGCGTCGATGCCATCGTTGTCGATGTCGATGCAGCCGGAGGACCCCGGTAGTGAACCGCCGTGCAGGTAGAAGCCGCTGCGCTTGCCGGTGTTCCCGCAGCCGGGCGGTCCCGGCAGGATCTTGACCGGGCGCAGCGGGGCGCGTCCGGATCCCCAGTCCCCGCCGTGCAACGGGGTGCCGAACGGGTCGGTGTACATGCCGCCCAGGGTCATCGACCACTGCTCCAGCCCGCTGAAGGTCGCGAAGCCGCTCAGGGTGAAGACGTAGTCACCTTCGGGGATCGGGCCGAAGTCCTGGATGCCCACGTACTTCGAGTTGTTCAGGTAGGACTCCGACGTCGCGCCCTTGCAGGCGGTCGCATCGGTCGTGCGGACGGGCACCGGACGGCCGGACTGCGCCGGATGGCTGAGGATCGCCTTCTTGCCGTCGAAGACCGTGAAGTCGGCGCCGTCGAACGTGGCGCTCACGGCGGTGAACGCGCTCGTGGTGCCTGTCGGATGCTTGAAGGCCGTGCCGATCTTCGCGGGCGCCCTGGCCACGACAGCGGCAGGCGTGGGCGAGAGCGTCGTACGTCGACCCGTGGCCGCCTGCTCGGCTTGTCCCTCGGCGACCGGGTCGTCGATCATCGCCACCGGCGGCGAGGTCGAGGCGCGTTGCTGCACGACGTGCGCGAGCTCGTGGGCGAGCAGCCGGTCTCGGGATCGGCCACCGGCTGGGAGGTCGGCGCCGAGCACCACGTGTCGGCCGGCCGTGTAGGCCAGGGCGTCGGCCGCCCGGGCGCTGCGGGCCGCCTCGGCGTCGTCGTGCACCCGCACCCCGGTGAGCTCGCGGGCCAGACGGCGTCCCAGCACCGACCGTTCGCGCGGCTCCAGTGGCCGCCCGGGCGTCGCGAGCACGCGAGTGACGTGCTCCGGCACGGCGGCGGCGTACTTCATGCTGACTCCCGGTCTCCCACGGACATTCTGGTCGTGCGAGCCCTCCGCGACAACGGTGAGCGCGCTGCTGGGAGGCGCGACGGCATACGCACCGGTGACGGGCGGGCCGGACGATCGGGCCATGACGACTGCGGATCTGCTGACCCCCGCGGACGCCTGGCTGGGGCGGGGACTGCGCTTCCCGTTCACCCCGCCCGACGGCGGCGGGGCGATGCCCACGGTCGCGGGGATGGACCGTGTGCGGCAGGCGATCGAGGTGATCCTCTCCACCGAGCCGGGGGAGCGGATCATGATGCCGACGTTCGGGTGCGGGCTGCGGCGGTTCCTCATGCAGCCCAACACCGTCGCGACCCGGGCCTCGATCGAGCAGGAAGTGACCGAGGCGCTGACCCTCGGCGAGCCCCGGATCCGGCTCACGTCGGTCTCGGTGCAGCCGGACGACGACCCCACGCTCGTGTGGATCGACATCGCCTACGTGCGGCTGATCGACCTCACGCCGGCGAACCTCGTCTACCCCTTCTACCTCAGGTGACCGGGACCCGCCCATGCCGTTGACCGCCCCGATCCTCGACGACCGGACCTACGACCAGCTCAAGGACGAGCTGCTCCGGCGCATCCCGGTCTACACACCGGAGTGGACCGACTACAACGAGACCGACCCGGGTGTCGCGCTCGTCGAGCTGTTCGCCTACCTGGGCGAGTCCCTGCTCTACCGCTTCAACCAGATCCCGGACGCCACCAAGGTCGCCTTCCTGCGGCTGCTCGGGGTGCAGCCACGTCCGGCGCAGTGCGCCCGCGCGTGGCTGCGGCTGGAGACCGAACGGGCCGAGGGCGTCCAGGTGCTCCGCGGGGTGGCCGCGCCCGCGGGGGCCGTGCCGTTCGAGACCGACGACGAGGTCTACGTGTGGCCGGTCGACCTGGTCGGCGCCGTCAAGGTCCGCGCTCCCGAGCCCACGGGCGACCAGGGTGCCCGTGACGCCGAGCGGCGCCGCCGGGCCGACGCCGCCCAGGGCCGGGTGCCCGCGGGGCAGCCGTACGACGTGTACGTCACCCGGCAGGTACCCGAGGACCCCGCCGACCCGGCTGCGGAGTCCGTCGACGTCGGCGCCACGCTGGACCAGTCCCTGTGGGTCGCCGTGCTGGGGAAGCCGACCACGGACGTCGCCCAGCTGCGCGGCCGGACGCTCTTCGTCGGGATCGCGGTCGACGAGACCCTCGAGCGCCCCTACGCCCTGGAGCCCGTGCAGCAGGACGACCCCGCGCGGCTGCCGGCCGGCAGGCTGACGGCGGACCCGCCGGCGATGCTGTGGGAGCTGTGGTCCGAGGACGGTGCGGCCGTGCCGCTGCGGGTCTCGGGGGACACCTCGCGCGGACTGACCACCACGGGCGTCGTGAAGCTCGACCTGCCGCAGGTCTTCCCGACCCAGGCACCGGGGGCCGCGACGCCGGGGGACCGGGACGCGCCCCCGCCCCTGGACGACGAGAAGCTCGCCCGTCGGGTCGTGGCCTGGCTGCGCGTCCGCCGGCCGGGCACGGAGGACGAGACCATGCGGCGCGTCCGCTGGGTCGGGGCGAACGTGGTCGGCGTTGTCCAGGCCCGTACGGCGGTCCCCGAGCTGCTGGGCACCGGCAGCAGCGAGGCCGGACAGGCCTACCGCCTCAGCCAGCGCCCCGTGGTCGCGGGCAGCCTGCGGGTCGAGGTCGAGGAGGCCGACGGCTGGGTTCCGTGGGAGGAGGTCCGCACGCTCGCCACCAGCGGGACGCTGGACCGTCACTACACGGTGGAGCTGGACACCGGGATCGTCCGGTTCGGTGTCCGCAACCGCGTGCCGCAGCTCGGTGAGCGGATCCGCGCCGTCACCTATCGCCACGGCGGAGGAGCCGCCGGACAGGTTCCGGCCGGTGCCATCACCTCCCTCGTGGGTGTGGCCAGCGTCAAGGTCACCAACCCGTTGCCGGCCGTGGGCGGCGCCGACGCCGCGAGCCTGGCCGAGGCCCTCGACACCGTCCCGGCCGAGGTGCACCGTCGGGATCGCGCGGTGGTGGCCGACGACTTCCGGTCGCTCGCCTTGGAGGTGCCGGGTGTCGTGCGGGCCGACGCGCGGCCGTTGCTGCACCCCGACACCCCGCGGCGGCCCGCCGCCGGGGTCGTCAGCGTCGTCGTGTTCCCGGCCGAGGACCCCCGGGAGCCGGGCGCCCCGCTGCCCGACGTCTCCCTGCTGCGGCGGGTCGCGGCGTACCTCAACCCGCGCCGCCTGATGACCACCGAGCTCTACGTCATCCCGCCCACGTACGTCGACATCGCCGTGTCGGTCGGGCGTCGCCGTCAAGCAGGGCTACCAGGTCGATGCCGTGCGGCGCTGGGTCGAGCAGCTGCTGCGCCAGTACCTCTCGCCGCTGCCACCCGCCGGCCCGGACGGCCAGGGCTGGCCGCTCGGCCGGGCCGTCCGCCGGGCCGAGCTCGAGGCCGTCAGCGTCCAGGTCGCCGGCGTCGAGTACGTCGAGGACGAGCTGCTCCTCGCCGTCCCGGACGGCAGCGGCGGCTGGACGCCCCGGCCCCTGGTCCGGCTCGAGCCCTGGGAGGTACCCCGCGTCGTGCAGCTCGCCGTGGTCTCCGGCCCGCCCCTGCCTCCTGGCACCGGGTACGCCGCCCCACCGCGGCCCGAGGACCTCCCGCTCGTGCCGCTGCCTCCGGACGTGTGCTCATGAACGGCGACCGCGAGCTGCGCATCCTGGCCCACCCCGCCCAGTGGGCGCGCTGCAGCCATCGGGGGACCTCCCTGTTGCCCGACGGCGGCGTCGAGCTGACCTGGGTCGACACGGCGCAGCCGGAGCCGCTCCCGGGTTGCGAGCCGAGCGTGCCGGCCGGCCTCGCCTTCGACCGGTGGTGCCAGGCCCACGCCACCGGCCCACTGACGGGCGCCGCCGTGGACGACGGTCAGCGGCTCTACGTCGCCGACACCTGTGACCGCAGCATCCGCGTCGTCGACCTCTGGGCCGGCCGCCTGCTGCGGCGGATCGCCGTCGCCCGGCCGGGACAGCGCTCTCGTCGACCGCTCGACGTGGCGGCGGACGGGAGGCACGTGGTCGCCCTCGTCGACGGGCCGCCCGGCCTGCTGCTCCTCGACGGCCGCCGGCACCCGCATCGTGGGCCGGTCCTCGAGGAGCCCTGTGGCCCTCCGGTCCTCAGGCCGAAAAGGCTGGCCGTCCGGGGCGACCTGGTGCTCGTGCTGTGGTCGGACGCCGACGGCGAGGACGCCGTCGTCAGCCGCCCCGACGGTGCCGAGGAGCTCCGGGTGCCGGGGGCGACCGACCTCGCCTTGGCGCCCGACGGGACCCTCGTGGTGGCCCGGGCCCCCGGCCAGTCGTTCCGTCGCTGGGAGTCCCGCGGCGGGACGTGGATCGAGCTGACCCCGCTGCGTGCCGAGGGGTACGACGGCGGCGCCGTCACCGTCGCCCCCGACGGTCGCGTCGCGTTCACCACCCGCGCAGGTTGGTCGACGACGAACGGCTCGGCTGCGACGTACGCCGCGGCGGGCGAGGTCCGCAGCTACCGGCTCGACTCCGGCGCCTACCGGACCCGGTGGGGGCGCGTGTTCGTGGAGGGCTGCATCCCGCCGGGCACCTCGGTGACCCTCCGGTTCGTCACCACCGACGAGGACGACGTCGTCGACCCCCTCCGCCGCGAGCGGCCCGACCGCGGCGCTGCGCCGGTCCCGGACGTCGACGCTCCTCCGCTGCCGTCCCAGGCCCTGCTCGACGCCCTGTCGGAGCCGGGTCGACTCGTGGAGCGGAGCGAGCCCCGCTGGCCCGGCGACCCGGCGGGCGCGGTCTTCGAGACGCCGGTGCACGCGCCGGCCGGCCGCTACCTCTGGGTGGTCGCCGACCTGGTCGGCACGACGCACGCCTCGCCGCGGGTCACCGCGCTCGCGGTGGAGGCTCCCGGCCACCGGCTGGACCGCGCACTGCCGCGGACGTGGACCTCGGGCGAGCGCGACGCGGCGTACCTCCAGCGGTTCCTGGCTCCGGCCGAGGGCCTGCTGCACGACCTGGACTCCCGGGCGGCGCTGCGAGCCGTGCTGCTCGACCCGACGGCCTCGCCCACCGAGGCGCTCGCCTGGCTGGGCAGCTTCCTGGGGCTGGTGCTCGACGAGCGGTGGCCCGAGGACGCCCGCCGCGAGCTCGTGGAGTCGGCGTTCGACCTGTTCCGCATCCGCGGCACGCAGTCCTGCCTCGAGCGGCTGCTGCGGCTCTACCTCCGCGTGCCGGTCGCCGTCGTGGAGAACTGGCGCCTGCGGGGTATCGGCGGCGGGGTGCTGTCGGCGCCCACCACCGGACCGCGTCCGCCCGCCGGTCGGCTCCGGCACGCCGCTGGCGGGGCAGCTCGGTCGGTTCGCGGTCGGCGGGCTGCTCCCGGACGAGGACGGGTACACCGCCACCGCGCACCGCTTCACGGTGCTGGTCGGCGCGGACCTCGACCCGGCCAGGCTGGAGGTCGTCCAGCACATCGTCGAGACCCACAAGCCGGCGCACACGCTGGCGGAGATCTGCCAGTTCGGCAGCGGCATGCGGCTCGGCGCCAGCACGCGCGTCGGGCTCAGCGCGTTCGTCGGCCCCGGCACCGGCTGGGGACCCGCCGTGGTCGGCCGGGTCGAACGTGGGCGGCGACGGGATCGTGGGCGTGCCGACGACGGGTTCGCGCGTCGCCGAGACGTCGTACGTCGGGGAGGTGCGCATCGGATGACCACGCTGTTCGTCGGGCGCATCGACGCGCACGCCGTCGCCGAGGACGCCGAGGCCGGCCGGCTGCTGGGCGACCGGCTCACCGGTCTGCTCACCCAGGCGGCGCACGCGCTCGAGGGCGAGCTCCCGCACGTGGACGACCGGACCGTGGTGTGCGTACGCCGCCTGGACGTCGCCCTCGCGCTCGAGGACGACACCCGCGACGGCACGGCCCGTGCGTGGGCGCGGACGATCGGCCGCACCATCGCCGGGGTCGTGGACGGAGGCGGTCGTCGTCGCGTCGCGACCGCGGGTACCGGTTCGTCGCGCGTCGAGGTGGTCGAGTACCCCGACCTGGGCGCGGCGCTCGCCGACCTCGTCGCCTCGCTGGCGGTGGGGGATCGCGGCCGGGCCTGGGCCTGGGCCCTCGCCGGCCTGACCGACGGCGCCGACCCCGAAGGCCGCGCGCTCGTCTCCCAGGACGCGCGCCGGGCGGCCGCGCTCGCGACCCTCGCCGAGCACCCGGACAGCGCAGCCACCGCCGTCGTTTCGGCAGCCCGAACGTCAGGGCTGGCGGTCGTCCACCGGCTGCTCGGCCCCGAAGGCTGGCTCGCCCTCGCCGCCCGGCTGCTCGAGACCCAGGGCAGCCGCCTGTCGATCTCCGAGCTCGCGGACGTCGCGCCTGTCCTGGAGCTCGTGCCGGTCGCGACACCGTTCGCCCAGGTCGCCGAGCGGTGCGGCCTGGTCGTCCCGATGCCGACCGCGCTGGCCTGGGCCGTGGTCGCGCTGGCCGACGCCCGGCCGGACCTCCTGACCGCCGCGCAGGCTCGCACGCTCCTCGTCGGCCTGGCGGCCGAGCTGGCCGCCGCCGCGCGGCCTGCCGACTGCTCGCCACGACATGAAGCAGCCGACGGTCGCTCGACCTGGCCGCGATCGAGGCGCCGCCCGCGGTGGAGGGCCCGTCCGGGGTCGACCGCGGACGAACCGGAAGGCCCGGACGAGACCGAGCGCGACGCCGGCCTGCCGACCGTCGAGGGCGGGCCTGCTGTTCCTGCTCACGGTGGCGGCCGAGGCCGGCCTGCCGGACCTCGCGCTGGACGACCCCCGGCTGGCCGGACGGGACGCCTCGTGGGTGCTGGCGAACCTGGCGCTGCGCCTGGCCGACACGGTGCTGGACGACCCCGCCGTACGCGTCTTCGCGGGCCTCGACACCCAGGTTCCGGTCGCGCCCCTCGAAGCCGGACTGCCCGACGAGGAGGCCGTCCTGGACGACGCCGCGGCTACGTGGGCCGCCGCCGCTGCCCGAACGGCTGCGTGAGGGACGGGACGCGAGTGCCGAGGACGACGGCGCGCTGGTACGCCGCGTGGTCGACCGCGACGGCCTGGTCGTCGTCGCGCCCGGGTGGGTCGACGTGGTGCTCGCCGCCGCCGAGGTCGACGTGGACGTGCGGCGGGCCGGGCTCGACCTCGACCCGGGCTTCGTGCCCTGGCTCGGCACGGTCGTGAGGTTCCTCTATGAGTGAGCAGCGCGCCGAGACCGTCAGCCGCGCGATGACCGGCCGCGCCGGAGTGGCCGCCCGCCGGCTGGCCGACGTCGTGGAGGACAAGGGCAGCCCCGCGTCGGGTGCCCCCGACGCCGCGGCGTTCCTCCGCGAGTGGGCGGACTCCGTCGAGGCACAGACCGACCCGGTCGGCCTGGTGCTGCCCCTGGACCGGCTGGTGACGGCGTACGGCCTGGAGCGCGCGGAAGCCGACCTGGTGGTGCTCGCCGGCCTGGCCGAGGAGCACGAGGGGGTGGCCGGCACGATCCGGGAGCTCAGCCTCCGCGGTGAGCCGTCGCCGACGGTCGGGCTGGCGGCCCACGTGGTCGAGGACCAGGTGCTGGACCGCGCGGCGCTGCGCCGGCTGCTGCACGAGGGCCCGGCCGTCCGCGCGGGCATCCTGCGGGTGACCGGCGACGGCCCGTTCTTCGACCGTTCGCTGCGCCTGGCCGACGGCCTGTGGAGCGCGCTCCACGGTCACGAGGGACGTCCGGACTCGCTGCGGTTCGCCGTGCCCGGTGACGTACCCGTCGGGCTCGCCGGCTGGCTGGAGGCGCCCGCGTCGCGCCGGGCCGTCGCCGCCCTCGGGTCGACCGTGCGGCGGATGCTGCTGGTGACCGCGGACGACGAGTCGGTCGGGCTGAGCCGATGCCTCGCCCTGGCGCGGGCCGCCGACGTCGGGCTCACGGCCGCTCGCGTGGCCGCCGGCGACCAGGACGCCACCCGACTGCTCGCCCTGCACGCGGTGGCGCACGGCAACGTGCCCGTGCTGCTCGTCCAGCCGCCCGAGCCGGGCAGCAGGGCCGGCGTCGTGGAGCTCGCCGCGCTTGCCGGGCCGTTGCTCGTGGTCGCCCCCGCGGGCGCGGTACTGGCCGCCGCCGACCTCCCGGTGCTGTCGGTGCCGCTCGGCCCGCTGGGGCAGGAGGACCGGCGGACGGCCTGGCGTGCGGTCGTCCCCGACGGCGATGCGCTCGCGGGGCTGCTGGCGTCCCGGCACCCGCTCGACCCGGCGATCACGGCGCAGGTGGCCATCGACCTCCGTGGTCAGCAGGACCTCGGCCCCGACGTGCCCGTCGACGAGTCCGCGGTCGCGGCCACCATCCGGGCCCGGGCGATGGGGGTGCTGCCACCGGGCGTCGACCTGGTGACTCCGCGGGCGGGCTGGGGCCGGCTGGTCATCGCGGGCGAGCCGCGCGACCTGCTGGTGGACGCCGTACGACGGCTGGCCCACCAGTCCCTCGTGCTGGACGACTGGGGGGTCGCCGAGACCGCGCGGGCCGAGCGGGGGGCGCGGCTGCTGTTCACCGGACCTCCCGGCACGGGCAAGTCCCTGGCCGCCGAGGTCGTCGCGAGCGCGGCCGGGACCGACCTGCTGACCGTCGACGTGTCGCAGGTGGTCTCGAAGTGGATCGGGGAGACGGAGAAGAACCTGGCCGCCGTCTTCGACGTGGCCGAGCGCACCCAGGCGGTGCTGTTCCTCGACGAGGCGGACGCCCTCTTCGGCGCCCGGACCGAGATCAGCGACGCCCACGACCGCTACGCCAACCTCGAGACCGCCTACCTGCTGCAGCGCCTGGACAGGTTCGCCGGGCTCGCGGTGCTGGCCACGAACCTGCGGCACAACCTCGACGCCGCCTTCGTCAGGCGGATGGACTTCGTCGTGGACTTCGACGTGCCGGCGGCCGAGCAACGGCTGGCCCTCTGGGAGCTGCACCTGCCCTCACGACGCCTCGACGAGGACGTCGACCTCCGGGCGCTGGCGGACCGGTTCCCGGTCGCCGGCGGCTCGATCCGCAACGCGTCGGTCGCGGCTGCCTTCCTGGCCGCCGACCACGACACCGCCATCCACCAGGAGCACCTGGTCACGGCCGTCCGCCGGGAGTACGCGAAGGCCGGCCGGCCGTTCCCCGGCGCACCGCCCAGCAGGACCCACGCCGACCAGCGAGCGCTGGCCGCGCTGACCGCAGGACCTCCGTCGTCCCAGCCCCGGGAGGAGAGCTCATGACCGCCACGACGTCCATCGTCCCCGCCGACCACGACCACCACGCAGGGTGCGGATGCGGATGCGGCTCCGGGTCCGGAGCTGCCGGGACCGACCTGCCGAACACGCCCTTCGAGGCGCTGCGCGTCGCCTACGGGATGCTGCTGGGCGAGGACGACTTCCGGGTCCTGATGGGTCACCCGCGCGGCAAGCTGATGTTGCACCAGGCCTGGCTGCACGGTCGCGGCACGGTCTGGGGGCTCGGGGTCGACCACGACGGCGACCAGCTCACCGTGGGCCCGGGTCTCGCCGTGGACGGCTGGGGTCGCGAGCTGCGGCTCACCTCGTCCTGGTGCCTCTCGATGGAGGCCTGGGCGCAGCGCTGGCTGGAGGACCAGGACAAGTTCGTCGACTGCGAGACCGTGACCGCGTGCGCCTGGATCGTCGCCGAGTACGACGCGTGCGACGGCCGGTCGGTGCCCGCGCTCGCCGACCCCTGCGACGTCAACCGCAGGCACGACGACCAGTCGCGGACCTACGAGAGGCTGCCGGATCACGATGGCCGACCGGCCGCCGCGGACCGTGACCTCCTACCGACGGCTGCGGATGCTGCTGGGCCTGGTGCCGATCAGCGACGACGCGGCGGGTCACGACGTGAGGACCGCCCGCGAGGAGATCGGAGACTGCTCCGGCCAGGAGCGCGTCGAGGAGCTGCTCCGCCACTTCCGGCGGCTCGCCGCCATGGACGAGGTCGAGCTGGGGCCGCTGCGCGAGGAGGGTGACGACTGCCCACCGCTCGCGCCGCTGCCGGAGGAGGAGGCCGGCGTACTGCTCGGCGAGGCGCGGATCGAGATCCGGGCCAAGGGCGGCTGCGCCACGGTCGTCTCGGTGTCGGTCGACCCGTGGATCCGCCCCGTGCTGCTGCCGACGAAGCTGATCGGGGAGCTGACCTGTGGCCTCGCGCCCGGGCTGCTCACCGACGCCGAGTGCGACGCGGGCGGCCCGCGGCTGATCCGGGACTCCGTGACGTGGCTCGACGGCAACAGCCAGCTGATGTTCTCGGTCACCCGGCCGATCGCCGAGGGCTCCCAGGAGGACGGCGTCGAGGTCAGCTCGCTGGACGACGACGGCCGCGGATGGTCCAAGAAGAAGGTCAAGAAGATCCACCTCAGCTCCGACCGGCGCACCGTGCATGTCTTCCTCGACGGGCCGCCGCGGTTCGCCACGGTGCGGATCGTCGTCCGGGGCACGGGCCGCACGTCGCTGTTCGGCGAGGACCCGCGCGTCCCGTTCGCGGGCGTCGTCGGCGGTCCGCCGGGGACGACGGACGACGGCCACGACGCCGTGATCACAGAACGGCTCCCATCGAGCCCCGCCTACTCGAGCACGAGGAGTGATGAGTCATGAGTGCGCCGCTGACGGCCACCACGAGCACGTCCGACGGCACGTCGGACGGCACCGACCGCACGTCGGGTGGGCGCATCGACCGGGTGAACGCCTTCGACGGGCTGTTCCTGCGGTCCGAGCACCTGACGCGGATGCAGGACTACGCCCGCGAGCTGGTCACCGCGCTCGGCGCCGCCGGCGGACCGGGCGTGGTCTGGGGCTACGGCCTGAGCATCGAGGGCAACGAGCTGCACGTCGCGCCGGGGCTCGCGGTCGACGCCGTCGGACGCCCCCTGCGGGCCGACGGGGAGATGACGCTGGACCTCACGCAGGTGCAGCTCTCGGCCAACCAGTACGCCGTCATCTGGGTCGCGCGGAAGACGTGGCCGTTCGGGCAGGAAGCGGTCCAGGGCGTGCTCTGCGAGGACCCGTGCTCGGGCGGCGGGTCCGGCCGGCCCTACCAGGCCGAGGGAGTCGTCGTGGGCAGGACCGACCTCGTCGAGGGCGGGCTCGTCGGCGAGTCGTCGGAGGACCGGCGCAGCTGGTTGGCGAGCAGGCTCTTCGCGCTGGAGGGCACCGGGGCGGACGCGTGGCCGGAGCGCGGGGGAGACGGCGTACTGGATCGGTCGTGGGCTCCGTTCGCCGCGCCCGCATCCCTGTCCGACGAGGTACCCATCGGCGTGCTGCTCCCGGGCGACGACGGCTGGGTGCTCGACACCTGGTCGGTCCGCCGGGCCCGCGACGTCACCCCGTCCCGGGTGGGCTGGGAGTGGCAGCTCGGCATGCGGCCGTGGCCCGTCTTCGTGGCGCAGATGCTGCAGTTCCTGGACCAGCTCGGGGAGCTCTACGGCGCCGGCTCTCCGGTCTCGCGCGCGTCGGCCACCGAGAGCCTGATCGGCCGGATCGAGGACATCTCGGGCCGCATCATGCAGTCCAACCGCAAGATCACGATGAATCGGATCGGCGAGCTGCTGCAGGAGGTCCGCCAGGGTGAGCTGGGTGCCCGCGTCGCGGGCGCCGGCCTGGTGCCGCTGCGGTCCCTGGGCATCGGCGAGCTGCCGCCGGCCGGCTTCCTGCCGGGGTTCGGTGTCACCAGTCGCGAGGGTGCGGCCGCGGCCGTGCGGGAGCTGCTGGGCGGCGCGGCCGACGTACGAGCCTGCTCCGGACGGATCGGCGACGTCGGCGGGTTCATCGCCCGAGCCCAGCACCGCGAGCGGATCAGCCTGGCCGCCAAGGCCAACGACGCCGTGGTCGACGTGCTCTGGGTGGAGGACGCCAAGGCCGACTGGGTCGCGTTCGCCCGGCGCGAGCAGATCGACTGCGGGGCGGCGGCCGGCACGGCGCAGACCGAGCCCGTGCAGGTGTACGTCCTGGACTCGGAGATCGAGGAGGGGCCCTACTTCAGGTGGGTCAGGTACCTCGAGGCGCCTCGCGGCGAGCACCCGGACCTGGTGGGCGACCCGGTCGAGCTGCAGTACCCCGTGCGCACCTGGGCGCTCCCCGAGCAGTCGGAGTACGCCGACCTGTCGCGTCGCCTGGCGGAGTACGCCGGGGCCCGGGAGCTCAGGCTCGTGGCCGTCGTCACCGACGACGTCCGCCGTCCGCTCGGCGTGGGCCGGGCCCTCATGCTCGGCCTGCAGTGCACCGAACAGGAGTCGGAGTCGATCGACACGGTGAGCACCGTCGGTCCGGTCGAGGCCATCGTCGTCCTCGTCGGGTCCGGATTGGGGTGACCGCTCCGTGAAGGGCTCTTCTGTCCAGGCCATCCGACGTACGGCCGTCTGTGTGGTGCGCGTCGAACCCCAGGGTTCCGGCCTGTTGTTCTCCGTCACCGGCAACACCGACATCGAACGGCGGACACTGACGCATCTCTACGGCCATGCTCTCGACATCCCCAGCACCCTCGACCTCGTCCGGAAGTTCCTCGAGGAGGTGGACGTGCTCGACGACCTGGATCAGGATGCGAGTACGTATCACCCCGACGAGCTCGATTCTCCTTAGGGTGACGCACTAGTGACGCAGCATTCGTTCACTGGGATACGCGCCGCATGCATGGGAGGCATGCGGAGGGAGCATTCGGGGTGTCAATCATGTCGGTTCAGTCGTTGAGGGTCGCCGGACCTGACCGCGGCCTGGGCCTGACCCACCGGCTCTGCCTCCTGGGCGGCCCCTACGTGCTCTGCCCCGAACGGACGCTCAACGTCCCCGAGGGCAGCAAGCGACTCCTGGTGTTCGTCGCGTTGCACGGCGGCCGCGTCGACCGACGGCACGCCGCCGGCACCCTGTGGCCCGACGGCGACGACGAGCGCGCGTCCGGCAACCTGCGCTCCGCGCTGTGGCGCCTGAAGGGGGCCGGCATCGACGTGCTCGAGGCCGACAAGGTCACCCTCGGCCTCCGCCCCGGCACCGAGGTCGACGTCGACCTGCTGTCGGAGTGGAGCAACCGGCTGATCGACGGCACCGCCGCCTCGACCGAGCTCCGCATCACGCCCCATGCCCTCGAGGCCATCGACCTGCTCCCGGGCTGGTACGACGACTGGGTCATCTTCGCCCGCGAGCGACTGCGTCAGCGGTTGCTCCACGCCCTCGAAGCCCTCAGCCGCCGCCTCCGCGAGTGCGGCCGCCTGGGCGAGGCCGTCGAGGTCGCCGTCACCGCCGTCAGTCTCGAACCCCTGCGCGAGAGCGCCCAGCTCGTCCTCGCCGAGGCCCACCTCGCCGAGGGCAACGTCGTCGAGGTGCTCCGCTGCTTCCGCACCTACCGCCACCTGCTCGACACCGAGCTCGGCGTCGAGCCCGGCCAGCGCCTCGTCAGCATCGTCGAGCGGGCGTGTCATGCACATGTGGGGGGTTACCCGGGTGGTGACTCGCGTCGGCGGATTCCGCTGGACGCTGGTACCGGCATCCTCACCGTCGACGTGGTTCCGGATCGGATCTAGAGCCTGCCTGGGGGGCGTTGACGCTGGCGCGCTCAACGGTCCTTCAGCACCTCGCGAGCAACGAACGCCATCCCCACGGCAGTCAGGCTCCAGGCCACGAAGTCGACCTGCGGACTGCCGAGGATCACCGTGGCGACGAAGTGCAGCGGCTGTGAGACGGCGATCGCCCATCCCGCCCACACCGGGATGCGGCCGGACCGCAGCAGCGCCAGGCCGAGGAGCACCGTGCCGACCACGTGACCCAGGACGAAGACACCGATCGCGACATCGATCGATGGGTGGCCGGCGTCGACCACCGCGACGGCGTCGGCCCCGGACAGGCCGGCGTCCGACACGCTCCAGAGCAGGTGGTCCGATCCGACGAGCATGCCGAGCGACAGGTAGCCCGGCACCGCGAGCCCGAGTGCCCAGGTCGTCAGTCGCGGGGCCGCGTCCGTGCAGATCCGGGCAGCGGCGAAGAGTCCGGGCACGAGCGTGAGGATGCCGACGTACGTCAGCCAGAGCACCGCGCTCTGGCGTCCCGGGTCCGCGTCGACAGCGGCGACCATGCCGGCCGAGTCGCTTGTCCGTGTAGTACGGGAGGATCAGCCGGAGTACGGCGATCGCTGCCGGTCCGACGGGCAGCAACAGGGCCACGCCCCAGGTGGTCATTGGGATCGAGCGGGCGCGGGAGGGCGCAAGCGTCTCGGTCATCACGCCACCGCCACCGTGCGACGGCCGGCGGTGAGCAGGACGCCCACGGCGGTGAGGACGACGACGCCTGCTGCGGCTGCCTGTGCCCCAGCCGGCACGTCGGAGACGAAGAACGCGGGCAGTGCGGTGACCGCGGAGAGGACGCGGAGCCCGATCAGGAGGCGAAGCGGTTTGCCCGGGTCGCGGTAGGCCTGGACGACGAGCACGAGCGACGACGAGGCCGAGCACAGCCGCGACCGCCGCGACGGCGTACGGCGGTGTCTCGCCGTCCGTGAGGCGCGAGCGTGGCGATGTCGCCGAGCGACAAGAGTCCGAGGATCACGAGCCCGATGCGGCGGCCGGTGGTGCCAGAGGTGTTCGTCATGGTGCGGATCCCTTCGAGAGGTGGCTGGTAGCCAGCAACAGTCCGGCGGGCAAGGCCCGAGGAGCAGAGGATGGTTCCCGACCGGTCGAGGAGATCCCCGGGTCGGTCGGGAAGATTTCCCGGACGGCGCCCCGGTGCGCGGCGGTATCTTCGGCCGAGGCCGCAGGAGGTGTCCGATGCGCAGCAGGTTGCTCGCCGGTGCGCTGGGCCTCGGCGGCGGTTCTCGCCGCGGCCGGCGCGGTCGTGTGCGTGCGGGCGGTCGGCTGGACCTTCGCCGACGCGCTCGAGGCGTTCGTCGTCAGCAACATCCTCATCGGCGTCAGCTTCGGGCTGTGTGGCGCGCTGATCGCGTGGCATCGGCCGTCGTCGGCTCTCGGGTGGATGTACGCCGTCGGCGGCGCTTGTCAGGCGGCCTCGGCGCTGGCCGCGCCGCTGGCCGAGCTGCTCGACGACCGCGGTGCCGGCCGCATGGGTGGTCCGGCTCGTCGCCACCGTGTTCCAGTGGGCGTGGCCGATCAACATCGCCCTGATCCCGATCTCGCTGCTGCTGCTGCCCGATGGCCGTCTCGCGTCCCGACGCTGGCGACCCGTCGCGATCGCCGTCGCGGTCACCGCGCCGCTGTTCGTGCTCGAGGTCGGGCTCGGCCCGGAGCACCCACCCGGGCCTGCCCGACGGCGTACCTGACCCTGAGCGAGGGCAGCGTACGACTCCCTGGCCTGGCTGTGGACGGTGAGCGAGGTCCGCTGGGTGTTGTCGGTGCTGGTCGGCGTGGCGTGCCTGGTGGTCCGGTACCGCGCGGGCTCTGAGGTGGTGCGCCGGCAGCTGCTCTGGCTGGTGGCCGCCGCCGCCGTCATCATCGTCGCCGTCACGCCGTGGGCGCTGGTCGCCGGCACTCCGATCATCGTGCTCTTCACCATTCCGCTGCTGCCGGCAGCGGTCGCCGCCGCGGTGCTGCGTCACCAGCTGCTCGACATCCGGCTGGTGGTGGCCCGCGGCCTCACCTATGCGTTGCTCTCCGGACTCGTCCTCGCGGCGTACGCCGGCCTGGTGGTCGTGCTCTCCGGCGTCGCGTCCGCGCTGCTGGTCGCCCTGCTCGCCCTGCCACTGCGCTCGCGGCTGCAGACTGCGGTCGACCAGCTGCTCTACGGCGAGCGCGGCGACCCGCTCAAGGTGGCGTCCCGCGTCGGCCGCTCGCTCGGGGCCGGCCTGCCCGAGACGCTCGACGAGATCAGGATGGCGCTGCGCCTGCCCTACGTGGGCGTCGTGGTCGACGGGAAGCCGCTGGCGACCGGTGGCGTGCTGGACGGCCCGTCGGCCGACCTGCCCCTCGAGGGAGGCACGCTGGTCGTCGGCCTCCGCAGGGGCGAGACCCGGCTCGACCCGGCCGATGAGCGCCTGCTCGGCCTGCTCTCCGGACCGCTGTCCACCGCGGTGCACGCCACCACCCTGCTCGAGCAGCTGCAGCTCTCCCGGGAGCGGCTCGTCGTCGCGCGTGAGGAGGAGCGTCGCCGGCTCCGACGCGAGCTGCACGACGGGCTCGGACCGCTGCTGACCGGGGTGGCGCTGTCGGCCGACACCGCCGCCAACCTCGCCGGCCGCGTGACCGGACGCCGCGCTCCAGGAGAAGCTCTCAGCGGTGCGCTCCGACACGCAGGTCCGCGATCCAGGAGGTACGCCGGATCGTCGACAACCTGGGCTCACCCGCCCTGGACTCGCTCGGGCTCGTGGAGGCGTTGCGCATCCGCGCGGACCTGGTCAACCGGCGGTCCGACGGCGCTGCGCTCCGCACCGTGGTCGAGGCGGACGAGCTGGCGCCGCTGCCACCCGCCGTCGAGCAGGCGGTCTACCGGATCGCCACCGAGGCGCTCACCAACGTCGTCCGGCACTCACGTGCGACCTCGGTCGTGGTGCGGCTCGGCGCCGACGAGGCCGGCCTGCACTGCGACGTGCTCGACGACGGCGGCCGCACGGCCGACTGGCGTCCGGGCGTCGGGATCGCCGGGATGCGGGAGCGGGTCGCCGAGCTGGGCGGCAGCTGCGAGGTCGGCTCCGGCGCGCGTGGAGGCGAGGTGCGGGTGTGTCTGCCGATGGCGCTGGCGTGATCCGCGTGCTCGTCGCCGACGACCATCCGGTCGTCCGTTCCGGCCTGGTCGGCGTCCTGACCTCGCTCGGTGGGTTCGACGTCGTGGCGGTCGCCGCCGATGGTCAGGAGGCCGTGCGCGAAGCGGTGCTGCACCGCCCGGACGTCGCGCTGATGGACCTGCAGATGCCCGGCACCGACGGCTTCACGGCCATCCGCGAGCTGGCGCGCGTGGCGCCGTCCGTGCGGGTCTGCGTGCTGACGATGTACGACGACGACGACTCGCTCTTCGCGGCGATGCGGGCCGGCGCCCGTGGCTACCTGCTCAAGGGCGCCGAGCAGGAGGAGATCGCCCGAGCGGTCCGTGCCATCGCCGCGGGCGAGGTGATCTTCGGACCGGGCATCGCCGTCCGCGTGCTGAGCCAGCTGACGTCACCGGCAGCCGAGCCGGCTGCCGCCCACTTCCCGGACCTCACGGCGCGCGAGCTCGAGATCCTCGACCTCCTCGCCTCCGGGACACCCACCGCGGCGATCGCGCGCCGCCTCGACGTCACGGCGAAGACCGTGAGCAACCACGTCTCGAACATCCTGACCAAGCTCCAGGTCGCCGACCGCACCCAAGCCGCGTTGATCGCGCGCCAGGCGGGGTTGGGGCTGACTGGATCTTCCGACTCGACGCCAGAGAACTGACTGCCCTGCCGCGCCACGGAGACTCCGGCGTACCGACGCACGGAGGCGCGCGAGGACCTTCGATCGCTGCGAGGACGAGACTGGTGCGCCCACCGAGATCGGTCGATCATGAGGCAATGGTGCCGACCGCCACGATCCCGGAGGGGACCGTGACGCTGCTGTTCTCAGACATGGAGGGCTCGACCCGCCTCCTGTCCCGGCTCGGCGACCAGTACCTCGACGCGTTGGACGCCCAGCGGCACATCCTGCGCGAGACCTGGACTGCCTTCGGTGGGACCGAGCTCGGCACCGAGGGTGACAGCTTCTACGTGGTCTTTCCGGTCGCTGAGCGAGCCGTCGGCGCGGTCGCTGCCGGTCAACGCCGCTTGGCCGAGTTCTCCTGGCCGGCCGGAGAGCGCGTTCGGGTGCGGATGGGGATGCACACCGGGTCACCGATCCCGCACGACGGGGCGTACGTCGGGATGGACGTCCACCGAGCAGCCAGGATCGCGGCCGCTGCCCACGGCGGGCAGGTGACGATGTCCGCCGCTACGGCGGCGCTGGTCGGATCGGCCCTTCCTACCGGATCGGCCCTGCGTGACCTCGGCACCCACCGTTTGAAGGACCTGCCCCGGCCGGAGCACATCTACCAGCTCGACGTCGAGGGGCTCAACCACGACTTCCCACCCCTGCGCTCGCTGGGCGCCTCGAGCACGTTGCCGCTCGAGGACGCCCCGCTGTTGGGCCGCGACCAGGGGCTCGAGTCGTTGCGGGCACTGGTCGCCACGGGCGAGAGACTCGTCACCCTGACCGGCGCGGGAGGCGCCGGCAAGACCACGTTGGCGGCGGAGCTCGCCCGTACGCTGGTGCCCGACTTCCCGGACGGCGCCTACTTCGTGCCGCTGGCCTCCGTGACGGAGGAGACCGGGATGTGGCAGCCATCGCGTCAACCCTCGCGGTTTCCACGGACGGCGATGGTGCCGAGGCGGTCAGCGAGTTCCTGGCCGACAGACGGGCCGTCCTCGTGCTGGACAACCTCGAGCAGCTGGGCAACGCCGACATGGTCGCGACCCGCCTGCTCGCCTCCGCGACCCGGGCCTGTGTCATCGCCACGTCGCGGCGACCGCTGCATGTGGTCGGGGAGCACGAGTTCCCGGTGCCCCCGCTGCCACTTCCGGCAGACCTCAGCGTCCGTGCCGTCGACGAGTCGCCCGCCGTACGGCTCTTCGTCCGCCACGCGCGCCGGGTCCGGCCCGACTTCATGCTGACGGCCGAGTCCGGACCGGCCGTTGTCGCGATCTGTCGAGCGCTCGACGGCTTGCCGCTGGCCATCGAGCTCGCCGCCGCCCGGTCGAAGCTGCTCAGCCCGCAGGCAATCCTGCGCCGCCTAGCGACGGCGCTGGACCTGAGCGCGGCTGAAGCAGCCCGGCCCGAGCGGCATCGCAGCCTGCGCTCCACGATCGACTGGTCGTACCGGCTGTTGGACCCCGCGCACCAGGACTTCTTCGTCCGGTTGGGCGTCTTCGCCGACGGGGCCGACCTCGCCGCCGTCGACGCCGTGTGCAACACCACCGAGGCGGGAGGCCACGATCCGCTCGACCTCGCGGTCGACATCGTCGACGCGAGTCTGGCCACGGTCACCGACGGCGCGGACGGGGAACCCAGGGTGGCGTTGCTGGAGACGGTACGGGCCTTTGCTCAAAGTCGGCTCGATGTCACCGATCCTGATGACGTCACGCGCGCCCGGCACGCTCGCCACTACCTCGGGGTGGTGCGTCAGGCGTGCGACAGGCTGCCGACGGCGCACTACGCCTCGGCCCGGGCGACCCTCGACACCGAGCACGCCAACATCTGCGCGGCCCTCGACTGGTCCCTGAACGCGCGACCCGAGCATGCGGCCGTCGGAGTGGAGATCGCGTCTCGGATCGGCAGCTACTGGAACCAAAAGGCCGCGCGGCTTCCAGATTCCGAGCGGTGGCTGTCCATGGCGGTCGACCTCGGAGCACCGGACAGCCGCGATCTCGCCACCTGCATGGCGGTTCTTGCCAACTGCCTCCGGTTCAGCGCCAAGGAATCGGAGCTCCGCACTCGTCTCGCAATCGACAGCGTCGCCATGCTGCGCCGGCTCGGGGAGCGTGCCGAGCTTCCCTACCCCATGCGCACGTTGGCTGCCGTCGAGCGGGAACGCGGGAACGCTTCGGCGGCGCGGGTCTTGTTCGAGGAAGTTATCGAGATCGTCCGCGAGATCGGAGACCGCGCGCCCATCAGGGTCGCGCTGACCGAGCTGGGTGGGTACGAGGCGACCGACGGGAACCTGGAGCGCTCGTTGGAGCTCGAGAGCGAGGCGGTCGCGGTCGCCCAGGAGATGGGCGACATCGTGGCCGTGTCGGACTCGCGCCACAACCTCGCATGCACTCTGCGCATGCTGGGCCGGGCCGACGAGGCAGACCTGATCATGCGGCAGGTCATCCCGGTTGCGTTGGCCTACCACGATGCCCAGAACGCAGCGACCCTCGGCGAGGACTACGCGGCCGTCCTCGCCGAACTCGGCCACGATCGGATCGCCGCGCGCCTGATCGGGTCCGCTGACGGGTGGCACGACAACAGTGGTCTGCCGCGGTCCAGCGTGCAACAGGACGAGATCGCCGGTGCGATCGACGGGGCCCGCGCCCGGCTGCCGCAGGCGGATTGGGCTGACCTCTATCGCGCCGGCTACGACGCCCTCGTCGAAGAGGAGCTCGCGCACGCGCTCGCCACGATGGTCGAGGCGGGTCCCTCCAGTACTGGGCCCGACGCGTAATCAGCTCGAGGCCTCATGACAGCGTCTGCTTCGGCATCGAGTGCGACCTTTCGCTGAGCGGAACAGGGCGCGCTAGGCGACGACACGCGCGCCGAGTACGCTCCGAGACATGGCAGCGCGCACGCTCCCGCCGTTCCGTGCCGACCACGTCGGCAGCCTGCTGCGACCGCCGGACGCTGCTCGACGCGCGGGCCCGGCACCGGGCCGGCGATCTCGACGACGCCGGGTTGCGGGAGGCCGAGGACACGGCGATCCGCGACGCGGTCGCCCTCCAGCGCGACGCGGGCGTGCGCACCGCGACCGACGGCGAGTTCCGGCGTACGTCGTGGCACATGGACTTCATCTACCAGCTCGAGGGCGTCGACCCGACCGACCAGAAGCTGGCGGTGCACTTCCACAACAAGGCCGGTGACCTCGACTTCGAGACCGCGGCACTGAGCGTCCACGACCGGGTGCGGGCTCGGGCACACGATCTTCGGGGACGCCTTCGAGTACCTGTCGGGACTGACGACCGGCGACCAGGTCGCCGAAGCTGACCATCCCCTCGCCGAACATGGTCCACTACCGCGGCGGTCGGGCGGCGATCGACGAGTCGGTCTACCCCGACCTCGAGCCGTTCTGGGCGGACCTCACCGCGGCGTACGCCGACGAGGTCCGCCGCCTCGGCGAGCTCGGCTGCACCTACCTCCAGCTCGACGACACCAGCCTCGCCTACCTCAACGACCCCGAGCAGCGCGCGATGGTCGCGGCCCAGGGCGGGGACCCCGAGCACCTGCACGAGCAGTACGTCGCGAACGTCAACGCCGCGATCGCCGGCCGCCCGGAGGGCATGCGGGTCACCACGCACATGTGCCGCGGCAACTTCCGCTCGTCGTGGGCGGCCGAGGGTGGCTACGACTTCGTGGCCGAGGTGCTCTTCTCGCAGCTCGACGTCGACGGCTTCTTCCTCGAGTACGACGACGAGCGGTCCGGCGGCTTCGAGCCGCTGCGGTTCGTCCCCGAGGGCAAGCAGGTCGTGCTCGGCCTGGTCACCACCAAGACCGGCGAGCTCGAGGACAAGGACGAGCTGAAGCGCCGCATCGACGAGGCGTCGAAGTACGTGCCGCTCGAG
The DNA here is from genome assembly GCA_963721925.1 of uncultured Actinomycetota bacterium. Classification (GTDB taxonomy): domain Bacteria; phylum Actinomycetota; class Actinomycetes; order Propionibacteriales; family Nocardioidaceae; genus Nocardioides. Next base: position 184,293 of record CAVRLH010000006.1, on the reverse strand, counting down.
CAGCTCTGCCTCTCGCCCCAGTGCGGCTTCTCCTCCACCGTGGAGGGCAACGAGCTGAGCGAGGAGCAGGAACGGGCCAAGCTACGGCTGGTCGTCGAGACCGCCGAGGAAGTGTGGGGGTAGGTCATGGCACTACTGGACGGCGTCGCGTGGGAGGGCAAGGTCTTCAAGGGCGGCGCATGGACCGACGGACGCGGCGGCACCTACGCCGTCGTGGAGCCGGCCACCGGGGACGAGCTCGGCACGATGGGCCAGGCGGACGCCGAGGACGTGGCCGAAGCCGCCGCCTCCGCGGCGGAGGCGCAGAAGGAGTGGGCGGCGCTCCCGCACACCGCGCGAGCCGCCGTGCTCCGCAGAGCCGGAGACCTGTGGGCCGAGCACGCCGACGAGATCCGCGACTGGAACGTGCGCGAGGTCGGCGCGATCCCGCCGATGGCCGACTTCGCGATGCACGTCGCGGCCGAGGAGTGCTACCAGGCCGCGTCGTTGCCGGGACAGCCGATCGGCCAGGTGCTCCCCAGTGAGCAGCCCCGGCTCTCCATGGCCCGCCAGCTGCCGGCCGGTGTGGTCGCTGTCATCTCGCCGTTCAACGTCCCGATCATCCTCGGCATCAGGTCGGTGGCCCCGGCGCTCGCGCTCGGCAACGCCGTGCTCCTGAAGCCCGACCCGCGCACGGCCGTCACCGGCGGCACGGTGATGGCGCGCATCTTCGAGGAGGCCGGGCTGCCGGCCGGCGTCCTGCAGATGCTGCCCGGTGGCAAGGACGTCGGTGAGGCGATGGTGACCGACCCGCACGTCCGCGTGATCTCGTTCACCGGCTCGACAGCGGTCGGCCGGTCGATCGGCGAGCTCGCAGGCCGACACCTCAAGCGGGCCCACCTCGAGCTGGGCGGCAACTCCGCGCTGCTGATCCTCGACGACGCGGACGTCGAGAAGGCGGTCGGACTGACCGGCTGGGCGTCGTTCCTCAACCAGGGCCAGATCTGCATGACCACCGGCCGCTACTTCGTCGCCGACGGGATCTACGACGACTTCGTCGACCAGCTCGCCGCCAAGGCCGGCCACCTGCCGGTCGGCGACCCGGCCACCGAGCAGGTCGCGCTCGGTCCGGTCATCGACGAGGGGTCGCGGGACAAGATCCACGGCCTGGTCACCGCGAGCGTCGACCAGGGCGCGCGCCTGGCCGCGGGTGGGGAGTACGACCGGCTCTTCTACCGGCCGACCGTGCTGGCCGAGGTCCCGCTCGACCTCGCCCGTCTTCACCGAGGAGGTCTTCGGCCCGGTCGCTCCGGTCACCAGGGTCTCCTCGGCCGAGGAAGCGGTGCGGCTGGCCTCGGAGAGCGACTACGGGCTGTCGCTCGGCATCGTCACCCGCGACGTGATGCGCGGACTGGCGCTCGCCGAGCAGATCCCGACCGGCATCGTGCACATCAACGACCAGACGGTCAACGACGAGGCGAACGTCCCCTTCGGCGGCGTCGGCGCATCCGGGCTCGGCCGGCTCGGCGGCGCGGCCGCGAACATCGAGGCGTTCACCGAGACCCGCTGGATCACGATGCGTGGGGAGCCGGCGAGCTACCCGTTCTGATCGTGCGGAAAGAGATTCAGCCTTCTCGGATCTCAGTTCACTGCAAGAGTGTCCGACCCGCTGCGCAACCTGCTCGCCGCGCCGCCCGACCTCCCGGTCACCGCGGGTCTGGCCGCTCTCGGCGACGCACTTCGCACTCGCGGAGTCGCGGTGGTCCACGCACCGCCGGGCACCGGCAAGACGACCTTGGTCCCACCCGCGGTCGCCGAGGTCGTCGCCGGTCGGGTCGTCGTCACTCAGCCCAGCCGCATCGCAGCCCGCGCTGCTGCCCGACGGCTGGCGCATCTGCTGGGCGAACCGGTTGGCGAGACGGTCGGATACTCCGTACGCGGAGACCGACGCAGCAGTCGACGTACACGTGTCGAGATCGTCACGACCGGTCTGCTGCTCCGGCGGATCCAGCACGATCCCGAGCTGGTCGGCGTCGGGGCCGTCGTACTCGATGAAGTGCACGAGCGCCACCTCGACGCCGACCTGACCTTGGCGCTGCTCATCGACGTCCGGGCCAACCTGCGTGAGGACCTGTCCCTGGTGGCGATGTCGGCCACCATCGAGGCCGAACGGACGGCCGCCCTGCTCGGAGGCGGCGCTCCGGTGATCCGCGTCCCGGGTGCCCTGCACCCAGTCCTCGCGGTCTGGTGCCCGCTGCCTGCGGGGGTGCGCCGCACCGACGACCGGGGGATCACCCCGGCGTTTCACGACCATGTCGCAGCGACCGTACGTCGTGCGCTGGTCGCGCACGAGGGGGACGTCCTGGTCTTCGTGCCGGGTGTCGCGGAGGTCGAGGCGACCGTACGTCGCCTTGCCGGCGTGGACGCGGCCGTGCACGCCCTGCACGGACGCTTGTCGGGCGCCGAGCAGGATCGAGCGCTCAGCGAGGGCCCGCGTCGACGTGTGATCGTCTCGACCGCGGTCGCCGAGTCGTCGCTGACGGTGCCCGGGGTACGCGTCGTGGTGGATGCCGGATTCTCGCGCGAGCCGCGCACCGATCACCGTCGCGGACTGGCTTCTCTGGTCACGGTCGCGGTGAGCCGGGCAGCGGCCGAGCAGCGGGCGGGACGGGCCGGACGGCTGGGTCCGGGGACCGTGCTGCGTTGTTGGTCCGAGGCGGAGCACGCGCACCTGGCCGCTCACCCGGAGCCCGAGATCGCCACCGCCGATCTGACGGCCTTCGCCCTGGAGGTGGCCTGCTGGGGCAGCCACGACGTCCACGACATGGCGCTGCTCGACCAGCCGCCGGCCCACGCACTGTCGGCGGCCAAGGAGGTGCTGGTGGGTCTGGGGGCGATGACCGAGGACGGGAGAGCCACCTCGCGGGGCCGGGTGATCGCCAGCGTGCCGGCCGATCCCAGGCTGGCACGTGCCCTGATCGACGGGGCTGGTCTCGTCGGGGCCAAGCGGGCCTCAGAGGTGGTCGCGATGCTGAGCGAGGACGTACGCGCTCCCGGCGGGGACCTCGTTGCTTCGCTCCGGTCGCTGCGCGCTGACCAGCGGGCAGGATCGTGGCGCCGCCAGGTCAGCCGGCTGGAGGAGGTCGTTGGGAAGCAGGGCACCGCCGGCGACCCGAGAGGGGCGTCTGGCCACGCCCGAGCACTCACCGATGACGTGGCGGTGGGTCTGGTTGTGGCCCTGGCACATCCGGACCGGATTGCACGCAAGCGCTCCGATACGTCGAGCTACCTGATGGCGTCCGGAACCGGCGCGGCGCTCGACTCGCGCGACCCGGGGCCGCTGGCCGGACTGGAGTGGCTCGCGGTCGGCGACGCGGAGCGACGGCCCGGGCAACGTGAGGCCCGGATCCGCGCGGCGGCCCCCCTCACCGAGGACCTCGCGCTGGAGGCAGCGGGATCGCTGTGGACCGAGGTGGATGAGGTCACCTGGACCGGTGGACGGGTGCTGGCTCGCCGACGGACGTTGTTGGGCGCGATCGAGCTCAGCTCGACCCCGCTCAACGATCCACCCGCGCAGGCCGTGAGCGACGCGATCCGAGAGGCGGTCGCGAGCGAGGGGATCGCTCTCCTCGCCTGGACGGAGGCGGCCACGGCGTTGCGCGCCCGCCTCGACTTCCTCCACCGCGCGCTCGGTGACCCGTGGCCCGACGTAGGCGACGCAGCACTGACGCAGAACCTCGACTCCTGGCTCGGGCAGCAGTTGGCGCGGGTCCGCTCGGCCCAGGACCTTCGTCGTATCGACGTGACTGCCGCCCTGCGAGCGATGGTGCCGTGGCCGGAGGCGGGCAGGCTCGATGACCTGGCCCCTGAGCGCGTGGAGGTGCCCAGCGGGTCGAGCGTGCGGATCGACTACTCCCAGGACCAGCCGGTGCTCGCCGTGCGACTGCAAGAGGTCTTCGGTTGGACCGCAGCACCGGCCCTGGCCGACGGCAGGGTCCCGCTCCTGCTGCACCTGCTCTCCCCGGCGCGACGCCCGGCCGCCGTCACCGCAGACCTGGAGTCCTTCTGGGACAACGGCTACCCGGGCGTGCGTGCTGACCTGCGCGGGCGTTATCCCAAGCACGCCTGGCCGGAGGATCCACGCAGCGCACCAGCCACCGCGCGGACGAACCGACCTCGCCGAAGCTGAGTGGTGTGTTGCCCCCGACGGCCTCGACGGGCCGCGACGGCCTCGACGGGCCGCGAGCCGGGCGCATGCTCATCGCGATTGCCCCGAATTGTGGCTCGCTGGCTCTGGACAGCCCCCGCTGCCGACAGGCTAGCGTGCCAAGCAGTGGAGTTCGGCCCGCGCTCGTCGAGCGTTCACGTCCACGAACGAGGGCGCGAGCCGCCCCCGTTCCTCGACCGGGAAAGGAACCTCCCCATGCGCCATGATGCGTTCTCACGCCGCCGTGCCGGCGTCCTCCTCGGCGGCCTCGCGCTGGTTGCCACGTCGACGACCGCCCTGACCATCGCCCCGGCCTCGGCCGTCGCGTCGGCGGAAAGCACCGTCTTCATCAGCGAGATCCACTACGACAACGTCGGCGCAGACTCGGGTGAGTTCGTCGAGGTCGCGGCGCCGGCCGGCACCGACCTCTCGCAGTGGTCCGTCGTGCTCTACAACGGATCCAACGGAGAGGTCTACGAAACTGACCTACTGACGGGCACCGCGACCGACCAGTCCGGAGGGCTCGGCTTCGCCGCCGTCGCCTACCCGAGCAACGGCATCCAGAACGGCTCCCCCGACGGCGTGGCCCTCGTCGGCCCCGACGGGGTCGAGCAGTTCCTCTCCTACGAGGGCAGCTTCACCGCGGTCGGCGGACCCGCCGACGGCCAGACCTCGACGGACATCGGGGTCGTGGAGACCAGCGCGACGCCCGTGGGCAGCTCGCTGGCCCTGAGTGGCACGGGCTGCACGTACGGCGACATGACGTGGGGCGGCCCGGCTCCCGCGACGCAGGGCCAGCCCGGCGGCGTCACCGGCGACGACTGCACCAGTGGTGGCGGCGGTGGCGGCACGGCTGACGTCGAGCTCACCGAGCTCCACTACGACAACGACGGTACCGACACCGGGGAGGCCGTCGAGGTCGCCGGCCCGGCGGGCACCGATCTGAGCGACTGGTCCGTCGTCCTCTACAACGGCAACGGCGGTGGCACCTACGGCACCATCGACCTGTCGGGCAGCGTCGACGACGAAGGTGCTGGCTCCGGCGCGGTCGCCTTCGACGCGCCGGGCCTGCAGAACGGTTCCCCCGACGGACTCGCCCTGGTGCGACCCGACGGCTCGGTCGTGGAGTTCCTGTCCTACGAGGGCACCTTCACCGCCGTCGGCGGCCCCGCCGCCGGGAAGACGTCCATCGACCTCGGTGTCTCCGAGTCTTCTGGCACCCCCGTCGGGCAGTCCCTGCAGAAGCTCGACGGCACCTGGACCGGCCCGGCCGCCAGCTCGTTCGGCACGCTCAACGGGACCGGCGGCGGCGACCCAGACCCGGCGACCGAGCTGAAGATCCACGAGGTGCAGGGCAGCGGCGACGCGTCGCCGTACGCGGGCCAGCGGGTCGTCGTCGAGGGCGTCGTGGTCGGGGCTCCCGACCCGAACGGTCCGTCCCGCACGTTCAGCGGCTTCTTCGTGCAGGAGGAGGACGCCGACGCGGACGGCGACGCGGCCACGTCCGAAGGCGTCTTCGTCTTCACCGGCAGCGACGACCCAGCCGCCAACCCGGCGCTCGGCGACACTGTCGGGGTGACGGGCACGGTGGCCGAGTTCAACGGCCTGACCGAGATCACATCGCCCAGCATCGAGCCCGCGGGCACGGCGGACGAGCTCCCGACAGCTGCCGAGGTCACCTTCCCGCTCGACAGTCCGTCCGACCTCGAGGCCGTCGAGGGCATGCTGGCGACCTTCCCCGACACGCTCACGATCTCGGAGTACTTCAACTATGACCGCTTCGGCGAGGTCGTCGCGGCCAAGCCCGCCGACCTGCAGCAGGTCGACGGTGAGATCCAGGTGCGGCCGATGACGCCCACCGCGGTCTTCGACCCCGAGGACCCCCGGGCGCAGCAGCTCGCGGACCTCAACCTGCGCAGCCGGATCACGATCGATGACGGCTACTCCTCCCAGAACCCCGAGACGCCGGTGCACCCCGTCAACCGTGGGCTCTTCTCGCGGGCGAACCAGTTCCGCGGCGGCGACCAGGTCACCGGTCTGACGGGGCCGGTCTACTACGGGTTCGGGGTCTACCGGGTGCTGCCCCTGCCGGACGGTTCCGGCTACAGCACCTACGAAGAGGGCGAGGCGCCGGCGCAGCCCGAGGACGTCGGCGGGCGCCTCAAGGCGTCCGGCGCCAACGCGCTGAACTACTTCGTCACGATCGACGACGGCAGCGAGACCGGCAACAGCGCCGGCAACGACTGCGGCCCCGACCGCACCATGGAGTGCCGCGGCGCAGACAGCGCCGACGAGCGCAGCCGCCAGCGCACCAAGCTCCTCAACGAGCTGCAGGGCCTCGGTGCCGACGTGATCGGCCTCAACGAGATCGAGAACACGCCCGGGGTGGAGCCGCTGGCCGACATCACCTCCGGCCTCAACGATCGCGAGGGCGCCGGCACGTGGGACTACGTCCGCGCCGGCGACAACAGCGTGGTGGGGTCGGACGCGATCAAGGTCGGCCTGATCTATCGCGCGTCGGCAGTCCGGCCGGTCGGCGACGCCGCCGTCCTGGACAGCCAGGACTTCGTGAACCCCAAGGGCGAGGCGACCGACAAGAACCGCGCAGCCGTCGCGCAGACCTTCGCGGAGGTCGGCACCGGCGAGGTGTTCTCGGTCGCTGTCAACCACCTGAAGTCGAAAGGCTCCGCCTGCGCCGGCGAGGGAGAGACGCTCGCGGGCAACTGCAACGAGACCCGCACGCTCGCGGCGCAGCGACTGGCCGAGTGGATCGACTCCGACCCGACCGGCTCGACCGACGACGACTGGCTGGTGTTCGGTGACCTGAACTCCTACGACCACGAGGACCCGATCAAGGCCCTCGAGGCGGCGGGCTTCACCGACCAGATCAAGGCCAACCAGGGCGAGCTGGCCTACAGCTACGTCTTCGACGGCCAGTTCGGCTACCTCGACCACCTGCTCACCAGCGACTCGCTGAGTGACCAGGTGACCGGGGCGACCGAGTGGCACGTCAACTCCGACACCCCCGACCTCGTCGACTACGACACGTCGTTCAAGGGTGACTACCAGGCATCGCTCTTCGACCCGGAGACGCCGTACCGCGCCTCGGACCACGACCCGACACTCATCGGGCTGGACCTCGACAGCGGTCTCGACGTGACGGCCGACCCCGACATGCTGTGGCCGCCGAACCACAAGCTGCGCGCGATCGACTTCGACGTGACGCAGTTCGGTGACCCGGTCGACGGGTCGGCCACGGTGCTCGGCGCGACGTCGTCGGAGGAGGACAGCGGGCTCGGTGAGGACGACATCGCGAACGACATCGTCCTCACCGATGGCGCGCTGCGGCTGCGGGCCGAGCGGTTCAGCAAGCAGGGCCGCACGTACACGATCGACCTGCTCGCCGCGGCGAACGGCCAGGAGCGCTTCCGCACCACCACGGTCGTCGTCCCGGCCAGCCGGTCGGGTGGCAAGGGCGGGATGGGCTGACACCCGCGTCGGGCTCCCCATGCGTCCGTCCGGTCAGTCACCGCGAGGTGAGCGCCGCGGTGATGGCTTCCGAGAACTCATCGACGTCCTCCTCGGTCGTGTCGAAGGCGGTCATCCACCGCACCTCCCGGGTTGCTGCGTTCCAGTCGTAGAAGCGGAAGCGTTCGCGAAGCGCGTCGGCGACACCGGGTGGTAGGACGGCGAACACGGCATTGGCCTGCGTGGCCTGGGTGAACTCGAGTCCCGGCAGGTCACGCCGCTCGAGGGTGTCGCGGAGGCGAGTGGCCATCGCGTTGGCGTGGGTCGCCGAGCGCAGGTAGAGGTCGTCTGTGAGCAGCGCGAGGAGCTGCGCCGAGACGAACCGCATCTTCGAGGAGAGCTGCATGTTGAGCTTGCGCAGGAACAGCAGACCCTCCGATGCGGTCGGGTTGAGGACGACGATCGCCTCGCCGTAGAGGAGACCGTTCTTGGTGCCGCCGAAGCTGACGACGTCGACGCCCGCCGCGGTGGTGAACTCTCCGAACGTGAGCCCGAGCGCTGCAGCGGCGTTGCCGATACGGGCGCCGTCCATGTGGAGGTGCATGCCCTTGGCATGGGCGTGGTCGGCGATCGCAGCGATCTCGTCGACGGAGTAGAGCGTGCCGAGCTCCGTCGTGTTGGTGATGCTCACCGCGAGCGGTTGGGCCCGATGCTCGTCGCCCCAGCCCCATGCCTCCTGGTCGATGAGGTCCGGAGTGAGCTTGCCGTCAGGCGTGTCGACGGTCAGGAGCTTGAGGCCGCTTATCCGCTCAGGAGCGCCGTTCTCGTCGGTGTGGACGTGAGCGGTCCTCGCCGTGATGACAGCGCCCCAGCGCGGGAGCATGCTGGTCAGGGCGGTCACGTTGGCGCCGGTCCCGTTGAACACCGGGAACGTCTCGGTCGCGCTGCCGAAGTGCTCCTTCATGACCTGCTGGAGCCGGGCGGTGTACACGTCCTCGCCGTACGCCACCTGGTGGCCACCGTTGGCCTCGGCGATCGCCGCAAGGATCTCGGGGTGCGCACCCGCATAGTTGTCAGAGGCGAAGCCGCGAAGCTGCGGGTCGTGGAGTCGAGTCACCCTCAGCATCCTTGCTCATGCGCCGTCACCCCTGTGCCAGCGTGTCGTCGTACGCAGCAGTGAGGGGGCCACCAGCGCTGCCGATGGGCGCGTTGGTCATCCGCCGATCACCAGCACCAGGTCGCCACCCTCGACGGCCCGCGTCGAGGGGACCGCCAGACGCTCCACCGTCCCGGCGACCGGAGCGGTGATCGAGGCCTCCATCTTCATCGCCTCGATGGTGGCGACGGTCTGACCGACCTCGACCGCGTCGCCCTCGGCGACGATCACCGTCACGGCGCCGTCGTAGGGGGCGGCGACGTGGCCCGGGGCCTTCGGGTCGGCCCGCTCGGCCGACGTCACGTCGGAGGCGACGTTCCGGTCGCGTACGGAGACCGGACGCAGCTGGCCGTCGATGCTCGCCATCACGTTGCGCAGGCCGCGCTCGTCGGGCTCTCCGATCGCCTCGAGGCCGAACAGCACCTCCTTGCCCTCGCGCAGGCGCACCTTCATCTCCCCGCCGTGCTGCAGGCCGTAGAGGTAGGAGGGTGTCGGCAGCACCGACAGGTCGCCGTAGAGCTCGCGCGACTCGAGGAACGCGGCCGTGGGACCCGGGAACAGCAGCTCGTTGAGGGTGGCGCGGCGGTCGGTGTCGAGCCCGGCCTCCTGCTCGTCGGTGAGGTCCTCGGCGGGCTGCTTCCAGGTCCGGCCCTTGAGGGCCTTGGTGCGGAACGGCTCGGGCCAGCCGCCGGGCGGGTCGCCGAGCTCGCCGCTGAGGAACCCGATCACCGAGTCCGGTACGTCGAACTTCGCGGGGTCGTCCTCGAACTCGGCCGGGTCGGCGCCGGCGGCGACGAGCGCGAGGGCGAGGTCGCCGACCACCTTCGACGACGGGGTCACCTTCACCACGTTGCCGAGGATGTCGTTGGCCGCGGCATACATGTCCTCGACCTGCTCGAACTTCTCCCCGAGCCCGAGCGCGATGGCCTGCTGGCGCAGGTTGGAGAGCTGGCCACCGGGGATCTCGTGGCGGTAGACCCGGCCGGTCGGGGCGGGGAGCCCGGACTCGAACGGTGCGTAGACCCGGCGGGTTGCCTCCCAGTAGGGCTCCATCGCGTTGACGGCCGCCAGCGAGAGCCCGGTCTCGCGCGCGGAGTGGTCGGTGGCCGAGACCAGGGCCGACAACGGCGGCTGGGAGGTGGTGCCGGCCATCGCCGCGCACGCGGCGTCCACGGCGTCGACGCCGGCGTCGATCGCCGCCACCAGGGTCGCCAGCTGGCCACCGGCCGTGTCGTGGGTGTGGAGGTGCACGGGCAGGTCGAAGCGCTCGCGCAACGCGGTGACCAGCGTCCGGGCGGCCGGCGCGCGCAGGAGGCCGGCCATGTCCTTGATCGCGAGCACATGGGCGCCCGCGTCGACGATCTGCTCGGCCAGCCGGAGGTAGTAGTCGAGGGTGTAGAGCTTCTCCGAGGGCGAGGCGAGGTCGCCGGTGTAGCACAGGGCGACCTCGGCGACGGTCGTCCCGGTCGCCCGGACCGCGTCGATGGCCGGGCGCATCTGGGCGACGTCGTTGAGCGCGTCGAAGATCCGGAAGACGTCGATGCCCGTGGCCGCCGCCTCCTCGACGAAGGCCTCCGTCACCCGGGTGGGGTAGGGCGTGTAGCCGACGGTGTTGCGCCCGCGCAGCAGCATCTGGAGGGCGACGTTGGGCACCGCCTCGCGCAGGGCAGCCAGCCGCTCCCACGGATCCTCGGCCAGGAACCGCAACGCCACGTCGTACGTCGCTCCGCCCCAGCACTCGAGCGACCACAGCTGCGGGGTGGTGCGGGCGACGTGGTCGGCGACCGCGAGCAGGTCGCGGGTGCGGACCCGCGTGGCCAGCAGGGACTGGTGGGCGTCGCGGAAGGTGGTGTCGGTGACGGCCACCAGGTCCTGGGCGCGGAGCCGGCGGGCGAACTCGTCGGGGCCGAGCTCGAGGAGGAGCTGACGGGTGCCGTCGGGCACCGGCGAGGTGCGGTCGAGCTCGGGGAGCTTGCTGGCTGCGGACACCGTCACCGGCGCGGGACCGTGTGGCTGGTTGACCGTGACGTCCGCGAGGTAGGTCAGCAGGCGCGAGGCCCGGTCGCCGCCGAGCTGTGCGCGCAGCAGCCCCGGGTGGTCCTCGATGAAGGAGGTCGTGACGCCGCCGGCGGCGAAGTCGGGATCGGCGAGGACGGCCTGCAGGAAGCCGACGTTGGTCGAGACGCCGCGGATGCGGAACTCGAGCAGGGCGCGGCGGGCCTTCTGCACGGCGCCCTCGAAGGTCCGGCCGCGGCAGGTGAGCTTGGCGAGCAGCGAGTCGAAGTGGGGGCTGATCTCGGCGCCGGAGTAGGTCGTGCCACCGTCGATGCGGACGCCGGGGCCGCCGGGGGAGCGGTAGGTCGTGATCTTGCCGGTGTCGGGGCGGAAGCCGTTGGACGGGTCCTCGGTGGTGATGCGGCACTGGAGGGCGAAGCCGCGCAGCCGGATGGAGTCCTGCGTCAGCCCGAGGTCGGCGAGGGTGGCCCCACCGGCGATCAGCATCTGCGACTGCACGAGGTCGACGTCGGTGACCTCCTCGGTCACCGTGTGCTCCACCTGGATGCGCGGGTTCATCTCGATGAAGACGTAGCGCCCGGTCGGGTCGAGCAGGAACTCCACGGTGCCGGCGTTCTTGTAGCCGATCTGCTGGGCGAAGCGCACCGCGTCGGCGCACATGCGCTTGCGGATCTCCGGGTCGAGGCCGGGGGCCGGAGCGATCTCGACGACCTTCTGGTGGCGGCGCTGCACCGAGCAGTCACGCTCGAAGAGATGGATGACGCCGTCGTCGGCGCCGGTGCCGTCCGCGAGGATCTGGACCTCGATGTGGCGCGGGTCGACGACGGCCTGCTCGATGAAGACGGTCGGGTCGCCGAAGGCTCCCTCGGCCTCACGCATGCAGGTCTCGATGGCCTCGCGCAGGTCGGCCCGGTCGTCGACCTTGCGCATGCCGCGACCGCCCCCGCCGGCGACGGCCTTCACGAACAGCGGCGTCTCGCCCAGCTCGTCGAGCAGGGTCTCGGCGGCGGCCAGCAGGGCCTCGACGTCGGTGGACGGCTCGACGGACTCGAGGACCGGGACGCCGGCCGCCTTGGCGGCGGCGATGGCGCGTGCCTTGTTGCCGGTGAGAGTGAGCACCTCGGCGCTGGGGCCGATGAAGGTGATCCCGGCCGCGGCGCAGGCCTCGGCGAGGGCGGGATTCTCCGAGAGGAAGCCGTAGCCGGGGTAGACGGCGTCGGCGCCGCACCGCACGGCAGCCGCCACGATCGCCTCGGGGTCGAGGTAGGCCCGCACGGGGTGGCCGACCTCACCGATCTCGTAGGCCTCCTCGGCCTTCATCCGGTGCTCCGACCAGCGGTCCTCGTGGGGGAAGACAGCCACTGTCCGGAGGCCGATCTCGCGCGCGGCTCGGAGGGCACGGACTGCGATCTCGCCGCGGTTGGCAACGAGCACCTTGGAGAACATGGGCCGAACGCTATCGAGTGGCGGGAGGGACGGGGTGGTTACTCGTCCGTACGCCGGTCAGCCGACGGAGACTCGCTGCTCCCGGCGCCACCACGCGACCGTCTCGGCGACCCCGCTGACGAGCGGGGTGGGCGAGAGGCCGAGGCGCTCCTCGCTGGCCGCGGAGTCGAGGACGAAGGGACGGGTGAACATGTAGCTCGTCTCGGCCAGCTCCTTCATGCTGCGCGAGACGACGCCGAGCGTCGCCAACGCCCAGCCGGGGAGGGCCGACATCCTGGGCGGCTCCACACCGGCCGCGGCTGCTACCTGCTCGACGAGCTGGCGCTGGGTGACCGGGGGAGCGGTCGGGGCGTGCAGGAACGACCCCCACAGGGCCTCGGTGGCGGCGGCCCGGACCATCGCCGCGGCCAGGTCGGGGACGTAGGTGAAGGAGTGCGGCTGGTCGAGGCTGCCGACCACGCGCATGGTGCGGCCCGCCATCACCGTCGGCACCAGTCGCTCGCCGGCGTGCGCCTCGCGGACCCGTGGACCGTAGAAGTCGGACGCGGCCACGCTGACCGTGGGCGTGTCGGAGGCGGCGCGCTGGGCGAGGAGCTGAGTGCGCACGCCGAGCTTGCCCGTGCTGGCTGACCGCGGCATGGTCTCCGTCATCGGACCGTCGACCGGGCCGTAGGAGTAGAGGCTCTCGGGGAAGACCACGACCGCCCCGATGCGGCCGGCCGCGTCGAGCACGTGCCGCTCCGCCACCGGCAGCTCGGCCTGCCAGGTGCGAGCGTCGTACTGCGAGCCGTGGATGCAGTGGTGCACGACCGCGGCCCCCTCGAAGGCGGCGTCGAGCTGCCCGCGCTGCGAGACGTCGACGCGGCGGCGCTCGACCAGGGGGTGGTCGGGGCCGCTGCCCGAGCGGGTGAGCACTCGCACGTGGTGGCCGGCGTCGGCGAGCTGGGTGGCGATCGTCGAGCCGACGGGTCCGGCTCCGGTGACGACGTGGGTGGTGGTCATGGCTTCTCCTCGGATTGTGAGAGCACTGCTCTCTTGAGAACAGCATGACTCTGTTGAACCCAAAATGCAAGAGCACTGCTCACTTTCATGACGACCGCTCGCAGTTGTGTCACACTGGCCGCATGCCCGAGACCAGCTCCCCCCGTGCCAGGGCCCGCGAGCAGACCATGCTCGACATCGTCCGGATCGGCCGCGCCCACCTCGCCACGGACGGCGCCGCCGCCCTGTCGCTACGGGCGGTCGCCCGCGACCTCGGCCTGGTGTCGTCCGCGATCTACCGCTACGTCGCCAGCCGCGACGAGCTGCTGACCCTGCTGGTCGTCGACGGCTACGACGAGCTCGGTGACGCAGTCGACGCCGCGCTGGCGAGGGTCGACCGGGCCGACCACGCGGGTCGCATGGTGGCGATCGGTCGCGCCGTCCGCTCCTGGGCGCTCGCCGAGCCGGCGACGTACGCCCTGCTCTTCGGCAGCCCGGTGCCCGGCTATGAGGCGCCGGCCGAGCGCACCACCGGCCCGGGGACCCGGGTCATCCTCCGGCTGGTCGAGGTCTGGGAGGACGCCTGGGTCGCGGGAGCCCGGCCTTTCCCGGACGAGCAGGTCGGCCCCCGGCGGCTGTCCAGGGACCTCGCCCGCGTCCGCCGCGAGCTGGGGATCACCGCGCCGGATGCGATGATCGCGCGGGGGATGTTCGCGTGGGCCGCACTGTTCGGGTGCGTCAGCTTCGAGCTGTTCGGCCAGTACGGTCGGGACGCCTTCGCCGAGCCGAAGGACATCTTCGAGCACCACCTGCACGTGCTGGCCGAGACCGTCGGCCTGGGCTGAGCCCGGCGCGCCCGGGAGGCGTCAGTCCTTGATCTCGCAGATCACGGCGCCGTTGGTGACGGTCGCGCCGACCTCGGCCTGGAGGCCGGTCACGGTGCCGGCCCGGTGCGCCTTGAGCGGCTGCTCCATCTTCATCGCCTCCATGACCACGATGACGTCGCCAGCGGCGACCTGCTGGCCCTCGTCGACGGCGACCTTGACGATGGTGCCCTGCATGGGGGAGGTGACCGCGTCACCCGAGGCCGCCGCACCGGACTTCTTGGCCGCCCGCTTGGGCTTCGTCGCTCCGCTGGTGCCGCCACCGGTGCCCAGGCCACCCAGGCCGGCGGGCAGGACGACCTCGAGGCGACGTCCGCCGACCTCGACGGTGACCTTCTGGCGCTCGCCGGCCTCCCATCCGTTGGAGGTGGCCTCGGCGGAGTCGCCGGCGTAGGGCTCGATCTGGTTGTCGAAGTCGGTCTCGATCCAGGTCGTGTAGACGTCGAAGGAGCCCTCCCCCGACGGGTTGGAGGCACCGACGTACGCCGGGTCACTGACGACCGCGGCGTGGAAGGGGATCACCGTCGGCATGCCGTCGACGACGAACTCCGACAGCGCCCGGCGCGAGCGCTCGAGGGCCTGGGTGCGGTCGCGGCCGGTCACGACGAGCTTGGCGATGAGCGAGTCGAACGAACCGGGGACGGTCTCGCCGTTCTCGTAGCCGCCGTCGACGCGCACGCCCGGGCCCTGGGGCGGGGTCCAGGCCGACAGGGTGCCGGGAGCGGGCATGAAGTTGCGGCCGCCGTCCTCGGCATTGATGCGGAACTCGATCGAGTGCCCGCGGATCTCGGGGTCGTCGTAGCCCAGCTCCTCGCCGGCTGCGATGCGGAACATCTCGCGCACCAGGTCGATGCCGGTGACCTCCTCGGACACGCAGTGCTCGACCTGGAGACGGGTGTTGACCTCGAGGAAGGAGATCGTGCCGTCGGCGGCGACGAGGAACTCGCACGTGCCCGCGCCGACGTACTCGGCCTCGCGGAGGATGGCCTTGGAGGAGTCGTAGAGACGCGCGACCTGGTCGTCGGTGAGGAAGGGTGCGGGCGCCTCCTCGACGAGCTTCTGGTGACGGCGCTGCAGCGAGCAGTCGCGGGTGGAGATGACCACGACGTTGCCGTGCTGGTCGGCCAGGCACTGGGTCTCGACGTGGCGGGGCTTGTCGAGGAACTTCTCCACGAGGCACTCGCCGCGACCGAAGGCACTGACCGCCTCACGCACCGCCGACTCGTAGGCGTCGGGGATCTCCTCGAGCGTGTGGGCGACCTTGAGACCGCGGCCGCCGCCGCCGAAGACCGCCTTGATGGCCACCGGCAGCCCGTTGGCCTCGGCGAAGGCGACGACCTCGTCGGCGTCCTTGACCGGGTCCTTGGTGCCGGGCGCGAGCGGCGCGTCGGCGCGCTGGGCGATGTGCTTGGCCTTGGCCTTGTCGCCGAGGTTCTCGATGGCCTCGGGCGGCGGGCCGATCCAGATCAGGCCGGCCTCGATGACCGCGCGAGCGAAGTCGGCGTTCTCGGCGAGGAAGCCGTAGCCGGGGTGCACGGAGTCGGCGCCGGAGTCGGTGGCGACCGTGATGATCTTGGCGATGTCGAGGTAGGAGTCCGCGGGCGTGGCACCACCCAGGGAGTGGGCCTCGTCGGCGAGCCGCACGAAGAGCGCGTCCCGGTCCGGCTCGGCGTACACCGCGACGCTCGCGATCCCGGCGTCCTTGCATGCGCGGACGACACGGACGGCGATCTCGCCACGGTTGGCGATCAAGACCTTCTTCAGACTCACGCAAGACTCCTGGGTGCGGCGGCCGACCGGCCGGGGGTGCGGCAGCGGCGATGGGCGCCTCTGCGTTCCGTCGGGCAGGCTATCGCGAGGCTCGTACGACGCGACCGACAGCCTGATTGAGTGGGCGGACGACCCGCCCGTAGGCGATGCCGACCGTGATCGACGCGACGAGTGCGAGCCACTGGTGGCCGCTGTCCTCCAGCGGTGGGTAGACCTGCCAGTGCGTGAGGTAGATGAACAGGCTGGCGCCCGCCAGCACCCCGCTGGCCCGTGCCACGAAGGGCGGGAGGCTCACGTGGGAGCGCCAGAGGATGAGCAGGAAGCCGCCCAGCACGATCGCCTCGCGGTGCCACTGGCCGAAGAAGCCGACCGTCAGCACGATCGCGAGGGCCGAGACGAGCAGGCGTCGACGGGTCGTCGTGGCGCGGGCACCGAGCCAGCCCAGCACGAAGAAGAAGGCCACGACGAGGGTGGTGTAGCGCTGGGTTGGCCCGGCGCGCAGACCCACCTCGGCGAAGCGCGCCAGCGCGGCGACACCGAGCACGACGAGGGCGAAGCCGAAGGGATCGCGGCGCTCGAGCCGGTGCAGGACAGGCACGCAGGTGAGGGCGAGGGCGCCCAGCGTGATCCACACCAGGGACTGGAGGAACCAGAGCTGCCACTGGTCGTCCCACTCCGAGGCGTTGACGAACTCGCGCAGGAACAGGGCGGTCGTCAGGTCGTAGGTGCCGAGGGCCAGGGCGACGGCACCGACCCACAGCGCAGACGGCACCACGAGCTGGGCCACTCCGGACAGGCCGTGGCGCAGGCGGGTCTGGGCGCCACCCGGGGCGGAGAGCTGGAAGCGCGCGAAGTTGAAGCCGGCGAGCGCGAGCAGCAGGTGGGCGCCGCCCTCGAGGGCGACCAGGTCGACGTGGCTGCCGACCACCAGGAGGATCGCGAGCGCTCGCAGCGCGACTGAGGTGTCGAGCCGGGCCCACCGCCGCGACGGCGACGCCGACGGGCCGGCGACCAGGGCCTCGAGCTCGCCGATCGGGCGCGTGTGCCACCCGGTCGGCAGCCCGTCGGCGAAGTGCTCGGACAGCCGGGTCGCGAGCTCGACGTAGGACAGGGAGTCGCCGCCGAGGCCCACGAAGGTGTCCTGCCGGGTCGCATCGGGCCGCCCGAGCGTGCGCGCGAAGTCGGCGAGGACCGGGCTGTCCGTCGGGCTCGCCGCGGTGGGCGCGTCGAGGGTGGCCAGGGTGCGGAGGGCTGCGTAGTCGGTCTTGCCCGTGCTGGTGAGCGGGACCCCGGGGATCACCTGGACGCGCACCGCGTGCCGGGGGATCCCGCAGTGACTAGTCACCACTGCCCTGGCCCGGTCGGCCGGTCGGCCGCTGGTGAGGAAGACGTGGACGGCCCGGTCGGTGGCGATGACGCGCGCGTCCGGCCCGACAGCCGTCCGCAGCTCGGCCTCGACGGTCTCGAGGTCGAGACGCAGGCCGAAGACCTTGCCGTAGCGATTGCGCCGGCCCACGATCTCGAACAGGCCGTCGACGCAGCGCGCCAGGTCGCCGGTGCGCAGCTCGTCCACGTCCCTGCCGCGGGCCAGGTCGGCCGGGCGCTCGGCGTAGCCCAGCATCACGTTGGGCCCGGCGTAGACGAGCTCGCCCACCCCGGGCCGCTCGTCGACGGACTCGTCGAGGGTCAGCTCGCCGCCCGGGATGGCGCCACCGATCGAGCCGGGTCGGCTCTCGGCCAGGCCGGGAGGCAGCCATGCCATCCGCGCGGTGGCCTCGGTCTGGCCGTACATCACGACGAGGTCCCAGCCGCGGTGACGACCCACGCCCGCCCAGCGTCGTACTGACTCCGGCGCCAGGCGGCCTCCGGCCTGCGTGACGTGACGCAGCGAGGGCAGGTCGCGCTCCTCGAACCGGCTCGCATCGAGGAGGTCGAAGGTGTGCGGCACGCCGGCGAAGCTCGTTGCCCGGGCCTGGGTGAACAGGTCCCAGAAGCACTCGTCGACGACGCTCAGCTCGGTCAGCACGACGCTGGCACCGGCGACGAGGTGGGAGTGCAGCACCGACAGGCCGTAGCAGTAGTGCAGCGGCAGCGAGGTGATCGCGCGATCGGTGGGGCCGAGGTCGAGGTAGTCGGCGATGGCGGCCGCGTTGCTGGAGATGTTGTCCCGCGAGAGCCGCACCAGCTTGGGGGACCCGGTCGACCCCGAGGTGCTCAGCAGGAGCGCGAGGTCGGGGTGGAGGTCGTGCGCGGTCGCGACACGTCGTACGTCGTCGCCGCCCGGTCGGCACACGATGTCGGGGTCGTAGGCGCTGACCATCGCCTCGCTCTGGTCGTCCCGGTCGCTGGGGACGACCAGCGCCACGTGCCCGTGCTGCAGTGCCGCGAGGTAGGCCACCAGCGAGTCGAGCGTGTTGGACCCCTCGACCAGGACCAGGCGCCGCTCGGGACCCCAGCCCTGGGCTCGCGCCGCGACGAGGTCGGCGAGCGCACGGTGCGTCAGGCGGGTGTCGCCGGCGATGACGGCCGGCGCCTCGGCGAAGTGCGAGTGGTCGAGGACCGGGCGGGTCGACGGCAGGAGCGGGGTCAGGCTCACGGTCGGCCACCGAGCTGCGGGTAGGCGCGCACGAGGCCGGTCACCCGCAGGTGGACGGTGTCGCCCACGATCGGGTGCAGCACACCGGGCACCCGCGCCAGCACCGGCGTGCCGTCCGCGAGGGTGACCCGCACGGCCGAGTCGTGGCCGTAGTAGTCGAGCTCCGCCACGGTGCCGCGCACGCCGAGGTCGTGGGTGCGGTCGACGAAGACCTGCTCGGGACGGATGACCAGCGTGATCGCTCCCTCGGCGGGCTCGGCGAGCACCACCTCGCCCAGCGCGCACGACGCACGGTCGCCGGTGGCGATGCCGGGCAGCACCACCGCGCGGCCGACGAACTCGGCCACCTGGGGGTCGCTGGGGGAGAGATAGACCTCGTTGGGCGTGCCCGACTGGATCAGGCGACCGGCGCGCATCACCGCGACCTGGTCGGCCAGGGAGAGCGCCTCGTTCTGGTCGTGGGTGACGAGCAGCGCGGTGGTGTTGGTGAGCGCCAGGGCGCGGCGTACGGCCCGGGCGGTGCTGCCGCGCAGGCTCGCGTCGAGCGAGGAGAACGGCTCGTCGAGCAGCACGACGGCTGGCCGGGGCGCCAGGGAGCGGGCCAGCGCGACCCGCTGCTGCTGCCCACCGGAGAGCTCGTCGGGACGGCGGCTGCGGAAGTCGGCGGGCAGCTCGACGAGGTCGAGCATCTCGGCGACCCGGTCGCCGCTGCGCGCGTCACCGCGCTCGTCGCGGCCGAGGCCGAAGGAGATGTTGCCGGCCACGTCGAGGTGCGGGAACAGCGCGCCCTCCTGCGGGACGTAGCCGACCCGCCGGGTCTGGGGCGGCATCGGTCGGATGCCGTCACCGGCCACGACCACGTCGCCGAAGGCGATGGTGCCCGACTCGGGCTGGAGGAACCCGGCGATCAGCCGCAGCAGGGTGGTCTTCCCGCATCCCGACGGGCCGAGCACGGTCGTGAACGAGCCGTGCGGCACCTCGAGGGTGACGGCGTCGACGGCCGTGGTCGACCCGAACCGTCGGGTCACGTCGGTGATGGTCACGCTGCTCATGCCGGGAGCCTTTCCTGTCGCATCAGCAGGACGGTGGCGGGGATCGAGACCAGCACGAGGAGGAGGGCGTACGGCGAGGCAGCGCCGTAGCGGAGCTCGGAGGAGGCCGACCAGAACTCGGTGGCCAGGGTGCGGGTGCCGATGGGGGAGAGCATCAGGGTTGCCGTCAGCTCGGTCGAGATGGCGAGGAAGACCAGGGCTGCGCCGGCTCCGAGGCTCGGCGCGATGAGCGGCAGGGTGACGCGCCGCGCGGTCTGCAGGGGGCCGACGCCGAGGCTGTGCGCGACGTCGTCGAGCACGACCGGCGCCTGCTCGAGCCCGGCGCGGACGGTGACGACCGCCCGCGGCAGGAAGAGGATGGTGTAGGCCACGACCAGCAGGGCGGCGGTCTGGTAGACCACCGGCACCAGCCGCAGCGAGGCCACGACGAGGGCGAGGCCGACGACGATCCCGGGCAGCGCGTTGGCGACGTAGGTGCTGCGCTCGATCAGCGTCGAAGCCCAGCCGCGATGGCGTACGGCCAGCCACACCACCGGCACGGCGGCCACGGTGGTGACGAGCGCGCCGGCCAGGGCGAGCGAGACCGTCGAGGCCAGGGCCGACCCGAGCTCGCCGAGCGGGAACTCCGTCGAGGTGCCCACCGCGAGCCAGCGCACCAGCGAGAACGCGGGTACGCCGACGGCGAGGACGACCACGGCACCCACGGCACCGACCAGCGGCCACCGTGCGGGCCCGAGCGGGGCGGGCGCCGACATGCGGGCAGCACCTCGGCCGAGCCGGGCGTAGCGCCGGTCGCCGCGCAGGCGGAGCTCGGCGAGGAGCAGGAACAGGCAGAGCAGGACCAGCACGCCGGCCATCGCCGTGGCGGCGGACCCGTTGAAGGTCGAGCCGTACTGGTCGTAGATCGCGGTCGTGAACGTCGGGAAGCGCAGCAGGGACAGGGCGCCGAACTCGGCGAGCAGGTGCAGGCCGACCAGCAGGGCACCACCGAGCAGGGCCGGGCGCAGCTGGGGGAGCACGACCGAGCGGAAGGAGTGCGTGCGTGAGTGGCCCAGCGACCACGCCGACTCCTCCAGCGCGGGGTCGAGGCGGCGCAGCACCGCGACGACCGGGAGGTAGACGAGGGGGTAGTAGGACAGGGTCACCACGAGGAAGGCGCCGGTGAAGCCGTTGACACTGCTGTCGAGGGAGACCCAGGCATAGCCGTTGACGAACGCCGGGACGGCGAGCGGTGCCACGAGCAGGCCGTGCCACATGCGTCGGGCCGGCAGGTCGGTGCGCTCGACGAGGACCGCGAGCGCGACGCCGAGCACTGCGGTGGCGGCCATGCAGGCGAGCGCCAGGGTCACGGTGTTGCGGAGCAGCTCGCCGATGCGGGGCCGGGCCAGGAGCTGCCAGAGATCCGTGGGCCCGATGGCGACACTGGCGGAGACGACGTAGCCCAGCGGCACCAGCGCCAGGAGCGCGACGGTCGCCCCTGCCACGAGCAGCAGGGGTGACGTACGGCGCGCGGAGCTGGTCAGAGCAGACCGGCCTGGGTCATCAGCTCGGTGACCTGGGGGCCGTTGAGGTTGGCGACGTCGACCTGTGGCGGCTCGAGCTCGTCGAACGGCTTGATGTCGGGGTTGAGGGTGGCGTCGGGGTTGAGGGGGTACTCCAGGGCGTAGGACTCGGCCATGGCCTGCTGCGCCTCGGTGCTGGTCAGCCAGGTCACGAACTCCTCGGCCGCGGACTGGTGCTCGCTGCTGGCGAGGATGCCGGCGCCCGAGATGCTGAGGAAGGCGCCGGGGTCCTGGTCGCCGAAGAAGTAGAGCTCGGAGTTGTCGGAGTCGGTGCCGTTCTCCTGGCGGTCGCGATACCAGTAGTAGTGGTAGGCGATGCCGGCGTCGACCTCGCCGGAGTCGACGGACTGCATGACGACGAGGTTGTTCTGCACGATGACCCCGTTCGCCTTCAAGCCGGCCAGCCACTCCTGGGTGGCCGCCTCGCCCTCGAGCTCGAGGACGGCGGAGACGATGGCCTGGAAGTCGGCGCCGGTCGGCGAGAACGAGAAACGGCCCTCCCACTCCGGCTCGGCGAAGTCGAGGATCGAGGCCGGCATGTCGGCCTCGGTCATCGTGTCGGTGTTGTACATCGCGACGGTCGAGCGGGCGAGGAAGCCGGTCCACGCCCGGTCGGCGGGGACGAACTGCTCGGGGATCGCGGCGGTCGCCGCCTCGGGCAGCGGGGCGAAGAGCCCGGCGTTGTCGACGATGCTCATCGCGGGGGAGTTCTCGGTGAGGAACACGTCGGCAGGCGAGTCCTGGCCCTCCTCGACGATCTGGTTGGCCATCTCGAGGTCCTTGCCGCTGCGGAGCTCGACCTCGAGGCCCGACTCCTCCTCGAACAACGGCACCAGCTCATCGAGCAGCTGCTCGTGCTGGGCGTTGTAGATCACCAGGTCGGGGGAGCCGAAGACGCCGCAGCCGGACAGGGTCGGGGCCGCCACGGTCGCGGCGGCCAGGGCGACGCCGAGGCGGCGTACGGTTCGGTTCACGAGAAGGTGTCCTTACTTTGCTTAGGCTCACCTAACTCTAACGTGGGCGGCCGGATCCCGGGGAATCGGCCGGGGTGGTCCGGGTCACGTGCCCGGCGTGGGTCGCGGAGGGTTAGCGATCGCTAACCTCCGGCGCTACCCTGCGAGTCATGACCTTCGACTTGTCGCCCGAGCACGAGCAGTTCCGTCGCAGCGTCCGCGAGTTCGCGCAGGCCGAGATCGCGCCGTACGCCGCCCAGTGGGACCGAGACCACCACTTCCCGACCGACCTGGTGCAGAAGATGGGCGCCCTCGGGCTGATGGGGCTCACCGCGCCGGAGGAGTTCGGCGGGTCGGGGCTGGCGGGCGAGGACGGTGGATTCACGTCCCTGTGCCTGGCGATCGAGGAGATCGGTCGGGTCGACCAGTCGATGGGCATCACGCTGGAGGCGGCGGTCGGCCTCGGCATCAACCCGATCCTCACCTACGGCACCGACGAGCAGAAGCAGACCTGGCTGCCCGACCTCGTCGAGGGCACCAAGCTCGCGGGCTTCGGCCTCACCGAGCCGGGCGCCGGCTCCGACGCGGGTGCGACGAAGACCAAGGCCGTGCTCGACAACGGCGAGTGGGTCGTCAACGGCGCCAAGCAGTTCATCACCAACTCCGGGTCGGACATCACCTCGGTCGTGACCGTCACCGCCCGGACCGGCGACCGCGAGGACGGCCGACCCGAGATCTCGACGGTCATCGTCCCCTCCGGCACGCCCGGCTTCATCGCGGAGAAGGCCTACGACAAGCTCGGCTGGCACGCCTCCGACACGCACCCGCTCTCCTTCGAGGACGTACGCGTCCCCGAGGCCAACCTGCTCGGCGAGCGCGGCCGCGGCTACGCCCAGTTCCTCGCCACACTCGACGACGGCCGGGTTGCCATCGCAGCCCTGGCCGTGGGCTGCATCCAGGCGTGCCTCGACATGTCGGTGGAGTACGCCGGCCAGCGGCAGACCTTCGGCGGCCCGATCGGACGCAAGCAGGGGCTCGCCTTCCAGATCTCCGACCTCCAGGTGATGCTCGACGCCTCGCGCCTGCTGACCTACAAGGCTGCCGCGATGAAGGACGCCCTCGACCAGGGCGGGTCCGGCGCCCCGTCGGTCGCCGCCTTCAAGCAGGCGGCCGCGGTCTGCAAGCTCTACGCCACCGAGTCGGCCGTCACCGCGACCCGGATCGCGACCCAGGTCTTCGGCGGCTACGGCTTCATGGAGGAGTACCCCGTCGTCCGGTTCTACCGCGACGCCAAGGTGCTCGAGATCGGCGAGGGCACCTCCGAGGTCCAGCGGATGCTCATCGCGCGGGGGCTCGGCCTGCCGGTCGAGTAGGGCTCGGGCGGCCGATGCTGCCTGGCGCGCACCCGCTGATCTCCCCCTCCCGACGGATCCGCCGGGAACCCGCGCTCACTACCCTTCGGTGCATGTCCAGCCTGCGCCAGCGCGTCCTCGATGCCGCCGGCGTGGACGACGCGTGGGAGCGCCCGCGGCCCGGGATCGGGCGGCAGGACGTCGTGCTCGCGGTCGGCATCGGCGTGCTCGGCCTGGTCAGCCTCGAGCTGGTCCGCAGCAGCGGCGGGCTCGACCGCACCGACGCGCCCGTCTGGACGCAGTGGCTGGTGGCGCTGTCCGGTGCGGCACTGCTGCTGGGACGTCGCCGGTGGCCGCTCGTGGTGGCCATGCTCGCCGCCGGACACATGTTCGTGGCAGGGGTCGCGATGCCCCAGGTGATGGGTCAGCTGGCGAGCCAGGTCGTCTACTTCGTCGCCATCCTGTCGGGGGTCGCGTGGGCGCGCGACCGCCGGGCGATGATCGTGGTGATCGGATCGATCATCGGCTTCATGTTCGCCTGGTTGTGCTGGCAGTTCGTCGTGGGATCGGCGGTCCAGGACTGGTACGACGACCTCGACAGCACGCGCGAGGGCTTCTTCGCGCCCATCCCCGCAGCGATCGGGATCACCATGCTGATCAACGGCGTCTACTTCGGCGGCGCTGTCGTCGGTGGCCTCGTGTCGTGGCGATCCGCGCGCCAGCGCGACCACCTCGCCGGTCAGGCCGCCACGATCACCCGCCAGGCCGAGCGGCTGCGTGAGCAGGCCGTGATGGACGAGCGGCTGCGCATCGCCCGTGAGCTGCACGACGTCGTCGCCCACCACGTCTCGGCGATGGGCATCCAGGCCGGTGCAGCACGTCGGGTCCTCGACCACGACGTCGAGGCGGCACGGCAGGCCCTCACCCACGTCGAGGAGGCCTCGCGCCACGCGGTCACCCAGATGCGCCGCCTGCTCGGCACCCTGCGCGAAGGAGAGGTCCAGCACGACGCCGGCACCGGCCAGCCGCGTACGACGGAGCCCGGTGTCGATGACCTCGCCCACCTGGTGGCCGAGGGCTCGGGTGACGGCGTGTCGGTGTCCCTCGACGTCGTCGAGTCCCCGGGGGGTGCGGCGTCGCGACTCCCGCGCGGCGTCGGGCTGGCGGTCTACCGCACGGTCCAGGAAGCCCTCACCAACGTCCGGCGCCACTCCAGCGCCGACACGGTCTCGGTGGTCGTCCGGATCGACGAGGCTCGCGCGGACCCGTACGCCGAGGTCGAGGTGGTCGACAACGGCCGACCCCGGTCGGGCACGTCCGGCAGTGGGCTGGGCCAGCTCGGCATCCGGGAGCGGGCCGCCACGCACGACGGCCAGGTCGAGATCGGACCGCGCGTGGCAGGCGGCTACCGCGTACGGGTGCGCTATCCGTTGGGATCGGCGCAGTGACGGCGCGGCTGCGGGTGTTGCTGGTCGACGACCACGCCATGGTGCGATCGGGCTTCGCGATGGTGCTCTCCGTCGAGGACGACATCGAGGTCGTCGGACAGGCGGCTGACGGACAGCAGGCGATCGAGCTGGCGCGCGCCACCCGACCGGACGTGGTGCTGATGGATGTGCAGATGCCGCGCATGGACGGGATCGAGGCGACCCGTCAGCTGGTGGCCGAGGACCTGGGCCACGTCGTCATCCTCACCACGTTCGATCGCGACGACTACCTCTTCGACGCCCTCGGAGCCGGGGCCAGCGGGTTCCTGCTCAAGAACGCCGGCCCCGAGCAGCTCCTCGACGCGGTCCGGGCTGCCGGCCACGGGCACGCGCTGCTGGCCCCAGAGGTCACCCGGCGGGTGATCGGCCGGATGGCAGGCGGGCATCCTGCACGCCCACCTGCACAGCCGGCCGGGCTGGAGCACCTCACCGCTCGCGAGCGCGAGGTGCTGATCATGCTGGGCCGCGGCCTCTCCAACGCCGAGATCGCCGCGGAGCTGGTGCTGGGGGAGGCAACCGTGAAGACCCACGTCTCCAACGTGCTGACCAAGCTGCACCTGCGCGACCGGGTCCAGGCCGTCATCCTTGCCTACGAGGCCGGCCTCATCCTCCCG
Source organism: uncultured Actinomycetota bacterium (assembly GCA_963721925.1). Lineage (GTDB taxonomy): Bacteria > Actinomycetota > Actinomycetes > Propionibacteriales > Nocardioidaceae > Nocardioides. The sequence goes on along the minus strand of CAVRLH010000006.1, from coordinate 158,770 downwards.
GCGGAGGACTGATTCACCAGCGCGGGGGATCCCTCACGACGTGCTGCCCCCTAGCGTCGTCGCCATGTTGGAGATCCGGGAGCTGACCAGGCGCTTCGGCGAGAACATCGCCGTCGACCGCGTGTCCTTCGAGGTGCCGTCGGGGCAGATGACGGGCTTCGTCGGCGCCAACGGCGCCGGCAAGACCACGACGATGCGCATGATGATGGGCGTCCTGGGCATCGACGAGGGCGAGGTGCTGTGGCAGGGGCGTCCGATCACCCGCCTGGACCGCCGCTCGTTCGGCTACATGCCCGAGGAACGTGGCCTCTACCCCAAGCAGCCCATCCTCGACCAGCTCGTCTACATCGCCCAGCTCAAGGGCATGGCGGCAGTCGCGGCCCGCGCGGAGGTGCGTGAGCTGCTGGAGCGCTTCGGCCTCGGCGACCGTGTCAAGGACAGCCTGGAGAAGCTCTCGCTGGGCAACCAGCAGCGCGTCCAGATCATCGCCTCCGTGCTGCCGCGGCCGGTCGCCCTCGTGCTCGACGAGCCGTTCTCGGGGCTGGACCCGCTGGCCGTGGACTCGATGGTCGACCTGCTGCGCGATCACACCCGCGACGGCATCCCGGTGCTGTTCTCCAGCCACCAGCTCGACCTGGTCGAGCGCCTGTGCGACCGGCTGGTCGTGCTGGCCCACGGACGCCGCGTCGCCGCCGGCACGGTGGCCGAGCTGCGCGACACCGGGGTGCCGCGGTTCCGGCTGGTCCTCGGCGGCGACGCGGGCTGGGTGCGGGACCAGGCGGGGCTCGACGTGCTCGACCTCGACGGCAGCACGGCGATGGTCGAGGTCCGCGAGCCCGGATCCGAGCAGCACCTGATCGCCGAGGCCACCCGCCGCGGCGACGTCCACGAGTTCGTCCGGGTCCGCCCGGCGCTCAGCGAGATCTATCGGGAGGCCACAGCATGAGCAGCAGTACGGAGCGCACGCACCAGGAGGCGGCCTGGCTGCTGGTCACGCGCCGCGAGGTCGTCTCGCGGATCACGGACAAGTCCTTCCTGATCGGCACCGTGCTGATGGTGGCGATGCTGGTCGGCTTCATCGGCTTCAGCGCGTGGCAGGAGGAGAGGACCGACAGCGTCACCCTCGCCGCGACTCCCGACTCGGTGGCCATGGCCACCGCTGTCGCGGGCTCTGCTCCCCAGGTGGATGACAACGTGGAGGTCACGCTCGTCGAGGTCGAGGACGAGGCTGCCGCCACCGCTGCACTCAGCGACGACGAGGTCGACGCCTGGCTGCACCCGGTCGGCGACGGATGGGTGCTCACGTCGGAGTCCACCGAGCAGGGTGCCCTGACGGGCGTCGTGGAGGCGGTCGTACGCCAGCAGGTGCTCGCCGACAACGCGGCACGGGTGGGCTCCACCGTCCAGGAGCTGGAGGCAGGCAGCGCCGTCACCACCGCGTTCCTCCGTGGCGACGCCGAGAAGGCGGCCGTGGCGGACGCCGTCGGCTTCGTGTTCGTCTTCCTCTTCTACCTCGCCGCACTCATCTTCGGCATGCAGCTGGCCTCCTCGGTGATCGAGGAGAAGCAGAGCCGCATCGTCGAGATCATCGCGGCCGCCATCCCGCTGCGGCACCTGCTCGCCGGCAAGGTTCTCGGCAACACCGCCCTGGCGATGATCCAGCTGCTGATCTACGTCGCGGTGGGCCTGGTGGGGCTGTCGTTCACGTCCTACAAGTCCTACGTCCCGGCGCTCTCCGGGCCGGCCGCCTGGTTCATCGGGTTCTTCCTCGCCGGCTTCATCGCCCTGGCCTGCCTCTGGGCGGTGGCCGGCTCGCTGGCCTCCCGCACCGAGGACCTGCAGACGACCTCGACCCCGCTGACGATGCTGATGCTGGTCATCTTCTTCGGCGGCCTCTCGCTCGACGGCCGCGGCCAGGTCATCGCGTCCTTCATCCCGCCGGTCTCCGCCGTGGTGATGCCCAAGCGGATCCTGTCCGGCGGCGTCGCGTGGTGGGAGCCGCTGGTCGCGCTCGGCCTGCTGGCGGTGTTCGCCGCGATCACGGTGTGGGTGGGGGAGCGTCTCTACCGCCGGGCCCTGCTGCAGACCGGGGGCCGGGTCAGCCTGCGGCAGGCGTGGTCCGCGGCCGAGTGAGCGCCGGGCTCAGCCCCAGCCCAGGTGCAGCAAGGAGGTCGTCCCGGCGACGACGGCCCAGAAGCGCAGGCCGCGCCCGAGCAGCCCGGTGACCAGGAAGACGGCGAAGTGCACGCGCAGCATCCCCGCCAGCACTGCGGTGACGGCATAGGGCGGGAAGCCGATGAGTGCGGAGACGAACAGCAGCCCGGCGGTGAACCAGGGACGACCCTCGGCCCGCTCGTGCCACTTCTCGAGTGTCGCCCTGACCTTGGGCTTCTCGAGGTGCCTGCTGACGAACGGCGCCCGATCCAGGTGCATGCCCCCCCAGTACCAGAGGATCTTGCCGATCATCTGGCCCACGGTGGCGGCGACCACGAGCGCCCACGTGGCCGCGGGTGCCTGGCTGACCGCGAGCGCCAGGATCGCCTCGATGTTGATCAACGGGAGCAGCGCCGAGCCGATCGAGGCGCCCAGGACGCTCCAGAAGAGCATCAGGAGGCCGACCCCGGGACGGGCAACCCGATTCGCATCAGACGACCGAGCGACACGCACTTGAGGACGAGCAGGGCGGTGGCGATGGCCAGGCCCACCCACATCCAGCCCGTGACCAGCAGCAGCACCGCGAACAGGGCGCTGTTGATCGCCTTGGCCGGCTTCGACCAGTTCCACAGCCAGATCGGCCGGTCGATGACGAAGAAGTAGTTGGGGCTGCGCACCGGCCAGGCCAGGAAGGCGATGGAGAGGAAGCAGTCGACGACCATGAACTCGGCGAGGTAGACGTAGATCGCCGGGGCCAGGTCGGGCTCGAGCCAGGCCAGGCCGATGTAGAACGCGCCGGCGTTGAGCCGGTCGCACAGGATGTCGAGCACCGCACCGATGCGGGTCTCGCAGTCGCGCACCCGGGCGTAGAAGCCGTCGAGCATGTCGCCGACCCAGTAGACGATCAGCGAGGCGACGAGCAGCGGCAGGCTCTGCTCGTGGGCCGCGAGCGCGGCGAGGACCACCGAGGCGATCGTCCGGACGGCGGTGATGACCGTCGCGCCCGTCCACAGGTGCTCGTCACGGATGCCGTACGTGTTGTCGGGGTCGGGAACGGGCTGCGCGCGCGTCCTTCCCCCGGATGCTTCCCCCACGGTCGTCAGGCTAGCGGGTCAGGTCCACAGGTCCGACCACCCGTGCCCGAGCTCGATGACGAGTTCTCGCAGCAGCGGCAGGCTGACGCCCAGCACGTTGGTGTGATCGCCCTCGATCCCGGTGACGAAGGCCCCGCCGAAGCCGTCGATCGTGAAGGCCCCGGCGACGTGGAGCGGCTCGCCGGTCGCGACGTAGGCGTCGATCTCCTCGTCGCTGACCTCGGCGAAGTGAACCGTCGTCGAACCCGTGGCAGCCGCGACCCGACCGGTGCTCACGTCGCGCAGGCAGTGACCGCTGTGCAGCACGCCCGAGCGCCCACGCATCGCCTGCCACCGGGTCCGCGCGTCGGCCGCGTCGCTCGGCTTCCCGAGGGCGTCGCCGTCGAGCTCGAGCACCGAGTCGCAGCCCAGCACCAGGGCGTCAGCTGGTACGTCGTCGCGCTCGGCGACCGCGGCGCACTTGAGCTCCGCCAGCTGGAGCGCCAGCTCGGCCGGGGGCAGGTCGGTGAGCTGGGACTCGTCGACCCCGCTCACGATCACGATCGGATCGACGCCTGCGGCGCGCAAGGTCGTACGACGGGCGGGGGAGGCGGACGCCAGGACCAGTCGGGGCACGGTCGAACCCTTGCACAGGGGGCGGACTGGACACGGGGTGACCAGATGTCGCGCCGGTCAGCCAGGCAGGCCGCTGGCCCGCCAGCCGCCCGAACCGGCGCGGTGCGTGCGTCGTACGCCACGAGCCGGAAGGCTCCACGCCGGACGCCGGGCAGGGGCGGGAGCGTCGGCAGCCGCGCCCAGGGCGGAGAACACGGCGACGAGCGCGGCGATCTCCTCCGGGGTGGCGTCGGCGTTGACGACCGTGAGGAGGGGGGTCGGGTGGTCGTCGCTCTCGGTGCCCATGGGACCGGCCATCAGAGGGGGATGTTCCCGTGCTTCTTGGGCGGCAACGACTCGCGCTTGGAGCGCAGCAGCCGCAGCCCGCGGACGATCTCGGTGCGGGTCTCGTGGGGCATGATCACGGTGTCGATGTAGCCGCGCTCGGCCGCGATGTAGGGGTTGGCGAGCGTGGTCTCGTACTCGTCGACCAGCTCGGCGCGGCGGGCCTCGACGTCGCCGCCGTCGGCCTCGATCTTCGCCAGCGTCTTGCGGTGCACGATGTTGGCCGCGCCCTGGGCGCCCATCACGGCGATCTGAGCCGTGGGCCACGCGACGTTGAGGTCGGCGCCGAGGTGCTTGGAGCCCATCACGTCGTAGGCCCCGCCGTAGGCCTTGCGGGTGATGACCGTGATCAGCGGGACGGTGGCCTCGGCGTAGGCGTAGATCAGCTTGGCGCCCCGGCGGATGATGCCCTGCCACTCCTGGTCGGTGCCCGGGAGGAACCCCGGGACGTCGACGAAGGTGAGGACGGGGATGTTGAAGGCGTCGCAGGTCCGCACGAACCGGGCCGCCTTCTCGGAGGCGTCGATGTCGAGACACCCGGCGAGCTGCATCGGCTGGTTGGCCACGATGCCGACGGGGTGGCCCTCGACCCGGCCGTAGCCGACGATGATGTTGGGCGCGAAGAGGGCCTGCACCTCGAGGAACTCTGCGTCGTCGAGCGACGCCTCGATGACGGTGTGCATGTCGTAGGGCTGGTTCGGCGAGTCCGGGATGATGGTGTCGAGGGTCCGGTCGAGATCGGTGATCTCCATGTCGGGGGCGTCGTCGAAGACGCTCGGCTCGTCGAGGTTGTTCTGCGGCAGGTAGGACAACAGGGCCTTGACGTAGTCGACGGCGTCGTCCTCGTCGGAGGCCAGGTAGTGGGCGTTGCCCGACTTGGTGTTGTGGGTGCGCGCGCCGCCGAGGTCCTCCATCGTCACGTCCTCGCCGGTGACGGTCTTGATGACGTCGGGTCCGGTGATGAACATGGCCGAGGTCTTGTCGACCATGATCGTGAAGTCGGTGACGGCGGGGGAGTAGACGTGACCGCCCGCGCAGTTGCCCATGATCATCGAGATCTGCGGGATGACCCCCGAGGCGTGCACGTTGCGCCGGAAGATCTCGCCGTAGAGGCCGAGCGAGACCACGCCCTCCTGGATACGCGCACCGGCGCCCTCGTTGATGCCGATGATCGGGCAGCCGGTCTTCATCGCCAGGTCCATCACCTTGGTGATCTTCTCGCCGTAGACCTCGCCCAGCGATCCGCCGAACACGGTGAAGTCCTGGGAGAACACGCAGACCTGACGGCCGTCCACGGTGCCGAACCCGGTGACCACGCCGTCGCCGTAGGGGCGGGTCTTCTCGAGCCCGAAGGCGGTGGAGCGGTGGCGCGCGAGCTCGTCGAGCTCGACGAAGGAGCCCTCGTCGAAGAGCATTTCGATCCGCTCGCGGGCGGTCTTGCGGCCCTTGGCGTGCTGCTTCTCGATCGCCTTCTCCGAGCCGGCGTGCACGGCCTCGTCGAGGCGTCGCTCGAGGTCGGCGAGCTTGCCCGCGGTGGTGTGGATGTCGTCAGGCTGGGCCTGCTCGGTGGCGGGGACGTCGGTGCTCTCGCCCGGCTGTGCACTCACGGTGTGGCCTCCTGAAGGGTCGCTGTAGGGCAATCTAGTGCCCATGAATGACGCGCCTGCACCTCGCCCGCCGATCGATCCCGACCGCCTCGCGGTCCCCGGGGGCTGGCGGATCGCGGTCGAGGAGGCCACCCCGTCGACGAATGTGGCGCTCACCGAGCGGGCGCAGGCCGGGGAGGAGCCCGGGTTCGTGCTGGTCACCGAGCACCAGACCGCCGGCCGCGGCCGCCTCGACCGGGTGTGGGACGCCCCGGCCCGCTCCTCGCTGACCTTCTCCGTGCTGCTGCAGCCGGCCGCCCCGGCCACCGACTGGCCGTGGCTGCCGCTGCTCACCGGGTACGCCGTCCAGGCCGCGCTCGCGGACCGACTGCCGGACATCGCGCTGAAGTGGCCCAACGACGTGCTGGTCGACGGGGCCGGCTCGGGACTCGGGCGCAAGGTCGCCGGCATCCTGGTCGAGCGGATCGAGACCGACCGTGGGCCGATGGCGGTCGTCGGTGTCGGCATCAACGTCGACCAGACCCTCGACGAGCTCCCGGTCGCGCTCGCGACCTCGATCTCGCTGGAGACCGGCGAGCCCGTCGACCGGACCGGTCTGCTCGGCCAGGTGCTGGGCTCGCTGCACGGGCTGCAGGGCCTCATCGAGGACATCGACGCGCTGCGTCGGGCGTACGCCGACGTCTGCGTCACGCTCGGCCGGACCGTGGACGTGCACCTGCCGGGAGGAGGCGTACGCCGCGGTGAGGCGCTGGACATCGACGGCTCGGGCGCCCTCGTCGTCGGCACTGCGGAGGGCGCGTTCACCGTGGCCGCCGGAGATGTCGTGCACGTACGCCCGACCGGGTGACATGATCGGCCGGTGGCCTTCCCGAGCAAGCTCCTCAACGAGGGCGAGCACGTCGTCGTCTCGACCCGCACCCACCCCAAGGCCCTGATCGGCCCGGCGCTGATCCTGGTGGTGGCCGCGGTTGCCGTGCTGCTCGCCTCCCGGCTGAGCGACTCGACCGTCGTGGGCGTCGTGGTCGGAGCGATCGCCGCCGGTGTCGTGGTGTGGTGGGTGGTGCGTCCGTTCGTCACGTGGCTGACCACGACCTACACCTTCACCAACCGGCGCTTCATCAAGCGCTCGGGCTTCATCGCCAAGGAGGGCCGCACGATCCCGCTCAACCGGATCAGCGGCGTCGACTTCGAGATCGGGGTCATCGACCGGATCTTCGGCTGCGGCACCCTCGTCGTGTCCGACGCGAGCACCGACGGTCGGGTCGAGCTCGACGACATCCCCCACGTGGAGCAGGTGCAGCTCCAGGTCTCCAACGAGCTGCACCGGCTCTCGGGTGGAGACCGACACGACGACGGTGCCTGAGCATGCCTCGCAAGCCGGCCGGTCCCGACCCGGGCGACCAGCGCCCGGGTGACCGTCTCGACGAGGCGATCCTCGGTGAGGCGCCGAACTTCAACGCGTTGGAGGTAGCGACCGAGACCGGGGTCACTGTCGACCAGGCGCGGCGACTGTGGCGCGCCCTGGGCTTCCCCGAGATGCTCGGGGAGAAGGCCTACAACGCCTCGGACATCGAGGCCCTGTCCACGCTGATGGGCTTCGTGGACGCCGGATCGGTCGACTTCGACATGGCCGTCAACCTCACCCGGGGCGTCGGCCAGACCATGGCCCGTCTCGCCGACTGGGAGGTGTCCCTCCTCGTCAGCAGGGTCGAGCAGCTCGAGGCCGGCGACGAGGCCACCGGATCGCGAGTGGGGTCGGCACTGCGGCTCATCGACGAGATCAACGCGCCCTTCGAGACCCTGCTCGTCTATGCCTGGCGGCGCCACCTCGCCGTCGCGGTGGGGCGCATGGAGGCGATGGGGGCCGAGGACGGCGACCTCCACACCATCGACGTCACCGTGGGGTTCGCCGACCTCGTCTCCTTCACCGCCCTCTCCAACACCCTGGACCGCGACGAGATCGGCGACCTGGTCGAGGTGTTCGAGGGGCGCTGCCACGACGTGGTCACCCGCTTCCGCGGCCGGATCATCAAGAGCCTCGGTGACTCGGTGCTCTTCGTGACCAACAGTGCCGAGGACGGGGTGGGGGTGGCCGAGGGGATCATCAACGTCATCGGGCGTGATCCCAAGATGCCGGACGTACGCATCGGGCTGGCCAGCGGTCCGGTGGTGCAACGTCTCGGCGACGTCTTCGGACCGCCCGTCAACATGGCGGCGCGGCTGACCCAGGTCGCGCGCCGCAACCGGCTGATCGTCGACCAGAACACCGCCGACCTGCTGCCGGACGAGGACTGGGAGGACCGCAGGCTGCCCGCCCGGCCGGTCCGCGGGTTCGGACTGGTCGAGCCCGTCGCCGTTCGCCGTCGCTAGCTGGACCAGACCAGTTGGGACAATTGGCGTAAAGCAGTCACCGGGGGGTACTGAGTTACGTACTTTCCGGACGTGCTTGCAGTTCAGGACGTCCGACTGGACCCCGCTTCCCGCCGGGTCTGGCGTGGCGAACGCGAGATCCGCCTCTCGCGCAAGGAGTTCGACCTCCTGCGCGCCCTCATGGCCCGCGCCGGGGACGTCGTCCCCCGAGCGGACCTGATGGCCGGCGTGTGGGAGACGTCGTTCTACACCAACTCCAAGACCATCGACGTGCACCTCGGCTGGCTCCGGCGCAAGCTCGACGACAACCCGCGCCAGCCCACCCTGATCACGACCCATCGCGGTCGTGGACTTCGCTTCGAGACCGCCGACGGGTGACCGATAGGCTCCGGGCGTGCACACCGCCGGAGCCCACCGTGCCCCCACCCTGGCCGTCATCGGCGGGGGGCAGCTGGCGCGGATGATGGCCCAGCCGGCCATCGCGTTGGGCCTGCCGCTGCGCCTGCTGGCGGAGGCCGAGGGGGTCTCGGCCGCCCAGGTGATCCCCGACCAGGTCGTCGGCGACTACACCGACCTGCCCACCCTGCGCCGGGTGACCGACGGGGTGAGCGTGGTCACCTTCGACCACGAGCACGTGCCGACCGGCCACCTGCGGGCTCTCGCTGCCGACGGCGTGGCGGTCCGCCCTGGACCCGACGCGCTCGTGCACGCCCAGGACAAGGCCGTGATGCGACGCCGGCTCGCCGAGCTCGACATCCCGTGCCCGCGCAACGCCGTGGTGACCTCGGTCGCGGACGTCGAGGCGTTCGGCCTGCCGTGCGTGCTGAAGACCACCCGGGGCGGCTACGACGGCAAGGGCGTCTGGTTCGTGGGCACGGGCGAGGAGGCAGCGGTCGCCTTCGACGCCGCGGCCGCGGCCGGGGTCGAGGTGCTGGCCGAGGAGCGCGTCGACTTCCGGCGCGAGCTCTCCGCCCTGGTGGCCCGCTCGCCCAGCGGACAGGCCGCCGCCTACCCGGTCGTGGCCTCGACCCAGCTCGACGGCATCTGCCACGAGGTGATCGCCCCCGCTCCGGACCTCTCGCCCGCCCTGGCCGGTCAGGCGCAGGAGATCGCCCTGCGCGTCGCCGGTGCGCTCGACGTCGCGGGCATCCTCGCCGTCGAGCTCTTCGAGACGACCGACGGCCGGATCCTGGTCAACGAGCTGGCGATGCGCCCCCACAACACCGGCCACTGGACCCAGGACGGAGCCGTGACGTCCCAGTTCGAGAATCATCTGCGCGCCGTCATGGACCTCCCGCTGGGCTCGCCCGCCCCGCGCAGCCGCTGGACGGTGATGGTGAACATCCTGGGCGGACCCACCGACAGCGGGCACCTGTACGACGGCCTCCCGCACGCCATGGCGCGTGACCCGCAGCTGCGCGTGCACCTCTACGGCAAGGACCTGCGGCCCGGCCGCAAGGTCGGCCACGTCAACGCCTACGGCGACGACCTCGACGACTGCCTCGAGCGCGCGCGGCACGCCGCCGCGTGGTTCCGCGGCGACCTCGGCAACGAAAGCGAGTGACCGGATGAGTGACCAGCAGCAGCCCAGCCACCCGAAGGTCGGCATCGTGATGGGCTCGGACTCCGACTGGCCGGTCATGCAGGCCGCCGGAGAGATCCTGACCGAGCTCGGCGTCGCGTGGGAGGCCGACGTGGTCTCGGCGCACCGGATGCCGACGGAGATGATCGCGTGGGGCCAGCAGGCCCACACCCGTGGTCTCTCCGTGGTCATCGCCGGCGCCGGTGGCGCCGCCCACCTGCCCGGCATGCTCGCGGCGGTCACCCCGCTCCCCGTCATCGGCGTGCCGGTGCCGTTGGCCTACCTCGACGGGATGGACTCGCTGCTCTCGATCGTCCAGATGCCGGGCGGCATCCCGGTGGCCACGGTCGCGATCGGCAACGCGAAGAACGCCGGCCTCCTCGCGGCGCGGATCCTCGGGACCAGCGACCCGGCATTGCAGCAGCGGCTCCTCGACCACCAGTCGTCGCTCGCGGAGACCGCCCACGCCAAGGGCGCCGTGGTCCGCGAAGCCGCCGCCAGCAGCGATCGACGGCTCGGGTTCTAGGGCAGTGACCACGACGCGCTGGGGCATCGCGGGGACCGGGGGCATGGCGGCGGCCTTCCTGGCCGACTTCGCCGAGGTGCCCACGGCCGAGGTCGTCGCGATCGGCTCCCGCACCCGCGAGCGGGCACAGGAGTTCGCCGAACCGTGGGACGCCGCTGCCCTCACCTACGGCGAGCTGGTCGCCGCCGACGTGGACGTGCTCTACGTCGCCACCCCCCACGCCCAGCACCGCGACCTCGCCCTCGCCGCGATCGGCAACGGCATCCCGGTGCTGGTGGAGAAGGCCTTCACCGTGACCCTCGCCGGCGCCCGCGACGTGGTCGCGGCCGCCCGACAGGCCGAGGTCTTCTGCATGGAGGCCATGTGGACCCGGTTCCAGCCGGCCGTGGTCCGGGCGCGGGAGATCGTGGCGGCCGGCGAGATCGGGGACGTCGTGGCGGTGCACGCCGACCTCGGTGCCTACCGCAGGTTCGACCCGGACCACCGGCTGTTCGCGCCCCACCTCGGTGGCGGCGCGGTGCTCGATCTCGGCGTCTACGTCATCTCCATCGCGCAGCATTTCCTGGGGACTCCGGACCGCGTCACTGCCACCGGTACGACGTTCGCCAACGGTGCCGACGCGAGCGCGTCGATCGCCCTCGGCTACGACGACGGGCGCGGCGCCACCCTCGTCACCTCGCTCACCGCCCAGACCGCGTGCCGGGCCACCGTGCTGGGCACCCGAGGCTCCATCGAGCTCGGCCCGCACTTCCACCACCCCGACCGACTCGTGGTGCGGCGGCTCGGCGAGGCGGAGGAGGAGATCCCCGCCCCGCCCGTCGGCCGCGGCTACTCCCACCAGATCGTGCACGTCGGCGAGTGCCTGGCAGCCGGGCTCACCGAGAGCCCGCTCATGCCACTCCAGGACACCCTCGACGTCCAGTGGGTGATGCAGGAGACGCTCGACCAGATCGGCGTCTCGCCCCGGGAAGGCGCCGTCGACCTGACCACGGGCTGATCCTCAGTCGGTGACCCGGCCGCGCAGCGCCTTGGTCTGGCCGCGTTCCTTCTTCGCGCGCAGGCGCCGCTCCTTGGAGCCGCGGCTGGGCTTCGTCGGTCGACGCGGCGGTGGCGGCGGTGCCAGCGCCTCGCGCAGCAGCTCGGCGAGGCGCTCTCTGGCAGCGACCCGGTTGCGGTGCTGCGAGCGGTGCTCCGAGGCAGCGATCGAGACCCGGCCCTCGGGCCACCGACGCAGCGCCCTCGTCCGCTGGGTGTCGGTGAGGACGGTCGATGCGGAGACGTCGTACTCCAGCTCGACGCGCGAGTCGGTGGTGTTGACCGACTGGCCGCCGGGTCCGGGCGACTTCGAGAACCGCTCCACCAGCTCGACCGCCGGCACGACCAGTCCCTGCGGAAGGCCGGGACCGGGAGGGACCTGGAGGTCACGCATCCGGTGTCACCGGCTCCGCTTGCGCCACTCGATCGCGGGGCAGGTGTCCATCACCATCGGCACCCCGGCGGCCGTCGTCCGCTCGAAGGCGTCCTCGTCCACCACACCGAGCTGGAACCACACACCGAGGGCACCGATCGAGACGGCCTGGTCGGCGAACTCGCCGGCCGCGTCGGAGCGGCGGAAGACGTCGACCACGTCGATCGGGAAGGGCACGTCGGCGAGCGTGGCGTACCCCTGCTCGCCCAGGACGGTGGGCGCGTCGGGGTGGATCGGAACGACCCGCTTGCCGCGCTCCTGCAGCAGCGCCGCGATGCTGTACGCCGTCCGGCTCGGGTTGCCCGAGAGCCCCACGACGGCCCAGGTCTTGAGGTCGTCGAGCATCGTCGCGACGGTCGCGGGGTCCTGCCAGGCGGAGCGAGGGGACGTGGCCATGACCACACCCTATGCGGCCCCACAGAGAAGGCTGGACGTCCTACAATTCGATGCATGAGCGACTACCCCCTGTACGCCCTCTCGGAAGAGCACCAGGCCATCCGCGAGGCGGTCCGGGCGGTGTGCGACGCCAAGGTCGCCCCCTTCGCCGCCGAGGTGGACGAGGAGGCCCGCTATCCGCACGAGGCGGCCGCCGCCCTGCTGGCGTCCGACTTCCACGCCCCGCACGTGCCCGAGGCCTACGGCGGTGCCGGTGCCGATGCGCTCGCCACCGTGCTGGTCATCGAGGAGGTGGCCCGTGCCTGCGTGAGCTCCAGCCTGATCCCGGCGGTCAACAAGCTCGGCTCGCTCCCGGTGATGATCGCCGGCTCGGAGGAGCTCAAGCAGACCTACCTCACCAAGCTCGCGGCCGGCGAGGGCGGCTTCTCCTACTGCCTGTCCGAGCCCGACGCCGGGTCCGACGCCGGTGGCATGAAGACCCGCGCGGTCCGCGACGGTGACGAGTGGGTCATCGACGGCGTGAAGCGCTGGATCACCAACGCCGGCGAGTCCGAGTTCTACACGGTCATGGCCATCACCGACGACGAGTTGAAGACCCGCGGTGGCATCTCCGCCTTCGTCGTGGAGAAGTCCGACGAGGGCGTCTCCTTCGGAGCCCCGGAGAAGAAGCTCGGCATCAAGGGCTCGCCCACCCGCGAGGTCTACTTCGACAAGGTCCGGATCCCGGCGTCGAGGATGATCGGCGAGGAGGGCAGCGGCTTCGCGACCGCGATGCAGACCCTCGACCACACCCGCGTCACCATCGCCGCGCAGGCGGTCGGCGTCGCGCAGGGCGCCCTCGACTACGCCCTGGGCTATGCCAAGGAGCGCCAGCAGTTCGGGAAGTCGATCTCGGAGTTCCAGGGCCTGCAGTTCATGCTCGCCGACATGGGCATGAAGATCGAGGCGGCCCGCCAGATGACGTACGCCGCCGCCGGTCGCTCCGAGCGCGGCGACGACGACCTCACCTTCTTCGGTGCCGCCGCGAAGTGCTTCGCCTCCGACGTCGCCATGGAGGTCACCGTCAACGCCGTGCAGGTGCTCGGCGGCTACGGCTACACCCGCGACTACCCCGTCGAGCGGATGATGCGCGACGCCAAGATCACCCAGATCTACGAGGGCACCAACCAGGTCCAGCGGATCGTGATGGCGCGCCAGCTGCTCGCCGGGGTGCAGTCGGAGCTCTGAGCGCTGGTACGACTGCCCGCTCACGACCTCGACCACAGGTCGGTGGGCGCGGTGTTGCCCTGCCAGGTGGAGTAGCCGCTGGTGTGGTCGAGCAGCTGGCGGACGGTGATGGTGCCTGCCGGGTCGCTGGTGAAGCCGTCGAGACAGCCGTGGACGGCGGCGTCCAGGTCGACCCCGTCCGCCTCGACCAGTTGCATGACCACAGTCCGGTGAAGCTCTTGGAGATCGACCCAGTCAGGAACGGGGTGTCTGGCGTGACCTCCTCGTCGCCGCCGAGCTCGACGACTCCTCGCGCGCCGAGGCGCCCATCTCGCTGTCGATGACGTCGTCGGCCGAAGCCGTGGCCGGCTCGCTGGGCTCGGCGGGAGCTGCGCGCCGACCGGTGGCCACGAGCAGGAGCCAGACCGCGAAGCTCATCTCGCCGATCACCGACGGGACCGCGACGATGACGAGGAGGAGGTTGGCGGAGGCTTCGTAGTCGGCCAGTACGAGGTGGGCGACGGTGTCGAGGACGTACGCGGCTCCGGCGGCCATGAGCAGCCAGCCGATCCACCGCGGTCCGCGAGCCTTGAGCAGCAGCACACCCAGCACGACCAGATGCGCGCCGAAGGCAGCCAGGCCGGCGACCCAGGTGAACTCGAAGGTCTGCAGCGCCAGCAGCACGGCGTCGTCGTGCGCGTCCCCGAGAGCGTCCGGTGAACTGGCCAGCCAGACCGCGGCGTAGAGGAAGCCGAGCGCGGCCCCGAGCACGACGGTGTACGTCAGCCGGAACCAGGCCGCGAGCAGGGCGAGGTCGCGGTGGACCGGGCGGAACAGCACCCACAGCGCCCAGGCGACGACGACGTCGATGATGAAGATGCCGACGAAGGCCACCGCTCCGAGGCGGAACGAGGTCTCGGAGTCCTGCAGCGCGGTCGCGGTCGCAGCGGCGTCGCCGGGGTGGATGACGGGGCTGAGTGCGAGGAAGTTGGCGAAGATCCCGAGGGCGAAGAGGGCGAGGTAGCCGCCCGCCGCCCAACCGGCGGCGGCACGTGGATCGGTGCTCGTGCTGGAAGTCGTGGTGGGAGTGGTGCTGGTGGCGGTCATCGGGGTGGTTCTCCTGTCGGAGGTCGGGGTGTCAGGTGGGCGTGCCCGGTCACGGAGTGACGGCGACCTTGCCGCGGGCGTGTCCGCTCGCGACATGGTCGATCGCCTTGGCCGCCTCGTGCAGTGCATAGGTGCGTTCGAGTGCGGGTCGCAGGTGACCGTCGTCGACCAGCTGCGCCAAGGTGGCGAGGTCGTCGGCGTTCTCCTTGCTCAGCAGTGCGGTGAGCCGCTGGCTCACGAACGGTGAGAGCGCCAGTGCTGCGAGCTGGCGGTGGGTGCCGCCGAGCCAGCGGTCGCCGCCCTCGCCGCCGACGATGACGAGGGTGCCGGTGCCGGCCAGCAACCGGCGCAGCTGGCGGATAGGACGGAGGCCGGCAATGTCGAGGACGACGTCGTAGCGGGTGCCGTCGTCGAGGTCCTCGCGGGTGTAGTCGATGACCCGGGTGGCGCCGAGAGCGCGGACCAGGTCGGCCTTGGCGCCGCTGGCCACGCCGGTGACCTCAGCACCCTGAGCGACCGCGACCTGGACGGCGTACGAGCCGACCCCGCCGGAGGCGCCGATGATCAGTACCCTGTCGCCCGGCTGGACCCGGCCGGCGGCGCGGACCGCCTGGAGGGCGGTGAGGCCGGAGACCGGAAGTGTGGCGGCCTCCTCGAAGGACAGGCCGGCCGGCTTGCGGGCCACCCGCGCCTCGGGCACCACCGCCAGCTCGGCGAAGGACCCGTCGGCCGTGCCGATGACCTCGTCCCCGACGTCCACGGTCGTGACCTGCGATCCGACCTCGGCGACGACGCCGGCCACGTCGCGGCCCGGAACGGGGTGCTTGGGACGACGGAGCCCGAAGGCGAGGCGGACGGCGTACGGGTGCCCGGCCATCAGGTGCCAGGTGCCGCGGTCCACACCGGCCGCGCGGACGCGGACGACCACGTCGCGCGGACCGGGGGTCGGGTTCGGCACCTCGGTGAGGGCCAGCTGCTCACTGCCGCCGTAGCGGTGTTGGTGGATGGCTCGCATGACATGTCCTTTGTGTACGGTGTAGGTTATTGAGATCAACCGTAAGAGTACGGTGTATGTTTTGTCAACGGCCGTTGCGAGACGGTCCCCAGACGGTCATGAAGGAGGCCCGGAATGGCAGGCAGGCCACGCTCGGGCGCGGAGCGGCTCACCCGCGCAGGCATCGTCGCGGCGGCGGTCGACCTCGCCGACGCTGAGGGGCTCGCGGCTCTCTCCATGCGGTCGGTGGCACAGCGGCTCAGCGTGACGCCGATGTCGCTGTACAACCACGTCGCGAACAAGGACGAGCTGCTCGACGGCATGGTCGACGCGGTGTTCGTCGAGTTCTACGCCCCGGTGCCCGGCGACGAGTGGCGCAGCGAGCTGCGGCGACGCGCACTGACCGCCCGCGAAGCGCTCAAGCGACACCCGTGGGCGGTCGGGCTGATGGACTCTCGCCGCAACGCCGGGTACGCGACGCTGCTGCACCACGATGCGGTGATCGGCTGCCTGCGGGAGGCCGGCTTCTCGCTGAGGCTGACCGGCCACGCCTTCGCTGTCCTCGACGCTCACCTGTACGGCTTCCTGCTGCAGGAGGTCAGCATGCCGTTCGAGCCCGGCCAGGACCTCGCCGAGCTCGGCACCCAGATGGTCGCCGCGCTACCGGAGGGTCAGCTGCCGTACTTCCGCGAGTTCACCCTCGAGCACGCGCTCCAGCCCGGCTACGACTTCGGCGACGAGTTCGAGGTCGGGCTCGACCTCGTCCTGGACGGCCTCGCCGAGCGGTTGGCCGAGCAGCACGAGAGCCGAGCGTCCTGATCGTCGGCGCCCGCGGGCAGACGCTCACCGGAACCCAGCGTCCTCACGGGCGGCGGCCAGGATCCAAGCGACCGCTCTCGTAGGCCCAGATCACGAGCTCGACCCGGTTGCGTGCCGACAGCTTGGTCATCAGCGCGCCGATGTGGGTCTTGACGGTGCTCATCGAGAGGTGGAGGTCCTCGGCGATCTCGGAGTTCGTCCGACCGGCGGCGGCCAGGTCGAGGACTGCTTCCTCGCGCGGGGTCAGCGGGTCGATGGGCTCAGCCACCGAGCCGACCCGCGACGATGCGAAGGTGGCCAGGAGCCGCGCCGTCACCGCTGGAGCGATGAGCGCGTCGCCGGCCGCTGCGGACCGTACGGCGCGGGCGAGCAGGTCGGGGTCGGCGTCCTTGAGCAGGAAGCCACGGGCGCCGGCACGCAAGGCGTCGTAGACGTACTCGTCCTGGTCGAACGTCGTGATGACGATGACCGGAACCGGGTCGTCGACCTCGGGCCCGGCGACCTGGCGGGTGGCCTCGATGCCGTCCAGGACCGGCATCCGGATGTCGAACACGCACACGTCGGGCCGCAGCGTCCGGACCAGCTCCACGGCCTCACGACCGTCGCGTGCCTGGCCGACCACCTCGATCGAGGGTTCCGCGTCGAGGATGGTCGCCAGGCCGACGCGGACCATGTCCTGGTCGTCGGCGATCAGCAGCCGCACCGGAGCCGTCATCTGGTCACCTCCTGGCGCCCGGTGCGACCGGGACGATGGCCTCAACCGTCCACCCGCCAGCAGGATCCGGCCCGGCCTGTACTGCTCCGCCGACGAGTGAGATGCGCTCTCGCATGCCTGCCAGCCCGTAGGAGGGCGTGGCCCGTCGTCCACGTGCGGGCGCGGCCGGCCGCCCGTCATCATGCACCCGCAGGCGCACCAGATCCCTGTCCCGCGCGAGGTCGATCGCGACCACGGTGGGCTCCACGGCGTGACGCCGGGCGTTGGTCACGGCCTCCTGTGCGGCACGGAAGAGCGCCGACTCGATCGGCGCCGGCAGCCGTTCGATGTCACCTGAGGTGTGGACGACCACCTGCGGGCCCTCGCCGTGGTGCTGGGCCAGCAGTGGGATGTCCTGCACCCCGTACGTCGGGGTCCGGGCCTGCCCGTCGTCCTCCCCGTCACGCAGCACCGCCACCATCGCGCGCATGTCCTCAAGAGTCTGCCTGGCCGCGGCCTCCATCCCGTCGATCGCCTCGACGGCGGCGGTCGGGTCGGTCCGGCCTCTGACCTTCGCCGCCCGCGCCTGCATCAAGATGCCCGACACGTGGTGCGCCACGGTGTCGTGCAGGTCGCGCGCCAGCCGCTCCCGCTCCCGTTCCCGGATCTCCTCGCGTCCTCGCACTTGCGAAGCAGCCCAGAACCGGGCCAGGGCGCCGAGGGCGACCGGCAGCATCAACGCCCCGACGCCGAGCAGCATCGACGCGCCGCTGGAGTCGTAGAGCGGCTCCCGGCCCAGATGTGCCACGAGCAGGAAGACGCAGCCCGCCACCACGCCCCGGCCGCTGGCCCACCGGCCCAACGAGTAGGCGAGCAACAGCACGACGGCGGTGACGTCGAGGACGCTGTGGGGCTCTCCTGCCAGCGCAGGGACCACTCCCGCCACCGTCTGCGCCCCGAAGGCGACGACGAGCATCGTCAGCGGCTGACGGGCCCGCCACCACAGCGCAGCGACACAGACCAGCGCCCACGCCGCGTGCCAGACCGGCCACACCACGTCGGTACGGAGGCCGGCCTCCAGCGCTGTCAGCGGGACCAGGCCGGCGACCAGGGCCCGGTCCCACCACGCCGTCCCCGGCGGCGCGACCGCCCGGGGTTCGTCCCACAATGCTTGCAGCGGACCTCTGCCCATCGCCTCAGCGTAGAGGCAGAACACGTTGGCCGGACGGCACCTGGGGCCAGTCCGGGCTGGCCTCGAGGACGAGACGAAGGCGGCCTCGGCTCCGATGTGGTCCCGCGCCGATCCGAGCAGGGTGAAGGACATGACACGACTCACCTCCACCACCGGTCCCTCCGCTTCCACCACGACCGCCCCCACCGCGGTCACGCCGGCGCCCACCTCGACGTCAGCACCGTTGATCCGCACCGCTGGCACCGCTGCCCAGGTGGTCGCCGGCACCTACGTCATCGGCTTCCTCGCGATGGTCGCATACCTCGTTCCCCGCGGCTTCACGTCTCCCGTGGGCGACCCCGCAGCGTCGCTGGGCTTCCTCCGCGATCACCAGGGTGAGCTGGCCGCCTGGTACTTCGTGCTCTACCTCCTCGGCGGGGCTGCGATGGCACTGGTGTCGCTCGGTGTCGCCCAGCGTCTGGCGCCGGCACCCGCACTGGCCCGGATCTCCGCCGCATTCGGCCTGATCTGGTCCGGTCTGCTCATCGCGAGCGGAAGCATCGCGCTCGTCGGCCAGCACGCCGCAGTGACCCTGCAGGCGCAGGACCCCGACCTCGCCCTCACCACCTGGGTCTCCACCAGCGTCATCCAGGACGCCCTCGGCGGCGGCATCGAGGTCGCCGGCGCACTCTGGGCAGCCGCGGTCGGAGTCGCCGTCCTGAGGTCCCGCGCCCTCTCCGCCCCGCTCGGAGGTCTCGCGCTCGGCCTCGCGACCGTCGGCATGGCCACCGTCTTCCCGGCCGCCGCCGACACCGCGACCTCCATCTTCGGGCTGGGCCTCATCCTCTGGTTCACCTGGCTCGGCCTCGCCCTGCGACGCCGCTGACCACCATGCACACCCGGACAGCAGCCCCCGCCGTCGGCGGGGGCTCTACCGCGGGCGACCTCGGCCACGGACTCGAGCATGTTTCGGTATGGGGCGAGCCGGCGGCGGCGGCGGCGCTGATGAAGACGTGGACGTCGTAGAGCATCCACACGGGGATGGAGTTCAGCCGTGGTAGTGCTGGCAGCAGCCGGTCGGCGAGTTCGAGGTCTTGTGGACGGGGGTCCGACCCGTCAGCCCCCGACCTTGATCGTCCGGGTCGCGGTGGAGGCCGCCGTGGTCGTGTCTCCGAGGTAGCGGACCTTGACCCTCACCTTGCCGGTCTTCACCTTCGGCAACCTGAGCTTGAGCGAGCCGCCCTTCAGGCTGAGGGTCTTCGACCACCGGCCGACGGAGACGACCACCGTGCCGGCTGCGGCCGCGGAACCGCGGGTGACCCGCACCGTGACCACGGGTCGGGTGCCTGTCTCGGCCCTCTTCGGCGCCTTCAACGTGGTCGTGCTCGCCGACAGGGTCGGTGCGGTGGGTGTGGTCGGCGCGGGCGTCGGCGCCGGAACCGGAGCTGTGGTCGTGGTCGGCGTCGTGGTCGGCGTCGGATCCGTCGGCGGGGGAGTCGTGGTCACGTCCGCCGGGATCGTCAGCGTCCGCTCCGCAGAGGCGGATCCGGCGTACGACGCGGGGTCGCTGGGCACGAACGTGGCGCGGTAGGAGTGGTCGCCCGTGGCGACGTCGGAGAGCGTCAGGGACGCGGCACCGGCGGCGAGGGTCCGGCTGCCGACCAGCGTGCTGCCGTCGCGGAGCTCCACGACACCCGCCGGTGAGCCGCCGTCGGTGGTGACCTGGACGGCCAGCGTCACGTCCCGGCCGGAGGCCGAGGCGGTCAGGGTCGTGGTCGAGGTGCCCTGCGCCGTGGCCGAGCGGGTGGGCGAGGTCGAGCCCGCATGTGTCGTGGTCGACGGCACGAACGACGCCGTGTAGGCGTGGCTGCCGGGGGCGACCGAGCTGAGCTCGAGGACGGTCGAGCCCGCTCCCAGTGCCACGGTGCCGACCACGGCGGATCCCTCGCGGAACACCACGGTGCCGGCGAGCGTGCCGGATGCGGTGGTCGGGCTCGCGGTCAGGGTGACGGTGCGGCCACTCGCCGTGGCGAGCAGGCCGGTGGTGGTCGGCGTCGCGACCACGGTCACGGTGTGCACGGCCGAGGCCGAGCCGGCGAAGGACTCCGGGCTGCTCGGCACGAACGTCGCGGTGTAGTCGTGGTCGCCGGTGGCGACGTCGGCGAGGGCCGCGGTCGCGGTGCCGGCCGAGACGGGCCGGGTGGCCAGCAGCGTGTCGCCTTCGCGGAACTGCACGCTGCCGCCCGGGCTGCCTGCGCCGCTGGTGACGGTGGCGGTCAGGGTCACCTGGTGGTCCGTCACGGCGGAACCGAGGGTCGTGGACGTCGGCGTCGCCACCACGGTCGCGACCTGTGCGTCCGAGGTCGACGGCGCGTGCCGCATGTCGTCGGCGGGGACGTACGCGGCGGTGTAGGTGTGCGCGCCGGTCGGGACGTCGGGCAGGCTCAGGGACGCGGCTCCGGCGGAGACCGTGACGGTGCCGAGCAGGGTGCTGCCCTCGAGGAACCGCACGGTGCCCGCGAACGCCGGGCTGATGGCGGCCTGCAGGCTCACCGAGCGCCCCGTCACCGACGTCACGAGGCTGGTGGTGGTCGGGTCGGCGGCGATCTCGACCTGGGACTCTGCCGACTGCGACGCGACGAACAGCGCCGGGGCGGTCGGGACGAACTCCGCGGTGAAGCGGTGGGTGCCGCGCAGCAGGTCGCTGACCTGCAGCGACGCCGACCCTCCGGCGAGCGCCACGGTGCCGACGACCGTGCTGCCGTCACGGAACTGGACCGCGCCCTGCGGGGTGCCGGTCGTCGTCACCGTGGCATCCAGGGTGGCCGAGCGCCCGGTCGCGCCGGCGCTGAGCGTGGTCGTGGTGGCCTGGGCGACCACCGGGTCGGTGACGACCACCGTCCGGGTCGGCGACGTGGAACCGTCGAAGCGTTGGGTGTCGGCGGGGACGAAGACCGCGCTGTAGGTGTGCTCGCCGGCGGTGACTCCGGTGAGGCTCATCGAGGCGCTGCCGCCCGAGACGATGGCGCTGCCGACCGTCGTCGCGCCCTCGCGGAACTGCACCGTGCCCGACGCCGTACCTGCCGCGACCGTGACGCCGGCGGCGAGGTCGACCGTCTGGACGCCGCCCGTCGCCTGCAGGGTGGTGGCGCTGCCGGTGGCGGCGACGGTCGACGTGACGACTGCCGACTGCGACGTGGCGAAGAGCGCGCTGTCGGTCGGGACGAAGGTCGCGCGGAAGGGGTGATCACCCTTGACGAGATCGGTGAGGGTGAGCGACGCGCTGCCGGAGACGACCGGCTCGGTGCCGACGAGGACACCGTTGTCGCGGAACTGCACCTGGCCGGACGGGGTCCCGGACGTGGCGGTGACGCCGGCGGTGAGGGTCGCGGACCGGCCGCTGACGACCGAGCCCAGGGTCGTGGTGGTGGTGCTGGCGACGGGCGCGGTGCCGGCCCACGCGAGGCTGAACGTCCCGACTCCGGGGGCGAGGGTGCGGTAGCCGTTGACCGCGACGGCGTACGTCGTGCCGGCGCTCGCCGTGAACTGCACCGACGACAGGCGCGACGACCCGTCCACGTCGTCGTTGCCCACGACCTGCGTGAGCGCGCCGACCGACGTACCGGTGTAGACGGCGAGCGTGGTGTCGCGTCCGGCGACCGCGGAGCCGGTGCTCAGGGTGGCCGGGCCGGAGCCCGGCGCGGTCCACGAGTACCAGACGGAGGCGCCGCCGGCGTTGGCCCGGAGCGCTGGCGGAGCGGGCTCGCTGTTCTCCGCGGAGGACTCGAGGTTGTCGCCGGCGACGGAGCCGCTCACGCCGGAGAGCGTGGTGCGCTGGGCGAAGGCGTCGTTGGCTGCCTTGGGAGGCATGACGACAGAGACCTGGGCAACCGGCCCGCGTCCTTGCGCGTTGACCGCCGCGACGCCGAGCGTGTGTGTGCCAGTGGTCATGGGGATCACGTAGGTGTCGGCCGAAGGGACGACGTAGGTGTAGATGTTGTCCACGAAGAGGTCGTAGCTGCTCACGGCGGAGCTGCCGCTGCTCACTGGCGGGGTCCATCCGAAGAGCGCACGCTGGTTGAGGCCGTCCCAGCTGCCCGTGACGTTCTGTGGCGCGCCGGGCTTCGCCGTGCCGGCCGCGGTCGTCGCGCTGGCCGTCGCCGAGGGGCCCGGCCCCTTCGCGTTGAGTGCGGTGACGGTGAAGGTGTAGGCGGTGGAGGAGGCCAGGCCCGTCCACGCGTACGTCGTCGTGGACGGCCCGACCTGGACCGGGGTGTCGTCGCCGCTGCGGGTCAGGAGGTAGCCCGTGACGGCGCTGGTTCCGGCGTTGGTGGGGGCCGCCCAGGACACGGTGGCGGTGGGATCGCTGGTGTGTGGCGTCGCTGTCGTGCTGGTCGGAGCCGAGGGCGTGCCAGTCGGGGCGGCGCCGTCGCACCCGGTGGCGGCGAGCGTGTAGGCGCCGAGCGAGCCGTAGTCGTCGTACCCGGTGTCCCAGTTGCCGTTGCCGACGCCGTCGACCGAGGCGTAGTAGGTGCCCGAGGTGAGGGTCCGGCTCAGCGACGCGTTCATCCCCGAGGCGGGGTCGTCGGTCGCGACGACCTGGCCGGTGGCGTCGAGGACGGACAGCTTGACGTCGAGGTCCGCCAGCGTGCCGAGGCCGTTGGCGTCGACGGTGACCGAGCCGGTGCAGGTGCCGAGGAGGTAGGTGTCGACGTCGGTGCGGCTCGAGACGTACGCCGTGCCGCCCGGGACCGAGGGCGACGCGGCGATGCTGGTCGGTGCCTCGTCCGCCCGGGGCCCGGCGAGGCCACGGATGATGGCGACGTCGTCCTGCTGGTTGTTCGCGCTCGCGTAGTCGCCCTTGCTCCACTGGCTGACGGCCCGGGAGTAGCCGGCGCCCATGATCGGCGCCCACGCGCCGTGGCCGCCGTAGTAGCCCAGTGCGGGGGTGCCGTCGTGCTGCAGGCCGAAGTTGTGACCCACCTCGTGGGAGACGGCCTCGGCGATGTTCTTCGCCGAGTTGCCGAGCTTGTGCGGGAAGACCCAGGCGGGCTGCATGTAGCCGTAGCCGTCACCACCGGGCCCGTTGCCGTTGCCGTTGACCGCGTCGAAGACGTCGAGGTAGGCCACGCCGCCGCACCCGGTCGGGCAGATGGTGTCGTGTGCCCCCACGCTCGGGGTGATCAGGACGTGCGAGCCGTAGGTGTTGTCCGCAGCGCTGGCTCGGTGCGTCCCGGCCGGACCGGGGTCGGCCGTGGTCACGTCCACGTCGAACGGTGCGTAGTCCTCCGCGACCGCTTGCCACACGGTCTGGATCGCGGTCCGCTCGGCGTCGTCGAAGACCGCGGGGTTGCCGGTCAGGTCCCAGGCGGGCTGGGTCGTCGGGGTGGCCGGATAGGCGGAGTGCCAGGCCGTGGCACTGGCGGTGCCGCCGTCGAAGTCGAGGTAGATCGTCTTCGTCGACCCGGGCAGGCTGTGCAGCTGGAAGGTCTGGTCGAGCGGCGCCTGCGCGCTCACCGGGTCGTCCGCGGCGGCGAGCGCGACCTCGTCCTTGAAGAACACCGCGCCCGAGTCGTCGAGCCACACCGAGCGGTCGGTGGTCAGGAGCTCGGTGAGCCGCTCCTCGGACAGGTCGTTGAGGGCCGCCGCCTCGTCGAGCTGGTCGCCGAGGAGGCGGAGGGCGTTCGCGCCCCGCACCGGCCGCGGCAGCTCGACCTCAGAGCCCCCGCGGGCGTGTGCGCCACGCACCGCGCGGAGCTCGTCCACCGACACGGGTCGGTCGGCCGTCGCCATCGAGGCCGCGCTCGCCGGGGTCGAGGGGACGGCCGCCCGCACGGACGCTGGCATCCCGGCGACCCCGCCCAACGAGAGGACGACGGACAGGGTGAACGCAGCGCCGAGGCGGCTGTCGGCCAGACGACGCATGGAACGCTCCCTCGAGGTGAAGTAGGAACGCTAGATAGGTGTCGCGGTCTCCGCAGACGAATCACGAAAACCGGTTCGGCCACCTCGTAGGCTGATCCGGTGACCACTCGCCTGTGCCGCGCCGTCGTCGGTGCTGCCGGCCTCGCGCTCGCAAGTGCCACCGCGTGCAGCTCCGACGCCGCCACCCAGGTCGCGGCCGGCCACTCCCACGCGGGCGGCGGCATGGTCTCGATGCCGGTCGGCGACGGCACCCGGGTCTCCGAGGTGGGCTACTCGTTGAGCGGCCTGCAGGTGCGCGAACAGCCGGACGGCATCGGCGAGGTGCGGTTCCGCATCGATGGCCACGACGGCGAGCCCGTGACCGACTACGTCGAGGAGCTCACCAAGGAGCTGCACCTCTACGTCGTCGACGACGACCTCACCGTGTTCCGGCACCTCCACCCCACCCGCGCCGACGACGGCACGTGGACCGCGCCCTTCGACGTACCCGATGCCGGTGGCTACCGCGTCATCACCGAGTTCGTCGCGGTCGACGACGGTGACAACGGCGACCACGTCGTGCTGGGGCGAACGCTCGCGCTGTCGCCGGGCGACCCGGAGGACCTGCTCGCCGAGGACGGTGTCGTCGACGTGACCGTGTCGCAGGCGCCGACCACCGGACCCGACGGGCTGCTCCGGCTGGTGGTGCGCGACGCCGAGCGCCGGCCGGTCGAGCTCGGGACCTACCTCGGGTCCTACAGCCACGTGACGGGCTTCCACACCGAGACCGGCGCGATGGTGCACCTGCACCCGCTTGACGCTCCCGAGATCACCGAGGCCGGCTCTGGGCTCACCTTCCACGCCGACATCGCGGAGCCGGGCGACTACCGGCTCTTCGTCCAGGTCCGCGTCGACGGCTTCCTGCACACCGTGCCGGTCGAGCTCACCGTCGCACCGTCAGCCTGACCGTCGTCACCGGGTTCTCGAAGCGGCTCACCCGGATGCTGACCTGCACCTCCCACTCGCCGGGGCGCGGCACCACGACCTCGCCACGGTAGGTGCCCGAGCCGATCGGCGTGAGGGTCACCTCGCCGATGTCGAGGCCGTCGGTGTCCTCCGTCCCATCGATGCGCAGGCCGACCACGGGGTTGCTGGGCGGGTCGTAGGGCTCTCCGGTCGCGTCCTGGACCTGGACGAGGAGCGTGTTGCTGCCCGTCCGCTGCGGGTCCAGCACCGCAAGCACGCGCAGGTCGCCGGCAGTCGCGGCCACGACCCCGGTGGTGCCGGACGCGACGGTGACCGGCGCGGGGCGGGGGGACTGGTTGACGAGGACGCCGGTGACGCCGACGAGCGCGACCAGCAGCACCGCCTCGACCCGCACGGTCCGGGTCACCGCAGCGGCGGCGCGCTCGCGGTCGCCGTACCCCGCGGTGGTCTTGACCCTGGGCAGGACCCGCCATCGGTTCCAGCCGCCGAATCCGGCCACGACGAGCGCGATCGCGACCTTGGTGAGGAGCAGCCAGCCGTACGCCGTGTCCACCAGGCCGGCCCACGAGCCGACGATCCGCCAGGCCAGCAAGGTGCCCGTGGCCGCGACCGCGAGGAGCACGCCGCCGGCCACGGTCGAGAAGCGCGCCAGGGTCTGGGCGGCCAGCACCTCGCGCCCGGCCAGTGTCCGCATGGTCAGGACCAGGCCGATGAGGCCCCCGAGCCACACGGCGCCGGCGGTGACGTGCAGGACGTCCCCGGCGACCAGGAGCGGCGAGGGGGTGAAGGCGCGGGAGTGCCCGACCACCGACGGCCCGACCAGGGCGAGGAGGGCGCCGGCGACGAGCAGCCGACCGGCGGCCCGGCCCGGGGGTGCCTCGGAGATCGTTCGCACGACCAGGCCCAACCCCACGAGCACGCAGGCGGCGGCCAGCATCTCGTTGCGGACCGCGCCGGGATCGAGGGCCGTCAGGACGTCGCCCAGCTCGAGCCCCTGGCTGTAGACCGACGCGACCGGAACCTGGAGGATCGCGCCGGTGACACCCATCCCGGCGGCGTACCGCACCAGGAGGCCCAGTCGCGCACGGACCTCGGTGCCGGGCCAGGTGCGGGGGAGGACCAATGCCACGAACAGCGCGAGGCCTCCAGCCACGAGCAGTCCCACGAGGGTGAGGACGGTGACGGCGTCACGCAGCACCGTCACGGCCGCCGACGAGGTCTCCGGCCCGGGTGCGGCCGCCACGTCGGCGCTCTGGGCGCCCACGGAGAACGTGAGGGCGCCGGCGATCGGGTGGCCGTCGCCGGAGAGGACGCTCCACGAGACGACGTACGTCCCGTCCGTGAGGTCCGCGGCCCCGGTGAGGTCGACGGTGACCTGCTCACCGTTGGCACCCGCGGTGGACGCGACCGGTTCGCCCGCCGCGTCGTAGACAGCGATCTCCTGCGAGGTGAGCCGCACCGTCTCGTTGAACGTCAGCGTGACGGTCTCGGGCGCCGTCTCGAGGACGGCACCCTCGGCCGGGTCGGACTCGATGAGCTCGGCGTGGGCCGAGGCGGGTGCGGTGCCGCCCAGCACGACGGTCAGCGCGAGTGCCAGCGCGACCAGCGCGGCGGAGACCAGGCCCGAGGCCCGGTGCCACCACGCCGGTCGCGCCTGCGACATCACGAAGCCGATCGCGTCCGGGCCAGAGCGAGACCGCCGACGACCAGGCCGAGCAGGCCGGCGCCGAGACCGGCCCAGCCGAGCGCGGGGGAGCCGTCGTCCTGCGCGCTGGTCTGCTCGCTCGACTCCTCGCTCGACTCCTCGGTCGGCTCGTCGGCCTCGTCACCGTGGTCGACGCCCTCCCCGGCGGGGAGGATCTCGAAGGACGGCGCCGGGCTCTCGAGCTCGTGGCTGTCCTGCCCCTCGGCCGGGACCTCGGTCCAGGCGGTCTCGCCCTCCTCGCAGGTCTGGATCGTCGGGAAGGCCAGCACCTCGCCCTCCGCGTCGGGGACCGTGAAGGACAGCTGGAAGGTGTCGCGCTGCCCGTCGGGCAGCGGCGTCCTCGCCGTGTAGACGATCGAGGCGGTGCGCTCGGTGACCTCGTTGCCGTGGGCGTCGGTCACCGGCTCCTCGAGCTGGGTGATGGTGCTCTCGACCTCCCAGAGCGGGTTGCGGGTCGGGGTGACCGAGAGGACCGACTCCGGGACCTGGATCTCGATCCTCGTGGTGGGTGAATCCCCGCAACCGTGGCCGACGCTGAAGGTCACGACCGTCGAGGAGCCGGCCACGGCGCTCGACGGAGCGGCGCTGACGTGGGCGCTCGCGGGCGCCCCGAGGGACAGGGCGATGGCCGCGGTGGCGGCAGGGAGCACGCCGAGGCGCGCGAAGGTGCGGGTGGACATACGGGATCTCCTGAGTGGGTACGTGCGGGTTCGGGGTCGGCTGTGCCCACCCGAACCCGGACCGGGCTCAGGTGGGCAGGACCGCCAGGGGTGGCCCGCGCCGTGGTGACGCCAGCAGGTGCAGGAGGGAGAGACGCGTCAGTGCCTCGGCGCGCCGTCGTCGGAGGCGGGCGGCCGAGGGCAGCGCTGGGCGCACCCGGAACGAGACGACGTACGACGCCGCGCGTCGGCCGACCCACCACAGGAGCGCGGTGAGGCCGGTGACGAAAGCGTGTGCCGCGACCATCCGCCAGGTCCAGCCCGGGTCGGCACCAGCCGGGAGGTGGTGGGAGTGCTCAGCGACGGTGCCGAACGACTCGTGCAGCCCCAGCTGCGCCACGCCGACCGCCGGGAGCAGCGCCCACACCGGGACCTCGCGGGCGAAGAGCAGGAGGCCGCAGGCGAGCACGACGGCCGTCACCAGCGCCAGGCCGGGGAACGTCGGGATCGTGCCGCCGGCCCAGGTGTGCGCCGCCAGTGCGCCGGTCATGGCCACCACGGTTGCGGCGAGGGCGCGTGCGAGGGCGTACGGCGCTCGCGCCGCCACCACCCTCGCCTCCCCGGTCACGGCCTCATCGTCTCAGTCACCCGGTCCCGAGCGGAAGACGGCCGGTGGGAGCCGGACCTACCAGCCGGGCGAGCGTCCCGGTCGTCGGTAGTCGTGGTGCCCGTGGGCCGAACGGGCCGTCCCGCACCCGCGCCTGGTCACGAAGAGCAACGGGAGGACCAGCAGCCAGAACGGCGCACCGGTGAGGATGCTGAGCCCGATCAGCAGGGCGAGGATCGGCAGGATCGGCACCCGCCGCCGCCGACCTGCCGGTCGTGACGCCGCCGGCTTCGGGTAGGTCACCTGCGGTCGGGGCAGGTCGCTGAAGAGCACCGCCAGGTCGGCGTGGGTCCGTGCGGTCCAGATGGCGTCCAGCCGCTCGTCGTACTCCTCGTGGTCGAGTCGGCCGTCGGCGTAGTGGAGCGAGAGGTCGGCCATCGCTCGCTCCCGGTCGGCATCGCCGATGCGGACCCCGTCCGCCGGGGTGCTCACCGCTCACCGTCCCGGCCGTCGGCGAGGATGCCGTAGAGGCGACGCCGGGTGTCGACGAGGACGTCTAGTGCGGCCCGGCGCTGCTGCTCCGAGCCCTGGGTGGCCAGCTGCCACACCGCGCTCACGACCTGGCCGATCTCGCTCTTGATGTCGGCGCCCTGACCGGTCGGCCGCCCGGTGGTCTCGTCCGCGCGGGCGAAGGGTGTCCAGACCGAGGCGAGCTCGGCGGTGTTGGCGTCCGCCCAGGTGACGCCCTCGTCGGTGAGGCGGATGGTGCGGCGGCCACGTTCGTCGTCGGTCTCCACCAGCCCCTCGTCCTGCAGCTGCTGGATCGTCGGGTAGACCGAGCCGGGGGAGGGGCGCCACTCGCCGTTGCTCAGCTCGGAGATCTCCTGGATGACCTGGTAGCCGTTGATGGGCTCCTCGGCGGCGCGGGCGCGGTGCAGCACGTCGATGATCGCGGTCCGGACGTCGCCGCGCCGGACCTTGGGGCCGCGGTTGGCCGGGCGCTGGGGAGGGCCGCCGGCGAAGCCGAGGATGTCCTGCAGCCATGCGGGCGGGCCCCCGGCACCGCGGCGGGCGCCGCTCGTGCCGCTCCAGGTCTGGCTCCAGCTGTTCGTGCCGGCGCCCTGGTCGTCGTTCATGCCGTCGGGCTGGTCGGCCCCGGGCCAGTGGTGTCCCATGGTGTCTCCTCCGTGCTGACGCTCGTGATGTATCGACGGGCTATCGCGATATATCGTGAGCGTACGCCGAGAGGAACCCCCGGGCAAGAGCCCGAGAGGCTGGGCTCAGGTGCGCGGGCGACCGGTGGAGGTGCACGCGGCGCGCGGCACCTCCTCGTCGTTGATGATGGCCTTGAAGAGGGCCGGCGCCCGGTCGGAGTCGGCGACGATCCGATTGGGGTCGCTCGGCGCGGGCAGGTTGGGCATGGTGCACGTCGAGCTGTCGCCGGTCATGGCGAGGGCGAACCGACCGAGGTCGAAGGGGTTCATGTCCTCGTCGATGCGGATCGCACCGGCCGCCGCGTCGTTGATCTTCATGTAGCGCAGCGGGTTGAGGAAGGTCCACGGCGACAGTGCCTCGTCGCCGAGCGCGCTGATCACCTCGCGCTGGCGAGCAACCCGGTCGAGGTCACTGAGGGCCGTGACGTGGCGCGAGCGCGAGTAGGCCAGGGCGGTGAGGCCGTCGACCTCCTGGCAGCCCTTCTTGATGTCGAGGCGGGCCAGCTTGTCCGCCATGTCGACCTTGGGGCAGATCTCCACACCCCCGAACGCGTCGACGGTGTTGATCACGCTGCCGAAGCCGAGCTCGACGTAGTGGTCGATGTGGATCCCGGTCAGCTCTTCCACGCTGGCCACGAGCAGCGGGGCCCCGCCGAGGGCGAAGGCGGAGTTGATCATCTGCGTCCCGTGGCCGGGGATCTCGGTCAGGGTGTCGCGCGGGATCGACATCATCGTCCGCCCGCCCGACCCGGTGTGCAGCACGATGATCGTGTCGGTGTTGGTCCCGCCGCGCGGTCCGGTGTCGAGGGCCTTGCGCTGGGCGTCGGAGAGGTCGTCGGCCTTGTCGGAGCCGACGATGAGGTAGTTGGTGCCCGGCTGGTCGTCGGGCCGGCTGCCGTCGGGCGTGGCGTTGACCTTGTCGATCTTGGTCCAGGCCCACAGCGGCACGCCGATGAGGAAGACCAGCGCCAGCAGCAGCACGAGCTTCACCACGCCGAAGCGGAAGCGTGGTCGCCACCGCCGCTTCGCCGGTTGCGGGGGTGGGGCGGAGGTCGCCGTAGGGCCGCGGCCGCCGGGCGGCTGGCCACCCGAGCCGCGGGCGTCGGGCTGGGTCGCCGGCATCATCCGGGTCTGGTCGGGGCGCTGCGCAGACGCAGCCGGGACCTGCCGGGTGGCGTCGTCGGGCGGGGTCTGCGACTTGCCGCCGTAGAGCCAGTCGTACTCGGGTGTTCCCTTTTCGGGCATCCCGGGGCCCTGCGGACGATCAGCCATGAGATGGGACGCTACCGTGCGGCCCATGAGCGTCCCGGCACCGCGCCCCACGTCGTACAGCCGGGTGAGCCTGGGGATCCTCGCGTCCGCGACCGAAGCGAACCTGCTCGGCAACGTGCACGGTGGGGACATCATGAAGCTGGCCGACTCGACGGCCGGGGCTGTGGCCCACCGGCACAG
Organism: uncultured Actinomycetota bacterium; assembly: GCA_963721925.1. GTDB lineage: Bacteria > Actinomycetota > Actinomycetes > Propionibacteriales > Nocardioidaceae > Nocardioides. The sequence continues at coordinate 128,115 of CAVRLH010000006.1, read as the reverse complement.
CGGCGGGCCGGCGGTCACGGCGGCGATGGACGAGATGACGTTCCTCGAGCCCGTCCACGTCGGAGACATCATCAAGACCTACTCCCAGGTCAACTGGGCCGGCAGCTCCTCGATGGAGATCGGCGTCCGGGTCGAGGCGCAGCCGTGGGGCAACGCCTCCGACGAGCCGCTCCACGTCGCCAGCGCCTACTTCGTCTTCGTCGCCATCGACGCAGAGGGCCGCCCCCGGCCGGTTCCGCCGCTCCAGGCCGAGACGCCAGCAGACGAACGTCGTCAGCGCGAGGCGGAGATCCGCCGGGCGCACCGGCTCGCGCGCAAGACCGAGATCGACCAGGGGCGCGAGGAGTAGCAGCAGGTCGGCGTGGCGGCCGGTTGTGACGGGTGTGACTGGTGATACTGGGGGTGCTGACTTCCCCCAGCAGAGAGGCACCACCAGATGCCACCCGCCACGTCCCCCGGGTCGCACGCGCCGAGGTTCACCACCCTCGACCGCGCGCAGCGCGTACGTTTCCGGCGCGCCGTCACGCTGATGCTGATGACGCTCGTCCTGCCCGGGTCGGCGCAGCTCGTCGCCGGGCGACGTCGCCTGGGCCTCGCCGCGCTGCGGATCTGGGGCGGACTGGTCGTGCTGGGTGTGCTGGCGCTGACGACGTCGTACTTCTGGCACGGGATCGCCTTCTGGGCCGGCACGGACACGACCTTCCTGCAGGTGCTGCGGCTGGGGATGATGGGCCTCGCCGTCGGCTGGGCCTACCTCTTCGTCGATGCCTGGCGCCTCGGCCAGCCGCTCACGCTCCAGCGCCAGCACCGCCTGGCGATCGTCGGCGTCAACGGGTTCCTCTGCTTCAGCGTCGCGGGTGCGCTGCTCTTCGGGGCCCACGTCGTCGGTGTGCAGCGCCAGTTCATGATCTCGATGTTCGGCGACGGTGCTGCGGTCAGTGCCCAGGACGGTCGCTACAACGTGCTGCTGCTGGGCGGCGACTCCGGCGCGGGCCGCTGGGGACTGCGCCCGGACTCGATGACGGTCGCCAGCATCGACTCCGAGACCGGCAAGACGGTGCTGATCTCGCTCCCGCGCAACATGCAGAACTTCCCGTTCGCCGAGGGATCGGTGCTCGACGAGCAGTTCCCCGACGGCTTCGACGTCGAGGGGATGTACCTCAACTCCGTCTCCACGTGGGCCCTGGACCACCCGAAGCTCTTCGCCGGCTCGAAGAATCCCGGTGTCGACGCCACCATCATGGGAGTGGAGGGCATCACCGGTCTGACGATGAACTACTGGGCGATGGTGAACCTCGAGGGGTTCAAGGACCTCGTCGACGCCGTGGGCGGCGTCGAGCTCAACGTCCGGCAGCCGATCCCGGTCGGCCTGCCCTACGAGGACACGTTCCACTACATCGAGGCCGGCAAGCGCACGCTCAGCGGTCACGACACGCTCTGGTTCGCCCGTGCCCGCGAGGGATCCGACGACTACTCCCGGATGGCCCGACAGAAGTGCGTGATGAGCGCGATGCTCCAGCAGGTCAGCCCCCAGGTGGCGCTGCGCAACTTCGAGAAGATCGCGGGCGCGAGCTCGGCGATGGTCTCCACCAACATCCCTCGCAGCGAGGTCGACCGGTTCGCCGAGCTGGCGCTCAAGGCCCGCAGCCAGAAGATCGCGACCCTCTCGCTCGTTCCGCCCATGATCAACACCGCCGACCCCGACATCCCCCTGGTGCAGTCGAAGGTGCAGGCAGCCATCGACCGGTCCCGGGGCATCAAGCCGGCACCGGCGACCACCGACGCCGCGGCCGTGGAGGTCACGGACGCACCTGCCCCCGCCGCGGAGGCGGCTCCGGCCGGAGAATCGACCGCCGCCCCCACCGAGACCCCGACGAAGGCGCCCGTCGTCCCGCAGTCGGTCACCGGCGGATCGCTCGGATCGATGTCGGAGGGCTACGTCGCCAACGAGTCCGAGGACCTCGGCGCGGTCTGCTGACCGTAGGGTGTGGGCCGTGACGACCGGACCCCTGCCTCGCATCGTCGCCGTCGTGGTCACCTTCAACCGGCTCGAGCTTCTCGAGCGGCTGGTCGAGCGACTGGGTCGGATCGAGGGCCTCGCCGAGGTGCTGGTCATCGACAACGCCTCCTCCGACGGCACGGGGGAGTGGCTGGCCGGACGCGAGACCACCGCCGAGATCTCCCTGCGCAGCCGCACGCTGCTCACCAACCGCGGCGGTGCCGGCGGGTTCCACGACGGGTTGGCCTGGGCGATCGACTCCGACGCCGACCTGGTCTGGCTGATGGACGACGACGGGCTGCCCGACCCCGACTGCCTCGAGCGGCTGCTCGCCGAGGGCGACGACCTCGACTTCTGGGGTCCGCTCGTGGTCGACGAGGCCGATCCCGGGCGGCTGGTCTTCCCGATCCGCCTGCCCGGCGGCGCCAAGGTGGTGCACGCGGTCGAGGACGTCCGCCGTGCAGCTCGCGGCGACCGGATCGAGGGCATCGTGATCCCGTTCAACGGCGTGCTGGTCACCAAGGAGCTCGTCGACCGCATCGGCCTGCCGCGCGAGGAGTTCTTCATCTGGGGTGACGACCACGAGTACCGCCTCCGCGCGGAGGAGGCCGGCGCCCGGGTGGCGACCGTCGTGACCGCCACCGTCCGGCACCCCAGCGTCGGCAACCTCGGCTCGCCGATGATGTTCGGCAAGACGACCTACAACGACTCGCCGAGCGACCTCAAGCACTACTGCATGGCGCGCAACAACCTGGTCAACCTCCGTGACTACCGCGGACCCCTGCACGCAGCCGCCTTCGTGGTGAAGACGGCCTGGTTCTACACCTTCACCCGCCCGAGCCTCGCCCGACTGCGCCTGAGCCTGCGTGCGATGCGAGCGGGCATCGCCGGCGACTTCGAGGGCCACCGGAAGTTCCTGACGTGAGCAGCGCAGGGCAGGTGGCAGGGCAGGTGGCGGGGCAGGTGGCAGGGCAGGTGGTGGAGCAGGTCGCGGTGGTCGTGGTGACCTACAACCGGGCCGACCTGCTGGTGGGCATGCTCGACGGGCTCGCCGCCCAGACGCATCGTCCTGACGCCGTGATCGTCGTCGACAACGCCAGCACCGACCACACCCGCGCCGTGCTCGACGCCCGCGACGACCTGCCGCTGCACGTCACCACCACCGAGACCAACCTCGGCGGCGCCGGTGGCTTCCACCTCGGCGTGCGTGCGGCGTACGACGGTGGCTTCGACCGCATCTGGCTGATGGACGACGACGTGGTGCCGGCACCCGACTGCCTGGCCGCCCTGATGGCGGTCGACGAGGACTGCCTGATCGCCGTGCGCGCGGACCTCTCCGGCGCCCTGGTCGAGAAGGCGGCGGTCCACTTCGACCTGCGCAACCCGCTGGCGATCCATCCCAAGCGGTCGGCGGTGGACACGACGTACGCCGACCGTGCCTCGATGCCTGCTCTCGTCGAGGTGCAGAACGTCGCCTTCGAGGGCTTCATGGTCCGCCGCAGCGTGGTCGCTGAGATCGGCTTCCCCGACCCGGAGTTCTTCATCTTCTACGACGACGCCGAGTACGCCGTCCGCGCCCGCCTCGCCGGGCGGCGGATCTGGGCCGTGCGCGACGCCGTCCTCGTGCGCCAGCTCGACTTCAACCAGCAGCACGACCTCTCGGGCTGGAAGGGCTTCTACATGTATCGCAACCTCTTCGTGGTGCACATGCGCCACGGGGAGAACGCCCTCGTCCGGCTCAAGCCGTGGCTGATCACGATCGCCGTGGTGCTCCTCAGCCCGCTGCGCGGGGGGCGGGCCGAGGCCCGCAACGTGATCCGCGCCATGGCTTCGGCGCGGGGGATGCGACGCCTGACCGTTTCCGCCCGTCCCCCTCGCTAGACTCGACCGCGCCTCTCATCCACAGGAGTTCCTCCCTTGTCCCAGGGTTCATCACATCTGCCTGACCTCGTCGTCGTCGGCTCCGGCCTGTTCGGCCTCACCATCGCCGAGCGCTGTGCTGACGAGCTCGGGCTCAAGGTGCTCGTGATCGAGCGTCGCTACCACCTCGGCGGCAACGCCTACAGCGAGATCGACGAGGAGACCGGGATCGAGGTGCACAAGTACGGCACCCACCTGTTCCACACGTCCAACACGCGGGTGTGGGAGTACGTCAACCGGTTCACCGCCTTCACCGGCTACCAGCACCGGGTGTTCGCCAAGTACCAGGGGCAGGTCTACTCCTTCCCGATGAACCTGGGCCTCATCAACCAGTTCTTCGGCAAGGCCCACAGCCCCGACGAGGCCCGGGCGCTGATCAAGGAGCAGTCCAGCGAGATCGCCACCGACGAGGCCACCAACCTCGAGGAGAAGGCGATCAGCCTGATCGGGCGCCCGCTCTACGAGGCGTTCGTCAAGGGCTACACCGCCAAGCAGTGGCAGACCGATCCCACCGAGCTGAGCGCCGACATCATCACGCGGCTCCCGGTGCGCTACACCTTCGACAACCGCTACTTCAACGACACCTACGAGGGCCTGCCGGTCGACGGCTACACCGCGTGGCTGACCAGGATGGCCGACCACCCCAACATCGAGGTGCGCGTCGACACCGACTGGTTCGACGTGCAGGACGACTACAAGGGCAAGGTGCCGGTCGTCTACACGGGGCCGGTCGACGAGTACTTCGGCAACTCCGAGGGTCGTCTGTCCTGGCGCACCGTCGACCTCGAGCAGGAGACCGTCGACGTCGACGACTACCAGGGCACCGGCGTGGTCAACGCCAACGACCAGGACGTCCCGTGGACCCGGGTGCTGGAGTTCAAGCACCTGCACCCCGAGCGCACCTACCTCCCCGGCAAGTCGATCGTGGTCCACGAGTACTCCCGGTTCGCCGAGCCCGAGGACGAGCCGTACTACCCGATCAACACCGCCGAGGACCGCGCCAAGCTGTTGAAGTACCGCGAGCTGGCCCAGGCCGAGCCGATGGTCGTCTTCGGCGGGCGGCTCGGCACCTACAAGTACCTCGACATGCACATGGCCATCGGCTCGGCGCTGTCGATGTACGACAACAAGCTCAAGCCGCACTTCACCGAGGGTGCCGCGCTGACGAGCGGAGGCATCGACGCATGAGCGACCCGACCACGACCGGCACCACGTCCCGACTGCTCCAGAGGCAGATCCTGCCGATCGACCGCGACACCGACGTCTTCCCGCTCTACGTCGACCTCGAGGACGTCAAGCTCGACACCGACCGCTTCGACGTCGGTGGCAGCAAGTCGGCCAAGGACCTCAACAACGCCGCGATCCGCCAGTCGACCTCGACCGGCCGCAAGCTGCACCCCGACCAGATCCGGTCCCGTACGGCGCTGCGGCTCGAGCCGTCGCAGCTGCTGTCCTTCGGCACCTACTTCAACGCCTTCCCCGCGTCCTACTGGCGTCGTCACACGATCGTCACCGACGTCGAGCTGACGGTGAACGTCACCGGTGCCGGCTCGGCCGTCACGGTCTACAAGTCGATGGCGCGCGGTCACTCGCAGCGCGTCGACTCGGCTGTCGTCGAGGGGGGCGGTGACGACGCCGCGGGCTCGTTCACGTTCTCCCTCTCGCTCAAGCCGTTCGTCGACGGCGGTTGGTACTGGTACGACGTGGTGGCCGGCGACCACGGCTGCACGGTCGAGAGCGCCGAGTGGACCGCGCAGGTCCCGGCGGACCTCGCCGACCACGGCACCGTCGACATCTGCATCACGACGATGCTGCCCGACATGAGCGCCCAGCTGTTGGGCCAGCTCGGCGACGCCGACGAGCTCCAGCCCTACCTCGACACGGTCTTCGTGATGGACCAGGGCAAGGACAAGGTCACCGCCAGCGAGTTCTTCCCGGCCGCCCGTGAGGGGCTGGGCGACAAGCTGCGGGTCATCGTGCAGGGCAACCTGGGCGGTTCCGGCGGCTACGCCCGCGGCCAGTCAGAGAGCGTCCGCAAGGGCACGGCGACGTACGCCCTGATGATGGACGACGACGTGGTCTGCGAGCCGGAGGGTGTGATCCGCGCGGTCACCTTCGGCGACCTCGCCAAGCGGCCCACCATCGTCGGCGGCCACATGTTCAATCTCTTCAGCCGCTCCCAGCTGCACTCGTTCGGCGAGATCATCCAGCCGTGGCGCTTCTGGTGGCAGACGCGCCTCGACGGCTACAGCCAGTGGGACCTCGGCGCCCGCAACCTGCGCTCGTCGCGCTGGCTCCACAAGCGTGCGGACGTCGACTTCAACGGCTGGTTCATGTGCCTCATCCCGCGGGTGGTCCTCGAGGAGATCGGGCTGTCCCTGCCGGTCTTCATCAAGTGGGACGACTCCGAGTTCGGCCTGCGCGCCAAGGCCGCGGGCTACCCGACCGTCTCCTTCCCCGGAGCGGCGGTCTGGCACGTGCCGTGGTCGGACAAGAACGACGGCGTCGACTGGCAGTCCTACTTCCACCAGCGCAACCGGATGATCGCAGCCCTGCTGCACTCGCCCTACGAGCGCGGCGGGCGGATGGTCCGCGAGAGCTTCAACCACCAGATCAAGCACCTCGCCTCGCTGCAGTACTCGACGGCCGAGCTGCGCCACCTGGCCATGGAGGACGTGCTGCGCGGACCCCACGCGCTCCACGGTGAGCTGGCGACCAAGCTGGGCGACATCAACGCCTTCCGCAAGCAGTTCACCGACGCCCAGCTCGTCGCGGACCGTGACGACCTGCCCCCCGTGCGACGCAAGAAGCCGCCGAAGAAGGGCAAGTCGGACATCGAGATCCCCGGTCGGCTGAGCACGCTCGTGGCAGCCGGCCTGGCGCCGCTGCGCCAGCTCCGCCCGGTGCGCGAGATGTCGCAGGAGTTCCCCGAGACCGAGCTGACCGCCATGGACGCCGCCTGGTTCAACCTGGTGAAGTACGACTCGGCCGTCGTCTCGATGAACGACGGCACCTCGGTGGCGCTCTACAAGCGCGACCCGGCGCACTACCGCGACCTGCTCAAGCGCACGATCGACATCCACCGGCGCTTCCACGCGGAGTGGCCCGAGCTGGCCCGCCGCTATCGCGAGGCGCTGCCGGAGATCACCTCGCCCGAGGCCTGGGACAAGACGTTCGCGCCGTGGACCGAGGGACCGACCGGCGGCGACGAGTGAGCCGCACGTGAGCGCCACACCAGGTGTCCCGAACCGGCACACCCCGGCCGACCTCGACCTCCTTCCGCTGGCACCACCTGCTGCGACCGGACTCGCGGAGGTCGTACGCCGTCGCTACCTGCTCGGGATGCTGGTGCGCAACACCATCAAGTCCCGCTACCAGGGGACGGTGCTCGGATGGCTGTGGAGCTACCTGCAGCCAGCCATCCGGTTCTGCATGTTCTACTTCCTCTTCCAGGTCATGATCGGCCGTGGGTCGACCATGGAGAACTTCGCCATCCACCTGTTCGCCGGCATGGTGATCGTGCACTTCTTCACCGAGACCTTCAACGGCGGCACCCAGTCGCTGGTGCAGAACCGCTCGCTCATCACCAAGCTGCCCGTGCCGCGGGAGATGTTCCCGGTGGCGCGCATGTTGGTGGCTGCCTGGCACACGGTCCCGATGCTCGTGATCCTCGTGATTCCCTGCATCCTCCTGGGGTGGCGTCCCGACGCCGTGGGGATGGCGGCCGCGCTGCTCGGCTTCAGCCTGGCAGCCGCCCTCGGTCTCGCCCTCGGGCTGCTCTTCAGCGTGGGCAACGTCTTCATGCGCGACGTCGGGAAGATCGCCCAGACGCTCACCCAGTTCGTCACGTTCAGTGTGCCGATGATGTATCCCTACACCCTCGTCAACGAGCGCTTCGGCGAGCCGATCGCGAGCTACTACCTCCTCAACCCGATGGCCGAGGCGGTGCTGTTGATCCAGCGGGGCTTCTGGATCGGCACCAACAGCGACCCGGCGGCCGCGGCGGACGTGCACCTGCCCGACCACCTGTTCACCCGGGGTCTCATCATGACCGGCATCTCGCTGGTCCTGCTGGTGCTGGCCCAGCGCGTCTTCGCACGACTCGAGTCCAGGGTGCCGGAGCGTCTCTGATGACCACCATGATCCAGGTGGAGAACGCCACCAAGACGTTCACGATGGCCTACCAGCGGTCGCTGAAGCAGACGTTCCTGGCCAAGACCCGCGGCCAGAAGACCCACGACGTCTTCAACGCCGTCGACGACGTCAGCTTCACCGTGCGCGAGGGTGAGGCAGTCGGGCTGATGGGGCTCAACGGGTCCGGCAAGTCGACCCTGCTCAAGCTCATCAACGGGGTGATGCGGCCCGATTCCGGCACGGTCCTCACCCGCGGGCGGATCGCGGGCCTGATCGCGACCGGCACCGGTTTCGACCTCAATCTCAGCGGGCGCGAGAACCTCTACCTCAATGCCGCGATCCTCGGGATGTCGAGGGCGGAGACCGACCGCAAGTTCGACGAGATCGTCGACTTCGCGGACCTCGGCAAGTTCCTCGACACCGACGTGGCCTACTACAGCTCCGGCATGAAGGCCCGCCTGGGCTTCTCCGTCGCGGTGAACGTGGACGCCGACATCTTCATCGCCGACGAGGCGTTGGCGGTGGGGGACCGCCCCTTCAAGCGCAAGTGCAAGAAGCGCATGGACGAGATCGTGAAGTCGGGCGTGACCATGTTCTACGTCTCGCACGCCCCCGGCTCCGTGCGCAGCCTGTGCAACCGGGTGCTCGTCATGGAGAACGGCAAGCTGAACTTCGACGGCGACGTCGAAGAGGGCATCCGTTTCCTCCACTACGACGATGCCGACGACGACAACGGTGACGACGACGGCCTCGGAGCCGACATCTGATCCAGAATTTCACGCTCATTCGGCGTGTCGACTGGAAATTACACGTTTGTAGTTACTCAGAAACCCTTCCGTGACTGGTGTGACTGGTGTGAAAGTACTGCCTTGTGTGACCTTCCCCCGCACAGGAGTAGAACTGACATGCGCCCTCTTCAGGCCCGCCTCATCACCCTCTGCCAGCAGCTGCTGGCACTGGGTGTCGTCCTCGCTGTGCTCACGCCGGCCTCCGGTGTCGTCTCGCTGGACATCGTCGGCGAGCGCCCCGGCCAGCCCGCGGCTCCGACCGCGCTGATGTCCGCGACAGTGCCCGAGTCCGCCGTGGAGCCCACGGTGACCGAGGTGCCGCTGACCGGGACCGACGGCGGCACGCTCGCGCTGTCGGGCCGCTCGGTCGCCGGCGCCACCGACTCACGTGTGACGAGCACGCCCCAGGGTGTCGAGGGCTTCGCGGCCATCGGCGTGACCTGGAAGCACGGCGAGTCCCTCGACGAGGACGAGATCGCCCTCGCGGTGCGCACCCGGACCGGCGACACGTGGAGCGACTGGGAGGCCCTGGAGTACCACGACGAGCACGGTCCCGACGCCGGCAGCGCCGAGGCCACCGCCGCCCGCCCCGGCACCGAGCCGATGTTCGTCGGCGACGTCGACGACGTCCAGGTCCAGGCGCGCACCGACGGGGCCGCGCTCCCCGACGACCTGTCCCTCGCCCTGGTGGACCCGGGCTCGGCCACCGCGAGCGCCACCGAGGCGCCGGCGGACCAGCCCGAGGCATCGGGCGCCGAGCAGGAGAGACGCCGAGGAGGGGGCGATGACCCTCCAGGCCGCGACGACCTCGCTGAACGCCCGCCGGGCCGTCGCCCAGCCGACCGTCTTCAGTCGGGCCCAGTGGGGCGCCGACGAGAGCATCCGCAACAAGTCGTCCCTGCGCTACGGCTCGATCAGCGCCGGCTTCGTGCACCACACGGTCAACGCCAACGACTACACCGAGGCCCAGGTGCCGGCACTGATCCGCAGCATCTACGCCTACCACGTGAAGTCCCGCGGCTGGAGCGACATCGGCTACAACTTCCTCGTCGACCGCTTCGGGCGGATCTGGGAGGGCCGTTTCGGTGGCATCGACAAGCCCGTCGTCGGCGCGCACACCCTCAACTACAACGACTACGCCTTCGCGATGTCGGCGATCGGCAACTTCGAGACCGTGCAGCCCCCGGACGTGATGCTGCGCGCCTACGGCCAGCTCTTCGCCTGGAAGCTCTCGCTCCACGGGGTCAACCCCGCCTCCATGTCGCAGAAGGTCGGCCGCTCCACGTTCGCGGCGATCAACGGTCACCGCGACGCCGGCTCGACCGCCTGCCCGGGCAAGTACCTCTACGCCCAGCTGTCGACGATCCGGACCTACGCCAGCCAGGCCGCGCCGACCGGGCCGGTGGCGGTCACCGTCAGCGAGCCCAGTCCGCAGAACAACCTCGACGCGTCGCCGTACCCGGACCTCGTCGTGCGCCGGGCCGCCGACGGTCGCGGCCTGGTCATCCCCAGCGGCGGCCTGACCTCCTTCCAGAAGCGCACGGTCGTCGGCAAGAAGGGCTGGAACGCGCGTGCCGACGTCCTGGTCTCGCCCGACCTGACGGGCGACGGCGCTGCCGACCTGGTGACCGCCGACAAGTCCGGCGTCGTCCGGGTCCGGCAGGGCTCGGGCACCGGCAAGTTCGGCAAGACGACCAAGAAGATGAAGCTGCGCGGATACTCCTTCATCACCGCCGTCGGCGACCTCAACGGTGACGGACGCAACGACCTGGTGGCCCGCTTCAAGGGCCGCCTGACGACGCTTCTCGGCACCGGCCGGGGCGGTTTCGCCCGCAAGGCCGGGGCGAAGGGCTACGGCAACTACGTCCAGTTCATCGGCGCCGGCGACACCAACGGCGACGGCACGGCGGACCTGCTGCTGCGCAAGAAGAAGAAGCTGTTCCTGCTCCCGGGGGCGGGCAACGGGAAGTTCGGCGCCCGGAAGGTCGTCGCGGGATCATGGGGAGGCTACAACCGGCTCATCGGCGGCGACTTCAACGGCGACGGTCGCTCCGACCTCGTCGCCCGGTCCCGCAACGGCAAGATCTGGCTCGTCCCCGGGCACGGCGACGGCTCGTACGGCGTCGCGCTCGGCCCGACGGTCAACCTGAAGTCGATGCGGATGATGACCGGCGCCCAGCTCGTGGGTGGCGCCGGTGCGGATCTGGTCGGAGTGGCTGGCCGCAGCCTCGTGGTCATCGCCAACCGGGACACCTTCGAGCTCGGGGCGCCCATCGACACCGGCGTCTCCTTCGCCGGCATGGACCGGATCCTCAACGCCGGCGACGTCAACCGCGACGGCCTGGGCGACGTGGTCACCCGCGACACGGCGGGCCAGCTGTGGCTCTTCACCGGCAACGGTCAGGGCCAGCTCAACCCCGGTGCGGTCATCGGGTCGGGGTGGGCCCCGATCGGTGACCTGACCGCGGTGGGAGACGTGACCGGCGACGGCCTGCCCGACCTGATGGGGACACCTGCTGGCGGCAGTCGCCACGTCTGGCCCGGAGTGGCGGGCGGATTCGGTGCCGCGTCACCGGTGGCCGGCAAGGTCGCCCCGCGAGCCGGGCTGCCCGCCGACCTCTCGGCCTACGACTGGGTGCTGGGCATGCAGGACCTGCAGCTCAAGGGCGCCGGCGACTACGTGGTGCGCGACCGGACGACGGGAGTCGTCTACGTCTACAGGAGTCGCCGGTCGGGCGTGTCGAGCCCGCGCGTGCTGGGCGAGGGACTGGGGGCCTACGACCTGGCGGGCTGATCGCTCAGGCCCGTGCGGTGACCCGCTCGGCGACGTGCACGTCGTCGACACGAGCAGGGTCCGGATTGCGGATGAGGACCAGCGAGCCGCTCCTGACGAGCGGCTCGGTGAAGGTGACCGTTCCTGGTGGGGAAGCCGGGTCGGTCACCGACAGGAGACGGCCGCCGTCGGTGAGAGAACTCCCGGCGGCGGCCATCTGCCGTTGCGCCAGCAGCTCACCCTGGGTGAGCGAGTCGGTCGCCGCGTCGTCGGACGTCGGCGGATCCCAGGCGGTGAACCCGTCCGGCTGTCCCCAGATCTCGACGCCGACGTCGTGCACGTGGTCCGGCAGGGCGTCGGCGAACCGGACGCCCATCGGGCGCAGGCTGCAGGCGAAGACCGGCACGTCGCCGGCCCGCGGCGCCCAGGCGTCCAGGCTGTCGGGGCCGCACACCACCGCGTCGGGATCGGCTGCCTCGGTGACCCGGAGGCCCACCGTCCAGGCCGCGCCGAGGAACACGACGGAGAGCCAGTGCGGGGGGAGGTCGATCCGAAGGGTCATCCCTCGCTCCAGCTCGCCCTCCTCGACGAGCAGGCCGGAGGCCTTGGCCACCCAGTTGGCGTACGTCGTCACCGACAGCTCGATGCGCTCGTCGCTCGCGTGGTCGTAGAACGTCAGCAGCGGGCGACCGGGGTCGCGCCGCAGCTGGCCGGCGAGAACCTCGGCGAACGTCGTCACAGGGTCAGACTGCGTTGGGCTCCGGGGAGTCCATGTAGGGGTAGTCCTTCATGAAGGTCTCCAGGGCGGAACCGCTGATGTCGGAGCAGTACTGCCAGACGCCGACCTGCTTGGCCGGGTCGGTCTCGCCGACCCCGCCGACGGACCAGTGGGTGAAGGCGACGTGCTGGCCGTCGGGGAACGCCTCGCCGTCGTCGGAGGTCCACGGGACCGCCTTGAACTTGTCACGCAGGTTGGTCGTGCCCTGGAGCTTGGACGCCACGCCGCGCAGCACGTCCATCTGGTCCGCGTCGTCAGCGATGGTCTCGTCGTACCAGAGGATGGTGAATCCGTGCTCGAGGTTGTGCACCAGCTCGCCGAGCTCGGGTCGGTCGGAGGTCTTGTAGAGCTTGCGCTCCATGCTGTCCCACATGTTCCAGTGCTGACCGAAGGCCGGCGGAGCGTCGGGGTAGGTCATCGGCGTGCCCACGTCGACGTGGTCCTGGCTGCCCTCGGCCGACTCCGTGGTGACGTCCTGGCAGACGGACGCCTCGGCCCCGATGGAGCTCAGCGACTCGGAGGCATAGGCCCGCAGGTCCCACCAGTCCTTGACCGGCTTGAAGGCCGCCGCACCCACGATCAGCACCGCGATGAGGACGCTCACGCCCACGATCGCCATGCCGCGCCGGTTCTCGGAGCGGGACTGCTTGGAGCGGATGGAGTCGATGACCGCCTGACGGTCGGTCTTTGCCTTCTTGGCCACGGTGCTGGGAATCTCTCGTTGAGGGACCTACTTGTGATGACGTCGGCAGAGTCTACGGAGTCGCGCGTGACGCCCACTCGTCGACCTGCCAGCCGTGCGCGAAGCAGACCGCGGCCACGGCCGTACGGTCCGCCCGGTCGGGAAGGCGTGCGAGCGCGGCCTCCAGCTCGGTCTCCGTCGCGGGGGCGCCGAAGGGCGAGCGGTCGGCGGCCACCCCGGTCAGGGCTCGTACGACGGCCTCCCGCGCGCCGTAGCCGAACAGGTCGCCGCCCTCGGGGCGGATGAGGGAGACGGCGCCGGGGCCGTCCTGCCCGATCGTCAGCACCAGGTCGGAGCGGCCGCGGATGATCGCCAGCGGGCGCCCCCGCAGCTTGCCCTGCGCCAGCTCGGCGGTCGAGGCGAGCTCGTCGGCCACGGCGGGCATGGTCACGGCGAGGGGATTGCCGTAGGCGTCCGTGCGGCCGGCGAAGTCCTCGGCGACCACGAGCCCGGCGGCACCGATGGCGATGTCGGTCTGTCCCTCGCGCCAGGCCCGGCCGGCGGTGTCGGTCACGATGACGCCGATCGTCGTGCCGGTCCGTTCGTGCACGGCGGCGCGCAGCGCCCGGGCCGACGCGTCGGGGTCGAGGGGGAGCAGGACGACCGAGCCGGCCGCGACGTTGGAGGAGTCGACCCCCGCCGCCGCCATGGTGAGGCCGAGCCGGGTGCGCACGATCTGCGTGGCTCCGCGGCGGGCCACCACCCGGACCGTCTCCTCGTCGATGGCCGCCTCCCGCTCGCCCGGACGCACGCGACCCTCCGCCTTGCTGACCACCTTGCTGGTGAGGGAGACGATGTCACCGTCGAGGAGGTCGGTCGCGGAGATGACCAGCGCGGCAAGATCGTCGCCCGCGCCCACCTCCGGCAGGCCGTCCGGGGCCCAGACCTCGAGGCGGGTCACGACACCAGCTCGACGGCTGCCGCGGCCATCGCGGCGGTGGCCTCGAGGTCGGTCATCATGAGCGGGACGGCGTGGGCGCGGACGCCGTCCGCCGCGAGGACGGCCACCTGGTCGGCGTCGGCGACGTCGACGAGCCAGCCGTCGAGGACACCGTCCCCGGAGCCGTCGGTGCGGCGGGCACCGTAGTGGCGACCGACCCCGCTCGCGCTGACCTCCACGCCGATCCCGGTCAGCAGCTGGGCGGCCATGCCGCGCACGTGGGAGCCGCCGACGATGGGGGAGAGCCCGACGACCGGTGCCGTCGTGGAGCGGACCGCCTCGCCGATGCCGGGCACGCCGAGGATCGTGCCGATGGAGACCACGGGGTTGGATGGCGGCAGGATCACCAGGTCGGACCCGACGATCGCGTCGATCACTCCCGGCGCCGGGGTGGCGGCCTCCTGGCCGACGACGAGGACGGCCTCGGCCGGGACCTCGGCCCGCAGGCGTACCCAGTACTCCTGGAAGTGGATCACCGAGCGGCCGCTGGGGCTGTCGGCATCGGCGATGGCGATGTGCGTCTCCACCCGGTCATCGCTCATCGGCAGCAGGCGGACGCGTCCACCGTGGACGGGCGCCAGCCACCGTCGGCACAACGCCTCGGTCACCTTCGACAGCGCATAACCGGCCTCGAGCATCTGGGTGCGCACCAGGTGGGTGGCGATGTCGCGGTCGCCCAGGCCGAACCACGTGGGCTCGACGCCGTACTTCTCCAGCTCGGTCCGCGCGCTCCAGGTCTCGTCGCGGCGTCCCCAGCCGCGGTCGAGATCGATGCCGTCGCCGAGGGTGTACATCACGGTGTCGAGGTCGGGGCAGACCTTGAGCCCGTGGATCCACCAGTCGTCGGCTGTGTTGGCCACGACGGTCACCTCGGTGTCCGCCGAGCCGCCCGGGACGAGCCCGGTGCGCAGGCCGTGGAGGAGTCCTTGGATGAAGCGGGCCCCGCCCACCCCGCCGGACAGGACGGTGATGCGGGACAGGGGAGCAGATGATGCCATGCCGGATACCTTGCCGGATCAAAATCGCCATATCAGATCGGGGCTTGACTTCGGCGTACGACAGGCATGTAATTCCCACAGTGTCGTTCAGTTTCTGAACACGGGTCGAAAGGGCAGCAAACCATGAGAGCAGAACTGTTTCTCCTCGAACCAGAGGGTGAGGAACTCGGTTGGCAGGACCGCGCCCTGTGCGCGCAGACCGATCCGGAGGCGTTCTTCCCTGAGAAGGGCGGCTCCACCCGGGAGGCCAAGAAGGTCTGCCTGACGTGCGAGGTGCGAGATGACTGTCTCGAGTCCGCACTGATGAACGACGAGCGCTTCGGCATCTGGGGCGGCCTCTCCGAGCGGGAGCGGCGCAAGCTCAAGAAGCGCGCCGTCTGACGTTTTCGACCCTGCGGAGCCCCTCGCTAAGGTGCTCCGGTGACTGTCACTGCGCTCCTCGTCAGCCATGACGGAGCGCGATGGCTTCCCGCCGTCCTGGCTGGTCTGATCGGGCAGACCCACCCGGTCGACCGCTTCGTCGCGGTGGACACCACCAGCCGTGACGGCAGTGCCGAGCAGGTCCGCGCGGCTCTCGGCGAGCCCTCCGCCACGACGGTGCACGACGTCGTGCCGGGCTCCACGAGCTTCCCGGCCGCGGTGCGCCACGGGCTGTCGTCGATGCCGACCGATGACCCCGACGAGTGGGTCTGGCTGCTGCACGACGACGCCAACCCCGCACCGGACGCGCTGGCGGAGCTGCTGGCCGCCGCCCACCAGCACCCGGACGCCGCGATCCTGGGACCCAAGCTGCGGGAGTGGCCCTCGCTGCGCCGACTGCTCGAGGTGGGGCTGACCATCACCGGCACCGGTCATCGCGAGACCGGCCTGGAGCGTGGCGAGTACGACCAGGGTCAGCACGACGAGGTGCGCGAGGTGCTGGCCGTCAACACCGCCGGCATGCTCGTCCGCCGCCGGGTGCTGGAGGAGCTCGGCGGACTCGACGAGGAGCTGCCGATCTTCGGCAACGACATCGACTTCTGCTGGCGGGCCGCCCTCGCGGGCCACCGCACCCTCGTCGTGCCGCAGGCCGTCGTCTTCCACGCCGAGGCCGCCCATCGCGGGCTGCGTCGGACGCCGCTGACCGGCCGTCACACCCACTACCAGGAGCGTCGGGCGGCGCTCTTCACCTCGCTGGCCAACGTCTCCTCGCGCGCCCTGCCGTGGCAGTTCGTCCGGCTGTTCTTCGGCTCGCTCCTGCGTGTCGTCGGCTTCCTGGGCGTGCGTTCGGTCGGGGAGGCCCTCGACGAGCTCGCGGCCGTGGTGTCCGTCCACGGCCGACCCGGCCAGGTCGTGGCGGCCCGTCGGCAGCGCGCCCGCCTGCGGGAGGGGGACGCGGTCGCGGTGCGCCACCTCCTCGCGCCGGCGTGGTTGCCCTACCGGCACGGACTCGACGTCGTCACCGACCTCGCCGCGGCCGCGACCAACCAGGCCGCCGACGTGGCCGAGCGGAGGCGGATCGCCCGGGCCGGCACGCCGGTGCCCGGCATCCGTGACCAGCGGCGCGAGTCGGTCGACGACGATGACGAGTTCCTCACCGACACGGGCCTGGTCGCGCGGTTCTTCACCAACCCGGTGGCGCTCGTGCTGGTCCTGTCCTGCGTCCTGGCGATCCTCGCGGGCCGGGAAGCCTTCGGCTCGATCACCGGTGGGGCGCTCGCCGCCGTGCCCGGTGAGGCCGCCGACTGGTGGCGGTTGCACCTCGAGTCGTGGCACCCGCTCGGCACCGGCACCGACGTGCCCGCGCCGGCGTACGTCCTGCCGTTCGCGGTGGCCGCGAGCCTGCTGCTGGGCAACACCAGCGCGGTGCTCAGCGCGCTGATGCTGCTGGCGTTCCCGGTCGCTGCCTGGGGCGCCTGGCGACTGCTCAAGGTGGTGGGCCACCTCGTCGATCCCCTCGGGCTGCCGAGGTGGCTGCTCGTCTGGGGTGCACTCACCTACGCGCTGGTCCCGGCGACCTCCGGGGCATGGGGCGAGGGCCGCTTCGGCATCGTCGCCGTCGCCGCGCTCCTGCCGTGGGTCGCCCGGGCGGCGCTCGGCTTCGTCGACCCCGACCGCGACCGGCGGTGGCGGGCCGCGTGGCGTACCGCCCTGCTGCTCGCCCTGGGCACGGCCTTCGTGCCCGGGTTCTGGCTCTTCGCCGTCCTGGCCGCCTCGGTGGTCCTGGGGACGGCTTCCTTCATCTCGCCGCGGCTCCTGCGCGAGCGCGACAACTGGGGTCCGCCGGTGGCCGCCCTCGTCGCGACCCCGGTGCTGGTGGCGCCGTGGTTCGTCCCGCTGCTGACCACGGGCTCCGCGGCCGGGCTGCTCCTCGAGTCCGGCAGGCTGACCGGCGACCAGGTCACGTTCGTCGGACTGCTGACCGGCCGCCTCAACGACCTCGGTGCCCCGGGGTGGCTGGGCATCGTCCTCGGCCTGCTCGCAGTCGTCGCCCTCGTCCCGGCGCGCACCCGTGTGTCGGTGCTGGCCTGCTGGCTGGTCGCGCTGGCTGCGGCGGTCGTGTCCGGCGTCCTGGCCCACGTCACCCTCGACCTGCCCGCCGTGACGACCCGGCCGAGCCTGGGCCTGTTCGTCGTGATCCTGCAGGGCACCGCCGTCGTCGCGGTCGTGCTCGGCGCCGACGCCTACCTCCGTCGCCTGGCCGACGAGCACCCGGTGTGGCAGCGCGGCGTCGCCGTCGCGCTGGCGGTGGCCGCCGCGGTGGTGCCGCTCGGCGGCATGGCGTGGTGGCTCTCGGAGCCGGAGACCGCGCTGGCGGTCGACTCCGAGGCGTCGGCCGTGCCGGCCTACATGGAGCAGAGCTCGCTGCTCGGACCCGAGCACGGCGTGCTCGTGATGAGCGGCTCGATCGACGACGGCATCACCTACCGCATCCGCCGGGGCGACGGCACGACGCTGGGGGAGGACGAGGTCCTCACCCTCGCCGACGAGGACGTCGACTTCACCGCCGACGTCCGGTCGCTGGTCTCCTCACCCAGTCCCACGGTGGTCGCGGCGCTGGGCGACCGCGGGGTGGAGTACGTCGTCCTCTCCGCCCCCGCCGACGGGCGCATCTCCTCCCTGCTCGACGCGACGGCCGGCCTCGACCAGGCCAGCGCCGAGGACCGCGCGACCCGCGCGTGGCGGGTGGACCGGCCGCTCGACCCGGATGCGGTGGCCGGGAGCGGCGGTTGGTGGCGCACGGTCCTCGTGGCCCTGCAGGCGATCGCGATCCTGGTGGCCGTCGTCCTGGCCGCCCCGACAGTGCGGGAGCGCCGCGATGGCTGACCCGACCGAGGCTCGACCCGGCACCGAGGGCCGTCGGCGGTCGGTGGCCGCGTCCGGCGCCCGACTCACCCCCCTCACCCTGCTGGCGCTTCTCATCCCGCTGCTCACCGTCGCCGCGCTGGCCCTCGTCCGTCCGGCAGCGACGCCGGTGGGCACCCATGCCCCGACCGAGGCCGACCTCGACAGGGCCACGGCGGTGTGCCCGGCTCGGCTGCCGGGCACCGACGACATCGTCCTCGGCAACACCGCGCTCGCCTCGGGCGACCTGGTCGTCCGCGTGGGCGGCGAGGACGAGGACGAGACGCTTGACGGGGTGGGTGCCCTGGAGCAGAGGGGAGAGGTCGTGGTCTGGGCCCAGGCCGACCTCGCGCCCGGCCTCGTCGTGACCCGGGGCGGGTCGGGCTCCGCGACCGTGTGCACGCAGCCGACGCCCGAGCAGTGGTTCACCGGGGTGGGCGCCGCCGCCGAGCACACCTCCATCCTCACCCTCGTCAACCCCGACCGGGGTCCGGCAGTCGCCGACGTGACGGTCTACGACGGCAGCGGGGTCGTCGACGTCCCCGCGCTGCGGGGCGTGCGCGTGCCCGGCGGACGGTCCGCGGCGTTCGACCTGGCCGATGTCGTGCCCAGCCGCGACGCGCTCGCGCTGAAGGTCTCGGTCTCGCGCGGCCGACTCGGCGCCCACGTCGTCGACACCGTCGACCCGGTGGGTCGGCCGCGTCCCGTCCGCGAGTGGCTACCCGCCCAGGCCGAGCCCAGCGAGTCGTCGTACGTCGTGGGGGTGGGCACCACCCAGGCTGATCGCGTCCTGACCGTGGCCAACCCCGGCGACAGCGAGGTGCGGATCGACCTCAAGCTGGTCGGCCTCGACAGCGAGTTCACCCCCGAAGGCGTGGAGGAGCTGAGCCTGGCGCCGGAGTCGGTGCAGGAGATCGACCTCGGTCGGGTGCTGCGCGGCCGGGTCGCTGACGACGTCCAGGCCCTGCGCCTGGACGCGAGCGCGCCCATCACCGCCACCCTGCGTACGCAGGTCTCCGACGACCTGGCGCTCACCGTCGCGGGTCCTCGCATCGAGTCGGTCGCCGGTGTGGCGCTGCCGGCAGGGGCGAAGCGCCTCGTCGTGGCGGGGGCCACCGCCCCCGGTGTGGTGCTTGTGCAGGCGTGGGACGCCGAGGGCGAGGAGGTCGTGCGCGGGCGACGGGTCGAGATCGAAGCGGCCACGGCTGCCCGCATCCGCCTGCCCGACGACGCCGTGATGGCCCTCGTCCGGCTCCGGCGCACCTCCGCCGTCGTCTCGGTGGAGGTCGCGGACCGGGGCCTGTCGGTGCTGCCGCTCGACCCGCTCGTCAGCACCAGCCTGCTCCCCGACGTACGTCCGGCCCAGCGCTAGCAGGACCTCAGTCGGCGTACCTCTCGTCGACCTGGTCGGGAGTGAGGCCGAGGAGCTCGGCCATCTGCTCGACGACGACGGTGTGCACCATCGCCTCCAGCTCGGCACGGTCCAGGGTGCGGTGCTCGATGGGTCGGCGGAAGAGCACCAGCCGGGTGGGCTCCTGGCCCTTGCCGCGGACCAGCGAGGACAGCGGCACCGTCGAGTCGCCCCAGTCGTCGGGCACCATCGGCGCGTCCTCGACGGCGTACTCGACCAGGCCCAGGTGTTGCTGCCAGCGCTCGTCGAGGGGCGTCACGACGTCGAGCACCAGCTGGTCGAAGCGCTGGCGACGCGTGCGCAGGACCGGCGTCCGCGGGTCGGGCGGGACGACCGCGGGGCCGCGCATCCCCCGACCGCGGCGGTCCCTGGTGCGCCGCGACGGGGTCGGCGCGGCGGTGTCGTCCATGCCGCGAGCCTAAGCGGCCCGTTGGCGTCCGCGGGGTAGCGTCTGCGCCGTGAGTCTTCGCCGTCGGTGTTCGCGTACTGCGTGTGGTCGCCCGGCGATCAACACGCTGACCTACGTCTATGCCGACCAGACGGCGGTCCTGGGTCCGCTGGCCACCTTCGCCGAGCCCCACGCCTACGACCTCTGCGAGCTCCACAGCGAGCGCCTCTCCGCCCCGCGCGGGTGGGAGGTCCTGCGGCTGGCTCCGGACCCGAGCGCCCAGGGCCCCAGCAGCGACGACCTGCTGGCACTGGCCGACGCGGTCCGGGAGGCCGGTCGCCCGGCACCGGCGCCCGTCCCGCTGCACTCCGCCGACGACCCGTCGCGTGGCGCCAAGCGGGGACACCTGCGGGTGCTCACACCGACCGACTGACCCGGGCGCGATCTCCCCTAGGATGCGGTGCGTGAACATCGACGCGCAGCTGCTGAGCATCATCGTCTGCCCGGCCTGCCACGGCCAGCTGGCGGCCACGTCGCACGAGGGTGTCGACGAGCTCGTGTGCCAGGGCTGCGGCAACGCCTACCCGGTGGTCGACGACATCCCGGTGCTGCTGGTCGACGAGGCCCGCAAGCCCGCCTGAGGACGCTGACGTGGCTATCTGGTTCGACGAGGCCCGGCTCGATGACGCCGGGGTGCTCCAGACGATCGACCTGCGCCTGCGCACCCTGGCCGAGAGCGGGGCTCGGGTGCGTCGGGAGGCCCACGAGGTCGGGGCCGCGATGGCCGAGCTGATCGAGCGGGAGCGTGACGAGACCCGACCCCGCGCGGTCATCGCCGCCGGCCCGGACTCGCGGCTGCTGCGGGCCGTGCTGGAGCCGTGGTGCCCGGTGCCGTTCGTGGCCTGGCCCAACCCGGGTCTGCCCGGTTGGACGGGGTCGCTCGACCTCGTCGTGATGCTCGCGCCCGAGGGTTCCGACCACGGGTCGGCGTCGACGGTCGCCGAGGCCGTACGTCGTGGTGCCCAGCTCGTCGTGGCCTGCCCCGAGCGTTCACTGGTCGCCGAGCACGCGGTGGGCCGACACACCGCGGTGCTGCCGACGGTGACGCGTGACCAGCTCGCCACCGCTGTCGTCGTCCTCGACTACCTCGCCCACGTCCACCTCGGGCCGCGTGCCGACGCTGCGTCAGTGGCCGAGTCGCTCGACGAGGTCGCCACCGACTGCTCGCCCCACCGCGACCTCGCGGTGAACCCGGCCAAGATGCTCGCGATCGCGATGGCCGACACCAACCCGCTCGTGTGGGGTGGCTCGGTGCTCGCGGCCCGCGCCGCCCGCCGGCTCGCGGAGTCGCTGCGCCGCACGAGCGGACGATCCGCCCTCGCCGGCGACGCCGAGCACCTGCTGCCGGTGATCGAGGCGACCAGGCCGCACGACGTCTTCGCCGATCCCTTCGCCGACGAGTCCTCCGACCTCCGACCGCTCCTGATGATCCTCGACGACCGCTCCGACGACCCGGTCGTCATCGAGCAGACCGAGGTGCTGAAGACGGCCGCGTCCCGGCACGGCGTCCGGGTCGAGACCCTCACCACCGACGCGGACGCAGAGGTGGGGCGCTACGCGTCGCTGCTGCTGAGCGGCACCTACGCCGCGGAGTACCTCCGGGTCGGGCTCGTCGAGGACTGACCGGCGCTAGGCATCACAGCCAGGTCAGCCTGCAGCCGAAGACGTACGCCTCCGCGCCGTGCACCTGCGCCGTGCGCTCCAGCACCATGCCGAGCTTGCGGGCCACGCCCTGGGAGGGCGCGTTGTCGGGGCGGATCAGGGCGACGAGGTGGTCGACGCCGGCGGCTGCCGCGCAGTCCCGCACCGCTGCCGCCGCCTCGCTGGCGTAGCCGTGCCGGCGCTGGTGGGGCATGACGTGGTAGCCGACCTCGACGTGCGGGGTGCCCTCGACGTCCTGCATCGTCAGGCCACAGTCGCCGACGAAGTCCCCGTCGTGGGTCTCCACGACCCAGAGGCCGAAGTCGTGCTCCGCGTAGTTTCGCTGCTGCCACTCGATCCAGCGGACCGCGTCGTCGCGGGTCTTCACCGGTCGGTCGATGCGCACGGAATCGGGCGCCGACAGCACGGCCGTCATGGCGTCGAGATCGGCCATGGTCATCGCACGGAAGCGCAGGCGAGCGGTCGGGGCAGGCAGCACCCGCTCAGGCTACGGCCGGGTGCCGTCGGGAGCCTGCTGGTCGACGTCGGTCCACACCTCGGTCAGCTCGGTGATGAGCTCACCGTCGGTGGTGGCGAAGCTGGCGACCGCGAAGGCCTGCTCGCTGCCGTCCGCCGCCGTGCCGGTGACCCGCCCGCGCACGACGGCCCGCGGGCCGCCGGCGACGAGGTCCTCGACGACGAAACGCTGGAAGCCGGGGTAGTCGGCGTTGAGCCGGACCCACTGGTCGCGGTCGAAGACCTCGCCGGTGTGCACGAGCGTGCAGCTGAAGTCGGGGTGCAGGAGAGCAGGCAGGGCGTCCCAGTCGTGGGCGTCGAGGACCTCGGCGAGGCGGGTCAGGAGGGCTGCGGAGTCCATGGGGAGAGTGTGGTCGGAGGGACTGACTGGGTTCGTCACTCGCCGCGGCGGGGTCCCGAGTGCACGTGGATGTGCAGGTGCTTCGAGTCCTGGTAGGCACCCAGGTTGGTGAGCACTGCGGCGGCACCGCGGCTCTGCTCGACGGCCAGCGCGACCTCTCGCACGACCCTCAGCAGGGCTCGAACATCTGCTTCGTCGGTCGGCTCGATCGTCGTCAGGGACGAGATGTGGCGCTTGGGCACGACGACCACGTGGACGTTCCAGAAGGGTCTGGTGTGGTGGAAGGCGAGGACCAGCTCGTCGTCATGCACCACGTCGAGAGCGACGGCGCGGGGAATCGCGACGTCACAGTAGAAGTCGTTGCCAGGTAGTCAGACCCGGTCTTCACGCTCTCACCCTCCCAGACGAGGCGGCTGGCGGGTTCGTGGCCCGCTACGTGTCGAGGGGTGGCGGAGCGGTCAGGTCTCCAGGCAGACGCCGGAACCACAGGCTCGGGCCGCCCCACCCGGCAGGCTCGACCCAGGCTCGCTCGGGCGTGCTGTCCTCATCGACGTTCGAGCCCAGGGCGGACGCCCAGAAGGCAGCGACAGCGAGTGGATCGTGGCAGTCGAACGTCACGGACTTCACGTAGGAGGGCACGACGGGAAACGTAGCCCCAGTCGAGACAGGCCGGACAGGCCTGTGGCCCCGCCGTGTGTGGTGTGGCGGGGTGTGGGGCGGGGTCATCTTCGTCCGGGCGGGTGGGGCGGGTCGGGTGGTTCGATCGCGGTGGTGCCGGTGGGGTCGCGGTGGAAGCGGTGCCCGTGGGGGCTGGTCCACTCGAACACACCGGGCGCGGTCACGGTGTAGGCCCACGCACCGTGGGTCTTGAGCCGGTGGTGGTGTCGACACAACGCGGCGAGGTTCGCTGTCGTCGTGGGGCCGGGTTGTGGTCGGCCCTCGTCGGCGGCGTGGTGGTCGAAGGGCACGACGTGGTCGAGGTCGCAGCCACGTGCGGGTCGGCTGCACCACGGGAACACACACGTGGCGTCGCGGAGAATCACTTGCTCACGGAGCCGGTCCGGGATCCGCATACCCCGGTGCGGAGAGGGTGGTGTTGAGGTCGATGACGGGTCTGATGGTGACCCGGGTCCGCGACTGCGCGCACCAGGCCGTGACCTGCTCGAGCAGCACCAGCCGCTGGCCCTCCTCGAGGCGCCCGGTCGCCCCGAACACCGTGGCCTGACCGTCGTGCTGGCGGCGAAGTGTGCGTGCAGCACCACCTCCCGCGCAGCCGGCAGATGAGTCCTGTCGTCGGCGGCTGAGCCCGAGGCGCCGGAGGCCTCGGCGAGGTCGAGGGCGGTCTGGGTACGGGCGAGGTCGCCGAGGGCCATCGCCCGCCGCGCACCGAGGGACGCCGTGGACCCGAGGGCCTTGCGGGTCGCCGCCCCCTGGGCCAACGCGCGGTCGAGGTCGAGGGCGTCGGCGATGTCGATCTCGGCCTCGAGGTGCAGGGTCCCGGCGAAGTGCACGTGGTCGCGGTCGATCCTGACGTGGCGGGGGTCGACCTTCTGCCACCCGTCGGGGTCGTGCGGCTCCTCCTCGGCCAGCCCGAAACGTTTGATCGCCTCCGCGACCAGCCGGTCGAGCTGCGCGGGGCCGATCTTCCCGGCCACCGCGGCGACCTGGGTGTCGACCCACCCGGCCGCGTGGGGGGTCAGGGCCGGGGTGGCGTGGATGGTGGCCTCGGCGACCAACCTCGCGCGCCAGGCCGGGACCCGGCCGGCGTGGACCTGCGCCCACAGGCGCGGGAGGCGGTGGCGCAGCTCGAGGGAGTGACCGATCAGCCGCTTCGCTGCGGTGGTGGAGACACCGAGCACCGCACCGAGCTCGGCGACACAGAACTCCGCCACCGTCGGGCACCCGGCACCGGCGATGGGTTCCTCGTGCTCGAAGCCGCCGGCTGTGAAGGAGGCCGCGGAGTGGATCGACTCCGGCGGGTGCAGGTCTGCCCACGCCGCAGCCAGCTCGAGGAGGTCGGCCGCGGCGCGGTCCTCGGCGGCCTTGCGCTCACGTGTGGCGGCGAGGATCCCGGACGCATCCAGGTCCTCGACCAGCGGGCTGCTGGTCGAGGAGCGGAGGTCCTGGGTGGTGGTCATGGAAACCAGTCAACCAGAGCCCACCGACAGTCTGGCCTGCGAAAAGGCATCTCGGGATAAGTATTTTCGAACAGGTGAGCCCACGTGGAGATTCATCCATGCGTCCGATCCGGATCCGACCCTGTGGCTAGCCTTGTCGACGTGGCGCGTATCGATGTGGAGCTTCGAGAGATGCGCCCGGACGATGTGGCCGCGGTCGTCGGGGTCCAGGAGCCTGCTGCCGTCGAGGGCCTCACCGCGGTGTTCCCGCAGGACCGCTTCCCTTTCCCACGCGTGGCCATCGCCCGGCGGTGGCTCGAGGAGATCGACGACCCGGGCATCGACTGCTTCGTGGTGCTGCGCGCGGGGACCGCGGTCGGGTTCGCCGCCATCAGGGGCAATGAGGTGCTCCACTTCGGCGTTGCGCTGGAGGAGTGGGGAAGCGGTCTGGCGGTCGCCGCGCACGCCGAGCTGGTCGAGCGGCTGGGACGCAGAACAGCAGCGCAGCCCGTTCTGCGCGTCTACTCAGCGAACGCACGCGGGCGCGCGTTCTGGGAGAAGCTCGGCTGGACGGCGACGGGCGAACGTTCGCGCGGAGACGTGCCACCCCACGCCGAGCTGCTCACCTACGAGCTGCGTCGCGAGATCGATCGCGAACCGGCCTAGCAGGACGACCGGCCGGCACCACCCGATCGCACAGCCCGTCGATAGGCTGGCCCGCGTACTCGACCCACGACCCGAAGGAACACCATGGCCGGCGGACTGTTCGCCCTCCTCGACGACGTCGCCGCGCTGGCCCGGATCGCGGCGGCGAGCGTCGACGACGTGGGTGCGGCCGCGGGGCGCGCCAGCATGAAGGCCGCCGGCGTCGTGGTCGACGACACGGCCGTCACGCCTCAGTACCTGGAGGGATCGGCCGCCGCCCGCGAGCTGCCGATCATCAAGAAGATCGCCATCGGGTCGCTGCGCAACAAGCTGCTCTTCATCCTGCCCGCGGCCGTGCTGCTGGGCCAGTTCCTGCCCGGCCTGCTGCCCGTCATCCTCATCTTCGGCGGTGCGTTCCTCGCCTACGAAGGCGCCCACAAGGTCCACGAGCGGCTCTTCGGCCACGGCCCGACGGCCGACGAGGCCGTCACGCCCACGGGAGAGTTCACCCCGGAGCACGAGCAGCGCACGATCGCGCAGGCGATCCGCACCGACTTCATCCTCTCCGCCGAGATCATGGTGATCGCGTTGAAGGAGGTGGTGGGCTCCGACACGGACGCCAGCATCTGGATGCGCGCCATCGTGCTCGCGGTCGTGGCGGTGCTCATCACGGTCCTGGTGTACGGCGTGGTCGCGGCCATCGTGAAGATGGACGACGTCGGCCTCCACCTGAGCCTGAAGTCGTCCGCCTTCTCCCAGCGCGTGGGCAAGGCCATGGTGGGTGCGATGCCCAAGCTGCTGACCGGCATCTCCTTCGTCGGCACCCTGGCGATGCTGTGGGTGGGTGGCCACATCTTCCTGGTCAGCCTCTACGAGATCGGCGGCAAGGACGGCCTCCTGGGCGGCACCGGCTTCGGCGACGCCCTGTACGCGCCGTACGACCTGATCCACCACTGGGAGGAGAACGTCCACGAGGCCGTGGGCGGGGCCTTCGGAAGCCTCGCGGGGTGGCTGCTCAACACCCTGCTGTCCGGGCTGGTCGGGCTGCTGCTCGGCTGGATCGTCCTGACGGTCCTGCGCGCAGTGGGCGTCGGCGGCCACGAGGACGCCGGCGAGCACGCTGACGAGCACGCTGACGAGCACGCTGAGACGCCGGCCGAGACGCCGGCCGAGACGCCGGCCGAGCGGACCGGTGAGGGGACCGTCGAGGATTCCTCGAAATCCTGAGTCCAGTCCTAACCTTGATGTGTCCGCGCGGGAGATCCCGTCGATGCACAGATGTGCGGCGCAGACCTGCTCCACAGACATCAGGAGACAACCGATGGACTTCAAGGTCGCCGACCTCAGCCTGGCCGAGTTCGGCCGCAAGGAGATCGAGCTCGCAGAGCACGAGATGCCCGGTCTGATGGCCATGCGCGAGCGCTTCGGAGCGAGCCAGCCGCTCGCCGGAGCCCGCATCGCCGGCTCGCTTCACATGACGATCCAGACCGCCGTCCTCATCGAGACGCTCACCGCGCTCGGTGCCGACGTGCGCTGGGCGACGTGCAACATCTTCTCCACCCAGGACCACGCGGCCGCCGCGGTCGTCGTCGGTCCGCCCTCGAAGGGGGGCACCGTCGACGCCCCGGCCGGCACGCCGGTCTTCGCCTGGAAGGGGGAGTCGCTCGCCGAGTACTGGGACGAGGCCGAGAAGGTCTTCGCCTTCACTGACGAGCACGGCGCCGAGGGCGGGCCCAACGTGCTGCTCGACGACGGCGGCGACATCACGATGCTCCTGCACCTGGGCGTCGAGTACGAGAAGACCGGCGTCGTGCCGTCACAGGACAGCACCGACAACGAGGAGTTCAAGGAGGTGCTGCGTGTCCTGGCCCGCTCGGTCGAGGCCAAGCCGCAGCACTGGACCACCATCGCCAAGGACATCAAGGGCGTCTCCGAGGAGACCACCACCGGCGTCCTGCGTCTCTACGACCGGTTCCGCGAGGGCACGCTGCTCTTCCCGGCGATCAACGTCAACGACTCCGTCACCAAGTCCAAGTTCGACAACAAGTACGGCTGCCGCCACTCGCTGATCGACGGCCTCAACCGCGCGACCGACGTCATGATCGGCGGCAAGGTCGCCGTCGTCTGTGGCTACGGCGATGTCGGCAAGGGCTCCGCGGAGTCGCTGCGCGGCCAGGGCGCCCGCGTGATCGTCACCGAGATCGACCCGATCTGCGCACTGCAGGCCGCCATGGACGGCTACGAGGTCAAGCGCCTCGACTCCGTCGTCGAGACCGCTGACATCTTCATCACCACGACCGGCAACTTCGACATCATCACGGTCGAGCACTTCCACAAGATGAAGCACCAGGCCATCGTCGGCAACATCGGTCACTTCGACAACGAGATCAACATGGCCGGCCTGGCCAGGATCCCCGGCATCGTGAAGGACGAGATCAAGCCCCAGGTCCACCAGTGGATCTTCCCGGGTGAGAACGGCGAGGCCGGCAAGAAGATCATCGTGCTCTCCGAGGGTCGGCTGCTCAACCTCGGCAACGCGACGGGTCACCCGTCGTTCGTGATGTCGAACTCCTTCACCAACCAGGTGCTGGCGCAGATCGAGCTCTTCACCAAGGCCAGCCAGTACGAGCTCGGCGTGCACGTCCTGCCCAAGCACCTCGACGAAGAGGTCGCCCGGTTGCACCTCGACGCCCTCGGCGTCGAGCTGACCGAGCTGACCAAGGAGCAGGCCGAGTACCTCGGCGTCGACGTCGCAGGCCCCTACAAGTCGGACCTCTACCGCTACTGAGTCCGGCGGCGGTGAGTCGGTGCCCGGTCCTAGACTGACGCCATGACTGACCTTGCAGAACCCGCGCGCGGAAGCGTGCTCGTCGTCGATGACGACGCCTCCTTGGCGGAGATGCTCTCCATCGTTCTCCGCCAGGAGGGGTTCGACAGCCGGATCGTGGGACGCGGCGACACCGCGCTCGAGGCGTTCCGCGACTTCAAGCCCGACCTGGTCCTGCTCGACCTGATGCTCCCGGGCAAGGACGGCATCGACGTCTGCAAGGAGATCCGGGCCGAGTCCGGCGTACCGATCGTCATGCTGACCGCCAAGGGCGACACGATCGACGTGGTCGTCGGGCTCGAGTCCGGGGCCGACGACTACATCGTCAAGCCGTTCAAGCCCAAGGAGCTGATCGCGCGGGTCCGCGCGCGCGTGCGCAGCAACGACATCGCACCCGACGAGGGCCTGGTCATCGGCGACATCACCATCGACGTGGCAGGGCACTCCGTGATGCGGGCGGACGAGCCGATCAACCTGACGCCCCTCGAGTTCGACCTGCTGGTGTGCCTCGCCCGCACGCCCTGGCAGGTGTTCACCCGCGAGGTGCTGCTCGAGCAGGTCTGGGGCTACCGGCACAGTGCCGACACCCGGCTGGTCAACGTCCACGTCCAGCGCCTCCGGTCCAAGGTCGAGCACGACCCGGAGAACCCCGAGATCGTCGTGACGGTGCGTGGCGTGGGCTACAAGGCCGGCAAGTCCTAGTCCGCCGATGACCACCCCCGGCCGGAATCGACTCGACTGGCTGCCACCGGTCCTGCTCCACGGGCCCGGCTTCTGGCGGCGGTCGGTCCAGGCGCGCGTCGTGGTCAGCACCGTCCTGCTCTCCGCGGCGGTGGTCGGCATCGTCGGCGCCTTCCTCATCCAGCAGACGCGCGACGGACTGCTCGAGCACCGGGTCGAAGCGGTCGTGACGGAGGCGGAGAGCGAGACGGAGGCTGCGCGCACTGCCCTGACGGCCACGCTCGGCGTCGACGTGGACGAGACCCGCCAGCGCGACGACCTGGTGACGCCGATCATCGAGCGCGGTGCCACCCGCGGCTTCGCCGTGGTCCTCTCCCCGCCGATCCGCGAGGGCAGCCGGCTGGCCGACGGCGGCGCCAAGTTCACCCAGGGCCTCGACCTGTCGAGCGTGCCGCAGAGCCTGGAGGCCGTCTTCGACACCGCCTCCCCGACGTCGTGGACCTACACCGACATCCGCACCACCCTCGAGATCGCGGGCCTGCCCGAAGGGCCCGGCGTGGTGGTCGGCAGCCAGGTACGCCTGCCGGCCGACGACAACACCTACACCCTCTACTACATCTACTCCCTCGCCGAGGAGACGGAGACGCTCGCGCTCGTCTCCCAGGCGCTGCTGGCGGCCGGTGTGCCGCTGTTGCTGCTCGTGGCCGGTCTGACCTGGCTGGTGACCCGGCAGGTGGTGACGCCGATCCGGATGGCGCGCCGGGTGGCCGAGCGCCTCGCTTCGGGTCACCTGCAGGAACGCCTGCGCGTGACCGGCGAGGACGACCTGGCCCGGCTGGCGACCTCGTTCAACCAGATGGCCTCCAACCTGCAGAAGCAGATCCGCCAGCTGGAGGAGCTCAGCCGCCTGCAGCGCCGTTTCGTCTCCGACGTCTCCCACGAGCTCCGCACGCCCATCACGACCGTGCGCATGGCCAGCGACGTCATCCACGACGCGAGGCCGTTCCTCGACCCGATCACCGGACGGGCCGCCGAGCTGCTCCAGAAGGAGCTCGACCGCTTCGAGACGCTGCTGGCCGACCTGCTGGAGATCAGCCGGTTCGACGCGGGCGCCGCGGTGCTGGAGGCCGAGGACGTCGACCTCGTCGATGTCGCCCACCGGGTGGTCGACATGACCTCTGCGCTCGCCGCCCGACGCCACACCCGCGTCGTCGTGCACGACCCCGGCGAGCCCTGCATCGCCGAGGCGGACGTACGCCGGGTGGAGCGGATCGTCCGCAACCTCGTCACCAACGCCATCGACCATGCCGAGTCGCGCGACGTCGAGATCTTCATCGCCGGCGAGGCCAACTCCTCGGCGATCGCCGTGCGCGACCACGGCGTCGGGCTGGAGCCGGGGGAGTCGGCGATGGTGTTCAACCGGTTCTGGCGCGCCGACCCGGCCCGGGCGCGTACGACCGGCGGCACCGGGCTGGGCCTGTCGATCTCGCTGGAGGACACCCACCTGCACGGTGGCTGGCTCCAGGCGTGGGGCCGACCCGGTGAGGGCGCGCAGTTCCGGCTCACGCTGCCCCGCCACCTCACCACGGCCCTGCGGCACAGCCCGCTGCCGCTCGTTCCGGACGACGCCCGGGAGATGGCATGACGAGCCTGCGCGCCCCATCCCTCGTCGGGATCCTCGCCTGTCTCGCCCTGATGACCGGGTGCGTCCAGATGCCCACGTCCGGCCCGGTGGTGGAGTCGCCGGTCTCCACCGTGGTCGACGACGTGCCCGGCATCTCCTTCGACCCTCGCCCGCCCCGGCCGGGGGAGTCGACCTCGGAGATCGTCCGCGGCTTCCTCGAGGCGATGAAGGCGACGCCGATCCGCACCACCGTGGCCCGCCAGTTCCTCTCGAGCTCCGCCCAGGAGGCGTGGGCGCCGGAGGAGCAGATCATCACCTACGGCGAGCTGGGCGACCCGGTGGGCTCCTCGTCGGTGCGGATCCAGATGACCGACGTCAACCTCTACGACGCCCGGGGGACGTGGGACCGCACCCTCGCGGCGCGACAGCTCGGGCTGAGCCTGGTGGAGGAGGACGGCGAGTGGCGCATCGACCAGCTGCCCGACGCCCTGATCGTGCCCGACTCGTGGTTCGAGGACTGGTACCGACGTGTCTCGCTCTACTTCTTCGACCCGAGCTCCGAGGTGCTGATCCCCGAGCCGGTCTTCGCGCCCCGTGGCGAGCAGCTCGCCTCGGCCCTCGTCCGTGGCCTGCTGACCCCACCGGACGAGCAGTCCACCCAGGTGGCCCGCACCTACTTCCCGCCCGGCACCACGCACGGCCTGTCGGTGCCGATCAGCACCGCCGGGATCGCCGAGGTCTCGCTGACGGGTGACCCGGACGCAGTGGACGAGGAGACCGCCCAGCGGATGCTCGCCCAGCTGGTGTGGACCCTGCGGCAGGAGCCGCGGATCCGCGCGGTCGAGCTGAGCGTGGGCGGGCGGAACTTCGGCAGCACCGGCGGGTCGACCCAGGTCAACCTCGACGTCGGCAGCGCCTACGACCCCAACGGCGTGCGCTCGACCGGCGAGCTGTTCGCGCTCAACGACGGGCTGCTGGTGCGCGGCACCCTCGGCGCCTTCCAGGAGACCCTCGGCCCGCTCGGCCAGGTCGACCTCGGTCTGCGCTCCATCGGCGTCAACATCGCCGGCTCGCAGGTGGCGGGCGTCTCCGCCGACGGCACCGAGGTGCTGGTCGGCCAGGTCGAGGCACTCGACAGCGAGGTCAGCAAGGTCATCAGTGGTGCCGTGGACCTGCAGGCGCCGGTGTGGGACTACCGCGACCGGGTGTGGGTCCTGGACCGCAACGGCGGCCGGGCCCGCGTGCTGCTCGTGGTCGACGGGAACGCGCGCGAGGTCACCGTGCCCGGTGTGAGTCGTCGTACGGTCTCGGAGGTCCTGGTCTCGCGTGACGGCAGCCGGCTCGTCGCGGTGATCCGCGGCCGCACGGCCGACCGGGTCGTCGCCTCACGCATCCGGCACGACGACACCGGCCGGGTGCTGAGCCTCACGACGCCGGAGATGCTCCTCCTCCCCGCCGAGGGCGACGCACGGATCCGCGACGTGGGGTGGCGCTCGCCGACCGCCGTGTCGGTGCTCAGCGACATCAGGGACGACTTCTCGCAGGTGCGGACCGTCTCCGTCGACGGCTCGCCCGCGGAGGTCACCACGGCAGGCACGTCCCGCCTCCGGGGTCGGTTCCGGACGTTGGTGTCGGTGCCGCTCGAGGGCAGTGAGGTGTACGCCCTGGCCGGGCGCAGCATCACCGACCTGACGCACCCCGAGCGCGCCCTGACCGACCTGCCGCGTGGGCTCACCGACCTCACGTTCGCCGGCTGAGGCCCTCTCCACAGGTCGACCCGATCCGGTTGTCGCCGGGGCCCGCCGCGCGGTGTGGTGGGAGCGTGATCGACGAGGCCCTCGACCTGTTCCTCGGCAGCAGCTGCGTCGGCTGTGCCCGGCCCGGCCGGATGCTGTGCGCTGGCTGTCGGGACGACCTGCCGACGCAGGCGCGACCGGCCTGGCCGACGCCCACCCCTGACGGCCTGGTGCCGCCCTGGGCCACGGCGTCCTACGACGGAGCCGTCCGTGAGCTGGTCGTGGGACACAAGGACCGTGGTCAGTGGGGCCACCGCCGAGTCCTGGGTGGACTCCTCGCAGCCGCCGTCCGCGCGGCGGCGACCGGTCTCGCGCCGGAGGTGCCGCTGCTGCTCGCGCCGGTCCCGTCGCGGCGTGGAGCCGGCCGGCAGCGTGGCTACGAGCCGACGGCCGCGATCGTCGCTGCCGCCGCGCGCACCGTGAGCACCGAACGCCGGGTGGCGGTGGCGCACCTCCTCGTCTCCCACGGACCCGTCGAGGACCAGGCGGGGCTGGGCGCGCGGGAGCGACGCGACAACGTGGGCGGCTCGATGCACTGCCCGTCGGTCGCGCTGGCACGCGTACGCCGTCGTTGGCCGCTCGCCTACCTGCTGGTCTGCGACGACGTGGTGACGACCGGTGCCACCGCCCGCGAGGCGCAGCGGGCGTTGGAAGCGGTGGGCCTGGCGCCGGTGGCGATCGCTGCAGTGGCGGCGACTCGGCGCAGGGTGGCTCGCGGAGCCTGATTGGGAGGACCCGTCCTTGGCCCCGGGCCGATGAGGGGCTAGCGTCTGGTCATGGAGTCCGCCTGGGTCCGTGGTTGCGTCACGGAGAAGGCTGTGCCGTGGCAAGCCGATGCCAGTCGCAGGCGAAACGGCCCACGTAAGTTCACGAGCACGGTGCTGTTCACCAGCATCGGGCTCGCAGGACGATCACGGTGCGGCTTAGAAGTAAGTCCTGCCTCGTCCTCGACGTCAGATGCGTCGAAGGGCGGGAGAAGGCCAACAGTGACGGAGAAGTTGCGACGGCCTCAGCAGGCGATTGTGGGGACGAAGACCAGGTCGGCCAGGCGGGCTCCATCCCACCCTGTCCCGGCAGCTCTTTTCCGGGACCACCGAGGGGTGCGGCCGATCGCAAGCTGAGGAGGTTCACATGGAGGTTGTGGTCACGGGACGGCACTGCGAGG
Source organism: uncultured Actinomycetota bacterium (assembly GCA_963721925.1). Taxonomy (GTDB): domain Bacteria; phylum Actinomycetota; class Actinomycetes; order Propionibacteriales; family Nocardioidaceae; genus Nocardioides. The sequence continues at coordinate 94,487 of CAVRLH010000006.1, read as the reverse complement.
TGTCTGATCGGTTCCGCGAACATGTCTCGGAGAAACTCACCCGTCTGGAGAAGCACGATCACCGGATCATCCGGGTTCAGGTGGAGGTGGAGCTCGAGAAGAACCCGCGCCAGCACGACCGGGCGACGAAGGTCGAGCTGACGGCCTTCTCCAAGGGCCCGGTCATCCGCGCCGAGGCTGCGGCCGAGGACAAGATGGGCGCCCTCGACCTTGCGCTGGACAAGATGCAGTCGCAGATGCGAAAGGCAGCCGATCGTCGGCGGGTCCACCACGGTCGTCACACCCCGGTCTCGGTGGGCGAGGCGCTGGCCGGATCGGTCGAGAAGGCCGCGGCGGTCGAGGACGATGAGCAGGTGACCGAACGCAAGGTCGGGCCGATCACCGTCACCGGTGACGGACCACTTGTGGTCCGCGAGAAGTCCCACCACGCCACACCCATGACGCTCGACCAGGCGCTCTACGAGATGGAGCTGGTCGGGCACGACTTCTACCTGTTCGTCGACAAGGAGAGCGAACGGCCCTCGGTGGTCTACCGCCGACGTGGCTACGACTACGGCGTGATCTCCCTCGACCTGGGGGATTGAGCGCGACGACCGAACGACGACACCGACGTCCATGCCGGAGTCGTCGCTGGGCCTCGGTCACGCGGGCTCATGACATGATGCCCGCGTGACCGAGGAAACAGCCACCGAACCCGTCCGCGTCCTGGTCGTCGACGATCAGGAGCTCTTCCGACGCGGTCTGATCATGCTGCTCGCAGGGGACGCCGACATCGAGGTCGTCGGCGAGGCCGCCGACGGCATCGCGGCCACCGACCTCGCAGTCAAGACCGCGCCCGACGTGATCCTGCTCGACGTCCGGATGCCGCGTCGTACGGGTGTCGAGGCGTGCCGGGCGATCAAGGAGGCCGTGCCCTCCGCCAAGATCATCATGCTCACCGTCTCCGACGAGGAGGCCGACCTCTACGAGTCGGTCAAGAACGGCGCCGCCGGCTACCTCCTGAAGGACTCCTCGATCGAGGAGGTCGCCCAGGCCGTCCGGGTGGTCAACGAGGGTCAGTCCCTCATCAGCCCGTCGATGGCGGTCAAGCTGATCGACGAGTTCAAGCAGATGTCGAAGCCCGAGCGGGAGCAAGGGCCGGCCCTGCGCCTGACCGAGCGCGAGCTCGAGGTGCTGCGGCTGGTGGCACGTGGCCTCAACAACCGCGAGATCGCCAAGGAGCTCTTCATCTCCGAGAACACCGTGAAGAACCACGTGCGCAACATCCTGGAGAAGCTCCAGCTCCACTCCCGCATGGAGGCCGTGATGTACGCCATGCGCGAGAAGCTCCTCGACCTGCCGTAGGGCGATGGACCAGCTCACCCAGCTCCAGGCACGCCGGATCGCCCTGGCAGCGCAGGGGTTCTGCGACCGTCCGCACGCGACGGCGTCGATGCGGACGTTCGACCGCACCGTGCAGCGCACCGGGGTGCTGCAGGTGGACTCGGTGAACGTCCTCCAGCGCGCCCACTACATGCCGCTCTACTCGCGGATGGGGCCGTACGACGTGGAGCTGCTGCGACGGGCTGCCGAGCGCCGACCCCGCCGCGTCGTGGAGTACTGGGCGCACGTCCAGGCGTTGATGCCCGTCGAGCTGTGGCCGCTGATGCGGCACCGGATGGAGAAGTACCGCGGCGAGCGCGGCAAGTGGGGATTCACCGCCGACGCCGCTCTCGAGCCGAACGTGCTGGCTGCCGTGCGCGACGGGGGGCCGGTCACCGCGCGCGACCTCGAGGCGGAGTTCAGCACCGGGCCGCGGACCAAGGAGCACTGGGGCTGGAACTGGTCGGAGGCCCGCAAGGTGCTCGACTACCTCTTCCTCGTCGGTGACGTCGCGATCGCCGGCCGCAACAGCCAGTTCGAGGTGCGCTACGACGTGCCGGAGCGGGTGCTTCCGGCAGCAGTGCTGGACGCTCCGACGCCCAGCCCGCAGGACGCGGTCACCGAGCTCGTACGCCGCGCTGCCCGCTCCCACGGCGTCGCGAGCGCCACCTGTCTGGCGGACTACTACCGCCTGCGTCTCCAACCCGCCGCGGGCCAGCCGAGCGCCAAGGTGGCGATCGCCGAGCTCGTGGAGTCCGGGGAGCTGATCCCGGTCACGGTGCAGGGGTGGAAGCGGCAGGCGTACATCCACCACGAGGCGCGGCTGCCGCGCAGGGTCACGGCCCGGACGCTGCTGAGCCCCTTCGACCCGCTCGTCTGGGAGCGCGCGCGGGCCGAGGCGCTGTTCGACTTCTTCTACCGCATCGAGATCTACGTCCCGGCCGCCCAGCGCGTCCACGGCTACTACGTGCTCCCGTTCCTGCTGGGGGACCGCATCGTCGGGCGGGTGGACCTCAAGGCGGATCGTGCCAACCGCACCCTTCTCGTCCGGGGCGCCTTCGCCGAGGAGCATGCCCCCGCGGAGACGGCCGAGGAGCTCGCCGTCGAGCTGCGTCGGCTGGCCGCCTGGCTGGGGCTGGAGAGGATCGCGGTGGAACCTCACGGTGACCTGGCCCCGCGGCTGGCGGCGTTGGTGACGTTGGCCGATACGCCCACGGCTGGGAGCCGTGGGTAGCATGATTGACGGCCATCCGGCCGCCCCGTCCACAGTCTCTGGAGTCGCATCACCGTGCCTGCCATCATCGACAAGCTCCTTCGCATCGGCGAGGGCAAGATCCTGCGCGAGCTCGAAGCCATCTCCAAGGCGGTCAACGCCATCGAGGACGACTTCGTCAAGATGAGCGACGACGAGCTCCGCGGCATGACCGCCGAGTTCCGCATTCGCCTCGACGGCGGCGAGACGCTCGACGACATCATGCCGGAGGCCTTCGCGGTCGTGCGTGAGGCGTCCAGGCGGGTCCTCGGACTGCGCCCCTTCGACGTGCAGATCATGGGTGCGGCCGCGCTCCACCTCGGCAACATCGCGGAGATGAAGACCGGTGAGGGCAAGACCCTCGTCGCCGTGCTCCCGTCCTACCTCAACGCGCTCGCCGGCAAGGGCGTGCACATCGTCACGGTCAACGACTACCTCGCCAAGTTCCAGTCCGAGCAGATGGGCCGGGTCCACCACTTCCTCGGCCTGACCGTCGGCGTGATCCTGCCGTCGATGCGTCCCGCCGAGCGTCGCGAGGCCTACAACTGCGACATCACCTACGGCACCAACAACGAGCTCGGCTTCGACTACCTCCGCGACAACATGGCCGACTCCGTCGAGGAGTGCGTCCAGCGCGGCCACAACTTCGCGATCGTCGACGAGGTCGACTCGATCCTCATCGACGAGGCGCGCACCCCGCTCATCATCAGCGGCCCGACCCAGGACGAGGTCAAGTGGTATGCCGAGTTCGCCAAGATCGCGCGCTCGATGATCAAGGACACCGACTACGAGGTCGACGAGAAGAAGCGCACCATCTCGGTGCTCGAGCCCGGGATCACCAAGGTCGAGGACCACCTCGGCATCGACAACCTCTACGACTCGGTCAACACCCCGCTGATCTCCTTCCTCAACAACTCCATCAAGGCCAAGGAGCTGTTCCGCAACGACAAGGAGTACGTCCTCATGGAGGGCGAGGTGCTCATCGTCGACGAGCACACCGGCCGCATCCTGGCCGGGCGCCGCTACAACGACGGCCTGCACCAGGCCATCGAGGCCAAGGAAGGGGTGACGGTCCGCGAGGAGTACCAGACGCTGGCCACGATCACCCTCCAGAACTACTTCCGCCTCTACGAGAAGCTGTCCGGCATGACCGGTACGGCCATGACCGAGGCCTCGGAGTTCGACAAGATCTACAAGCTGGGTGTCGTCCCGATCCCCACCAACCGGCACATGCAGCGCGTCGACAACATCGACCTCGTCTACCGCACCGAAGAGGCCAAGTACGACGCCGTGGCCGAGGACATCCGCGAGCGCCACGAGGTGGGCCAGCCCATCCTCGTCGGCACCGTGTCGGTGGAGAAGTCCGAGTACCTCTCCGACAAGCTGAAGAAGCGCGGCATCCCGCACACCGTCCTCAACGCCAAGCAGCACGCCGACGAGGCCAAGGTCGTCGCGCTCGCCGGCCACAAGGGCTCGGTCACCGTCGCCACCAACATGGCTGGACGAGGCACCGACATCATGCTCGGCGGATCGGTGGACTTCCTCGCCGACCAGGAGCTGCGCAAGCAGGGACTGGACCCCGTGGAGTCGACCGAGGAGTACGACGCCGCCTGGCCGGACATGGTGGAGCGGATCAAGGCCCAGGTCGCGGCCGAGCACGACGAGGTCAAGGAGCTCGGCGGTCTCTACGTCGTCGGCACCGAGCGGCACGAGTCGCGCCGCATCGACAACCAGCTCCGCGGTCGCTCCGGTCGTCAGGGGGACCCGGGGGAGTCCCGGTTCTACCTCTCCCTGCAGGACGAGATGATGCGCCTGTTCAAGTCGGAGTGGGTCGACCGCATCCTGACCGTGCTCAAGGTGCCCGACGACGTACCGATCGATGCCAAGCGGGTCAGCAACGCCATCGCCGGCGCCCAGGCCAACATCGAGTCGCAGAACTTCGAGTCCCGCAAGAACGTGCTCAAGTACGACGACGTGATGAGCCGCCAGCGTGAGGTCATCTACGCCGAGCGCCGCCGCGTCCTCGAGGGGGCCGACCTGGGCGAGCAGATCCGTGGCTTCATCGACGACGTCGTGACCGGCTACGTCCGCGGCGCCACCGAGGGCTACGCGGAGGAGTGGGATCTCGACGCCCTGTTCGCCGCGCTCGGCCAGCTCTACCCGATCGGCCTGACCAAGGACGGCGTGATCAAGGCTGCCGGCGGGCTCGAGGGGCTGAGCCGCGAGCAGCTCATCACCGACATCCAGAAGGACGTCCAGGAAGCCTACGACCGTCGCGAGGACGAGATGGGCGAGGAGGTCCAGCGCGAGCTGGAGCGTCGCGTCGTGCTCTCCGTGCTCGACCGCAAGTGGCGTGAGCACCTCTACGAGATGGACTACCTCCGCGAGGGCATCTCGCTGCGCGCCTACGCGCAGCGCGACCCCCTGGTGGAGTACCAGCGCGAGGGCTTCGACATGTTCGCGGCGATGATGGACGGCATCAAGGAGGAGTCGGTGGGCTACCTCTTCAACCTCCAGGTCGAGGTGGACGAGGAAGGCGACGACGAGGCCGAGCTCGAGGAGGCCCGCGTCGCCGCGCCGACGGTCTCGGCGGCCACTCCGCAGATCGACTTCGCCCGCGCCCAGTCGCATGCACCCCAGATCCGGGCCAAGGGCCTGGACCGGCCGGCCAAGCCGCAGAACCTGTCCTACAGTGCGCCGTCGGAGGACGGCGAGGCCGAGGTCCGCGCGGAGGCAGCGTCCGACGACCCGTTCTCGGGTGTGGGTCGCAACTCGCTGTGCCCGTGCGGCTCGGGCCAGAAGTTCAAGCGGTGCCACGGTGCGCCCGGCGGGGCCTCGGGCTACACCACCCGCGCAGGCGGCTGACCGCTCAACCCCACTGCATGGCCACGCACTGCCAGCGGTCACGCACGATCTCGAAGCGTGCGGCGACCGCTCGGGAGCGCCGTCCGTAGCGCACGTGCGCGCTCGCCTCGAGGGCGTCGTCGCGGATGAGCGCGGTGCGTACGCCGACGACGACCGGGCGGGCGGGGTTGGCACCGGCCGGCCCGTGGGCCGGTGCGCCGGCCGCTGCCCGGACGGTGCGCGAGCGCTCCGTCAACGCGTCGTAGACCTCGGGCACGGTGTGCCGCAGGAGCTGACCGACGGGACGGTCGCCCGCCGCGATCTCCACGGCTGCCTGGAGGTAGCGCCCGATGAAGGAGTCGATGCGGCTGCGGTCGGCGGTCTCGGCGGCGACCAGGTCGCACGTCCGGGCGCTGCGCAGCCGCGGTCGCGGCGGCGTCGTACGCCAGGTGAGATCGAGGGCGAGCGAGCCCTGCACGCTGGCGAACGGTGAGGTGCGGTGGAGCGCGATGACGTCGGCGCTGGATTCCTCGTAGGTGCTCATCTTTCTCCTTCGGCGGGGTGGATGGGGTCGGGCAGGCGGAGCACCTGACCCGGCAGGATCAGGTCGGGGTCGTCTCCGATGAGGTCACGGTTGGCGGCCCAGATCGCTCGCCACCGCTCGTCCGTCTCAGCCGAGCCCCAGGTCGCGGCCGCGATCGACCACAACGACTCCCCGGGTCGGACGACGTGGACCCGGGGCGGCAGCGCTGCTCGGGGCGCGACGCTGCGTGGTGCGTGCTCGGCGGGCGCCGCCCGGTGTCGGACCTCGCTCGTGGTCACGCTGCGGTCGGGGAGGGAGAGCCCGGCGAGGATCGAGGAGTCGCCGTCGGCGGCCATCGCCGGCACGGCGGTGCCCGCCAGCGCGGCCGCGCCACAGGCGATCAGCACCAGCCGACGTGTGGTGCCCCCGCCCGCCCGCAGCCGCCCGGTGAGCAGCTCGACGACGGTGATCGTCGTGACGACCCAGATCCAGGCCAGTGCCAGCACCAGAGCGGTCGTGCAGGCGCTCACGAGCAGGTCGGTGAACTGGTCCGAGCCCGCCCGCTGCCAGGCCGCGGGGGTCGCCGCGACGCTGACGAGGGCGGCGGTCGTGGCGGTCGTGGCGGCCAGCCAGACGGTGAGGCTGCGCCAGATGGTTGTGGTGGATCCCCGAGACACGAGCACGAACCTTTCGTTTGCGTGCGTTTGCATCATTTAAGGGTGGTTGGACCACGCTGTCAAAGGGTTCTCCCCAGGGCAGTGGCTGTGGCGCCCAGACCTGCGCCAACCTGCGGATGGCTGGGCACCTCTCCGAGGGCACGCCTGAGACCGAGGCCGCGCTCGACCGGGTCTTCGTGCCCCGGCCGATCCACATCCGCGACTACTTCTGAGACGTTGCGGGCAATCGAGATCGCGCTTCTTGACGAACTCAGACCCATGTGAGATAATCGAACAGACGTTCGAAGTCACGGGAGGAGGTGAGGCAGGTGGAGGCAGCAACACCCACCACGGCCTGGCAGGCGGGCGAGCTGCACGCGCTGGCAGATCTCCTTGCCGACCTCACCCCGGCCGCGTTGACGGCCGATCATCTCGACCAGCTCGAGGCGTTGGAGCGGATCAAGGCCGCCGTGGCGCACGCACAGGTGGTTGTGACGACGGCGTTCGCCGATGCCGCCGACGCCGAGGACGTCCCGGTGACGGGTCGGCGGACGCCGCCGCGGGCGATGTCGATCGGCGCCGAGGTCGCGTTGGCCACGGTGGCCAGTCCGCACGCGGGCGAGCAGCGGGTGCTGCTCTCGCGTCGCCTGCGCGACGACCTCCCCCTCACGTTGGCGGCACTGGGTCGTGGTGAGCTCACCGAGGACCGGGCGTTCGCGGTGGCCCGCGAGGTCGCCCACCTCACCCCCGAGCAACGCACCCGGATCGATGAGGACCTGGCCGACCGGCTGGTCGGCCTCGGCGACGTACGGCTGCGCGAGACCGTCCGCAGGTCCTGCCTGAGCCACGCAGCCGAGGCCGAGACCCGCCGCTACACCCGCGCCCGCGCCGACCGCGGGTCACCACCCGCCGCCTCGACGACGGCACCGGTCAGGTCACCGCCACCCTCCCGCTCGAGGTGATGGCCGCGGTCCGGGCCGCCCTCGACGAGGCTGCGGCCACCGCCCGCACCGCAGGCGACGTGCGTACCGGTGGCCAGGTCCGTGCCGACACCCTCGCCGCACGCATCACCGGCCACGACCCCACGGCAGATCCCGGACCTGTGCGGGTCAACCTCGTCATCGGCATCGAGTCCCTCCTCGGCGAGGGCACCGAACCCGGCCTGATCCCCGGAGCCGGGTTCCTGCCCGCCGCGCTCTGCACCCGCCTCGTCGCCCGCGCCTCCGCAGCAGCGAAGGCCACCCTGCGCCGCCTCTTCGTCACCCCGACCGACCGGGCACTGGTCGCGATGGAGTCCACCAGCCGCCGCTTCGACGGCCTGCTCGCGGAGTTCCTCGACCTCCGCGACGGCGGCCTGTGCCGCACCACCGGCTGCAACGCCCCCATCCGCCACCACGACCACATCACCCCCGCCGCCCACCACGGGCCGACAGCGGCCGCCAACGGCCAAGGGCTCTGCGAACGCTGCAACTACCTCAAGGAATCACCCGGCTGGACCTCCTGGACCACCCACGACCCATCACACGGACACCGACACGAGGTCCACGGAGCCACCGAACACCTCCGACTCCACCACTCCACCGCCCCACCCATGCCCGGCGGACCCGGAGTCACGATCGCCTACTCACCACTCGAGCTGCAGCTCGCGAGCAACTTCACCTTGGTGTCGTAGCCGTTGCGGGTGCTGTCGCCTCCGAGCCGTCCGACGCGCCCCGCGGCTACAGTCGCGCCATGTCCTGGGAGACCGAGCTGTTCGCGATGTTCGACGACCTCGAGGGCCAGGCTGCCGCGCTGTGGGAGGCCGACCGCGAGGCCGAGCTGGCCGACCGGGCACGCAGCGAGTACGCCGTGGTCACGCTCGCGAGCCGCCTGATGGCCTCCGTCGACGCACCCGTCGCGCTCGAGCTCCCGGGCGTCGGGCGGGTCGAGGGCCGCCTTGCCAGGGTGGGGGAGTCGTGGTGCCTGGTCGCCGGGTCGACCCAGGACTGGATCGTGCCCCTGCGCCACGTGCTGGCCATCCACGGTGGATCGGAGCGCTCCGTGCCCGAGGTGGCCTGGTCGCCGCTGCAGCGGCTCGGCCTCGCCTCGGCGCTGCGCCGACTGGCGGATGCGGGGACGCGCTGCGTGCTGCACCTGGTCGACGGCGGGCGCCACGAGGCGTACGTCGAGCGGGTGGGCGCCGACTTCCTCGAGTGCCGGACCGCGACGGACGCCCGGATGCTCGTGCCCGTCGGCTCGATCGTCGCGATCCAGAGCCGCGACGACTAGGCGGTCAGACCGGGATCAGGTGGCCTCGACGTCGTAGGGAGGGGTCTGGCCCGCAGGAAGGGTGACCCGCTTGGCAGCGGCTTCCCGGTCGACCTCCGCCATCGCCTCGCTGATGTGCTTGCGGACGATCGAGCGGGGGTCGAGGTCGCGCAGCTGGAGCTCGGAGTACTCGGGACCCAGCTCGCTGCGCAGGTCGTCGCGGGCGCTGGTGGCCATCGTGCGCGCCTTGTGGAGCAGCTGTGCCGCCTGGCGCGCCAGGTCCGGCAGCCGGTCAGGCCCCAGCACGACGATCGCCACGAGGGCGATCACGGCCATCTCGAGGAGCCCGACATCGAACATGGCTAGAACTTACTGGTCGGGGTGAGGCCGAGCTGGAGACCCGCCAGGCCGCGGCCGCGACCCGAGAGGGTCTCCGCCACCCGCGTGAGCTCCCGGGCCGCCGGGGCGGAGGGGTCGGCCTCGACGATCGGCTTGCCGACGTCGCCGCCCTCGCGCAGGGAGATGTCGAGAGGGATCCGGGCCAGCACGGGCACGTCGTAGCCGAAGCGCTCGGACAGCGTGGTGGCCACCCGGTCGCCGCCGCCGCTGCCGAACACCTCGAGCCGGTGGTCGTCCTCGGGCGGGCAGTGGGGGCAGGGGAGGAAGCTCATGTTCTCGATGACGCCGACCACGCGCTGGTGCATCATCGACGCCATCGTGCCGGCGCGCTCGGCCACCTCGGCCGCAGCCTCCTGCGGTGTGGTCACGACGACCACCTCGGCGTTGGGCAGGTGCTGGCCGAGCGAGATCGCCACGTCGCCGGTGCCGGGCGGGAGGTCGAGGAGCAGCGCGTCGAGGTCGCCCCAGTAGACGTCGGCGAGCATCTGCACCAGGGCGCGGTCGAGCATCGGGCCGCGCCAGGCGACGACCTGGTCGCGACGCGGCTTGAGCATGCCGATCGAGATCACCGAGACGCCGCTGGGAGTGGGCACCGGCATGATGAGGTCGTCGACCTGGGTCGGTCGGGAGTCGGCGATGCCGAGCATGGCCGGCACCGAGTGGCCGTAGATGTCGGCGTCGACGATGCCGACCTTGAGGCCCTGGGCGGCCATGGCCAGCGCGAGGTTCACCGTCACCGACGACTTGCCGACGCCGCCCTTGCCGCTGGCGATGGCGAAGACCTTGGTGAGGGACCCGGCCTGGGCGAAGGGGATCTCGCGCTGGGCGCGTCCGTCGCTGAGGATCTCCTTGAGGCCCGCCCGCTGCTCCGCCGTCATCACGCCGAGCGTGAGGTCGACCGAGGTGACGCCGGTGACGGCGGACACCGCGGTGGTCACGTCGCGGGTGATCGTGTCCTTGAGGGGGCAGCCGGACACGGTGAGGAGCACCTGGATCGCCACCGCGCCGTCTTCTGCGACGTCGACGGAGTCGACCATGCCGAGGTCGGTGATCGGACGCTTGATCTCGGGATCGTTGACGGTCGCGAGCGCGTCCATCACCTGCTGCTGCGTGGGGGTGCTCATGATGCCCGAGTCTACGAGCCTGGCGGGCGGCTCAGTCCGCCGGTCGATCGATCGGGACGTCGAGGGGCTCGCGCGCGCGCTCGGGTCGGGCCATCTCCTCGATGTCGCCGAGCAGCCCGCGCAGCTCCGAGCGCAGGAAGTCGCGGGTCGCGACCTCGCCCACCGACATCCGCAGCGAGGCGACCTCGCGGGCGAGGAACTCCATGTCGGCGTGGGCGCGCGCGTTGGCCTGGCGGTCCTGCTCGGCGATGACCTTGTCGCGCTGCTCCTGCCGGTTCTGGGCGAGCAGGATCAGCGGGGCGGCGTACGACGCCTGCAGGCTGAGCATCAGCGTCAGGAAGATGAACGGGAACTCGTCGAAGCGCCAGCCGGCGGGCGCCAGGGTGTTCCACGACATCCACCAGATGACGAAGAGCGTCATGTAGATCAGGAAGCTGGCGGTCCCCATGAAGCGGGCGAACTGCTCGGCGAACGACCCGAACATGTCGGAGTCGTAGGTCGGGCGGCGGACCAGCGAGCGCCGGGCCTCGCGCGGCGTGTCGAGCCGCGACCGGCGGTTCTCGCTCACCGGGCACCTCCGGCGCTGGGTGTGGGCGTGCCGGTGATGGGCCCGGGCCTCGGCGCGTGGTCGCGCCAGCCCTCGGGGAGCATGTGGTCGAGCAGGTCGTCGACGGTCACCGCGCCGAGCAGGCGTCCCTCGTCGTCCACGACCGGGGCGGCGACGAGGTTGTACGTCGCCAGGTGGGCGGCCACCTGGTCGAGGCCCGCGTCGGGACGCAGCGGGTCCATCGACTCGTCGAGCGCGGCGGCGACCAGCGTGGACGGAGGCTCACGGAGCAGTCGCTGGATGTGGGCGGCGCCGATGAGCCTGCCGGTCGGTGTCTCCAGCGGCTGGCGACAGACGTAGACGAGTGCGGCCAGGGCCGGCGTCAGCTCGGGGTTGCGGACGTGGGCCAGGGCGTCGGCGATCGTCGCGTCGGGAGACAGGATCACCGGCTCGGGCGTCATCATCGCGCCGGCGGTGTTGTCGGCGTACGACATCAGGCGGCGGAGGTCGTCGGCCTCGTCGGGCTCCATCAGCCCGAGCAGCGTCGCCGCGGTCTCGGGGTGCAGGTCGGCGATCAGGTCCGCTGCGTCGTCGGGTGACATCTCCTCGAGCACGTCTGCGGCGCGCCTGGAGTCGAGGTGCTCGAGGATCTCGACCTGGTCCTCCTCGGGCAGCTCCTCCAGGACGTCGGCCAGCCGCTCGTCGCCGAGGGCGGCCACGACCGCCGAGCGCCGCTCCGGGGGGAGGCCGTGGATCATGTTCGCCGCGTCGGCGGCTCGCATGTCGTTGAGGGCCGCGATCAGGTGGGTGGCCCCCTGGGTCTCCTCGCGCTTGGTCAGCCCGGTGACGTCGCGCCACTCCACGACGTGGGTCTGCCCGCGGCGGCGGAAGCCCCTGCTCGGCTCCTTGACCGCGACCCGGGAGAGCACCCAGTCGCGGTTGCGCGCCTGCTCCATCGCCACGTCGTAGACCGTGCCGACCAGCCCCGACTCGCGGATCGTGACCGAGCGGTCGAGCATCTGCCCCATCACCAGGGTCTCGGTCGACCGCTGCTCGAAGCGACGCATGTTGAGCAGGCCGGTGGTGTGGACCTGACCACTGTGGATGTTGGTGACCCGGGTCATCGGCACGAAGATGCGACGCCGCCCGAACACCTCGGCGACCATGCCCAGGACGCGCGGCTGGCTCGTCTCGGTCCGGAGCGCGACGACCAGGTCGCGCACCTTGGCGACCTGGTCCCCCTGGGGGTCGAAGATCGGCAGACCGACGAGCCGGGCCACGAAGACTCGGGTCGGGGTGGTGCTCACGCCGCAACGGTAGCGTGCGGGGCGGTCAACGACGTCGTGTCGGGACAACCGTCCCGCCCGGGCGCGTGATGTACCCTTGTGCCGCAGGAGTCACTCCTGTCACATCGATCGCGTCCCGGGGCCACCCTCGGCGGCGGTGGTCGGACCACCTCGACGACGCCACTTCCCCGACATCTGTGAGGCCCTCGCCATGTTCGCCAAGTCCTTCCGCGGGTCATTCCGCGCGCGGCCGGTCGGGCGCGTGCTCGCCGCCGCGCTCGCCCTGTCGACCGCGGCGACCGTCGCCAGCGCGGCACCCGCGGCACCCGCGCCCCAGCCGCGCCAGGCAGCGTCGGCGGCCTCGAGCGTCCTCCAGACCACGCCGGCGACCTTCTTCCGCGCGGGCACGTTCAACGTGCTCGGCGCCGACCACACGGCCCCGGGCGGCAACCGCAAGGGCTGGGAGTCCGGCGTCGTGCGCATGGACCGCGTCGTCACCCTGGTGAAGCAGCAGGAGCTGGACGTGGTCGGCTTCCAGGAGTTCCAGCCGTCGCAGGCGGCACGGTTCCAGGAGCTGACCGGCACCTCCTGGCAGACCTATCCCGGTCTCAACACGGCGGCGGGGCCGTCGGTCAACTCGATCGGGTGGCGCACCGACACCTGGCAGCTGGTGGAGGCTCGCACGCTGCCGGTCCCCTACTTCTCCGGCGTCCCGAGCAGGATGCCGTACGTCCTCCTGCAGAACGTCGACACCGGCCGCCGGGTGTGGTTCTTCAACACCCACAACCCTGCCGACGTACGCGGGCCTGCGCAGCAGTGGCGTGACGCCGGCTTCGCCATGGAGGCGGCGCTCGCCAACCAGCTGCGGGCCAGCTACCCGGACGCCCCGTTCATCTCCTTCGGGGACAAGAACGAGCGCGACCGCTACTACTGCGCCGTGGCCCCGGCCGCGGACATGTGGTCCGCGAGCGGTGGCTACGTGGACGGCGGCACCTGCAAGCCGCCCGGCGGTGGCGCGATCGACTGGATCATGGGCACCAAGGACGCCTACTTCAACACCTACACCCGGCTGTGGAACGACTTCGTGTCGAAGACCAGCGACCACCCGCTCTACTACGCCAACGTCGTGGTGCCCGCCTCGGCTCCGGTGGCGGCCGACCACATCGTGGTCGTGGCCGTGCCGGGCCTCACCTCGACGGTCGTGCGCAGGATGGGGACCAAGGTGGCCGAGCTCGACCGGTTGGCCGTCAACGGTGCCTCGACGATGAACGCCCGTACGGTCACCGAGAGCACCGGCGCCGACGCCAACCTGATGTCCCTGCTCACCGGGCGCCGGGTGTTCCCCAAGCGTGGGGGCCACAGCATCGGCTCCACGAAGAAGCTCCCCGCCACGGTCCACGCGGGCGCCGGGCAGTACGTCTCGAGCATCTTCGACCTGGCGCACAACAACTCGCGGCGCACCAGCTTCGTGGCCAGCCGCGCGCAGGCCGGGCTGGTCCACAAGAGCTGGAACCGGCGCTCGGGCGGCAAGGACCCCTACGGCGTGGACGACGGCACCGCCAAGATCGACACGGTCAAGGTGCTGCGCGACGACGCAGCGGCCGTCGCCAAGTGGAAGCAGAAGATCTCGCGTCGCGCTGCCCACCTGAGCGTGATCGAGCTGTCCGGAGTGCTCGACGAGGGGATGTCGGGCGGCTTCACCGGCGCCGACTACCAGCGTGCGGTGCGCAAGCTCTCGCAGCGGGTGGCCGCCATCCGACGCGGGATCTCCGCGCAGCCCGAGATGCAGGGCACGACGCTGCTCGTCGTCACCGGCACGGGCGGGGCGCAGAAGAAGTCCGGCTCCTCCCGCAAGTGGGCCGAGAGCTACCGCGTGCCGATGTGGGTGACCGGACCCGGCGTGCCGGCCGGGAGCGACCTCTACGGCCTCAACCCCGCGCTGACCTCGCCCGGCAAGGAGCAGGTGGGCTACTCCGGTGTCCAGCCGATCCGCGTCGGCGACGTGGCCAACCTGGTGATGCGCACCCTCGGTCTGCCGCCCGTCCCGGGCTCCACGATCGATCCTGAGCAGCGTTTCCAGGTCTTCGACCCCCTCACGGTCCCCGGCGGCTGATCACCGAAGGTTCGTGCGCGGTGGTGGGCTGCCGATAGGCTGGCGGCTGACTTCCCGCAGAAGGTGGCCGTGAAACACAGGATGCTCCCGCTGGGCACCCGCGAACCGCGGGTGCCGTACGCCTGGGTTCTCGCGCCGCTGCTGGTGCTCTGCCTGGTCGCGGTCATCGCCTGGTCCTCGTCGCGGTCCGGCCCCGAGGCCGGAGACGCCACGGCGGGAGATCCCCCTGCGGGCAGCGAAGGCGCCCAGGATCCACCCGCCGGGACGGCGGACAAGACGCCCACGGGCAAGAAGGTGTCGAAGAAGGTCCGCGCGGACACCGCGGTCGGCACCGAGACGACCGGCACCGCCAAGCTGGAGCGGTCCCTGCGCCGCTTCCGGGCCGCGCAACGGCGCCTGGCCACCCGGGTCGGTCAGCAGCTCGAGCGCGCCAACCAGCCGCTCACGTTCCGGGTCGCCTCCTACAACGTCCTGGGCGACTCCCACACCGGCCCCGGCGGCAACAAGCCGGGCTTCCCCGACGCCGGACCGCGCATGGACATGGCGATCTCGGCGCTGCGCAACAACGGCATCGACGTGGTCGGCTTCCAGGAGTTCGAGGCCTCCCAGCACGCCATGTTCACCTCCCGGGCCGGCGAGTACTCCGTCTATCCCGGCCTCTCGCTGGGCCCGAAGTCCGTACGGTTCAACATCGCCTGGCGCTCCAGCATGTGGCGACTGGTCGAGGCGCACGCGCTCTCGATCCCGTACGCCGGCGGCAGCCGCATCGACATGCCCGTCGTGCTCCTCGAGTCGACGCTGAACGGGCGCCGGGCGTGGTTCGCCAACTTCCACAACCCGGCCGACACCCCCAGCCTCGGCAACAACGCCCGGTGGCGGGCCGCTGCGGCCAGCATCGAGGTCGCCCACCTCACCTCGCTGTACCAGGAGCAGGGCTACCCCGTGATCGCGACGGGTGACTACAACGAGCGGGCAGAGATCTTCTGCCGCTTCACGGCTGGCGGCGTCTTCTCCGCGGCGGCCGGCGGCAGCACGGGAGGCGGTTGTGCGCCCCCGTCGCAGATGGAGGTCGACTGGATCTTCGGGTCCACCGGCGTGGCCTTCGACGGCTACGCCACGACCGACACCGGCAAGGCCTCCGACCATCGCCTGGTGCACTCCGGCGCCACGTTGGTTGGGGACGAGTGAGCAGACCGCTCGATATACTCCGCGCCGTGAGATCCCTGACCCAGCTGCGACGTCTCGGCGCGCTGGACGTCCAGCGGATCGACCTCGACGGCATCCTCGTCGGCGGCCATCGCGAGCGCCTGGTCGACGTGGCCTTCGACGGTCGGCGGATCTGGTCCTTCTGGCTGCCCCGCGACGCCGAGGAGCGCGACGGCGCGCTCCTCCTGCGCTGGCCCAAGCCGCTGCGCCCCTTCCTCGACGGCGTCACCGACCTGACGCTGACCGACCCCGAGGCCGGGACCGAGCTCTTCGCCGAGACCGTGCGGTTCGGCGACCGTGCCGAGCGCATCGCCGTGGTCAACCCCGCCGGACGGCCGCTCAGCCTCGACAAGTCCCTCAAGCTCGTGGAGACCTTCGACCTGCGCGACGCCGCGCACGTCGAGCCGCTCCTCGACGCGATCGAGGAGGTGCTCGGCGCGCTCCACAAGGCCGGGGTACGCGCGTTCCTGGCCTACGGCACGGCGCTCGGGGCGATCCGTGACGGCGGCCTGATCGGCCACGACAGCGACGCCGACCTCGGCTACGTCAGCGTCCACGACCACCCGGTCGACGTGATCCGCGAGTCCTTCCGGATCCAGCGCACGCTCACCGACATGGGCTACCGCGTCACCCGCTACTCCGCGATCGCGCTCAAGATCCACGTCCTCGAGAGCGACGGCCTCGACCGCGGCCTCGACGTCTTCGGCGGCTACCTGCGCGACGGCATGCTCTACCTCATGGGCGAGATCGCGACGCCGTTCGAGCGGGAGTGGATCTACCCCCTCGGCACCGCCACGCTGGAGGGACGCGAGTTCCCCGTGCCGGCCGACACCGACCGGTTCCTCACCGCCACCTACGGTCCCCGCTGGCGGGTCCCCGACCCCGCCTACAAGTTCACGACACCGGCCAGCACCATCGAGCGCTTCAACGGATGGTTCCGCGGGATGCGCACCGGGCGCGCCGGCTGGCACGGCTACTTCAAGCGCACGGCCCACCACAGCGTCGAGGAGTCCGCCGTCGCGCGTCTGGTCGCCGAGCGCACCCCCGACCTGGCGACGTACGTCGACATCGGGTGCGGTCGAGGCGCCGACGTGACCTGGTTCGCCGACCGCGGCACGCGGGCGATCGGCCTGGACTTCCAGCCCTACGCCTTCGACCCCGAGGCCGAGCGGCGAGCCGCCGACCCGCTGGTGACCTTCCAGCTCTTCAACCTGCTCGAGCTGCGGCACGTCCTGGCCGTCTCGGCCTGGGTGGCACGGATGCCCGGGCCCCGGGCCGTCGGGTGCGTCCACGTGATCGAGCGGCTCGGCCACCGCGGGCGCCTCAACATGCTTCGCTCGGCGCGGATGATGCTCGCCGGGACGCAGGGGGAGCTGCACCTGCAGTTCCTGAGCGAGAAGGGCCGCGACGGATACCCCCGGCGAACGGGCACTCGCAAGCCGCTCGACCCGGCAGTCGTCCTGGCCGAGGTCGCCGAGTCCGGCGGGCGGGTCGTCGAGCTGGTCCGCGAGGACGTGTCGACCGATCCCGACAGCTCGCAGGTGTGCCGCATGATCATCGACTGGAACTCGTGAGGTGGGAACAGACATGTTCGGACGCAGGAACCCGCACGCCGACGGGGGAGGAGACCTCGAGAAGAGGGTCGCCGCCCTGGAGGAGGCCGTGCAGGAGAACCGGGCGCTCAACGTCCGGCTCGCCGAGCTGACCGACGTGGTGTCCGAGCTCCTGCTCCCGGTCGCCGCCCGCGACGAGGAGAGGCTGGAGGAGCTGCTGGCGAAGTACCGCGGGGACTTCACTTGAGCCCAGCCCAGGGGGGACCCCGTCGGGTGTTCCTCCACATCGGCCTGCCGAAGACCGGCACGACCTACCTCCAGGAGGTCGTGTGGAGCAACCGCGCGAAGCTCGCGGCGAACGGCGTGTTCGTGCCCGGGTTCGGCCACCGGGAGCACCTGTGGGCGGCCCTCGACCTGCAGGAGCGGCCCCGGCTCGCACGCAGGCACGAGAAGGCGCCGGGTGCGTGGCAGCGGCTCGTCTCCGAGGCGGCCGCGCAGCCAGCGGACGTCCTGATCACCCATGAGTTCTTCTGCGGTGCCACTGCGGAGCAGGCGAGCCGGGCGATCTCGGCGTTCGGCGACGCCGAGGTGCACCTGGTCGTGACCGCCCGCGACGCGGCGAGCGTGGTCTCGGCCGGCTGGCAGGAGTCGGTCAAGAACGGGAGCACCGTCGATCTCGACTCCGTGATGGCCGGCAAGCCGGCCGGTGGTCCGGAGTTCAGCATGCGCACCTGGGACCTGGCCGGCGTGCTGGAGCGATGGACGCCGGACGTGCCCAGCGAGCGGGTGCACGTGCTGATGATGCCCGGTCGCGGGCAGCCGCACGACCTCCACTGGCAGCACTTCGCCGAGGTGATCGGCGTCGACCCGGAGGCGTACGCCGTGCCGACCGACGCGGTCAACCCGGCGCTCGGCATCGTGCAGATCGAGCTCCTCCGCCACGTCAACCAGCACCTCCCGGCGTACTCGCCCCACGACCGCGGGGTCTGGATCCGCGGCTATCTCGCCGAGGGGCTGCTCGCCGGGCAGCCGCGCGAGCGCGGGGGCCTGCCGGAGCACTACGCGCCACGGTTCGCCGAGCTCGATCGGGCCGCGGCCACGCTCATCGACGAGCGGGGCTTCCACGTCCTCGGTGACCTGCCCGGCCCGGCTCCGGTCGCGCCGGGGGCCGGCGCGCGCGAGCCGGGGAGCGTGACACACGAGGAACTTCTCGAATCGGCGTGCCGCCTGGTCGCTGATATCGTGGCCGACGTCCGCGTGAGCACAGGTGATGTGCCGCCACGATTCCGGGGGAGCCTCTGATGCGAGTGCCCAACGGTGCCTCGTAGGAGAAGTTGACGTGCGTTCCAAGTTTCTCACCTTTGTTGCGGTCGCCGGCCTGACGGTCGCGATGGCGGCTGTGCCGCTGTCGTCGTCCGCCAGCACCACTGCCGCAGCCGGGCTCGTGTCGTCCTCCGCGCCCGCCGCGGTCTCGGCACGCGCCCCCGAGGCGCGCAAGCCCGGCAAGCCCAACAAGCGGTGGAAGGTCCCGTCGGGGCCGAAGTTCAACAACCCCATGGTCCCGAAGAACCGCTTCGTCATCGAGCGCCACCTGCTGCGCGCGATCCGCAACACGCCGCGCAAAGAGAAGATCATCATCTCGGCCTACTCGCTGGACCGCCAGGTCGTCGCCGACGAGCTCATCCGGGCCCACAAGCGCGGCGTGAAGGTGCAGCTCCTCCTCAACGACCACCTCGTCCCCGGCGCCCAGGTCCGGATCGCCCGCGAGCTGGGTCGCAACACGAAGAAGTCCAGCTTCATCCACCGCTGCGTCTCCGGCTGCCGGGCGGACAAGAACGAGTACAACAACCTGCACAGCAAGTTCTACCTCTTCAGCAAGACCGGCCGGAACCGCAACGTGGTGATGCTGGGCTCGCACAACATGACCCTCAACGCCGTGCGCTGGCAGTGGAACGACCTGTGGACGACCGTCGGCAAGTCTCAGCTCTACGACCAGTTCGAGGCGCTCTTCAACGACATGCGCCCCGACTGGGACAAGCGTCGCGCGAGCTACGCCTTCTGCGAGGACGGCCAGAACTGCCCCGCGGGTGACCAGCAGAAGTACTACAACATCGTGTTCCCGCGGCACACGACCGCGAGCAAGGATGCCGTCCTCGACATCCTCAACAACGTGCAGTGCGTCTACGTCAACGCCGACGGCGCCCAGCGTCGTACGCTCCTGCGGCTGTCCATGCACACCATGCGTGGCAACCGTGGCAACTACATCGCGGCCAAGCTCCGCGAGCTCTACGCCGCCGGGTGCAACCTGCGGGTCAACTACGGCCTGATGGGCTTCCACACCAAGCAGCAGATCGGTGCGCCGACGGCACGAGGACGCGTCCCCCTGCGCTCCACCGGGTTCAACCTGCGTGACGACGTGCCGACCGGCGACCCCGAGATCGACGACATGCCCGAGTCCATCGAGCGCTACACCCACCACAAGTACTTCGTGCTGAGGGGCTCCTACAAGGGCGTCATCGACAGCAACATCGTCTGGACCGGGTCGACCAACTGGTCGAGCCTCGGGACGCCGCAGGACGAGATCCTGTTCAGCATGCACGGACGCCAGATGGTCCGCGACTACCTGAAGAACTTCGCGGTGATGTGGCGCGAGCCCTTCAGCCGCAACGCCTACACCACGACGTACTCGTCGTGGCGGATGGTCAACGGCCGACGGGTGGGCGTCGCCCCGCGGGTCACGATCGAGCCCGACAACCTGAAGCCCGGCTCCACGTGGGAGAACGACTGACCCAGCGGGTCAGCCGTCCTGGCTCACCCGTCCTGGCTCACTGCGTCCTCTGCCGGCAACAGGGACTCGGCAAGGGCCCGGACGGTGTCCAGGTCGGCGCCCTGGAGGACCACCGTGCTGCCCTTGAGGTCGTAGGTGAGCACGGTCGCGCCCTCGTGGTCCCACGCCGCCCAGGTGCCGGTGCCCCAGTCGGAGAGGTCCACGTCGTCCTGCGCCTCGAGGCTCTGCTCGTCGCCGAGGACCTCGTCGGCCGTCCCGGGGAGCTGGTCGAGCACGACGTCCCCGGTCGGTGCGGTGAACGTCATGCGCCACCACTGCGGGTCGGGGCGGTAGCCCCCACCAGTGGTGGTCCATCCGTCGGGGAGCACGGTCGGGACCATGGTGATGAGCTCGTCGTCGACCGCGCGGAGCGCTGCGGTCTTGTACTTGGCCCGGAGCGCGGGCTCGGTGCCGAAGTCGATCGGCTCGACCGGCTGGGCGGCGTCCGGGGTCTCGGAGGCAGCTCCCTGGGGGCTCTCGGCTGTGGTGTCGTCGCCGCAGGCGCTGACGAGGAGCACCAGGGTGGCAGCCAGGGCGGGTCCGGTCACACGTATCGCTCGCATGCCCTCCACTCTCTCACGCGGTGTGATGTCTCTCTCGGACGAGCACCCTGCCCAGGTGAACGGCGGGTAACTAGACTCCCGAGCGTTCGGACACAGCGACCGCCCAGGAGCCACCACATGCCTCGTCTCTGCCAGACCGACGGCCTCACCGAGGACCAGACCGAGATCCTCAAGGCCGTTCGGCAGTTCGTCGAGGAGAAGATCATCCCGGTCGCGAGCGAGCTCGAGCACAAGGACGAGTACCCCACCGAGATCGTCGAGGGGCTCAAGGAGCTGGGCATCTTCGGGCTGATGATCCCCGAGGAGTACGACGGGCTGGGGGAGTCGCTGCTGACCTACGCGCTGTGCGTGGAGGAGATCGCGCGCGGCTGGATGAGCGTGTCGGGTGTGATCAACACCCACTTCATCGTGGCCTACATGCTGATGAAGCACGGAACCGAGGAGCAGAAGCAGAAGTACCTCCCGCGGATGGCGACGGGTGAGGTGCGCGGGGCGTTCTCGATGTCGGAGCCCGGTCTGGGCTCGGACGTGGCCGCGATCTCGACCAAGGCGACCAGGCGCGAGGACGGTGGCTACTCGATCACCGGGCAGAAGATGTGGCTGACCAACGGCGGCAGCTCCACCCTGATCGCCACGCTGGTCAAGACCGACGAGGGTGCCGAGTCGGTCTACAAGAACATGACGACCTTCCTGGTGGAGAAGGAGCCGGGCTTCGGCGAGACCGCGCCCGGCCTGACGATCCCCGGCAAGATCGACAAGATGGGCTACAAGGGCGTCGACACGACCGAGGCCGTCTTCGAGGACCACCAGATCGCTGCGGAGCAGATCCTCGGCGGTGAGCCGGGCCAGGGCTTCTACCAGATGATGGACGGCGTCGAGGTCGGCCGAGTCAACGTCGCCGCGCGCGCCTGCGGCATCGCCAACCGCGCCTTCGAGCTCGGTGTGGCCTATGCCCAGCAGCGCGAGACGTTCGGCAAGCCGATCGCCGAGCACCAGGCGATCCTGTTCCGCCTGGCCGAGATGGCGACCAAGGTCGAGACCGCCCACACGATGATGGTCCGCGCGGCCCGCACCAAGGACAAGGGCGAGCGCAACGACGTCGAGGCAGGCATGGCCAAGATGCTCGCCTCGGAGTACTGCAACGAGGTCGTCGAGGCGTCGTTCCGCATCCACGGGGGCTACGGCTACTCCAAGGAGTACGAGATCGAGCGCCTCTACCGCGAGGCCGCGTTCATGCTGATCGGTGAGGGCACCTCCGACATCCAGAAGATGATCATCGGGCGCAGCGTCCTGAAGGACTACCAGCTCAAGGGTTGAGCGACCAGGAGACCGGCGGGCACCCACCCCCACCCGCGACGGCTACGACGGGCCCATCTCGGCACGCGGTCGGAGTCCTAGACTCAGCGCCCATGAGCCAGCCCAAGACCGACCCCGGCAACTTCTTCGAGGACTTCACCGTCGGGCAGGTCATCGAGCACGCCACGCCGCGCACCGTCACCGAGGGTGACCGGGCGCTCTACGGCGCGATCTACCCGACCCGCTTCGCGGTCGCGTCGTCGGCCGAGTTCGCGGCGTCGGTCGGGCTGTCACCCCACCCGGTCGAGGAGCTCATCGGCTTCCACATCGCGTTCGGGAAGACGGTGCCCGACATCTCGCTCAACGCCGTGGCCAACCTCGGCTACGCCGAGTGCCGCTTCCACCTGCCGGTCGTGCCGGGCGACACCCTGCGCACCCGCTCCGAGGTCATCGGCCTCAAGCAGAACTCCAGTGGGAAGTCCGGCGTGGTGTGGGTCCGGTCCACCGCCACCAACCAGCGGGGAGAGGTCGCCGTCGACTGGGCCCGCTGGGTG
Organism: uncultured Actinomycetota bacterium; assembly: GCA_963721925.1. GTDB lineage: Bacteria > Actinomycetota > Actinomycetes > Propionibacteriales > Nocardioidaceae > Nocardioides. Next base: position 72,135 of record CAVRLH010000006.1, on the reverse strand, counting down.
ATGGTGCACAAGCGATCCCCGGAGGCGCCGGCGCCGGAGACCGTGGTGCCCGCGCTTGCCGAGGCGGTCGCGGTCGCCGACCTGGTGGTGCCCGCCGGCCTCGACTTCACGTCGTACGACGTCGCTGCCGCAGGCGAGCCGCACCGCCTCGACGACTACGAGGTGGGCGAGCGCATCGACCACGTCGACGGCGTCACCGTGACCGACGCCGAGCACATGATGGCGACGCGGCTGTGGCAGAACACCGCCAAGGTGCACTTCAACACCGACGCCCGGCCGGACGGCCGCCGGCTGGTCTACGGCGGGCACGTGATCTCCCTGGCCCGGGCGCTGTCCTTCAACGGCCTGGCCAACGCCCAGCTGATCGCCGCGATCAACGGTGGCTCCCATGTCGCCCCGGCGTTCGCCGACGACACGATCCATGCCTGGTCGGAGGTGCTGGACGTGGCGACCACGTCCGCACCCGGGGTCGGGGCGCTGCGCCTGCGGCTCGTGGCGACCAGGGGTCGGGACGAGTCGATGTCGTTGCGCAGCGAGGACGGTGCGTACGCCGACGGGGTGCTGCTCGACCTGGACTACTGGGCGCTCGTGCCGCGCTGACGGCGTCCCGCTCGAGGCGGCTCCGCGCGCGCCAGCAGCGCGTCCGCGATGAAGGCCTCGGCCTCCAGCTCGGGTCGGGGGTCCACCTCCCAGCGCTCCACCATCCGCTCGATGACGGCTCCGGCCGCGGCCAGCACCTCGGCGTCGCTCACCTGGTCGGGGGTGCGACCCGAGCCGGGCCCGGCGGGCAGCAGGTCGTCGAGGTCGCCCACCACGTCGTACGACCTCGAGCGCAGCGTCGCGACCACGGCCTCCGAGCGCTCGCGCACCCACGCCGCGTGCCTGGCCGGCAGCACGAAGGACTCGTGGGGGGCGCTGCCGGCGAGCAGGTCGCGCCTGAAGTCGCCCCGCGTGAGTCGCGTGAGCTCCACCGAGCGACGCTCGCGCGGGATCCGGGCGTTGACCCGACGCAGCAGCTCGGCCTCGACGATGCCGAGCGAGTCGTTGGGGCGGCGGGTCGCGGTGTCGAGGTCGTCGACGGCGACACCGAGAACGGCGCCCGTGCGGTGCCACAGCTCGTCGCGCGGAGCGCCCGAGGGCGGTACGACGACGAGGTGCACGTGCTCGGGGGGCAGGTCGGCGCCCCAGCGCTCGAGGATGCCGAGGACGTCCTGGTAGCGCCAGAACTTCTGGTCGGGACGCTCGTGGCGGACGGTCGAGAGGAACTTCGAGTAGGGCTGGCGGGCGCCCTGCTTGACCCGCTGCTGCCACGACGAGGGAAGCACCCGTGCGAGGTCGCGCACGGTGAGGACGAGGTGCACCTCGTGGGCCGCCGTGGCCAGGTCGGCCATCGCTCCGGCGGCCGCTGCCGAGGAGGAGTCGGAGAAGTGCTCGTGGCTGATCAGCACGTCGCCGCGCCACGCCAGGGTCTCGGCGACCAGCCGCTGCCACGTCCCGCGCTGCTCGTCGCTGAGCCGATCGACGATGGCGTCCATGCCCTTGACGAGGGCGGCCGCGTGGAAGTGGTCGCGCGATGCCTTCCCCGGCAGGAGCAGTCCGCGCTGGCGCAGCGCCGCGTGGTGCTGCCACCAGAGGTCCTGGAGGAAGCTGGTGCCCGACTTGGCGGTGCCGACGTGGAGGAACGCGCGTCGAGCCATGCTTCGAGCATATGGCGTGCAGACTGCTGCCGTGGCCTGGGACCGGGAGTTCTTCTACGACACGTATCCGCGCGTCGAGCAGGCCTTCGCGGCCCGGCTCGACGCCAGTCTCCGGCCGCGGGACCCGTCGGTGCTGCTGCAGGTCGTGCGCGAGCTCGACCTCGGACCGGACAGCCGGGTGCTGGACATCGGGTGCGGCGAGGGCGTCCACGCCTTCCGGCTGGCGACCCACTTCGGCTTCCGGGTGCTGGGCCTCGACCCGGTGCAGCGCCACCTCGACCTGGCCCGCGAGGCCCGTCGTGAGGAGCCCCAGGAGGTGGCGTCGCGGGTGTCGTTCGAGCGGGGTTCGGCGACGTCGATCCCGGCGCCGGACCGGTCCGTCGACCTGGTCTGGTGCCGCGACGTGCTGGTGCACGAACCCGACCCCGCCGCGGCGTACGCCGAGTTCGCCCGGGTGCTGCGCCCCGGCGGCTTCGTCGCGGCCTACCAGGTGGTCGCGACGCCGCTCCTGTCCCTGGACGAGGCGGACTGGCTCTTCGACGTGATGGGGGTGGTGCCGAGGTCGGCGGAGCCGGTTGTCATCGACGACGCGATCGCGCGCTCGGGCCTGCGGGTCGTCGACACCATCGACCTCTCCAGCGAGTGGGGCGAGTGGTCGGAGGAGGACTCGGGTCGGGCGGCTCGCGCACTCCTCCACCTGGCGCGTCTGCTGCGCGACCCCGAGCGCTACCGCTCCGAGTTCGGCGACGCGGCCTATGACGCGATGCTCGGTGACTGCCGCTGGCACGTCTACCGGATGATGGGCAAGCTCGCCGGGCGCATCGACGTGCTGCAGCGACCCGCCACGCGATAAACGCTCGACCGCGCTGGCCGGGTTTGACATGGTGGGCGCGAGAAGACCACAGCGGCACGCGAACCGAGGAGCACCCACATGGCTGACCAGGACCCCAACGCAGACCTCAAGGCCAAGATGCGCGAGGCCCTCGATCGCAAGAAGGGTCATGAGCACCCCGACGACACCGCCGACGCCCGCGAGAAGGCCCACGGCTCCGAGGTGAACGACAAGAACGTCGCCAAGCCGATGCACCGACGCAAGGCCGGTGGCGGGGGAGCCTGACCCGCGCGTGGCAGACTCGCGGACATGTCCACGTCCGCCGCACCCGAGCTCTGGGTGGTCCGCCACGGCGAGACCGAGTGGAGCCGCGACGGCCGGCACACGTCCACCACCGACCTGCCGCTGACGCCGGTCGGCGAGGCTGCGGCCACGTCGCTGGCGCCCCGGCTGGCCGACGTCGACTTCGACCTGGTGCTGACGAGCCCGCGCCAGCGTGCGCGTCGTACGGCCGAGCTGGCGGGCCACGCCGGGGCCGAGCCCGACGACGACCTCGTCGAGTGGGCCTACGGCGACTACGAGGGCATCACGACGCCCGAGATCCGCGAGACCGTGCCGGGCTGGACGATCTGGACGCACCCCTCGCCCGGCGGGGAGAGCGCTGACGACGTGGCAGTCCGGCTCGACCGGGTGGTCGCCCGCGTCCGCTCGCACCGGCGCACCCTCGTGTTCGCCCACGGGCACTCGCTGCGCGTCCTCACCGCCCGCTGGCTCGACCAGCCGGCGGACGAGGGCCGGTTCTTCCGTCTCGACACCTCGACCGTGTCGGTGCTGGGCTTCGAACGGGAGACCCCGGTGCTGCTGAAGTGGAACAGCTGACGTGCGGATCGACCTCCACACGCACTCCCTGGCCAGCGACGGCACCGACACCCCCGGCGACCTGGTCCGCGCCGCCCACGCCGCGGGACTCGACGTGGTGGCGATCACCGACCACGACGCGACCGCCGGGTGGGAGGAGGCGGCCCGAGCCGCCGACGAGGTCGGCATCGAGCTGGTGCGCGGCCTGGAGATCAGCACCCGTTTCGCCGGGCGGAGCGTGCACCTCCTGGCCTACCTCCCCGACCCGACCCACCCGCCTCTCGTCGCCGCCCTCGACCGGATCATCGACGGCCGCCGCGAACGGACCCCGGCGATCGTCGCGGCCCTGTTCGCGCACGGCATCGACATCACCGAGGACGACGTACGCCGCGAGGCCGGCAGCTCGATGGCCGCCGGCCGTCCGCACGTCGCCGACGCGCTCGTGCGGCTCGGCGTGGTCACCGATCGCACCCATGCCTTCTCACTCCTGCTGAACCCCGGCCGGCCCGGCTACGTCAACCGCTACGCCGCCGAGCTGACCGCGATGATCCCCCTCGTCCGGTCCGCCGGCGGTGTCGCGGTGCTGGCCCACCCGTGGGGGAGGAGCGGCCGGTCTGTGCTCGACGGCGAGGCGCTGGAATCACTGCGGCGGATCGGGCTGTCGGGGATCGAGGTCGACCACCAGGACCACGACGCCGCGACGCGGGCCACCCTTCGCGGGCTGGCCACCGACCTCGACCTGGTCGTCACCGGCAGCAGCGACCACCACGGTCTCGGCAAGGTCGACCACGACCTCGGGGTCAACACGACCGATCCGGAGCAGTACGAGCGGTTGGTGTCCCTGGCCTCCCGACCTCTCGGTGGTTGAGTCGGGCCTGACCGGGGCACTCTGCAGCGCTCGATCGCATGATCGAAAACAGTTCTCCACACCTGTCTTTCCGCAGGTCGGAGTGTCGGTGGTCTCTGGGATACTTGTCGCATGTCCACCACCACAGCCGAAGCTCCCAGCACCCGGGTCCCCGCCCGTGGCGTGCTGGACCGCGCGGCTGCGGCGATGACCGCCCGCCGGAGCGCGGACGTCGAGGTGCTGGAGTCGGCGCTGGCGTGGGCCCACGCGCATGTCCCGTCCCGAGAGGACGACGCGGCAGCATGGCGGACAGACACCGTGCCGACGCCGGGATCCTATGCGGCGGCGATGTTCGGCGAGCGGGCGATCGCCATCGCCGGAGCGGGCACGCCGGAGGTCGCGGAGTTCGCCGTGATGGAGCTGGCGGCCGCGCTACGGCTCTCCCACGAGGCGGCGCTCGCGCTGGTCGGTGACGTGCTCGACCTGGCGCATCGGCTGCCCCGGACCTGGGCGCTGGTGAGGGAGCTGCGGGTCCCCGCCCACCTCGGGCGTGAGGCCGCGCGGGCCTCGCGCGATCTCGACGTGGCCGCGGCCGCTCATGCGGACCGGCTCCTGGCGTGGCAGCCGAAGCGGCTGAACCCCCACCGCATCGGGGTGCTCGTCCACGAGGCCCGGCTCTACGCCGACCCCGATCGTGCGGTCGCCGACCACGACCGGGCGATGGACTCCCGCAAGGTCGAGTGTCGCTACGGCACCGGCGCGCCCGGCACGGGGGAGGCGTGGCTGGTCCTCGACGAGGCCGACCTGGTGGCGTTCGACTCGACCGTGGGTGCCATGGCCGACCAGATCGGTGCCCTGGGCCACCCGGGCAGCCTCGACGTACGCCGTGCACACGCCGTCGGCATCATGGCCGACCCGCAGAAGGCGCTCGACCTCCTCGCCGTCGACCCGACCGCGTCGGACGCCGACCACGACCCGGCGGTGACCGCGGCCGAGGACATCGCCCACGGCGCAGCCAACCCGTTCCGCCGCCCCGATGCCGGCTGCGAGGGTGGAGCGGGTGAGGTGGCGCTGGTCTTCCACATCACCGACCGCGACCTCCTCGACTGCCACGGGGTGGCCCGCTCGCCGAAGCTGGGTCCGCTCCTCATGGGTCGGCTCCGGTCCTGGCTGCTGACCGCGGGGAAGGTGACCATCACACCGGTGGTGGACCACGCGACCATCGGGCCCGTCGACCAGCACGACCCGCCCGCGCGGATGGCAGCAGCAGTTCGCTTCCGCGACGAGTTCTGCGTGTACCCCTCGTGTGGACGTGCCGCCGAGTTCTGCGACCTCGACCACATCGTTGAGTACGTCCCTGTCGATCAAGGCGGTCCACCCGGCCAGACCCGTCCCGACGGGCTCGCCCCCCTGTGCCGCAAGCACCATCGGGCCAAGACCTTCGGGCACTTCGCCTACCGACGGCTCCCGGACGGGTCGTACGAGTGGACCCTGCCGTCCGGCAGACAGGTGACCACCGATCCCGTCACCCCCAGACCGAGACCCGGTCGCTCAGCTGAACCTCCCCGACGAACCTGACCGCCCCACAGCCCGACACCCCACGGCAGTCGGGCTACAAGCACGTTCTCGACTGGTCCTACAGCTGCCTCCGCTGCTCGTTTCGGAGTCCGCGGTAACGGCGGTACTCCTTCCACGCCAGCCAGGCGAGGAGGACGACCAACGCGCCGCTGGACCAGGTCCACCCGTCGAGCAACATCATCAGTCCCAGCCCGGTGAGGACGGTCAGGAGGGCAGTCTTCAGCTTGCTCCGGCGCGCGCTGTCAACCCCGAACTGGGCGGCGTGGTGCTCCGGGGTGCCGAACTCCTCGGCCAGTGTGCGGCCGGACTCCGCCGCATGGCTGCGGGCCTCGAGCACGATGTCGCGCACGCGGGGACCGGCCGCCCATCCCGGCCCGCGCAGGATGCCCGAGAAGCGCTCCACCCACAGCTCGTCGTCCAGGCCGTCGCGTGCGCGAGCGTACGTCTTCGCCGTGACGACGATGAGCAAGCCCGTGCCCAGGATCCAGAGCAGCGCGGCCTCGACGAGGAGGATCCACGGGCCCACGGATCCGACGGGGAACTGCGACGTCAGATGGAGGACGACAATCATGACTGCGCCGAACACCGCCATGGCGCCCATGACCGCGGCCACCGCGGCCGGCGTCTCCCAGCGACGCGACGCCCGATCCCACAGGGCGAGGGAGCCGATGCTCGCGACGCCCAACCCGACAGGAATGGCAAACACGCCCACCGTCAGGTCCTCGTGGTCGAGCAGTGACCAGACGAACATGAGCAGAGCGATCCACGAGCCTGCGCGCAGGCTCGATGCAGGGAGGCTGCGGGCGCTGGGGACCCCTACACGCGTCAGCTGCAGCCGCCCTTCGGATTTCCAGCGTCGGTAGAGGTCGGTGGCGTACTCATGGGGCTGGCCGAAGAGATCCACAGGGGACTCCTGGCTCTCCCGGACGACCTCGACGGCCTCCTCGAGGCCCTCGCGGACCTGGTCGACCTCGACGTGGTGCATCATCAACCTCCACGACACCGCGAACGCCCAGGTGCCGTCGAAGTCCACGCCGCGCGCGGATCTGAACGACTCGTAGGTGCTGGTGAGCGTCTTCTCTGCCTCAGCCATCCCGAATCGCCTCCTCGGCCATCGTCGGAACCCTCAGCGTCGACCGACGGACTGGGTCAGCCGCAGGACGCGGTTGGGGATGGCCCTGGTCAGCGCGATGATCGTCTTGTACTGCGCGCCGGGGACCGAGTAGGCGCGGTCCTTCTCGAAGTCCTGCAAGTGACTTGCGGACCAGGAAGTCGACGTCGAGCCACATGAAGCCGTCGCCCCGCGTGACCTGCATCCGCTCGTGGAACTCGGTCTTGGTGAAGCCCGGGCACAGTGCCATCACCTTCACGCCGCGGGACCTGTACTCCAGGTGCGCCCACTCGCTGAAGCTGTTGACCCACGCCTTGGCCGCCGAGTAGGTGCCCCTGGGCAGGAAGGCCGCGACGCTGGAGACGTTGATGATGCCGCCGCTGCCGCGCTCGGCCATCGGCCCGAGCGCCGCGTGGCTGAGCCGCAGGACGGCGGTGACGAGCACCTCGAGCATCTCGGTCTCCTCCTCGACGGTGTTGTCCAGGAAGCGCTTCCTGAGGCCGAAGCCGGCGTTGTTGACGAGGAGGTCGATCGGTCGCTCGGGGTCGGCCAGGCGCGCCTCGACCAGCGCCAGCGCGTCGCGGTCGACCAGGTCGGCGACGAGCACCTCGACGGCGACGCCGTGAGCTGCGCGCAGCTCGGCGGCGACCTCGTCGAGGCGGGTGGCGTTGCGCGCCACCAGGACGAGGTCGTCGCCGCGGGCGGCGAGCTGGCGGGCGTACTCGTGGCCGATGCCGGCGGTGGCGCCGGTGATGAGGGAGGTGGTCATGCTGCCCAGCATTTCAGGTGCCGCTCCGGACGGGCCAACCCGTCCGGCATGATGGTCGCAAATGACTTCCACGAACCCGGTCATCCTGGCCGTCGCCAACCAGAAGGGCGGCGTCGCCAAGACCACGTCCGTCGCCTCCATCGGAGCTGCGCTCGCCGAGCTCGGCCAGCGCGTGCTCCTGGTCGACCTCGACCCGCAGGCCTGCCTGACCTTCTCGCTCGGCATCGACCCCGAGGACCTCGACATCTCGGTCCACCACGTCCTGACCAAGGGCGTCGACGCGGCCGAGGTCATCATCGAGACCGAGGAGGGTGTCGACGTCCTGCCGGCGACCATCGAGCTCGCCCGCGCCGAGGCAGACCTGCTGACGCGCACCGGGCGCGAGCACGTCATCAAGGGTGCGCTCGAACAGCTCGCGGAGGACCTCGGCGACGAGGCCTACGACTGGGTGCTGCTCGACTGCCCGCCCTCGCTCGGCGTGCTGACCGTCGCTGCGCTGACCGCCGCCGACGGCGTGCTGATCCCGTTGCAGTGCGAGACGCTCTCGCACCGCGGTGTCGGGCAGCTGCTGGACACCGTCCACGACGTACGCCGCTTCACCAACCGCGGTCTGGAGGTGTGGGGCGTGCTCCCGACGCTGTATGACGGGCGCACCAACCACGCGCGCACCGTGCTGGAGACCATCAGCGAGACCTACGACCTCGAGGTCGTGGAGCCGCCGATCCCCAAGACGATCAAGTTCGCCGAGGCCCCTGCCGCGGGCCGGTCGATCCTGTCGACCAGCCGCAGCAGCAAGGGCGCCAACGCCTACCGCGAGGTGGCGGAGAACCTGATCGCGCGGGCTGCCCGGCCGAAGAAGAAGGCCGCCAAGAAGACTGCGAAGAAGGCGACCGCCAGGCGCTGAGGCTCAGGCCTGGGTCGGCGCGTCCTTCACGGGGGTGCCGCCACGCGTACGGCTGCGACTGCGGTTGCGACGGCGCGGGGCGTCGCCGGAGCTCTTCTCGCGGGGGGCGCCGTCACGCGAGCCACCGTCGCGGCCACCGTCGCGGCCACCGCCGTCACGCGAACGCGGGGCGCGGTCGGTGCGCTCCTTCTTCTCCACCGGGGCGGGGTCCTTGATCCGACCCTTGGTGCCGGGGGCGATGCCCTGGTCGTGGAAGAGGTGCTCGGAGGTGGAGTAGGTCTCCGGCGGGTCGGGGAACGGCAGGTCGAGGGTCTTGTTGATCATCTTCCAGCGCGCCATGTCGGCCCAGTCGACCAGGGTGATGGCCGTGCCGGTGGCCCCCGCGCGCCCGGTGCGGCCGATGCGGTGGATGTAGGTCTTGTCGTCCTCGGGGCAGGTGTAGTTGACGACGTGGGACACCCCGCGTACGTCGATGCCGCGGGCCGCGACGTCGGTGCAGACGAGCACCTTCATCTTGTCCTCGCGGAACTTGGCGAGCGCCTTCTCGCGCGCGATCTGCGCCATGTCGCCGTGCAGCGGAGCAGCGGCGAAACCACGCTCGGCCAGGTCGTCGGCGATCCGCTGCGCCTGGCGCTTGGTGCGGGTGAAGACGATCATCTTGTCCGCGTCCTCGGCCTGGAGGACGCGGCCGATGATCTCGGGCTTGTCGAGGTCGTGGGCGAGGTAGATGAACTGCGCGGTGGCCGGCACGGTGGCGTTCTCGTAGGACGACTCGGCGCGGATGTTCATCGGGTGGCGCATGTGGGTGCGGGCCAGGGCGACGATCGCAGCAGGCATGGTCGCCGAGAACAGCATGGTCTGCCGGGTCTCGGGGGTCATCGAGATGAGCTTGTTGACGTCGGGCAGGAAGCCGAGGTCGAGCATCTCGTCGGCCTCGTCGAGGACGAGGGCGTGGACGTGGGAGAGGTCGAGCGCGCGGCGGTTGGCGAGGTCGATGAGGCGACCGGGCGTGCCGACGACGATGTCGACGCCGGTCTCGAGCGCCTCGAGCTGGGGCTCGTAGCCCACGCCGCCGTAGACGGTGAGGACGCGCAGGCCGAGGTCCTTGCTGGCCAGGGCGAGGTCGGTCGAGACCTGGAGCGCGAGCTCGCGGGTCGGCGCGACGATCAGGGCCTGCGGCTTGCCCTGCGGCAGGTCGGCGTAGGCCGGGTCGTCCTTGGTGACGCTGCGCTGGAGCACCGGGATGCCGAAGGCGAGGGTCTTGCCGGTGCCGGTGCGCGCCTGCCCGATGAGGTCGGTGCCCATCAGGGCGACCGAGAGGGTCATCTCCTGGATGGCGAAGGGGGTGATGATGCCGGCACGATCGAGCGCGTCGCAGATCTTGGGCAGCACGCCGAGGTCGCGGAAGGTAGTGGTCACGAGGATGTCGCTTTCGAAGAGATGGATTCCCACGCGTAGGCGGTCGGCCACACTCTTGCGATTCCAACCGCGCACATACAGGTGAGCAGGCCAGGAGAGGGGACACCGGACAGAGTCAGGTGAGCAGCTCGGCCGCTCGGACTCGACGATGATATCGCTACGCTGCGCGCATGACTGAATCGCCCGACGAGGACTATCGCCGAGCTGCCGTCGACCTGCTCGGCGCGATCGCCTACGGCGAGCTGTCTGCCTTCCAGCGACTCGTCGAGGACGCCAAGCTGGCGCCGGGCATCGACGACAAGATCGCCATCGGCGCGATGGCCACCGCGGAGTTCGCCCACCTGCAGAAGCTCGTGGCGCGTCTCGAGGAGCTCGGCGCCAATCCGGGCGAGGCGATGCAGGCGTTCCGACCCGGATTCGACTCCTTCCACGCCCATACCGCGCCGGCCGACTTCTACGAGGGGCTGGTCAAGGCCTACGTCGGTGACGGGCTTGCAGCCGACTTCTACCGCGAGATCGCGGCCTACCTGGATCCGGACACCCGCGAGGTGATCATCAGCTCGCTCGAGGACACCGGCCAGACCGCGTTCATCGTGGAGCGGGTGCGCGCCGGGATCGCCGCGGACCCGCGGCTGGGCGGACGCCTGGCGCTGTGGGGCCGACGGCTGATGGGCGAGGCGCTGACCCAGGCCCAGCGGGTCGCGAGCCAGCGGGACTCGCTGACCGCGCTGCTGGCCGGGGGAGTCGACCGCCCGGGCCTGGACCTGGCGGCCCTGGGTCGGATGTTCGCGCGGCTCACCGAGAACCACTCCGCACGCATGGACGAGCTCGGCCTGGACGCCTAGACACAGAACTGGCCCCGCATCCTCGAGGGATGCGGGGCCAGCTCGTCGTGGCTGTGGTGCAGCCGGGTCTCAGACCCTGCTGTTGGTGTTGCGGCCGGTCACGGTCGAGGCGATGACGACCAGGACGGCTGCGGTCAGGATCGCCACGAACCAGCGGACCCAGTCGACCCCGTTGGATCCGTCTCCACCGAACAGGGAGTAGATCCAGTAGCCGAGCAGGACGCCGCCGATGCCGCACAGGATCGTGAGCCAGATGGGGATGTTGTCCTTGTCGCCCGGCGCGACGAGCTTGCCGAGCAGACCGATGATCGTGCCCACAATGAGGAGGACGATGATGTCTACGACCATGATGAGGCCCCTTTCGTTGCCACGCGTTCGTGGATCTTCAGTGTCGAGGCAGAAGCGCCGACACCGTCATCATGTCGACGTCGAAGCGCAGTAGCAATTACTGAACGCCCGAAGGGGTGGGCGTGTCAGCGGAACCCGACGGTGCTGCTGGTCGGCGAACCGAGCTCGACGTAGGCGATCTTGTCGGCAGGTACGACGACGCTCCGGCCCTTGATGTCGTTGAGCCGGAACACCCCGTTGGCCGCCATCGCCTCGGTGAGCCTCGCCTCGATGTCCTCGGGCGTCGCGTCGGTGTCCACGACCAGCTCCCGCTGGGCGTGCTGCACGCCGATCTTGACCTCCACGTGTTGCTCCTTCTCGTCCGGGTGTTTCAGTGTTCGTCGGTCATGGGGTAGCCGCGGATGCCTCGCCAGGCCAGGCCGGCGATCAGCGATGCCGCGGTGTCCTGGCTGATGTCGCCGCCGCCGGCCAGCCAGAACCGCGCGGAGACCTGCGCCATTCCCACGAGTGAGACAGCCAGCAGCTCGGAGGCCTCGTCGGGCAGGCCGGTGTCGGCGCGGATGACGTCGGCGATCATCGCGGCGCACTCGATGGTGACCCGGTCGACGCGCTCGCGGACGTCCTGCTCGCTGGTCAGGTCGGACTCGAAGACCAGCCGGAACGCGCCTTCCTTGGCCGCGACATAGCTGTAGAACACCTGCATGGTCGCCTCGACGCGTGCCCGGTTGTCCGACGTCGAGGCCAGGGCCACGCGGCAGCTGTCGATGATCGTGTCGCAGGACGCGTCGAGGAGCGCCAGGTAGAGATCGAGCTTGCCGGGGAAGTGCTGGTAGAGCACGGGCTTGGAGACGCCGGCGCGCTCGGCGATGTCGTCCATGGCCGCGGCGTGGTAGCCCTGCGCGACGAAGACCTCGAGGGCCGACTCGAGCAGCTGGGCTCGACGCTCGCGGCGCGGCAACCGTCCGCCGCGGGGCGTGGGGTTGTCGGTGCGGCCAGCGGTCACGGCGTACTCCTGGGTAGTCGGTCTTCAGCAGACCCTATCCGCCACCCGGAACGGCGGAGCGGACCCCGGGGGTCGCGGGTCCGCATGCCAAGACATGCACGGTGATCCGCGGGGGCACGGGGAACATGGAGACGGTCCCGCTGGTTGTGCCGAGACCTGCCGTACCCCGAAGGAGTCTGTCGTGTCCTACCCTGCGCTCGTCGAGCCCGCTGCCGAGCTGACCATCGACGAGGTGCGTCGCTACAGCCGGCACCTGATCATCCCCGACGTGGGCATGACCGGGCAGAAGCGCCTGAAGAACGCCAAGGTGCTGGTCATCGGCGCCGGCGGGCTGGGCTCCCCGGCCCTGCTCTACCTGGCCGCGGCCGGTGTCGGGACGCTCGGGATCGCCGAGTTCGACACGGTGGACGAGTCCAACCTCCAGCGCCAGGTCATCCACGGCGTCAGCGACATCGACAAGCCCAAGGGCCAGTCAGCGAAGGAGTCGATCGCCGAGATCAACCCCTACGTCGAGGTCGTCCTGCACCCGGACCGGCTCGACAACGACAACGTGCTCCAGGTCTTCGAGGGCTACGACCTCATCGTCGACGGCACCGACAACTTCGCCACCCGCTACATGGTCAACGACGCGGCCTACTTCCTGAAGATCCCCTACGTCTGGGGCTCGATCTACCGTTTCGACGGACAGGCCTCCGTGTTCGCCCCCATGCTCGGCGACGACCTGCCGTGCTACCGCTGCCTCTACCCCGAGCCCCCGCCGCCCGGCATGGTTCCCAGCTGCGCCGAGGGCGGCGTCCTGGGAGTGCTGTGCGCCAGCATCGGCTCGATCCAGGTCAACGAGGCCATCAAGCTCCTCACCGGCATCGGCGACCCGATCGCCGGCAAGCTGATGATCTACGACGCGCTGGAGATGGAGTACCGCAAGCTCAAGGTCCGCAAGGACCCCAACTGCGCGCTGTGCGGCACGAACCCCACCGTCACCGGCCTCATCGACTACGACGCCTTCTGCGGCGCCGTCTCCGACGAGGCTGCCGACGCAGCCGTCGGCTCGACCATCTCGGTCGTCCAGCTCGAGCACATGCTCAAGGAGCGCGAGAACGGCGAGCGCGACTTCGTGCTGATCGACGTCCGCGAGCCCAACGAGGCCGAGATCAACCACATCCCGGGTGCCGTGCTGATCCCCAAGGGTGAGTTCCTCAACGGCACCGCGCTGGCCCAGCTGCCGAGCGACAAGCAGATCGTCATGCACTGCAAGTCGGGCGTGCGATCCGCGGAGACGCTCGCGATCGTCAAGGGTGCGGGGTACGCCGACGCCGTGCACGTCGGCGGCGGCGTGGTGGCGTGGGTCAGCCAGATCGACCCGAGCCAGCCGACGTACTGACGCGTAACCGCATGCGGGGGCCTTCGTTGGACCTTGCATGCCTACATCCAAGAAGCTCCTGACCCTCGTGGCGACCGCCGGACTCGTGGCCGCCGCATCCACCAGCGTCCCGGCGACCGCCGCACCCCAACCGGGTGCTGCGGTTGCCGCGTGGGCTCCGGCCGACAGCGCAACCATCCGCCCGGGCGTGCAGATGTACACCGACGGCGCCCAGTGCACGGCCAACTTCGTCTACACCGACGGAGCCGGCTCGACGTACGTCGGCTACGCCGCGCACTGTGCGGGCCTCGGCGAGGCGACCGACACCAACGGGTGCACGGCCGGCTCGTTGCCGCTGGGAACGAAGGTCGACTTCGTCCGGGGCGGCTCGCTCGTGGGCGGAGGCACCAAGGTCGGGTCGGGCACCCTGGCCTACTCCTCGTGGCTGACCATGGCCCAGCAGGGAGAGACCGACGAGGACACCTGCGCCTACAACGACCTGGCGCTGGTCAAGGTGGCCGCCGAGGACGTCGCGAAGGTGAACCCGTCGATCCCGTTCTGGGGCGGCCCGGTCGGCATCAACTCCGCCGGCACCGCAGCCGGTGACACCGTCCACAGCTACGGCAACTCCAGCCTGCGCGGCGGCATCGAGGCACTCTCGCCCAAGCAGGGCGTCAGCGTCGGCACCGACCCCAGCGGCTGGACGCACCCGGTCTACACCGTGACCCCGGGCGTGCCCGGTGACTCCGGCAGCGCCTTCCTCGACGCCGAGGGCAACGCCCTGGGCACCCTGTCGACCCTGGCCATCGCCCCGCTCGCCGGCTCGAACGGTGTCGGCGACCTCGCCCACGAGCTCGGCTACGCCCAGCAGCACGGCGGCATCAGCGGCCTGCAGCTGGTGCCCGGCACCGAGCCCTTCAGCCCCGTCCTCTGAGCCGGTTGCCCCTCCCGTTCCACGCACGGCGCGGCCCTGACGCATAGGGTCGCGCCATGCGTGCTCGGGGGGCTGGACCAGCGGGAGCCGGGGCCCGGGCGGTCCTCATGGTGGCCGCCAGCGGTCTGCTCATGGTGCTCGTCGCCTGGGCGACGCTGGTCGGCCCGTCGGCGGTGTTCACCGGTCCCGGGCCGACGCCGAGCACCGTCTCGACGACCACGACGAGCACGGCGCCGATCGACGAGGAGCTGGCCGACGACCCCGAGGAGCTCGTCCGCCAGGCCCAGCCGCCGCTGTGGCTCAAGCTCCTCGTCTGGACCTTCGAGATGCTGGTCCTGGTCGGCATGGTCGCCTTCGTGGCGTTCCTGCTCTCCCACGCACGACGGGGCTGGCAGCGCCGGACGGCGCGACCGGGTGAGCGCGACGAGGTGGACTTCCTGGCCCTCGACGAGCCGACCCGGATCGCCGCCGCCATCGCCGAGGATGCGGTGGAGCAGGACGCCGTGCTGCGTGCCGGTCATCCACGCAACGCGATCGTGGAGGCATGGCGCCGCTTCGAGGTCCAGGGCGCCCGCGCCGGGATCGGCCGGGAGTCGTGGGAGACGTCCTCGGAGTTCGCGTTGCGCATGCTCGAGCGTGTCGACGCGGATGCCGACGCTGTCACCCGGCTGGCGCAGCTCTACCGCGAGGCCCGGTTCTCCGACCACGAGATCACCGAGTCCCACCGCTCCGACGCGCTGGACGCCCTCGACCGGATCCGGCGCAGCCCCGGGGTGCGCCGGTGATGCGGGTGCGGATCGGTCGGGAGTGGGCCGTACGCCTCGGCGGCGCGGTCGTGGTCGGCGTGGTCGGCTTCGTGGTGTCGGTGCTCCTCGACTTCGAGCCGCGGCCGTGGGCATTCGCCGTCATGGTGGTGCTGACGTTCTCCGCGACGTGGCTGCTGATCGACACCGTCAACACGCCGCCGGCGAGGTGGCTGCCCACCCTGCCGCCGCAGGGCGACCGCACCGGTGAGGCGAGCAACGATCTCCGCATCCTCTCCTCGCACCAGGCGGCCACCGAGCCCGACAGTGCGCTGCGCGACCGGCTGGTCACCCTGGCCCGCGGTCGCGATCCGGCCGTCGCCGAGGCCGTCCATGCCGAGCTCACCCCGGTCCGCCGGCTCACAGCCGTCGAGATCGACCGCATCCTGACCCGAATAGAGGGAACCCGTGACCACACCTGACACGCCGGTGGAGAGCCCCGCCGCCCCGCCCGTCGCCGAGCTGGCCGAGCGCGTCCTCGACGAGGTGGGCCGTGCCGTCGTCGGCAAGCGGGAGGCGCTGACGCTGGTGCTCGCCGGCATCCTCGCCAAGGGCCACATCCTGCTGGAGGACTTCCCGGGACTGGGCAAGACGCTCGCGGCACGCACCTTCGCCGGCGCCCTCGGCCTGGACTTCTCCCGCGCGCAGTTCACCCCCGACCTGCTACCGGCCGACCTCACCGGTTCCTACGTCTACGACCAGCGCCGCGGTGAGTTCGACTTCCGCCCCGGGCCGGTCTTCGCCGGCCTGTTGCTGGCCGACGAGATCAACCGCACGCCCCCCAAGACCCAGGCAGCGCTGCTCGAGGCGATGCAGGAGGGCCAGGTCACCGTCGAGGGCCAGACCCACCTCCTGCCCAGCCCCTTCCACGTCCTCGCGACAGCCAACCCGGTGGAGTACGAGGGCACCTACCCGCTGCCCGAGGCCCAGCTCGACCGGTTCCTGCTGCGGGTGAGCTTCGGCTACCCGTCAGCCGGTGAGGAGTACGACGTCCTGCGCCGCCGGCTCGATCGCCAGCGCGAGGAGGTGGACGTCTCGGCCGTCACCGATGCGGCGGGTCTGGCCCGGATGCAGGCCGCGGTGGAGCGTGTGGTCGTCGACGAGTCGGTCGGGCGCTACTGCGTCGACCTGGCAGCGGCCACCCGCGCCCACAACGACGTCCTCACCGGGGCGTCGCCGCGCGGCAGCCTGGGCCTGGTGCTCACCGCCCGTGCGTGGGCGGCGATCCGTGGTCGCGACTTCGTGGTTCCCGAGGACGTCAAGGTCGTGGCGCGCGCCGTCCTCGCGCACCGGATCACCGTCAAGCCGGACCTCTGGATGACGCAGGCCTCGGGTCTCCGCGTCGTCGACTCCGTCCTCTCCTCGGTCCGGTCGCCACAGACCCTGGAGAGCCAGCGGTGAGCTCGTGGCGGCCGACACCGGCGCTGGTCCGGGCCACGCTGGTCTCGCTCGGCGGCATCGCCGGCGGACTGGTGCTCGGCCTGGAGGTGCTGGTCGTGCTGGCCGCCCCGTTCGTCGTCTTCGCGCTGATGGGCCTCCTCGGTCGGCCGGCCACGACTCCGACCGTGAGCACGGCGATCGACCACCACCGGCTCCACGAGGGCCAGGGCACGACCTCGCGGGTCAGCCTGGGCGACCCGACGGGCGTCGAGCACGTCACCCGGGTCGCCGCCCCGACGCCGCACGTCGCGACCCGACCGACGTACGGCGCGGTCGGGGCGCTGGCCCGCACCGGTCTGCCGGTGATCGAGTTCAGCCCGCGGCGGTGGGGTCGGCGCTCCATCGGCAGCGAGCGGATCGCCCTGACCAGTTCCTGGGCCGGCTGGCGGTGGGGTCCGGAGGACCTGCCGTCGCACGGACTCAACGTGCTGCCCCAGGCCGCGCCGTACGACTCGTGGGCAGAGGTCCCGCAGCCGTCCGGCCTGGTCGGGAGCCACCGGTCGAGACGCACCGGCAGCGGCACCGAGTTCGAGGGGATCCGGCACTTCGCGGCCGGTGACCGGCTGCGTCGCATCAACTGGCCCGTGTCGCTGCGCACCCGCGAGCTGCACGTCGTGACGACGCGCGCCGAGCAGGACGCCGGGGTCTGGCTCGTCGTCGACGGCCTGCGCGACATCGGGGAGTCCGGCGGCATCCACGGCCACGCGAGCAGCCTCGACCTGACGGTCCGCGCCGCCAGCGCGCTCGCCGAGCACCACATCCGCAACGGCGACCGGGTGGGCCTGCTCGTGGTGGCGGCCGACGGTGCGCGGGTCCGGCTCGGTTCGGGCCCCCGTCACCTCAACGCCCTCCAGGGCACCCTGGCGCGGGTTCGCACCGAGGCCCGAGCCGTGCCCCCCGAGCGCCTCGACCTCGGTTCGGGGGCAGGCAGCGTGGTGTACATCTTCTCGCCGATGCTGTTCACGCCGCTGGTCACCGCGACCGCCGCGCTGCAGCGCAGCGGCCAGTCGGTGGTCGTGATCGACACGCTCGGCGAGCACGGGTCGGGCGCCTCCCGCCGGGACCTGGCGGGCCTGGCGGCGCGGATGCAGCAGATCGAGCGCGACGACCGGCTCGCGCAGCTTGCGGCGCTCGGCTGCCCCGTCGTGCCGTGGCGCGGTCCCGGCACCCTCGACACCGTGCTCCACCGGCTGGCCCGCAGGGCCCAGGTCCCCCGGGTGCGCGCGCGATGAGGCTCCCGACTTCCGTGCGGCCGGCCGGCTGGCCGATGAGCGCCCTGCTGCTGCGGGCGCTGCTCTTCGCGCTGCCGGTGTCGGCCCTGATGGTGGCGCTGCCCGAGGTGCCGCACTGGGGCTCGCTGCTGCTGGTGACGGCGAGTGCGCTCGCCTGGGCGCGCGAGCCGGACAGCCTGGCCGGCACCGTGGCGCTGCTGCTCGTGGTTGGCTGGTGGGCGGCCCACGGGGTCGTCGACTGGCGCCTGCCGGTGGTGGCCGTCCTGCTGGTCTGCGCCCACGTGCTCGCCACCGTCCTCGCCCACGGCCCGGGCACGTTGCGCGTCGATCCCGACCTGGCCCGACTCTGGGCCGGTCGGGCCGCGCTGTCGCTGGTGCCGCTGGCCGTCGCCTACGCCGCCGTTCGCGGCCTGGACCCCGACCTGGCCCCACCGTGGCTGTGGATGCTGGCCGCCTTGGTCGCGATCGCCCTGATGCTCGCCGCCAGTCGACTGACGCAGGCGCCGGCAGAATGAGCGAGGACCTCTACGCCGAGCTGGTGCTGCAGTGTGCGGAGGGGGTGCCGCGCGGCCGGGTCACGACGTACGGCGCCATCGCCGACGTGGTGGGGGCGGTCCTGGGGCGGGGTGGGCCGCGTCAGGTCGGCTCCGTCATGGCGCGCGACGGCGCTGCCGTTGCGTGGTGGCGGGTGGTGCGGGCCGACGGGTCGCTCCCGCCCTCGCACGGTGACGAGGCGCGCCAGGCCTACCTCGAGGAGGGCACCCCGCTGCGACCCGGCGGATCGGTGGATCTGACACGCGCCTTCTGGGAACCGAGCCTCGGGGCACAATGACCCACATGCTCTTCGGCCTCCTGCAGCGCGTCCTTCCTCCGCTGGGTCGCGCTGTGCTGCGACCGAAGGTGGAGGGCCTCCACCACGTGCCGGCCACCGGCCCGGTCATCGTGGCGAGCAACCACCTCTCCTTCGCCGACAGCATGGTGATTCCGTTCGTCCTGCCGCGCAAGGTGGTCTTCCTCGCGAAGTCCGACTACTTCACCGGCACCGGGGTGAAGGGGGCGCTCGTCCGGGCGTGGTTCGAGGGGCTCGGCATGCTCCCGGTCGACCGCGAGGACACCCGGGCAGCCATCGCCAGCCTCGACACCGCGCTCGAGGTGCTGGGCCGGGGGGAGGCGTTCGGCATCTACCCCGAGGGCACCCGCTCGCGGGACGGCCGCCTCTACCGGGGACGTACCGGGGTCGCTCACCTCGCCCTCACCGCGGGCTGCCCCGTCGTGCCGGTCGGGCTGCAGGGCACCGCCGAGATGCAGCCGATCGGCTCGAACCGGCCGCGGCTGGCGAAGGTGACCGTGCGCGTCGGCGAGCCGATCAACGTCGCCGGGGACTACGACGGCGTCCCCCCCGGTCGTGCCCGGCGCGAGCTCACCGACCGGATCATGCGCGCGATCGCGGAGCTGTCGGGCCAGGACGAGGCCGGGATCTACAACGAGCGGCCCTCCGACGGCTGAGCCCGCGCGGCCAGCGCGGCCAGCGCCTGCGGGAAGACCTCCGCGGGTGGCGTGACGAGCCCGGCACCGACCTGACCGACCCCGGCGACCTTGCCGGCCATGCCGGTGTTGATCTGGGGGAGGATGCCGGTGCGGCACACCTTGGTCACGTCGATCCCGGTCGGGGTGCCCTGGAACTCGAGCACGGGAACCGACCAGCGGGGGTTCTCCGCGAGGGTGATCTCGTGCATGCGCCGGGTGGTGGCCAGGGCGTCGGGCACGGAGCCCCCGACGAGGCGGACGATCGCCGGGGCCGTCGCCATCGCGAAGCCACCGATGCCCGCCGTCTCGGTGATCGCGGAGTCGCCGATGTCGGGGTTGGCGTCGTCTGGGCCGTAGTCGCCGAGGTAGAGGCCGTCGGCGACCTGGGCCGGGCCGGTGAACCACTCGTCGCCGGTGCCGGAGACCTGGATGCCGAAGTCGGTGCCGTTGCGTGCCATGGCCACGACCATCGTCGAGCCCGGGATGTCGCGGCCCGCGTCGAGGGCGAGCTTGCAGGCAGGCATCGCGAGGTTGAGGAAGAAGTGGTCGTTGCTGCCGATGAACCGCAGGCACTCGGCCACGTCGGTCGCGTCGAAGCCGGTGCCGACCATCGCCGGCGCCAGGTCGCGCAGGAGCATCAGGGTGCCGGCGCGGTTGCGGTTGTGGGCCTCGTCGCCCATCTGCAGCATCTGCGTGAGGATGCCGGTGACGTCGACCGGGCCGGACTCGGCGACGACGGCGCGCGTCGCCGACTGGAGGAGCGGGCCGAGCACGTCGCGCATCCAGCGCAGCCGGGTCAGCACGTCGGGGCCGTACGCGCCGTAGCGCAGCACCTTGCCCAGGCCCTCGTTGAGGGAGCAGTAGGTCCGCCGACCGCTCGCGCTGTCCTCGAGCACCCACAGCCACATCGACGGCGTGACGACGCCGGCCATCGGGCCGACGGCGCTGCGGTGGTGGCACGGCTCGAGGCTGACGGACGCCCCGGACTCGAACAGGGCGACGGCGTCCTCGGGGTCGTCGACGAGGCCCTCGAGGGCGGCTCCACCCATGAGCGCGCCGCGCAACGGGCCGGACGTGCGGTCCCAGTCGATCGGCGGGCCCGCGTGGAGGAACTGACCGGGCTCGAGGCCCAGCACCTCGGAGGCCGGGGCGACGTCGACGAGGGTGGCAGTCACGCCGAACATCGCCGCCACCGCCTGCCGGTTGGCCTCGGGGCGCCGTGGGTCGATGGCGACCGTGGCGAGGTCGGCCTCGGTGCCGGGCATCGGCGGACGCCAGTCGACCCGCTCGACGGGGACGGTCTGTCCGGCCACGGCGTCGGCGAACATGTCGGCGCCGACGGTGACGATGGTGGGCTCGCTCATCGGGCGGCCCTCCCTTCAGGTTGGCTCAGCAGGTCGATGGCGCGGCGGGTGGCCGCAGCGTTGGAGAGGTGCACTTCTGCGCCGGCGGCGACGAGCGCGTCACGCTGGGCGGTGAGGCCCTGCGGGTCGAGGTCGGTGCCGACCAGGCTGACGATCACCGGGATCGCCCGTGCCTCGCGGGCGGCGGCGATCGCCGGAGCGAGGAGCGCCGCGGGGTCGGGTTCGGAGCCGTGACCCAGGACGAGGTCCAGGAGGATCACGCCGCTGTCCGGGTCGGCAGCAGCGCGGGACAGCTGGTCGAGGCGCAGGGTCGGGTCGATCATCGGGTGGGCGCGACCCTGGGTCAGTGCGTCGTCGCCGAAGTCGACCATCGTGTGGGTGTCGGCAAGCAGGTCGCCCCGCTCGTTCGGGACGAGCGCGAGGTCCTCCGAGAGCGGGATGTTGCTGCGCACCGGGCCGAGGGCGGCGCTGGCCATCAGCATCGACTCGTCACACAGGGTGCCGCCGACGAAGAGGCCGCGGAGCAGGGGTCCGGTGGCCGCACCGGTGTTGTGGGTGCCGGCGACCGGCCAGTCGGGTGCCGCGTGGCCGAGCCGTGCGAGGACGGCCTCGGCCACGGCGGTGAGGTCGCGTTGTCCCGGGCCGAGCAGGCCCAGCTCGACAGGTGTGCCGAGCCCGGCGCTGTCGTCCTTCAGGGCCTCGGCGACCTCGGGGGCGGGTGGCTTGGAGACGATCACCACGAGGTCCACGTCGGGATCCGCGTCGAGGCGACGCAGCGCCTCGCGGGTGGCAAGACCTCCGACCGCCGACGACAGGTCGCGCCCGCCGACGCCGAGGGCCCAGCGCACGCCGACACCGTCGTACGTCGCGCCAGCGTGGTCGAGGAGCGCGAGCAGCTGCTGGCAACCGGTGCCGGAGGCGGCGACCAGGCCGATGCGGCCGGGGCGCACGGTGTTGGCGAAGCCCAGGCCCACGCCGTCGATCACCGCGGTGCCGCAGTCGGGGCCCATGACGAGCGCACCGTGCTCGGCGGCGTAGGTCTTGAGGGCGACCTCCTCCGCGACCGGGACGTTGTCGCTGAAGATCATCACGTCGTGTCCGGCCTCGATCGCGTCCATCGCCTCGACCGTGGCACTGGCCCCCGGCACCGAGACCAGGACCACCGCGCCGGCGGGCGTACGACGCAGGGCCGAGGACGTCGTGCGGGGCGCGGCGACCTCGCTGGGTCCGGCGCTCTGCCGGGCCGGGACGAGCGCCGCGTCGACGCTCGCGAGTGCCGACTCCAGGTCGGCGTCGTCCTCGAGCCGCAGCGCGACGACCATGTCGTTGGGCGAGGAGCCCGGCACGTCGAAGCCCATGCCGGTGAGCACCTCGAGGTTGAGCCCGGTGGCCATCGCGACCTGGGCCGACACGACCCCGGGTGTGCCCTGGACGGTGCGACTGACCTGGAGCAGGGTGACCGAGTCGGCGTAGGCGCCGTTGCGGATCTCGACGTGGTCTCTCATGCGGCCCTCCCGGGGCGGTGGTGGGTGGACAGGGATGCGAGCGCCAGCTCGGCGCCGGCGAGGAGCCCGGTGCCCGAGGTGGCGCCGACGGCCATCAGGGCCCGGGTGGCGGACGGGGTGGGGTCGGCCAGCCAGGCCGACAGCTGGGGCAGCGCCTCGCCGCGCAGGGCGCAGTCGAGCAGCGTGGCCGAGAGCAGGGTGGTGGCACCGAGGCGACGGCGTACGGCCTCGGCGAGGGTGCGGTCGGGACGCCCGGCCGCGTGCCGCGCAGCGAACCAGCCCGCCAGCACGTCGTCGCCGAGCGGGGTCAGCCCCGGGCCGCGGCCGAGGAGGTGCGTGACGTCGTCGGCGGTCAGGTGGCCGTCGCGGGGGAGGGTCAGCCCGGCGGCTGACGTCAGGTCGACCGCCTGTCCGGACGCGGACCGGTGCTCCGGAGGCGCAGGCGCGGGGACGGAGACGTCGACCAGCCGGGTGATGCCGACGTCCTGCCCGGCGACGACGAGCACTCCGCCGGCGACCTCGACCGGACCGCGCGCCAGCTCGCCCAGGTCCGGACGCGAGGACCACAGGGCGCACGGCACCCGGCTGGCGGTCGAGGCGACGAGGCCGAGGCACCAGCCGTCGAGGTCGACGTAGAGCGCCTTGGGTCCGGCATGGACGATCTCGCGAGGACCGTCCGGGGCCATGGACAGGCGTTCGCGGACCCGCAGTGGTGCCGCTACCTGGATCACCTGGCCGACGCTATCGGCACCGTGGGACACTGGCGAATGTGAGAACTTGTCCAAGGAAGGTCCGGAAGTGCGCCAACACTTGATAAGTGATGCGGACGCCGTGGCGGCGCTTGAGCGCGCTGACGCGCTCCACACCGCGCTCACCCACATCGTGCTGGAGGGTGGCGACCTGGACGAGATCGCGGCAGCGGTGAGCGACGCCATCGGCTGCGGCGTCGCCTTCACCTCCACGGACGGGCGCGAGCGCGCGGCGCATCTCGACGAGGCGCAGCGTGAGACGCTCGCCGGCGCCGACCTGGTCGACCCGACCGGTCGGCTGCGGGTCGAGCGGATCGACACCGGGGTCCGGCTGGGCAAGGGCGAGGCGCGCGCGCTGCGTGTGGGCGCCGCCGGGAACGACCTCGCCCGGCTCGTCGCGATCAACCCGACCGCGATCCAACCGCCCGACGTCCACGCCCTGGAGCGGGCCGCGATCGTGGCCGCCCTGCTGATCACCCGCGAGCAGGCGGTGTCGGCTGTCGAGAACAAGTACCGCGGCGACTTCCTGCGCGACGTCTTCCTGCACCGCGCGGGGGGCGAGGCCTATGTCGCCGAGCACGCCCAGGCCTTCGGGTGGGACCTCGACCGCCCTGTCGTCATCGTGGTCGCCGAGCTCGACCCGGACGCCGTCGAGGGTGCGGCGCCGAGTCCGCAGCGCCGGATCTGGCAGGACCGATTTGCGCTGGCGTGGCGTCAGGTGAGCGAGCGCATCGACCGGGAGATCGCGTCCGTCGACTTCTCCTCCGAGGTCGTGACGTTGCTGCCGGTGGCCCCGGCGAGCGACCTCGAGACGCTCGTCCGCCAGGCCGTCGAGGCCGTCCGCGGTGACCGGGGCGGGGGCCGGCTCTCCTTCTCGGCCGGCGTCAGCCGCGTGGCCTCCGGCCTGCTCGAGCTGCCGGAGGCCTACCAGCAGGCCCGCCGGGCGGTGGAGGTCGGCCGAAGGGTCCGCGGCATCGGCTCCACGACCTACTTCGACCAGCTCGGCCTGCACCGGCTGCTCGCGCTCGTGCCCGACCCGGCCGAGCTGGCGTCGTACGCCTCAGACGTGCTCGGGCCGCTCGCCGAGCGCACACCCGAGGCGGCCGACCTCCGCGAGACCCTGCAGGTGCTCCTCGACACCAACTTCAACGTGGCCGAGGCCGCCCGCGCGCAGTTCTTCCACTACAACACGATGCGCTACCGCGTCGGCAAGCTGCAGCGCCTGCTCGGGCCGGTGGCGAGCGATCCGCACCTGCGCCTCGACGTGGCGGTGGCGCTGCGGGCGCTGGAGATCACCGGCTGACGAAGGTCCGCGCGGGAGGTCTGCGCGGACGTCATGGCGAGTGGTCGTCCGAGCAACCACCGCCCATGACGTCCGGCGCGACGGGAGTGGGCTCGGTGGAACTGGGTTTGTGGCTCGCACAACTTGTTGCCAGCGTCGGCGGCGTTCCTTCGGCACAACTCGCTAGTGAGGGTGTGTGATGGGGCCACTAGTTTGTGGCTTCTCGGAATCATTTCCCGTGTCCGATCTGGAGGGCCCAGCACATGTCGATGTTCAAGTGGGACGTAGTCGATCCCGCCCCGGGTGAGGCCGTGATGCCTCACCAGCGTTTGCCGTGGGGCAAGACCGTCGGGCTCGGCGCCCAACACGTGGTGGCGATGTTCGGTGCCACCTTCGTCTTCCCCCTGGTCATGGGGTTGGACGCCAACCTCGCCATCATGTTCTCGGGGCTCTGCACGATCCTGTTCCTGCTGATCGTCAAGAACAAGGTCCCCAGCTACCTCGGGACCAGCGCCTCCTTCGTGGCCAGCGTGGCCGCGATCCGGATGCTCGACTCCGGCAACGACTCCTCCTACGTCACCGGTGCGATCCTGGTCGCCGGCCTGGTGCTGGCTGCGGTCGGCCTCCTGGTGCACTTCGCCGGCGCCCGGGCCATCCACGTCATCCTGCCGCCCGCGGTCACGGGCGCCGTGGTCATGTTGATCGGCTTCAACCTCGCTCCCGTCGTGGCCGGCATCTACTGGCCCCAGGACCAGTGGATCGCGTTGCTGACCGCGGCCTTCATGGTCTTCGCTGCCGTGATGCTGCCGGGCTTCTGGTCCCGGATCGCGGTGTTCCTCGCCCTGATCTTCGGCTACGTCCTCTCCTTCTTCGCCGACCTGGTGCTCGGTCCGATCACCTCGGTCCTCGGCGGGGCCACCGAGGCCACCGAGCACGACCGCGTCTCGTGGGCAGGTGTGGAGGCGGCCAGCTGGATCGGCTTCCCCAGCGGCACGCTCAGCGACGGCGTCTCGGTCGTCCACGGGCCGTCGTTCTCGCTCACCGCGATCCTGCTCGTGCTTCCCGGCGTCATCGCGCTGATCGCGGAGAACACCGGCCACGTCAAGGCCGTGGCCGAGATGACCGGCGAGGACCTCGACCCCTACATGGGCCGCGCCATCGGCGCCGACGGTCTCGCGACCGCCTTCGCCAGCGCGTTCGGTGGATCGCCGACGACGACGTACGCCGAGAACATCGGCGTCATGGGCGCCACCCGCGTCTACTCCACCGCGGCCTACTACGTCGCGGCCTTCGTCGCGATCCTGCTGGGCCTGTGCCCCAAGTTCGGCGCCGTCGTCAACGCGACGCCGGGCGGCGTGCTCGGCGGCATCACCGTCGTGCTCTACGGCATGATCGGCCTGGTCGGTGCCAAGATCTGGGTCGAGAACCACGTCGACTTCGGCAACCCGGTCAACATGGTGGGCCTCTCGGCCGGTCTGATCGCCGGAATCGGTGGCGTCACGCTGACCTTCGGTGACGACTTCGAGCTGGGCGGCATCGCGCTCGGCACGATCCTGGTCATCGTGTTCTTCCACATGGTGAAGGGCCGCACCGGTGACGGCACCGGATCGGTCACCCGCAACCTCAGTCACCCTGACTACGACGGCGGCGTGGACGACGTGGCCTCGGGAGGCTCCGCGCCGCGATGAAGCCTGCACCCTTCGCCTTCGTCCGTCCCGCCACCCTCGAGCAGGCCCTCGAGGCCCTTGCGGGGGAGTCGGGGGCGAAGGTGCTCGCCGGGGGCCAGTCCCTGGTCCCGTTGCTCTCGATGCGCCTGGCGGCGCCGTCGATGCTCATCGACATCAACGCCCTGCCGGACCTCGGCCACATCGCAGTCGATGCGGCCGGGGTCCGGGTCGGGGCCCTCGCCCGCCACTCCGAGGTCCTCGCCTCGCCCGAGGCGGCCGAGTGCCAGCCGCTGCTCGCGATGGCCCTGAGCCACGTCGCGCACCCGACCATCCGCAACCGCGGCACCACGGTCGGCTCCATCGTCCACGCCGACGCCGCAGCAGAGATGCCGATGGTGCTGCGCCTGCTGGAGGGATCGGTGGACGTGGCCTCCGTGCGCGGACGTCGTACGATCCCGGCGGCCGAGCTGTTCGCAGGCCCGCTGGAGTCGACGCTGGCCCACGACGAGATCGCCGTCGAGGCGTTCTTCCCGGCACTGTCGCCCGGCGCTGGGGTCGCCTTCGAGGAGATCGCCCGGCGCCACGGCGACTACGCCCTGGTCGGCGTGGCCGCCCACGTCGAGTGTGCGGGCGAGGACGTCACCCGGGCCCGTCTGGGCTACCTCTCGGTGTGCGACGTGCCGACCATCGTCGACGTCACCGACGACCTCGACGACCCCGCCGCGGCCGCGCTGCGCGAGCTCGACCCGGCCGAGGACATCCACGCCAGCGCCGACTACCGCGC
Source organism: uncultured Actinomycetota bacterium (assembly GCA_963721925.1). GTDB lineage: Bacteria > Actinomycetota > Actinomycetes > Propionibacteriales > Nocardioidaceae > Nocardioides. The sequence continues at coordinate 45,277 of CAVRLH010000006.1, read as the reverse complement.
CCACCTGGTGCGGGTGCTGACCCCCCGGGTGCTGGCCGCGGCCATCACCTACGCACGCGAGAGGGACACCGCATGAGCGAAGAGGTCCACGACGTCCGACTCCGGGTGAACGGGTCGGTCCACGAGGTGCAGGTCCCGGCCCGCCGGCTGCTCTCCGACGCCCTGCGCCACGACTGTGGCCTCACCGGCACGCACGTCGGCTGCGAGCACGGGGTCTGCGGTGCGTGCACGGTGCTGGTCGACGGCCGGCCGATGCGCTCGTGCCTGATGCTCGCGGTCTCCGCGGTCGACGCCGAGATCACCACGGTCGAGGGACTGACCGAGGACGACGGCACCCCGCAAGGTCGGTTGAGCCCGGTCCAGCAGGCCTTCTCCGACTGCCACGGGCTCCAGTGCGGCTTCTGCACTCCAGGCTTCCTGACCACGATCACGGCGGGGCTGCGCGAGAACCCGGACCCGACCGAGGACGAGGCGCGCGAGATGATCGGCGGCAACCTGTGCCGCTGCACCGGCTACCAGAACATCGTGAAGTCGGTCCTGCGCGCAGCAGAGATCACGGCTGCCGATGAGTCCGGGGTGCAGTCATGACCACCAAGCTCTTCGGCACCAAGGTCGCCCGCGTCGAGGACCAGCGGTTCCTGCGCGGCCAGGGCCGCTACGTCGACGACCTCCTCCACGACGACCCGCGGCTGCTGCACGCCGCGGTGCTGCGGTCGCCGCACGCCCACGCCCGCATCACCGACATCGACGTCTCGGACGTCCTCGACATCGACGGCGTGCTCGCGGTGTGGACCTACGACGACCTGGCCGATGCGATGGCCGAGCCGCTGCCGCTGCTCATCCCGCACCCGGCGCTCACCCACGGCCGCACCCAGTACGCGCTGGCGAAGGACGAGGTGAACTACGTCGGTGAGGCGATCGCCTTCGTGGTCGCCGTCGACCGCTACGTCGCCGAGGACGCGGTGTCGCGGATCCGGGTCGACTACGACTACCTCGAGCCAGTCGTCGGCATCCCCGCGGCGCGGTCCGCCCAGCGGCTGGTGCACGACGACGTGCCCGGCAACGTCGGCGCGCGGATGGAGCAGGAGAACGGCGACGCTCGCGCCGCCATCGCGGACGCCCCCCACACCCTGACCCTCGAGCTCGACGTCGAACGGTCCGCCTGCACGCCCATGGAGGGGCGCGGCACGGTCGCCCGCTGGGACCCCGACACCAGCCGGCTCACGGTGTGGTCGTCGACCCAGACCTCGACCGGCGTGCGGGGCTGCGTGGCCGCCAAGCTCGGCCTCGACCTGGCCAGGGTGGACGTGATCACCCCCGACGTCGGAGGCGGCTTCGGTGTGAAGATCAACCACCCGTGGCCCGAGGAGCTGCTGGTGCCGCTCGCGGCGATGACGCTCGGCCGCCCGGTGAAGTTCACCGAGGACCGGCGCGAGCACTTCATCTCCTCCGCGCACGAAAGGGCGCAGCAGCACCATGTCGAGGTCGGCTTCGACGACGACGGCCGGGTGCTCGGGCTCAACGTCGAGTTCTGGCACGACCACGGGGCCTACACGCCGTACGGGCTGATCGTCCCGATCATCACCTCGACCCAGCTGCTCGGCCCCTACAAGCCGCAGAACTACCGCGTCGTCTTCGAGTCGCTCTACACCAACACCGTCATCGTCACGCCCTACCGCGGTGCCGGCCGGCCGCAGGGATGCTTCGTGATGGAGCGGACGATGGACGCGATCGCCGCCTACCTCGGCAAGGACCGCACCGAGGTCCGCAGCACCAACTTCATCCAGCCCGACGAGTTCCCCTACGAGCACGGCCTGGTCTTCCAGGACGGCCGCCCGTTGACCTACGACTCCGGCGACTACCCGGCCTCGCTGGCCAAGCTCAAGGCCCTGGTCGGGTGGGACGAGTTCGAGGAGTTCCGCGCCGAGATGGCAGCAGCGGGACGACGTGTCGGGATCGGGCTCGCGTGCTACGTCGAGGGCACCGGCGTCGGCCCCTACGAGGGTGCCCACGTGCACATCGAGACCTCCGGCAAGGTCAAGGTCGCGACCGGCCTCACCACGCAGGGGCAGGGTCACCAGACCGCCTTCGCACAGATCGTCGCCGACACCCTCGGGGTGCGGTTCGAGGACGTCGAGATCACGACCGGCGACACCCGCAAGATGCCGTACGCCGTGGGCACGTTCGCCTCGCGCGCTGCGGTGATGAGCGGCTCGGCGATCCACCTGGCCTCGCTGCGGGCCAAGGAGAAGGCGCTGCGGATCGCGGCCGAGGCGCTGGAGGCCGACGAGTCCGACCTCGAGATCAACGACGGCGTGGTCAGCGTCCGCGGCACCGACGCCGGGCCCGGGACCCGGATCGACCTCGGCACGATCGCGGTGCTGTCCAACCCGCTGCGCTACGCCTTCGACGAGGCGTCCAAGGCCGCCACCCAGTTCTCCGTCGGCGATCCGGGCAAGCCGCCCGTGGCCGAGGACGACGAGCCGGGTCTGGAGGGCAAGGACTTCTACTCGCCCGAGCGCTCGACCTTCGCCAACGGCATGCACGCGGTGATCGTGGAGACCGACCCCGACACGGCCGAGATCACGATCCTCAAGTACGCCGTCGTCCACGACTGCGGCCACCTGATCAACCCGATGATCGTCGAGGGCCAGATCCACGGCGGGGTGGCGCAGGGCGTGGGCGGTGCCCTCTACGAGCGGATGGTCTACGACGACTCGGGGCAGCTGCTCAACGCCTCGTTCATGGACTTCCTCATGCCCTACGTCAGCGAGGTGCCGACCACGATCGACATCGACCACCTCGAGACGCCCTCGCCGCTCAACCCGCTCGGCATCAAGGGCGCGGGCGAGGCGGGAGTGATCCCGTCCGCCGCGGTGTTCGCCGCGGCGATCGAGGACGCCGAGGGCTTCCCGATCACTGCGATGCCGATCTCGCCGTCCGAGCTCTACGCGCTGCGCCTCGCCCACGCAAACGACCCCACCGAGCTCACCCCAACCCCGAGGGAGACCCGATGAAGTTCACCGGAGAGAACGTCCTGGCCGCACCGGTCGCCCAGGCGTGGGACGCGCTGCTGGACCCCGCCGTGCTGGTCCGCACCATCCCGGGCTGCGAGCGGCTCGAGGCGACCGGCGACAACGCGTACGCCATGACGGTGACCGCTGGCGTCGCGTCGATCAAGGGCACCTACGCAGGGTCGTGCGCACTGCGTGACCTGGTCGAGCACGAGTCGCTGGTCATGAAGCTCGACGGTGCCGGCGCCCCCGGAACCATCGGCGCGACGGTCCAGGTGAGGTTCACGGAGGAGGGCTCCTCGACGCGCATCTCCTACGACGCCGACGCTGTCGTCGGCGGGATGATCGGCGGGGTCGGCCAGCGGATGCTCACCAGCGTCTCCAAGCGGATGGCCGGGGAGTTCTTCGGCAACGTCGACTCGGTGCTCGCCGGTGGCGGCCCGGCTGCACCGGGTCTCGTGACGGGGGCTGGCGCGCCCTCCTCGACCAGCGGTGGCAGCGAGACCCCAGCGGTCGGACAGGTCTTCAGCGCACCGGCCCCGGTGGCCGCGGCCGGCTCCCGACAGGAGTTCCTCACCGGGGTCGCGGTCGGGGCCGGGCTCGTGGTGCTGGGCGTCGTCGTCGGCGGGATCTTCGGCCGGCGTCGATGACCGACCTGACCGTCTTCTCGACCGCGCGAGCCCAGGCAGCCGCCGTACGGTCCGGACAGGTCTCTGCCCGGGAGCTCCTCGAGCTGCACCTGGCCCGGATCGACGAACGCAACGGCGAGCTCAACGCCATCGTCTCCCTGGACGTCGAGCGGGCCCGGGCGGCTGCGGCCGACGCCGACGCCGCACATGCGCGTGGTGACGAGCTCGGTGCCCTCCACGGACTGCCGTTCGCGGTGAAGGACACCCACGCCCTGTCCGGGTGGCGGACCACCTACGGCTCGCCGATCTTCGCCGACGCCGTCGCCGACCACGACGACCTGCTCGTCGAGCGGATCCGACGGGCGGGTGCTGTCTTCATCGGCAAGACGAACGTGCCGGAGTTCGCTGCCGGCTCCCACACCTTCAACAAGGTCTTCGGCGTGACCCGCAACCCCGTCGACCCCAGTCGCTCGGCCGGCGGATCGAGCGGGGGAGCCGCGTCGGCGCTCGCCTCCGGCATGGTGCCGCTGGCCGACGGGTCCGACATGGGCGGGTCCCTGCGCAACCCGGCGTCCTTCTGCGGCGTGGTGGGCATGCGCCCCTCGCTCGGGCGGGTGCCCGAGTGGCCGCTCTACAACCAGTGGGAGACCACCTCGGTCGGCGGCCCGATGGCCCGCAACGTGGGCGACGTCGCCCTGCTGCTCTCGGTGCTGGCCGGGCCCGACCCCCGCGCGCCCCACGCCCTGGGTGATCCGGGCTCGAGCTTCGCCCCGCCGCTGTCGCCGACCGCACTGTCCGGTCTGCGCATCGCCACGTCCGTGGATCTCGGCGGCGCCCTGGTCGTCGATCACGAGGTCGCGGACGTCGTACGCGCCACCGCGACGCGGTTGTCCGACGCGGGCGCGGCGGTGGCCGAGGCACACCCCGACCTCTCGCTGGCCGACGACACCTTCCGCACCCTTCGGGCGTGGCACTTCCAGGCGAAGTTCGGCTCCCTGCTGGCCGAGCACCCGACGTCGTTCAAGGCCTCGCTGGAGGCCAACATCCGGGCAGGGGAGTCGTTGACCGGGATGGACGTGGCCCGGGCCCACGCCCAGCGCACCGCGCTGTCCGAGACGATGCGGGTCTTCTTCGGCGATCACGACCTGCTGGTCCTGCCGACCTCGCAGGTGCCGCCGTTCCCGGTGGAGCAGGAGTTCCCCGAGGCGATCAACGGACAGGAGATGCCCGACTACCTCGCCTGGATGCGCTCGGCGTGGTTCATCACGGTGACCGGCTGCCCGGCGATCTCGGTGCCTGCCGGCACGACGGCCGACGGCCTGCCCGTCGGCGTGCAGCTGGTCGCCCGGCACGGCGCGGACCGTCAGCTGCTCGAGGTGGCGGCTGCGGTCGAGGCGCTGCTCGGCTGACCTCGTCAGGCGGCACCCCTGTGCATGAAATTGTGGAGAAGTACGCCCTGGCTGGGGATGAACCGGGGCGGGCTGGGGACGACACGCCGGAACTCGAAATAAGTCGAGGAAAGATCGCGAAAGCCCTTGTGGGCGCGGTCTCCGAGGACATAGAACTCTCCTTACGCAGCCCCGCAAGGGGAGGCGGGATGGCTCCAACAGAAGGTCCACACGACGGGAACCGGTTCGCCGGGGAACGTCGCAGACACCGGTGATGCGGTGGATGGGACCGGATGGCGGAGTGCATCGACCGGCTGCATCACCTCCACCGGTCATCCGAAGGGCCCTTGTTGCTCATACCAGCGAGGGCCCTTCACCTATTTCTGGGTCCTGGGTCGGAGGGTCGTCACCCGTGTCGATGACCGGTGGTCGATGACATGGCGCGGCCGCACGAGGTCCAGCCGTCGTCGAGGGTGCTCGAGGGGCTGATCGCGCGAAACCTTCCGACGCGGTCCGGGACCGATGCCCGGAAGGATCCGTCCGCCCGGGTGGCGACCGTCGTGACGCGACGCCACGTGGACGAGGCGCGACGTTGCACGACGACCCGCTGCCCGCTGGTGCAGGAGGGGCTGGTCTCGGCGGACAGCCTCCCCTTGACGGTCAGGTGCTTGCGCATCGTCAGGGTCAGTCCCCGTCGGTGCACTGGGTCGCACGCGTCGCCGTGGCCGTCGCCGTCCACGTCGGCCTGGTCGGCATTGCTGCGTGCGGGACAGTTGTCGGTGGCGTCGGAGACCTTGTCGCCGTCACGATCTGCGGTGGCCGGGGCGGGCGGGGTGACCGGGGTGGTGGTTGGCGGAGGACCGGTCGGCGTCGGTGACGGCTCACCGGGATCGTTGCTGACGAGGGTGTCGACGCGACGGGCGTTGTTGCCGGGGACGGTATCGACCGCGCTCGTGCCCGCGGTCGCCGTGACGTGCACCGACCCGGGCCCGGGGGGTGCGATGAGGTGCAGCGTCACCGGGCGCTCGATGTCACGGCCGAGTGAGCCTGCCGAGCAGACCAGCGAGCCGACTCCCAGTGTGCACGGCATCTGCGCGGTCACCGAGTCGAAGGTCGCGCCCGACCAGTCGAATCGCAGGGTGGCCCCCGGTGCCGCGTCGGGACCGCTGTTGCGCAGTCCCGCCTCGTAGGCGAGCGCCTCCTGGGGTGCGGAGGTGGCCGGGCCTGTGAGGTCGGCGGAGACGTCGGCAGACGTCACCGACGTGCAGGATGTGGTCCCTGTGGTGCAGGGCTGCCAGTCGACCGACGAGACAGACTCAGGGACTGTGGCGCACCCGTTGTCGGTGCAGACCTCGATGTCCCCGGGCTCGATCACCGTGGTGAACGCCCCGCCTCCGGCCGGGAGGGTGACCACGGCAGGGGCGCCTGCGGCGCCGACGTTGACGGCGGCGGCCAGCTTCGTCCCGTCGGGAGACCACGCCACGCTGGTCCACCACCGGCGGTCCTGGGTGAGAGCGGTGATGGCCCCGGTGGCGAGGGTGACGACGTAGAGGTTCGGGTGGAACTCCGGGCCTGCTCCGCCGAAGCCGCCATCGCAGTCGAGTGGCGGGACCGCGGGCACCAGGGGGACGAGGCTGCACGGCTGGGCGATGAACGCGATCCTCGTCCCGTCGGGCGACCAGTCGAGCTGGTCCACATAGCCGTTGACGTCGACGACCTTGACCCGGTGGCTGCCGTCGGCGTCGATGACGGAGATCCCACCGGGATAGTCGTCCGGGTCCGCGGAGGAGGTGTTGAACGACGAGCCGAACGCGATCCTGGCCCCGTTGGGCGACCACCTCGCGATCCACTTGAAGGTCGGGATGTTCGTCAGCTGGGTGCGTGCGGTGCCGTCGGGAGCGATCGTCATCACCTGTTCGACGGGGCCGACGGGCGCCACGTAGACGAGCTTGGACCCGTCGTGGGACCACGAGGCCTTGATCGCCTCGGTCGAGATCGGGGTGCGGCCCGTGCCATCGGCGTTCAGGACGACCGTCGTACCGGCTTGCCCGAAGAACGGCTGCTCCCATGCCACGAGGCGGTTGCCACTCGGCGACCACTCGGGATGGAAGATCCCGTTGCCCCCCACGTCGGTCAGCCGATGGCGTCCGCTCCCGTCGGGGTTGATCACGTAGATCTGGTAGTCCGGGGCGTTCCCGCCCACGCCACCGACGAAGCTGATCATGCCGTTGGAGCCCGGCCACGTCGCGTCTGCGGGCCGCGTGGTCAGCGGAGCGACCAGGAGCACGCCAGCGACAGCGGCCGCGAGAAGTCTGCTGCGCCTCATCATCCTGCCTCCTGGCGCACGTTAGACCCGGCGGCTGCCGCGGGTCATGCCCAATTCGGGTGGATCGACGCGCTCGGCCCCAGACGGGCTGTCGAGTCCTGCCAACGGCCGGGCCATCCGTCGGCAAACTCTGCCGTGGTCGGTGCCGGGCCCACATCGGTTGAATCATCCCCATGGTCTCTGAGGTGTCGAGCAGCTCCACCAGTCGTCCGATCCGGATCGGCATCGACACCGGCGGCACGTTCACCGACGTGGTGGCCTTCGACAGCTCCACCGGGCAGACGGTGACCACCAAGACGCCGTCCACGCCGGGCAACCCTGCCGACGGCTTCCTGGCCGGCATCGAGAAGGTGCTCGGCCTGCTCGACGGGGCGTCGTACGACGACGTGGCCGCGGTCTCGCACGGCACCACCGTCGCGACCAACCAGCTCCTCGAGGGCAAGGTCGACGCGCTGGGCTACATCACCACCACCGGCTACGAGGCGATGCTCGAGATCGCCCGCCAGAGCGTGCCGGACGGCTACGGCAACTCCTACTTCTGGGTCAAGCCCGACCGCATCGTGCCGCGCCACCTGGTGCGCGGTGTCGAGGGCCGGCTCGACTTCACCGGTGCGGAGGTGCGGCCCTTCGACGAGGAGGGTGCCCGGGCCACGGCCCGCTGGTTCAGGGACCAGGGCATCGGCACGATCGGTGTCTGCTTCCTCCATTCCTACGCCAACTCCGACCACGAGGAGCGGATGCGCGCGATCCTCGCCGAGGAACACCCCGAGGCGGTCGTCAGCGTCAGCAGCGAGGTGCTCCGCGAGTATCGCGAGTACGAACGCGCGATGACCACCCTGGTCGACGCGGCGGTCAAGCCGCGGCTGAGCCGCTACGTCACCAACATCAAGAGCCGGCTCGAGTCCGGCGCGGGTCGGCCGGTGCCGTTCTACGTGATGAAGTCCAACGGTGGCGTGCTCAGCGCCGACGAGGTCGTCCACCAGCCGATCACGACGGTGCTGTCCGGCCCCGCGGCCGGGGCGCTGGGCGCGGCCCTGATCGCCCAGGTCGCCGGCTTCGACAAGATCCTGACCAGCGACGGCGGCGGCACCTCCACCGACGTCAGCGTGGTCATCGACGGCGAGCCCACGCTGACCACCGAGGGCAGCGTCGGCGTCTACCCCTCCAAGATCCCGATGATCGACGTCGTCACCGTCGGGGCCGGCGGCGGCTCGATCGCGCACCTCTCGCCCGAGGGCAACCTCAAGGTCGGCCCGCAGTCGGCGGGCGCCGATCCGGGCCCGCTCTGCTACGCCAAGGGCGGCGCCGACGTCACCATCACCGACGCCCACGTCGTGCTCGGCCGGATCCCTCCCCACCTGCTGGGTGGCGAGATCCCGCTCGACGTCGATGCTGCTCGCGCCGGCGTCGAGGCACTCGCCGCGAGGCTCGGACTCACCCCCGAGGCCTGCGCTGCCGGCGTGCTCGAGATCTCCGCATGGAACCAGGCCAACGCCCTGCGCCAGGTCACGGTCAAGCGCGGCCTCGACGTCCGCGACTTCACGCTCACCACCTTCGGCGGCTCCGGCTCGCTGCTGCTGTGCCGGCTGATGGACATCCTCGGCATCCCGACCGTGCTGGTCCCGCCCAACCCCGGGAACGTGTCGGCCTTCGGCCTGCTGACTGTCGACGTCAAGAACGACTACGTCCAGACCCACGTCGCCCTCCAGGACCGCCTCGACGCCGCCGAGCTGAGCGACGTCTTCGCCGGACTCGCGACCCAGGCCGCGGCCGCGCTCGCCAAGGAGGGCTTCGCGGAGGCCGACCGCGTCTTCGTGCGGACGGCCGACCTGCGCTACTTCGGGCAGGCCTACGAGGTCAGGGTCCAGGTGCCGGCCGGAGACCTCGACGACGCCTCACTGGCGGCCGTCGCGGACCGGTTCCATGCCGAGCACCGCACGCTCTACGGCTACGACTTCTCGGGGGACGGGTCGCAGCAGGTGGAGTGGGTGAACCTGCGCGTCTCGGGCATCGGCCCGATCCAGCGGCCGGAGATCCGTCGGCTCGGTGCGGGTCCCGTGAGAGGGGCCGGCGCGCCCTCCTCGACCGACGGACGCGGGACGAGGCAGGTCTGCTTCGACCCCGACGACGGCTACGTCGAGACACCACTGCTGTGGCGCACTGATCTCGCCGCCGGCACTGTCGTCGAGGGCCCGGCGATCATCGAGGAGTTCGGCTCCACCGTCCCGCTGCACCCCGGCTTCACCGCCCGTATCGACGACTTCGCCAACATCATCATCACCCGGGCATCCGGGACGAGGAGCCAGGCATGAGCAGGCGTGCCCCGACCGACTTCCCCTACGGCTTCCTCACCGACGACAAGGGCGCGAGCGCCGACCCGGTGCTGGTCGAGATCGTCCAGGGATCGCTGGCCAGCGTGGAGATGGAGGTCGAGACCGCCATCGCCCGCACCAGTCGCAGCCCGATGATCCGCGACGCCCACGACTTCCGTGCGGGCATCCACGACCGGCTGATGCGCAAGCTCACCGGCCGCTCCTACTCCGCGCTCGTGCACCCGGTCGCCCGCGACTTCCCGCTCGAGGAGATGCAGGAGGGCGACGTCTTCTTCCACAACGACGTCTACCGCTCCGAGGGCGGCATCGGCCACCTGCCCGACCTCTGCGTGACCGTGCCGGTCTTCGCGGGGGAGGGGGAGGCGCGCAAGGTCGTCGCCTTCGTCCAGGCGTTCGGCCACCACGACGACATCGGTGGTGCCGTCCCGGGCTCGATGCCCAGCTCGGCGACCAGCGTCTTCGAGGAAGGCCTGATGGTCCCCCCGATCAAGCTGTGGGACGCCGGCGTACCCAACCGGGCCGCACTCTCGATCATGACCCGCAACTCGCGGATGCCCGAGTCCCTCGCTGCCGACCTCGACGCCGAGTGCTCGGCCTGCCTGATGGGCGCGCGTCGGCTCGGTGAGCTCTTCGACCGCTACGGCACCGCCACCGTCGAGGCCTGCTTCGATGCGATCCTCGAGCGCACCACCACGACCTACCGCCGCGAGATCCTCTCGAAGATCCCGGTCGGGAGCTGGGTGTGGGAGGACTACGCCGAGCACGACGGGGTCGACGAGCCGCAGCTGCACACCCAGCGGATCACCCTGACCCGGACGGCCGCCGACGACCCTGGGGGCGAACGCCTGATCCTCGACTTCGACGGCACCAGCCCGCAGGCCAAGGGTCCGATCAACCACTGCGGTGACTACGCCGACGGCGTCTTCCTCAAGAAGTGGCTCGCACCGATCCTGCGCAACCTCGCCGACACCCCCGAGCGGATGGCCGAGCTCGACGTCAACGAGGGCATCGTGCCGCTCATCGAGATGCGATTCCCAGAGCCGGGCACCCTGCTGACGCCGATCTTCCCGGCGCCCACCAACGCCCGTACGTTCGTGATCCTGCGGCTGCTCGGCGTGCTCGCCGGCGTGGTGGCCAAGGCCGTCGACGGCAAGATGCCGGCCGACCAGGAGACCATCCGCTACACCGGCGTCTACGGCGAGGACCGCGAGGGCCGGCCCTACCTCATGCGCGAGGTGCTCGGCGGCGGCTCCGGTGGTCGCTACTACGCCGACGGCGAGGACACCATCCACGTGGTGCCCGACTCGCGCAACCTGCCCAGCGAGTTCACCGAGTCGCGCTTCCCGTTCCTGGTGGAGTCGCTGTCGCTCGCCACGGACTCGGGCGGTGCCGGTGAGTTCCGCGGCGGGCTGGGCTACGAGAAGCACATCCGGATGCTCAAGGACGCACACTTCATGTCCATCGCCGACCGGTCGATCCTGGCCTGCTGGGGCGTGCGCGGCGGCAAGGCGGGTCAGCCCTTCGAGGTGGTCGTCGACCCCGGCGGTCCGAACGAGCGCGAGGTCGACGCCCTCGCCGACGCCGAGCCGATCGCGGCCGGCGAGGTCATCCGGATCCGTACGACGGGTGGTGGCGGCTGGGGCGACCCGCTGGCTCGCGACCCCGAGATGGTCGTGCGCGACGTGGTGTGGCGCAAGGTCTCCGAGGAGGCCGCGCTGCGCGACTACGCCGTGGTGCTCACCGGATCGGTGGACCGGGGAGACCTGGGCCACGACGCCGGGGCGACGAGTGCCGAGCGGGCGTCCCGCGCGGCCTGGATCGCGACCGACCCGTTCTTCGACCGGGGTCCGGGCTATGCGTCGCTGGCCGACGGTGCGGAGTTCGCCGCAGTCGACAAGATGTGACGTGAGCGCGGGTCGAGCGGAGCCGAGACCGCGCGTCGCGGTCCTCGGTGGGCACGGGAAGACCGGGCGCGCCGTGGCCGGGGCGCTCGCGCGGCGGGGAGTCGACGTCCGGGCGCTCGGGCGCGACGACCGGGCCGACCTGGCCGGGTCCCTGGCCGGATGCAGCACGGCGTACGTCATCGCGCCCAACCTGCACCCGGACGAGCCGGCGTACGTCAGGGAGGCGCTGACCGCGATGGCCCGGGCCGGCACGACCCGGGTGGTCTACCACTCGGTGGCCTCGCCGTACGCGCCCCGGATGCCGCATCACCTCGGCAAGGCGCGGAGCGAGGACCTCGTACGCCGCAGCGGGCTCGCGTGGACCATCCTCCAGCCCGGCGCCTACCTCCAGAACCTCGACCTCACCGGGCCGGTGCGGGTGCCCTACTCGCCCGACGTGCCGTTCGGGTTCCTCGACCTGGCAGACCTGGGAGCGGCGGCGGCCGTCGTGCTCAGCGAGCCGGGCCATGCGGGTGCGACCTACGAGCTGGCCAGCCGCCTCGCCACGGTGCGCGAGCTGGCCGACGAGGCGGGCGTGCCGGCCGAGCAGGTGCCGGACCCCGGGACCCATCCGTGGCTGAGCGCCATGTTCGCCTACTACGACGTCCACGGGCTGCCGGTCGGCACTCGCGTGCTGCGGTGGCTGCTGGGACGCTAGGTCGCGTGCCGGATCACACGACGTACGACGACATCGCCCGCGCCGCGTGGCGCTGGGTGCTCGACCAGGTCCGGTGGGACGACGGCCCGTGGATCCCTGAGTCGGTCCCCCACGAAGGCGGGCCGCCGGACGATCGCGACGGCATGCACAGCGGCACCGGTGGTCTCGCCCACGTGCTCGCCGAGGTGCGGCTCTCGCGTGAGCTCACCGCCGAGGAGGCAGGGCTGGCAGCCGGCATCGCCGAGCGGGTGCGCGGTGGCCTGGCCAGCACGACGTCGTACTCCTACTTCGACGGTCTGGTCAGCGACCTCGGCGTGCTCACCGCGCTCGGTGCCGACGGTGCGGCCGCGGCAGTGGCGCGCCTCGGGGAGCTGGCGACCGAGGACGGCTGGGAGCAGCCGTTCCTGTCCGTCCCGCCGTTCGCGCCGCACAGCCGCATCAGCGACGCCACCCTGGGCACCGCCGGCAACCTGCTGGGCGCCGTGTGGGCGCACCGGCTCGCCGTGCCCGGTGCGGACGACCTCGCCCTGCGCGCCGCGGCCGTCCTGGTGGCGGAGGCCGAGCCGACGCGGGCGGGCACCAACTGGAGGTTCGTGCCGAGCCGCTTCCTGGACGACGTGCCCGTCGCCCGCCAGCGGGAGATGCCGAACTGGTCCCACGGACTGGCCGGCATCGCCGCTGCCCTCGCGGTCGCCGGAGCCGAGCTCGGCCGCGCCGACCTGGTGGCGGCGGCCCACAGCGGCGCCGAGCACCTCGTGACCTTGGGCGACACCCGCGACGGCGGGTTCGTGGTTCCCCGGGCCGTCCCCGCCAGCGCCGACCTCGACCCGGTGACCTACAACTGGTGCCACGGGCCGGCCGGCACCTCGCTCCTCTTCACCGCGCTCGAGCACGCAGGTGTCGACGAGGTCGCCGGGGAGCCGCCGGCGCAGTGGCACCGGCGCTGCCTCCGCAGCCTCCGCACCTCAGGGATCCCCGACCGCCTCCGACCGGGCTTCTGGGACAACGACGGCCGATGCTGCGGCACGGCCGGCGTCGGCGACATCGTCCTCGACGCCTGGCAGCGCGGTGGGGTCGAGGACGACCTCGCCTTCGCCCGGCTGCTGGGGGACGCGCTGGTCGAGCGCGCGGTGGTCGAGGGCGACGGGGCGTACTGGCGGTTCGTCGAGCACCGCAACGCCGACCCGCTGCTTCCGCCCGGCGTGGGCTGGATGCAGGGCGCGGCCGGCGTCGCGGCCTACCTCATGCGGCTGGCGCGCGTGCTGCGCGAGGGGCGTACGGCCCCGGCCGCGGCGCGTCTCGACACCTGGTGGAACGTCTCTCCGCAGGTCGCTCGTCCGTGACCCGTCACTCCGACGGGTCGGGCACGTCCACGTCGACGTCGACGTCCTCGCACTTCACCTTGGGGTTGACGCCCGCGTAGTTGAGCGGTCCGGCGACGATGTTCAGCGCGATGTCGCTGGCCTCCGAGCAGTCGGTCCGGGCGTCCTCGAAGTAGCCGCGCTGGAAGGCCGCGAAGCCGCCGATGACCAGCCAGACGACCAGCAGGATGCCGATCAGTCGTCCCATGATGATCTCCTCGTGTCCGCCACGAGCCCGGTGGCCGTGGTCCCCGATCGTCCTACGCCCCGCCCCGCCGTCACCACCCTCGCAGGGGTGACGAATTGGCAACACCTGCCAGTGAATCCCTGTCCCCGTCGTCGGGCGCCACGATGAAGGCTCGTGGCCCGGGTCACTAGGTTCGACCTATGAGGGTTCTGCTCGCACTCGGTGGCAATGCCATGACCAACGCCGACGGTCGCGCGCGCCCCGAGGACCAGATCGCCGCCGCAGAGGTGGCGATGGCCGCCGTCGCCGGCCTCCTGGAGCACGACCACGAGGTCGTCATCACCCACGGAAACGGCCCCCAGGTCGGCAACCTCCTCGTCAAGAACGAGCTCGCGGCGGGCGTCGTACCTCCCGTCCCGCTGGACTGGTGCGGTGCACAGACCCAGGCCACGCTCGGCTTCGTGCTGATGGACGCGCTCGACCACGAGCTGGTCAAGCGCGGGGTCGACCGGCGCAGTGCCGCCCTGGTCACCCGCACCCTGGTCGACGCCGGGGACGACGGCTTCACCACGCCCACCAAGCCGATCGGCAGGCACCTCCCGGCGGCCGAGGCCGAACTCCTCATCCAGCACGGCGAGACGTGGGAGGACCGCGGCGAGAAGGGGTGGCGTCGCGTGGTGGCCTCACCCGAGCCGCTCGAGATCCTCGACGCGCCCGCTGTCCTCGCGCTGATCCGGGCCGGCTTCGTCGTCGTCGCCAACGGCGGCGGCGGCATCCCTGTCGTACGCCGCGCCGACGGATCCCTCGGGGGAGTCGAGGCGGTCATCGACAAGGACCTCGGCGCGGCGCTCCTCGGCGAGACGGTCGAGGCCGACGTGCTCGTCATCGCCACCGACGTCCCGCACGCGATCCTGAGGTACGGCGAACCCGATGCCGAGCCGCTCGGCGAGATCGGTGTCGACCGTCTGCGTGCCCTGGCCGACGAGGGTCACTTCGCGTCCGGCTCGATGGGCCCCAAGGTCGACGCCGTCTGCCGCTTCGTCGAAGTCACCGGGCGGCGCGGAGTCATCACCAGTCTCGACCGGATCATCGCGGCTGTCGACGGCGCCGCCGGCACAGTCGTAGTCCCCAGCTCCCAGAACCGAAAGGAACCCGTCACATGACCGCCACCCCCTCCGCCATCGAGGTCCGCAAGGTCCCGATCCACTCCGTCTCCGACGCCTCGGAGCTGACGAAGCTCATCGACGACGGCGTGATCGCAGCCGACCGCGTCTTCGCGATCATCGGCAAGACGGAGGGCAACGGAGGCGTCAACGACTACACCCGCATCATCGCCGACCGTGCCTTCCGCGAGGCGTTGGTCGCCGCTGGCGCCGACCCCGAGCAGGTCAAGGGTGTTCCGATCGTGTGGTCGGGCGGCACCGATGGCGTGATCAGCCCCCACGCCACCATCTTCGCCACCACCGACGTCCCCGAGGACGACCCCTCGCGCCAGGAGATGCGCCTCACCGCGGGCTTCGCGATGAGCGAGCCGCTCCTGCCCGAGGAGATCGGCTACACCGCGATGATCGAGAAGGTCGCCGCCGGTGTGAAGGTCGCGATGGAGCGTGCCGGCATCACCGACCCCGCGGACGTCCACTACGTCCAGACCAAGACCCCGCTGCTGACCATCCACACGATCCGCGACGCCAAGTCGCGCGGCAAGTCGGTGTGGACAGAGCACACCCACGAGTCGATGGACCTCTCCAACGGTGCGACGGGTCTCGGCATCGCCGTCGCCCTGGGCGAGATCGAGATGCCGACCGACGCCGACGTCATGCACAACCGCGAGCTCTACTCCTCGGTGGCCTCCTGCTCCTCGGGCGTCGAGCTCGACGTGGCGCAGATCGTGGTCGTCGGGAACGCCACGGGCGTGGGCGGTCGCTACCGCATCGGCCACTCGGTCATGAAGGACGCGCTCGACGCCGACGGTGTCTGGGACGCGATCCGCTCGGCCGGGCTCGACCTGCCCGAACGCCCCCGCACCAGCGACCTGGACGGCAAGCTGGTCAACGTCTTCCTCAAGTGCGAGGCGAGCCAGGACGGCATGGTCCGCGGCCGGCGCAACGCGATGCTCGACGACTCCGACGTCCACTGGCACCGCCAGATCAAGGCTGCCGTGGGCGGCGTCACCGCCGCGGTGACCGGCGACCCGGCTGTGTTCGTCTCGGTGTCCGCGGCCCACCAGGGTCCGGAGGGCGGCGGCCCCGTGGCCGCCATCGTCGACCTGTCCTGACCGTCACGCTGTCGGTGCCCCGTGATGGGGTGTCTGCGTGAGCAACCCCCCGTCCGCCCGTCCGCGCTACCGACTGGTCCGTCCCGACCACGAGGTGGTCGTCCCGGTGCTCGACGAGCACCAGCAGCGGGTCCTCGACCACGAGGGCGGCCCGCTGCTCGTGCTCGCGGGTCCGGGGACGGGGAAGACCACGACGCTGGTCGAGGCGATCGTCGACCGCGCGCGTCGCGACGACGGAGGCGTGCTGGCGCTGACCTTCTCCCGCAAGGCCGCCGAGCAGCTGCGCGACCGGGTGACGGCACGGCTGGGCGCCACCACCTCCTCGGTCACCTGCAGCACCTTCCACTCCTTCGCCTACTCCCTCGTCCGGCGCTACGCACCCACCGATCTCTATGCCGCACCCCTGCGGCTGCTCTCCGCGCCGGAGCAGGACGTGGTGCTCTCCGAGCTGCTGACCACGGCCCCGGAGGCGGTGGAGTGGCCGGTGGGGCTGCGCGCCGCCGTCGGCACCCGCGGCTTCGCGCGCGAGGTGCAGGACGTGCTGGCCCGCGCTCGCGAGCGCGGGCTGGACCCGCAGGACCTCGTGGCCCTGGGGCGGGCCGAGGGCGTGGCGGCCTTCGAGGCCGCCGGCTACTTCATGGAGCAGTTCCTCGACGTGATGGCCGCCCAGAGCGCCATCGACTACCCCGACCTGGTGGCTCGTGCGGTGATCGAGGCGACCCGCCACCGCGACGAGCTGCGGGCCGAGTTCGCCCACGTCTTCGTCGACGAGTACCAGGACACCGACCCGAGCCAGGTGGAGCTGCTGCGCCAGGTCGCCGGCGACGGGCGCAACCTCACCGTGGTGGGCGACCCCGACCAGTCGATCTACGGATTCCGGGGCGCGGAGGTGCGCGGCATCCTCGACTTCCCGCGCGACTTCCCCCGGTCCGACCAGGCTCCCGCCGACGTCGTCGCCCTCGGCACCACGCGACGCTTCGGCTCGCGACTGCTGAGTGCCTCGCGTCGGGTCGCCGGACGGATCTCGGTGAGCGGCGCGATCCCGCTGGAGGCGTTCGAGCGCTTCCGCTCACCCGAGGCTGCCGGCTCCGGCTACGGCGCCGGCACGATCGACGTCCTCACCTTCGACACCCAGCGCGCCGAGGTCGAGCACGTCGCCGACCTGCTCCGCCGGGCCCACCTCGAGGACGAGGTGCCGTGGAGTGACATGGCCGTCCTGGTCCGCTCGGGGCGGGCATCGATCCCGCCGCTTCGACGGGCCCTCGCCGCAGCCGGGGTGCCGGTCGAGGTCGCGCGCGACGAGGTGCCGCTCGTGCGTGAGCCGGCCGTGGTGCCCCTGCTCGACGCGTTGCGCGTGGTGGTCGACCGTGGCATCGACGACCCGGCACACCCCGACCACGTGACGCCGGACCGCGTGGACGACCTGCTCACCTCGCCGCTGGGCGGCCTCGACGCCACCGACCTGCGTGGTCTGGCGCGTGCCCTCCGTGCCCGCGACGACACCGGCACGTCCTCACCCCAGCTCGTGCGCCGGGCCGTGCTCACCCCCTCCGACCTCGACGGCGTCGAGGGGGTGGGCGTCGACAAGGCGCGCCGGCTCGCTGCCCTGCTCGCTGCCGCCGGCGACGCCCACGAGCGCGGCGACACGGTCGAGGAGGTGTTGTGGATCCTCTGGGACGGCACCGACTGGGGCCAGCGCCTGCGTTCGCGGACCGAGCGCGGGGGCCATGGCGCTCGACTCGCCCACCGCGACCTCGACGCGTTGTGCGCGTTGTTCGAGACTGCCGCCCGAGCCGAGGAGCGCACCCGGCGTCAGTCGGTCGCGGAGTTCCTCCACATGCTCACCGCCCAGCAGATCCCGGCCGACACGCTCGCCGACCAGGGCGTGCGCGGTGACGCCGTACGCCTGCTGACCGCCCACCGGGCCAAGGGACTCGAGTGGCGGCTCGTGGTCGTCACGCACGTCCAGGAGGGTGGCTGGCCCGACCTGCGCCGACGCGGCAGCCTGCTCGGTGCCGACCGGATCTCGCGCGACGGGCTGCTGCCGGAGGTGACGCGAGCAGCGCTGCTGGCCGAGGAGCGGCGCCTCTTCTACGTCGCCTGCACCCGGGCCCGGGAGCGTCTCGTGGTCACCGCCGAGAAGTCGCCCGACGACGACGGTGAGCAGCCGTCGCGCTTCCTGGCCGAGCTGGGTCACCAGTCGACCCACGCCGTGGGCCGACCGCAGCGTCCGCTGTCCCTCGCGGGCCTGGTCGCCGACCTGCGCCGGGTCCTCGGCGATCCCGAGGCACCTGAAGCACTGCGCGATGCCGCCGCCGCCAGGCTGGTGCACCTGGCCGACACCCAGGTCCACGGACGCCCCCTCGCGCCAGCAGCCGATCCCGCGACCTGGTGGGGGATGCGGGCCCCGTCCCGCTCCCTGCGACCGGTCCGGTCCGAGGACCAGCCGGTCGCCCTGTCGGCCAGCGCGCTCGACGGGATCCTGACCTGCCCGGCCCAGTGGTTCCTCTCCCGGGAGGCCGGCGGCTCCGTCACGAGCTCGGCCAGCCAGGGGTTCGGCAACCTCGTCCACGCCCTCGCCGACCGGGTGGCCGGCGGTGAGCTGGCCCAGCAGGACGACCCGGTCGAGGCGGCCGCGGAGCTGATGTCCCACGTCGACGAGGTGTGGGACCGGCTCGCGTTCCGCACCCCGTGGTCGCGCTCGCGCGAGCGGGTGGCACTGGAGGCCGCGCTGCGCAGGTTCCTCGCCTGGCACCGCCACCCGGACGCGCGCACCCGTCTCGACACCGAGGTGTCGATGCGAGCCGAGGTCACCCTGCCCGACGGCCAGCGGGTCCTGCTCCACGGCCGGGCCGACCGGCTGGAGGTCGACGACGACGGCCAGGTCGTCGTCATCGACCTCAAGACCGGCAAGTACCTCCCCGCCGACAAGTCCCTGCCCGACAACGCCCAGCTCGGCCTCTACCAGCACGCCGTCAACCACGGGGCCGTCGACGAGCTGCTCGGGCGCAGCGCCGGGTCCGCCGGAGCCGAGCTGGTCCAGCTGCGGGCCGGCTCCGACCTGCCCAAGGTCCAGCACCAGGGTCCGCAGGTGCCCGACGCCGACGGCGTCCTCACCATCGAACACCAGCTGATGCAGGCCGCTTCCGCCGTTCGCGCCGAAGACTTCGTGGCCCGTCCCGGTCCCCAGTGCGACCGCTGCCCGTTCCACGCCGTCTGCCCCAGCAAGGTGTCGGGGTCGGTGCTGTCATGAGCGAGCCCGTCCTGACACGCACTGACAAGCCGGCTGACAAGCCGGCTGGCAAGCCGGCTGACATCACCACGCCCGAGCAGCTGCGCGAGGTGATGGACGCCGACTTCGTCTTCAGCCGCGAGCAGTTCGAGGCGATCACGGCACCGCTGGAGCCGGCGGTCATCATCGCCGGTGCGGGATCGGGCAAGACCACCGTGATGGCGGCGCGGGTCGTGTGGCTGATCGCCACCGGCCGCGTCGCGCCCCACGAGATCCTCGGACTCACCTTCACCACCAAGGCGACCGCGGAGCTGGCCAACCGGATCCGCGAGAACCTGACAAAGGCCCACCTGATCGACCCCGCGCGGCTGCGGCGCACCGACGCCGAGCCGGAGGAGGCCGACGAGCCGACCGTCGCCACCTACCACTCCTACGCCGCCAACCTGCTCGCCGAGCACGGCCTGCGCATCGGGCACGAGCCCGACTCGCGCCTCATCACCGACGCCCTGCGCTACCAGCTGGCCGGTCGCGCCGTGCAACGTCACGTACGTCCCGTCGACCACCTCACCGACTCGCCGCCGCACGCGATCGCCGGTCTGCTCGCCCTGGACGGCCAGCTCAGCGAGCACCTGGTCCACCCCGACACGCTGCGGACCCACGACGCCGCGGACCGCGTGAAGTTCGAGCAGGGCATGGCGGGGGAGTCACGCAAGACCTACCTCGAGCGCAACCAGAAGGCCGTCGCGGCGATCGACCGCCGCCGCGAGCTGCTCGAGCTGGTCGAGGGCTATCGCGCGCTGAAGGCCCAGCTGGGTCTGGTCGACTTCTCCGACCAGATCTCGCTGGCGGCGCGCCTCGCGCAGGAGTGCCCCGAGGTGGGCGAGGCCGAGCGGGCGAAGTTCAAGGTCGTGCTGCTCGACGAATACCAGGACACCTCCGTCGCGCAGGCGATCATGCTCAGCCGGCTGTTCTCCGGGCCGGACGCCGAGCACGGTCGAGGACACCCGGTGACGGCCGTGGGTGACCCCAACCAGGCCATCTACGGCTGGCGCGGTGCGTCGGTGTCCAACATCCTCGACTTCGACAAGGACTTCCCGGCGGGCGAGGGCCGGGCCCGCCGGTTCAGCCTCGCCGTCAACCGGCGCTCCGACCGACGGATCCTCCAGACGGCCAACCACCTCGCGTCCGACCTCTACGCCCTGACCCCGGACTCGGGGCAGCTGATCGCGTCGGACACGGCCGGCGCCGGCGACGTGGTGCTCGCGGTCCACGACACGTGGGACGACGAGCTCGACTGGCTAGCCGACGAGGTGCGAGCCGCGCGCGACACGATGGCCGAGCCCCTGTGGCGCGGCATCGGCGTCCTCACACGAGACAACGGGCACGCCGCGGCCGTGTTCGACCGCCTCAGCGAGCACGAGATCCCGGTCGAGATCGTCGGGCTCAAGGGCCTGCTGCGCCTGCCGGAGGTCGCCGAGGTCGTCGCCACCCTCTCGTTGGTCGGCGACGTGACCGCCAATGCCGACCTGCTGACGCTGCTGGCCGGACCCCGCTGGGCGGTCGGGCCGCGCGACCTCGCCCTGCTGGGACGCCGCGCACGGGAGCTTGCCGGCTCCGCGACCGCAGACGGCTCGGCGCAGCCGTTGGCGGGCGAGCTGCTGGCCGCGGTCGACGGCGCCGACCCCACCGAGATCGCCTCGCTGTCCGACGCGCTCGACGATCCCGGCGACCTGCCCTACAGCGCCGAAGCCACCCAGCGCTTCGTGCTGCTCGCCGACGAGCTGAGGCGACTGCGCCGGGCGGCGGGTGAGCCGATCCTCGACCTGGTCCGCCGGATCATCGACACCACCGGCATCGATGTCGAGCTCGCCTCCTCGTGCTCCCCGGCCGCCGCTGCGCGCCGTGACAACCTCGACCTCTTCGTCCAGGCCGTCTCGGAGTTCCAGGGCCTCGACGGCCAGGTGACGCTCGCGGCGCTCCTCGCCTGGCTGGAGGCGGAGGACGAGTTCGGGCAGGGCCTCGACGTGGCGACCCCCAGCGAGGCCGACTCGGTCAAGCTGCTCACCGTCCACCGCGCCAAGGGGCTGGAGTGGCACACCGTCTTCCTGGTCGGTGTGTGCGAGGGCCGCTTCCCGACGAGCCAGGGTCGCTCGACCTCGGTGACCGTCCCGCACGTGCTGCCGACGGCACTGCGCGGGGACCGCAAGGACCTCGCCGTGCTGCGCGGCCACACACCCGATGCCATCGAGGAGTTCAAGAAGGAGACCAAGGCCCGCGATGCGGTCGAGGAGCTGCGCCTGGCCTACGTCGCCTGGACGCGCGCCAAGCACCGGCTGTTCGTCTCCGCGTGGTGCTTCGCCCCGCACCGCAAGACCGGCACCGGGCCCTCGGCGTACGCCCGCGGCACGCGGGAGGCGATGTCGGCGTGGGGCGGGGAGCCGCAGAGGTGGCAGGACTGTCCGACCCGGTCCGACCCCAACCCCTACGCCGAGGTCGCCACCGACCTGCCGTGGCCGATCTCCCACCACACCCCCGAGGTCGACCGTCGGCACGCCGCCGCCGAGGCCCTCCTGCGGGTGCGGTCGGCTGGGTGGGAGCCCGCACCGGTCGACGACCTGCTGGTGCAGCAGCGGATCGAGTCGTGGGACGACGAGATCGACCGGCTGGTGGCCGAGGCGAGCCGCGAGCAGACGCACGTGCGTGACGTGCCGATCCCGTCGAGCCTGTCGGCGACGTCGCTGGCGCGCCTGCGTGACGAGCCCGACGTGCTCGCGCACGACCTGGCCCGCCCGATGCCGCGCCCGCCTGTCACGCAGGCCCGCTGCGGCACCCGCTTCCACGCCTGGGTGGAGGCCCGGCTCGGCCAGCAGCAGCTCCTGCTCGACCCCGACGACCTCCCCGGCCGCTATGACTCGGGCATCGAGGACGACGACGACCTCGAGTCGTTGCAGACCGCCTTCGAGGAGAGCGAATTCTCGGAGCGCGCCCCGCACGCTGTCGAGGCGCCGTTCGCCCTCGTGCTCGGCGGACAGGTGGTCCGCGGCCGCATCGACGCGGTGTACGCCGAGCCCAGTGGCGGCTTCCTCGTCGTCGACTGGAAGACCAACCGTCGCGAGACCGCCGACCCGCTCCAGCTCGCGGTCTACCGGCTCGCCTGGGCAGAGCTCACCGACACGCCGCTGGAGCAGGTCCGTGCGGCCTTCCACTACGTCAGGTCCGGCCACACCGTGGAGCCGGTCGACCTGCCGGACCGGCCGGGGCTGGAGGCGATCGTCAGCGACGCCCCCGAGGAGGTCAGGCCAGGGCAGCCGTGAGCGCGATCTCGACCATCTCGCCGAAGGTCTGCTCGCGCTCCTGGGAGGTGGTCTCCTCACCGGTGACGATGTGGTCGGAGACGGTGCAGATCGCGAGGGCCTTGCGGCCGTACTTCGCGGCGAGCGTGTAGAGCCCGCTCGCCTCCATCTCGACGCCGAGGACGCCGTACTTCACCATCTCGGCGAGCAGCTCGGGCCGCGAGGCGTAGAACGAGTCGCTGGAGAAGATCAGGCCGACGTGGAACGGCGAGCCGTCCTGTCGAGCCTCCGCCGCCTCGACGGCCCCGCGCAGCAGGCCGAAGTCGGCGACGGGGGCGTAGTCGATGCCGTGGAACGTGATCCGGTTCACCGACGAGTCGGTGCAGGCTCCGGAGGCGATGATCACGTCGCGGACCGCCACCGCATCGGTGAGGGCGCCGCAGGAGCCGACGCGCACGATCGAGGCGACGTCGTAGTCGCGGAAGAGCTCGTTGACGTAGATCGCCATCGACGGCTGGCCCATGCCGGAGCCCTGCACCGAGACCGGCCGACCCTGCCAGGAGCCGGTGTAGCCGAGCATGCCGCGGACTTGGGTGTAGCACTGCGCGTCGTCGAGGAAGTTCTCCGCGATCCACTTCGCCCGGAGCGGGTCGCCGGGAAGCAGGACGGTGGGGGCGATCTCGCCGGGCTGTGCGCCGATGTGGGTGCTCACCGGGGCGACGCTACCGGCTAGCGTGGCGAAGTGAGCGAGCGCAGCTTCCCCCACGTGGCCCTCTCGGCCCATGCCCACAACCGGATCGGTCTGCGGCGCACCGACGAGGCGTGGCTGGACGAGCAGATGTCCCACCCGGCGACGCGGGTGCTGGTCGTGGCCGGCAACCGCCTCCGGCTCGTGGACGGGTCGGTCGAGTGGGTCACCCCGGCCGATGCGCCGGCTGGCACGCGGGTGCTGCTCGGCGAGCGGGACGGTGTGGTGCACCTCGCGGTGGTCGTCGCGCCGGACGACGCGCCCGGCCAACCCGAGGAATGGGTCCCGCTGCGGGCGGTCCTGATGGCGCTGGCCGAGCGCGACCCCGACCAGGCTCCACTGCTGATGCACGCGATCGGCCTGGCCGAGTGGCACCACGCGACCCGTTTCTGTCCCCGCTGCGGCGGGACGCTGCTCGGCCGGGCAGCGGGCCACGAGCTGCGGTGCACGCAGTGCGACCGCGCGCAGTTCCCGCGCACCGACCCCGCCGTGATCATGGCGATCACCCACGGCGACGGCGACGAGGAGGCGATCCTGCTCGGCCGCAACCGCGCGTGGCCCCCGGGCCGGTGGTCCACGCTCGCCGGGTTCTGCGAGCCGGGCGAGACGCTGGAGGACGCCGTACGCCGCGAGGTCGACGAGGAGGTCGGCGTACGCGTGGGCGAGGTGACCTACTTCGGGAGCCAGCCCTGGCCGCTCCCGGCGAGCCTGATGCTCGGCTTCACCGGCCGTGCCCTCAGCACCGAGATCGACGTGGACGGGGCGGAGATCGAGGAGGCGCGGTGGTGGACCCGCACCGAGCTCGCCGACGCCGCGCGGTCGGGCGACCTCGTGGTGCCGCGCGGCATCTCCATCTCGTCGTCGCTCATCGAGACCTGGTTCGGCGGTCCGGTCGAGGGACCCGGCTGGGGCTGAGGCTCAGCTCAGTCGCACTGGTCGCAGATGCCGGTCGCGGGGAGCGCGATGAAGCAGCGCGGGCAGAGCTTGTCCACCCGGTCGCTGGCCGCCACCCGGGTCGTCCGCGCCGGGGTGGTGCGAGCAGCCCGCGAGGCGGTGGCCCGCGCCGTCCGGGCCTGCGCGGGGACCGGCGGCGAGTCGTCGCGGATCTCGAAGCCGAGCCGCTTCAGCGCCTTGCTCGCTCCTTCGGCGCCGCCGGGGATGTCGGCGGGGGAGAGGGTGCGACCGGTCGCCAGTCCGTGGGCGATGCCTGCGATGGCGGTCGCGTCGTACTCGCGACCCGCGTGGACCAGGACGTGCGTGGAGGCCCCACCCCGGACCATGAGGTAGACGGCACCACCGGCGGTGTCCCACGTCTCCATCGCGGTGAGCACGTGGTCGCGGTCGATCGAGTTCAGCAGGGACACGGACTCAGGTTAACCCGCACGGGCGCCGACACCTCAGGCCAGTGCGGTCAGCCGCTCCTTGACCTGCGCGACCGACGGGTTGGTGAGCGTGCTGCCGTCGCTGAAGAGCAGGGTCGGCACGGTCTGGTTGCCGCCGTTGGCCTGCTCGACGGTGAAGGCGGCCTCGGGCTCCTGCTCGATGTCGACCGTCGCGAACTGGATGCCCTCGCGGTTGAGCTGGCTCTTGAGGCGGTGGCAGTAGCCGCACCACGGGGTGCTGAACATGGTGAAGGTCATTGGGAGGAGTGTCCCCTTCGGCGTCTAGGGTGGCTGTCACCCCTCTCAACCACCACGCCGCAGGAGTTGTTCCGTTGCTCGAAGCGCTCGATCCCGAGCAACGGCAGGTCGCCGAGGCGCTCCGCGGCCCGGTGCGGGTGCTCGCGGGGGCGGGGACGGGCAAGACCCGTGCCGTGACCCACCGCATCGCCCATGGCGTCGAGACCGGCCTCTACGCCCCGACGGAGGTGCTGGCGCTCTCCTTCACCACCCGCGCGGCGGGTGAGATGCGCGAGCGGCTGCGGGCCCTGGGTGCTCCGGGTGTCCAGGCCCGTACGTTCCACTCGGCCGCCCTGCGCCAGCTGAGGTTCTTCTGGCCGCGCGTGCACAACCGCGAGCTGCCGGAGCTCACCGAGTCCAAGCTCGGGATGCTGGCGCTGGCCGCCCGGCGGCACCGGCTCAGCGTGGACCGGGCCACCCTGCGCGACCTGGCCAGCGAGATCGAGTGGGCCAAGGTCTCCAACGTCGGTCCCGACGACTACGTCGCCCTCGCCCGGTCGCGTGGTCGGTCCGTGGGCGGCCTCGAGCCTGAGGTGGTGGCGCGCGCCTTCGAGTCCTACGAAGAGGTCAAGCGCAGCCAGGGCCGGATGGACATGGAGGACGCGCTGCTCTTCACCGCGGGCCTCCTCGCCGACAACGAGGCGGTCGCCGCGCAGGTGCGCCGGCAGTACAAGTGGTTCGTCGTCGACGAGTTCCAGGACGTCTCACCCCTGCAATATGCCCTCCTCGACCTCTGGCTCGGCGGGCGCGACGAGCTGTGCGTCGTCGGCGACCCGGCGCAGACGATCTACTCCTTCGCCGGCGCCGATGCGCGCTACCTCCGCGAGTTCACCACCCGCTTCCCCCAGGCCACGAGCGTCGAGCTGGTGCGCAACTACCGCTCCACCCCGGAGGTCGTCACCGCCGCCAACCGGTTGCTCGACGGCACGACGAGCAAGGGCGTCGACCTGGTCGCGCAGCGCCCCGCCGGTGCCGCGATCGGCTTCCACGAGGCCAGCGACGAGGTTTCCGAGGCCAACCGGGTCGCGGAGAGGATCGCGTCGCTGCGGTCCTCGGGCACCCGGGCGAGCCAGATGGCGGTGCTCTTCCGGATCAATGCCCAGTCCGAGCGTTTCGAGGAGGCACTGGCCGCCCGTGGCGTCCCCTACGTCGTCCGCGGCGCGGCCCGCTTCTTCGACCGGGCCGAGGTCAAGCAGGGGATCGCGCTGATCCGCGGCGCGGCGCGGAGCGGTGAGGGGGCGGGCGTCGACAGCGTGGCCGATGCGGTCGTCGCGGTGCTGTCCCGGATGGGCCACGCCACCGAGCCGCCCGAGGGTCGCGGGGAGGTCCGCAACCGCTGGGAGTCCCTCCAGGCGCTCGTCGACCTGTCCCGCGACCACACGCGCGACCGACCCGGCGCCGACCTCGGCGCCTTCGTCGACGACCTCGATCGACGCGCCGGAGAGCAGCATGCGCCGGTCGCCGACGCGGTCACCCTCGCCACCATCCACTCCGCCAAGGGGCTGGAGTGGGACGCCGTCTTCGTCGCCGGCATGCACGAGAAGATGATGCCGATCAACCAGGCCCAGACCCCCGCGGAGGTCGAGGAGGAGCGTCGACTCCTCTACGTCGCGATGACCCGCGCGCGTGACGAGCTCAGCGTCTCGTGGGCCACGGCCCGCGAGCCGGGCGGCCGGGCCAACCGGGGGAGCTCGCCGTTCCTCGCACCCCTGCTCGTCGGCGTACAGGGCATGGCCGCGGAGCGACGCGACCGCAGCAAGCGCAACCGCAAGGCCATGCGGTGCCGCGAGTGCGGCGGCGCCCTGTCGACCGCCGCCGAGAAGAAGACCGGGCGCTGCTCGGGCTGCCCGGCGTCCTACGACGAGGCGCTCTACGACCGACTCCGTGCGTGGCGCCTGGCCAGGGCCGGCGAGGACAAGGTGCCGGCCTTCGTCGTCTTCACCGATGCCACCCTGCAGCTCATCGCCGAGCACGTTCCCGTCGACGGGACCGGCCTGCGCGCCATCAGCGGAGTGGGTCCCGGCAAGCTCGCCAAGTACGGCGACGACGTGCTCGCCGTGGTCGCCGGAGAGTCTGTCGTCGAAAATTCTGGGTAATACCCAGTAAATCGTTTGCCCCTGACAAGGGTCAGGGTTTAGCGTTCCTTCCTGACAACAACCCGCGCACGGGATCGCTGACAACGATTCGCGCCCAATGCCCCGAAGGAGGTGGCCAGCATGGAGAACTTCACGATGACGATGACGGCTTGGACGCCGTCCCTCGGCATGTCCACCCTCGGCCGCCCCTGCGCGCACACGCGCGCCCTCGGCGCCGGTGTGGTGACTGTCCTGGGTGACGTCCGCGCCGACGTCCGCATCAAGGGCGATTTCCCGGGTTCTGACACCTGGAGTCCACCGATCTGCTGAGTCTCGACTCGCATCGGCAGCCTCCAGGCCGCGGACCCCACACCGGGATCCGCGGCCTTTCTGTTTGTCCAACACAGGTTTCTCCCCACCACCCGCGATCAGGTCAACGAGAAGGAGGTGACACACATGACCATCAGCGAACTCGTCCGCAAGAGTCCTGCCGAGGTGCTCGAGGCCCAGGCTCCCCTGGGTGCCCTGCACGACGCAGCCGCCGTCGTGGACGACGACCTGCTGCCCTGCCGCGTCAATGACGCAGAGCTGTGGTTTGCCGAATCCCCTGCGGACGTCGAGCACGCCAAGCTCCTGTGCCTCGAATGCCCGGTGCAGGCCCTGTGCCTGGACGGAGCCCTCGAACGGCGCGAGCCCTGGGGCGTCTGGGGCGGAGAGCTCTTCCTCCAAGGCGTGGTGATCCCGCGCAAGCGGCCGCGAGGCCGGCCCCGCAAGTCCGAGCAGCCCGCCGCCTAGGCGCCGACCACGACACCTCTCCACCAAGGACATCCATCACCCATGAAGACCTACCTGAACGGACGTAAGAACATGAATCTCATGCATGAGGAACTCGCACGCGCGCAAATGACCGCGCGCCTGGGAGAGGCGCATGAACTCCGACGCGGCCACCACCTGGCCATGGCACGTCGGATGAGCCGCAAGGCCGAGCAGGCTGCGCAGCAGGCGCGTCTCGCCCTCGCCCGAGCGATCTGACCGACCGGATCAGCCCGGGGCCCTCACCCTGATCGCGGGTGAGCAGAGCACGAGCCGGTACGACCCCCTCGAAGCGTTGGGGTGTCGTGCCGGCTCGTGCGCGTCTAGGGTCGGTCGCATGCCCACCTGCGACTTCTGCGCACGGCAGGCGACCGAGGCCGAGGCACTGACCTGGACCGTGTCCGTCGAGCGCGGTCAGCGCCGTACCTACTGCGACGAGTGCTCCCGGACGCACCTGCGCGCCATGGAGGGCAAGCTCGACAGCGAATGGTGGTGAGCCGGCCTCAGGCCATCTCGAACCACCCACACCCGCAGTAGGGATGGCGCTCCCAGCGCCGCTGGCGGGGCAGCGGTGCGTGGTCCAGGGACCAGGACCGCAGCCAGCTGCTCGGGGTGTCGCCGCGCACCCAGTCGGCCACGTCGCGCGCCGCCCAGCCCGCGGCCAGCGTCAGCAGCGCCGCCGGGAGCGGTCCGGGTCTCGCCGGGTCGCCCTCGTCGAAGGTCCCCGCGGCCACGCAGCGCGCGCACGGGCCGACCCCCGGCACGACCCAGGGCCCGACGGCGACCGTGTGCGGCCAGACGCCGACCAGCAGGTGGGGCCGGGACTCGACGCTCCACCGGTCCACCGCCGCGGCGACCTGACGGCCCGCCGCGATGCTCAGGCCGACGGCGGCGTGCGGGTCGGGGACGAGGCCGGCCGACGCGAGGGCAGCAGCAGCTCGGTCAGCCCACGGCTCGGGACACGCCAGCTGGATGCGGAGGGGGACGTCGTACATCTCCCCGACGGTGCCACGCCACGAAGCGCCGCGGAGCGCCCTCCACAGGGACGAGCAGGCAGAAATGGCAGCGACGGCGCCACCCGAGGGTGACGCCGCCGCTGTCAGCTCATTGGCAGCTCAGAATGGCTACGTCCTACGCCTTGCCGAGAATGCGGTTGAGGTTGGTGCCACAGACCGGGCAGACGCCCTTGGCCATCTTGGTGCCCTTGTCGTTGACGCGGATCTCACCTTCCGCCTCGCGCTTCTCCTTGCACTTGACGCAGTAGAACTCACCGCTCCAGGTCTCCGCCATGACGGCCTCCTTGCTAGTACTGTTTCGGTCGTCGCGACGGGTGGTCTTCGGGGAAGCCCGCCGGGGTTCACAGGCGGTTGCCTGCGATCCGGGCACGACCCTACGCCACGCGTGGCCCACGCTCACGCACCACACGCGCTGAGCGTGAAACCCGGAGATCTCACGCTCGGCCCGATCGGTACCCTCGACCCATGGCCGACCTCACGCACCTGCGCCTCGAGCGCCCCTCCGACGGGGTCGCGCTGCTGACCCTCGACAACCCCGACATGCGCAACGCGATGAGTGACGAGATGACCTCGTCGTGGGTCGCCGCGATCGACGAGCTGGCCCAGGACTCGTCGGTCCGCGCCGTCGTGGTCACCGGGGCGGGGAGCGCGTTCTGCTCGGGCGGCGACACCGGCTGGATCGCCAGCGAACCCGACGCCAGCGTCGACGAGCTGCGGGCGCGGATGCTGCCGTTCTACCGGGCCTGGTTGTCGATCCGCAGGCTGGAGGTGCCCACGATCGCGGCCGTCAACGGCCATGCCATCGGTGCCGGGCTGTGCCTGGCACTGGCGTGCGACATCAGGTACGCCGCAGCCGGCGCCAAGCTCGGCGTGCCCTTCAACAAGCTCGGCATGCACGCCGGCATGGCCGGCACCTGGCTGCTGCCCGACGTGGTCGGCCCGGCCCACGCCCGTGACCTGCTGCTGACCGGCCGGGTGGTGGAGGCCGACGAGGCGCTCCGTCTGGGCCTGGTCTCGCGGGTGATCGATCCCGACGCGTTCCTCGACGACGTGCTCGACACGGCCGCGGGGATCGCCTCGACGGCTCCGATCGCCGCCCGGCTGACCAAGATCGCGCTGGCCGACGGGGGACATGCCGACTTCGAGTCCGCGCTCCAGTGGGAGGCGCTGGCGCAGCCGATCACGCTGGCGACCCAGGACCTCCAGGAGGGCATCGCCGCCGCCCGCGAGAAGCGCGCCGCACACTTCCTGGGGCACTGATCCGATGACGGGCTTCACCGGTGGGCCGGTGGCCGCGCTGCGGCGCATCGCCTTCCTCATGGAGCGCCAGCGCGAGGAGTCGCGCCGGATCGAGGCGTTCCGCAACGCGGCGCGCACGATCCTGCCGCTGCCCGAGGACGAGGTGCTGGCGCGTGCGGAGCGTGGCACCCTGACCGAGCTCACCGGCATCGGTCCCAGCACCGCAGCCGTCATCACCGATGCCTGCCGCGGCGTCGTACCCGAGCGCCTGGCCGCGCTCGAGAAGACCGCCGGCCCGCTGGCCCCGGGAGGCCGTGAGCTGCGCGAGCGGCTGCGCGGGGACCTCCACTCCCACTCCGACTGGTCCGACGGCGGGTCGCCGCTGGAGGAGATGGCCATGACGGCGGTGGAGCTGGGTCACGACTACCTCGTCCTCACCGACCACAGCCCGCGGCTCAAGGTCGCGCGTGGCCTCAGCGCCGAGCGACTGAGCCGCCAGCTCGGCGTGATCGAAGCCGTCAATGCCCACCTCGGTGACTCGTTCACCCTGCTGAAGGGGATCGAGGTCGACATCCTCGACGACGGCTCGCTCGACCAGACCGACGAGATGCTCGGCCGGCTCGACCTGCGCGTGGCCAGCGTCCACTCCAAGCTCAAGATGGAGGCAGCGTCGATGACCCGGCGGATGATCGGCGCGGTGCGCAACCCGCACACCAACGTGCTCGGCCACTGCACCGGCCGGCTGGTCACCGGCAACCGTGGCGTGCGGCCGCAGAGCCAGTTCGACGCACGAGCCGTCTTCACGGCCTGTGCCGACGAGGGGGTGGCGGTCGAGATCAACTCGCGACCCGAGCGTCGTGACCCGCCGACGCCGCTGCTCGAGCTCGCGCGCGACCTGGGTTGTCTGTTCTCCATCGACTCCGACGCGCACGCGCCGGGCCAGCTCGACATGCTCGACTACGGCTGCGCGCGGGCCCAGGAGGCGGGCATCGAGCCGGACCGCATCGTCAACACGTGGCAGCGCGACCGACTGGTGGAGTGGGCCGCCACGCGGCTGTGACGGCTAGATTTCCTCCATGAGCCCTGCCGCCGAGACCCCGCCCGAGGTGGAGGTACGCCGCTCCCGTCGGCGGCGTCGTACGGTCTCGGCCTACCGCGAGGGCGACCGCATCATCGTGCTCATCCCGGCCAGCATGAGCAAGCGCGACGAGGCGACCTGGGTGACCGACATGGTCGCCCGGATCCAGCGTCAGGAGCGCCGCAAGCACCGCTCCGACGACGACCTGGCAGCCAGGGCCAGGCGGCTGAGCGACCTCTACCTCGGCGGCCTGGCCGAGCCCGCGTCGGTCCGGTGGGTCACCAACCAGAACGCCCGCTGGGGGTCCTGCACCCCGGGCGACCGGTCGATCCGGCTGAGCGCACGTCTTCAGCAGGTGCCGGCGTGGGTGGTCGACTACGTCCTCGTGCACGAGCTCGCCCACCTGCTCGAGGCGGGGCACACCCCGGAGTTCTGGGCCTGGGTCGAGCGCTACCCGCGGGCCGAGAAGGCCAAGGGCTACCTCGAGGGCTACTCCGCCGCGGCGCGCATGGAGCCCCCGCCCGGTGGCGACGAGGACCCCTGAGGATGCAGTCGCGAGACCGCGGCGTCGATCAGCCGCAGCATGTCGTCGTACATCGGCGGCAGCCCGTCGATCGGCCACCACCTGACGTCGTGTGACTCCTCGCTGGCCTGGTGATGGCCGTCGCGGCGCGCCGTGGCGACGAAGCGGACGTCGAGGTGGTGCACGGTCGTGCCGGGGGAGCAGAACTCCACCGCGTGCTCGTCGAGGTTGAGGGGCACCGCATCGAAGTCGAGCCCGCTGACCCCCGACTCCTCGTGGGCCTCGCGCAGGGCGACTCCGGCCAGGGTCGTGTCGCCTGGCTCGCAGTGGCCACCGAACGCCAACCAGACGCCCGCCTTGCGGTGGTGGTTGAGCAGCACGGCGTCCGCCTCCGGCGTCAGCACGATCGTGCCGGCCGTGAGGTGGTCGGGCAGGCACTGGCGGGTCATCGCACCTGGCTCGGTGTCGAGGTGCGCGAGGAACCGCTCCCTCAGCTCGCGGTCGCGCACGGTCGGCGGGTTCCACCCGGCCAGCGTGGCCCGGGCGTCGGCGTGCAGGCTCACTCGGTGGGCCGGTCGCCGCCGTCGCCGTCGAGCAGGTCCCGCAGACCGGCGTCGAACTCCTCGGGGGACAGCTCCCCGGCGGCCACCGAGTCCTCGCGGAAGCTCAGCGGGTCGTCGAGGTCGGCCGCGGTCGGCAGCAGGTGGGGAGACATCCACACGCCGTCACGTCCCTCGGCACCCTGGCGACTGCGCAGCGAGCCCCACAGGGTCGAGGCGTCGCGCAGCCGACGGGGCCGCAGCTCGAGGCCGACCAGGGTGGCGAAGGTCTGCTCGGCGGGGCCGCCGGCGGCGCGCCGACGGCGTACGGTCTCCATCATCTTGGCGGCGGCCGGCATCCGCTCGGCGGTCGCCTGGCCCACGACCTCGTCGACCCAGCCCTCGACGAGGGCGAGGGTGATCTCGAGCTTCTCCAGGGCGGCCTTCTGGGCGGGGGAGGGCTCGGGGTCGAAGAGCCCGCCGGAGAGGGCCTCCTGCATGGCCGCGGGGTTGGACATGTCGAGGTCGCGGAGCTTGGCCTCCATCCCGGAGGTGTCGTAGTCCATGCCCGCGCCGTACTCCGCGACCGCACCGATGAGGTGGTCGCGCAGCCACGGCACGCCGGCGAAGAGTCGCTGGTGGGCGGCCTCGCGCAGCGCGAGGTAGAGCAGCACGTCGTCCGCGGAGACGTCGGAAATCTCCTCGGCGAAGGCCGCGACGTTGGTCGGCAGCAGCGCCGCCTTGCCGATCGGCCCCAGGGGGAGGCCGATGTCGGAGGCGCTGAGCACGTCACCCGCCAGCGCACCCAGGCCGCTGCCGACCTGGTTGGCGACCATGGCGCCGCTGGCCTTGCCGAGCATCGCGAGGAGCGGGCCGGCGAGCTGCCGCATCTCCTCGGGCAGCGCCTGGCCCAGTGCCTGGGTGGCGGAGCCGGCGATCGGCTCGACCAGCACCTTCCAGACGTCGGTGGTCTCCACGATCCAGTCGGCGCGCGACCAGGCGGCGGTGGTGCTGACGCCGGAGGGGAAGCCGGTGGTGGTGTCGAGCCAGTGGTCGGCCAGGCGTACGGCGTCGCCGATCGCGCCGGACTGCGCCGCGCTCGGCGTCGGGTCGGGCTCCTGCGCCGCCGTGCGTCGCGCCAGGTCGGTGACGCTCTGCCAGTCGACCGGACCGTCATGGGTCGTGAACAGCGACTGCATCTGGGACATCAGGGCGTTGAGGTCGGGCATGCCACCGCCGGCACCGAAGCCGCCGAGGTTGTTGAAGATCTGCTCGAACGGGGTGCCCTTGAAGGGGTTGTTGTCGTCGGGGCCATCGCCGGGTGGGGTGGGGCCTCCGGGGGTGTCACTCATGGCACCAACGGTACCCATCCTGCATAGGGGCGCGCCTAGACTCCTCACCGTGAGTGACCCTGTGCGCCTCGTCGACATCCGCGACACCCCCCTCGACGTCGGCGAGGTGGTCGACTCGCTCGGCGACGCGGGTGCCGGCGGACTCACGCTCTTCATCGGGCAGGTCCGCGACCACGACAACGGCCTGGACGTCACCGCACTCGACTACTCGGCCCACCCGACGGCGCTGGCGCGGCTGACCGACGTCTGCCGGCGAGTGGCGCAGGACCACGACGTCCGAGGGGTGGCCGCCGTGCACCGGGTAGGCCCTCTCGAGATCGGCGACCTCGCTGTCGTCGTCGCCACGACCGCCGCCCACCGTGGAGACGCGTTCGCCGCGTCGCGCGACCTGATCGACACGCTCAAGGCCGAGGTGCCGATCTGGAAGCACCAGGTCTTCGGCGACGGGACCGAGGAGTGGGTCGGCACGCCGTAGCGCCTGCCGGGCCGCGCGGTGACGCGGCCCTAGGCTCGGTCCGTGGAGATCCTGCTCTGGCTCGTGCCGTCCGCCGTCGTCACGGCTGCGGCCATGGCGTGGGTGAGCTGGGTGAGTCGCGACGGCCGCGGTGAGGTCGACCGGGACGTCGCTGTCGAGCGACTGGCCAAGGCCCTCGCCAAGGACCTCCCGACCGGCCGACCGCGCGGACCGAGGACGGCTCGCGACCGGAGCACCGGCATCGCCGTACGCCCCAGCCACTCCCGTGAGGGCACGGACACCACCCGTCGCGCGTCGTAGTTGCGCGCGTTTGAGAGGGTTGGTCCATGACTCAGCGGACCAGGGCGGGGCTCATCGCGCTCACCCTGCTGGCTGTGCTGTGGGGGGCAGCGGGATTCCTGCCCCTGCCCTACGTCACCTACTACCCCGGGCCGACCGTCGACATCCTCGCCGAGCAAGGTGACACCGAGAACGTGCAGGTCACCGGACACCAGGCCTACTACGACGACGGCGAGCTGCGCCTCACCACCGTCTACGTCAGCCAGCCCGAGGACAACGTCACGCTGCCCGAGCTGCTGCGCGCCTACTTCGACCCCGACGCCGCAGTCTGGCCGCGCTCCTCGGTCTACGCGCCCGAGGAGACCGACGAGTCCAACGACCGCGAGTCGTCGGTGGCGATGGTGTCCTCCCAGGACACCGCGGTCGCCGCCGCGCTCACCGAGCTGGGCACCGAGGTCGGCACGGTCGTCGAGGTGCTCGACGTGAGTCCCGACCTGCCCGCGGACGGCAGGCTCAAGGTGCGCGACATCCTGCTGAAGGTCGGCGACACCGAGATCACCGACGCCCAGGACGTGATCGACGCCGTCGACGAGGCGCCGGTCGACCAACCGCTGCCCATCGTCGTACGACGTGGTGGCAAGCGCGTCACCGTCTCCGTCACCCCTGCCGACATCGACGGCGACAAGCGGGTCGGGATCACCCCCGGCGTCGGCTACGACTTTCCCTTCGACGTCACCGTCAACATCGGGGAAGGCATCGGCGGCCCGAGCGCCGGGCTGATGATGTCGCTGGCGATCTACGACACCCTGACCCCCGGGTCGCTGAGCGGCGGCACGGACATCGCCGGCACCGGCACGATCACCGCGAGGGGCAAGGTCGGGCCGATCGGCGGCATCCAGCAGAAGATCGCGGCATCCCGCGACGCCGGCGCCGACCTCTTCCTGGTGCCGGCCGACAACTGCGACGGCATCGGGGGAGTGGACCCCGAGGGCATGCGCCTGGCCCGGGTGACGACCATGCACCAGGCACGCGGCATCGTCGAGGACTGGGCCGCCGACCCCGACACCGATCTCCCTACCTGCGAGGACACGTCGTCATGACCACCGAGATGCCAGAGATGCCAGAGACGCCCGAGGTGCCGGCGCTGCCGGAGGACCCCGCGCTGGCCACAGCCGTGCTCGAGATCGAGGCGCACGTCGCCGCCGAGGGCTGGGACCAGCCGGCACGCCTCTACGCACTCGTCGACACCGGCGAGCTGGTGGCACAGGAGCCGGCACTGGCGGCCGCGATGTCGATCGACGGTCCCGGAGACGAAGGCTCGTTCACACCGATCGAGCAGGACGGCCTGCCCCCGGGGCAGCAGCTCGAGGCGGCGCTCCAGTCCATCGTCTGGCCCGAGAGCGTCGCCGGTTGTGCGGCCGTCATCGAACGACTCGTCCTGCCGCCGGCAGTTGACGACGAGATCCCCGCCGACGCCGCCGAGGCCGAACGCTTCGCCCGCGAGCACCCCGACCGCCAGGAGGTCCGGATGGTGGCCGGGGCGACGCGCGCCGGGGCGTCGTACTGTGCACTGAGGCTGCGGGCCCACGACGACGAGCTGTCGGTCGTCGACGGCACCGGGCTCGTCCCGGGACTTCTCGAGCTACTCCACG
This sequence comes from uncultured Actinomycetota bacterium, assembly GCA_963721925.1. GTDB lineage: Bacteria > Actinomycetota > Actinomycetes > Propionibacteriales > Nocardioidaceae > Nocardioides. The sequence goes on along the minus strand of CAVRLH010000006.1, from coordinate 9,170 downwards.
CGACCTTTGACCAAGGGTCGACCGACCCTGGAACGGGACAGGCATGAGCAACCCCTTCGACGGACCGTCACGGCCCGCGCCCAGACCGGCGGCAGCGGCGACCCCGCCCAAGCGCCCCCGGGCCCTGATCACGACCGCGATCATCCTGGTGTTCGGCTTCATGCTGCTCAGCGGGTTCGCGTCCTTCTGGACCGAGCGCCTGTGGTTCAGCTCGTTCGGCTACACCCAGGTCTTCACGACCCTCCTGCTCACGAAGCTGGGGCTCTTCCTCGTCTTCGCCGGGCTGATGGCGGCGACGGTGGCGCTCAGCATGGCGATGGCCTACCGGTTCCGCCCGGTCTTCTGGCCCGGCATGCCCGGCCAGCCCGACGACGGGCTCGACCGTTATCGCGAGCTGCTCGTGCCTCGCATGAGCTGGGTGATCGCCGCGGCGTCGATCGCGATGGGCCTGTTCGCGGGGGCGTCGGCGACGGGTCAGTGGCGCAGCTACTCGCTGTGGCGCCACAGCCAGAGCTTCGGCACCGACGACCCCTACTTCGGGAAGGACGCGGGCTTCTACGTCTTCGACCTGCCGTGGTGGCACTACCTCGTCGACTACGCCATGGCGCTCGCGGTGGTCGGCCTGATGGCGACCCTCCTGATCAACTACCTCTTCGGCGGCATCCGCCTCTCGTCGCGCCCCGGCGAGCGCGTCACCAGCGCAGCCCAGATCCAGATCTCGGCGCTCCTGGCGTTGTTCGTCATCGCCAAGGCGGTGGACTACTGGCTCGACCGGTTCGACCTGGTGACCGACGACGGCTCCATCTTCACCGGCATGGGTTACACCGAGGACAAGGCCGTGCTGCCCGCCAAGGAGATCCTGGCCGGCATCGCCCTGGTGTGCGCCGTCATCTTCCTCGCCAACATCTGGCGACGTACCTGGCTGCTCCCCTCGGTCGGCGTCGCGCTCTTCGCACTGTCGGCGATCATCCTCGGACTGATCGTGCCGTCCGTCGTCCAGGCGATCCGGGTCAACCCCAACGTGCCCGACCGTGAGGGTCCCTACATCAAGGCCAACATCGAGGCGACGAGGGCGGCCTACCAGCTCGACCAGATCGACGTCAGGGGCGTGGCGGGCACCGCTGTCGTCGCCGACGCCCGGTTGCAGGCCCTGGACGGGTTGACCGAGGGCATTCCGCTGGTCGACCCGCAGATCGTCAGTGAGATCTTCGAGCAGCAGCAGCAGGTCCGTGCCTACTACTCCGTGTCCGACGTGCTCGACGTGGACCGCTACGAGCTCGGCGGCAAGGACCGCGCCGTGGTGCTCGGCGTGCGCGAGCTCGACCAGAGCGGCCTGGCCGAGGGCGACCAGAACTGGTCGAACCTCCACACCGCCTACACCCACGGCAACGGCGTCATCGCGGCGTACGCCAACCAGCGCCCCGAGGACGACCAGGTCCAGCAGAGCGGCATCGTGTGGGCCGAGGGCCAGGAGGCGGACGAGGACGCGCTCACGCAGCTCGCCGGCCCCGACGGCTACGAGACCCGTGTCTACTTCGGGGAGCAGAGCCCGTCCTACAGCATCGTCGGACAGAACCCTGACGGCGGAGCGGTGGAGTTCGACCTGCCCAAGGGCGACCGCAGCGAGGAGGACATCGCAACGACGTACGACGGCGATGCGGGGGTCCCGATCGGCGGCCTCGCCAACCAGCTGCTCTACGCGGTGAAGTTCAGCGAGCCGAACCTGCTCCTGTCCAGCCGCGTCCACGACAACTCCAAGATCCTCTACGACCGCGACCCCAGGCAGATGGTCGAGAAGGTCGCGCCCTGGCTGACCGTGGACTCCGATCCCTACCCCGCCGTCATCGACGGCAAGATCCAGTGGATCCTCGACGGCTACACCGTCACCGACAAGTTCCCGCTCTCGCAGCGGGAGTCGCTCGAGACGATGACCGACGACTCGCTGCAGCAGACCACCGGCTTCCAGACGCTGCCGACCGACGAGATCAACTATCTCCGCAACTCCGTCAAGGCCACGGTCGACGCCTACAACGGCACGGTCTCGCTCTACGCCTGGGACGAGGAGGACCCGATCCTCAAGGCCTGGTCGGCTGTCTTCCCCGACGTGGTCAAGGCCAAGGACGAGATCTCCGACGAGCTGAGGGCGCACCTGCGCTACCCCGAGGACCTCTTCAAGACCCAGCGCTACCAGTTCCAGCGCTACCACGAGACGTCCGCGTCCGCCTGGTTCGAGGGGTCGAGCCGCTGGGAGGTGCCCAGCGACCCGCAGCTCACCAGCCGTCTGCAGCCGCCGTACCGCCTGTTCACGGACACCGGGGGTGGCGAGACCTGGTCGCTGACGTCGGTCTACGTCCCGCGCGACAAGGAGAACAACCTGGCTGCCTACATGGCCGTCAACAGTGACGCGACGAGCGACGACTTCGGCCAGGTCTCCGTGCTGGAGCTGCCCAACGAGCCCACCGGCGGACCGCTCCAGATCGCCAACACGTTCGCCACCAACGAGGACGTCAGCCAGGCACTCCTGCCCTACACGACGGGTGATGCCGACCGCGTGCCCGGCAACCTGCTGACGCTGCCGGTGGGGGACAGCTTCATGTACGTCCAGCCGGTCTACACCCGTCGCGACGGCGAGTCGAACTTCCCCATCCTGCGCTTCGTGCTCGTCTCCTACGAGGGCAGTGTCGGCATCGGTACGACGCTGCGTGACGCCATCGCCGACTCGCTCAACGTCGGCGGCGGCGGGGGGACCGACCCGACCGCGGAACCCACCACGGAGCCGACTCCGACCGAGGAGGCGAGCCCCACCGCGACGCCCACGGAGACGCCGACCGAGCCGCCCTCCGGCGATGTCGAGGCCCAGATCCGCGACCTGCTCCGCCAGGCCGAGAACAAGTTCGCCGCGGCCGATGTGGCCCAGGCCGCAGGCAACACGGTCAAGTGGGCACGGCTGATGGAGGAGGGCCGCGCGCTCATCGAGGAGGCCGTGAACCTCGCGGGCTGAGCCGCGTCCCACCCCGATTTGGGAGCCGCAGAACGTGCCTGTAATGTTCTGTTCAGCGACGCGGGGTGGAGCAGTTCGGTAGCTCGCTGGGCTCATAACCCAGAGGTCGCAGGTTCAAATCCTGCCCCCGCTACAAGTGTGATGTCTCAGGACATCGGAAACTGCCGGACCTGCAACTGTGGGTCCGGCAGTGGTCATTTCTGGGGTGGTCGGGTGGGTCCTTTGGGTGCTCCGGTCGGCTGGTAGTCGACGTGTGGGTTCAGTGTCAGCTCACGGATGAGCTCGCCGGTGATGGCGTTGACCACGTGGATGTTGAGGTCCTGGACGAGCAGGATGACGCAGGTTCCCTCGTAGGTCCGACCGATCCCGATGTGGTGCAGCCGGCCGCTGTGGCGGACGGTCACCGAGCCTGCCTTGTCGACCCGGTCGTGACGGATCCGGTCGTGGGTATCGGGGTCGCGGGAGTTGCCGGGCAGTGCTTTCGGCATGGTGTCGTAGCGGGCGGCCGGTGTGGCGCGGTGGGGCAGGGAGCGGTGCGGTCGGTGGTGGTTGTACTCCTCGAGGAAGGCGTCGATCAGTGTTTGGAGCTCGGTGATCGTGGTCGGTTGATCAGGCTGCGCCCGGAGCCACTTCTTCATCGTCTGCTGGAAGCGTTCGACCTTCCCGCAGGTGGTGGGGTGGGATGGGCGGGAGTTTTTCTGGACCACGTGCAGGCGCCTGAGTTCGTTCTCGAACGTGTTGCGTCCGCCGCGGCCGCCAGCGAAGCGGGCGGTGTAGACCATGCCGTTGTCGGTGAGCGTGGAGGCCGGGATCCCGTGCCGGGCAAGGGATTGGCGGAAGGTCGCGGTCACGATCGGCGCGGTGATCCGGTGGTGTGCGGTGACGTGCAAGGCGTAGCGGGTGCAGTCGTCGAGCCAGCTGATGATCTCGATGTCCGGCCCGGGGGTGCCGTCGGGGCGGGTGAGTCGGTAGTGGGTGAAGTCGGACTGCCAGGTCTCGTTGGGCATCGCCGCTTCGAACCGGATGTAAGAGGACTTCGGTCTCTTCTTCGGCTCGGGGATGACGAGTCCGGCGCGAGCTAGGTGACGGCTGATGGTCGACCTTGATACCTGGTGTCCATGGTGGTGGGCGAGGTGCCAGGCGATGGTCTCCGGGCCGGCGTCCAGGCCGGCGGTCACCAGCTTCTTGCGGAGCTTGAGGATCAGTTCCACGACGGCGAAGTCGAGGGCACCCGGGGAGGTCTTGGGTCGTCGGGATCGTGGTTCGAACGCGGCATCGCCCTCGGCGTTGTAGCGGGCGATCAGCTTGGAGACCCAGCCCTTGGAGACGCCGTAGGTGGCGGCGACCTCGGCCTGGGTACGGCCCTCGATGATGACGGCGGTGATGACCAGCCTGGCTTTCGACATGGCCGAGCATCGAACCGACGACCGGGTTTCCTATGTCGTGAGACATGGGTTTCCTATGTCCTGAACCAGGACACTGCCCCCGCTACCAAGAGAAACAGCAGGTCAGAGGCGGTTTTCCGGAGAGATCCGGGAAGCCGCCTCTGTCTTCTTTTCGGTCGTCGGGTCGGCGATTGTCGGCACCGCTGACGGGAGTTGGCGTGATCCGGGGTCTGGTGAGCGTGGTGGTGAGCTCCGTGTGCTCGCTGTTCGCAAGGTCCCACCGGCCCATCGTTGTCCGATGTCGTCCATGGCTCGTTGCTATTCCGTATACGGCTCACAGGTGCAGTCGGACGGATGAAGGGAGTCGACCATGGACGCGCTGCTTGTGAAGGTGCCCAAGCGGCCGCGTTGTTGGGCGTGAGCCGAGCGAAGCTCAACGGGCTCATCGCGTCGGGCGCTCTCCCGGCGGTCAAGGTTGACGGCTGTCGCAGGGTTCGAACCGAGGACCTGGTGTCCTATGTCAACGCGCTGCACCCGGCCAGCTGACCTTCCTCCGTCCAGACCGCCGGCGTTGGGACTGCGGCTCTTCGGTGCTGTCAGGTCAGACAGGTCAGCAACGTTGAGGGTCTCCGGGAGTGGCTTCCACTAGTCGGGGTTCATGGCCTCGCGTAGAGCGCCGAGGGCCACGTGGACCTCCGTGTACTCGAGTTTCACCAGGGCGCCGTCGATCAGCGCGCGCCGGGCGACGTCGATAACGGGCCTCACGGACCGCACCCGGGTCGCTGCGGGTGTGGTTCCCCAGTCGGCGACGGCAACGATCTCGACCGCGATGGAGTCGCTGTGCCGTGCAATCGCCGCAAGCTGTCCCATGTCTGGGACGCACGCCACAGCAAGCCCTGGGTCAGGGTAAGTGTTCGCGGTCCGACCTGCCCGCTTCCCGATCTGGTGAACCCTATGTGACCGTCGTGGGATTCTCTGGGCTTGCGAGCTCCAGCAGGCGTTTCCCGACCAGGACGGCGAACACCGAGAACGGCACCAACGACGCGATCGCGAACACCATGCCGATTGTTCCGAAGTTGGTCGGGATTGTCATGAGCGCGGCGCTCACCAGGCCCCACACCGCCGTGGCTCGGCTGAAGATCGAGGATCGCAGCATGAGAACGGCCAGGACCGCCAAGGTCACGAAAGTGAAGTAGTAATAGATGTCATAGCCCGTGCCCGCCCACGTCGCCATCATGCCGTCTCCGGTCGCCAGCAAGGCGGTGCGGGTCTCGGCGTCCGCGTCGGCGTAGGCATGGGCGAGGGAGAGCATCTCGACCGGGCGCGAACTGCTCATGAAGGCGGCTATCCCGACGACGCAGAACGCCACCGCGATCATGACGGCCGACCGGCTGACCCTCCACAGCACGACGGCCAGCGCGAGATAGACCAGGTACATCACGGCGTTCGAGACGACGTACAACACGTCCAGGGAGACCAGGCCCAGCACCGGGTTGTCCAGCAGCAGCTCGAAGAACCCCTCCGCCGTCTCAGGCGGTGGCCAGACGACATAGATGGGGATCTGCACAACGATCATGACGACACTCGCGAAGGCGCACCACGCCCCGGTGACGAGGAGCCCGCGCCACTGCCGTGCGTCACTCCGCACGGTCGCCTCGTCAACGTCGGCCATGGTGTGTCTCCGTCCACACTGATGGACGATCAGCCTCAACCGGAACTGGGTCACGCCGTCGCCCGTGCTCGACGCTAGCGCTAGGTGGCCCCGCCCGCACCGGTCAGTGCCCTTGGTCCTTCTCCTCCAGGTAGGGCCGATCGCCGGAGGAGCAGTTGCGCCCGCCCGTCAGTACCCCACCGCCAGGGGCAATTCGGGGTCGATTGGGGATCGGCCTACGGACATGACGCGCCGAAGGGTGGCCGTGGAACCAGGTCCGCGTCCGTTGCGAGAGAGTGACGCCATGACTTCCGATGACGGGGTTGGCTCCGGTGCTCGGGTAGTGGCAGCGGTTGCCCACGAGCAGTTCCAGGCCGAGGGCATCTATCTCAACACCGCCTCCCTCGGATTGCCGCCGCGCAGCGCCCTGAGTGCGCTGCGTGAGGTGTTGGCGGACTGGCAGTACGGCCGGGCCAATCCGCCGGACTACGACGCTCCGCTCGACGCCTCTCGGGGTGCCTACGCGCGGCTGGTTGGAGTCGATGCAGCTGATGTTGCCGTGGGCAGCCAGGTCAGCGTGTTCGCAGGCTTGATCGCTGCCGGCCTGCCCGATCGCAGTGAGGTCCTGACGCCGCCGGGGGAGTTCACAAGCATCGTCTTTCCATTCTTGGCGCAGGCCGGACGGGGCATCACCGTTCGGGAAGTCCCACTGGAGCACCTGGCCGACGCAGTGACCGCCAACACGGCGCTGGTGTCGGTCTCAGCCGTGCAGTCCGCCGATGGCCAGCTCGCCGATCTCGACGCCCTGGAACAGGCGTGCGCAGCGACTGGGACCCAGGTGCTGCTCGACACCACTCAAGCCGTGGGCTGGCTACCGATCGACGCCGGGCGCTTCGCCTACACCACCGGCGGCGGCTACAAATGGCTGCTCGCACCCCGCGGCACCGCCTTCTTCACCGTCCAACCCGACCTGGCCGACAGCGTGGTCCCGCACACCGCAGGCTGGTACGCCGGGCACGACCCGTGGACAAGCATCTACGGCGGCCCCCTGCGCCTGGCCGCCGGTGCCCGCCGCTTCGACGTGTCCCCGGCCTGGCACTCCTGGGTCGGCCAGGCCCCCGCACTTGAGCTGCTTACCCGTATCGGCAGACACGCCCTGCACGAGCACGCTCTCGGGCTCGCCAACCGCTTCCGGGCAAACATCGGGCTGCCCCCCGGTGACAGCGCCATCCTCAGCCTCGACGTCGGACCCCAGGCGGGCGAACGCCTCACCGAGGCTCAGATCGTCGCAAGCCACCGCGCAGGTCGACTGCGTCTGAGCTTCCACATCTACAACACCGCCGATGACGCGGACCGCGCCGCTGAGGCGCTACGTGGGCATGTCGCCCGGAGTGTCGCCCCGTAGGCGGTTCGTCTTGCGGAACGCAGCCCGCTTCTGCCCGGAGGCGCGCCTTTGGCTTGTCAGGAGTTGACAGTGGCGCGCCGCAACACGGCCGCGACAAGCGGTCCGGCGACGATGAGCGTCAACCAAACGATCGAGATCACGATGAGCTCGAAGACAACTCTCCTGTCCATGCCGTATAGCAACGACACGGCCACGAGCGCCCCGACCACTGCTGAGAAGTTCAGCAGGAGCACCCAACGGATCGCCCGCTCGACCCTGTTCCTCCCTACGAACACCGGAGCGAGAAGCGCCAGCGCGAGGCTCATCAGGAGGTATCCGAGCTCCTCAAGCGCGATGAAGACACCGTATGGGTTGTACATGGTCAGCATCGCCCAACCATCGAGCTGCCCCTTCTCGAGGCTCACCGGCACCACAGTGACCTGGATGAAGTAGTCGATGAGCAGGACCGCGGCAGCGACGCTCGCGACGCACAGCCCGAGCAGGCTGAAGATCTTTCGCGTCGGGGGAGCGTAGAGATGAACTGACGCGACCAAGGCGACGAAGAGGAGCATCAGCAGCATGGCCGGATACATCCACACGTAGTCCCCGGGCCACTGAGCAGCGATGACGTCGCTCGTGAACGGATAGGGGACGTCCTCGGGGACAGCCGTCAGCGCCAGCGCGAACGTGACGACCGTAACGCCCGTCAGCGTGAGCGCGATCCAAGACCCCACGAGCATGGCGGGACGCCACTCGGACATGCTCACACTGCCATCGCCATTCATAGTGCCTCTCCTCCTGGCTCAACATCGGCCGCGAGCACAAGCATGCAGCGAGAACACGGTCCCGCTGCCCCACGAGTCGCAGCGATGAGGATTCGGTTTGGCACCTGAAGCCGTCCTGCTTTAGCCCGTCAGCAGGCCGGCCAAGGTCACGCCCCAGGCGTGCGCGCGCTCAGGTTCGCCCGACTCCAGCGGGCCCTTCATGCCCGCCACGCTGAAGTGCTCGGCGGGCACCAGGCGCGTCCCTCCGAGTTTCGCCAAGCCCTTCTCGATGCTCCTCGAAGCATGGTCCATCGCCACTACGGCCTTGGGATGCGAGCCGCGGGTGTCATAGGCGACCGTCCGCAGCCCGGGGATGAGGGAGGCGCTCCCGAGCCACTCGCGCACCCCAATCCCCTGACTGACCAGTGGGATGTCCGCCTTGGCCTCGGCGCTCTCACGAGTGTTGGGTCTCGGCATGCTCCAGGCGTGGTTGGGCGACCCAACGACGAGGAGGTCGACGTCCGAGCCGATCGCAGTCGGGGCGGTACCCACCTCGATCGCCTCGGCTGCAACCCCCGCCTCGACCAGCCCAGCCGCGAGGGCCCGCGCCACCTGCTGGTTGTCGCCGAACATTGACTCGTAGATCACGACGGCCCGCATACGGCAAGTCTATGCCCGCCATGTCGCGAAGGATCCCGTGCTGGGTCACCCTGCGCGTGACGATAGGTGATCGGGCCGTGTCGCGAGAGGCATGCCCTCGTGGGTTGCGCCGGGGGCCGCCTCCACCGCTCCTGCGCTGCCCGCCAAGGCGCCGCCCGCGCCGCCACGGATCACCTCAGCCGTCGCGGTCGACTCCCGCACCGTTGACCTGACGTGGACCTCGGTCAAGGGGGCCCGCCATTACGTCATCTCCACCTCGGGGATCTCGCCGATCCACGCGACGGCGACGGCGGCGCGGGCGACCGATCTCTACCCGGGCGACGGC